>CAWJQO010000012.1:0-107661 GCA_963844975.1 uncultured Gammaproteobacteria bacterium | reverse complement strand
TCACCGCCGTCGCGCCGCGCGAGACTGGCGCTGAACCGTGGATGATCTACCTCGATGGAATGTTTGATGCTGCGGACACGGCGAGGCTGGCGGGACTGATCACGCAGGAGCGCATCACGCGGGCGGACGTGTACTTCAATTCGCCTGGCGGCAGCCTGCTCGCTGCGATGTCGGTCGGTCGGCTGCTGCGCGAACGCGGGTTCGATACCTACGTCGGTCGCAGGAGCGATGAACTGCGACAGCCAGGTGCCGCCGTTTGCTACAGCGCGTGTCCCTTTGGATTCGCTGGAGGCGTCCGACGGTTCCTCGAGACCCAATCCGTACTTGGGTTACATGCGGCAGCGAATAGTGTGCCCGTTCCTGATGAAGTCGCTTTCCAGCAGCTTGTCGAGGCCCAGGCGACGCAGTATCTGGGCGAGATGGGGGTGAGCGCCGCACTGCTCGGGTTCATGCGCAGCGTACCGCACGATGGCATCCGGTTGCTGACACGCGACGAGGCGGTGGAACTTAGACTCGTCAACGCAGCGGCGGTGAAAGAATAGTCTGCAAGAGAATGGGGCGCGCCGGGTCCTCGCTGGCAAGTCTGCGGAGACTTCCTTCCGCAGACGATAAGTCATTCGATACCATCCTGAAAGCACTATCAGCATCTACTTTCGTAATAGACGGTGTAGGTTCAGAAGCCGGATGATGCTGTTGCCTGCTTTAGACTGTGAGGAGCAAGAGCCAGTAGCTTTCTCGGGAGACTTCGCTGAAGTGATTTTTGCAAGAAAGTATGTTCGTGATCAGGATCTGGATCTACTGGAGACCGATGAAGTGTATTCTGCTATAGCCAGCGTTTGATGGCATTGCACGGCGAGACCGGACATTGTTCAGTCATGCCACCCACCATGAAGCGAGAAAAAACAGGCCTATCTACAAACCAGCCGGTTTGTCCGTCGCCCCTTTGTGCCATCCGGCATGTTTCAGGTTATGGTGGATGATGTTGCGCATTAATATTGCGAAAATCACCATTGCTGGCACCAGAAGGAACAGCACCAGAAAGAACAAAGCCCATTCAATAATCAGAGAAACCATACTTCTGTCTCCTAATCTTCCCAGGGGCGATATACAATGCCGGTCATCCCGGCTCTCTTGCAAACATCCTTAGTGCTATTAATACTATGCAAAAAATGACTCGCACACACTCGGTGATGAGCTGGCAAATTACCACTTCTGGTCTGTCAGGCAGCCATTTTTAAGGCGCTGTGTTGATGGATTCACTGGCGCAACCAGTCGGATATCGGTCTATCCTTACTGCAGTAACAATATAAGGGAGAAGAATAATGAGTGCGTACGAACTGCTCGATCTGATGGGAACATGGAAGGCAATTGCCTCGTTAGCGGTAATGTCGTTATTGCTGCTCCTTGGTGCATATCTTTTGATGGCTTATGTCGCCGGGCGATCTCTTCGCAGGGGACAAGCCATCATCATTACCTGCCTGATGCTGTGGTTCAGTTGCATCATTATTGCGGCTATGTATACGAGCCTGCAGACCCTGATCGAACTCCGTGAAATTGGGTTATTCGCGTACTCCGAGATAAGATGGGCAAGATTATTCAAGTGGGTCATAACGCTGGGTTGCGCACTGGCGCCACTTGCTTGTATCCAGTTCATGTTTCATGTGCGCCACCCGCCGCCGGATCGCCGTAGACAGTAGCAGTGGAATATGCAGGCCTGCGTTAACTACATTACCTGGCATTGACAGTTATCTGGCCTGGCTGGCGGCTGGTCATTTTCGTTCAAACAAGGCGATGGCCTCACTGTGTCCGGTGTGCGGGAACATATCCACCGCCGCCGCCCTGGTCAGGCGCAACCCGCCGCTGTGCAACACTCGCGCATCCCTGAGCAGGGTTGCCGGATGGCAGGAGACATAGACCAGTCGTTTTACTTTTGAGCGAGCCAGCGCGTCGCACACCGTTTTCGCACCCGCGCGGGGCGGATCGAGAATAGCTATGTCTGCCTTTGGCAGCACCACTTCGCCAGCCATAAGATTGAACGCCTTTGCGCTTATGTTCCCTAGGCCATTGCGCCCGGCATTGGCGAGAATTCGCTCCACCATAGCGCTGTCGCCTTCCAGCGCGAGGACGCTTTTAGCGTAGTGTGCCAGCGGCAAGCTGAAGTTGCCGATACCCGCAAACAGGTCGATGGCGATTTCGTCATTGCGTGGTCGCAACCAGTCGAGCGCCCGGGCAAGCAGTGCAGCATTTACCACCCAGTTCGTTTGGGTAAAGTCGCCGGGCAGGTAGGCCAGCTCCAGTGTTCTCATCGCAACCCCGTCGTGTGCAGCGGGTACCTCCAGCTTCAGGCACAGTTCACCTTCTGCGTGGAGTTCTCGCGACTGTGCAGCATCCTCGCCACCAGGTTCGTCATATTGCGCTTCGCTGCGCGATTTCCGGTGAGCGATCAGGCGCACCCGCAACGCAATCACCGGCCCGGCCAACACGGCCGCACGCAGTGCGGACAAGACCTTCTCACCCGGCGCGGGCGGCAAAGTAAAAGCACAGGCCGAGCTGGTTGTTGCTATCGGCATCGATCTCTATTTCGCGCAGGCCCTGCAGGTCAGGTGCGGTGAGCAACATGCCCGGTAAAGCCTGCAACAAAGTATTGACCAGCTCGCATTGGCAACCAGGCAATGCTGCAGGCTCTCTGCCACATGGGATTGGCGCTGGCGCAGGCCCAGGGCGTAGCTTCTGTCCGCATTACGCGTTACCAGCAGGCGCAACCGGTGACGAAAGCCGATTGGTTGACTTGTTACCGGTGGGTCGAGGCTCAGGGCGGGCACCAGTGACTGCAGCATGGTCAACAGGCTCGCCTGCTGGTGTTGCTGCTGCGCTGCCAGCGACCAGTGTTGCAAACTACAGCCGCCGCAGCGCTGGTAGACCGGGCATGGTGGCTGGACGCGCTGCGCCGATGGCGCCGTGTCCTTTACCAGCTCGATCATGTCGGCCTCGTCGTAGTCGCGCTTCACGGCCGTACACTGCGCCCGCACCTGCTCTCCTGCCAGGGCGCCGCTGACAAACACAATTTTTCCGTTGCGGCTGGCCACGCCGCGGCCCTCCTGGCTCATGCGCTCTATCAGCAGCGTATCCTTGCCCCACAGGCCGGCTGGCCGCGACTGTTGTGCGGCGTTGCGGGAATGCTTGCGCGATGATGGCGGTCTGGCCACAAGTCGATATCCTGAGGGTGAATGACAGAGACTAACTATAACGCAGCGGATGACGCTGGATGCCGTCGACGATTAAATCACCGGCAGGGTCAGGCGAAACGGTCGAACAGCACTTTTACCGCGCCGCTCTTGCCCTGGTCGTAGCAGGTCATGAAGGCATCGCGGTAATCGCGCATGGCATAGTGGTGGGTGATGATCGGGGTGACATCCAGGCCACGGTGCTCGATGAAGTCGAAGTACCACTCCATGGCGTGTTTGCGCTGCCCCTCAAACTCCTCGATGCCGAAGCCATTGGAGCCGAAAATGCTGATCTCCTTGAAGTACAGCGGCGTCCACTCGAACGATTTCGAGGGCTCCACGCCGATGATGACCATGGCGCCGGAGGAGCGCGTCACGCGCAATCCCACTTCCATGGTCTCGGCGGAGGAGACCGTATCGTAGACCACATCGACCCCGCCGTTGAGCATGGGCAGCCCGGCCCAGGGCTCATTGAGGGCGGCGCCGGTTTCCGCGGCGATGCGATGCACCAGTTGTTTGGTCGGGTGATGTGGCAACGACGACATGCGCACCTAATTGTGTTGCGAGCTTCGCCTGGTGATCGAAGCGCGCCACCGCCAGAATCCTGACGGTGGGGTGAATCGTGCGCAGGATCGCGATGGCCAGCAAACCGAGCGTGCCGCAGCCATACACCAGCACCGTGCCATGTTCCCGCGGCGGAGCTTTCAGGATGGCGTGAAAGGAGACCGAGAACGGATCGCCCAGCACGGCCTGCCTCGTCACTGATGGCATCGGGTATCGGAAACCACTGGGATTCGTGGCCCGGCACCTGCTCGGCGAAGCCCCCGGTGGCTGACGCGCTATTGCCATGGTGTATACCGCGCGCAATGTGGCCGGCGCCAAAATTGAGGCACTGCGCCAGTTTTCCCTGCTGGCAGAACTCGCAGGGCGGCAGCCCGCGCGTCACGCAGGACAGCCAGGGATTGAGCAGCACCCGCTCACCGACACGGCGACTGCTGACCTTGTCGCCGATGCGCGTCACCACGCCAACCACCTCGTGTCCCAGCACCTGCGGCCAGGAGATCATCGAGGTCATGGGGTTGTCGATCCTCCCGTTCATGAACACCTGTTTGTAGTCGCTGCCGCACAGGCCGCACAGCCGGGTTTTGGCGACCAGCCAGTCCGGCGCCGGTAGTGCGGGATCCGCTATCTCCCGCAACTGCATGGGCGACTGCCAGCCGACGAAGGCTTTGGGTGTGAAGTACGACAGCAGCTTGGTGGCGACCAGCCGCAAAGGGTTGTTGGTGGTGATCAGGGCCTGCATGGATAAGTCCGCTGGAATCGAGGATCGATTATGCCAGTCTAGGCCAGGGCCGCCGTTAGTGAAAGCAGCGGCCAGGTGTCGCCGGGCCAGTTGCTCCTACAGTTCGCGCACGCGGATATTGCGGTACCACACCGGGTCGCCGTGGTCCTGCAGTACAATATAGCCCGCCTCGGATTTACCATAGCCCGGCATATCCGCAAACTTGCTGGCCGCTACCAACTTGTTCCACTGCTCACTGCCGCGCTCCACGCTGACTACCTTCACGCCGTTCAGCCAGTGCTCGATGTGGTTGTCTTTTACCCGAATGAGCACGTCATTCCACTCGCCGGGGGGGCGCACGGTTTCCGGGTCGGCAGCGATCAGGTCGTAGAGATCGCCGGCCCTGTGGGTCCTGATCTTGCCGTCGGCGTGGCCCTCGTTGTCGAGCACCTGCATTTCAATACCGGTGCGCCAGGCAGTATTTTCCGTTTCATCTTTCACCAGATAGAAAATCCCGCTGTTGCCGCCCGGGGCAATCTTCCACTGCAGGCTGAGTTCGAAATCCTGGAATTTCTCGCGGTAATAGACCAGGTCGCCACCGGGGCCGCCAAACGACGACGCTCTTGATGAGATCCCACATCGGGAAGGGACCCTCCTGCACCAGCGCCAGCGTGCCGTCCTGTACCGTCCACTTGCGCACGTGCGTTTTCATCCCCGCCGTAGTTGCGCCAGCCCGCGAGGGTGCGGCCATCGAACAGGTCGCGCCAGCCAGTCGTCGGCAGCCTGCGGTTGCGGTACCGCAGGTGCAGCTTCCCGGAATGGCGTTCAGGGTGTACCAGGCTTCGGCCGTCCACAGCGTATTGCCGGAAGCAGAACGCAGACGGTCAGCGAGGCGCAGGTAGACCACGTAACCCGCCTTCAGGCCCGGAATGCGCAGGCGCAAACTGCGGCGGTCCGGCGCGACCTCCACGCTGGCAACCGCCAGCACGGTTTCATCGTACTTGGGTCCGCCGTATTGCTCGTTGGGGTGGTAGAACCACTGCTTCACCAGCACGTCGGCGGGTGTCAGCTCCAGCCCTGCGGCCAGCGGCTGGGTCAGTTCGATGACGAAACCGTCGTCCTGCGCCCGCACCGCCAGCATCTCGAAGGCCTCATTGCCGACCCAGGTCATGCGCTCCAGTCCGTACCAGGGCTTGCCGTACTCGCCCCAGTTGGGCGGATTGCCCAGCTCGCCCAGATAGATCGCACCGTCGGGGCCGCGCGCCAGGCGGTTGACCGCGCCCTGGAAGCCGGCGCTGAAGTGGAATACCGCGCCCTGCTGGCGGCCTGCCACTTCTTCCAGAAATACCCGTTTGACGCCGCCGTTGTACACGTCGCCGTGGATCATCTGTCCCGCATAGGGCCCCTCGGTCAGCAACAGCGGCTGCGACGGGGAGTTGCCCACCTCATCCTGCGGCAGCCACACGGCGGGCGGTAGTTCCTCCCGGGTCATCACGCCTTCATCCGGCACCGCCCGTGAACCATAGAACCCACCCTCCTCAACACGGATAAGCTTGCTGGAGGGCAGCCAGTCGCCCTGGTTGTCCGTGACGTAGATATCGCCCGCCGGGCCCGAAGGCAATGCCGTTGGGAACGCGAAAGCCGGAGGCGTAGATCTCCACCTTGCCGGTGCTGTTCAGCGCGCAGGAGTTTGCCCTGTGTGGGCAGTTGCTCTGGACAACTGGCGCCGCCGGGCAGCACGCAGATCGCCAACAGGAAATAGAAGTCGTCGTCCCGGTGCAGCAGGCCGAAGGCGAAGGAGTGGAAGTTGGTGCTGCTGGGCCAGTCGTAATTGACCGCCCGGTAGCGGTCGATCACCTCGTCGCCGTCGGTGTCGATCAGTTCGGTCAATTCCTGTTTCTGCAGCACGAAGAGTCTATCGTCCACCATGGTCAGGCCGAGGGGTTCATGCAGTCCCTCGGCGATCCGTTGCACCCGCTGCTCTGGCGGGGCATTGGGGTCCACCAGGAAGACCGCGCCGTCCTGGTCCCAACTGGCAATGACCAGCTTGCCGTCCTCGCGAAACGCCATGCCGCCCACCTTGGGCTCAAAGCCGGGCGGCGCGAGGTTGTCCAGCCTGAAGGACGGGTGCACTGACGTGAGTCGTGGCAGGATGTCGTAATCGAGCGTCGCCACATACGGCTGGCCGCTGGCGTCGCGCGGTGCATTGAGGTTGGCCTCCTGCTCATCGACGCTCAGGATATAGGCCGCGGCCGCCGCGGCCTGTGCTTCGGAGAGTTGCGGGTGGGCTGGCATCGGCACCGGCCCCCAGGTACCCACGTTGCCCTCGATAATACTGCGCGCCAGCGCGGCAACTACCTCCTGCTGCTGGTTGTCCTGTTTTAGGTTGGCCTTGAATTTTCCGGCGATCTGGGCCCAGGCGGGACCGGTCACCTTGCGATCTGGCGCATGACAGTCCAGGCAGTCGCTGCTGGCAATCACGGATTCGCCCTGACCCTGTTCGGTCTTCTCTGCTGCCGGGGTTGGGTTGACGAGGCGGGATTGCGGTGGTGCCCGCCAGTGGTATCTGCAGCGCTCCCTCGGCCAGGTGCCGTTCACCGTCAGCGCTGCGAAATCCGGCCTTTACCGCGGTCAATGTATCTGCGCGCTGGAAGTTGCGCACAAAATAGCGCGTACCCTTCTGTTCGATCACCTCCGGCTGCTCGGTGAGTTCCACGCGGTAGTCGCCCGCTGTCAGGGCAAAGCGCATGGCAGCGGTTTTCCGGCCCGCGCCGTATTCATGCCCGAGGTAGTGCACCGTTGCCGGCAGCTCTGCGCCGTCTGCCTCGATAAACCATTGTGTGCCCTGCGTGTTGCGCAGGTACCAGGCGCCCTGGCTGAGTGGTTGCGGACCATGCCGGTAATCGTACACGGCGCCCTCGAACAACACGCCGCCCTCCCAGACCTGGTAGAGCGATTGTTGCTGTGTGTCGTACGCTGCCCAGATATCGGGTGTCAGCGCAAACTCCAGCATGCGCGGGCGACCATCGAGATTGCCGCGCAGCACCCAGGGTGCGTGACCCCGCCCTGCAATGAGCTCCCTGCCGTAGGAGGGATCGGCCGCTACGAGCCAGCGCTCCCCATGGAGCCTTTTGTTGATAGTGGCAACGACAGCGTCCAGGCCGTCACGCTGACCCAACTCCATCAGGAACTTGAGGTCAGATTTGCTGACCACGCGCTGTTGCACGGCGACGCCTAAGGCCAGAGCCCCGATCACGACAAGGACAACTAGCAGCAACAGGAGGGTAGCAATAACTTTTTTCATTGTTTGATTCTACAAGCAAGCAGCGATATTTATAAGACGGCTACCCTGAAATACTCCCCGTCCGGACCAGTGCGTGCTGGACTTCACCACGAAGCCTGCGGCTGCGGTACCGCAGGTGCAGCTTCCCCAATGGCGTTCAGGGTGTACCAGGCTTCGGCCGTCCACAGCGTATTGCCGGACGCAGAACGCAGACGGTCAGCGAGGCGCAGGTAGACCACGTAACCCGCCTTCAGGCCCGGAATGCGCAGGCGCAAACTGCGGCGGTCCGGCGCGACCTCCACGCTGGCAACCGCCAGCACGGTTTCATCGTACTTGGGTCCGCCGTATTGCTCGTTGGGGTGGTAGAACCACTGCTTCACCAGCACGTCGGCGGGTGTCAGCTCCAGCCCGGCGGCCAGCGGCTGGGTCAGTTCAATGACGAAACCGTCGTCCTGCGCCCGCACCGCCAGCATCTCGAAGGCCTCATTGCCGACCCAGGTCATGCGCTCCAGTCCGTACCAGGGCTTGCCGTACTCGCCCCAGTTGGGCGGATTGCCCAGCTCGCCGAGGTAGATGGCACCGTCGGGGCCGCGCGCCAGGCGGTTGACCGCGCCCCGGAAGCCGCCGCTGAAGTGGAATACCGCGCCCTGCTGGCGGCCGGCCACGTCTTCTAAAAACACCCGTTTGACACCGCCGTTGTACACGTCGCCGTGGATCATCTGTCCCGCATAGGGCCCCTCGGTCAGCAACAGCGGCTGCGACGGGGAGTTGCCGACCTCATCCTGCGGCAGCCACACGGCGGGCGGTAGTTCCTCCCGGGTCATGACACCTTCATCCGGCACCGCCCGTGAACCATAGAACCCACCCTCCTCAACACGGATAAGCTTGCTGGAGGGCAGCCAGTCGCCCTGGTTGTCCGTGACGTAAATATCACCCGCAGGTCCAAAGGCAATGCCGTTGGGAACGCGAAAGCCAGAGGCATAGGTCTCCAACTCGCCGGTGCTGTGCAGACGCAGGAGTTTGCCCTGTGTGGGCAGTTGCTCTGGACAACTGGCGCCGCCGGGCAGCACGCAGACCGCCAGCAGGAAATAGAAGTCGTCGTCCCGGTGCAGCAGGCCAAAGGCGAAGGAGTGAAAGTTGGTGCTGCTGGGCCAGTCGTAATTGACCGCCCGGTAGCGGTCGATCACCTCGTCGCCGTCGGTGTCGATCAGTTCGGTCAGTTCCTGTTTCTGCAGCACGAAGAGTCTATCGTCCACCATGGTCAGGCCGAGGGGTTCATGCAGTCCCTCGGCGATCCGCTGCACCCGCTGCTCTGGCGGGGCGTTGGGGTCCACCAGGAAGACCGCGCCGTCCTGGTCCCAACTGGCAATGACCAGCTTGCCGTCCTCGCGAAACGCCATGCCGCCCACCTTGGGCTCAAAGCCCGGCGGCGCGAGGTCGTCCAGCCTGAAGGACGGGTGCACTGACGTGAGTCGTGGCAGGATGTCGTAATCGAGCGTCGCCACATACGGCTGGCCGCTGGCGTCGCGCGGTGCATTGAGGTTGGCCTCCTGCTCATCGACGCTCAGGATATAGGCCGCGGCCGCCGCGGCCTGTGCTTCGGAGAGTTGCGGGTGGGCTGGCATCGGCACCGGCCCCCAGGTACCCACGTTGCCCTCGATAATACTGCGCGTCAGCGCGGCAACTACCTCCTCCTGTGCTTCACCCCTGAATTTTCCGGCGATCTGGGCCCAGGCGGGTCCGGTGACCTTGTGCTTCTGTGCGTGGCAACCGAGGCAGTCGCTGTCGGCAATCACCGACTCGCCCTGTTCCACGTTATTGTGCACCTTGATGTGCGTGCTCTTGCTCTTTTCGTGCGCTGCAATTGCGTTAGTGCCCGCCAGTGGTATCTGCAGCGCTCCCTCGGCCAGGTGCCGCTCACCGTCAGCGCTGCGAAATCCGGCCTTTACCGCGGTCAATGTATCTGCGCGCTGGAAGTTGCGCACGAAATAGCGCGTACCCTTCTGTTCGATCACCTCCGGCTGCTCGGTGAGTTCCACGCGGTAGTCGCCCGCTGTCAGGGCAAAGCGCATGGCAGCGGTTTTCCGGCCCGCGCCGTATTCATGCCCGAGGTAGTGCACCGTTGCCGGCAGTTCTGCGCCGTCTGCCTCGATAAACCATTGTGTGCCCTGCGTGTTGCGCAGGTACCAGGCGCCCTGGCTGAGTGGTTGCGGACCATGCCGGTAATCGTACACGGCGCCCTCGAACAACACGCCGCCCTCCCAGACCTGGTAGAGCGATTGTTGCTGTGTGTCGTACGCTGCCCAGATATCGGGTGTCAGCGCAAACTCCAGCATGCGCGGGCGACCATCGAGATTGCCGCGCAGCACCCAGGGTGCGTGACCCCGCCCTGCAATGAGCTCCCTGCCGTAGGAGGGATCGGCTGCAGCGGAGGTATCCACCCCGAAAAGTTCAGTTCTTATGACCGAGACGACAGCGCCAGGGCCATCGCGCTCAGCCAGATCCACCAGGAATTTGAGGTCGGCTCTGGACACCATGCCCTGCTGCATGGCGACCGCAACCGTCAGCGCCAGCAGCGCGACAAGAACAATGGGCAGCAACAGCAGGGCAGCGATAATTTTTTTCATGTTTTTATGGGCTCTTTAATCGCGAGGGTGGTGTTGCAGGTGTCGTCGCTGGCCTATGATATACGCGCTTGGGTGCGGCGCAAGCGCGTTCGGGGGAGATAAATGTATGACACCATTCTACTATGAGAAAGACGCCGATCCGACCGCCCTTGCGGGGCAGACCGTCGCTGTGGTGGGCTATGGCAACCAGGGTCGGCCCTGGGCATTGAACCTGCGCGATTCCGGCCTCAACCCATGGGTGTGTGTGCGCAATGACGAGACCCGGGCGCAGGCCGAGGACGACGGCTTTGCCACGGGGAATATAAGTGACGCACAAGAGGCGGACATTGTCTGTGTCCTGGTCCCGGACGACGTCATCCCACAGCTGGGTCTGGAGCGCGCCGCCCACCAGCTCACCATCATTGCCAGCGCTTACTGCTACGCCTTCAAGCGCTTCTCACCGGCCAGCCAGTACGGGCAGCTGTCGCGCCGCGGGCGGTTCGATGCCCTGGACCTGTCCTCGGTGATGAAAGACATCACCCGATACATCGACTCCGGCGCTTTTGCTGACGAGTGGGACGCGGAGGCGGCCAGGGGTTACCCCACACTGGCGGCGTTGCAGGAGCTGCACGCCGGTGAGGGAGTGCGGGCAATGGAACACGACCTGATGAGTAGACCGGGCCCTGGTGTGAAGGCGCAACATTGAGCCTCATTACCGTGCTCGAAGCACTCGATAGTTTCCTCAACAATTACGCCGCGTATGAATACCCGGTGGCTTCCGCGCAATTGTTTCTGGCCATGCTGGGCATGGGGGCGCTGCTGGCGCCGCAGGATTTTCTGTTGGAGGTGAAACAGCCCAGGGGCCTGGTGGTAGGCTTCAGCTTCCAGTGGTTGTTGGTGCCACTCATCGCATACGCGCTGGGCGAACTCCTGCCGATACCTGCCGGTATCGCCGTCGGTCTGATTTTCGTCGCCGCCGTCCCGGGGGGTACATTGACCAATATCCTGACGTTGTTTGGCCGCGGCAATATAGTGCTCTCCATTGCACTGACGTCTATTACTACCGTGGCGGCGCTCGTCACCACGCCCCTGCTGCTCAAACTGTTGGTGTCCCAGCACCTGCCGGCGGATTTCAGCATGCCGGTGGGGCTTATAGCGCGGGATATTTTCGGTACCCTGATTATTCCCCTGGCATTGGGCATGCTGATCAAATCCCGCACCACAACGTATTACGCGGCGCAGTTTTCAAAATGGGTCATCCGCCTCAGCCTGATGTTGATCCTGGTGATTGTGGTCGGCTCCGCTGGCAGTGGGCGACTGTCTGCGGATACTTACGGCGTCATGGGAGTAGCGGCGCTGGTCATCTTCGCATTGGCCATTCAGACGAGTGCAGTGCTGGTCAGCAAAGTGCTGGGCATGACGAGCGGCGATAGCCTGGCCATCAACATAGAGGCAACCTTTCGCAATATCTCCCTGGCGATAGCCGTCAAGGCGACGGTGTTTCCCGCCCAGCCCGGCGTGCTCGACCCTATAGGCGATGCGGTACTTTTTGTCGCTCTGTTGTACGGCGGGATTAGCATGTTCATGACGCTGGTGCCGGTGGTCATCCACCGCCGGAGATTTGCACCAGACCGCTGACATAAAATACTGTCGGTCCTGTTTCGATATGCTAACCTCCTTACCCTGATTCGACCGCAGGAGAGCGGTGCATGACCATAAAAGCAATCGATCCCTGGGTGAATGTCAGCATGGGCGCCATGATCAATGAGCCCTTCATGCAGAAGGTCAAAGAGGAATACTTCAAGGCCGGCGACGATTTTTTCCGCAACATCGAGGCGGATGAACTGATCGCGCGCATGGACAGGATCGGCGTCGAGAAATCCTTACTGACCGTCGATCCCTTCCGTCCGGACCAGCGCGTGCTGGACTTCACCACGAAGTACCCCGGCCGTTTTTATCTCGCCGCGCAACCGCGCCTGAAAAAGGGCATGAAGGCGCTGTGGGCGCTGGAAGAACTGGCGCGCGACTACCCGCTCGTCATGGCCAGAGTGACGCCGTTTGAACTGGACCTGCCGCCCAGCGATCCCATCTATTACCCGCTGTATGCCAAGTGCATCGAGATGGATATTCCGGTGGGCGTCAATACCGGCCTGCCGGGGCCGCCGGTGCCCGGTGAGTGCCAGCACCCCATGTACCTCGACCGCGTGTGCCTGCATTTTCCCGAGTTGAAGCTGATCATGCAGCACGGCGCCGACCCCTGGTGGGAGATTGCCATCCGGCTGATGATCAAGTACCGCAACCTGTACCTGATGACGTCCGCCTACTCGCCGAAGTACCTGCCGGAGTCGCTGCTGCACTATATGAATACCCGGGGCAAGCACAAGATCATGTTTGCCTCCGACCATCCGGTGCTCAGCATGGACCGCTGCCTGGCCGAAGCGCAGGCGCTCGACCTGCGCCCCGGCATACTGGAAAAGTACCTGTACGAGAATGCCGACGCGGTGCTGTTCGGGGCGCGCAATCCACGTTACGGGGAATTCAAATAAGGCTGCGCTCCACAGGTGCAGGTGAGCTTGATCCCAAACCGAGTCACCGCGCGTTACCACCGTGGGTGGCCAGCAAGACGATCAAAAACAGGATGATCCCGGTCATGATCACGGTGTCGAGAATACCGAGGGTATGGTCTTCTTCCAGTAGTGAAGAAAGCGTGTAGAAGGTAGGGAAAAGAAACAGCAGTAGCAGCATATTGGATACAGTGAACTGTAGCGGCAGCTGCGGGTGAGCAGGATTCAGGAATGTTTGGTACACCGCGATGCAGATCAGGGTGTAGGGCAATACCAGGAACATCACCTGGGTGATTCCGCCGAACGCATTGGCCAGGGCAATGCCGTATTCCCGCTTTCTGTGTGACTGCCAGAGGATGACATACTCACTCATACCGGCGAACAGGGCCAGTATCAAGGCCGTTAATATCGGGTTGAATTGCAGGTCACTCAACATGATATGCGCGAACAGGGAAACCTCGTGTCCGCCAATGAACGCTCCCAGTGCGCCGGTAAAAAACAGCAGGACGATCAACCTGAGGGAACTGGGCCTGATATTTTCATACACGCTGTCCAGGCGCTGCTCTATGTCGCTACTGGACATGGCCAGATTTTCCCTGACCTCCTCCTCCTCCTCGGCATAACTGCTGACCAGCTTGTAGACATACACGCCAAAAATGCATAAAAGAATGAGGCTGACGAAGACGAGGTCAATGGCATCGAAGGCATTTTTTTCCTGCCCCGAGGAGCTGAAGGTCAACATGACCAGGCCCAGTATCAGCCCCATAGATGCGCCCGCGATCAGTATCTGGGTGCCGGCTTCTGTGATCGGCACAGGCATCAGGTACTTCCCGTACTTATCCTTGGGCAGGAAGTAGGAATAGAGGCTGAATACCAGCGCGTTATTGTAGATTGTGATGAGCGCGATCACGAACGCCGTTAACGGACTCACCGGAATGATAAAGGCGATAACCACCAGCTCCGGAGTGGTGGAGAGAATCTCCGCCACGGTTCCGGCTGTGTAATGATTCCAGTGCAAACGGGCTGCCAGTCGCTCCGTTGCGGTTACCAGTATCTCGCAGGCCGCCATGAGGACAACCAAACCCGCGACCAGTTGTAGTAAGGCGATCAGTAACAGCGGGATTGCCGGAAAAGCCGCGACCACAAAGAACTGTGCACCACTGAGCGCGAAGCCAATTGCCAAACGTACGAGCCAGGGTGGTGCAGAGGGAAAACGGTGGACTGTGCCCAGCTTGACGATCGAGAGCCGGTCCGGGTCTATACCGCTTTCCCTGAGCGCCTCGTCGACGTAGGGAGCGGTCTCGGGCAGACCCGCTGTGGCGACTTTACTCTTGTGTCCACTATCGGACATAGCTAAGGGGCCTGTGCATCGAGTATGCGCAATTCGTCCATGGCGCAACAGGTTAACTAATCTACAGGCTCGGCACCAGTTCGCGGTTTGGCTTGATCTGGCTACTCGAGGCTCTCATCTATGACTCTAAATCTTCAATGATTGGCTTGAGCACCTCGAACATTTTGCGATGTCCAGCCGCGTTCCAATGTAAGTCGCGAGGAAAATAGTATTGGTCGCCGTCAACGAAGTGAGGAAACAGATCGATGAAGTGGCAATGTGGCTTCTGACACAGAGCCATTGTTTCTTCGCGGGCGACACTGGGAGTACGGAAAGGCGGCAAAAACTTTGCCCCCGCTGTTGTATAGAAATCCCTGGTCGTCGCTGAGACAATCGACGCTTCAGGAATGATAGTCACAAAGAGAACTGTGTCTGGAAATCGAACTCTAAGTGTTTGTAGGAATTCGTTAAACGCCTCCTGATACTCGGTTAGCTGTTTGCCCTCCGGCGCAGTCCACTTCTCCAATATGTAGGGGGCTTTAGCAAAAATACTTTTTGGATTATTCAAACGCCCATCGACCTGCGCAACATTTTTCTCCAGATCTGCCGAGCCCGCCCTGCCTGCCAGGTTTTGTTTTGAGCGCTCTATCAAGTGCCCCAGGTGCGTATATTGAACCAGATACTTCTGTATTCTCCTGCGTAAGCTATGCGGGCGATCGATCACTAGTATCGTTCTTAAAAAGTATCAGAAACAGGTACGAGGTATCTTCAGGAACAAGCTGATCCAAAACGGCCTGATAGTATGGGAAGTCTCTGCCAATGGAGCCAAAGTTGTAAAAGTCGTACTGCGGAAAGGTACAACTCAACTGGTAGACAAAGTTTTCCTGGTCTTCAACCCCTTGTCCAAAAGTGAACGAATCTCCTATAAAAACCAGCTTCTTGCTGTCTCGTCCCGGTGCCTGGCAGGTTTTTCTTAATCCTCTTGCATCGATTCCATACGTAACTGAAAAGTCTGTTTGAATGTCTTCGCTTGCCGGTGTCAATTGATACCGTAAAGGCTTACCCAATAAGCCACGCAGGACAAACTCTACCGCAATAATCGTAATGGCAAATGAGGCAAGAACAAGAAATACCATTTTTAAGAAATTTCGACAAATCCATTTTCCGAGTAATGGCTACAGCTGCGACACACTACAAACACTATAGCCCATATGGGAGATGCAATCTAAATACTTAAAGATAGGCGCAACGGGCTCAGCGCCCTGCGCGCGGCTGGTACCAGATGGGGGAGGTGTAGGCCCGCTCCTGCAGGCTGGCTGGCCACTTGCCCGTCGTGGTCTGTCCCAGCGCCACGGCATCGTAGAGCGAGTGGCGCGGCGTCGGGATCTCTAGCACCCGCGCATAGTAGAAGGCGGATTGCGCCGGATCGAAATGCAGGGTCCTGCCAGATCGCCTGCAGGGTCGGGGCGCCGATAGAATTCTGGTAGCTGGCGGTCGCGGTATCCACCGTGTTGCCCACCGCGGGCACGGCGCCGTCCGCATCGGGCGTGCGCGCGTCTGACCAGGCGACGTCGAAAATCCGTTCATGGCTCTCGCCCTGCGCATCCACCCAGCCCTTGATGATCTGGATGCGATCGAGGTTGGCGCCCTTCGGGTCTTTCATGGCGCTGACCGCGAATCCGGGCACGCGATCAACCGGCGCTGGCGTCGGGCAGGTCGGAGCCCATGGGAACGGAGGTCGGTGATTCCTGCGCAGTGAGTCGGTGCATCCGACGGCTGCGCCGCAGCTGATTCCGCCAGCGGCGGATACCAGCCGCCATCAAAACGCACCGCGATGCGCGGCCCGGTGGTGGCGTAGACCTCGCGCCGCTTGAACGCCTGCAGAATAGCCTCGCGCGTATTGTCCTGCGCCCACACGGCCGCCATGCCGGAGGCGGAGAAGTCCCAGCCGGTGGGGCTGCCTTCATCACCCATGGGCTGCGCTTTGTTGGCGGGGATGGAGTCCTTCGGCTCCTGCCCCTGGAAGTTATTTTCCTGCGGGGAGGACAGCCCGGTGTGGGAGTCGGTGGAGCCGATCAGGCCGAACTGGTAGGGGTTGATGCCGTACTCCTGGCCGATACGCAGCCCGCGCTGTAACGCCGGGCGGACAAAATCGCCCTTCACCTGGCTGGTAGGGCGCGGGGGTAGCCTGGATATAAAAGGTATAGCGCTCGAAATCGGCGAAGGCATCCTCGGGCGAGAGCGTGGGGTAGGTTTCCGAGTCGCCCTTGGTCTGCGTCGCCTCCACCACCGGCTCCCACTTGCGGCGCAGTTGCAGGTACTCGCGGCGTAAAGCGCTCGCCGCGCAGTGTTTCCAGCGGGAACATGAAGCCCTTGGAGATATTCGAGTTGTGGGGAATGGCAACGAAATGGTCGCCGGTCGCGGCGCTGGTCTCCTCCAGCCACTGCCACAGGTCCTCCGGGTAGGGGCTGTCGTCGCGCGAATAGGGCGTATAGGTGGCGGCGGAGTCCGCGTTGCCGTCCGTGAAAATGATCCGGTGCAGGTTGGCGCCGCCGGGGGTGGAGGTCCACTCCCAGCCGATGATGGCGGAAAATTCTCCCGGCCGGTTGTAGGCGTCCGCCGTCTGCGCTTCCTCGCGCCAGGCTGAAGCGACAATCTGCGCCTGTCCCGGCAGGGTATACATTTTCTCTGCGGCGAGCTGGGCGGCCCCCGCCCTGGGATCCATCGGTTTGGCACTGAACGAGGCAAACATGTCCATGCCGTGGCCGTCGGCCAGGGCGTAGCGGAACATCTTTTCGCGCCCCCCATGCGATCAGCTTGTCGAGGGGCCCCATGCCCGTGGTGTCGACGCCGTATTTGTGGACCTGGCGGATACCCCCGAGAAATTCCGCATGGTCCGATACCACCAGGAAGTCCAGCGGTGTCTCGATCTGCACCCGCGCGCGATGAAAGGGATGGATGACCGGCTGTCCCTGGGCGTAGCGGTAGGCGGTCGCCGGGTCCACGGTAAATTGCCGTCGAGGTAGGAGTCGGCGGAGTAGGAGGTGTGCAGGTGGGTATCACCCCACAACAGTTGCTTTTGCGCCGCCGCCACCGGCGCCAGCAATGCCAGGCAGGCGCTGCAGATGACGGCGGTGTATGTGGCTGCGGTAGACATGGGGGCATGCTCGCTATAATCTGACAACTTGTCAAATTCTATGCCGAGCGTTGCAGCGCCAGGATCAGGCAGGAAGCAAGGGCGCTGCGTCGCAGGCGGACAGGAGGGTGAGCGCTATGGATTTCCGTGCGAAAGTGGCCGTAGTGACCGGGGCTTCCTCCGGCATAGGACGGGTGACCGCCCTGTCCCTGGCGCGGGCGGGCGCCACGGTGGTGGCCACGGCGCGGCGGGAAAGCCTGTTGCAGGAAGTCAGCGCGGCCTGTCGCGAGCACACCCCGGACAGTTGCCATATCGCCGGCGATCTGGGCGAAAAGGCCTTCGCGGAAAAGCTGGTGGAGGAGACGGTCGAACGCTTCGGGCGCATCGATATCCTGGTGAACAACGCCGCCGTGCCCATGCATCGCCCCATCTATCAAATATCCGCCGAGGAAGCGGAAGACGTGATGCGTATCAATTTCCTGTCCTGCCTGTGGACCAGCTTTGCCGCCATCCCGCACATGCTGATCCAGGGCGAGGCCAGTGAGGAGGGCGGCGTGATCGTGAATGTGTCCTCCTTTGCCGCTACGGTGGTTCCCACCCAGGAAACCATTTACGCGGCGTCCAAGGGCGCGATGAATGGCTTTACCCGCGGCTTGTGGAACGATCTGGCGGGCTCGGGGATTCACTGTGTGCTGGTCATCCCGGGACCGATCGATACCGAGATCTGGGACAAGTTGGAGGACGATAACGCCTACCGCGGGACCCGCTATCCGGCGCAACTGGTGGCAGATGAGATACTGTCTGCTATTGCGAAGCGGCGCTTTGAAGTCACCGTGCCGCGCAGGAATCCGCAACTGGTCACGGCCCGTCTGCTCGCCACCCTTATTCCCTCGCTGATCCGCAAGGGTGTCGCCAGGATGAACCCGATTGCGCCGCAGGTGGTGCGCGATGCCATCGCCCGCGCGCGCGCGGGTCTGCGCATGGGCTCGTCCAGATCGTAATACGACACGCTTCCAGAGCGGCGATGCTGTCGCCGCGCATCATCTTCGTTTTGTAATCCTGCTGTAATCCCGTTGTCATGATCGGGGGTGAAACTCTCTCCGGCTGTCGTGTCCACACTGTCGGATGCGCCCTTATCACAAGGACAGCAGTGCCTAAATCATGAACAGGAAGGAGAGGATTACCATGAAGCTGTTTTCACACGGTAAAGGCATACCTACGACAATGACTCGATTGGCCAGTGTACTGATAGCCATGGCGGCTACACCAGCGCTGGCGCATTCCGACTCCCATTTCGATTTCTTCAACAAGTCGCGTTCCAATCAGTCGTTCCAGCATGTCGCAACATTTGATGTGATGGCGGGTAACGGTTCATCCGTGGCCGAGATCGTCGACGTGTCTCGCGACGGAAGGCAATTGATCTATACCGATGCCGGCAAGGGTGAAATAGGCTTTGTTGACATTACCAGACCCGACCAACCTAAAGCGCAGGGCGTTCTCGTGGTCGGAGGGGAGCCCACCAGTCTGGCCATCCTCGACCCGCTGGTGCTGGTTGCGGTTAACACATCGGAATCGTTTACCAACCCGTCCGGAAAACTGCTCGTAGTGGATCGCAAGACCCGCAGCATTGTGGCGCAGTACGAACTGCCGGGCCAGCCCGACTCCGTCGCGCTGGCCCCGGATCGTAAACGTGCCGCTATCGTGATCGAGAACGAGCGCGATGAGGATCTCAACGACGCTCTGCTGCCGCAGTATCCCGGTGGGGCGTTGCTCATCGTCGACCTGCAGGGGTCCGCCAATAACTGGATTATCAGCACAGCCGATTTCACGCCGGTCGCAGCCAATGCCACTGACGGCAGCGACCTCGAGCCCGAGTTCGTGGATATCAACGAAAGAAATGAAGCTGTCGTGACCTTTCAGGAAAACAATCACATCGCGATCGTCGACCTGCGAACCGGGAAAACCATCAACAATTTTTCTGCCGGATCGGCGGCACTGAGTAACGTTGATACCGTCGAAGACGATCTGATTACCTTGGATTCCGGGATCACCCGTCGTCGCGAGCCGGATGGAGTCACCTGGATCGACAGGGATACCTTCGCGACCGCCAATGAGGGGGATTATGAAGATGCGCAGGGTGAAGCGGGCGGCAGTCGTGGCTTTACCGTGTTCCGGAGGAATGGCGGCGTGGTTTACGAATCCAGAGAAGCCTTTGAACATTTGCTGGTGTCCGCCGGCCACTATAACGAAGGCCGATCCGAGAACAAGGGCGTGGAGCCTGAGTCGGTGGAGTTCGGTAAATTCGGTCGGGACAGTTTGTTGTTTGTCGGCTCCGAGCGCTCCAATGCAGTTGGCATCTACGCAATCGAGAGCGGCAAGCCCGAACTGTTGCAGGTGCTGCCGACCGGAATTGGCCCCGAGGGACTGAAGGCGATTCCGCAGCGCAATCTGTTCGTCGCATCCACCGAGACCGATGTCGCGGACGTCGGCATACCCACCATGATCAACATCTATCAAATGAAAAGGTCAGATGGGTGGTCGGATCGCACATACCCAATGATCGTATCGAAAAATGACGATCAGGGTCTGCCGATTCCCTGGGTAGCATTGTCCGGCCTGGTCGGCGACCCTTGGGATTCTGACACATTGTACGCAGTGAGCGACGCCTTTCTGGCAGAAGGATTTATCTACACGATCGATGCTTCGCGAACGCCTGCCAGCATTGTTGAACGTGTGCAGGTCACGGGAGCAAGCCAGCGGCTGGACCTGGAAGGCGTGGCCGTGGGTCCCGATGGCAATTTCTGGCTGGGCAGCGAGGGCGCCGGGCCGGGTGGCATCGAGAACCTGGTGCTGAAAGTGGATGCGGCGACGGGTGCGGTGCTGTCCGAGATCCCGCTCCCGGCGGGACTTGTCAACCAGCGCCGCAGCAACGGCATTGAGGGGATTGCAGTGACCGGCACCCCCGGCGCTGAAGTGGTTTACATTGCGATCCAGCGCGCATGGCCGGCCGAGGGCGACACCGACAAGGTGAATACCAAAATCGGTCGTTACGATGTGGCTACCGGCGAGTGGGGCTTTGTCCACTATCCGCTGGAAGCCCAGGGCGCCGGTGACTGGATAGGCCTGTCGGAAATCACCGCGCTGCCCAATGGCAAGTTCGCCGTCATCGAACGCGATAAAGGCTGGGGGCCGACCACCGGCTTCAACGCGGAACTGAAGGCCGTGTTCAAGCTGGATCTGGCGGCCGCCGAGTTTCGCGCGTATGACGACCCGAATGGCCTGGTCGCCGTCGGCAAGTCACTGCTGATCGACGTGCTGCCGGCGTTGGCTAAAAACAGCATCTGGACGGCGGAAAAGCTGGAGGGCTTTGCGGTAGCGCGAGACCGCAGCATGTACGTGGTCACCGATAACGACGGCCTCGACGACGCGCCGGGCGAGACGGTATTTCTGCGTCTGGGCAGGCTGCGCTAGGTTTAACCGCTCTTCCCAGGTGTTCCGGCGCCCATTACCACAGGCGCCGGAACGTTTCTCTTTCCTTCGAAGGACTCTATACTGTCGCCGCCTCCGGAGGGACAGTTATGACCAAAGAGATTCAACCCTACACACCAAAACAGGAAAAATTCGGCAGCTGGATCATCAGCAAGGTAGGACGCTGGCAGACGACTGTCTACGAACTCACCGGGGGGCGCCTGTGGAACACCTTTCTCGGTGGTCCGGTTGCCATCCTGACGACGGTAGGACGTAAATCGGGAGTGGTGCGCAAAGTTCCCCTGCTTTTTTTGCAGCATGGTGACGATGTAGTGATGACCGCCTCCAAAGGCGGTATGTCTACCTTGCCCGTGTGGTATCACAACGTGGTAGCCGCTGATACCGTCGATATTCAAATAGGCAGTGACAAGAAAACCTATCGCATGCGCGAGGCCAATGAGCAGGAAGAGACGACGCTGTGGCCGCTGCTGGAAGCGATGTATCCCGACTACAAGGAGTATCGGGCGCGTACCGAGGGCGTACGTAAAATCCCCGTGCTGATTTTTTCACCCGTCTGAACGACGCCGGTGATCGCAGGCACAGATATGGACGCCACAGTGGAGCTGAAGTCAGGCAGGTATCGACACTATAAAGGCGGCGAGTACGAGGTCCAGGGCATCGCGACCCATTCCGAGACCGGCGAGCAGTTGGTGGTGTATTCGCCGTTGTATGGCAGCGGTGGACTGTGGGTGCGGCCCCTGTCGATGTTTCTCGAAATGGTTGATCACCGCGGTGAGGAGCGGCCCAGGTTTAGTTACATCGGGCCGCGTTGACTCATCCGAAAAAGGATGCGGTTGTCAGGATATTCGATATTCCACTATCACCTGATGGGCCGGATGTTTCCAGTCTCCGATGTATTTGGCCGTAAAGCCATTCGCTGCACCAAACTCCATCATTTCCGATTTCGTGTAGGCAAAATAGCCGTGATCGTGGGGTTTGCTGGCATTTTTCCTCGGAGTCTCGACTTCAAAATAGGTAGCGAAGAAGACGCCGTCATCCGCGAGCCACGGCCGTAGATTCTTAAAGCAACGATTAATCAATCCAGGAGGCAAATGACTAAACAGGGATTGTGCGATCGCAAAATCCGCCTTCTGACCAATCTTGCCAAATTCAAAGGCATCAGAGATTACGATACGAGGACGTTTGTTAGCCCTTACGTCTTTATCCAGCTCGTTTTCAAAGCCGGCAGCGACTAAGCCTTTTTCTTTCTCGATTCCCAAATAGTGATCCGGCTCCAGATAAGGAATTGCTTTCACACCCAAACGCAATGCACCGCACGCGATATCGAGCAGGTAGCTCTCGGGTTTTAATCCCTTTGATAGTAGAAAATCAAATTGGAGAGTGCCAATTTCCTCCCAGTGGCCGCCGATGTAACCCCGATGCCCCCTTTTCTCAATGCCCTTATCGCCTTCAGGATCCAGGAACGCCAGCGGAGCTACTTTCCTGATACCTCTGATCAGAAACTCTTTTACCGTCATCAAAAACTCCACTCGGGCAATGATCCTGTCAATCACTATACTTAAAAATACCGATAGGTGACATCAAGCCCGTAGCTGCGCCCGTCGCCCCAGATGATCGCGCGATCAGCCTGCGGTAAATTATCCAGGACGAAAGCCTCGTACGTATTATCCGCCAGGTTTTTGCCCCATAAAGCCACTTCCCACTGTCCGCCCGGACCCTCAATCTCGGATAATGCCACGCGCGCATTGATCAGGTCGTAGGCTTTGCGATAGGTCGTCTCACTTTCCGGATCACGATCGTCCACGAAGTTATAGCTGGCGTTGGCGTTGACGACACCGATGGTGGTGGCAGGAAAGGTGTAACCGGCAACGAAGCTGTAGGTGTGCTCCGGAGCGTTGCCAAAGGAAAACTCTTCCAGCTCACCGGAAAACGGATTGTCCACCGGGTCCAGTTGGCTGTCGAGATACGCGTAACTGGCCTGTAACAGCAAACCGGTGACAGGCGTCGCCATCAGCTCCACTTCAACACCGGACATCTCGCCATTATCAATATTGAACACCCGTGTTCCGGAAATGGTGCCCGGTATCTGGAAATTAAACTGATAATCCTCAAACTTCTGGTAAAAAAGCGCGGTACTCACGCGCACCTTGCGATCCAGTGCTTCGCCCTTGAAGCCCAGTTCCCAGGCGTTGAGCTTTTCTTCTTTAAAACCACCGCTGAAACCGTCTTCTTCCGAGTCCCTGATGTTATAGCCGCCACTTTTGTATGCCCCGGCATATTTGCCGTACACATTGAAGTTCTCCAGCAGGTCGTATTCGGTGATAAAGGTATAGGATGTATCGTCGAAGTCGTGATCGGGATTCGCGCTGAAATACGTTGTAGGAACGAGATTCAGCACTGACGTATCCTGGTCAACTACGACTGTGTCCGTCACCCGGCGCTCGGCCTTGCGCGAGTCCCACGACAGGCGGCCGCCCAGGGTGAGGTGTAAACGCTGTTCGAGAATATCCGGCGTCCAGGTGAACTGGGTGAACACCGCCACCGCGTCGTTTTCAATTTTGTTGTATTCCGAGCTTAGATTGTAAAGTGTACCGTCCCCGAGAAGGGATAGACGTCGAAAATATGATGCAGGGGCTCGGCGTCCTCCTCGGCCTGTTCCCAGAAATAGTACAGACCCCCGAGGTATTCGATCGAGTCGTTAAGGTTGCCAATGAGCTGAAACTCCTGCGAGAACTGCTTCTGCTGCAAATCAGGGCGCACCGCGGGCAGATCCATCCTGGCGTCACCGGCGTTGGCGCCAATCACGGCCGAGTTATAATCGATGCGAAATTCCTCGGTAGCGCCGCTGGCAAAGTCGATGTAGCTCCTGTCGCGCAACTCACGCCAGGCAGTGATGGAATGCAAGGCCATGTTGTCATTGATCGTCCACTCGGTGTTCAGGGTGTGGCCATCAATGTCAGTGTCCGTGGGTAGCAGCGGCACCGAGGTGGCCATTTCGCTGAATCGATTACTGCCGAATTTGACATAGTTATTCGCGATGACGATGTCGCCCACGACACTCAGCAGGTTGCCGGTTCCGGATGCTCGGGGAACCACGGCCTGCGCGGTATAGTTGTAGTATTTGATACTGGAGTTGTCGTAGCCGTAGTCCAGGGTCAGCGTATCGCTGACTTCTGCGCGCAAATCCAGCCGGAAGCCGTTCGATTCGCGGTCGCCAAAACTGCCGCCCGGTCCGTTGTTCTTGGTAAAGCCGTCGACGTCCTCGTAAAAATACGCCAGCTTGGCCGCGTACTTTTCGGCGAAGGGGACATTCACGGATGTTTTACTGCTGAACAGGTCCTGGTTGCCCGTGCTCAGGGTCTGGTCAAAGGCCACGTTGTTCAGATCAGGTTTCCGCGTAATCAGCTTGATGGCGCCACCGGTGGTGTTGCGCCCGTACAACGTGCCCTGTGGTCCACGCAACACTTCAATGCGTTCCAGGTCGGCGACATCGAAGGTCAGGCCCGCCGAGCGCGCGATGTAGGCGCCGTTAAGATAAACACCGACTGCGGGGTCCTGGGTGATCTGGGTGTCCGCCAGGCCGACCCCGCGAATAAACAAACGCAGTGTCTGGTTGTTGGCGGGAAAGTTATCGATACTCAAGTTCGGAATCAGTCCGTTGAGGTTGGAAATGCTGCCGATGCGCTGCTTTTCCAACTGCTCGGCATTCAGGGTGAACAGTGAGATCGGGGTGTCTATGGCGGATTCCGCGCGATGCTGGGCAGTCACTACGACTTCTTCCAATTCGCTGTCGCGGCCCTGTGCGATGGATTGTGGTGCAAAAGGCGCCAATGCGACGATCACGGCAGCTAGTTGCCAACGCATACGGTTCTCCGATTATTTTAATTATTGTGGAGATTATCGATAGTTTTTGACGGTTTATCAAATAGAAATTTTAAATGAAGCACACGCAATGGGCAAACCGCTATGTCGCAACGGCTCTGGTGACTTGCGCCTTTCAGGCCGCGTTGCGCGCGGCCTCCTTGGCCCAGGGGTAATCTGCCTTGCCCGCCGGAGAGCGCTTGATCTGCGCAAGGCATACCACACGGCGGGGAATCTTGTAGCTCGCCAGTTTGCCGCGGCAGAAATCCCGCAGTTTTTCCAGCTCCAGCGGGGCGCCGCTGCGGGTCTGGCACACCGCCACGACCTGTTCACCAAAGCGTTCGTCCTCCAGTCCGACCACCACCGCATCGAGCACATCCGGGTGCTCCTTGAGCACGGACTCCACTTCTTCCGGGAAGACCTTCTCGCCGCCGGAGTTGATGCTGACGGAACCGCGCCCCAGCAGCAGGATACGTCCATCCGCCTCAACGGTGGCGAGATCGCCGGGGATCGCCCAGCGCTCGCCGTCGACCTCGATAAAGGTATTGGCGGATTTTTCCGGTGCGTTGTAGTAACCGATGGGCACATGGCCGCGGCGGGCGATGCGACCAATCACGCCAGAGCCGGGTTCGACTTTGCGGTTGTTGTCATCCAGCACGATAGTGGAATCGTTGACCATGAACTTCGCTTCCCGCTCACCCCCTTCTCCCGCGCTGATCTTGTTGCCCATCACGCCGGTTTCCGATGAGCCCAGGCCGTCGACAATAAAGCAGTTGGGCAGCAGGGCGATCAGGCGTGCCTTGGTGGCCGGGGAGAACAGCGCGCCGCCCGATGCAATGGCCAGCAGGCTGGCAGCCTTCCAGCGCCCGGGCGAGGCCGCCAGGGTGTCCGCCAGAGGCGTGGCCATGGCATCGCCCACCACGATCAGCAGGTTCACCGCCTCATCATCGACGCTTTGCCAGATAGCGGCGGGATCGAAGTGACCCCCTGCCGGGATCACGATCTTGCCGCCGGCGAACAGCAGGCTCAGGGCGGCCCACTGGGCGGCCGCATGCATGAACGGCGGCGCGGGCAGGGCGGCGGGGGCCATGTCGCCGATGCGTCCCGCCAGCTCCGCAGGGTCTTTTATGGGGCCGCGGCTCTGGTCCAGGTCGCCGCCCCCCATGGCGCCGAAGAAGATATCCCGGTGATGCCACATAACGCCCTTGGGCATGCCCGTGGTACCGCCGGTATAGACGATGTAAAGGTCGTCCGAGTCGCGTGGCGCAAAGTCGCGCACATCCGAACTCTGCGCCAGCGCCTTTTCGTAATCGTGGAAACCGGGATCGATGGCCGCACCGGAATTGTCCGCCACACTGAACACGTGCCGCAGTTTCCCGGCCAGGTTCACTACCTCCGCCACGTGCGGCGCGAAGGTCTGGTGGGTGACGACGGCCACGAGATCCGCATCGTTGTACAGGTACTGCAGCTCCCCTGTCACATAGTGGTAGTTGATGTTGATCGGTACCGCGCGCAGTTTGTACGCCGCCAGCATGCCTTCCAGGTATTCGCTGCCGTTGTACAACTGCAGTCCGATGTGGTCGCCGCGGCCAATGCCGAGGGCGCTCCAGCAGTTGGCCAGGCGAGTCGCGCGCTGGTCCAGTTCCCGGAAGCTCAACTGGCGCTGCTGCGAAACGATTGCGGTACGCTCCGGCACGGTATCGGCAACGGATTCGAACAGGTCTGCGAGATTGAAGGTCAGTTTCGATGCCATTGCCCTGCGGTACTCCTGTTAAGAAAAGCATGATGATAGTTACGTGCGCAGGCATAAACCAGCCAGTTGGATAAGGCTCTGCTATGGCAAATGTGGTCCGGGGCCACCCGGAATGCAACCCGATTCCACGGTTCCATTGATGCAAATCATTACCCGTCAGTGAAGCGTTGATTCAAACTGCAACTGATAGCAGATTGCATTGGTGTAATCTCGGTACAGGTTGCCTGTCGAAAAATAAGAAGGAAGGCGTTATGGCTGTGGTGAGGCAGTTGGGTAAACAAGATATCCTGTTCGTGGCGGGGGAGACGGACACTATTTACCACCATACGGTCGGACTGGTTATCCTGGATACCAGCGCCTGTCCCCGCTTCAGTTTCGACTACCTCAAGAAAAAGGTGATTGAGCGCATCCGCGAAGTGCCGCACTTTCGCTGGAAACTGCACGAAGTGCCCATGGGCCTGGACCTGCCCTACTGGGTAGAAGACGAGAATTTCAGCTACGAGAACCATTTCAAGCGCATCGCCGTGCCCTCGCCGGGTGACCGTGAAGCGCTGTCCGAGGTGGTCGCCCACCTGTACAGCCGTCATCTTGACCGCAGCAAACCGCTATGGGAGTTCTGGTTTATCGAGGGCCTCGAGGGAGGCAAGTACGCGATCGTGCAGAAATTACACCACTGCATGATGGATGGACAGGGCGCCAGCAAGCTCGGAGAACTGCTGTGCGACTTTGCGCCCAATGCCAAAGCACGGCCGGTGGATGCCAGCATTAGCGGCGCCAGGGCGGGAGCGGTGCCGGACCGCTGGCATTTGTCCACGGCAACCGCGCTGCATCTGGCCGGATTTCCCTGGGCGGCCTACCGGGGGATTGCTGACGTGGTTCGCCCGAAGATACTCGAACAGTTCAAGCGGCAGGCGGACCGCAGTCCCGCCAAATCGGAAACGCCGCTGACCTGCCTGAACGGCGACATCGGCAGCGAGCGCGGCTTTATCTTTGGTTCCCTGTCGCTGGATGACATCAAGACCGTCAGGAAGGCCTTTGATGTCTCCGTCAACGATGTGCTGCTGGCACTGGTGTCCACTGCGCTGCGCCACTACCTGCTGGCCCGTGACGAACTGCCCCAGTTGTCCCTGCGCACCGGGATTCCTATTTCGCTGCGCAGCGATGGGGACGAGGAGATCAGCAACCGGGTCACCCAGGCGTCCGTTACCCTCGCCACGGATGTGGCGGACCCGGTGGCACGCTTGCGGGCGATCAGCGCAGAATGCGCCCAGGTCAAGCAAGTGGTCCGCAGCGGCGGCAAGGGGTTTATCGAGCTGATCCAGATCATGCCGCCGTTGATGGTATCCGCCATGATGTCTGTTACCACGCCCGAGCAAACGTCGCAGATGCTCGGTTCCAACCTGATCGTGTCCAATGTGCACGGCAGCGATAAGCCGATGTACATCGCCGGTGCGCGTTTGGAAACCATGTACCCGATGTCCATCATCACGCCGGGGATGGGTATCAACTTTACCTGTGTGAGCTATGTGGACCAGGTGGATGTGGGGGTGACCATCGCGCCGCAGCTGGTGCCCGATCCCTGGACGATCATTGACGGTCTGGACAGCGCCCTGCGCGAATACCTGCGGCTGGCTAAAAAGGTGGCGCGGCGGCCGGCGAAAAAATCGCCGCGGCGGCCCGCGAAAAAATCGGGCAGCAGGCGGAAATCGAGGTAGACCATGAGTCTCCCCGGGAGGATATGTGCAAACCCTTAGCGCGCCGGCGACGTTCCGGCAGTCAGGTAGTGGCGTTTCACAGGCCAGTGGCGTGTTTGTGGAACTGCCCGGTCTTGGCAGCTGTTTCTACCGGCAACATCTCAACCCCGGAAAGCCGACCCTGCTGCTGGTGCATGGCATGGTGGTTTCATCGGGCCTGAACTGGTTCCGCCTGTTCCCCGCGCTTGTCCCGGCACTTCAATATCATTGCCCCGGATGTGCGCGGCCACGGGCGCAGCGCACGCGGTCGTGATCGTTTTACTTTTGAGCGGGCAGCCGACGACATGGCGGCCCTGATAGAGGAGGTTGGCTGCGGTCCGGTGATCGCAGTCGGCTACTCCATGGGTGGCGCGATCGTGCAGTACCTTTCGCACCGCCACCCCCAGCATGTTGCGGGACTGGTGCTGGCCGCCACCAACTACAGGGCGCGGGTTGCGCGCCATGAGGAACTGGTGGTGTTGCCGCTGTTCGCTGTTTTGCTCGGGCTGGGGAATGCCGTCGAACTGATCAGTCACCTGCCCAGGGGCCTGTTGAAGCGCTTCCTGCCGCGCATGGCGGACCAGTTGCATGAGGAAGAAGCGCGCTGGGCCCTGGATGAACTGCGCCGCGCCAGTTTGCGCATGGTGGTTGAGTCCGGGCGCGAAATGGCCTTGCACGACGCCAGCGCATGGCTGCACGAGATCGATGTGCCCACCGCTGTCGTGTGTACCGAGCGGGACCGCGCCATTCCTCCCCGGCACCAGCAGGAAATGGCCGAGCTGATCCCCGGCAGCGAATTGTTTTTGTACGACGACGGCCACATGGCCTGCCTGGATCCGGCCTTCGGGGAGGAACTGGCGCGGGTTTGCCTGAGCGTATCGCGGCGGATCGCCTCCCGTCGCAAGCGCCATGCATAGACTCAGCGGACAGGACGCCAGTTTCCTCTACACCGAGACGCCGACGGTGTTGATGCACACCATCAAGGTGCAAATCTTCGAATCGCATTATAAAGAGGCGGATTACGGTATCCTGCGCGAGCGCCTCGAAGCCGCGCTGGATGTCGTTCCCATGTTGCGCCAGCGGGTGTTGTTCGTGCCCTTCAACCTGCACCATCCGGTGATGGTGGACGACCCCGATTTCGATCTGGACTCGCACATTTACCGCGCCGCGCTGCCCGCGCCGGGGGGCATGCGTGAACTGCACGATATGATTTCCCAGATCATGTGCCACCGCCTCGACCGGTCCCGGCCGCTGTGGGAGTTGTGGATGTTAACCGGGCTGGAAAACGGCCGTGCGGCGATTGTGCACAAGATTCACCACTGCCTCGCCGACGGCGCCGCCACGGTGCGCTACCTTAGCCGGGTGTTCGAACAACAGGCCAGTCTGCAGACGCCCCTCACTGCGCGCACACCCTGGCAGCCCGAACCCCTGCCCAGCGCGCGACGACTGGTGTGGGATGCGCTGCGCGACCAGGTCAACATCGATATCCGGCAGTTTCCCGCGTTTCTCTCGGCCCTGTGGCAGGCAGGTTCGAGGCTGCTCGCCTTCCACCGTGAGGTGGGCTCTCCCTCGCTGGAACGGCTGGCGCATCCGCCACCGCGCACGCGACTTAACCACGCCCTGTCGCCCCGTCGCAGCTTTACCACCCGACAGATTCCGCTGCAGGAGGCGAAAGTGGTGGCCCGCGCCATGGGCGGGACAATCAACGACCTGATCCTGGCGCTGGCGGCCACCGCTATTCGCGATTACCTGTTGTTCCACCATGATCTGCCCGCCGAGCCGCTGTGCACGGCTATTCCGGTGTCGGCAGACGAGCCCGGCTCCGCGCGCGAAGCGGGTAATCGCACGACCTACCTGCCGACCTGCCTGTGGACCAATATTGCTGATCCTGTGGAGCGCTTTCGCGCGATACAGCGCGCGACGAAGATCGCCAAGCAGGAACTGGACCTGCTGGGTAAGGATACCTTTATCGAGTTAATGCATTTCCTGCCGCCGTTTTTCTCACTGTGGAAAACCAGCCTCAGGCAGTACCTGCGCAAGGCGGAGCGGGCGGATTACCGGCCGCTGACCAATGTCATTATCTCCAACGTGCAGGGTCCCGCGGAGCGACTCTCGGGCAACTACGGAACGCTGGTGGATCTGTATTCCATGGGACCGCTGGTGGAGGGCTGCGGCCTCAATATCACCGTGTGGAGCTATGCGGGAAACCTGAATTTTTCCCTGATGGGGTGTAAGAAGGCGGTGCCGGATATCGAGCGACTCGCTGATGGCTTGCTCGCCGCCATGGCCGGTCTGCGGCAGTTGTGCGATGAACAAGAGGGGAGACAATGAAAAACCACAGTTACCTGCAGCGCTTCGGCGCGGTGGAACTGGCCGTGCGCAGCCAGGGCAAGGGGATTCCCTTCGTCTGGGGACACAGCCTGATGGGCAGCATGCGGGTTGAGGATCTGGCCGGCTTGTGGGACTGGGGCGTCGTGGAGCGCTACGCGGAGGTCGTGCGCTACGATGCCCGCGGCCACGGCAATTCCGACGGCAGCTATGACGCCAGGGATTATTGCTGGGACAGGATGGCTGCCGATATGCTCGCGGTCGGCACCTCTGTCGCCGCGGCCAGCGGCTTTGCGCGCTGCCTGCTGGGTGGGATTTCAATGGGGGCCGCCACCGCCCTGCAGGCCGCCGTCCAGCAACCGGAACAGGTGGCGGGACTGGTGCTCGTCCTGCCGCCCACCGCCTGGGACACACGGCCCAGGCAGTCCGCAATTTACCGCCGCCTGGCCCGGGTATCGGGGCTTTTTGGCGCGGCCCCCTACCGCCTGCTGGACCTGCTGCCCATCCCCATGCGCGAAGACGGGCGCAGTCAACTGGCCTTGCATACGATGAAGGGACTGGCGACGGCAAATCCGCTTGCATGTGCAGGCCGCCCTGGGTGGCGCCGCCCGCTCCGATATGCCGGACCTGGCCCTGCTGCGACAGTTGCAGGTACCGGCCCTGATCCTGGCCTGGGAGGACGATACCGCCCACCCGGTGTCCACCGCCACAGAACTGGCTGACACATTGCCCGATGTGCACGGCCTGGTGATCTGCCAACCCGATGACATCAGCGAGTGGGAGTCGGCGCTGGTGGAATTTGTAAAGCATATCGCCGCGACACCATCGGTCACCCGTCGCCCCGCCCGCAAAAAGCGCGTTGTTGGCAAACGCAAACGCGGCAGGGCGGCAGCCTGAGGCCTTCGGATGCACAGACTATTCATCAACCCTGACTAAAGATGGAATTCTCAGTGTTGAGGTGATCCGTTCGGGCGGGGTGCGTATTGTTTATTGAATGAGTACATAGAGAGGCACTCCCCAAGGGTTCCCCTCCGTGAAAGTACCCATCCAGGTCCCTATGGCCCGCGGAGAAATACCGCGGGCCTTTTTTTTATGGGCTAAGCTTGCCAGGCGGTATCCAACCAGGCCGCTACCGCAGGAGATCAGATTTTATGGCCCTCACACTGAAAGGTCCGTGGGACAAAGCGCAGATCGATGCCTTTTTACACGACAGTACATTTCCCCTGCGCCTGGCCTGTGTGGCCGACGATGGATTTCCGCGCGTGGTCTCGGTCTGGTATGGCTATGACGGACAGTGCTTGCGCTGTGTGTCACACCGCTCCTCGCAACTGGTCAGCCTGTTGCAGCGCTGCGATCGCGTCGGTTTTGAACTGGCACCGAATGAGCCGCCCTATCATGGGGTGCGAGGGCAGGGCATCGCGACGCTGGATTCCGATGCCGACGGTGTGGTGCTCGGCGAGATGCTGCAGCGCTACCTCGGCGGTACGGAGTCAAAGCTGGGCAACTGGCTGCTGTCGCGGGCCGAGGACGAGATCCTGATCACCATCGAGCCGCTGCGCCTGTTCAGCTGGGATTACCGCGAGCGTATGGGGCAGGGCTGAAACGCTGAGCCGAGATGTGCAATGGTCTGTGTGAGCAGCGGTCCGGCCGATGAGTGGAATCGCAGGTGTGCGAGATCATCCGCGCGCGTGACACCGGGATTGATGATCGCAATGGGCTTTTCCCAACTGGCTGGCGCGCCGGCAGAAACGGTAGCCCGAAAAGACCATTAGCGAACTGCCTATCGCGAGCAGCGCGTCCGCCCGCTCCAACGCGTCAAGGCAGGTATTCACTCTTGCTGTGGGCACGGTGCCGCCAAAAAACACCACGTCGGGCATCAGGTCACCGGCGCACAGCTGACACTGCGGCAGCGCCAACTGGAGGAGCATCTCGTCGGGGATATCCATGTCGCCATCGGGCCGGGGGGTTTGTTGGGATGGGTAGGACCACTGATTCTCGCGCTCCAGCAATTCCTGGATGCTGTCCCTGCTGTGCATGGTCGCACACGCGAGGCAACGCACACGGTCAACCCGGCCGTGCAGGTCGACGACGTTGCGGCTCCCTGCCCGCTGGTGGAGTCTGTCCACGTTCTGGGTTATCAGCAGTTCGATATGGCCGCGTTCCTCGAGTTGCTGCCAGGGCAAGATGCGCCGCATTGGGCAGCGCGTCGCGTATTACCGGCCAGCCATACCGGGAGCGCGCCCAGTAGCGGCGGCGGGTATGTTCGTCCTTTAGAAATGCCTGCTCCTGCACGGGCGCACGGTGCAGCCAGTTCCCGTGCTGGTCCCGGTAGGTCGGTATCCCGGATGCGCAGCTGATGCCGGCCCCGGTCAGCACCACTACTTTGGGGTGAGCGGCGAGGAAGGCCGTGAGGCTGAGGGTGTCATGTTGTAGTGTGTTCACAACGGCATTATACGGCGTGGCGCTGCGCCTGGATGAGACGGCGGGTTTTTGATCCATTGCGCCGCGCTGGCGTACATTAACAGAGTTTCGTTGCGGGGTTGCTTATGCGTGTATTGCTTACAGGTGGCACCGGGTTTATCGGCGCAGCGCTTACTGAGGCATTGTTGGCCAATGGCAGCCGAGGTGACCATTCTCAGCCGCAAGTCCCGGGGCGACCGCTCCCGTTGCCGCTTTATTCAATCCCTCGACGAGATTGCGGCGACCGAGCAGATTGACGCAGTCATCAACCTGGCAGGCGCTTCCCTGGCCGCCCGTCGCTGGACTGCGGCCTACAAGCACGAGATCGTCGCCAGTCGCATGGATACCACGCGCCAGGTGCTCGATCTGTTGGCGCGGCTCGATCGTCCGCCCGCAGTCCTGTTGAGTGCCAGCGCTATCGGCTACTACGGACATCACGGTGATGAATGCCTGACGGAATCCTCCGCAGGTCTCGCCGGGTTTTGCCCAGGCACTCTGCAGTGACTGGGAGGCACTGGCGCTGCAGGCGCAGCAGTTGGGCGTGCGGGTCTGCCTGTTGCGCCTGGGTGTCGTGCTGGACAGGGATGGCGGCGCACTGGTGGAGATGGCAAAGTCGTTCCGCTTCGGTGTCGCCAGTTGGCTGGGCTCTGGCCAGCAGTGGCTGAGCTGGGTACATCGCCGGGATGTCATCCGCGCAATACAGTTCCTGCTGGCGCGCGACGACTTGCAGGGGCCTTTCAATATCACCAGTCCCGGGCCGGTGACCGGACGCGACTTCGCCACGGCCTTGCAGGCGCACCATCGCACTTTCATTCGAGCGGGTGTACCGGGGCCGGTAATGCGTTTGCTGGTAGGTGAGATGGCGGGGGAATTGTTGCTGCATGGCCAGCGTGTAGTGCCGCAGCGACTGCGGGCGGCGGGTTTTGATTTTGCCTACCCCGACCTCGGATCGGCGCTGAGGGCAATCTACGCGGGTGTATAGCCGGAATACTGGTGGGGAAAAATTTGGATGCAAATTGACACTCGGTGCACAATAATTATGTCCTGAACGCGTTCTGGTGCAGATAAAATGGACAGCCTGATCATACTGGCCGCGTTTGTCGCGGGGTTTGCCGCGCGGCAGATTGGCCAGCCACCGTTGGTCGGCTATTTGATCGCGGGTTTCGTGCTGGGCATAGCCGGATTCGAAGCGTCCCCGATGATTGAATCCATCGCTAATATCGGCATCTCGCTGATGCTCTTCATTATCGGTCTCAAGCTCGACATCAGGAGCCTGATCAAGGCGGAAGTATTTCGCTCCACGGTTGGACACATTGCAACCTTTAGCCTTGTCACGTTTGGCTTTGTTCTTGTTCTTGGCGTTCTGGGTCTGCCACTGGTGGTTGGCATCAGCATGCAGCAGGCGGCGCTGCTCGCGTTCGCCATGAGCTTCAGCTCGACGGTGTGCGCGGTTGCCATACTGGAAGATCGGGGTGAATTTCGCGTACGCCATGGCCAGATTGCGGTGGGCATCCTGATTGTCCAGGATATTATCGCTGTTTTGTTTTTGACGGCGTCCACCGGCACGATGCCATCGCCGTGGGCTCTACTGTTGCCCCTGCTGTTTTTCGCTCGTCCCCTGGCCGGCTACCTGCTGCGCGCTAGTGGTCACGACGAGGTTCTGGTGCTGGCGGGGATTATCCTGACGTTCGCTGGCGGTGCCCTGTTCGAGTTGGTTGATATGAAGGCAGACCTGGGCGCGCTCATGATGGGGATGCTGATCAGCGGCGACAAAAAGGCGACAGAACTGGGCAAATCGATGATCAATTTCAAGGATATTTTTCTCATCGGTTTCTTCCTGAATATTGGTCTCTCCGTAGAACCTACACTGAACATGCTGGGTATTGCCCTGCTGCTGTGCGCGCTGTTACCCCTGAAAGGGATAATTTTCTTCTTCCTGCTGACCCACTACAGAATGCGCGTCCGCACAGCACTGTTGGCGGCACTGGCACTGACCCAGTACAGTGAGTTTGGCCTGATTGTCGTGGCCCTCAGTGTAAAACTGGGCTGGCTCCCTGACGTGTGGCTGGCGGCGATGGCGCTGGCTGTTGCTCTCTCTTTTGTACTCGCAACGGTTCTCAATGGCCGATCGCATGATTTGTACGGCATTTTTAAGGTTACGCTGAAGCGCTTCGAGACTGCGGCCGCTACCGATGATGACCCTGAGAGCCCAGCCAGAAATGTTGATGTGCTCATTCTGGGAATGGGCCGTGTGGGTTCAGGAGCCTACGATACGATCACCTCACAGTACAACCTGACGGTCTGTGGTGTTGATACCGACAGGGCGAAGATGGCAAAGCACAAGGTCGCCGGGCGTCGCGTCATCTACGGCGATGCGGAGGATGCGGATTTTTGGGAAGGCTTGCAGGCTACGCACTACAAATTGGTGATGTTCACCATGCCATCCCTGTCTGAAATGGTGGATGCCCTGCGGCAGTTGCGCAATTCAGGCTATACCGGCAAGGTGGCGGCGGTGGCCAAATACGAGGACGAACAACACCAGATGAAGGCCGCCGGTGCCGATGTGGTCTTTAATTATTATGCTGAGGCAGGGGCCGGCTTTGCCGAACATGCACTCTCCAATATGCTGGATATCCTGCCGGGCAGGTCCGCGCGACGGGCAAGCTGAACAGTCTGGCGCAATTTTTGCCAGCGCCACAATGCCGCCGATCAGCAGGACTATATGCCACGCGGTGAGCCACCTTTCATGGCGTTTGATCCTCGCCTGTTTGTCGGCCCGCTCGGTAGCCTCCCGTCGGCCAACATCTTGCGGCGAGCCTCTCGGACCCGTTCAGCTCTGCAACACGGTGCCGCTCAATTTCCGCAGCCATATGGTTACGTTCTTCCTCCGTATGGAAGTCGAGCGGCGCGCGCTCGAAAGTGTCATAGCTCCCCTGCTCTTGGCTTTGCCTTGTTCGTTCATATTGATAGGGGTCTTTCATGCTGCAGCCTCCGGATTCCCAGGTGGTCACCGCTGCAGTTCTTGTCGATGCAGCGGCGGGTCTTACACGCCACACAAGCACCAACCATAGCGATGTAGTGGCGACCATTCAAGCCATATCCGGAGTCTGCATCATTCACATATACCAAACGGCATTTCTTTTGTAACCTTGTCCGAAAAACAGGGAGGGAATATGGGAAAAATAGTTGCAGCAGTTGTTCTGATGGTGCTGTCCAGCGCGCAGGCGTGGGCTGGTTTCGTCTCTGGCAGTGACCTTCTGGAGCAATGTAAATTATCAGAAAGCCCTTTTATGCAGGGCGAGTGTTTCGGCTATATTGCCGGAGTAGCCGACATAGTGGGCAACTTTAAAGAAGCAGGCTGGCGCGAGAAGGATTACTGTTGGCCGTCAGGAGAAAATGGCGTAACCCTGGGGCAAGTGAAACAAGATGTAGTAGGGTATCTGGAAAAACATCCAGAGGATCTACATAAGAGTGCATCAGGATTGGTCTATCTGGCATTCGTAGAGGCATATCCCTGCACGTAAGGTCCGGGCGATTCTCTGCCGTCTACAATTGGTACGTATCCGCACTGCGTCAGCAAACGCCACCGTTGGTGCACGCCTGCAACTCGTCAGGATTCAGGATTGCGCAGGAACTACCTGACGGCAGGCGGCAAGCCTCAGCCATCAAACCCCTGATGGTCGTGATAGGCTTCGACCATGCCTGCATCGCTGCGCAGTTTTGCCAGCGCAGACACCTCCAGTTGCCGCACCCATTCGGTAGAGACCTGCATCTGCACCGCAATCTCTGCCCGTGTTCGCGGGGCGCCCCGGTCCAGTCCCCAGCGCTGGATGACAACACGCTGTTCCGTGGGCTCCAGAATCCTGATGCTTTGCATCAGGCAGCGATTCAGCGAGTCCTGCTCTGCGGCATCCGCCGTCGATGCGAAGGGCCCTCCCGTGAGTGTTTCTCGCAGCGCCAGTCCCTCCGTTGTCATCCATAGGTGGTGTGTCCAGCGAGATGGACAGGTTACCAACTTGCTGCAGTTGCCGCACAGCCTGGGGTTTCATCTTTAAACGCTGTGCGAGCGTTTGCACATCAGGCGCGTTGCCAGTGGTGTTGATATGGTGGAGGCGCTCCCTGTGCAAACGCGCAATCTGCTCGTTTACGCCGGACGGATAGCGGACGATACCCCGTTGGTCCTCAATGGTGTTACGTATGGCCTGGTTTATCCAGTTAAAGGCATAGGTACTGAAGCGATAGCCTTTGCGCTGCTCGAATTTCTCGGCGGCCCGGATCAGGCCCAATACCCCGTTCTGGATAAGATCCCGATAGGGCACACCGCGTCCCGTCCAGTCGTCCGGCAATGGAGCAGACCAGCCGCAGGTTGTGATTGACCAGTTGATCGCGGGCCGCGTAGTACTTTGCAATGTACTGGCGCAGTGCTCGCACGGTATTCGGGTCGGTACACACTGTTGATGCTTGCCGGAATGGGGCCCATAGATCCTGCCAGGAGTGCAGGGCTGCGGCTACGCCTCGCAGCGGGCCTTCATCCAGCAGCGTTTCAGCCAGGCCGACTACCAGGCTGGCGGGCAGTTGTAGCGCGGTGATAGCCTTCTCGTCGCGCTGTTTGCTGGCCTTACCCGCGATACTCTTGCTGAACTTGACCAATGCCGGCCGCTGCGCACCGCCTTTGAGCAAACCCACCTGCTCGCGTCGCAGAAGATAGTAGTGCTCGCGGATATCGCAGCCTTCCAGGGTGGGCGGGTTGTGCAGTGTATTCACTGCCCAGGCACTCAGGTAATGCCGGCAGTACTCATCAGCAACAAATAGCTGCTGCAATTGTTGCAGAGCCAGCCATTTCTTGCCGTCGATCACCTGCTCATCCTCCGCTGTCAGCAGAGGGTATTTGCGCGCCTTGGCAAACAGCCAGTCCAGCGCGGCATCGTCATTGTCTTTCGCCACTTCGCTCATAGACGTCATCCATTGTTTGACACGGTATATACGCAGGCAAAGGGCGGTTATGGCCAACTCGGCCGGTGTCTGTCCAGCCAAAGGCAGGACAAAACCTGGGCAGATCATCCGATCACAGGTGTGAGGCGTATCTAACCTGCACGCAAGGAGAAAAAGATGGGCGCGATAGAGTTACAACGCAGGCCTTTGTACAGTATTGGCACGGTAGCGCGACTGACCGGAGTCAAGCCGGATACCCTGCGTGTCTGGGAGCGACGTTACCAGTTAGGCGCCAGTCACAAATCACCGTCTGGCCGGAGGCTGTTCACCCAGGCGGATCTGGAGCATTTGCAGTTGGTCGCGGCGCTGGTGGCTTCGGGGACCCGCATTGGAGACATCGCCTCATCGGGGCGCAGGACGCTGGAAATGCTGCTCCGTTCTCGTGGTAAGGGAGCCCAAAGTGATATTCCAGTGCGTAAGCCGCGCATTCTGTTCGTCGGTGATGCCTTGTGTGATTGGCTGGACGAGCACCAGGGGTGTCTGGTGCATGTCGATGCCCTGCTGGTGCCCTGTACACCGGCGCAACTGGATATCAGCCTTGTCGATGCTGTGGGTGGTATCGATGGCGTGGTAGTGGAGTGCGGAGCCCTCACTGTGTCTACGAGCGCGGTGCTGTCAGCCCTTGCTGCGGCACTGGATACCAGTAATATCCTTGTATTACATCGATACAGCAACGCGCGCCTGCTGGACGAACTGAGCCAGCAGGGCTACACCACAGCGAGCTATCCTCCCGATCCGGCGTTTCTGGCCTGTCATTTGACCCTCAGTGTTGCGGTAAAGGAAGCCAGCCTCGGCGTGGAAACTCTCGGGCAACTGGTGCAGGGTAAATCCCGTCTGTTCGATGAGCGGGAGTTGTCCGAGGCGCGCAAGATGCGCAGCGCACTGGACTGTGAATGTCCCCGCCATATCGCGGATCTGGTGCGTGCGCTTGGTACATTCGAGGAGTACTCGGCAAGCTGCTCAGTAGAAAACTGGCAGGATGCTTCCGTGCATGCCTGCATTTACGCCTATACGATGCAGGCGCGCTGGCTGATGGAAAAGTCGCTCATGCTTGTCCTGGAAGCGCACACAGAGGAGTCCGGCGCCTGATCGACCTTCATACCATTGCTGCAGGATGATTGTTTGATCGGAGTCAAGTATTCAAGCGCCAAATTGCCCCATGCTTAACAGGTGCTTGTTACCCGCTCATCATTAAGCAACAGGATACAGAAGATGCATGCAACATCCCGCCGTAATCTTTGGCTGTGCTTCGTTGTCATTCTGCTGGCAGTATTATTAATGGGCTGCAATGGCAATTCCGATTCCCACCGTTCGGCACCCGATATCGTGCTGGTTGATTTACTCCCCGCCACAACGCGGGGATATTTCCAGCTGTCTCACGCGGCAGGGTCTGTGCCGAGTGGTTGGGAGGAGTTGGCAGGTGATGAAGGCGCGCCCTGGCGCCACACACCGGTTGATATCCTGCGTTACTACAGCGGCGGCATGGACCTGGTAGCCACTGCCGATCAGTTGATTCTGGCACAGCCGACCAGCTCCGGTGACGAGTATGCGCTGCTGGTTGATATCGACAAGGATGAAGGCGAGGCCCTGTTCGACGCGGCAGACGTGGTCAGTGCCGGCCAATATCAGGGATTTTCCCTGCAGGCCATGGCGGATACAGAGTTGTTGCTGGCACGACTAGACGACCGCACATGGGTGATTGCGCCCCGCAACAGTCTGGAGCAGGTGATTGACGTGCACCTGGGCACGCTTCCCAATATCCATACCAGCGCCATTGCCAACTACCTCGACAGTCTCGATGAGGCGCAGCCGATCACTTTCGTCTATGGTTTGCCGGCACTCTACAAGCCGGTAGTGCCGCCGGGCACCGGCGCCAACAGCCTCACCGAAGCCACAGTGGTCAGGGGCGCATTCAATGTACAGAGCGATACACTTGATGGGCAGCTGCAGTTTGTCAGCGCCAACGCGCAGGGCTATACGCAGCGCTTGGTGGGTCTGCTACCCGAGACGCACTCGGCCGCGATTGAAGCGGTCGGGGACAGAATCGATATAGACCTGACGGGACTGTCGGTGTCCGCTGATAGCCGCCCGTTGCTGAAGTCATTGTTCATCGGTATGGATGCCATCGACTACAGCGAGGCGGTGATACATGGCGGCAACGTACCGTGGCTGAACTTTAAAGTGGGCCAGGATCCCAATTCAATTTTTATCAATTTTGAATTCACGAGCCAGGCTCAGAGAGAGGCCTTTGCAGCAGAGCACTTGCCCGCCGGTTTTACGCTCGCCCCGATTCGCATTCTCGATACGGATGCGCCGCGCTATTGTCTGGTGCTGAATATATACCAGTCATCCGGTGGCCTGGTCGAGGGCGCCCGTGCGGAGTGGTGATGTTTTTGTGAACGACCCGGATGGCGGTGAACCCCGCTTCCTTGTGGTACAGGCCGCAGCGGAGGCGACTCTCGGCCGACTCAGTGAACCTGGGTCTGACACCTCCCGAGCCCGTCAGTCATGTGCTGGCAGTCGGATGCTATCAGTAGCTACGTCGGAGTCGTCGATGAAACTACGGAGGATGGAGACCATTGTATTTTTCATCCAGCATTCGCTGGCCGCAGGTGCCGGAAACCCTCGTATCCTTTCATCGTGAGTTCGCCGCGGCAAACGACTATATTTTCTGGGGTAACGGCGTGGCCGACCGCGGCCTGCACAATGCTACCGTGCACAACCGTAACGCGGTGTTGATAGAGTCTGATCAAATCAGTCTTGTGGATAACAGTCGCTGGTCCCAATACATCAATGCGGAGCCAGTGCACACCGTGGTTTACCGCAATCCGCTGGATATTGTCATTTCGCCCTGGTGGAACCTGGACGCCGACTATCTCGATGTGACAGAGGACTATCGCCAGACGCTGATCAACTTCAAGAACGATTTTTACCCGGGGCTGGTACAGGGGTTTGGCCGAGGCCGCCATGCGTGGCGAGGGCTATGCACTGGGCGCATTTACGGTGGGCGAGACGGTGCCGACAACGCGATATCACTTTGTGATCTCAGACCCTGCGGCACTGTTTGCGAGTGTGGGCGCGGATGGTCGTTTCACACCGCTGGCTATTGCCCTGCATGACGGCGATACCCCGGAGTATTACCTCAGCCTTGTGGTAGCACGGTCGCAACGATGATCCCTGTAGCCTGCGGGCAGAGTGGGTGACCTATGTGCTTGGCGAAAATGGCCGTCCGCAAACACTGCAACTTGAGACGCTCAGCGGTGACGCCTGCCTTGATCCTGTCTCCCTGCTGGGCCTGCCCGCCGTGGTTGAGCACGGTGCGGATGGAGCACAGATCCACACCCGCCTGGCATCGCCCTTCATTCGCTTGGCGGCGCAGCTGGATGTAACGCGTGGCGCAGATGTGCTGCTGGGCCTGGACTGGATTGAAGCCGGCGATCAGGTTTGTTCGCTCAATGGTGTGTGTGACTATTTTTATTATGACGGACAGATTCTGGTGCAGCCGGCCACTCGAATAGAGGCGGGCGGTGTGGTGATCAATGAACTGGTCACGCCGTGGGACGATTTCATCCAACTAATTCCTGCGGAGGTGACGGTGCAACAAACGCCCGCAACCTACGCCACGAATCCCTGGAAGAACGTCGGCGCTTTCGGACTTGTAGGGACGCAAGCGCAAACCGCCAGTAATGGCGGGAGCGGAATCCATTTTCAGGCAGCTGGCTTGAATAATACTTTTTTTTCTGCCACGCTGGTCCGGTAGTGCAATAATAAATTAGAAATTGGGAATTCCGCCATGCAACGCCTGATTGCTTTGCTCCTGCTCCTGATTCTGCAAATACCGTTAAGCCCGGCGTATGCCGCAAACACCACTGCCGATGACGCGGGTTTTTTCTACGGGGCTATCGCCTCAGAGGGCAAACCTGTCAAAGGCGCCATGGTGACCTTTTTCCACGGTGAGCCGATTCATTCGCTGAGTGTATTTGCCGACGAGCAAGGGCGGTTCCTGTCGCCCGGATTGCCCTGGGCCGAAGGTTACAAGATCCGTGTGCGCCGCGCAGGCTGGAAAGATGTCGTGCTGGAAAACCAGAGTCCGCAAGCGCAAGGGCGCTGGCTTGCCATCGACATGGTGCGCATCAGTGATCCGGGCGAAATGATCCAGCAACTGCCCAGCAACTACTGGATGAACCTGGTGCTGGAGGAGTTTGATAACCGCGACCATTTGCTGGAGTTCAAGATGCAGTGTACCTACTGCCACCAGCAGGGTTCGCCGCTGACCTCCCGGCGCCAGTTCACGCGCGAGCAATGGGTGGATATCATTCACGACATGGCGCGCCGCAGCGCCATCATCACTAACAGCCTCAAGGCAGGTGTTGCCGGATCATTACCTGGCCGCCTACGACCAGGCCAATGTGCTGAAAAAACTGCCGGCCTATGACGGCGAGAACGGGCCGCTGCCAGTGCCCTCGGCGGAAGTGCGCCGGGCCGTCGTTGAGGAGTGGGACCTTGGCGGGCCCACCTCGGGACAGCACGACCTGATGGTCTACCACCCGGATGGCTCCATCTGGACCGTGGATGGCCCCATGGACACCCTGCACAAGATTACGTTCGACAAGAACCCCGACGGCGATCGCACCAGTTACCTGATTCCGCGCGGCGACCATAAACCGGGGGGCGTCTACTGGAAGATGGAGAAAGGCAAGCGCAAGGGCAATGAAACCTATCTCGCGCCACACTCGCTGCAAACCGCGCCCGACGGCATTATCTGGCTGACGCTGGCGTCGGGCAACCAGTTGGCGGGTTTTAATCCTGCCACCGAAACCTGGGACATGGTCGACATGGAGGAGGGCATCAACCCCCACACCCTGCGTTTCGATAAGAAAGGGCGCCTGTGGTACACCGTCACGGCGACCAACCATGTGGGCATGTTTGATCCCAAAACCCGCGAACAGAAATTTATCCGGCTGGAGTTTCCCGATATGGAAACGCGCCTGATCACCTGGTTTACACCCTTTTTCATCAAGCATGCTGACCTGTTCAATCTGGAAGATCGCTCGGCGGACATGGACGGCGTCTCCATGCCCATGCCCTATGGCATCGACATCAGCCCCATCGATGGCAGCGTCTGGTTCAGCCAGCTGAATATGCGAACATCGGCCGCATTGACCCCGAGACGCTGGAAGTCACTTCCATACCCACACCGTTTGACTCTCCGCGTCGCCTGCGTTTCGATTCGAAAGGCAATCTGTGGGTGCCCAGCTATTCCGAGGGGACGATCAATCGCTTCGATACCAACACCATGGAGTGGCAGGAGAGCTTCGCGATACCGGTGGAGCCCATTGGCAGTGAGGTGCCCTATGCGGTTTTCGTCGATCCCAAAACCGACCATGTCTGGATCACCGGCACGCAGAGCGACACCCTGATCCGCTTCGAGCCCGAGAACGAAAACTGGACGATCTACCCGCTGCCCACGCTGGTCACCTACACCCGCGAGCTGGACATGGATCACAGCGGGCGATGTGTGGACCTCGCATTCCAGCAGTCCGGCCTGGCACGTGGAAGGCGGGATACCCAAGGTGACCAGACTGGATCCCACGGGTGCACCGGATATAGAAGCGTCCGGCCTGTTCAACGGCACCGGCCCGGCGCGCATGATGGATGCTGCGAAGGCAGTCCGTCGCACCATAGCCGAGCAGAGTGACAAGATTGATGAAAAGACTGTTACTGATGGCGGTGTGCCTGTGCGCGACGCTCGGTCCGCTTGCGCAGAGTAACGACGGGCGGCTGGCCGGTGTGGGGCGGCGATGCGGGCGGAACCCGCTTCTCGCCGCTGCGGGATATCACCAGGGAGAACGTCGATCAGCTGGAAGTCGCCTGGGAGTACCACACCGGCGACTCCTCCGAGCTGAAACCCGGCATGCCGCCAAGCTCCTTCCTGGCCACCCCTGTCCTGCATAACAACACGCTGTATTTCTGCTCCGGCCTGAGTCGCGCATTTGCGGTGGACGCCGAGACCGGGCAGGAGCGCTGGGTCTTTGACAGCAAGCCCACGATAAACGCGGTTCCTGGACCGCCAAATGCCGCGGTGTGGCCCTGTGGCAGGATCACAGTGCAACGGCGGACGGTGACACTGCGCGGCGCAGCACACCCTGCCGGACGCGAGTGTTTCATGGGCACCCTGGATGGGCGGCTGGTGGCGATTGACGCGGATACTGGCAAGGCCTGTCCGGATTTTGGTGAGCGCGGCGCAATCGATCTGCGCGCTGGCATGGGCAACGTTCAGGACAATGAAATGGCCATGACCTCGCCGCCGCTGGTGATCAATGACCTGGTGGTGCAGGGCGCGATGGTGATGGATAACCAGCGTGTCGACTCGCCGGGCGGGGTAATTCGCGCCTGGGACGCGCGCACCGGTGAGCTGCGCTGGGCGTTCGATCCGGTGCCGCCGGGCGCGCCCTCGCCACAGGCGATAGGCGCGCCTGAGGGACAGCGCTATCACTTCGGGACACCCAACTCCTGGAGCATTTCCTCCGCCGATCCCGCAGCGCAATCTGATTTTTGTACCCTTTGGCAGCCCGGGACCGGATTTTGTCGGCGGCCACCGGAAACAACACGGTTTTGATCTTGCGTACTACGCCAATTCAGTGGTGGCGCTGGATGCACTGACCGGCGAGGTGGTGTGGCATTTCCAGGTCGTGCACCATGACCTGTGGGATTACGACGTGGCGTCCCAACCGGTGCTGATCGATATCGAAAAAGACGGTAAGAAAATTCCTGCGCTGGTGCAGGCCACGAAGATGGGACACCTTTTTATCCTGAATCGCGAGACGGGCGAGCCACTTTATCCGGTGGAGGAGCGGCCGGTGCCGCAGACCAACGGTTCCGGGGGAGTACACGTCAGCAACACAACCCTTTCCCACCTTTCCGCAGCCGTGCACCCGTACGGTGTCAGCGCGGATGATGCCTGGGGATTCACGTTCTACGATCGCCAGGGCTGCCGGCAGAAGATAGAGGCGGCGGACAATGAAGGTATTTTCACGCCGCCGGCATTGAACAAGCACAGTATCCAGTATCCTGGAGTCGCCGGCGGACAAAACTGGGGTGGACTCGCGTACGACAGCAACAGCAATTTGCTCATCATGCCGCAGAACTATGTGGTGTCCTATAACATGCTGGTGCCGCGTGAGCAGGTGCCCCTGGCCAGCCTGGACGATAAACACGCAGATTACTCGCCCAATTTTGGCACTCCCTATGTCGTAAAGCATGAAATTCTGCTCTCACCCTTCGGGGTGCCCTGTGTCGCGCCTCCCTGGGGTAGCCTGCTGGCGGTCAGCCTGGATACTGGCAAAATCCGCTGGGAAGTTCCTTTCGGTACGCCAAGGGACATGGTGTCGGTAATGTCCTGGTTTCCCTTTTTCCCCACCATGGGTTTCCCGAGTGCAGGTGGCCCCATTGTGACCGACAGCGGCCTGGTGTTTATCGGTGCCGCCATGGACAACTACATCCGCGCCTATGATGCACGCAGTGGCGCGGAATTGTGGCGTCATCGCTTGCCTGCCGGTGGGCAGGCCACGCCGATGACCTATCGGGGACAGAACAGTGGCAGGCAATTCGTGGTGATCGCCGCCGGAGGGCATTCCACCATGCGTACAAAGTTGGGTGACACCTTGATGGCATTCCGTCTCGCAGATTAATGGCGCGTCTTCACGCCCCTCAACTGCACGGGGCGTGACGACCGTTTTTTTCAGGCAGCTGGCTTGAATAATATTTTTTTTTCTGCCAATCTGATTTGGTGCCCCACGTTAACGGCCTTTAGTTGCAGTCGTCAGCGCGCCTGGCAGAGAGAGTTGCAGAGTGACCCATTTCACACAGCCCTCGACCCCCCAGGAACTCATGTCCCTCGGTCCGATTGATCCGGTTGAAAACCCCTACGATATTTACAAGACTCTGCGTGATACCTGTCCGGTAGGCAAATTCGGGCGCAATTACTACATCTCGTCGTTCGAACTGGCGCAACAGGCGCTGCTGGACGATGTGTCGTTTTCCAGCAAATCCAACAGCCCTGACTATCCGGGTATTGGTATGGTGTTCGGGCAGACCATTGTCGGCATGAACGGCAAGGAGCACCTGAAGCACAGGAACCTGATTACGCCCGCACTGCGTCCGAAAGCCATGGGCGCAGAGTTCAGGCAGATGGCGCGCAATACTGCCGACCGCCTGATCGATAAATTCGCCGGCAACCGGGCGCGCCAACCTGGTGCCTGACTTTACCTTCCTGTATCCACTGTCCGTGTTTGTGCAGATCCTGGGTTTGCCACAGGAGGATGCCGGCGACTTTCACCGCTGGGGCATTGACCTTACGCATGTCGCTGCAGACCCGGAGCGCGGCTTGCGCGGCTCCGCCTGCCTGGCGCAGTACCTCGAGCCCGTGGTCAGGGAAAAACGTGACAATCCTACCGGCGACCTGATCTGCAAATTGATCGAAGCGGAGGTCATGGGCGAGAAAATGACGGATGCGGAAATCATCAGCTTCCTGCGCCTGCTGATCACGGGTGGCGCGGACACCACGTACCACTTGCTCGGCAACGTGCTGCATACGCTACTCAATAATCCGGCGTTACTGGAACTGGTCTCCAATGACCGCAGCAAGTTGGAGCCCTTGCTCTGGGAATCCCTGCGCTGGGAATCTCCGGTGCAATTTGTGTCGCGCCAGACGGACCGGGAGACAGAGATTGGCGGCGTCACCATTCCCGATGACGCGCCGGTCCTGATATTGCTGGGCTGCGCCAACCGCGATGAGCGGGTATTTCCGCAACCGGAGGTGTTTGACATCAACAGGGACAGGGAAAAATCGCTGGCTTTTGGCTACGGTAAGCATTATTGCGCCGGTGCCGATTTCGGCCTGACCGAGGCCCTCATCGGGCTTAACGCGCTGCTGGATCGGCTGCACGACCTGCGCTTTGATCCAGCTGCGGATTCGATCAGCAAGATACGCGGTGTAGCCTTTCGCGGGCCGTCGCACCTGAAGGTATTGTTCAATACCTGAGCAGACCCTGCCCTGATGTGACAATGACACGCCCGTCGACTGACGTCTCTTGATAGCGGGCAGTAACCGATTCCTGACGAGGGAAAACCATGGAGCAACTCGAACAATTCCGGGAAGAGGTGCGAGCCTGGCTGGAGGAAAACTGTCCGGCGAGTATGCGCACCCCGCTGACCACAGATGACGATGTGTGTTGGGGTGGGCGCAAATTTTCCTACCAGAGCGAGCGAGCAGAAATTGTGGCTGGAGCGTATGGCAGCGCAGGGCTGGACGGTGCCGCAGTGGCCGAAAAACTACGGTGGCGCCGGCCTCAGTCGCCCGCAGAGTAAAGTCCTGCAGCAGGAAATGGCCCGCCTTGGCTGCCGCGCGCCGCTGACCAGCCTGGGCATCATTATGCTGGCGCCGGCCCTGTTCAAGTTCGCCAGCGAGGCGCAAAAACTCGAACACCTGCCGCGCATTGCGCGTGGTGAAATTCGCTGGTGCCAGGGCTACAGCGAGCCGGGCGCGGGTTCCGATCTCGCCAGCCTGCAAACCTCGGCGCTGGACAAGGGCGACCACTACCTGGTCAACGGCTCGAAAATCTGGACCTCCTACGCCGATATGGCCGACTGGATATTTTGCCTGGTGCGCACGGATGCCAAAGCGCCGAAACGCGACGGCATCAGTTTCCTGTTGTTCGATATGGCGTCCGAGGGTGTGAGCACCTCGCCCATCCAGCTGCTCAGTGGCGCATCACCCTTCTGCCAGACGTTTTTTGACAACGTGAAGGTTCCCAAGGAAAACCTGGTCGGCGAATTGAACAAGGGCTGGACGGTCGCCAAGTACCTGCTGCAACACGAACGCAATATGGCGGCTGCCATGGGGCGCAGTGGCTCGGGCAAGAAGAAGCCTATCGAGCAGGTCGCCCTGGAAACACTGGGTGTGAAGGACGGCAAGCTCGCGGATGCGGTGCTGCGCCAGAAACTGGCCCGTTGCCAGATTCGCGAGCAGGCTTTTACGCTGACCATGCAACGGGTGGGCGACGAAATGAAGGCCGGCGCCGACCCGGGTCCGGCCTCTTCGCTGCTGAAATACTACGGCTCGGAGCTCAACAAGGAGCGCCAGGAGTTGAATCTCGCCATTTGCGGAATGGACAGTCTCGGCTGGGAAGGGGAGGTATTCGAGGAGGGCCGCGTGGCGCGCAGTTGGCTGCGCAGTAAAGCCAACTCCATCGAGGGCGGCACCTCGGAGATTCAGTTGAATATTATTGCCAAGCGAGTGCTGGGCTTGCCCTCCAACTCCTGACATGAATCAAGGTACAGCGGTATGCCACTGGTATTGAACGAAGAACAAACATTGCTCAAAAGTACGGCGGAGGATTTCTTCCGGCGCAAGGCACCGGTCAGCGCACTGCGGGCGCTGCGCGATGAAAAAAGTGTCGACGGCTTCAGCCGGCAGCTGTGGCAGGAGATGGTCGCCATGGGTTGGCCCGGCGCCTTTCTTCCCGAACAGTATGGCGGCCTGGATTGCGGTTTCATCGAACTGGGCGTGGTGCTGCAGGCCAGCGGCAGGACGCTGGTCGCCAGTCCCCTGTTTTCCAGTGTAGCGCTGGCGGCCAGTGGCATCCTGTTGGGCGGCACCGAAGAACAAAAGTCCGCGCTGTTGCCGCGCATCGCCAGCGGTGATTTGCTGGTGTCGCTCGCGCTGGAAGAAGGCCCGCACCACAATCCGACTGCTATTGCCACGACGGCTGCGCCGCACCAGGACGGCTATGTCATCAATGGCCGCAAAGTGCATGTCCTCGACGGGCACGTCGCCGATCAGTTTATCGTGGTCGCACGCACTGGCGGACAGACCGGCGATGAACAGGGAATTTCGCTGTTTATGGTGCAGCGCGCCCGGCGCGGCGTTGCAGTGGCGCGACGGGTGATGGTCGACAGCCGCAACATGGCTGAAGTTCGCTTGCAGGATGTCGAGGTGTCCGGGGACGACCTGCTCGGCGAATTGCACCAGGGCTACCCTCTGCTCACCCGGATTCTGGACCGCGGTAATATCGCACTGGCGGCGGAAATGCTCGGCTCCTTGCAGGCAGCCTTCGAGCGCACGCTGGATTACCTGAAGCAGCGCAAGCAGTTTGGCGAACTGATCGGCAGCTTCCAGGCGCTGCAACATCGCGCTGCGAAAATGTTCTGTGAAATCGAGTTGTCGAAGTCCGTGGTACACAAAGCGCTGCAGGCCATCGACGAGGACGCCGCTAACATTTCCCTCATGGCCAGTCTCGCCAAGGTGCAGGTGGCAGAGACCTTTCGGCTGGTCAGCGACGAAGCGATACAAATGTTTGGCGGTATCGGCATGACCGACGCGGAGGACATCGGATTTTACCTCAAGCGTGCCCGCGTGGCGCAGCAGACGCTGGGCGATGAGCACTACCATGTGCAGCGCTATGCCACGCTGCGCGGCTACTAACGTTCTTTGATCTGGTTTACGTCCGGTGTTCACCCGTGCCACAATCGTGTAGTACGCTATTCTTCGAAACCGGAGCAACATCCAGACAGGGAGACCAAACCATGAACGATCCCGTAGAGCAAACCCCGAGCCCCGTAGAGCAAACCCCAAGCAAGGACGAACAGAATCTGGCGATGCTGTCGCATCTGCTGGGTATAGTGTCCGGTTTTATCGGCGCATTGGTCATCTGGCTGATCAAGAAAGACCAGTCGGCATTCATCGACGAGCAGGCAAAAGAGGCACTGAATTTCCAGATCACCCTCATGATCGGGTACGTGATTGCCTACATCCTGACGTTCATTCTGATCGGCGTATTGCTGATACCCGTGCTGGTGATCACCAACCTGGTGTTCTGCATTATCGCTGCCGTGGCGGTGTCCGAGGGCAAACATTACAAATATCCGTTTGCCCTGCGCTTGCTGAATTAGCCAATGCGGTGCCGCTAACTGCTACCCACAGTCTTTTTCCCTTTAACCTTTAAAGAGTTTTGTAGTCATGAGCGAATTAATGTACCTGAGTTCCAAACCGATGTTTGTCCACCACCTGAAAAACCTCTCAGCGATTCTGAAGACGGCAGCCCGCGACGCCAAAGCCAGGGGTATCGATCCGGCGGTGATCCTGAATGCACGCCTGGCGCCAGACATGTTTACCCTGACGCGACAGGTACAAATTGTCACTGATCATGCCAAGGGTTGTTGTTCGCGTCTGGCGGGCGTTGCGACTCCGGTCTTTGTGGATGATGAGACGACTTTCGCCGAGCTTGAGGCCCGCATTCAGCGCACGCTGAGTTTCCTTAAGGAGCTGAAGGCGCCCCAGTTCGCCGGCAGTGAGAGCAGAAAGATTGTAATGCAGTTGCCCATTGGCACGCTCAGCTTCAGCGGCCTGGACTTTTTGAATGGCTGGTCGCTGCCGAATTTTTACTTCCACTATGCGGCAGCCTACAACATCCTCCGTCACAATGGCGTTGGGATTGGCAAGCGGGATTTTCTGGGCGTGGTACCCGGGATGAAGGCGAAGGGCAAGATTGCAAAAATGATGGCTGCCAAGCCCGCAGTGAAGGAAAAGAAAAAGAAAAAGAAAAACAAAAAGCAAAAGTAAAAGCTTTGAAGGTTGTCACCATGCAGCGGATCCTGCGCTCGCTCAGCGCAGGCCCTGCCTGCGCAGGGCATCCGGCGTGTAGATACCCTTCGGTATCCGGCCCTCGCGTCCCGCCAGCCAGTCAGGTGTGGGCTCCTCCGTCCGCACACGGTCTACCACGTAGCGGCCGGCTACCAGATCGAAGCTGAAGGAGCCATCCATGTTGCAGGTCGGCAGTTCGGCGATGGGAACCATCATCCCCTCCATGACGCGCCAGAGCTTGCCATTGTCGTCATAGCTGTCCGAGACCAGCGCGGTCCAGCTGTCCTCGTCGAGGTAGAAGACGCGCTTGCTGAAGACGTGGCGCGCGCCCGGCTTGCGCGTCGCTTCCACCACCCAGACCCGGTGCAACTCGTAGCGGATCAGGTCGCGCCTCGGGTAGCGCGGCCCGAACATCTCCTTGTAGGTCTTGTCCTTACCGTAATTGACCTTGAAGACATTGTAGGGGACGTAGAGCTCCTGCTTGCCAATCAGCTTCCAGTCGAAGCGATCAATGATCCCGTTGAACAAGCGCACCTGGTCGTTGGTCATCAGGCTCTCGGTGCCCTCAAACGGGTTGTCGTAGCCCACCGTCGGCGCGCGTATCACGCGGCGCTGCCCCGGGTTATAGAGCCACGCGCGGCGCTCCTCGTTCACCATCTCGTGTACCAGGACGACCTGGCCCGCCAGGCGCGGCGGCGCGGTTCGCTCCAGCAGAACCGAGGCCGAGCGGCCCTGCGCCTCCTCGAAGCTCTTCACCTCTGGATTGAACATGTTGGTGTCGTAGGTGAGCGTCATTCGCGTCGGTGTCATGTCGCCGCTCGCGGTCGGAGTCATGGTGGCAACGTGGTCGATCATGCCCTCGGCCAGGAAGGCGTACTGGTGGTTCCATATCGCCTCGGCGCCGCTCTGCGGAATGGGGAACAGGACCGGGTGCCAACCCTTGGCGAGGAAGACTTGATTCGCATCGAGCTCGGCAGTGGTGGCGTTGGTGCGCGTGGCTTCGTAGACCCAGTCCGGATAGCCGCAGCTGCGGCGGGTGGGATAGACCTCCATCCGGTAGCCGTCGTGCTGCTCGATCAGCGCGACCTGCCCGGGGGAGAGCTTGTCCTTGTACTGCGCGACATTGTTCCGATCGATCGAGAAGAGCATGGCGTCATTGGCGAAGGGGTCGACCCTGGGGTCTGTGGGCTTCCAGCCGGGTGGTGGCTCGGTCAGGCCGCCGCTCCACTCGGGGATCGTGCCCGCCGCATTGCCGGCACGTTCGGCGCCGACCGGGGTCAGCTCCCTGCCGAGCCGGGCAGCCTCTTCCTCGGAGACCCTCGCCAGTGCTGCGGAGGCGCCCAGGGCCAACCCCGCCATGAGCCCGATACCTGCCATTATTCTCGCCATCTTGATTCATCCTCCGTTGCGGCGTTGCGCCTTTAGTAAGTATAGGAGATGCTGACCTGCAGGAAGTCGCGATCGATATTGGGGTTTGCCTCGTCAGCGCCAAAGGTATTGGAGTAGCCGACGGAGCCCTGCAACTGCTGGTATTTCGCCACCAGGGAGGCCCCAATCTGCATTACGCCCTCGGTCCACTGCGAGCCATTGCCGGGACCCACGCCCCAGGCGTCGTGGCGGAAGGTGATGATGGGCTGTAGCGTGATGGCGCTGCCAAAGGCCCTGTCGTAGCTGGCGTCAGCGCGAATGGTGTAGCTCACCTGGGTCTTGTCGACCTTATCGATACCCAGGGGCGTGGCGTAAGCCTGGCAGTCCAACGCGTCGCGTTGCTGTGGGGAGTAAGGCACCAGATTTGGCGACGGTGGGCAGGTGTCCGAGAGCGAGGGGTAGTTCTGGACCCCCAGCTCGGCGAGCAGGTTCATGTCTCCTGCCCCGATAAACTTGACGGCGCGTCCCAGGACGGGAGTCCCCGGCCCGACCACGTAGACGCCGTTCACGATCCCGACAATGCGCTCCTCCCGCTCGTAGCCGGAGTAGACGCCACCGCTGCCGCCCGGTCCGCCCGCCCAGGTCGGCAACAGGTTCCAGTACGTCAGGTCCGGTTGTGCACTGGTGATGGGCACAGGTTGGTTGGGGCGAAATGAGAGCTCGCCGGCGAGCGACATCCCCGAGAGCGTGGTGTTGAAGCTCAGGCCCCAGAGGTCGATATCCTCGGGAAACTCCCGGAAGTACCCGATGCGCCCGGGGCCAGTGCCCAGGGTCGAGGCCTGGAAGCCGACGGAGGGAAACTTGTCGTGGAAACGGGTGTAGTAGGCGCCAAGCTCCGTCTCAATGGCGTCGAAGTAATTGCGCAGCGCGACGCCGAACTGCCCCTGGCTGTCTGGCGTCTTGTCGCCCTGATAAGGAGCCGAGACCAGGAAGGCCCAGTTGAGATCAACGGGATCAATCGCTTTAAGGTCCGCACAGGTCTCGGGCGTGTCGGGATTACAGTAATCGCCGGGTTGCACAGCAAAGATCTCCTCGGCTGACATGCCAGTCGCGCCCGGGTCCCCCCACATGCCGGAGAAGAAGCCTTCCGCGCCGCGGCCGACCAGGTCACTGGTCGAGTAAAAGGTGCCGGGAGGATCGATCTCGAACTGCCGCCAGGCCCACTGATAGTAGGCTTCGAAGCTGAGTGAGTCGATGATGTCCCCGCCCACCTTCACAATGGGGGCGGGGAACAGGGCTTCCCGGATGTCGGAGCCGGGCAGGCGTATCTTGGTGACATCGATGGTGTTGGTGGCGTTGATGCCGCCCTGGGTGAACGTGCTTTCGCCCCAGTTCACTACCTGGTTACCCAGGCGAACGTCGAAGTTCCGCTCGGCCCACTCGTAGTTGGCGAAGACATAGGCGTCGAGCAGCAGGAACTGACCACCAACGACGCCACCCTCGACCACGCTGTCGCGCCAGCGCGCGTCCGAATCGAGCCGGGTGCGTTGCGGATCGTTCATACCACCCTGCACGCTGTCAAAGAAGTAGCTGAAGCGGACGAAACTGCCGTAATTGCGCCAGCGCAGCTCCAGGTCGTGGCTCCCTTTGGTGACGACAGAGAAAACGTCCCACTGGTCCCAGTTGAGGTTGCCGTCGTCTGCGTTGACCAGTGTCGAGTTAGTCACGATATCGTCCGCGTCGACGCAGCCGCCGGGGTTGTTCGCCGGGGCGGGGAATTTCCACAGGGTGACGCCCATTGCGCCAACCTCACCCAGCGCGCCGGTGAGGTTCGGAATGTTGTGGCAGTCCGGCGACTGGGTCCGCATGGAGAACCCCGTGGAGATGAAGGAGTCGAGCCTGGCGCTCAGGTCCCCCTCGCTCCACTGCGCGGCCACGCCCGGCGCGGCGTTCGCCGCGGCCCAACAGCCGACCAGCACAGCCCTGTAAAGCCGCAATGCCTTGAAATGCCTGCGCCGACGCTGCATTCAGCTCTCCCCTGATTGAGCCTGGCCCAGCCTATACCCCGGAAATCCTTGTGGATACTCAACCCTACCGGTAAAGTCACTCCTTGGCTATCCTAATTTTCCAGCGCTGCGGGCGTACCGCTACAGGGGGAGTCCATGATTGCCGCGCTCGAAGAAATACTCTTCCGACACAGGGGTTTCGTCCTGGCGCTGCTCGCGCTCTTCACGCTCGTGAGTGTCGGGTTTTGTACCCGGCTTGAGCTCGATACCGCCGTCGAGACCCACCTTCCGGCCGAACACGAATACATGCGCACCTTCCTCGACTACCAGGAAGCGCTGCTCGGCACCGATCGGGTACTGGTGGTGTTGCGGGCCAGGCAGGGCGACATCTGGAATGTCGCCTCGCTGCGCAAGCTCAAGCAGGTGACCGACACCCTGGCCGCATTGCCCGGCATCGACCGTCGCACCGTGATGTCGCTGTGGACACCGAATGTCACGTACATGGAGCTCACCGAAGAGGGGCTGCACACCGAGGACATTGTCGGCGCCGAGTTCAACGCCGCAGAACCTCACGCAGGAGGAGGTACAGCGAATTCGCAATCGGGTGCTGCGCGGCGGCCTCAACGGTCGCCTGGTCTCGAGCGACCATACGGCGGCGCTGGTAGTCGGCAGCTCTTCTGCAACAGATCCGGAAACAGGTGAAAAGCTCGATCGTCTCGATCTCGCGGCTCGACTCGAAACTGAGCTGCGGCAAAAGCTCAGCGATGACGCCTACGAAATACATCTGATCGGCGTGCCGACCATGATCGGTGATATCGCGAGCGGCGTGAAAAACGCCCTACTGTTTCTGTTCCCGCTTGGGCTGCTTATCTTCGCGCTGTTGTTCTATTTCTGGACGCGCTCCTGGCGCCTCACGGTGCTGCCACTTGCCTGCTCACTGGTGTCACTGATCTGGCAGTTCGGCTTTGTCGGCCTGCTGGGCTACGGGCTGGATCCGTTGACGTTTGTAATCCCCTTCGTGGTTTTCTTGCTGGGCGCCGCGCACGGCATCCCACAGGCCCAGGTGATCGCGGAGCGCGTGGCGGCTGGCGATGACGCCATGGCGACGGCGCGGGAGACGTTTCGCCGCCTGTTCCTGCCCGGTTCGCTGGCGCTTGTCGCCACCGCGGTAGCCTTCCTGGTCATGGCGCTCATACCTATTCATACGGTCAGGGCCCTGGGTGTCGCGGCGGCCTTCGGTATTGCCTTGAAGATCATCTCGAATCTGGTGCTGCTGCCTGTTCTTGTTTCTTACGGGGGCATCGATGCCGGTGTCGCGAATGGCGCGGCCCGCGTGCGCCAACCCGGTGCGCGTATTGCTGGCGCTTTCGACGTTTTTGCCCGGCGTGGCCCCGCGCTCACCACGCTGGTGGTCTGCATCGCGCTGGTGGCTGTCTGTGCCTGGCAGGTTCACAGTCGGCACTTCGGTGACGAGCACCCGGGCGCCAACGAGCTGCGCCCCGATGCGCGCTACAACCGCGATGGCAAGCTGTTTACCAGCCGCTTCCTGCACCGTATGGATCTGTTGAGCCTTATCGTCGAGGTGCCGAAAGATTCCTGTATTGACTACGAGGTGATCGAGTACGTGGACCGTCTGACCTGGCACATGCAGAACGTCTCGGGAGTAGACTCCGTGATGTCCGCAACCCCGGTGGCGCGGTACCTCACGGCAATGTGGAATGAGGGGAATCCAAAGTGGACGGGTATTCCACGCAATCGCTACGCGCTGATGCAGGCCATGAGTTCCATACCGGCGTCGCTGGAGGTGTTCAATGCCGACTGCTCGGTGCTGACGGTCCAGGTCTTTACGGACGACCACGCGGACCAGACGGTCCGTCGGGTGACGGCCGCCGCGCGGGCGTTCCGCGACCAGAACCCCTCCGACCGGATACGGCTGCGCCTGGCGAGCGGCGGCATCGCTGTGCAGGCGGCGACCAACGACGTGCTCGAGGCCGCCGAGCGTCCGATGGTGTTGTGGACCTGCGCCGCCGCATTCCTCCTGGCATTGCTTGGCTGGCGGAGCTGGCGGGCGGCGCTCGCCTGCTGCGCGCCCCTGGTGCTTGGAACACTGCTCGGCTACGCCTTCATGACCTGGCTTGGGATCGGCGTGATGACGTCCACGTTACCGGTACTGGTATTGGGGATAGGGATTGGCTCGACCTTCGCCTTCTATCTCTGCGACCGCCTGCACCAGGAGCTCGCGCAAGGCGCCGATCTCCCCGTTGCGTGGCGCCGGACGCTACGCCAGACAGGCGCCGCGGTGATCTGCATGGCGCTCACCCTGGCGCTCGGCTGCGCGGTCTGGTCGTTCTCCGCGATTACCGGGCAGGCAGAAACGGGGCGCCTGCTGGCCTTCCTGCTGCCGTTGCATGGGCTGCTCGCCCTCACCGTACTGCCGGCGGTCGCCGTGATGCTCGGCGTGCGTGCGCCGAATTCCAGACAGAGGAACGAGGCATGAAGCGCTCCTGTCTGGTAGTCGCGATGCTGGCGTTGCTGGCGTTCGGTGCGGCAGCAGGGGAGCGGGCAGTGCCGGAACCGGCGGTTGCGTCAGAACAGGCTGCGCGCTCACTGCTGCTGGACGTGGATCGGGCCGGCCAGCGCCTGGTAGCCGTCGGTCACTGGGGGCACGTGGTGCTCTCCGACGACGGTGGTAACAGTTGGCGCCAGGCGCAATCGGTACCCACTCGCGCTACCCTCACGGCGGTGTATTTTACAGACGAGCGCGAGGGATGGATCGTCGGTCACGACGCGGTCATCCTCCACACGACCGATGGCGGTGACTCCTGGGCATTGCAGCATCGGGCCCCGGAGCTGGAGACGCCACTGTTCTCGCTGTGGTTTGAGAATGCGCGCCACGGCCTGGCCGTCGGAGCCTACGGCCTGGCCTTCCGCACTGAAAACGGCGGCGAGAGCTGGGAGCGCTTCCACGTCGACGAAGAGGACGACCTGCACCTGAACCAGATCTTCGCGGCGGCAGACGGGACGCTGCTGATAGCCGCGGAGCGCGGCACAGTCTACCGGTCGCGCGACCGCGGCACCTCCTGGGAGGCTCGAAGCACTACCTCTGCTGGCTCCTTCTGGGGTGGACTGGCACTGCGCACAGGCCCACTGCTGGTCTTCGGAAATCGCGGCCACCTCTACCGCAGTGAGGACGATGGCGACAGCTGGGCCGTGGTCGAGAGTGGTACCGCGCAGTCGCTGACAGCGGCGGTCGAATTTGAAGACGGTCGGATTATCATCACTGGCCTGGGTGGCACCGTGCTTGAGAGTCGCGACGGCGGGAAGAGTTTTCGCGCCGATACGCTACCGGAGCTGCGCGGCTACACCGCGGTGACAGGCGACGCGAAGGGTGGCCTGCTGCTGTTCGGCGACGCGGGGGTTGAGCGAGTGGGTGCGGATGGGCATTACCTTAGCGCGTTTGAAATCGGAGCGCAAGGCTCCTGTAGATTCACTCTGAAGTTGCTGCGACATCGAAGCTCTGTTCGCAGAGCGGGAAATTAGCTGGAGCGCTGTTGCTTATACAGGTAATCCGCAGGTAGACCCAGCCTCTGGCATGCCAGCGCCGGTGGCGCCTCGCGCAGCACGATGCGATCCGCGAGTGCGCCGCTTTTTTGCACCAGTTTGCGCTGCCAGCCGAACAGCCGGTCGCGTCCGCCCAGTTGCAAGCGTTCCAGGACATTCGTCGGGAGCAGTGACACGGCAGCGCGCAGGTACAAAGGTTGCAGGGGCTGCAGCACCAGGGGCAGGGCGCGGGTGCGGTGCATGATGTCCAGGAATTCAAACACGATGGAGGAGGGCTCCAGCTGCGGCAACATCGCCGTCGAATAGAGTTTCCTGTTCTGCTTCGTTGATGGGCGCACCGGGCGCGCCGTACAGTCTCGCACCGGTTTGAGCCTCGGCGTAAAAACGGTCGCGGTCGGCAACGGACAGCGGCGCAACGAAACGGTGGTAGCCCTGCAGGAAGCCGTAGGATGCGGTGACCTGCACCCAGTTCATGAGTTCCGGCTCAAGCGCGCGGTAGCTGCGCCCGTCCGGCGTCTCGCCGCGCACGCGCGCATGCATTCGGGTGATGCCCTTGATCATCTCCTCGGCCACGCTGCGCGCGCCGTACACGGTGACCATGGCCGCCAGCCCGGTGCGTTTCATGCGCGCGATCGGGTCGACGCGAAACGTGGTGTGATCCCAGACGCCGGAGCGCACGCGCGGCTCCGCCAGCTCCAGCAGCACCGCCGCGATGCCGCCGATGTACAGCGCGACCGGATTCTTGAAAATCCGCCAGGACACGGACTCCGGCGCCGATCAGCGCCGGTTCACCCGCCGGTTGCATGAAATCGACCGTGGGCTCTGCTGCAGTCGTGCGCTGTACTTGTAGCTTTCGCCATCGCGGTTAACTCTATACTCAGAAACGGTACGTCAGGGATGCGCCATAGGTGCGCGTTTTGCCCGGGAACCGGATGACTGTATTGGCATTCTGCGTGACCGACAACCAGTAGTATTCGTCGGTCAGGTTATTGCCCCAGAAGCTCAGGTCCCATTGCCCGTCCAGCGTGTGGATGCCGACGGAGGCGTTCAGCAGCGAATAACTGTCGATCTCGGCGCCCTCCGAGCCCTCGAGATCGCCGTATGACTTGCGACTGGTAGTGCCCGTTCAGGCTCGCCGCAAAGCCGAGGTTGTCGGCGATCGGCCGGTCATAGAACAACGTCGCGCTGGCGGATTGCTCGGGGCTGTAGAGGAAGTCGGCTCCGTTGAAATCCGTGCGGCTGGCCCAGTGCATTGATGCCCTCGTAGTTCTTCACTTCGGTGTGCAGCAGCGTCCCTGCGAGTATCGCGGTGAGATGCGTGCCCAGGCGCCAGGTCAGTTGCGTGTCGAGTCCGTACGCCTCGGACTCGGGGACATTGTCCAGCCGCGCCAGCACGGTAAAGATCGGATCGGCGAAATACACGGCGAGCTGCTTGTCGGTGTAGTCGTAGTAGAATGTGGATGCGTTGAACTGCATGCGCTGCTCCAGCAGGGTGGCCTTGATGCCGACTTCATAGGCCAGCAGTTGCTCCTGCTTCACTGACGAGTTCTGCACGGCCAGGTTGGCGGCGTTCACCGGCGTAACGCCCGATTTGAATCCCTCGGACACCGAGGTGTACAACAGCGTGTCGGCGTTGTACTGCCAGTTCAGCGCCAGCCGCCAGGGCACGTTGTCCTCGTCCAGGTGCGACACCACCTCGCCGAACTCGCCGGTGTCCTGGTCGAAGGTGATGCAGTCGCCCTGCGAAATCGGGTCGGCCAGCAGGCCGTAGAAGTTATTGAACAGGAAGCGGCTGGTGACATTGACGTTGGGCAGCATGTTGCCGTTGAAGTCCGTGGAGCAGCCGTTGTAATCCTGCTGGTCCCGCGTATAGCGCAGGCCGGTGGTGAGCGAGAGTTCGTCGGTCAGCGTCCAGTCGGCGCTGGTGTACACGCTCCACGAGTCGGCATCGATGTCGGCGCTGTCGCGGAAGGTGCGGAACGATTGGTTCGCCTCCTGCGCGGTGTAGCCGCCCGAGTTGAACGGCGTGCCGAGCAGGCTTACCGTGGTTGAGCGCACCAGTCCGACGTTGGCGTTCTGGCCCAGCAGGGTGCGGTTGGAGTCGTGGAGCTGATCATCGGCGTAGTAGACGCCGGCCAGCCAGCGCACACGGTCCGCCGAGCCTTCCAGGCGCAGCTCCTGCGAAAAGCTTTCGATCGACCCGTCCAGGTCCTGCAGCAGGATCTCGAAAGGCGCGCCGCTGAAATCCGTCAGGCCCTTGCGCTGCATGTCCTGGTAACCGGTCAGGGACACCAGCTTGAGGTCGTCGGCGAAGGCGTAGGTCGCATGCAGCGCGTAGGCGTTGAGGTGGCTATCCTCCTCCAGGTCGCCCGGCAAGCCGGTGCCCGTGCCGATATCGACGCCGCGCGTGGACTGCGGCGCCCAGTCCGCCTGGTCGGCGCTGTCCGGCTGGTTGTTCGCCAGGTATTCCGTGAGTCCCGGCGTGTTGTAGGGAGCGGCGGGGCCGGACGTGGTGGCCGCGCTCAGCGCGGTGGCCTGGCCCGCCAGCGAATCTGATTTGATTTTCCAGCCGTTGTACGACAGGTCCATGTTCAACTCTTCCGTGGGCTGGAACGAGAGGATGCCGCGCATACCATAGCGGTGTACTTCGCCGAGTTCCTCGTCGCGGGTGTTGGATTTCTGCCAGCCCTCGTTGCTGTCTTCGGTGCGAAAGGCGATGCGGCCGGCGACGGCGTCGCCCAGCGGGCCGCTGGCCATGCCCTCGGTATTGTAGGTGTCGTAGTTGCCTGTCTCGCCGCGGAACATGGCGTCGAATTCCTCGCTCGGCTTGTTGGTGACGAAGTTGATCAGCCCGCCCGTGGTATTGCGCCCGAACAGAGTACCCTGCGGCCCCTGCAGCACCTCGACGCGCTGCATGTCGAATATCGGCCCGGCGTTCAGGATGGGATAGGGATAGGCCACCTCATCGAGGTAGACGCCCACGGTCGAGGTCGCCGACATGTTGACGGCAGTTGAATCCGATGCCGCGCAAGGTGTAGGCCGGCACGCCCTGGTAGCTCTGGGTCAGGGTGAGGCTGGGCACGATCGCCGTGAGATTGCTCACGCTGGTGATGCGCAGGCGGTCGAGTTGCTCGCCGGTGAATACCTGGATATCCATGCCGACCTCGTTGGCCGTCTGCTCGATGCGCTGGGCGGTCACCACGATATTCTCCAGCACGGGTCCGGTGTATGCCTGGCGCTGGTCGGCTTCCTGTGCCCGGACCCGGTGTTGCCTGCGCCAGCGTGGCAAGGGCGCAGGTGATGACAAGAGACTGGCAGCTACGCGATTTCGTAATGTGTTCCATGTCGTCCTCACTCGGTTATTAGTGTTATTGATACCCTGAAGGCGATTGGTCCGCAGCGGACCAGTCTATATAAGATACTCCGAGTTGGCACCGAAAGCCTTGACCGAAACCGGCAAGCGATTGACCGTAACTGGCGCGATGCAGCGACTATCCTGCAGGCCTAAAGAAAATTACAATAAGCCGCTTAGCTTTGGGTTTATTTCCCTAATATGGCTACATCGAGCTCCCCATGGGCTCAAGTTTATGAAGCTTTTGTTGCAGTTTTTTGACCGGCAGCAAGTCACCGCCCCGGCTTCTTCGAAGTAATGTCTGATTTGTGGTTCACTGGATTCCTGTTGATTTTTCAAGCACTTTTCCAATCAGGCCTTACACGCTTGTGTCATACACCGGTGCCATGATAAAGATCAGTAGACTCACAGGAGGACTCCGGATTGGATAAAGTTAATGTTGTCGCGTCACTGGGGCAGATGCAGTTGCTGCGCCCGGCCTGGATTACCGCTGCCCTGGCGGCCAATGATCGCCTGAAGCTGTATCTGACGTTGTTGCAGGCCGCACAGGCCCACGCAACACAGCCGAACACTGCGCCGCTGGATCTGTCCCGCGAAATGGCCAGTGCCCGGATCGCTACCCCCTGGCTCAAGGATCTGGTTGGCACGTCCTACCAGGAAGACCGGTTGCTGTATGTGCCGGAATTCCTGCGCCTTGTGGCACTGTTGAACGACGATCTGCGCACCATGGCGCGGCCGCTGGTCGATAGCGATATGGCCGCCAGCAAGGGGCTCGAAGAACGAGTGCAACGCTGGTGCGACTGGCTCAATGCACTGACCGAAGACAGCTTGACCACCGAACAACTGCAGATGCTGACCCGCGGCAACCGTGGGGGGGAAGACAGCTTCCACCTGCTGGTGATGGACCTGCACAAGGCGCTCAATGGCATGGCCGCCGAAATGTCGAGCGAAAACATCGATGGCGCTCATGTTTGGCAGCTGGAGGATACAGACCGGCCACGCGTCGGCGCTTTCATGCGGGGCATCAATCGAACCCGGGCACTCAAGTTCGACCATCCCGGACTCGATACCGCTGCTACCCGTGATGGCGACCGCCTGCTCTTGCAGAACGATATCGGCACCAACGATGCACACGTACTGGTCATACAGGTGGAACACCTGTGTATCAACCTGACCTATTCAGATCTGCATCGGCAGCGCTTTATGTTCTTCCAGATCCTGTTGTCAGAAGTCGGCGCCAATTGGTCCACCCCTGAGACGCGAACCACGACCGGTCTCAATGACGGCGATGCCTATTTCGTCGGCACTGCGACCTTCGATTGCAAGAACGAGGAGTTACTGCAGGACACGCTCGAAGGCATCGGATCACGCATCGTTTTTTTGATCGACTGGAATCGCGCCCGCAAGCGTCTGGTGCCGTTTGTGAGCAAGTCCGAAGCGGTGGCGATACTCACCGAAACTGCCCGGCGGGAGGTAGGCCACATGGCCTGGCTGCTGGCAGGCGGAACACGCCTGATCCATGATGCTATGCAAGCGCTGGGAGCGGACTACTTCCATATCGGCGACCGCCTCGATCAGGTGATGGGCCAGGCACAGGCAAAGGCCTTTCTCGTTGAGACGCTGGAACTCGCCAGCCATTCACTGCAAAAACGCCAGAGTTTTGCATTGATCGCCGATGAGACTCGACTGTTGCTGGTGCGACACATGCGCCGCCAGCGCGACGAGTTTGATCTGCTGAGCGAACATGCCGCCTATTGCCACACGCTGGCTGAAGGGATACGCGATGCCCTGGCGCACGGCCATCACTCTGACAAGGTGGCTGCGCGCAAGTTGGCTGAACGCGCCAAGGAATGGGAACACCAGGCTGACCAGCTGGTCACGCGCTCACGCGATCGCGCCGAACGTCATCCGCGTTGGGCACCCTTCGCGGGAATGATCGAACGTGCCGATGATGTGGCTGACTACCTCGAAGAATCGGCCTTTCTGCTTTCAATGATTGCAGAGGATCACCACCAGGGCTGGAATCGTGAAGTACGCAGGGTAATGCAGCTGTTGGCGGATGAAGTACTCACGGCGGTTCAGGATCATGTCAAGGCGCTCGTCATTGCCTGCACCTTTAATGAACAGAGCAGCGGCGAAGATCACGAAGATTTTGTGGCTGCCCTGTGGCGGGTACTGAATGCGGAGCGCCAGTGCGACAGCCTGCTGCGCGATGTCCGCCGCACGTTGGCGCAACACATATCCGATGCCGCGACACTCACTCTGAGCACCGAATTCGCCGTTTCGCTCGAACGCGCAACCGACGCCCTGCTCGCCACGGGTTATCGCTTGCGAAAACTGGCACTCAGCCGTGCCGGAGACAGGCTGTGAGCAATGCATATAAATACATAGCCGAAGCGGGCGCAGATGATTCGCGTCGACTGATCCATTTCATCGGTGCCGGCACGCAGTTGCCTGCATCGGCATCCCCTGCCGCTCTGGGTTTCAAGGCCTGGAACCTCGCGCGCATGGCAGCCCTGGGGTTACCCGTGCCCCCGGCATTTGTTATAGGCACCGGCTGGTGTGACCAGACCGAACTCGATCCACTTCTTTGGCGTTCGCCGCTGCAGGAGCTGGAACGGTTTACCGCCCTGGGTCTCGGCGACAAACGCCACCCGCTACTTCTGTCGGTACGTTCGGGAGCTGCAGTTTCCATGCCGGGCATGATGGAGACGCTACTCAATATCGGCCTTACCGACGCGACCCTGGCAGGCGTGGTGCGTCTCACCGGGCATCCGCGCCTGGCCTGGGATGCCTACCGCCGCCTGATTTCCGGTTATGGCGAAGTCGTAGCCGGGATTGATGCCCAGCATTTTGAGAACGACCTCGATATTGTGCGCGCTGGTAACGCGGAGCGTGAGCTCGACTTCAGCAAATTGCGCGAGGTAGCCAGGCGTCACCTTGACACCTATGCGCGTGAGGCGGGAGAAGCTTTTCCGCAGGATGCGCATGCTCAACTGCACGACGCGATTGCGGCTGTCTTTGCCTCCTGGCGCAGCGAAAAGGCCCATGCCTATCGGGAGATGCATGGCCTGGCGCACGACATGGGTACGGCAGTAACCGTACAGCGCATGGTATTTGGCAACGCCGGCGGGCTGTCCGGCGCCGGCGTAGGCTTCACCCGCAACCCGAGCAGCGGCGAACCCCTGCCCTGGGTTGATTTCCTGTTCAACGCCCAGGGCGAAGACGTGGTCAGTGGCCGGCGCAGCGCCCAGGGACATGATGAGCTCGCCGCCGTTGCGCCGCATGTCTGGGAGGAGTTGCTGCAGGCTACGGCGCAACTCGAAATGGCTTTTGGTGACATGCAGGACTTCGAGTTCACCGTGCAGGATGGCCGGCTTTATCTGTTGCAGACCCGCAACGGCAAGCGCACGCCACAGGCGGCGGCGCGCATCGCGCTGGACTTTTTTGAACAGGGCTTGATCGCAGCCGAGCTTGCCCGCGAGCGAACCCGTGGCCTCGACGCGCAGGCGCTGGCATTGCGGATTGTGGCAGCAGCCGAAGACGGTCAGGCACTCACGCCTATGGCTCACGCGGCCAGTGCGGCCAGCGGCGTGGTATGTGGAGAGATTGCCCTGGACGAAGCGCGAGTGCGCGAGCGCAAAGCGGTCGGGGCCAGCGTGGTGCTGGTGCGGCGGGATGCCGAGACACGCGACATCGCTGCGCTCAATTTAGCCGATGGCTTGCTGACCCGGCATGGTGCACGTACATCACATGCCGCCGTGGTCGCACGCCAGCTCGGCAAGGTGTGTCTGGTTGGATGTGAGAGCCTGTCCATTGATGAGCGGGCACGCACTGTGACTATCGGCAATGTGGTGCTGCACGAGGGCGACATCATCACCCTTGATGGCAACGAAGGCGTGCTCTACAACGGAGCTGCTCGCGTTGAAGAGCACGTACCACACGAGCTGATTGCGCGGCTCGAGAGGCTGCGCCGCATATAGCCGAAAGGTAAGGCGATCCAGAAGGACAGCGACATGTAGAAGGCATTGGATGTCCTGTCGAGGCAAGTGGAAATCTTCAAGCGACTATCCTGGAGGAAATTACAGCGAGGCTGCGCCGCGTTTATTTCCCCAGTTTTTTTCTCATCGCTTCAATGGTCACCTTCTTCACTTGTCTGCGCATGAACTCGGGCGCTAACCGCATTCACCGGATAACCTGCGGAAGGTAGAAAGGGATACGTGGTGTCATGCAGGCCCTTGGCGAGCGACTTGAAAATATGGTCCACCAGTTTGTTGGGATCTCCCATGCCATTTTTTGCCACGGGTGGCATGCGCTCCAGGTCCGCCGGTTTAAAGAAGGGCGTGTCGAAGGCGCCGGGATTGATCGTGCTCACATACACGCCATCGTCTTCCACCTCCAGACCGAGTGCGCCGGCCAGGCCGACCACGGCGTGCTTGGCGGCGCAGTAGGCAGACTCATCGGGCGTCGACAGTTTGCCCGCGACGGATGCGATAAAAACAATGCAGCCATTTTTCATGGCGATCATCTGCGGCAGCAGCAGCTTGGTGAAATACACGGAGCCGAAGTAATTTACGCGGACAAGGTTTTCGATATCCTCCAGCGGCCAGTCAATAAACGGGTGGTGATTGCCGTATCCGGCGTTATTGATCAACATATCGATATTGCCGTAGTGCGCCATGGCCTGGCTTACACACTGTTTTACCTGTTCGAGCTCGCGCACATCACAGGGAATAACGATTGCCTCGGCGCCCCTGGCCTCTACTTCCTGCTTGAGCGTCTCCAGCTCGTTGACGCGGCGGGCAACCAGCACCAGGCGGGCGCCTTTCTCGGCCAGGCGCAGGCAGAGCAGCCGGCCGATACCACTGGAGGCTCCCGTGACCAGAGTACGTATGCCTTTAAACTCGGAGATACTCTTCATCGAATCATCCTCCCTGCCTGCAGTTATGGTCGCGTAGTTATTTGATTTAGTTACTTGAGTATGTGATGCCGTTGCGCTGTCTGCCAGATTGATGAGTTCATGCAGCAACGAGACGCTGCGCTCAATTCCTTTGCTGGATAATCGATCACGCGAATCGTGCTGCGAATGCAGGTCGCGCGGGAACTGATCATTTTCAAAGGACCTGAGCGTGATGGCTTCAATGCCGTGGGCCAGAAAACTGCGTCCATCCGTCAGTACACCAAAAGGCAGTTCGCGGGCCTCCAGGGGCCTTCCATAGACTTTTTTCGCGCCGCTGTTTACGAAATCGATCATGGCTTGCGAACTGAAAAAGCGCCGCGTGGCAAATCCGTCTTCGGGGATGTAAGCCAGTGCATCGCTCGTGCCGATCGATTCAAGGTTGACTACCATCAGGCTGGACGGCGATTTTCCTCGCTCGTGCTGCCGGTCCTCATCGAGCAGGCTCTTCGCGTAGGCCCAGGACCCTAAAGTGCGCTCCTCCTCCGCGGCAAAGAAAACCAGTTTTACGGTGCTGCCTGTTCCCACGGGGCGCTTTTCCAGTTCCTTCGCCAGCAGCAGCAACGCAGTTACCGAGCCGCCGTTATCAATCGCGCCAATGCTCGGTGTGCGAACCAGCGGACCAATCGATTGAAACCAGAACATCGCTACGAAAGGTGCGACGGCAAGTGCAATGGCGACAACGGTGGCAGGCAGGGGAATGGCCTTTCCCCTGCGGCGCAGCCACATCGCCAGCAACGGAAAGCCGATGGCGATAGCGGTCGCCGGTCCCTGCAGCTTGCCCCATCGCCCCCAGCTGAAGTGGTCTCCGAAATGCGTGGTAGTGTCATAGTGTGCCGCGAGAATGAGTGTCGGCCCATCGGCGCTGCCGGGATAGGTGCCGATGATGTTGCGCTCCTGGGTATTTGAGAGAGCACTCACCGTCGATACCAGGTATTCAAACTCCAGTAACAGCAGCACGGCGAGCACAACGGGTATCAGCACCGCCGCGAGATACCGCTGCTTTACCAGGCAAACACTGTAGGCGGCCATCATTATGATCGCCATGCACCATACCAGCTGGAAGCCGTGGCTGGTTGCCGTGAAACCGTGCTCGCTCACCAGTGCGCCGGCGTTGGCCAGATACTCGCCGATGTAATGCGCGACCTTGTCGAGACTGTCGCTGCCATTGGGTCTCGGAATCAGAATGTTGTCGAATATCTGTTCCGTTACCGGGCGTATTGCAAGCGGTGCCGTACTCATTCTTCGATCAACTGCGTGCCGGGTTCGCCGGCGAGAATATTTTTCATAATTTTTCCCGCTGCGTTGCGGGGCAGCGGCTGGTGGCGCACTTCCCACTGGCTGGGAATTTTGAACGCCGCCAGACGTTCACTGCAGAAGGTATGCAGAGTCCCGATATCGGCGCTGAATCCCTCAGCGACTACGATGATGGCCTTTACCTCCTGTCCCATTTCCGGATGCGGAACACCAAGCACCGCTGCCTCGATGATCTCGGGGTGCAGTTCCAGGCAGTGCTCAATTTCGACCGGGTAGATATTTTCGGCGTTGCGCAGGATCAGGTCGCGGGCGCGGGAATTAATGTAGAGAAACTCGCCTTCAAAATGACCGATATCACCGGTGCGCAGCCAGCGACCAGGCGCGATAGCCTTTTCTGTCGCCTGTGGGTTGCGCCAGTAGCCAAGCATCACGCAGCTGCCGCGAATACAGATCTCACCCTGTTCGCCGTTTGGCAGCGGTTGGTTGTTGTCGTCGCGGATGCTCATCTCAATGCCGGGAAATACGCGACCCACGGAATCGGGATGCGTCTCCAGCAGTTCTCCCCAGTTGTGTGTACCCACGCCGGCCGATTCTGTCAGGCCGTAACCCAGCGCCATGCGGCCACCGGTGCCCTTGAAACCGCTGGTCATGCGCTGCTGTGTGGCCGCGCTGGTGGGTGCGCCGCCGGAGCCCAGCCGGGTAACACTGGACACGTCGTACTGATCAAAGCGTGGATGATCCAGCACACGGGCGGCCATGCTGCCCAGTGAAGGCCAGGTGGTGACCCGTTCAGCTTCGATCAGTTGCAGGATTTTCTCCGGCTCGAAGCGCCCCAGTGTCCACACGGTCTTCATACCGACGGCGAGGCTGGTAATCACTCCCGTAAACAGGCCGGAAAGGTGAAACAGTGGCGCAGAGAAAAGCCCGCAGTTGGGCAGGGAGCTGCTCGTCAGGGATTTTCCCGACTCGGCTTCCATCATCATCATCCGAAAGCCGCTGAAGATCGCGGACGCCAGGAAAGTGATCAGGGCGCGATGACTGATTAACGCACCCTTGGCTCGCCCGGTGGTGCCGCTGGTGTAGAGAATCAGGGCCGGGTCATCCTCCGCAATCTGGCAGTCGGGCAGGGCAGGTGCTTTACCTTCTCCTGCATCCCAGCCCTGCTCCAGCGTCGCAAAGTCGTCCTCAATGCAGATGACGGGAAACGGCAGATCCACACCCGCGATTCTCGCCAGGCGCTTGCGATCACCGATCAGCAGCTTCGGCTGTGCATCTTCGAGGGCGTGCAGGATTTCATCACGGCTCCACCAACCGTTGAGCCCGGCACAAATCCCACCGATGCTCACCGTGGCCCAGAAGGTGATAATCCACTGCGGATGGTTGTCCGCCAGAATCGCCACACGGTCACCCGGGTTTACGCCGTAGGTGTGGCGCAGCTTATGGGCTACCGCGCTGACCCGCGCCAGGTGCTCGCGGAAGGTGATGCGCTGTCCCTCACAGATGATGTATTCGTTATCTGCGTGGTTGGCAGAGTTCTCTACAATTTCGCGCAGGGAACGGTTGCGGTTCTTGAACACCTTGATCCGCTCGCCGAGCACCTCTTCGACGCCTATTTCAAAGGCGCCGCCGGGGCCGATCAGTTCGGCCTCGATCTCATCTACAGAGCGCACGGATTCAGTCTCCTCAAGTGTTTCAGGCACCCGGCAGGGCATCGGGGTCGCCGGGAGCCTGCAGTAGTTCAATGCGCAAGCCGTCGGGGTCGGTGACAAATACCGCCTTGCTGCGCCAGGCGTCGTGGTCGATCCGTGTTGCTGCAAGGCAGGCACCGTCCAGGGACACAACCGCCGCCACCACTGCGTCGAGGTCCGCCACGCGCAGTGAGAGGTGGGTGAGTCCCAGCCGGTTCATCGGCGCTGGCGTGCGCGCGCCCTGGTGGCCGGCCTGCGGATAATAGAGCAACTCGATACGCGTGCCGTCGCGCTGCAGGTATACGGCTTGCACAGCGCCTCCTTCCAGTTGCAGCAGGCGCGCGGACTCCGGCCCGCTGACCTGCAGGCGGGAGATTTCCTCAAAACCCAGCGCGTCGCGATAAAACGCGACGGAGCGCTCCAACTCGGACACGCAGATTCCGATATGCGAAAGTCGCTGCACACTCATCTCAGGCGCTCCTCGCGTGACGGTGCTCTGTTGGTGCCCCTCTATCAGGCGACAATATCGCCCAGCTTGCGAAAATAGTCCACGGCATCCGCCGGCAGCACTGGCGGCTCCTTGCCCACCGCGTGGCAGCCGAGTATCACCTCCGCTGTGCGCTCGATAATTTCGACCATGTCCGCGGCCCGGCGCAGGGTACGACCGGCAACCACGATACCGTGGTTGATCATCAGCACCGCCCAATCGTCAGTCATGGCGGCGGCAACGGCCTCGGCCAGTTCCGGTGTGCCGGGCATCAGAAACGGCACGCGGGGAATGTTGCCGAAGAAAGCCGCTTCGGTGGAAATGGGTAAGAATGGCAAGCCACAATTGGCCAGGATTGTCGCGTTCGGCGCATGGGCGTGGATTACCGCGTTGGCCTGGGGTTTTTTCTCCAGAATCTGCGTATGCATGCACCACTCGCTGGAAGGCGAGCGCGCCCCGGTGTCCAGGCTTTTGCCGTCGAGGTTGATGCGCACCATGACATCGGGGTGGAGGTCGCCCTTGAACAAGCGGCTGGGGGTGATCCACACCTCATCGTCACTTCCCGGAATGCGTACGCTGACATTGCCGCCGGTGGCGGTGATGACCTGCCCCTCGTAGAGTTCCTGCACGATCTGCACCAGGTCTTCGCGGATATCGCCGGGCTCGACATTCCGGGGCGCCGCCGCAGCGCCCGGACGCGGCACCGCGCTGAGGTCACCGGGGTCGCCCACCGCAGCCCTGGCGGCCTGGTAAATGCGCTCCATATCGGCCTGGATCTGGGTCAGCGTCATGGCCTTGGCCGCATCGCCCATAAAGGAGATTTCGCCGTTCATGGCGCACTCCATGGCGTCGACGGTGCCGGTGAACATGCCGTCGAGGATTTCGCCGCGCATCTGCAGTTCCACTTCTGCGGGCAGCGGTGGCGGTCCCAGCGCGCTGAGCACCTTGCCCTGTTTCAGACCGAGATGGAAATCGAGGCCCAGGTCATGGGCGTTGAAGTGCAGTGTGACGTCCTGGTCGGCGCTGAAGGCAATCAGTGTCGGGTCCGCCGCCATCCCGGCGCAGAATCTTTCCAGAATGGCCTTCATCTTTTCGACCACGTCCGACGAGGCTGCAACAACCGTCGGCGCAGGGACAGTAGCAGCGGACTCGGGCTTCTTCGCCTTCGCCGCCTTGGCGTCGCGTTGCAGGTCGGTGACGGCGGGTCCGCTCTTGCTGCTGAGCCGGGCCAGTTCCTGCTCGTCGGGCTGGGGTTTGGGTCCCTGCCAGTCGAACGCCGCCAGTGTTTGCGGATTTAGCACGTTGCGCGGGGTCTCGCCGCGCAGCAGTTGCAACAGTGCGGCGGAGACGCTTTCTCCCTGGTGTTCAGCGACTTCGACGGTGTTGCCCGCCGAGTGTGGCGTGGAAATCACACCGGGGTGTTGTATCAGTGGGTGATCGAACCCCGGCGGTTCCACCGCGAATGTATCCAGTCCCGCGCCACCCAGTGCGCCACTTTCCAATGCATCGACCAGCGCCTGCTCATCGATCAGGGCGGCGCGCGCGGTGTTGATGAAGAACGCCCCCGTTTTCATTTTGGCGAATTCGTCCGCGCCGATCATGCCGCTGGTCTGCGGGCGTGACGGCGGCGTGCAGGCTGACAAAATCGCTGCGTCGCAGCAAGGTGTCGAGGTCGGTCAGCCGACAGCCCGCCAGCGCCGCCTGCTCGGGCGTCACGAAGGGATCGGCTACCAGTATCTCGGCCTCAAAACCGGCGAGGCGCTTGGCGACGGCGCGACCCACGGCGCCCAGTCCCACCAGGCCGATGGTCTTGCGCCACAGTTCGCGGCCCTGCAACTGGCTGAACGCCTGCCCCATCTTGCCCATATTGCCCGCCGTGCAATCCTCCTGTTGCAGGAAGCGGGTGGCTGCGGGTAACTTGCGCGCGAGGTTGATCATGAATCCCACGGCGAGATCGGCCACCGCCACGGCGTTGCGTCCGGGCGCAAACAGCACTGGAATACCAAAGGCGGTACAGGCTTCCACGTCGACATTGACTGCGTCGCCGCGACACGCCGCGACCACGCGCAGATCCGGCAGCTGGCGCAGTGCATTGGCGTCCACCACATCCACCTCGGTGACGAAAATCTGCTTACCCTGCAGGGCTTTCACCAGGTCCGGGCCCGGTAAGCAGACGCTTGACCTCGCGAAAGCTGGCGTACTGCACGTCCATGTAGTTGCGCAGCCGCTCCAGGGAGCCCGCATCGAACGAAGCCGATACCAGCGCGTGCAGGCCAGTCGGCGCAGCGGCGGATGACAATGCATGTTCCGGCTCCTTCAGCACCCTGGGCAACAGGTGGTCCACGGCGATCGGCACAGTGGAGATTTCCGCCTGCTCGCGAAACCGCGACCATGTGGCGTAGAGTTGCCCATTCACAGCGGCATGTTCCTGTTGTGCACTGAGCCGTGTGCGTACATGGCACAGGGCCTGGCAGGCGCTGGCAAAGTCGGCATAGTCTCCGGTAGCGACCGCTGCGCAAATCGCCGCGCCCAGCGCCGAGGTCTGGTGCGTCAGCGGTACCACCACTTCCCGCGCAACGATGTTCGCCAACAGTTGGCCAAAGACAGCGCTGCGCGACATCCCGCCGCACAGCGTGATGAAGGCGGGGTTGGTGCCTCCCAGGTCGGGCGTAAGGATAGAATCCAGTTGTTCGAGGTTGGCGCGCACACCACAGGCGCAGCCTTCCACCAGGGCGCGCGCCAGGTGGCGACGCGGTGCAGGATCATGTGCACCCGCCATGTGGCTCAGGGTGAGGTGGCCCATCGGCATGGATGGAGCGCGCATATTCATCACCTCGGCGCCCATCGTAGAGAGCATCCCCGCGGCGCCGGGCTCCGACTGCGCGGCTTCGGCCAGCAGTCGCAGTTCAGGTTCCGGGGCCTCCGGGAACAGCATCCTGGCCATCAGGCTCATCGAATAGCCCATGCCGCCGCCGTTGCTTTCCAGCACCCAGCGCCCGGGCACGACGTGATAAGTGCCCAGCGATTTACCGCTGGGGTCATAGGAAGGTTTGTCCAGCACCACCTGCACGGGGGCTGTAGTGCCCGCAACGACGGCAACGTCTCCCGGCGCGATCACGCCGCCGCCGAGCAAACTGCACTGGGTGTCAGCGCCGCCCATTGCGACGATCACACCTGGCGTCATTCCCAGGTGTGCGGCGGCGTCAGCGGTTAATTCTCCGACGGCGCAGCCCGCGTCGATCAGCGGGGGAAAGATCGCCCGCGGCAGGCCAAGTTCGTCAATTAACTGCCAACACCATGCTTTCTCGGTGAGATGGAACAGGCCCGTCGCGCTGGCCAGGGTGGCGTCGATGGCGCGCACGCCGCTCAAGCGCCAGGTGAGCCATTCACCCATGCCGAAGACAGTCTGTGCCTGGCTAAAGTTGTCCGGCTGCTGCTTTTTGAGCCATAGCAGACGGGCTGATGCGTGCAGCGGCAGCGGCCAGCAGCCAGTGTCCTGCAGCAATTGCTGCCCCATTTTTTCAGCGACTTCGAAGTATTCGCCAGCCGCGCGGGCGTCGCGGTTGTCGACGGCCAGCAGGCTTTTCCCGTCCGCGCCGAGCACCACCGTGCTGAAACGCATCGCCGATACGGCGATGGCCGCCACCGCGGAAGATTCGATGTGCGCCTGTTGCAGGGCGTCGCGACAGGCCTTTGTGACCACCTCCCATACCAGCTCAAGGTCGATATCGTAACCGGTGCCGAAGGTGCCCGGCGCAGCGGCGAATTGCCAGCTGCCACTGGTGCTGACCTGTGTCCCGGATGATCGGTCTACCAGCAGGCAGCGCGCACCGCTGCCACCGAGATCTATCCCCATTAACCACGGTTTGTCCATCAGCTGATTCCTTGATAACTCTTGCGATAACACAAGCGCGGCATGATCGCAGGCGCGGCAGCGTGCAAGCAGGCGCGTGCAAGTTTATCATCAGGCACCCGTCTTATAAACATGGCTCGCCCCGGAATGTTCGGTTATACTTTTTTCACAATAGACCAGTGTTTTGCGCTATCTGGTCGGGTGTATTGCAGCGGATATGAGGCCGATTTTATGAGCGAGCGAATCCCCCTTCCCATGCCTTTTGGTTGGTTCAGGATGACCGAGTCCAGGGATCTGGCGGCAGGGGAGGTGAAGACAGTCCAGTACCTCGGCCAGGAATTTGTCGTGTTCCGCAGTATGGATGGCCAGGCCAGCGTCATGGATCCGTACTGTCCGCATCTTGGCGCACACCTCGGCTATGGCGGCACCGTGGAAGGTAACGACATCCGCTGCCCTTTTCACCACTGGAAATTTGACGGCAGCGGGCAGTGTGTCGAGGTGCCTTACGCCAAGCGCATACCCGCCAAGGCTCAAATCAAGTCCTACCCCACCTGTGAAAAGAACGGCATCGTCTTTATGTGGCACCACCCCCATGGCGACGCGCCGAAATGGGAAGTGCCCGAGGTGCCCGAATGGTGCACTGAAGGCTGGATGGAGCCGATCTACCATACGGCGAGAGTGCGCAGCCACCCGCAGGAGATGGCGGAAAACGTGGTCGACTCCGCGCATTTCAAGTTTGTACATGGCACACCCGATATCCCCGAGAAAACGTTTACTTTCGATGGCCACATCATGCGCGCGTTCCAGGGACTGACCTTCACCACCCCGACGGGTGAATTGAAAGGCAGCGTGGACATTGAGTCACACGGCGGCAGTGTCGGCATCACCCGCTTCCAGGGGATTGGCGAGACGCTGATTATCGTCACCGGGACGCCGGTGGATAGTGAGTACCATGAGACGGTAATGCGCTTCAGCTTCAAAATCATGGATGGAAATCTCAAAGCCACAGAAGGATTGGCGAAAGCCTTCATCGGTGAAGTCACGCGGCAACACGGCCAGGACGTGCCCATCTGGGAGCACAAAAAATTCCATGAGAATCCGGTACTGTGTGACGGCGACGGCCCGATTCACCAGATCAGGAAGTACTACCAGCAGTTTTATGCTGAACCCGCCTGATGGGATCACGCCGCCATGAGTGATGACCCTTATATCGTCATAACCGCCGATACTCATGCCGGCGCATCGATCGAGGCCTATCGCGATTACCTGGATCCACAATACCGCGCCGATTTCGACGCCTGGCGGGGCAGTTACAAAAACCCCGCCAAAAGCCACGTCGGTTCCAAGAAAAACAAAAACTGGGATTCGCAGGAGCGCCTGTCCGATCTGCTCGCGTGACGGCGTGGTCGGCGAGGTGATCTTTCCCAACACCGTGCCCCCGTTCTATGACGCCGCGTTTCATATCTCGGCGCCACCCTCACCGCAGCGCTACAAACACCAACTCGCCGGCAGCCGCGCGCACAACCGCTGGCTGGCCGACTTTTGCGCCGAGCAGCCAGCGCGCCGCGCCGGGATCGGGCTGATCCACCTGAACAACATCGACGATGCGATAGAAGATGTGCAGTGGATTGCGAAAAACAATTTGCGCGGGGGCGTGCTATTGCCCCTGCCATCACCCTCGGAAGTGCATCTGCAGCCGCTGAACCATCCGGACTACGACCGCCTGTGGGCCGCCATTCAGGATTGCGATCTGGTGATCAACCAGCATTCGGGACAAGGCTCACCAAGTTATGGGGAGGCGCAGGGTTCCAAGGCATTGTGGGCGATGGAGATGCCGTTCTTTATCCAGCGCGGTTACACCCACCTGATCATGGGCGGCGTCTTCGAGCGCTTCCCGAAACTACGCTATATCCTCACCGAGTCCGGTTGCGCCTGGGCGCCGCGACTGATGCAGCAGATGGACGCGATGTACATGGCCTGGAAAGCGGGCTACATCGGCGAGATCGACACCTCCAAAGACCCGGCGCTGAAGGAAGCACCCAGTTTTTACGCCCGGCGCAACTGCTGGTACGGCGCCAGCTTTCCCTCTGTTGCCGATATCAACGGCCGCGATGCGGTGGGCGTTGACCGGGTACTGTGGGGTAACGACTACCCGCACTATGAAGGCTGCTATCCGTACTCCAGGGAGAATATGCGTTTCGCGTTTTCCGACATCGACGAACGGGAAGTGCGCATGATGTTGGGCGAGAACGCCGCGCAGCTCTACAATTTCGATCTCGCGGCGCTCAAGGCGCTGGCGGAGGACGTCAACATCAGGCCGCAGGATGTTGCCGTGCCGCTGCCGTTGTCCGAGATTCCCGCCGATTCCACCTGTATCACTTTTCAGCGGGCTCGCGCCAGGGAATTGCTGGGCACAAAATAGGGCAGGGTGATCTCCTCGGTCATTTTCCTGAAGGCGACCTCAACCGGCAGGTCAACTGCCACTGCATCAACGGGACACTCCAGCACATTCGACAGCATGTGCCAGCCCTCCTCCAGTTCAATAACCGCGACGATATACGGCACCTCGAACTGCGGACGTGGCGCACGGTGTACCACGGAAAACGAATACACCTTGCCGCGCCCGGAACTTGCCACCCATTCCAGCTGGGTTGACTGACACCTGGTGCAACAGGGCTGCGGAATAAACACATAGGCCGCGCACTGCCTGCAGCGTTGCACCAAAAGCACACCTTCGCGGCAGGCGTCCCAGTGCGGCCGTGATAAGGCGGTAGGGTGGGGCAGTGGAATCATGTTATTGCGCTGGCTGTCGCTCAAAATTCAGCCCTCTGCGTCCCCAACAGAAGTACATCGGTAAACAGTGCCCCCGATCCGCCGTTGCTGGTCAGCGCCACCTTCGCGTTCCTGACCGTCAGTTCCGCCGGATACTCGCCGCGCAACTGCTGCACCGCGCTGATCGGTTTCTGGATCAGTTGCGCCAGGCCCGCGTGACTGAAGGACATGAGTCCGCCGTTGGTGACCGCGGGAAATCTCCCATCCATGCGCAGGTGTCCCTCCATCACGAAATCGCCGCCTTCGCCGAGCCCGCAGAATCCGAACACTTCCAGTTGCCGGATGATTTCGAAAGAAAACGGGTCGTAGATCTCCAGTACATCCACATCGTCGGGCGTAAGGCCCGCCTGGTGAAAAGCCTGCTGCGCTGCGCGCCTGCCGACCTGGCCGTATTGGTCCCACACGGGCGCTGCAACATAGGCCATGCCCTGTTTATCGGTGCCCCCGCCCAACAGATAGATTGGCTGCACATCGAGGTCCTGCGCACGCTCCACCGAGGTCAGCACCAGGCCGGCCCCGCCCTCCGAGGTCATTGCGCAATCCAGCAGATGGAAGGGATCCGCTACCATGCGTGAATTCAATACGTCGGCCGGTGTCACAAATTTGCCGTAATGACAGGCCTGCGGATGGCGTGCGCCGTTGTTGCGAATCGTGGCAGCAATTTCTGCAAACTGGTCTTCGTTGGTGCCGAACAGGTGCATGTGGCGGCGCGCCATCAGTGCGAATTCCGCCGGGGTGAACAGCCCCCAGCATTCCACGAATTCATTGCCCGGGCGCGTCCACGGCGCGGTTTTCTGCTGGTCGCGGTGGGCTGCTACCTGTGCGGTTGCAATAACGGCGGTTTCACACAGGCCAGCACTGATGGCAAGGGCAGCCTCGATGACGGCTGGAATGCCGATATCGCTGCCGGTCCAGCTTGGGTGTGCACCGAACAACATGACAGCCTGGCGTGAGTGGAAACGCTGCGTCGAGGAGGTCACGTTGAAACCATCGACATCGGCCAGCGTCATGGTGGCGGAGGCGAGCGCGCCGTGTACCGCGTCCAGCAGGACATCGATCTCATCCAGCTTCGAGCCGCTTGGCCTGTCTGGTGTTATAGGCGCCAACGATAACAACGTCGTGCAGTGGTGAACGGCCTGACCGCTTTATCACGTTCCGATCCCGTATAGCGCGGCGGCATTGTTATACAGTACGTTAGCGCGCTGGGCGTCACTCATACCCTCAGTGACATCGGCCATGACCTGGCGCGAGTGGGGGTAGGTGCCGTCGCTGTGCGGAAAATCCGTCGCCCACATGACGCGCTCCAGATTGAGCCCGTCCTTCACCTGTTTCACACTGTAGTCATCCTGGAAGGTGACAAAAATATTGTTGTCAAAGTAGGTGCTTGGCAGCTGTTGCAGCGTTTCTGCGCGCAGGTGAAATCGGTGTCGCTCGTAAGCGTGATCCATTCGAAACTTGAAATGCGGCACCCACCCGGCATCGGATTCGACACACACCACATTGCAGTTTGGGATGGCGGTCAAAGACGCCGCCCAGGATCATCATCATGATGATATTTTGCAAGCCGCGCACGGTGACGATCTGGTGCACCAGTCGCGAGCCGCGCACCCGCTCCAGAATGCCGTCTTTCGTCGTCAGGATATGAAAGCTGACCGGCATACCCAGCTCCACGCAGAGACGCCAGAATTCGTCATAGCAGACATGATCGTAATCCTCCACGGCGGGATCGCCAGGCAACATCACGCCGCGAAAACCCTGCGCATGGACGGTGCGCAGTTCGTCCACGGCCTCTTGCGGCGTGCGCATGGAAATAATCGGTATGCCGATCAGCCGGCGCGAATCTGTCGCGCAAAACTCGCCCAACCAACGGTTGTACGCGGCAAAGCAGGCCTTTTTATAGTGGATGTCCGGGTGGTTGCACAGCACCATTCCCAGGCTCGGGTACAACACCTCGGCAGTGATGCCCTCTTCATCCTGGATCGCCAGGCGCGCCGTTGGGTCGTGGCCGGCGGGGTGCAGTTCATGCCAGTTGACGGGGTCGGAAATCTGCTCGGGGCTGCGGCCAGCCGTGCAGATAATCCCCATGGGCACCTTGACGCCCAGATCGGCTATTTCAAGAATGGCGCCACGCTTTTCGTCATAGATCGCGCGCGGCCGCCGGTCAGCAAACTCGGGATCGATATCCCTGAAGCAGTCCTCGGTTTCCGAGATATGGGAGTCGGCCGAGATGGCCGCCCTCCGTGGCAGTGCTGATGGTCTTGTCATTGTAGTCTCCGCCGCTAGCAGCGACTCCCTGCCGCTAGCGCTTGTTATAGTTTGCGGAACGGGCTTCCTGCGCGCTGTCAAAACACTGTAGAGTATTGACTACTAAAGGTAGCACAAGCAGAGGCGGGGCGATGATCGACAAAAGCGATTTATTCCACGATTTTCGCAGCATCGACTATCCGGTCATTGATGCCGATGCCCACGTGCAGGAGCCGGTCGACTTGTGGACCAATAACGCCCCGGCTTCATTGCAGGGCAGGGTGCCCCGCGTCAAGCATACGGAGCAGGGTGATTTCTGGCTGTTCGACGAGAATAAACCCCCCGAAGCGGTGAGTTTTACCGTCTCTGCTGGCAAGAGTTACCTCGACTACTTTCCCACCGGCGGCAGTTACGCCACCATGCGCCCCGGTATGTGGCAAACCGAGGCGCGCCTTGCCGATATGGCGATTGACGGAATTTACGCGCAGGTGCTCTATCCCTCTGTGACGCTCAAGGGCGCTGGCACCTATTCCGATGACCGCGAGTTGCAACTGTACTGTGTGCGCAGGTACAACGAGTGGCTGGTGCAGGATTTTTGCCATAACACGCAGGGCCGCTTGATCGCGCAGGCGATCATCCCGACCACCGGCATTGGCGATGCGCTCGCCGAACTGGACTGGGCCATCGCTAACGGTCACAAGGGCGCTGTTATTTCCCGTATGCCCAGTGGCAAGTATGAGTTCAGCGAGGAGGATGAGCCCTTCTTTGCCCGCTGTTGCGAGGCAGATATGCCGGTAGTCATCCACATTGGCAGTTTCCTGCGCAGCAAGGGCGGTGGCGGTGGCGGCAAGCCGCCTGACTTCAAAAATCTCGCGTTCCTGGGTGCAGCAGGAGCGATCAAGGCGGGGTCGCATACCATACCGGTGGTCAGCGATCTGATGTTCTCCGGTATGTTCAGGAAGTTTCCCGATCTGAAAATTGTGCTGGTCGAAGCCAATATCGGCTGGATCCCCACCTTGCTGGAACAGTGTGACGATATGTTTTATCGCTATCGCTTCTTTACCGAAGCAAGCGGCAAAATGGCCATGCCCAGCGAAGTGTTTCACCGGCATTTCTGGGCGACCTTCCTGATCGATTCGGTCGGTATGGATTTACGGCACCGGCTCAACACCAGCCATATCATGTGGTCAACAGACTATCCCCATACCGCGAGCAACTGGCCCAACTCACGACAGGTCATCGACAAGCAGTTTCACGGGCTGCCGCATGCGCAGGTGAAGAAATTCCTGCACTCGAACTGCAAGACGCTGTACAACCTGAACCACATTCCTGACACGCTATAGGCCTGCCAGGGAAATCAACAGTCGGGACGAATCCTGCCGATGCTGCATGGCCTCAACGACCTTCGTGTCATAGATTTCTCGGACAACATAGCCGGTAGCTACGCCACCAAGTTATTGGCTGATGCCGGCGCGGAGGTTATCAAGATCGAGCCGGCTCGCCGGTGATCCGATGCGACGCTGGTCGGGTCAGCGCCAGCGATCGGACCGGGCACAGAGCGATAGCGACAGTGCCCTGTTCCAGTTTCTCAACACCTCCAAGAAATCGGTGATCGGTGAGTTCGGTGATGCGCATGTCAGCGAACTCATCAGCACAGCAGATATCGTTGTTAATACCTTTGCGCCGGGTGTAATCGATGCGGACCTGTTGTGTGCGCAGTTTCCACACCTCGTGTTGCTTTCCATTACCCCCTTCGGCCATACCGGTCCGTACCGCGACCGCGCCGCAACAGAATTTATTTTGCAGGCTGAATCGGGCTCGCTGTCGGGGCGGGGCCTGCTGGACCAGCCGCCGGTGATGGCAGGAGGGCGCATCACCGAATGGGTAGGAGGTACCTACGCCGCTGTTGCCGCGCTGGCCGCATGCCGCAAGGCCCGCGACTGTGGCGTCGGTGACCATATTGATTTTTCGCTGCTTGAGGTGATGAATATCGCCGGCACCAACTATGTTGATCTTATGGCCAGCCTTGCGGGCAGGCCTGCGCTGACAGCGCCAGTGCGCACCGTTGAGATTCCCTCTATAGAGCCCACCAGCGATGGCTGGGTGGGATTTACCACGAACTCCTTCCAGCAGTACTCCGATTTTCTGGTGCTCATTGGTCGCACCGACCTGCTGGCTGACAAGGAACTTGCCAGTATCTACGGACGCGCGGCGCGCATGGAGGAGTGGAATGCGATCGTGCACCAGTGGACGCGGCAACGGACAACCGCCGAGGTAGTAGAGGCGGCAGCACTTCTACGCATACCCGTCGCGCCCGTCAACAATGGAAAAACCGTGCTGGAGCATGAGCACTTCCGCTCCAGGGGTGTGTTTGTGAAAAACCCCGGCGGCGGCTTTTTACAACCACGGCCACCGTACCTGATCAACGGGCAGTCGCCTGGCACCTTGCAGGCTGCGCCAGCCATTGGTCAGCATGATCACGCCATTGCTGTAAGGCAGCCGCGGGTCTTTCCGCAACAATCGTCAGCAGGGAGCCGACCGCTTGCCGGCATTCGTGTGCTGGATGCGACCGCATGGTGGGCCGGGCCTTCCGCAACGCAGATGCTTGCCCACCTCGGAGCTGAAGTGATTCACCTCGAAGCGATCCAGCGTATGGATGGTATGCGTATGCTCGGTGGCCGGTTCATGCACAAACCCCAATGGTGGGAATACAGCGCTATGTATCTGGGGGCCAATACCAACAAGCTGGGCCTGACGCTCGATCTCGACCATGAGTGGGGTGTTAAGGTCGCGAAAGAACTGATCGCACAATGCGATGTCTTTGTTGAAAACTATTCACCGCGCGTCATGGAAAAATTTGGCCTGGATTGGGATGCAGTCCACGCACTCAACCCGCGCATGATTATGGTACGCATGCCGGCCTTTGGACTGAGCGGCCCGTGGAGGAATCACGTGGGTTTCGCGCAGACCATGGAGCAGATCACCGGCATGGCCTGGATCACCGGCTTTGCGGATGACCAACCAAGAATCCAGCGCGGTCCCTGCGACCCGCTGGCCGGCATGCATGCCGCCTACGCCACACTGGTGGCACTGGCAGAGCGGGACAGGACAGGCGAGGGCAGCTTCATCGAGTGCCCGATGGTGGAAGGCGCACTCAATGCGTCTGCGGAACAAATCATCGAATACAGTGCCTATGGCAACATTATGCAGCGCGCCGGTAATCGCTGCTCCCGTGCCGCGCCGCAGGGTCTTTATCCCTGCCAGGGTCACCGGCCTGAAGCAGAGCAGTGGCTGGCGTTGTCCATAGAAACCGATGCACAATGGCGCGACCTGAAAAATTGTCTTGGCAATCCTGGCGCGCTGGAAGATGCGCGGTTTCAAACTCATGAAGAACGCTTGCGTCACCATGATCAGCTCGATGCCTTATTGGTCGAACTGCTCAGCAGCCACAGCCTGCCAGCGCTGCTGGACACTCTGGTGCAATGCAACGTCCCCGCCGGCAATGTCTGGCCCGGCACCCAGACCAGCCAACATCCACAATTGCTCGCACGACACTTTTATGAAGAGCTGGAGCATCCGGTGGTTGGCACGCATAGCTTTGTCACCACGCCCTTTTTGTCGCGGCATACGCCGCGCTGGCTCAATCTGCCGGCCCCGGTTCTGGGACAGGATAATCACAGGATACTGCAAGGCATCCTGGGCTATAGTGATGAGAAAATCAGAGAACTCGAAGCACTTGAAGTGATCGGCACAACACCCAAAGGAGTAAATCAATGACACAGCCGTTTCCCGATAACATGTTTTTAAAAGGCCCAACTGCCCCTTCGGGCATTGAGTGTGATGCGCCAGATCTCATTATCGAGGGCGAACTACCGGGTGATCTACAGGGAGTCTACTTCCGCAATGGCCCCGACCCGCTGTATCCGCCCAGGGATGGCGAGGAGTACCACTGGTTTCACGGCGACGGCATGATCCAGCGCTTCGAGTTCAGCGATGGCCGCGTGTCCTGGAAAAACCGCTGGGTGCGCACGGAAAAATATGAGCTGGAGCGCGCTGCGGGAAAATCGCTGTTCGGAGTGCTGGGCAACCCGATGACGGCCGATCCATCGGTCGCCGGAAAACACTACAACACGGCCAATACACACGTGGTGTGGCACGGCAATCGACTCATGGCGCTGATGGAGGGCACTATCGCTGTCGAGCTGGAACCGAAAACCCTCGCCACAGTGGGAAATTTCAATTACGACGGCAAGATCAACGGCCCGATTACGGCGCACCCCAAGTTTGATCACAGCAGCGGTGAAATGGTTTTTTTTGGGAACCAGGCTAAAGGTCCCTTTAGTGAATTCCTGCGCATGAACGTCGCGGACAGGGACGGCAACCTGATCAAGGACGAGATGATCGAAGCACCCTTTCCCTCATTTGCCCACGATTTTTTTGTCACCGAAAAATATGTCGTGTTCCCTGTGTACCCGCTGGTCTTCAATCTGGAGCGCGCCATCGCCGGCGGTATACCCATGGCCTGGGAGCCGGAGCGGGGCGCGCATTTTGGCGTGATGCCCCGCACTGGCACCGCCGCCGATGTGACCTGGCACAGCATGGACCCGCGCTGGAGTTTCCACATGGTGAATGCCTGGGATGAGGGCGATGCAATCAAGGTCGATATATGCGCCTCGAATGCCACCCGCTTCGCCCCCAAACTCGATGGCTCCATGGCGAGCGCAGAGGAGGGCCTCACCCCGATGCTGCGTCGCTGGACTATCGATGTGGGCGGCACCACGAATACCGTCGCTGAAGAAATGCTGGACGACATGCCCTGCGAATTTCCACGCACGGATGATCGCTACATGACGCGCACCCATCGCCATGCCTACCTGGTGGGCGGGCACGATGCGCAGCTGATGTTCAATCGCCTGCTGCATTACGATATGGAAACGGGGGCACGCAAAGTCTGGGGTGAGGACCGGTACCTGCTGGGTGAGCCGGTATTTGCGCCGCGTTCGGGCGCTGCCGGTGAAGGGGATGGCTACCTATTGGTACTGGCCTATGACCAGACCACCGCGCTCAGCGAGTTGCTGATTTTCGCGGCGGCGGATATTGAACAGGGGCCGGTGGCCCGGGCCAAGCTGCCGCTGCGTATTCCCTCCGGATTCCACGGCACCTGGGTGGGTGCCTGAGTAGGCGCCTGGTTTACTGCGCCCCGAAACGGTAAATCAGGTCGATGCCGTAGGTGCGCGGCGGGGCATAGCCGATGGTGGTGGTGCGCGCCACGCCTACCACAGGAACCCCGCCCTGGCTGTGGTCATCAATGTCCGTGAGGTTTTTACACCAGGCCACCACCGTGGTGCGCTCATCCGGAAGTGTCCCAGGTAATGCGCGCATCGTAGAACGTTTCCGACGGTATGCTGACGGCATCCGCAACATAGAAGCTGTCGCGGTCGAAGCCGCCGTAGATTTCATCGCTGTAGCGCACCAGGAAATTCGGCGTGATGGTACCCATGGTGCCGGTCTGGATGTTGTAGTCGACGGAGAGATAGGCCGTCCACTCGGGCGCTCGTGGCATCGGCTCATCCGCTCGATCTATCACTACCTGCTCGCCGTCGATGGGGACCTCGGACAGGTATTCCTTGAACTCGGCGTCCAGATAGGCAACGCTGCCCATAAAGCGCAGATTATCCGTGGGCAGCAAGGTGAATTCGATTTCGACGCCTTGCATTTCAGCCTTGCCGGCATTTTCGATCGCCGGCAGGGGAATGCCGAAATTGGGATCGGGCTTGGTGGTGGTCAGCTGGATATCGGTATAGTCCTCGTAGAAAATGGCGACGTTGGTGCGCAGCATTCTATCCAGGGCGTCAATCTTGAAACCCCATTCCCACATGTCGACATACTCGGGCTTGAAGTTTTCCAGGTCGATGATGTTGTCGCCATCGAAGTCACCGTTGCCCACGGCAACGCCGCCGGAGCGGAAGCCGGTGCTGTACGTCAGGTAGGTCATCGCATCGTCCATATGCAATGTTTCCAGCACGGCATCGGTGGCCAGGTACTTGATGCTCGCCATCGGGCTCACATCGTCATCATTGCGATCATCGCTGGATTCACCAAAGGCGCCGAGCTCGAAGGGTGCGCCACCCGCCCCGTCGGGATCGAAACCGTACAGCCATGATGTCACCGGCGTGCCGCCCGGCTGCGAGAAGGGGTGCAGGATATTGGCAGTGTAGATAGTGTCCAGCGCGCCCAGGTAGTCACCGTTGCCGATACTGGGCAGATAGACTCTGGACTTCGCGGTAATCGGTTTTGCGCTCTTCCCAGGTGTAGCGCAGGCCCAGGGTCAGAATGAGGTCGTCCCTGAGGTTGTAGTCGGCCTGGCTAAATGCAGCATAGGCGGTGTTTTCGGTTTCGCGTTCGGTCAGGTTGGAGCGCGCCAGCATAATGCTGTTGGGCGTTGTCGTTGTTTCCACGTAGCCTGCGAAGTCCTGCAACCAGTCATCATTGGTTTGCTTCATAGAATGCATAGGTGCCCACGGTGTAATTGAGGCGCTCATCGAGCGCATTACCTATGAACTGGAATTCCTGCGAGTACTGGTCGGTGTCGTTGTATTCCGGCGCCAGGCGGCCGATGATGACCGCGTCCATGCCATCGAGATCCTCGTCGGCCTTTTGTTGGGTATTGCGGTAGGCACTGATACTCTTGAACTGCAGTGTGTCGTTAATTTCCCAGCTGACCGTATTGGATGCCATGCTGGTGTCCACTTTATACACGCCCTGGTAAAAAATGTCGGAGCGGGAGTTCTGCTCCCCGAGGAATTTGTCAATCGGCAAATCCTCACCGCTGCGGTTGCAATTTTCCTCGACGGAGATGGGCGATAAGGCGTTGTAGATGCCTTCGAGCGAGCCCTGATTGGGAAAGCCCGCAGCGGCCAGTTCATCGCCCAGCCATTGACACTTCTGGCCCCTGGGTTTTTGATCGATCGTTGTGTAATTCAAATTCAAATCGACAATAAGCGAGTCAGTGGGTAGCCAGCGCAACTGGCCGACCACCATATCGCGGTCTTCATCGGTGTAGGGAGTGCCGTCAATATCATTTTCGATATAGCCGTCTCGATTCACGGTTGCCAGCGACAGTCGCGACAGCAGGGTGTCTTCAATCAGCGGAACGTCGACGGCGAGAGACGCGTCCTTGCGGTCGAGATTGCCGTAGGTAGCCCCTGGCGGTACCGCCGAATTCCGTCGGAGGGTTTGATGGAGGTATACAAAATAGCGCCGCCGGTGGTGTTTTTGCCGAACAGCGTGCCCTGCGGCCCGCGCAGCACCTGGATGCTCTCGATCTCCACAGCATCGAGCAGCGCCCCCGAGGCGCGGCCGATATAGACTTCGTCAAGATAGATACCCACGCCGGAGTCCGTGGTGACCTGGGTTTCCCGCTGGCCGACACCGCGTATATAGGCGTTGCCATCCCCCTTTACCCCGTTGCCGCCGCCACCCAGGTTCAGCCCCGGCACCAGCCCCTCAAAATCCCGCATGTTCCTGATGCCAAGCGCTTCCATGGTCTCGGTCGTAAATGCCGAGACGGCAACCGGTACTACCTGTAGCGATTCCTCCCGCTTCCTGGCGGTGACCACGACTTCCTCCAGGGCCAGGTCTTCCGCCAAGGCGGTTAATGGCAGTGGCAGGTATGACAATACTGAGTGCCACCAGGGCAGGCAGGATAATTAGGGCGGGGCATGCGGATTCTCCATGGATCATTATTATTATGCAGCGAGGTGCCGCTCAAGCATAGTGAGACTACTTGCAGGCGTCCAGTGCTAGCCGGGCTCAGAAATCATCAGGTAACCAGAAGTGTAAGCTGCTCTACGTTGAAGATTATTCACAGATACTGTCTGAAAACAATCTTATTCAATACAGTCTCTATTCTGAGATTATTGCGTCCTGCTCGAACGTATCGACTATAAGCGTTGCAACCTTCTCATATCCCTTCTTCGTCGGATGAAAATCCGGCAAAAAAAGATCCTGGCATTGCCTGCTTACTGGACAGACCTTTGTAAACTCTTCAGCTACATCAATAAACTTGGTGTCATGATTTTCGTCCCGATAGCTGCGTATTACATTATTTGCAACCAGATAAAAAGTCTCTGACGCCGCATAATCCAACAGATAAAAGATGGCACCTCCTTGCTCTACTTTTCTGTTGTATGCTCGTTATATTCTTATGTCTATCGTGGTAACCCTGTTCTGTATTTGCAGCAATTGGATCGAGCTTCTATGGGAATCTTTACTGCATTTGCTCTGTCGGTCCGGGGATGATTTTTCTCCGACGTGACTGGCTTCCTGGCCGCTAATTTTCAGATGCATCGCCGTTAGTCTCCTTGAAAGCTAACCTATTCTGCACTCTTTCTTCGAAATTATCCGACCATTTCAGCAGCTCTCTTCTTTCACAGGCGGCAGTAGCACCATTTGTCGCTTCATCGTTTGTGCCAGCGACTGCGTTATCGGTAGTTTCACCTCCCTGCTTGGTCATATACACTAGTTTATACAGTCTAGAGTAGCGACGAAGCATTGTTAGCGGATCCCAGAGTCTATGTGCTCAGCGTCTCCGAATTCGCTTCGACGTACTCCGATGCGGTAAATATATCATTAACTCCAATGGTTAGTAGTACAACATCCGGTGTGAATTTTTTGATGACTTCATCGATGGTATTCGCCACTACGAAGCTGTTGGTGCCTGGGTATCCTAGATTGAGTACTTCTATCTGATTGTCCGGATAACGTTCATTCCATAACTTTTCAAGTTGTGATGCATAAGATTCGTCTTCCTCTAATATAAGCCGAAGGTATTTGAGTCTCCTAGCGCTAATACATGAGTATTCTCGGTAGACCAGCCTGTCAGCTTGTCCCTAAAGCTAGCGGCAACGATTAGCGCTCCTAGTGCAAAAACAACTCTATGCCCAATAAGATAACAATCGGAAGCAGAAGTACTTTAACAATTCTTCTGTGAGTTACAGTCATTTAGTTCTCTCGTGCAACCTAAGGTACGATACTGGACCAATCTGGATGAAGAAAACTAGCAATCTATTTAGTCAAAAAAGCCTTACGAGCAGAAAATCTAACATGAAATAGTGGAAGAATCGAATTTGTAAGTTTCACTTTGTTATTGCTGGACTTTTTTCAACAAGACCATCCATGGATTATGGAAAAAGTTAGAATAAAAGTACTGACACGTCTACATAAAATCATACTCGCCTCAGATACCTCTTGAATTAGTGATTTTTGATTCTTCGTCGAAGAATAAGCCAAAGAAAGCGAAAAAAAGTTGAAGCAGTTCTATACTTACGGTGAAGTGACTGACTTCTGTTGAAATAGTTGGCCGGAATTTCAATGACGCGCTGATGCTCGTCGAGCAATGCAATCATCATCCGCGGAAAACTCCGGGCCTCTGGATGTGAGACTGTTACTAATCGAGTTGAAAGATGTCTCCGATTGCCCTGAACGTACAACCGACGTCCGTAAATCGAGCCCGCCTGTTCCACCAGAGCAACTCTAGCAGTCGTCCAAGGGCGGCGTTGGCTAGTCTCACCACGCCTGTCATTGTTGAGCCTTGCTCAATGAGCTGACGCGTAGTTCTCGTGCCTATAACCATATCCGCTTCGGGCAGATAGGTGAGAAGTTTTTGTACGTCTCGACTGGGAAAAGAGTAATCCGCCTCGGCAAGTATAATGATGTCCTCAGTGGCCAAATCCATGGCATATTTAAGTCGCTCGCCATACAGGGAAATATTGTCCGGACAAACGATCAGTTTAGCGGGGCTATTCTTTAGCGCCGATGAGATTCCGCTACCGCTGGGTAGCACAATAGATATGGAGTCAAAAACTTGCAATTCAGCATAGTGTTCAATTGCAAAGTTAATGTTGTCCTCATTACCTTCGGCGTAAATTATCAGGCACATGGTGCTATTTGAAAAGCTGCGGATGCGCTCGTAGTACTTAGCCTGATACAAGGAGTCACGGTCGTTTATATTCACATACGTGCCGTCTATCCCAAAGTAACCAAGGCAGGCTCTTTTTTGGTGAAGGCCGTTTAGTGTACTGACAAAATCAATAAATCCATCAGTACTGGAGGCAAAGGCCTCCCTCAGAAACTCAAATATTTCGACACTACAGATGAATGTGCCAGTGCCCATGATATTGCTAGATACGACTCTAGGCTTTTCCTCCAACTCCCTGATGCGTTGATCAACATCCAGAGAAATTGCGTAATTGCGCTGTATAAGTAGATCGTCATCTACCAGCAATCCACAGCAAGTCGCCAAAAACTGATCGTAATGGTATTGCAGAATCTCGAAATGATTCGAGTCTATGTAACACTCGTCACACAACATAATGCAGAAATGGTCTGAGGTGATGAGAGGTTCGGCTTCATTGATTGACCACGCTAAACCTTTGTCCAGATCATTGTTCTCAACGTAGGTGATCTCTACACCCAGCTGTTGGCCATCACCAAAATGCGCCTTTATAGTATCGCCCAGATATCCTACTATAATAACTATGCGCTCTATTTCCAGCTGGTCGCGCATGATTTCAATAATGCGCTGAATATTGGGAGAGCCATTGATGTCCAGCATGCCCTTGTGAGTTTCTTGTGTGTAAGGTCTGGCGCGCACCTTTTTACCCGCGGCAGAAAATACGCCTTGAAGCTTGCTCATCAGGTGGTCAATCCAATTTGTTATTGCGCGGCAGTATAATTCTCAAAAGTACCAGAAAATATAAAAACTTCAGAGTTTCTGATAAGTGGCTCATCTTGCAAGTTCCTGTACTTCTGGGATTGAATGTAACTGGTATGTCAAATATTTTATATCCACGCGCCGAGAGGACGCAGGCGAATTCAAGGACGTGTTCAAACCCTTTGCGACGAAAACTGACATCTTCTATACACTTGCGCTTGAATCCTTTACAGCCTGTGTAAAGGTCCGTCGTTTGCTGCCTGAACAGCACATTGAAAAGCCCGGATATAATCTTGTTACCCAGCAATTTCAGGTACGGCATATTGGATTCACTAGCTGATTTTCGAAAAAGTAATCGACTAGTGTAAACAAGATCATGTTTCTGCAGTGCTTTCAGTATATCGGGACCGCCTCCGGCCTATATTCGCAGTCTGCGTCAATGATAATGATGTTATCGCTGCAACCGAGCTGCATCCCGTCAATTAAAGAGCTACCGTAGCCTTCATTGGACTGATGCCGAATGATTGTTACGTCTTTAAATGACTCCAGAATAGACAAACTGGAATCCACAGAGGCGTTATCGATGAAGATCAGGTTTAGGTCTAACCCAAGCTTCGATATGCGACTATCGAATTCTTCAAGAATATCTTCCTCATTAAATACGGGGACAACTATGTCTGCGATAGGCATATCTGAAAGGCCTTGACTTTACGAAATTGTTCAGTCTATAGCTTTCGAGCTGTTGGGTAAATTCTTCGAACATCAGTAAGCCCTCCACCTAACTACTTTGCCAGGACAAATTGGTAGTGCTTTTTCAGTACTTAACTATTTCGATGGCTCCGCTGCCTATGAAGTATATATGGTCAAAAACTACTTACTGCGGAAGCCTCGTGCTGCTAGAAACCCGCAGTGTCCTCTCAAAAACGGTTACTTGCTTCCTGGTATGTAACTATGGCACCCTTTTTCGGGCCAAGGTGCGATTCCTAGAGATACGACACATCGGCAATTTTGTTGTGGCTAGTAATTGCGGGTTGGTGGAGTAGTTAATGGGATTGCCGGCGCAGGAAAGGAAATTTTTGGCGGGAATCGCTTTTCTGGGCTCCGTTGTACTGCTCTCCTATGTTCTCTCGCCATACTTTTCACTTGAGTACCTCGAATCTCAGCGTAACCATTTTGCACAGATTTATGAGCGGCACCCCGTCCTAGTTCCGGCTGTGTATGTAATAACTTCCGCAGTGTTTATTGGATTGGCGCTGCCTATCACCGGAGCACTTGCACTGCTCGGTGGCGCTCTGTTCGGCTTCTCCAAAGGTTGGATCATGAGTTCCGTGGCGGGCACAATAGGAGCGCTTATCGTATTTTTATGGTCCCGCTACCTTTTTCGCGACTGGTTACAAAATCGGTTTCAACGTCAGTTTTCACTTGTAAATGCTGGAATTGAGACGGAAGGCATCTACTATCTTTTCGGAATCCGCTTGGTGGCGATATTTCCTTTCTTTTTAGTAAATCTTCTTTGTGGTCTTACTAACATTCGTTTGTACGAGTATGTGATTGTGACATTTATTGGTCAGACAGCTGTTGTAGCTCTGTGGGTCTTTGCAAGAGCCTAGATCGCGAGCCTCGTGTCTGTTGGAGATGTACTGAATATAGAGAATGTTCTTGTGCTCTTCATCGTCGGACTGCTCTCATATCTCAGTCACCGACTGCTGAATAGATTTAGAGCTCGAGATCGCCAAATCGCCAGATAGATTGAAGACATAGACGAGTTCTGTTGAGTATTAATTGTCCTTGTTTGACTAGTACATCTCCATTTGATGTGCACTTTTCTTGCGTAAGTCCTGTGAAGTGTGGTCGAATGGCTAGCATGTTGCCTGTTTAGGCACTAAGTCGATAATCAAAAATGTGACAATGACTGAAGCAGCCCAGAATCCAAGTCCAAGCAACGACAGAGATAGTGAATTTCGTAAGCTCGAGCGCGAATGGCAAAACAGTATCGGCCGACATTTGCTGGATGGACCACACGAAGCAATCGGCTCGTCTGAAGTGTTTGCTGCACAGTTTGTGCGAATCATCAATCAGATTGATCTCACTCTTCCTGGACCTATAGTAGAAATTGGGTGCGGCAAAGGTCACTTCCTGGAGCAGCTTGCCGAAACGGCGCGCGAAAGAGGAATTGAGAAGGAGATAATCGGTATAGATATTTCTCAGGCGGTAGAGGCTTTACCTGCAAAAGGCTTGGCTGGTGTGTGTGCTGACGGTCAGGAATTACCCCTCGTTGACGGCTCTCTCAGCGCACTTGTCTATGATGGAGCGTTACACCATCTCATTGATTATCCCGCTGCGTTAAGGGAGGCTTATCGCGTATTGAGGCCCGGTGGGCGTCTTATTCTATTTGGCCAGTGTCTTCAGTTTTTACTAGGGCGGTACACCATATTCTGGATCCACTGGTTTTCCGCGAGGTGGAGTATGAATCTCCCATAGACCAGGAATACAAAGATCACTTCCGGGAAGAGCTAGTACTTTCTACGCTTGCTGATTTGGGGATGACGGTTACCACAAGCCGATCTGACTTCCTTGCGTATCCACTAACCGGCTGCTACGCAGGCTCGGCTTTTGGGCGCTGGCCAAATTTCATGAGATTCATGTTGCGCTTGGAAAAATTCTTTGAAGCAGTTCCGGGCTTGCGTTCGATAGCTTCATTCTTCAGTTGGCGATTCCTTCTCGTCGCGGAAAAGGCCTTGCCCACCGGGTAGTTTTGAAAAGGGGCTGGCGAACACTGCAGCCCTGACGTCGGTTGTGGCATTGCCCGTGAAGTAACGGTTAATAGCTTGTAATGAGCAACTCACTTGCCTTGGACTCCGCGATGGTGTTCGGATAAAAAATGCAACAAGACCGATCCTTACTTTTCATGAATAACACGCATATTCAGTAATCCCATACGACTATATAGCATCGTTCTAATGGTGCTGTTGGCAATCACCTCGGCCTGGCCTTTGCTTGAAACCCAGAGTTTCGCTGACCGAACCATAGGCGCCTTTGCCTTGGCAGATGTCAACGTGAACTCCAGGAATATGCTGTACATGCTTGGCATCGGCATTGCTTTTTGCCTGCTCAGCCTTTTATTCTGGCTGCGCGACGCGAGTGTTTTTTCCCGGTTACGATTTCACTCATTGGCGTCCTCCAGGGAATCTCCTGCCTATCTCGTCTACATACTTATCATCGCCAACACTGCTCTGTACCTTTACTCCAGAACCCCGGTCTATCTTGCGGCTCTGCAGATACTGGTCATGTTATGCGTGGTACATGTTCTGCTGAGCAAGTTGCTCGCACCAGCAAGCACGTTGGCCGAGCGCGTCTGGATGCTCGCGTTGAGCTACCAACTCACGATTGGCCTGCAACTCCTGGCAACGGGATATACTGGATTGGATGGCGCATTCATCGCGGGCTTCGCGATGCTTGTAGCCACACTTTCGTACAGTCTCAGGGTCAGCCCCACCATTATTTACTGGTCGTACCCTCTCGTGTGGTTGCCCATTGTTCCCATCCTGGCGAACGAATTGGACTATTTCCTCCTCCTACGATTCAGTTACGGCGCCGATTTTCATACGACCTGCGCTGCACTGTCGTCGCTATTCTTGCTGTGGGCGATTTACCGATGGCGCCTTGTACTACTAGGAGGCACGTTTCCGGGAGCTGCATCTTCCTTCGTATTCAGGCGATATCTATTGCCCGTTGTGATAACAAGCAGAGCACTTGCGGAGTATGCCGTTAGTGCTGTGTTCAAAGGCAGTAGTTATGATTTTTTTCATCTGGGAGAGATGATGTTGCCTTTGCAACAGACCTTCCACTACGGCGCAATTCCGTATATAGACTACTACCCTCCCCATGGGCTATTTGATTTTTTCCCTCAAGCGGTCTATTCGCCTGATATTCGGGACCCAGTTGTTGGAATCCATAGCGTGGGGGCATGGCTATATGATGGGCTGGCTGCCAAGACTTGTGGCAGGCGCGATATTTTTTGCATTCTTCTAGCCGTTTTTGGGGGCGATTACCGACAGCTCTCGTAATGCTGTTCCTCCCAACTTATCACCTTATACATCCGTATTATTGTTTTTTGCTCATTCCAGCGCTCTTCATTTATCGACTGCCTCCGGTTCCACTGCGTTTTACGCCTTGGTTTCATTTGTGGCTCGCGGTACTGGCCCTAGCATTGTGGCGCGTAGATTTTGGTATAGCATGCGGCATTGGCTGCATTGGCGTGGTGCTCATGACCGCTTGGCAGCAGCAAAACTGGCGTATTATGATTACGGGTATCTCCAGTGCCGCCCTGGTAATACTGTTCCTTCTGGCTACATTTACTGCAGTGGCGTTTCTAAGGGGCTACTCACCCCCGTCCTTGCTGGCGCAGGCCATCCAGTATGTGCGTATTCAAATCCCAGTCACCAGTTATATAGCCTTCATTCGGGACATCGACCTGACTGCGCTGCTGCAGTTCGTAGGTTTGCCTCTGATGGGCGTGCTGGCCCTTGTGTTCGCTGCTAATAAGAGCTTTTTTGTGTTGCCTCCGCTGAATCGCCTGGAGAGGATACTACTCTATCTCGCCGTGATCTCTCTGATCATGTCATTTCGCTCCCTGCATCGTCATACACTCTATGTTGGTTATTTTAACCAGTATTTTTTTCTGTTTATCGGCCTGGCGCTGTTCTGCTACCTGCCCAGAAAGCATTTTAAGTCCACAATGTTTTTGACCGTGGCAACAATAGCCGCTACACATATCTTTCTTACCTAAGTCCACGAGCTTTATGCATCACTCCTTTTACGGGTATGAAACCGATAAGCAGTATTTGCTTGCCGCTCAAGCGTACGAGTTTCCCCGCTGGAGCAATAACCACGAAGTTGCAGGTGTAAGACTTGATGATAAGGTGAAAGACAGAAGAGACGCGATTGTTAGTTTTCTACAGCACAAATTAAACACAAATCAAACCTTTTATGATTTTACCAACTCACCGTTGCTCTACGCGCTGGTCGATCGAAAGGCACCCAATTATCTTTTCGAAACACTATACCATTCCTCCGATACTACGCAGATCTATGTATTAACGGAGTTGGAACAGCTACGCGACCAGCACCGCTTGCCATTCGTACTGTTCCGGTACAGCGGCTTGGGCACAATGGAAAATGTCGACGGAGTAAATACGGTTTTGCGCTCTTATCGAGTTGCAGAGTATATTTATGAGAATTATCAGCCCTGCGTGCGAATTGGCGGCTATGACATATGGGTTGAGCAAGAGTCTCAACCGAGCCAGTCTTGTGCATCACTTATTTTTGACGAGGCTGCTCTCCGGGGTACAAATGTCTAGTCTTACCAATGCACCGCCGGATCAGCAAATTGACACGGGCTTTATACCATTGATCTGGGCGCAGCACGATCCCTATTGCGCTCAGTGTCGGCCTTCAATGAAACACTGGAATTTTCCCGCACAAACTGCCCGGATGTGGTCGCTGGATTTGACTGGGAATTTATCGGGTAGAGCGGCATATCTTGAGCTGGTAGTGACTGCCGAGCAAGATTCTATTGTGGAAGTTCGCTATGGAGACAGCTATCTTTCTATGAACGTCAGGGCGAGCGATAAACCACAAGGGTACATGGTTCGACTAAGCGTGCTGCATTCCTGGTGGCGCGATTCGTTACAGGAAATAGAGATCAGCAGCGATAAGCCCATCAAATTAAATTCGGCAAATTTACGCGAGGGCGATTAGAAAAGTAACGCAGTTGACCGATATGAGAAGGATGCTCTTCACGCCAACTTAATCAATGTGATGTTAACTTTTCGATTCTCACGGGGCCGATCAACCCGGATGGCCGCAACGGCGCATCGGCGCGGTAGGTAGGCGCGCTCGTGGAGGTAAACGCTGTTATCCCTGGTTGCTGGTCGCCAATCAGGCGGTTCACCCAAAGGTTCGTGACTTTCACCTCCAGTGTGTTTCGTCCAGGATGCAGCGATTCTGTAATGTCTGCTATGTAGGGCGGTTTCCACAAGACGCCGAGCGATTGTCCATTGACACTTAACTGGGCTAACTCACGCACATCCCCCAGGTTCAATATCAGCCTGTTTCCGGATTCAAACCAATTTCCAGGTGCGACAAGCTCTCGAGTATAAGTCGCAGTTCCGGAAAAGTGCCGGACGCTTTGATCTTGTTCCGCACTCCATGAGCCAAGTTCCTGTAACTTGGTCAAGCCTGGTGAACTTCCCTGTGGTGGAAAGGATAGTCGCCAACTTCCATCAAGCGTCGCAATGACTGATTGCTCCGGCGCCCTAATTTCTCGAGTACGCTCACTGGCAAACTCGCGAAAAACTACAAATGCCGACTCATATGGCCCCAGGACTAATGGCACGATCGTACGGTTATTTTCCATTCGATATGAAGTTTTTTCTGTTTCACCGGTGTCCGGATGCCACAACTCTGCCTGCTTGCCACTTACCCGGAACGTTGCCTCAACAGACTCTTTCCGGTCTGATCTGTTGCTAACGAAGTAGATGTGTCCATTGGAAATCCGCCGATGCTGGAACAGCAGTTCCGTCTGCGAGTCCGCGTTGACATACTCAAAGTCTTTCGGAACTTGCAGTTTTGCCAGTGCTACGCCGGGGTCAGTCCCTCGGAAGACTTGACCCGACTGGACTCTTCTCGGTTCTGTAGTTTGTAGGTCAGCTGGCCCCCAGATCTCCTCTGCAACCTTGCTAAATTCCGCTGGGTCATCCGCCAGGCTTGGTGAGCCGTGGGGCTTGGCTCCGACGACTACCGCGCCAGCGGCAACTAGTGCTCGTAGTTTCCGCAGCACGGGGAGTGTCATCTTTGCACTGCTTCCACCGAGATAGAGCAAGCGGTATTGCATGCCGGATGGAGTCACCAGACTCCCATCTTTAACAGAAAGATGATTCAGGATGCCATCAGCATTGATGAAATCAAAACCGTGTCCTTGCGGGAGCTCCTGGGGCAAGGAGGTTCCAAACAGTGCGGCAAGTGGGGCCTCTTCTCCGTAAAAATAAGCAATGTCTGCCACGTACTGCCCCTGCTGAAGTAGGTAAGAGCAGCGGGATAGGTAGTCAATCCAGCCTTTCGACTGTTCAGCCCAGGTTTCATGGCGATTGAAGTACTGGCCAAAAATGGACAATGAAAATCCAGGGACCATGTCCTTAAGTGGTTGATGAACAGAAGAATGAATAATAGGGAGATTTACACCCAGAGCGAATTCGAGGTCGACTATAGATTTTAGGTCGCGCGGCGCAGATGCCCACGGCGCGAGGGCTGAGGTTAGCGATTCCGCGCCGACTAAATTTTGTCCATAGATATGCGCGACTGATGCAGCACCCAGGATATCAGCAATATAACCAGGCCCCGGACCTGCTTTAGGGGTGAATGTCCACATGGCGGCGGTGGGCACATCCGTGAACCGTCGAAAGTCCATGTCATCTCCGAGCGAATATCGGTAAGACTCCAGAGCCTCACCATATAGCGTTAAGCCTCTGGCATGAACTCTATCTGCTATCTGTTTGTAGTGGTATTCCAGCATAAGATCGGAAATTGTTTTGCGATAATCCCAGAGAAATTTATCACTCTGCTCGGCGCTTTCGATTACGATACCTGTAAGGCTCGGCAGCCATGGACGAGGGTCGTAGCCGCGTAGCCGTTCGAATTGTTTGAGCATATCGTCTGTCCAGTTTTGGACGCCCACCTCAATGCTATCGGTCATAAACGCATTCAATCCGCGTTTCCCGATAAGAGAAGGTCCAACAGCCTTGGTGTATTGCCCCAGGTAGGTGTCGAGATATTCCGCGACATACTGTTGGTTTAGCTTGTCAACTTCGAGGCCCGTTCCATCCCGAGTCGCAGCATGGTTCATACTACCTGTGAGCGAGTAACCCATGCGCAGTACAACCCAGTCTCCAGGTGGAGCTTGCCATTGCAGTGTTCCATCTCGCTGCATGAGTCCAGTGATATCGATGACGTCACCTTTTGGCACAACTAATGGTAGTGGCACGTGTCGAGTGGCTATTGCATAGTAGTCGGGGGCTATATCGAAGCCGGCCTTATGTTCGAATTGATTCACTCGGACGGCCTGCCGTAATACGAGATCGTGAACCACTAGAGGTGGAGGTGCCATTCCTGGACTAAACAATGTCTTCGATAGCTCTGGCGACACACCTGGCGCGGCTGTAGCCGAAAACACTTCGGCTGGCGATTTCGGGCTGTGTAATGAGTAGCGGAAAAATCGTGCTTTTACAGGTTCTATTGCGACAGTAGCTGTAGAAGTACTCCCGAGGTAAAAATTATGGAGGAGTTTATACTTCTTTCCGTCTTCGCTGACCGCCAGATTTACGACCGATCCTGGTGGACTGACGGATACTGTTATCGACCGAACTTCCAGTGGCGTTCCATACTCCATCTGGATCCATGGCGGTTTACCGTTTATCGTTGCCGGTAACATTAGTTCGGTAGCGGAGTTGCCATCAGTGAGCGCTCCTGCTTCAACCAGATTAGTATTGGATGTCACTCGCGGAGGAGGCGGCTCAGGACTTTGCGTAGGTTCTCGATATGCGATGACGGCAGTATCTTTATTGTATTCAGGAAGCGGCCGGGTTGGCTCCCACGCTACCAGTCCACCACCTTTCTGCACAGCAATATGCTGAAACGGACCGGTTGCGATTGGCAATGCCGGGAGTTTACCCTTGAACAGCGCACCACCTTTCACTACGGTTTCCGACCACACCAGCTTTTTCATAGCTTGATGCGGTTTTACCCACGGTCCCCCTGTTATGCTCCATCCTGGAGATGAAAAAATGCCGAACTCCAGATCCAGCTTCGCTGCCATGTCAACACTAAAACGAAAGGCCTCTTGCCACAGCGGGGTCATGTCACCCAGTCGATTTTCTACCAGTTGAGGTGTGTTTAGGCCGGCGTCAAACTGATGCAGCCCTCCAATGCCTATCCGTTTCATCCACAGTAGATCTGCCTCAATGCCTTCTTTTGTAACGTTGCCATCCATCCAGTGCCACCACACCCTTGGTTTCGCCGAGTTTGGTGGTGACTGAAATTCCTGCGCCAGTGTGTCGCCCCATACCCAATTTGGAGCGGTGCTAGGTCAGATGCAATCAAGGTAAGAACTACAATTGCTATGTGCCAATTGCTGTAGAACTTCCCTTTGGATAAAGTCACAATCTGGCCTAATCAAATTGAAGTTGCACTAGCAAGTTGACCCCGTGAGATTTACCGTAGTCGGCAATCCTTGATCATTACCAAGCGACTGATATTGCAAATCGCAGTGTGCTACTTTAGCTTTAACCAGAGAAAAAAATCAATTTATAAAGGACGAATATGAAGTTCTTTTCAGTAGCGGACTCAATAAATCTGCTTATAAGAATAGCAAGCGAAAGCCCGATTTGGTCGGTGTATTTCTAACTCTACCTAACAATTACAACAACGTTAATATTTTTCCCGCTAGCCAGAGCGGATAATATGGCTAGCGGGGCCTTTACTCATTCACAGATGATTTTCAACGAGAGAACTCCAAGACTTTGGGCGGTGTCTGGCTGGACTGCCATACCACAAATCCAGCTTCTTTCGAGCCATTAGGAATCTATGACGGGGGTGTGGTTGTGCCTGATCCCTTCACCAGGCCGGGTGTTTACGACTCCACCCCTCCGAGCGGTCACCCGCCAAAGGATGGAAAGATCTACCCTGGTATAGGCTGTGCTTCCGTAGAAACGGGTACAAAAAATGTATCGGTTAAAGTTAGTGGAAGCGGAAATCTCGGACTTAATCATGCTGCCCCTATTTCGCACGTTGAGGGAACCCCGCTTCTTTATATTACTACAGGCAACTGCCAGATACGGGTTTGGTGCATGGATTTCCGAACTTTATGGTGCCCCGGTAGTATTTGCAGGCTACATTGGTAACCCGGTCGAGAAATTCGAGGTAGTTGCTTATGCTCGAATACTCGATGGTCGTGTTACTGGAACGCCTAGAGAGCTGGAGCTTCGTGCGGAGAAGCCTGGGAAAGTAACAGTATGGGTTGATGGCAAACAAATAAGTTTTGAATCAGGTATAGGACTTCAACCGATTGACGTTGACCCAAACCTGATCAACAGTACACGACATGGATTTGCCGTTGATGCACATTACGTAGACCCACCAGAGAGCACAAAAACTATAAAATCGATAGAGGCGATTACGATTAAAGAACTGGATTAGCGTCGATTGAATAAACATGGGTAGCCCAATCGTGGATTGACGCTCGCCAGCTATGCAAAGCAGTTGGCAGTGAAATGCGTCATAGTTAGTTTGACGCTATAAGTTCTGACTGCAACCGATTACAGGGTTATTGATGTCATCGCTGAAAATGAAATATCGCAGACTTGGAAAAACCGAACTCTCAGTGTCCGTCATTGGTATTGGTACCTGGCAATTTGCAGGCGTTTGGGCCAAGCACTTCGAGCAACCTGAAGTGGATAGCCATTCTGTCCCGCGCCCGGGAGCTGGGCATCAACTTTATCGATACGGCTGAGTGTTACGGATACGACCACCTGTCGGAGACCTTCATTGGCAACAGCATTGTCGAGCATCGGGACCAGTGGATCATCGCCACCAAGTTTGGTCACAACCACGGCAATGACCTGGGCAATGGCAACTATCAGCCCGCGCAGGTGTTGATTCAATTGGAGGAATCGCTGCGCGCACTGCAGCACGGACTATATCGACGTCTACCAACTGCACTCCGGCGAAGATGCTCTCTTTGACAACGATGAGCTTTGGACCATGCTGGACAAGCAGGTGCTGGCGGGCAAGGTGCGATTTCTGGGCAACTCTATAGGTCTGCCTCATTTGAATTACCAAGTGGAAAAATCGCAAGAATTCGGAATCAGCGTTATTCAAACAATTTACAACGCCGTAAAGACCAAGGCTGAGGAAACAATATTCCCCGTTGCCGAAGAACAGGATCTGGGCGTGATAGCGCGAGTGCCGCTGGCCAGTGGCTTTTTAACGGGCAAATACCAACCGGGTCATGTATTCGCCAAGTGACGATGTGCGCGCCATGCGCCCGCAACAGGGTATCGACCGGGAAATCAATGCCGCGCTCAAAGTGCTGCAGGAAAAGCCGGCGGATATGGCAGCTGCAACCTGGGCCAATGCCTGGTGCCTGAAGCAGTCACGCGTTGCCGCCGTTATTCCGGGTATCAAATCGCTGGCGCAACTGGAAACCAACGCTCTCGCCGGCAGCCTTACTCTGTAGCCACGACAGCACTGCCGCCGGCTAAAACTTCCAGCGCAGGGTAAGCCCTATCGTGCGCGGCTTGTTGACCGACACCCGCTGCGGCGTACCCCAGCGATTGTTGAAAAACTCCTCGGCCACTTCATCGGTAATGTTCGTCACATAGAGGGTGGCACTCCATTGCTCGGCGTCCAGGCCCATGCGCAGGTTGCCCAGATCATAGGAGGGCTGCTCGGTTGGGCCCTGGCTGAATATGACAGATTCGGTGCCTTCCAACGAATTCACAGAATCACCCACATAGGCCCATTCCAGCAGCACAAAGGGTTCCGCATCCAGCAGTGATTGCTGGAAGGTGTACTGCACGGAGATACTCGCTTTTTCCTGCGGCGTGATAGGCAACTGGGTGCCATTTGCAACCTCTGCTATCAATGGGTCTCCGCCCGGGCCGTAGATGGTGTTGTCCTCGGAAATCTCCGCATTGATCAATCCCATATTGGCGGTGACATCCCAGCCGGTGGCGGGAATCCAGGTGACTTCGGTTTCGAAGCCGTCTATCTCGGCCTGCGAAAAGTTGATGACGCCCGTGGAGAAGACCGTGGGGTCAAACACCTGGATCTGGATGTCGTCCCACCGCATGTGGTAGGCCACGGCATTGAAGCGCAGGCTGCGGTCAAACCATTCGCTTTTCAGGCCCAATTCGTAGTTCTTCAGCTTGTCCGAGTCGTAGTCGTCGGGCAGGACGGAATTCTCGCGCAGGGCATTGGCGCCGCCAGCGCGAAATCCCTCGGAATAGGTGGCGTAGGTCATGACCTCGTCATTGATCTGGTAAGTCGCATTGAGTTTCGGTACCCAGTCGTCCTGGCTGAATTGTTTAGCTTCGTTGTTGAACAGGTAATCGGTCGCGACATTGACCTTGTTTCCTGCCAACAGATTGCCCTGCTGTATTGCGAGTTCCTGCTCCTGGTTAAACCAGCGGGCGCCGCCAGTGAAGCTCAGCTTGTCGGTTGCGGCAAAGGTCACCTCGCCGAACAGTGCCGTCTGCTCTATCTCCAGGTCGTAGGCGCTAAAGAAAAAGTTATCTGACGCGGTGTTGTGGAAGGAGGCGTAATTCGGGTTGGTATCGGGCGAATTGGCAAGGTAGTTGAGATAGCTGTAACCCTGGTTGGCGTAATACGCTGTATCGCTGAAGTCGCGTACTGTGGAGGTGTTGGATTGTGTGCGCTCAAGCTTGCCGTAGAAAAATCCCACCAGGCCGCTCCAGCGGCTGCCGGAGTCTTTCGGTGTCGTCAGGCGGCCCTCCAGGGTCCAGCGCTCATCTTCCTGGTCCTGGATGACATAGCCGCGGGGTGCGCCAGTGAAGTCGTAGATGGCGTAATCGACCGGGTTGAACTGCTGATCCAGGCCGTGCAGGTAGTTGGTCGCATCGGCCTCGTAGGTCAGGTCGCGGTTAAAATAGCTGCCGGTCAGTACAGTATCCGCGAAGCCCAGGTTGCCCTCCAGGCCGAGGCTGAGCTGATACCAGTTATCCTTCAGGTCCTCGTCTTCGAACCGCCCCTGCTCCAGCTCACCGAGACCCAGGTCGACGTCGCCGAAGCCGTCCACGTCAGTGTTCTGCACAATACCGGAGGCATCTACGGTCCAGTCATCGTTGACCAGCCAGCGCGTGGCGGCGCGTCCGCCGACAGTTTTGCTCGAGTTGACGTCGTCGTCGACATTGTTGGCATTGTCAAAGGGCACGCCGACGGGCAGGTAACCCGAGGCGATGCGGGCGTCCACCCACTTGTCAGGCTGGCTGCTCACCAGTACGTTATCAATATACCCGGCCTCGTGACTTTCAAATCCTACGAGGCGGATCGCCAGCTTGTCCTGGATAACAGGGATATTGACCATACCGGACACATCCCTGTCCGTGTCGTCGCTGTGCTCGACATAGGCCATGTCCCCCTCGAGCCAGCCGTCCATCTCGCCGGGGTCGGCCTTGTTGGTGATGATACGCAGCGTGCCGGACTGGGAAGCGTCGCCGAACAGCGTGCCCTGGGGTCCGCTCAGGGCCTCGACACGCTCGATGTCGATAAGCCGCGGGTCGGGGTTGAGGCCGGCCTGGGTGATCGGCGCTTCATCCAGATACACACTGGCCGAGGGATTGGTGCCGTACTGGATCCCGGCGGCCGCCACACCCCGGAACACAATCGAGGTGCCTGCCGGTTCACGCCGCGCAAACGCCAGGCTGGGGATATTGTTGGCGTAGTCATCCAGTACCGCGAAACCCTTGCGCTCGATATCGGCGGTGTTGAAGGCGGTGATGGCCTGGGGCAGGTCCTGCAGGTTGGCCCTGCGCTTGGTGGCAGTGACGATGACTTCTTCCAGCGTCTGGTCCTGGGAATATGCCGCTGGCGCAGTGCCCAGTACCGCCGAGACCATGAGTGCCAGCGTTTTTTTCCGGGCGGGAATGCCAGAGTCGGTCGCCAGCAGTGACGAGGTGTTCTTATTATTCATGGCCGTGTGCCTTGCGCGATGTCTTCTTATGGGCGAATCCTAATGTAATAGAGACGCAATTGCAAGGCTAAATCGGCGAGCAGGCAGAATAAACTTCGCCGACCTGCCGCGTGCCGCGGTTGACGGGGTCCTGGGCGCAACCTAATCTGGCGCCCACTCCCTCGCGGCGACTGGACGGAAAACCCTGCAATGGATATCGGCGTTCCCCTGCGCGAACTCGGCGCCTACGACATCGGCGCACTGCGCGAGGCCATCCTTTCCCAGCCTGAGGACGCCTGGCTGAACAATACCTTCCGCCAGCAGGAGTACGACGTGCACCAGATGACGCACTCGCTGGTGATGATCTTCACCGACGGCTCCGGCTGGCCGCAGATCGAGGTGCAGCGGCAGGCGGGCTGGGATGTGCTCGCGGCGTCGGCCATGCCACTGATGCACCAGATCCTGGCCGACCACTACCCGCTCGGCGGCACGATCATCCGCGCCATGGCCGCGCGACTGCAGGCCGGAGGAGTGATCAAGACGCACCGGGACACGCACCCCTCGTTCCACTACGGGCACCGCATCCATCTACCCATCGTCACCAATCCCCGCGTGCGCTTCATGATCGATGGCCGGCCGTACAAGCTGGAAGTGGGCAAGGTGTACGAGATCAATAACCAGCTGGTGCACAGCGTGATGAACAAAGGCGCAGAGGCGCGCATCAACTTTATCTTCGACTATGTGCCGCCCCAACACCTCGGCCGGGAGGTCGCCAACGCGTGACCACGTTGATTGCGACCTCGGTGGTCAGGGGCAGCCATCAGGGCGAGAGCCACGGCGGCGTCTATCTGGTGGATTTCAAGCGGCAGTCGGTCACACAGGTTATCGACTGGAACAGCGCCGATATCGACTGGCAGGGCCGCGGCTGGGACAGGGGCCTGCGCGGCATCGCCTTTGACGGCGAACGCGTGTTCATCGCCGCCAGCAATGAGCTGTTCGTGTATTCGCCGGACTTCGAACTGCTGGCGTCCTACCGCAACCCCTACCTGCGGCACTGCCACGAGATAGCGGTCTACCAGCGTCGCCTGTACCTCACTTCCACCGGCTTCGACTCTGTGCTGGGCTTCGATCTGGACGCGAACCGTTTTTGTTTCGGTCTGCAATATTGTCGCTGTCGGTCGCCGCTTCCAGGGCAGTCCTTTTGATCCGCAGCGCGACGAATGGCCCCGCGCCCGGCAACCTGCTGCACCTCAACAATGTGTATTGCGACGCTTCAGGACTGTATATCAGCGGACTGAAAACTGGCGCGCTGGTGAAGTTCGACGGACGCACGTTGCGGCGCGCGGCTGGATTGCCCAGAGGAATACACAATGCGCGTCCCTTCGGCGATGGCGTGTTGTTCAACGACACCGCCGCGGATCGGGTGCGCCTGGTGCAGCCGGGCAGGGAGATCAGTTTTGCGGTGCCAATCATCGCTGACGCCGAGCTGACGCACACCGATATGGATGACTCGCGCATCGCCCGCGCCGGTTTCGGGCGCGGCCTGTGTGTCATCGACGATGCGCTGGTGGCGGCGGGGTCATCGCCCTCGACCATTGCATTGCATGATCTGGCACTGGCGCGTACCCGCAGCGTGGTCACGCTGAGCCACGATATCCGCAACGCCATCCACGGGCTGGAGGTGTGGCCGTTCGGCTTCGTTTAGTTGATCCGCCATATTGATTTGATGGGGGAGAACGGCAGCGCTAGCGGGCTCGGTCGACAGAAGTGCAATTCGCCCGCTTCCCCGATACTTGCGGACGAATTGCACTCCTACCACCCAAGCCCTCGTGTCGAGCTATCGATCGAACACTGCTCCATGCAAATGCCGGGATCAAGGGTCTGGTCGGGACAGCCGCTTCGTTTGCGAGTATCGGGGAAGCGGGCGAAGCGGCTGTCCCGGCCAGAGCCGATAATCGGAAGGGTTTGTTAAGTATCATTCACGACCTGATTTTTCCGCTAATGCTTCGAGCGAACAAGCTGTTGAGAGATCACATTCAGTCGGTATCGTTCAGCACCGGCGCCAGTATCTCCCGCAGTTCGTCGAAGTGGGACGCGTAGTGCCGCCAGAACCCCACGCTTGAGTCGTAGATCGGCTGGCGCACCTGCTCTGAACTGGCGGTGCGCACGGCCGGTCGGTGGCATGAAAGCGCAGGCAGTTTTCCTCCCAGGGCAGCTCCAGGTATTCCAGCATGCGCCGCACCTGGCTTCCAGATCCGTCACCACGTCCTCGTACTGCACGCGCAGGACCTTGCCGGGCAGCACCTCGTCCCAGTGATCCATCATGCGCAGGTACTGCAGGTAATACTCGCCGATGTCGCTCTGGTCATAGCTGAAGGTCTGGCCGCGGGCATACAGTTGCCGCAGGTTGCCGACGCAGGCGTCCATGGGGTGGCGGCGCGCGTCGATGATTTTCGCGTTGGGCAGGATGCTGTGGATGAAAGCCCACGCTGGGGAAGTTGTTGGGCATCTTGTCGATGAAGCGCGCGGCGCCCTCCACGCGGTGCCGCGCGGCCATGTCGAGGTAGTCCTGGCCCAGCCGCTGAAAATGCCGGGGCTGCAGTTCCGCCAGTACGCGCGGATAGTGCATGGCATCGGCGCGGTTGTGGTTCAGTGATTTAGTAGGCGGCCAATGTACGGCAACTCGCTGGTGCCCTCGACCTGGCTGTGGCTGGCGATGATCTGCTCCAGCAGCGTGGAGCCGGAGCGCGGCAGCCCCATCGACAAAAATCGGCGCGGGGTCCGGGTGGCCCGTGGCCTGCTGGTGCCTGAAAAAATCCGGCGTTGAAAAACGCGATCATTTCGTCGTTGATGGTCTCGGTGTGCACCGGGTCATAGCTGACCAGCATGCGCTGTGTGGCATTGCCTTCCTCGTAGTAGCGCCAGGCCTGCTCGAAATCGCCGCGATCTTCAAATGCCTTGGCCAGCGCGAACAGGAAATTGACGCGGGAGGTGTCGTTGAGTTCCACGCGTTGCAGCTGCCGCTGCATCTGCTCGATTTCGCTGTCGGCGAAGCGGTAGGTCTTGAGATTGGCCAGGCTGAAGTACGCCTCGCCGAAGTCGGGCTCCAGCGTCAGGCAGCGCTGATAGGCGGCGATCCCTTCCTCCTGCTTGCCCAGGGTTTTGAGCATATGTCCGAGGCCCAGCCAGGCGCCCGCGTGCTTGGGCGCCAGTTCCAGGCAGCGGCGGTAGGCAGTGGCGGCCTCCTCGTTCAGGGCTGCCGGCGCCAGCACGCCCGCCAGGCGATAGTGGGCCTTGGGGTTGTCAGGCTGCAGGGCGAGCAGTTCACGGTACACCACGATGGCGTCTTCCGGGCGCTCCAGTTCCTTGAGCACCCGGCCCAGTTCGAACAGGGCTGGCGCGTGGTCCGGCGCCGTCGCCAGCGCCTGGCGCAGCAGGTGCTCCGCGTCATCCAGGTCGCCCGAGGCCGCGGCGATCAGGCCCAGCATGCGCAGCGCGTCGACATGTCGGGGATTTTTCTGCAACACCTGGCGGCACAGTTGCTCCGCCTCCTGCAGGCGACCGGCCTTGTGGTGTTCCGCCGCCAGCGCCATCATGCGCCGCGTCAGGCGACAGGGCGAAGCAGCGCTCAAAAGAGGCATCCGCTTCCTGCCCGCGCCCCAACAGCGCCAGCGCTTTGCCCAGCTGGAAGTGCGCTTCATCGAGTTGCGGGTCCAGGCGCACGGCTTTTTCCAGCAGTGGCAGGCCTGCTCTGCTTTGTGTTGCTGCATCAGCAAGGTGCCCAGGTCCTCGTAGGGTTTGGCGAACGTGGGCGCCAGGTCAATGACCCTGTGGAGAATTTTCTCCGCCTCGTCAAAGCGGCGCAGGTCACCCAGCGCGGCGCCTAGCAAGCCGAGGATATTGATGTCATCGGGATAGCGTGCGAGCAGCGCCTGGCAACTGGCGATGGCCAGCTCCGTCTGGCGCGACTGCAGTTGCGCCAGGATGTCGTCAAACAGGCGGCGCGGAGCGCGGGATTGTTGCATGCTGGCTCGTGCGTGTTAGCGGTGGGGAATTGTTATGGTAGAACGAAACCGGGCGCGGCTCCAGTGGCGCAGGCGCAACTCAGAAGAGGTTCGGTCGCTTTCCTCCTGAATTTTTTTGCTTACCTCAAGAGATAAGGGTCAGAGCCCTATTTATCATGGGAAAGGGCTTTGACCGCCTATTTTTCATTTGCGATAGGATTTCTCATTTTGAGAACTCCTGCAAATACTTGCCGTAGCCCTCTGACGCCAGGTTTGCCTTTGGAATGAATCGCAGCGAAGCCGAGTTCATACAATAGCGAAGACCTGTGGGAGCGGGGCCATCCGGGAATACGTGACCCAGGTGAGAGTCCGCTTTTTTGCTGCGCACTTCTGTGCGCGTGCTAAACAAGGAGCGATCGACCTTTTCAGTCAGATTGTCTTTTTCAATGGGTTTTGAAAAGCTTGGCCATCCCGTGCCAGAATCGTATTTGTCGTTCGAGCTAAACAGAGGCTCACCGGAAACAACATCGACGTAAATTCCCTCGTCTTTTTTATCCCAGTACGCATTATTAAATGGCGGCTCAGTTCCATCTTCTTGTGTGACCTTGTACTGAATCGGTGTCAGCTGCTTCTTAAGTTCTTCCTGGCTTGGCATTTCGTTTTCTCCCATCGCACCAAAGCTAATAAAAATGGATAACGTTAACGCGCTCGTGACAACACTATTTTTCTTCATAAGAAAGCTCCTGTTGCTTGTAAAGCGATATGGCGGCCGACTTCTTCAATCCAGACACCTGATGGCACTCGAACTTCGAAATCCACTGGTCTGCAGGCGGGCAACTAGAGCAGGATTCTGAACTATACAGTTCCACGAGAGTTACTTTGGATGTTCCCCATGCCGCGATGATTTCG
>CAWJQO010000011.1:0-114054 GCA_963844975.1 uncultured Gammaproteobacteria bacterium | reverse complement strand
AGTACAGCCCGCAGAGAGTTTCACAGGCTCAGGGAATTGTTTAGATTGTGCCCAACGCCAAATGGTCGCTCGGCTTACCTGATACCGCTCGGCCACAGTAGTGTCTGATATGTAAACGGGCTGTTGCATCGCGTGTGCTCACTTGCCAATGCGGGTTGGAACGTTACATTCTCCCGACTTTTCTCAGGATGAGCAGCACTTATTACGGCAGCGCTGTGGGTGGGTTTCGCCCCCCGATGACTGCTAATGCGGCACTACATCGCTAGCGCCGCATTAGAAATTTTCTTGTTTGGTCAATGCTCAGTATTGAAACCGGCTATAGGAACAACTTTAGCTGACTGTTGCTTGCTGTTCAGAAATTGGCACCACTGCTGCATCAGTCGGGCACGCTGTGGGAGTAGTTCATCACGAGCATAGGCCGCGCGGGTGGCATCGTTGTTCACATGCGCAAGCTGTAACTCTGACACTTCGTCGGGGTACTTGGTACAGTTTCGACACCAGTCTTTAAAGCTCGACCGAAACCCATGTACGGTAGCATCGACATCCATGCGGCGGAGTACGGCAGTGAGTGTCATGTCGCTGATTTTCCCGGCACCTGTCGAAGGGAATAAAAGCTCGCTGCCATCAAGCCTTGGTATCGTCTTTAGTAAACTAATTGCGGCGGTAGAAAGGGGGATTTGATGTTCCTTGCCGGATTTCATGCGATCGGCCGGTATCCTCCAGAGCCGAGACTGCAGATCAATTTCTGGCCACGCGGCACCACGAACCTCGCCAGATCGGCAAGCAGTCAGAATCACAAGCTCAAGCGCCCGCGCGCCCATGCCTTCACGTTTTCGGAGTGTCGCCAAGAACGGTGGTACCTGCCTCCAGGGTAATGCCTTGTGGTGCGTCACCTTCTTAATTTTACTGGTACGTGGTAGCAATTGATCCAGGTTGCCTTTCAATCGCGCTGGGTTGTCCCCTTCTCGATACCCGGAGACGGTAGCCCAGGTCAACGTGGATTCGATGCGCTGTCGCACACGACTCGCTGTTTCGGGCTTAAGCGTCCAGATCGGCTCCAGTAGTTCAACCACGTGTTGGGTGGTGACTTCATCCACGGGTAGGCTACCAATGTGTGGAAACGCGTGTTGCTTCAACGTGTTGATCCATTGCTGCGCGTGTTTGACGTTTTTCGCCTCTGCTGACACTTTGGCATGGCAGTGCTGCGCAGCCTGCGCAAACGTCATCAGCTTGCGTTGTGACCGTCGCAGGTCGGCTCGCTTCTGGCGGTTCATCTCGACAGGGTCAATTCCCTGGCGAATGGCTTCAAAGGCTTCCTGTGCTCTCTGACGCGCCTGAGCGAGACTCACTGAGGGAAAACTCCCCAAGCCGTGGTCTCGGCGTGCATAGAATTCGAGACCTGCCTTGGAGGTACGTATTTCTCCAGTGGCATACCTCAACACCCAGGACTTGGTCCCTGATGGAGTAACTCGCAGCAATAGCCCCTTAACGCCCCCAACAGCATACGTGCCCGCGCCGGTCAGACGACGGATTTCGATTGCGGATAATTCTCGCGCGATTTTAGGCATTTGCCGTTCCTGGCGGGTTAGGAACCCTAATATTTCACCCAACATCTAGCCCAACATACCAGAAGTGATTGGACGCGACAAGATGCGAAACGGTGCGACACGTATTTTGACGGAAAAGCAAGAAAACTACTTATATTACAGTATATTATGCGGCTATTTGCGATTGATTGAGAAGGGGTAAAACAAGGAGGTGGCGGAGAGCGAGGGATTCGAACCCTCGATAGGGTATTAGCCTATACACCCTTAGCAGGGGTGCGCCTTCAGCCACTCGGCCAGCTCTCCGGATAACGTTGTCGAGTTTTATGTGAGCCCTACCATACTGCACGACCCTGCATCCACAGGCGCGGCATAATACCACAATTGCTGCAGAATCAAAGTCATACGAGAGGGGATGGGCGACTTTATTCCTTGTCTGCCGCAGCCGGCTGATCGCCGTCGTGGATGCGGCTGTAAATTTCCTCTCGGTGTACTTCCACGTCCTTGGGTGCATTGATACCAATGCGAACCTGGTTGCCCTTGACACCTAACACTGTCACGGTGACGTTGTCGCCTATCATCAACGACTCACCAACCCTGCGGGTTAAAATCAACATACGTCCTGCTCTCCAGTCCAGTGTCCGTAGCTGAGGCCACAACAACACAGGACAGCTCCTTAAAGCCCCCTCGTGGGACCCAACCCATTCAATCATACACCTGTAATTACTAGCTGAGATCGCCGTAAACGCAATGTTATGAAACGCTACTTCATTACAGCGGAGCGCATGATACCTGCCCTGCTTAGTCAGCGTTTTCGTCCTTCGGTTCCTTGTCCAAGCCAAATGAGGAATGCAGGGCGCGCACCGCCAACTCCAGGAATTTCTCCTCAATGATGACGGATATCTTGATCTCGGAGGTAGTGATCATCTGGATATTGATCCCCAACTCAGCGAGGCAGGCAAACATCTGGCTGGCGACGCCCGCGTGGGAACGCATGCCCACACCCACCACTGACACCTTGGCGATCCTGTTGTCGCTGGTGACGCGTTCGGCCTTGATTTCCTTGGCGACCTTGTTGAGCACTTCTTCGGCCCGCGACAGGTCGTTGCGCCCGACGGTAAAGGTAAAGTCAGCGGTTTTGTCGTGGCTGACGTTTTGCACGATGACGTCCACCTCGATATTGGCTTCACCAATAGGACCCAGGATACGGTAGGCCACGCCCGGTATGTCGGGTACACCCTCTATGGTGAGCTTGGCCTCATCGCGGTTGAACGCGATGCCGGCAATTGTCGGCGCTTCCATCTCGCTATCATCCTCCATTGTGATCAGGGTACCGGGGCCGTCCTTAAAGCTGTGCAGGACCCGCAGCGGAACATTGTATTTTCCCGCAAACTCCACCGAGCGGATCTGCAGCACTTTGGAGCCCATGCTGGCCATTTCCAGCATTTCTTCAAAGGTAATTTTGGACAGGCGACGGGCGCCATCCACCACCCGTGGGTCAGTGGTGTAAACCCCATCCACATCGGTATAGATCTGGCATTCATCCGCTTTCAGGGCGGCAGCCAGCGCCACGGCGGTGGTATCGGAACCGCCCCGGCCCAGTGTCGTGATATTGCCGTTCTCATCCACGCCCTGGAAACCGGCCACCACAATCACATAGCCCTCTTGCAGGTCGCGGCGCAGGCGCTCGTCGTCAATTTCGCGGATGCGGGCCTTGGTATGCGCGTCATCCGTGAGGATACGCACCTGGGTGCCGGTGTAGGACCTGGCCTTCACCCCGCGCTCATTCAGTGCCATGCTCAGCAGCGCGGTCGTCACCTGCTCCCCGGTGGAAAGCAACACATCCAGCTCCCGCGGTAGAGGTCGCTCCTGCATCTCATTGGCCATTGCGAGCAGCCGGTTGGTTTCTCCGCTCATGGCGGAGACGACCACCACCAGGTCGTGACCAGCGGCGCGAAAGCCGGCCACCTTGTCCGCTACCTGCCCGATACGTTCGAGGTCGCCGACCGAGGTGCCGCCAAATTTTTGAACGAATAAACTCATGAGTTATTGCGCAGCCTGCAGAAGCCCGTTGCGGGCGCCCTCGCCGGTCGCCCTCGAAAGGGCGCTATTAAACAACAAAGCGGCCAATTTTTAAACAGTGTGGGAACACTTCCCGCCCGCCGCCCTCAACCGAGCTGCGACGCGACCCACTCGGGCACAGCCTTCAATACTTCCGGCAAGGCGCGTACATCGGTACCGCCGCCCTGGGCCATATCGGCTTTGCCGCCACCCTTACCGCCCAGACGCTCGGCGAACTCACGCATGAGATCGCCAGCCTTGACCCGGTCAGTCAGGTCTTTGGTAACGCCTGCAGTCAGGGTGATCTTGTCCCCGGTGACGGCCGCTAACAGAATCACCGCGCTGCCCAGCTTGTTCTTGCACTGGTCGAGGGTGTCGCGCAGTGACCTGGCATCAGCGCCCTCGACATTGGCGGCCAGCACCTTGATCCCCTGCACCTCCACCACCGCCGCAGTGAGGTCGCTACCGGCAGATGACGCCAGTTTTTGCTTGAGGCGGGCGAGCTCCTTCTCCAGTTCGCGATTTTCAGCGCGCAAGGCAGCGACCTTGGCTACCACGTTGTCTGCAGTACCCTTGACTACTTCGCACACCGCGACCAGCTGCTGTTCCTTCTGGTCAACCAGCGCCAATGCAGCGCTGCCTGTCACGCCTTCGATACGGCGCACGCCGGAGGCGACACCGGATTCGGACACAATGCGTAACAAGCCGATATCACCGGTTCGCGTCACATGGGTACCGCCACACAGTTCCACGGAGAAGTCGTCTTCGCCCATGGACAGCACGCGCACCTCGTCGCCGTATTTTTCGCCGAACAACGCCATCGCGCCGGATGCGACGGCGCCTCCATGGACATCAGCCGGGTCTGCACTGCGGTGTTAGCGCGAATCTGCTCGTTTACCAGGGTTTCTATTGTCTTCAACTGCTGTGCGCTCACGCCTTCGGGATGGGAGAAATCAAAGCGCAGGCGCTGCGAGTCCACCAGTGAGCCCTTCTGCTGCACATGCTCGCCCAACACGCGGCGCAGGGCCGCATGCAGCAAATGGGTGGCGCTGTGATTGAGGCGCGTGCGCTGGCGCACCGCCGCATCGACCTCGGCCGTGAGGCTGTCACCGCGCTTTACGCTGCCCTGCAATACTTTCACGTGATGCAGGTGCTGGTCCGAGGCCTTGCTGGTGTTGGACACTTCCAGGCGCACGGCACCGCCGCTGAGATAACCGGTATCGCCCACCTGCCCGCCGGACTCGCCATAAAAAGGTGTGCGATCGAGTACCAGCACACCCGATTCATCGGTGTTGAGTACGGCAACTTCCACACCGTCACGCAACAAGGCGGTTACCACTCCCGCGCCAGCCAGAGTGTCGTAGCCGGTGAACTCGGTGCTGCCTTCGAGTTTCAGCACATTGCTGTAGTCCACCTTGAAACTGCCACTCTCCTGCGAGCGCTGGCGCTGCTCAGCCATGGCGGCCTCATAGCCTGCCATATCCAGGGTGAGATTGCGTTCGCGGGCGATGTCGTTGGTCAGGTCCGTCGGGAAGCCGTAGGTGTCATAGAGCTTGAACACCACATCGCCGGGAATTTCAGTGCCCTTGATACCCGCCAGCGCCTCCTCCAGGATTTGCATCCCGTTGTCCAGGGTGCGGGCGAATTGCTCCTCCTCGGTCAACAGCGCCTTCTCCACGTGGGCGAGCTGTTTCACGAGTTCAGGATAGGCATCGCCCATCTGTACAGCCAGCGTGGCCGCCAGTTTGTGGAAGAAGGGTTGATCCGCGCCGAGCTTGTTGCCGTGGCGAATGGCGCGGCGAATGATACGGCGTAACACGTAGCCCCGCCCCTCATTGCCCGGCAACACACCGTCGACGATGAGGAAGGCACAGGAGCGGATGTGGTCGGCAATCACGCGCAGCGAGCTGTTCTGCAGATCCTGTACCTGCAACACGTTTGCGGCGGACTTGATAAGCGCCTGGAACAGGTCAATCTCGTAGTTGCTGTGTACCTTCTGCATCACCGCTGCGATGCGCTCCAGACCCATGCCGGTATCCACCGAGGGACTGGGCAGCGCATGCAACTCGCCGCTCTGGTCGCGATTGAATTGCATGAACACCAGGTTCCAGATTTCGATGTAGCGGTCGAGGTGGTCGTCCTTGCTCCCCGGAGGTCCGCCCGGGACTTCTGCGCCATGGTCGTAGAAAATCTCGCTGCACGGGCCGCAGGGGCCGGTGTCACCCATCTGCCAGAAGTTGTCCTCGTCAAGGCGCGAGATGCGCGCCTTGGGGAAACCGATATCCTCGATCCAGATGCGCTCCGCCTCATCGTCGGACACATGCACGGTCACCCACAGTTTTTCCGCCGGCAGGCCGAGAGTCCCGGTGAGAAACTCCCAGGCATAGCGGATGGCCTCGCGCTTGAAGTAGTCGCCAAAACTGAAGTTGCCCAGCATCTCGAAGAAGGTGTGGTGACGGGCGGTGTAGCCGACGTTTTCCAGATCGTTGTGCTTGCCTCCGGCGCGCACACAGCGCTGGCTGCTGGTGGCGCGGACATAGGGGCGCGGGTCGGTGCCCAGGAAGGTATCCTTGAACTGGTTCATGCCCGCATTGGTGAACAGCAAGGTCGGGTCATTACCCGGCACCAGTGAACTACTCGCCACACGGGTGTGCCCGTGCTGTTCAAAATAGGCCAGGAAGGCCTCGCGTATTTCTACGGTCTTCATACTTGATCCCGGTTATGCGGTGCAAAAAGCAGGCTGCAATCAGCCCGCCATATGGCCTTCGGCGAACTCCCTGCCGCCAATGATATGCAGGTGCAGGTGAAAAACGGTCTGGCCGGCGTTGGCGCCATTGTTGACCACCAGGCGAAAGGCCTCGCCCACGCCCAGTTGCTCTGCCAGCTTGCCAGCGACCAGCATCAGGTGTCCCAGCAGGGCCTGGTCGCTGGCCTGCGCATCCACCAGCCTGGGAATACCTCGCTTGGGAATGACCAGCACATGCACAGGCGCCTGTGGCCTGATGTCGTTGATGGCGATGCAGTGCTCGTCCTCGTAGAGGAACTCACTGGGAATATCGCCCCTGATGATCTTGCCGAATATAGTGTCTGACATGCCAGGCCCTGCCTGCTACTTACCCAAGTTTCTCGTCTGCAGTGAGTTGTCGCGCCTCGCTTTCCAGCATGACCGGAATGCCATCGCGCACCGGATAGGCCAGACCGGATGCCCGGCAGATGAGTTCATTCTTTTCCTTGTCGTATTCCACCGGCGCCTTGCTTACCGGGCAGACCAGGATACTCAGTAGTCGCTTGTCGATCATTGCCGTCTCACCATGCCAAAGAGGGCCTGCATTATACGAACTTTTTCAGGGCTTTGGCATGGGAGGAGCGAGCAATTGTGGGTCGATACGCTGATCGCGCCAGTTCATGCGCCAGTCCAGGTGCGCGCCACTGGCGCGACCCGTAGCGCCCACCTCGCCAATCACTTCCCCGGCCTTTACCTCCTGCCCCACTGCCACCAGTACCTTGCTCATGTGCAGGAACGACGAGGAAAGGCGAAACCCGTGGTCCAGGATAACGGTGCCACCGGAAAAAAACAGATCCGGTTCCGCCAGTGTGACAAGCCCGGCGGCGGGTGCATGCACCGGGGTGCCGGTCGGCACTGCCATATCCACACCGTAGTGGGGATTGCCCGCAGCACCATTATAGTAACGCTGGCTGCCGTAAACACCTGATATAGGGCCCAGTGCCGGCCACTGAAAACCGGCCAGTGCGTCCTGCAGCAAATCGGGGCGCTGCAAGCGCCGGGCCTTGGCGGCATCGACGAGTGCCTGTTCCCGGCGAATACGCTCCAGCTGTTCCGGTGGCGGGGTGACCGTTTGCTGCGGGCACACCCGTGACCCGCTGAATGTTGTACTCCCGGCGCGCGATGTGCAGCGTCTGCTGACACGCGTCGTCGCCTTCAACCAGCAACTCTGCAGTGGCGGGGGCGTCGCGACCAAAACCGGCAATCGTCGTACCGTCTTCAAGGACATCGAGTGTAAGGCCATTGAGGCTGACCCGACTGCCCGGCGGCACCTTGCCCCACACCAGGCCGCCCTGGGTCAGACTGCCTTGCAGTTCCATGCAGTTTGCCAGCACACTCTGCGGCATCAGGGCAGCACTGGCCAGACTTAAAAGTCTGACTGCCAGGGTTAAGCCGAAGCGCCTTCGTCCTGCCATACACTGTACCGTCCCGATATCCGTTAAGCTGGCCTTTCTAACAGTCAAGCCAGAGGTAGTCCAGCGGCATTTTATTCTGCATCCGCCGCCGTTAACATACTGACATGGGACGCTACCGACCACCGCGCCAGCGCGGCTCCAGATACATTACCCCCGAGGGCGAACAGGCCCTGCGGGACGAATTGCATCAACTGTGGAAAGTCGAGCGGCCAGTCGTCACCAATGCAGTACACGAGGCTGCCAAAAACGGCGACCGCTCCGAGAACGGCGATTACATCTACGGCAAACGCCGGCTGCGCGAGATCGATTCCCGTGTGCGCTTTCTCAACAAGCGCCTCGATGAAGTGGAAGTTGTGCAGCGCATGCCGGATGACACCGACAAAATTTTCTTCGGTGCCTGGGTAACACTGGAGGATGAAAACGGCGATGAGAGACAGTGGCGCATCGTCGGCCCCGATGAGTTTGATCTGTCTCTGGGCAAACTCAGCATGGATTCTCCCCTGGCGCGCGCCCTGCTGGGCAAGCGCCTGGACGATGAAATCCGCGTGCACAGTCCCTCGGGTGAACAGGTTTACTACGTCACCGGCATCCGCTATCAGCGCGAACTGAGAGCCAGCCCACGACTGACTGCGATCAGGTGAGCATCAGCGATCCAGAGTTGCGCGCTACCTGCGCCGCCGGTGCAGCCACCACATCGTGATACCGCTCAGCGCAAGACCGGCCAGCAGCACGCCCACGGCGTCCACCCACAACACGCCGACGCGGCCAAATACGCGGCCACTGTGCAGATCCAGCAACAGGCGCTCCCAACTCAGCCATTGGTCCGGCGCGGGAATTTTCGCGCGCATGGCATCCGGTAAGCGGTCGGGAACGAGCTGGCGAATGACAGCGCCCGCCGCAGGTGCGCGATGACTGAAATCCATAAGGTCCAGGTCAGCCAACCACCAGATCCCACCTGCCTGCAGCACGATCTGGCTCTCTATGAGTCCTACTGCCTGCAGCGGCACCGGCAGGCCGGTGCTGGCATTGACTGACTCGACCAACTCGCCGCTGCGCGGTGATCAGCAGCAGTTCCTCGGCACAGCCGGCATACAGCAGCTCGCCTACAGCCACTGCACCGACCAGCTTGCCACTGCAGGGCGCGACCTCCTGCGCATCGAAGTAGACGCGCCCGTTAGCCGCTCGCGTCAGCCAGTGCTCGCCCAACTGAAACGCGGGCAGGTTGCCCGAGTCATCACCGTAGGCCTGGCTCAGCCAGGGCCAGTCGACGAAGCGGCGGTCCAGTCCCAGCTCCGCAGTGTGGTTCAGTACGATACCGGTGGCCGACAATACCAGCACGAAGAACGCGGCCAGCACGCCCAGGCGCCGGTGCCAGCGCCACAGCAAACCAACAAGTCGCGGACGGCGGCGCATCAGCTTCGCACCTGCGCATCCAGCCACAGGGCCAGCCGCGCCACACGTTCGACCGCGCGCACGGACAGGGTCGCGCCGGTAATCCCGTCGACTGATTGCGACAAATAGCCGTCAGGAGCCAGTGTCAGCCCGCTGAACTGGCTGGTAAAAAAGGGATAGCGAATCTCCCAGCCGCGGCTTTCGCGAAAGGCCAGTACCTCCACGCGCTCGATCCGCGCAGCAAGCACCACTACCCCAGGGTAATTGGCTTATCCTTGCCGATATCCTCGAGTATCCAGGCGGTACGCTCGCCCGCCTGCCAATAGCGCAGGCGCAGCGCAGCGGGTGCCCAACCCAGCGCCGCTTTGGCAGCCGTGCGCGTTTCTTCGGTGAGCCACAGGGTATGCATCCCGGGTTGTTGGTCGCCGAACGCCTGGCTCAGGAATGCCTCGCGCCCCAGATACTCCTCGCCAACCGCAGAAAAGGCTGCCATCAAAAGGATGGCAGCCAGTCCGATACGGCAGTACCGCCGCGCAGTGCAGGTCGCAATCATCAGAAACTGAAGCCGACTCCCAGGTTCAGACCCTCCAGCTCGGGCTGGTCGGCAGGCGCATCCTGGAATTGGTAATCGGCCTTGAGTACGACGTTTTCCACCAGCCAGTAGTTCACCCCAATGTCCCATTCGCTAAACTCGGTATCCCCGCCGCCAGCCTGGTTATCCCACTCGCTGTAGCGGGCAAATATACCCAGGTCGCGCCGCAACAGCCAGGACGGCTCAACATACCAACCCTCCTGCTGGTCGGCGCCCTCCTTGATGTTGTTGATCGCATTGTTGATATCCCAGGACGCTGCCACCGCGCGCAGGCCAAAGGGGCCGGTACGCCAGACCGCGTGCGCCGAGTACAGCATGGCGTCGATATCGTCCATGTACTCACCCTGGTAAATGTCCTGCTGGTACTGGAGGGTCGCGCCCAGTTCGAGGCCGGCAATGCCGGTGTACTTCAGGTTCGCCGTATAGGCGGGATCGGAGGCATCGGCCTCGGATACCTTCTGGCGCCCGTCGCGGATCTTGAATTGACCTTCATCGGCGTTGAGCTTCAGGCCGGAGGTAAAGGCCGTATCGTAACTCCAGCCCGGCGCGATTTCGCCGTTCAATGCCAGGCCGCCCTCCCACCAGGTGGTGGGAATAATGTTTCTCTCAACGTTATTGCGCTCCACGCCGTAGAAGGTATCCGGCTCATGGGTCTGGTTGAGGATGCCGACGGGGATCAGGAACAATCCGGCCTTCATGTGCGTCGTGCTGTTCAGGTCGTGTTCGATATAGGCCTGCTCCAGTTCGATCTCGCCGTTCTGGTCATCGCCGGCGATCGAGTGCTCCAGTTCCACCTCGGAAAACATCCGGGTGGTGTCGGTGAAATCATGGCCAAGGAAGAGGACGAAACGGTGGAAATCCAGCTCGTTCTTGTCTTTGCCAGTGTCGTTCTGGTCTTCGAGATTGTTGTAGTGCATTTCGCCGTAACTGCCGATCTGCGTGCGCTCGGTCCAGCTCGAGGCCAGCGACTGCCCGCCCGCCGCTATGCCCTCTTCGACCCTGCTCGCCGTGGCATCAACCTTGACGCTCGGTCTCCTTGATTTCCTCATCCGCCGAGGCAAGCTGTGCCTTGAGCTGTGCAATTTCGGCCTGTTGCTGTTGAATGATGGCCCACATCTCTTCCAATGGTGGGTGTGGGCGCGGATGCTGCCACCACTTGCATTGTAAACAGGCCAAACACGAGGCCCGCTATGACATTTTTCATTAGTGCTACTCCCTTCAATGGCCATACGCCTGTTAGTGAAGGGAATGTTAATAGGAATTATTCTTAAATACAATAGTTAATGTTAATATTTCTTATTTGAACCGAAAGCGACTGTCGCTTTCCTGCCAACAGAGCCGCTACTGCAGCGCCCCGTAGATAATGTTCTCCAGCTGCCCCCTGAAATTGAATGTCCTGGATGGCATCAGCTGGGTCATAAAAATGACCACCAGTTCCTCCGCCGGGTCCACCCAGAACAGGGTGCTGGCCAGGCCGCCCCAGAAAAAGCTGCCGGTCGAACCCGGGAAGCCATTGCGCACCGCGTCCAGTTTAGTGGCAAAGCCCAGGCCGAAGCCCACGCCCTCATAGGACGACTCACTGAAACCGCCGGTGGCGAGTTGCGACAGGTCCGCTCCGCCGGGCAGATGATTGGCGGTCATGAACGCCAGTGTGCGCGAACCGATGATACGCGTGCCGTCCAGCGTGCCGCCGCCAAGCAGCATCTGGCAGAAACGGTAATAGTCACCCACGGTGGAAATGAGACCGCCGCCGCCGGAATAGAAACTGCGATTCGCGAAACGGCTGGCCTGTCCATCATCGTTCAAGACCATTTCCTTTTTAAGATTGCGCTCGTAACAGGAGGCGAAGCGCGCCGTCTTCTGCGGTGCAATTTCGAAACTGGTGTCCACCATACCCAGAGGCTCGAAAATAGCGGTATGCAGATACTCGGGCAGACTCTGCCCGCTAATCACTTCCACCAGATAACCCAGTACATCGGTAGCCAGTGAATAATTCCAGCGCTCGTCCGGGAGAAAACTCCAGCGGCAGCGTCGCCAGCTGGTCAATCATACTCTGCAGGGTATAACCGGGCTGCGGGTTGCCCACCTGCAATTTGCGATAGGCGTAATCGATATTGGAGGCGCGCAGGAAATCATAGGTGAGGCCGGACGGTGTGCATCAGCAGGTCGCGAATGGTCATGGGGCGTTGCGGCGGCGCGGTCGCGAACAGCGGGTAGGAACCGCCAGTCCACACCCCCAGGTTGCGCCAGGCAGGAATAAATCGGTGCACCGGGTCATCCAGCGAAAACAGCCCCCGCTCCAGCAGGGTCATCATGGCCAGGGAAGTGATCGGCTTGGACATGGAGTAGATGCGCACGATAGTGTCCTCGGTCATGGGCGTGGCGCGCTCCATATCGCGGTAACCCTGCACATCGAGGTAGCAGGCCTGACCGCGCCGCGCGACCAGCGTTATACTGCCGGGTATCTTGCCGGGTGCGACATAACGCTTGCGCAGATGCTCGCTGACGCGGGACAGTTGCCCGCTGTCAAGTCCAACCGATTCGGGCGTAACTATCTGCAACACAGATTCTTCCTCGCAGTTTAAAAGAGCCCAGTGATACCCGTCCGGCGGCGAAAAGGCAAGCGCACCCTCAGCATCACGCCCATAACTGTGACAGGCGTTCACGCAGGGCGGGCAGCACCTCCTGTTCAAACCAGGGATTGCGCCGCAGCCACAATGTATTGCGTGGCGAAGGGTGTGGCAACGGGAAGTAACGTGGCCCGAAGTCGGACCAGCGCCGCACCCGCTGGGTGAGTGTTTCCGCGGAGCGGCCCAGATAGTGGTTCTGCGCGTAACTGCCCACCAGCAAGATCAGCTCAAGGTGCGGCATGTGCTTTAAAAGACGGGCGTGCCACAGCGGCGCGCAATCGGGAGGTGGTGGCAGATCGCCGGACTTACCCCTGCCCGGATAGCAAAATCCCATGGGCACAATCGCGACATGCGATTCGTCGTAAAACTGCTGCGGGGCCATACACATCCACTGGCGCAATCGGTCACCACTGGGATCATCCCAGGGCACACCACTGGCGTGCACCCGGGTACCAGGCGCCTGCCCCACAATCAGCAGGCGCGCAGTGGCGCTCGCGCGCAGCACCGGCCTGGGGCCCAGGGGTAAACTGCCCTCACAGTGGCGACAACTGCGAATCTCCCGCAGCAGATTTTTGAGCGCTATGCTCCCTGAAGTGGTATTTCTCGCCATCGCGAAGTCCTCTGAAGACTGTGGCCGCAATGGCCACACTGTCTTACAAATTATTGCCCGTCAGTGGCCTATCTTGCTACCATCGCCGCTTCGCAGCACGCCCGCAGTCCCACCACAATTTTCTGACAACCCACGGAGCACCCATGAGCCGTCCGTCCCTGTTTGACCTGGAAAACCATGCCGATTTTATCCAACGCCATATCGGGCCCACGGCGCAACAACAAACAGACATGGCCCGCGCGATTGGCTACGACTCGCTGGACGCCCTGATTGATGACACGGTGCCCAGCGCCATACGCCGCGAACAGCCGATGCAACTGCCCGGCGCGCAGACGGAACGGCAGGTGCTGGCGCGGCTGCGTGAACTGGCCAGCCGCAATATCGTCAACCGCTCCTTCATCGGCATGGGCTACTACGACACCATTACGCCGCCGGTCATCCAGCGCAATGTGCTGGAAAATCCGGGCTGGTATACCGCGTACACGCCCTACCAGCCGGAAATCTCGCAGGGTCGGCTGGAAGCGCTGCTGACCTACCAGCAGATGATCATGGACCTTACCGGCATGGAGCTCTCCAGCGCATCGATGCTGGATGAAGGCACGGCAGCGGCGGAGGCGATGACCCTGCTGCAGCGCGTGAACAAGAAAAACCGCAGCAACACCTTCCTGATCGCCGACGACTGCCACCCGCAGACCATCGCCGTGGTGAGGACGCGCGCCGAGGCGCTGGGCTTCGAGGTGGCGGTGGGCAAACCCGACGCGCTGCTCGCGTCCACCGAAGCGTTCGGCTTATTGTTGCAGTACCCTGGCACCTACGGCCACCTGGACGATCTCGCGCCGTTGATCGACTCCGCCCACGCGGCGCACACGCTGGTCGCGGTGGCGGCGGATATCATGGCCCTGCTGCTGGTGAAACCGCCGGGCGCGATGGGCGCCGACGTGGTGGTGGGCAACACGCAGCGCTTCGGCGTGCCGATGGGATTCGGCGGCCCGCACGCGGCCTATTTCGCCACGCGTGACGAGTACAAGCGCTCGACGCCTGGACGCATCATCGGCGTATCCATCGACCGGCGCGGCAACCAGGCCCTGCGCATGGCGATGCAGACGCGGGAGCAACATATACGTCGGGAAAAAGCCACCAGCAACATCTGCACCGCGCAGGCGCTGCTGGCCGTGATGGCGGTGTTCTACGCCATGTACCATGGGCCGCAGGGCTTGCGGCGCATCGCCACGCGCATCCAGCGTTTGGCCTGCATCCTCGCCAAAGGGCTGGCCGATGCCGGTTTCACCGCCGACAACGCCACGTATTTCGACACCCTCACCTACACCGTCGGCACAAAGCAGAAGGAGATCGTGAAGCGCGCGCTTATCCTGGGTCTGAACCTGCGCATCATCGGCAGCGACCGGCTGGGTATTTCGCTCGATGAAACCACCAGTGCGCAGGACATCGCGGCGCTGTGGGAAGCCTTCTCCGGCGACAGCACGCTACCCGCAGTGGCGCGTGTGGATGAGAAGGTGCGCGAGAACGGTGGCATTCCCGACGCGCTGCTGCGCGCCATCGACTACCTGAAGCATCCGCTGTTCAACAGCTACCACTCCGAGACCGAGATGCTGCGCTACATGCGCTACCTGGAAGACAAGGACATCGCGCTCAACCGCTCGATGATCCCGCTGGGCAGTTGCACCATGAAGCTCAACGCCACCACCGAGATGCTGCCGGTGACCTGGCCGGAATTTGCCGGTCTGCACCCCTTCGCGCCCGCAGAGCAGACTACCGGCTACCATGCGATGCTGGCGGAGCTGGAACGCATGCTGATTGAATGCACCGGCTACGACGCCATCTCCCTGCAACCCAACGCCGGCTCGCAGGGCGAGTACGCGGGCCTGCTGGTGATCCGCCGCTACCACGAGAGCCGCGGCGACACGCAGCGCGATGTGTGCCTGATCCCCTCCTCGGCGCACGGCACCAATCCCGCCAGCGCCGCGCTGGCCGGCATGCGCGTGGTGATCGTGGACTGCGACGCGCTGGGCAACGTCGACCTGGCGGACCTGCGCGAGAAGGCCGCGCGCCACGCGGATGACCTGGCCTGCATCATGGTCACCTACCCCTCCACGCACGGCGTGTTCGAGGAGTCCATCATTGAGCTGTGCGACATCGTGCACCGGCACGGCGGCCAGGTGTACGTGGACGGCGCCAACCTGAACGCGCTGGTGGGCGTGGCCGCGCCGGGCAAGTTCGGCGCCGATGTCTCCCACCTCAACCTGCACAAGACGTTCTGCATCCCGCACGGCGGCGGCGGACCGGGCATGGGCCCGATCGGCGTGGGCGCGCACCTGCAGCCCTTCCTGCCCAGCCATCCGGTGGCGCCGATCGCGGGGCTCGATCCGGACAACGACGTGGTGTCGGCCGCCCCCTACGGCAGCGCATCGATACTGCCGATTTCCTGGACCTACATCGCGCTGATGGGCGGCGAGGGCCTGGCGCACGCGACCAAGGTGGCCATCCTCAGCGCCAACTACATCGCGCACCGCCTCAAGGAGCACTACCCCGTGCTCTACACCGGCAGCAGCGGCAACGTGGCGCACGAATGCATCCTCGACATCCGCCCCATCAAGGAAGAGAGCGGCGTGACAGAGGAAGACATCGCCAAGCGCCTGATCGACTACGGCTTTCACGCGCCGACCATGTCGTTCCCCGTTGCCGGCACGCTGATGGTGGAACCCACCGAATCGGAATCGCTGGCGGAGCTCGATCGCTTCTGCGACGCCATGATCGCCATCCGCGCAGAAATTCGCTCGGTACAGAACGGCGTGCTGGATGCGAACGACAATCCGCTGGTCAACGCCCCGCACACGCTGGCCGATGTCGCTGCCAGCGCCTGGGATCACCCCTACGACCGCGAGCAGGCCGCCTACCCGGTGGCCTCGCTGCGGCGCTACAAGTACTGGGCGCCGGTCAACCGGGTAGACAACGTGTACGGCGACCGCAACCTGTTCTGCGCCTGCCCGGCGCATTGACAGTTACCGCGAGGCGGATGAGGGCTAACAGAATCGGTGCGGCCGTGTGGACTCGTGCCAGAACCGACGCATCGCTCGCAGCACACTCTCCGCTGACCCTACGCACTGCGCACCTGAGCCGGACTCACTGCCCAACCGCATCGCCACAGGCCGCCATGACGGAGGGCACCCTCGCGCCAGCCCGGCCGGTGTGTCGCCCACGCCTCACAATTGGAGAAACTGCTATGGGCTGTGGAGTGACGGCGGTGGCCGGCCTGCTGCTGTCCGGCAATATCATCATCGATGGCGCGCACCTGGAACGCCCGGGCAACGTGGTGATCGAGCGCGAACCCGATGCGGCGATGCACGCGGCGCTGGTACGCTGGGCACAGCAGCCACCCGCAACGGCAATCACTGCTGGGCGCAGATCAGCCACGCTGGCAGACAGACACAGAGAAATATCAATCCCCATCCAAAAGCGCCTTCATCCGTGCAGGTCGGCCTGCCCGGCGGTCAGTTCGGCCAGCCTGTTGCACTCACGGTGCCTGAAATCGAGGAGATTGTGCGCCGCTTTGGCATGTGTGCAGCTGCCGTTAAGGCCGCCGGCTTCACCGGCGTGCAGGTCCATGCGGCGCACGGTTACCTGCTGTCAGAGTTTCTCAGCCCGCGCAGCAACCTGCGCACGGACCAATACGGTGGCGCGCTGGCCAATCGCGCCCGCGCGCTGCTGGATGTGGTAAAGACGGTGCGCGCAGCGGTAGGCCCGGACTTTCCCGTGGCGGTCAAACTCAACAGCGCCGATTTCCAGAAAGGCGGCTTCGCCTTTGCCGACAGTGTGCAAGTGGCGCAGTGGCTGGAAACAGCGGGCATCGACCTGCTGGAAATTTCCGGCGGCACCTACGAGCAACCGAAACTGCTGGGTGTCGAGGGCCTTGAGGAAGAAGAGCCGCAGCAGGTGGCGCACTCCACACTGATGCGCGAAGCCTATTTCGTCGATTTTGCGCTGGCGATGCGGGACAAGGTGTCCATTCCGCTGATGGTGACGGGTGGGTTCCGGCGGCGCGCCGCCATGGAGCAGGCCATTAGCGCTGGCGGCGCCGACCTGATCGGTTTGGGGCGACCGCTGTGTGTGGTCACGGATGCGCCGGCCCGATTGCTGGCAGGCCAGACGGAGCTGCCGCGCTATGAAGCGCAACTGGCGCTATTTCCGCCGTGGCTCAGTTTTCTCAATCGCTCCAAAACCCTGCGTACGCTGTCCAGTTTTGCTGTCCAGTACTGGTACTACGCACAGCTGGACACACTGGGAAACACCGGCGTGGCCGCTCCGGAAAAATCCGTGTTGGCCGCCACGCGCCAGGTGATGTCGCAGCAAAAGCAGTGGCTCGCCGCGCGCAGGCAATTGTAACTGGCGCTTATAAATAACTAGCGCCTATAACTACAAGGAGCGCTGGCTCCTGATATCGGCATAGGCTGCCAGCGCTGCGTTCCTGGCGTCGCGGTGATCCACGACAGGGAACGGATACGTTTCTCCCAGCGTCACACCAGCCTCTTGCAGTACCTGCGCTGGCGCCGTCCAGGGTTCATGCAGGTATTTATCCGGCAAGGCCGCAAGCTCGGGCAACCAACACCGGATATACTCACCCGCCTTATCGAATTTCAGCCCCTGCGTCGTCGGGTTGAAGATGCGAAAGTACGGCGAGGCATCGGCACCGCTGCCGGCTACCCACTGCCAGCCACAGGCGTTATTGGCCAGGTCCGCATCCACCAGCGTATCCCAGAACCAGCGCTGCCCGGCGCGCCAGTCCACCAGCAGGTGCTTGCACAGGAACGACGCCACCACCATGCGCACGCGGTTGTGCATATAGCCGGTCTGCCACAGCTCCCTCATGCCCGCATCGACCATCGGGTACCCGGTCTTGCCCTGTTGCCAGGCGCGCAGTTCGCGCGCACCACCCACCCAGGGAAAGGCCGCAAAATCGGCTTTGAAGGCCTGTTCGGGCAGCGTCGGAAAATGGTAGAGCAGATGCGTGGAAAACTCGCGCCAGCCCAGTTCGCTGAGAAACTTCTCCGTCTCCTGTTCCAGTGCGGGATTGGCTGCGCCCGCGCGCCGCGCCGCGTGAAAGACCCTGGCGGGTGCGATCTCGCCAAAATGCAGGTGTGCGGACAAGCGCGATGTGGCCTGCCGTGCAGGATAGTTCCTGCCCGCGTCGTAGTCCGCAACGGCACCGTGCAAAAACTCGTCGAGTCGCAGCTGCGCACCCCGCTCGCCGGGCTGCCACCGTTGCTCCCAGCCTTGCGCCCAGTTGGGCCTGGTGGGGAGCAGTTGCCAGTCACGCAATTCAGCGGCAGGCCTGATGTGCGGCTGCCACTGCCAAAGCGCATGTCGGGCATCGCCACCACAGGAGCCATGGGTAAGGCACGGCATTTGCGCCAGAAGGGCGTGAACACCTTGAACGGCTGACCCGCCAGGTTGCTCACGGTGTCTGGCTCCCACAGCATAGAGCCGCCATAGCGTTTCAGTGTGACGCCCCTGCGGCCCAGGGCACCATGCACATCCTCTTCCAACTGTCGTGCCCACGGTTCGTACTGACGAGAGCAACAGACAAGATCGGCACCGGATTGCACAGCCAGGTCGGCAAGAATGTCCTCGGGGCGACCGCGCGCCAGGTACAGTTGGCCGCCGAGCGCTTCGATCTCGCTGCCCAGCGCGGCCAGGCTGTGGTGCAACCACCAGCGACTGGCACCACCCATGCGCCACACGCCGGGACTTTCATCATCGAGAATGTAACAGGCCAGCACCTGCCTGCCCGCAGCCAGCGCCGCGCTGAGGCCGGGCAGATCACGCAATCGAAGATCCTGGCGAAACCAATAAATCACCGGGTTCTTCATCACACTTTCACCCCTTCATCAGTCGAACGCGCGCCGCGCCTGGGGGCTCCATGATTGCAGGGCATCACGCTGGCTTTGTAAGCGGGCGGCAATCTGCATTAACAGCGGAAAAATGACCGCCCACAGTGTCCCGAGCAGCACCGGCCCCCAGAGCGGCGAAGCAAAATCCACCGCCGACATACGCACCCCGGCGATGTAGGAAAGGGCGCCACCCAGCGCTCCGCACACCGCGGCGAGTGCTATCCTGTTCTGAAAGACGACCAGACTGTGCATCAGTGTGGATGCAAAAACGGGCCACAGGCAGCTCAGCCAGAGCGGCGCCAAGGCCGGCTGTCCGGCAAGGTTAAATACTCCGGTTTTAAACAGCAGCTGGTCGACGACAACGCCGCACAGCGTCACCCCCCCGATCAGGCGCAGTTCGTCTTTGCCTTTACCCATGACACGCCAGTGCAACAACAAGTGGATGCCCACGATGAGCGGCGCCACCAACGACGACTGGCTCAGCACAATGGCGAACCAGCTGATATTGAACAGCACGATATTGACGATGTTGACTGGCACCTTCATTTACGACAAAAACTCGCCACGCGTGCGCGCGTCAACCTTGAACTGGCCACCCAGTGCTGTGGTGCGGGTGCGCGAGTTGGCATCCATTACACCCCTGGCCTTCACGCAGTAGTGCACCGCGTTAATGGTGACGGCCACATCGTCTGTCTCCAGCAGCGTTTGCAGGGCTACCAGCACCTGCTGCGTCAGTCGCTCCTGCACCTGGGGTCGCTGGGCAAAGAAACGGACAATACGATTGACCTTCGACAGCCCGATAATTTTGCCTGCCGGGATATAGGCCACGCTGGCCACACCGTCGATCGTAATAAAGTGATGCTCGCAGGTGCTCACGACCGCAATATCATCGATCCGCACCATTTCTTCCACGCCCATCTTGTTGGCAATGGCGGTCGCTTTCGGGAAGCGCGCGTAATCCAGGCCCGAAAATATTTCGTCGACATACATCTTGGCAATGCGCTTGGGCGTATCGCACAGGCTGTCATCGGCCAGATCAAGGCCCAGGGTACGGGCAATATCGGCAAAGGACTCACTGATACGTTCATACTTCTGGTCGCGGCTGAGGCCATTGTCGATAAGCGGTGTCTCGAGTCCCCGTTCAATCAGCACATCCCTTACTCTGCGGGCATCCTCAGGGATGAGGGGCTGGGAAACGAAAACGGGTTTCATCAGGGCTGGTTCCATTACTTCGCTCTCCTTTTGTTAATACTCGACTAATTACGCAAAGAACCGCCCTTCAGATCTATCCAAATACGATTTCTATTCGCCCACCCCGACGGCAGAGTTGGCAAAACGATAGCCGGGCTTGGCAAAGGCCATCTGCACCGTACTGATGATGCGCTCACGGAAACCACCTTCGCAGTAACACAGGTAGAACTCCCACATGCGCACAAACTCCTCGCTGAATCCCATGGACCGCACGGCGTCCAGATTGGCCAGGAAGCGCTGCTCGCCAATGGGCCAGCGTGGTAGCGTAGTCGTGGGTGATATCGCGCAGGTGAACAATCTGCATATCGGTGTCTGTTGCGATGTGCTCCGCCATCACGGCAACGGAAGGCAGGCAGCCACCGGGGAAAATATAGCGCTGGATAAAATCCACCGAGTCGCGCGCCGCTTTGTAGCGCTGGTCGGCGACGGTGATCGCCTGTATCACCATCTTTCCGTCCTGCTTGAGCAGACCGGCACAGGACTGGAAGTAATTCTGGTAAAACTCGTGGCCGACAGCTTCAATCATCTCAATGGAAACCAGCTTGTCGTATTGCCCGGTCAGGTTGCGGTAGTCTTCACACAGCAGGGTGATCCGGTGCTCCAGTCCTTCCTCCCTGACCCTGGCGCAGGCGTAGGCGTATTGCTCCTGCGATATCGTCGTGGTGGTGACCCGGCAACCGAAATACTTCGCGGCATGGATGGCCATTCCGCCCCAGCCGGTGCCTATTTCCAGCAAATGGTCGTCAGGGCGCAATTCGAGCTGCCGGCACAGTTCATCCAGCTTGGTCTCCGAGGCCACCTCCAGACTGGTAAGGCGATCGGGAAATATGGCTGACGAATACATCATGGTCGGATCGAGGAACAGCTGGAAAAACTCGTTGCCCAGATCGTAGTGCGCGGCGATGTTCACCTGCGAGCCCTTGCGGGTATTGCGATTGAAGCGATGGGCGAGTTTCAGCGCCAGCTTTACCAGCCAGGACTGCCCTGCTTCAAAACTGTCCAGTACCGCAAGGTTGGCACTGAACAGACGGGTCACTTCCACCGGCGCAGGCGAGGACCACAAACCCTTGATATAGGCCTCACCGGCGGCAATCGAGCCGCCGGCCAGCATCTGCCCGTACACCGCAGGGTCGTGAATATGCACTTCCGCCTGGGGCTCCTGTGGCTTGCCAGCGCTGCCAAAGTGGTGGCGTCTGCGGCCCCTCGTGCAGGGTTAGCGAGCCAATCTGCAACTTGCCCAGCAATCTGAACAGCGCCTCCCTGGCGACTCTTTCGCCCATCCTTGCGCTGCGCGCCTGCGGTATACGCAGAGTGCCTATACTGACTTCATTCATTCCTTGCTCCTATCGCATGGTTGTCCGGGTGGGTATAGATCGGCAACCCTTTCAAAAACAGCCGCAGGGCCTGCCAGTAAATGGCCAGGCCGACTTTGGCTGTCATCAAAGGGTAGCGGAACAGTAATTTATTGAGACTGGCGCCGGTCATGGGCCGGGCTGAAAGTGACAGGGTAGCATCGAATACCTTTTCACCGTCCGCGCTATTTTCCATATGCAATACCAGGCGGCGGTCAGGCGTATTGCTGCGCCAGTGATAGCGCATCGCCATGGGATTGAATGGCGAAACATGGAACTGCTTGTCAAAGGCGGTCTTCAGCCAGCGGCCCTCGTCGGGACCGGCCAGCACATAACTGTGACGCTCGTTCCAGGGTGTGTTATTGACCTCAGCCACCACATACTCCAGGCGCGTCTCGTCATCATTAAAGCAGTAATAGCAGGCAATCGGGTTCATCACATACCCGAAGTAGCGCAGGTTGGCCAGCAGGTAGATCGGTCCTGTCTGCGCAGCACCGGTCTCTTCGCGAATGCGCCGCCGCACTTCGTCCTGCAGCGGCAGCGCCGGATCGCCCAGAAAGTCGCTGCGCCGGAAGCGGGCCAGGGCCGGTCGGGTGGCGGACCATAAAGGCGTCGTGGAAAAAATGTCGGGCAGCTCATCCAGGCACAGATACACCATGGCGACCTTGTACTGGAACTCGTGGTGACGCGGCGACACCCGCCGATGCCGCAGCACACCCTCGTAAATGCGTGATCTCACGCGGCGACCCGCGCCCGGTGACACAAGGCATTGGCGACGCGCAGTGCACTGACCACGCCATCCTCATGAAAGCCGTTATGCCAGTAGGCCCCGCAGTACCAGGTGTTGGCCGCCCCGTTGATTTCCTCCCAGCGCCGTTGTGCGGCCATACCGTCCAGAGAAAACACCGGGTGATCGTACTGGAACTGGCCGATGATCTTGTGCGGATTGATCGCAGCCGTGTTATTCAAAGTGACGCAGAATGTTTCCGGTGCTTCAATGCCCTGCAGGATATTCATGTTGTACGTCACCACCGCGCGCTGCTCATGCTGGCCCAGCGTGTAATTCCAGCTGGACCAGGTCTTGGTATTGCGCGGCAGCATGCGAGTGTCGGTATGCAATACCACGTCGTTGGTCTGGTAGGGAATCGCGCCCAGAATACTGCGCTCCGCCGGGGAAGGCTGATGCAGCAGCGCCAGCGCCTGGTCCGAGTGTGTCGCCAACACCACGTGGTCGAACTGCAGTCGCTGGCCGTCCGCCATCCGCAGCGTTACGCCCCGCCCCGCATGCCGGATGACGCTGTCCACCGCATTGCCGGTAGAAATACGCTGCGCAAAGCGCGCGCACAGGGGTTTCAGATACTCCCTGGAGCCACCCTCTATCACCCGCCACTGTGGCCTGTCCTTGACCGACAACAAACCATGGTTCCTGAAGAAGCGCAGGAAAAAACTGACCGGAAAATCCAGAATAGTAGCGCAGTCAGCGGACCAGATGGCCGAGCCCATGGCGGCCAGGTACTGCCGGATAAACTTGTCACCATAGGCATTGCGGGCGAGATAGGCGCCCAGTGTTTCGCTGTCATCGATCTTTCCAGCATCGAGATCTTCTACCGCCGCGCGGTTAAAACGCAGGATGTCGCGGATCATGCCAATGAATGGCACCGACAACAGGTTGCGGCGCTGGGCAAACAGGGTATCGAGGTTGGTCCCAGAGTATTCCAGACCGGATTGCGGATCACGCACACTGAATCCCATGGCGGTCGGTTTACTGGCGACGCCCAGTTCGTCCATCAGGGCGATGAAGTTGGGATAAGTCCAGTCGTTGAAGACAATAAAGCCGGTATCAATGGCGTAGCGCCGGGTGCCCAGTTGCACATCCACCGTAGCGGTGTGGCCGCCAATCTTTTTGCTCGCCTCGTAGACCCACACCTCGTGCTCGTTACTGAGATAATGTGCACAGGACAGACCCGCTATGCCTGATCCGATAACCGCCACTTTCATGCTTATGATCCTCTTACTGAACGGCAGTATGGGCCGCGCTGTTTATTACCGATCATTTACGCCTTATCGCACTTTCTGGATCAGTCCTGGACAAAATCGGGGCAGTCTCCGCTGTCGCCGATTAAGAGTCTAGCCAATTTCCGGTTAAATCAAGTGATCCATCTTCATTTTCCTGCGTATACTCTCCAAACCACCAGGAACCAGAGAATGTTTATTGTGGCCGACACCTTTGACGGGGACTCTGACTCACCAGTTGAGCCAGGCGGCATCCGTACCGACGAATGGAGCGAATGCCTCGCCCTGATAGCAAAGCACCAGGACCGGGCAGCGTTCACGCGCCTGTTTCGCCATTTTGCCCCGCTGATGAAGGCTTTTGCCCTGTCGGGCTCTACCCTGTCCGCCAATCACGCCGATGAGCTGGTGCAGGAAGTCATGCTCAAGGTGTGGCAGAAAGCAGGCGCCTTCAATGCGGAAAAGGCGGCGGCCAGCACCTGGATTTATACGATCGCCCGCAACTGTCGGACTGATTTGTTCAGGCGGCTGCAGAAGTTCGATACCCCCCTGTCAGCCGAAGACGTGTCCGGGGAGGAAGAAAGTGAAGAAGCGTTTATGGTATTGCATCAGAAACGCAGCAGGGATCGCATACACGCGCTGATCAAGGAACTACCGAACGACCAGGCACACATTCTGGCCAAGGTCTATATGGAAGGCAAATCCCATACAGAAGTGGCCGGGGAACTGGATCTTCCCCTGGGTACGGTGAAATCACGCGTGCGCCTGGCTCTGCAGAAACTACAAATTCAACTTGAAAGATAATGCTATGACAAATTTTCATCCGGACATCGACCTCATCACCGAATACACGGCAGGCTGTCTGCCCCTGGCGCAGTCGGCCTGCGTCTCCTTACATGTCACTCACTGCCGGCGCTGCCAACGTATTGCCGGAGAGCTTAACAACCTTGGCGCAAGCCTGTTCGAGGCGCTTGAACCTGTGCATGTAGGCGATACCCAGTTGCATGCCGTGCTGGCCAGGCTGGACGAGGAAATGCCGCTGGCCTACGCCAACAAAAAGGGTAACGCCAGCGATACGCCAGCGATCCTGCAGCGCCTGATGCGCGGCGATTTCAGCGACCTGACCTGGAAGAACATCGGTTCCACGCTGCGCATCAGTTATCTGAAGTCCGGCGACCCGCAGCATGAGTTTGCCCTTTACCACATCCGGGCCGGTGGTCGCATTCCCGAGCACACCCATCGTGGCAGTGAAATGACGCTCATCCTGCAGGGCGGTTTCTCCGACGCGAACGGCAGCTATCACAAGGGTGATTTTCTGCTGCGTCAGCCGGGTGATGTGCATGCACCGACGGCCCTGCAGTCAGAGGACTGTATCTGCCTGGCCGTGCTGGATGCGCCCCTGAAGTTCACTGACTGGAAGTTTCGCTGGATGAACCCCTTCCTGAAGCTGCGTACCGCCTGAACGGACAGGGTTCAGCCGCTGTAGGCCGCGCCGCCGTCCACCTTGATGATCGCGCCATTGGTGTAGCGTGAGGCATCCGATGCCAGGTACAGCGCCGCGCCGATAATTTCCTCGGGCTGCCCTGCCCGCCCCAGCGGCACGAGGGCATTCACGGCACTCTTCACTTCATCGCTCCAGGCGTTTGCAATATCGGTCAGGAACGGTCCGGGCATAATGCAATTGCAACGCACTTTCGGCCCAAACGTATGTGCCAGCCCCTGGGTCAGGTTGTTCAGCCCGGCTTTGGCAGCACCATAAGGTAGCTCCGATGCGCTGGGCGCGACGGCGGCGATACTGCTGACATTGATGATGGAGCCCCCTGCCCCGCGCGCCATCTGCTCACCGACAATGGCGGACAACCGGTAGGGCCCTGCCAGATTGACCGCGATCACCTTGTCAAACAACTCGCGTGTCACTGTCGCTGGCGATGTGTACAGCGGCGACATGCCGGCATTATTTACCAGCACATCGATGCGGTCGAATTTTTCATAAACCGTCTCCACCAGCGCATCGCAGGCATTCCAGTCCCCCACATGGCAGGCGACAGGCAGGCACGCCCGGCCGGTGTCTCGCTCGATCAGCTGTGCCGCTCGCGCACAACTGTCGCCCTTGCGCGAACTGATGACCACCGTAGCGCCCGCCTCGGCGAAAGCCCGGCACATGGCAAAGCCCAGGCCGCGACTGCCGCCGGTCACCAGGATCACCTTGTCCGTGAGATCAAAATAGCGGGCAATTTTCTCGGCTTGCATGATGTTCTCCCCAGCAGGTCAACGAAAGATAAGGATGGCATTGATAGATTTGGCCAGGCACGATCCCCGTTCAGGCATTGCGAATGGTCAGGCCGCCATCAACCACCAGCGTGGCGCCGGTGATAAACCCGGCCGCGGGCAATACCAGGCTGAGCGTGGCATGGGCGACTTCCTCAGGCTCGCCGTAGCGACGCAGCACCGTGCGGCGATTGGCGAACGTGGCCTTGTCCTCCTCCGGGATCTGCTGCGTAATGGCCGTGCGAATGGGCCCGGGGCAAATACAATTGACCGTGATCCCTTCTTTACCGAGATCCACCGCCATGGCGCGGGTCAAGCCCACACTGGCATGTTTGGCTACGCTGTAGGCGCTGCCGAAGCGCGTCGCACCCAGCGCTTCGGTGGACGCGATATTCACAATACGCGGATGGGGAGACTGACGCAGGCTGGGCAGCGCGGCGCGAATCGCCCACGCCTGCGCGCCGGCCATCACTGCCAGTGAAGTATCCCAGGCGGCGGCGAAGTTGTCCGCGTCCACCGTCGTGGGAATCACCAGCCCGGCGTTGTTAACCAGGATATCAATCGCGCCAAAGTGTGCGGCGACCGCCAACACGGCCTGCTCCACCGCATCCCGTGAAGACAGATCCACGGTCAATGCCAGTACCTCGCCCCCGATCGAACGGATTTCCCCGGCGACTGCCTCCAGTCCTTCCCCGTTGATGTCCAGAATCCCCAGCCGTGCGCCCTCATCGGCAAACAGGTGGGCTGTCGCGCGACCCATACCACTGGCGGCGCCAGTAATGATCGCGACACTGCCGGCAATGGAGCGGCTCAGCTGACTTAATTTTTTCATCGTTCCCCCAGAATTCCAGTCAGTAAAATTAACTGCGCGAGGCATCCTAGCACAGGCACTGGCGGGCTAAGTTGTTGAACTTTTGTCGGGTATTGGGTATCGCTCCCTGTCGTACCAGATACACTGCCCTATGATGTCGGGCAGTCAACACCACCCCACTACACGATTCGGAGAATCTGCCTTGACCGGCACCCGCGAGGAAAAACTGGTCCACTGGCTGCAAGCGCAGCGCCCTGGCGCCAGCGACCTGTCCATCTCCGCATTCAGTGCGCCGGCTGCCGGCGCCTCCAACGAGACCCTGCTGTTCGACGTGAGCTGGCAACAGGATGGACGGCGACACGAACAATCCCTCGTGGCGCGGTTACAGCCCAGCGGACCGGGCGTGTTTCCGCAGTACGATCTGGACCAACAGTACCGGGCCATGTCATTGCTGGCAGATACCGATGTGCCGGTGCCGGTGCTCAGCGGATTCGAACCTGATCCTGCGGTACTCGGTACGCCCTTTTACCTGATGGAGCGCATCGCGGGCAAAGTCATCACGGAAAACCCTCCCTATCATATGCAAGGCTGGTTCTTCGATCTCTCGCCTGCGCAGCGCGCTACCGTGTGGCGCAACGGTATCCGCGCCGCCGCCTGTGTCAACCGGCAGGACTGGCGGGCGCTGGGCTTTGGCTATCTCGACCGGCCCGAGCTGGGCGCCACGCCGCTGCAGCAGCAGTTCGCCTTTTATCGCCGCTTTCTCACCTACGCTGAAGCGCGCGGCAGGCCGTACCCGAAACTGCGCGCCGTGCAGGCCTGGCTGGAGGCGCACCAGCCGCAGAATGAACCCGTTGCCCTGTGCTGGGGCGATGCCAAGGCCGCCAATCTGTTGCTGGACGGCACCGAAGTCGTAGGCGTGCTGGACTGGGAGATGGTGCACCTGGGCAACCCGGTGGATGACCTGGCCTGGTGGATGACGCTGGATGACAGCATGAGTGAGGGCCTTCAGATCATGGTGGGTACGGAAATTCCCAAGCTGCCGGGTTTGCCTGACCGCGCTGCCATGGTCGAACTCTGGGAGCGCGAAAGCGGCTACAGCGCAGACCAGCTGGACTATTACCTGCTGTTTGGCGCCTACAAGTTCGGCATTATCATGGCGAGTATCGGCAACAAATATACGAGCGAAGGGCTGGTGCCCGCCGCCATGGAAATGGACATCAACAATACCTGCACCGCCGTGCTGGATCGCCACATGGCGGTGTTCGGCATTACCGTATAAAAATAGCCGTATAAAAACAGCCGTTCAAGCACAGCCTTTTAACGACGCGCAGAATAAGGAGCGCACTATGCCTAACCCTGTTGGCCCCGCTGCTTCCATCCGATGAAAATTTCACGCACCAGGTGGTGGAGACCTTTGCGTCGGTGGGCACCTCGGATCCCGCCTGGACGGAAAAAGTCTGCGCCATGGCCATGGCCAATGACGGCAGCCTGCAGATCGGTTTCGGCCTGGGCAAATACACCAATCGCAATATCATGGACGGCTACGCGGCGCTGTCGCGCGGCGTTGAGCAACTCACGGTGCGCGCCAGCCGGCGCCTGAGTCCGCTGCCGGATGTCACCGCCGTGGGGCCCATCCACTACGAGGTCGTGAAACCGCTGCAGGCCGTGCGCTTTCGCCTGGACGCGAACGAGGCACAGCCACTGGCCTTCGACTGGCTGTTTGAAGGTATCGTCCCGCCGTTTACCGAAGAGCGCACCCACCTGATGCGCGACTACCGGGTGATGTCAGAGCTGGTGCGCTACCACCAGATCGGCACGGCCTCGGGCTGGATCGAACTCGACGGCACAGCGCTATACCATGACGCCCGACACCTGGACCTCGACCCGCGATCACTCCTGGGGCGTGCGCTACGACGTCGGCATCCCGCCCGTGGATGTGGAACCGAACGAGGGCATTCCCGCCGGCGCCGGGTTCATGATGATCTGGTGCCCGCTGCGCATGACCCGCAGTGATGGCAGCCAGTACGGCATGCACCTGCATTTCACCTGGTTCGCCATGCCGGGCTTTGAGCAGAAGATGGTCAGCTCGCGCATCGAGTATGACAACGGCGCGCAGCAGGCCATCACCGAGCTGGTCCCGCGCCTGCAGTTCCATCCGCGCAACCGGCGCCTGCTCGGCGGTGAACTCGATTGCACCCTGGCCGACGGCAGCAAGCGCACGCTGATGCTGGAGGTGCTGGGAGATACGGGCATCCAACTCGGCGCCGGACTGTACTTCGGTTTTGACGGCAACCACCATGGGCAGTGGCGCGGCGACCTGCATGTGGAAGGTGAACGTATCGCGGATTGCAGTACGCCGGAGCAGGCGCGGCGACTGCACCAGATCAGGGATACCGTGGTGCGGGTCACCGACCCCGCAGCGGGTGCTGTCGGCATCGGCAACTGCCAGCCTATCGCCTACGGACCCTGGCCGGAGCTGGGCCTGGATAACGATCCCTGGATGTAGGTGGAGTGCCAGACTATGACGACATCATCAACAAGCTGTCTGCCGCTGACGTCAGACAAGCAGACTGGCCGAGCTGGCGCAGTGGAGCCTGCGCAAGCGACAAACTGTATTGCAAGTTTGTGTTTGCGGATTTTGTCGAGGCCTTTGGCTTTATGAGCCGGGTGGCGCTGCTGGCGGAGCGCATGGACCACCACCCGGAGTGGTCAAACGTGTACAACCGTGTGGAAATCTACCTCACCACCCACGATGCCGGCGGCATCACCGAGCGGGACTTCGATCTCGCGCAGCGCATAAGCCGCCTGCTGGCAGACCAGGTCACGCAGCCGCAGTAAGCGCAACAGCCAATCGGGTGCCCGATCGACCGCGCAGAGCGCCTACTCTTCAGGCTTCGCTGCGGGACTCTGTGCAGGACTCCCAGCAGGTTTCTGCTTCTGACCAGGCCCCTGGTGCTGGCTGCGCATCGCGTCGAATTTGGCCTGCTGCTCGGGCGTCAGCACCGCGCGCATTTCTTCGCGCGAACCACCCTGCTTGCGGATCTCCGCCATTTTTGCTTTCTGCTCATCGCTCAGGCCCAGCTGCTCCTGCATCCGGGCTTTACGCTCCTCGCGTTCACCCGCGTGCTCTTCGCGCTGTGCCGCCACCTTGGCGCGCTGCTCCGGCGTCAGCACCGCCTGCATTTCCGCCCTGCTACCGCCCTGATCGCGGATTTCGCGCATCTTTTTCACCTGCTCATCCGTCAGGTCCAGTTCATTTTGCATACGCATCATATGGGCGGACCCTTGCCGTCACCTTGGGGCCCGCCCGGGGGCGCGCCGCTGGTTGTGCCAATGCCACGCTGGATACCAGCGCCAGACTGAGTGCGATAACACGGTTTTTCATTGCAGTTCTCCTTTGGTGTGTCCAGGCTCCAGTCAGACAGAACCCAGTGTAAATTAGGGCAGACATTGGTTAAGAATTGTTACCAGCGCGCTGCACGATTTATCACGGCTCCAGCACCACCTTGATCGCGCCGGCCTTGCGATTGGCGGCAATGGCAAAGGCTTCTGCGGCAGCCTCCAGCGGCAGCCGGTGGGTGATCAGTATCCCGGGCAGTTCCGGGCGCTGGGCCATCAACTGCGCAGCCATCTCCACATCGCGCACCAGTCCCTGGCGACCGTACAGAAACGACGCATAGATCTTAAGGCCCTTCATCGAAACCTCAAACGCCGGCAACGTCACGCCGTCCCAGTAGGTGGCCAGCAGCAGAATAACGGCGCCGGGTTTGCACAACCGCGCGGCCTGCGCCAGCGCTGCGGAATTGCCCGCACATTCAATCACGGCATCGTACTCACCCTGCGGATCCAGTGTCGCACCGAGGCGCTCGGCAGCCTCTTTCTGCGCATCGTGACGCGCCGCGATATCTACCGTGGCGACAAAAGGCGTCAGTATCGCGGCAGCGGCAAGCCCCACCGCGCCGGCGCCAACAATGGCGACCCGGCTGTTGGGCTTTAGGTCCAGCATACGTATGCCGTGTGCCGCCACCGCCAGCGGCTCGACCAGGCAGGCGTCCGCCGCACTGACATTGTTAGGCAGCGGCACAATGCAGCGCGCCGGCACCATGATGTGTTCTGCCATGCCGCCGTCCCGTCCAATACCGTGCACCATGGCGGCGCCCAGTCGGCACAGACCGTAGTCGCCCTGCACACACATGTCGCAGTGTCCGCAGGGCGCGATCGGCTCCAGCGCCACGGCGCGACCATCACTGAGGGTACCCGCCACCTCGTGGCCCAGGGTCGAGGGAATGTCATAGCCCGCGTTGACCATGTGCAGGTCCGAGCCGCAGATGCCCGCCGAGCGCACCTTCACCAACACGCCCTCCCCCTGTGGTGCCGGAACATCGACCACGTGGACATGCTTGTCACAACAGCGCACTGCTTTCATACGTCTTTCCCTTTTGGTGTTACCCGCGGCCCGGTGGCGCATAGGGTGCCGTGCTCGAAAGGCCAAGATACTCGCCCCGCACCGCTGTGCGCCACCGGCTCTGGCACGGAATAAACATTCTCGTTCATTTCGTCATCGGCTCCGGCCGGGAAGGCCTTTTCGCCTGCTTCCCCGATACTCGCATTCGAAAAGGCCTTCCCGGCCGTAGCCTTGACTCCTGTTACCTGCATTGAACATTGGTCCGCGATAGTACGGAACAAGGGTTTGGGTGTCGGGTGTGCAATTCGTCCGCGAGTATCGGGGAAGCCGGCGAATTGCACACCCGGCGCGCGAACCCGCTCCGCACCGCTAGCCCGTGCACAACCCAGTGGGTTCACACATCTAACGCGACGCAAGGAAGTCGCGCAGCCAGCCGGCATAATCCACGCGCTGCACCGCCGCTACCGCACGCCGCAGGATCTCCGCCATCAACACATCCTGTTCCTTGTTCATCGCACCAAAGCCGATGGAGACGACGATGGTCATCAGGGTATGAAAGGTGAAGCTGCGGTACTCCTGCCACGTCTGTTGCAAATCTATCGCCGCGCCATAATGCCCGCGGCGCTGTACATAATATTCCACCAGTTCGCGTTCGTGGGCCGCCAGTACATCCACCGGCAGCGAATCGATCAAAAAATACTGCACATCGCGAATACCCTTGCCCCAGTGCGGGGCTTGCCAGTCCAGCATTCCCATCTCGTCCCCGGACACAAAAAAATTGCCCAGGTGGCTGTCGCCGTGCAGCAGTGACAGGGGCCCGGAAAACCAGTACTGCAACAGCGCGTCCCAATTGTTCGATGGAGCGACGGTAGGCCTGCACCACCTCAGCGGGTATCACGCCGGGCTGCTTCTTCATACAAGGGTTCAGTGCGAAGCGGTTCAACATGCGCGACACCGATCCCATGGCAGGCGATAAGAAGAGATGGTAGCGCATTGGCAGTATGTTCTCGCGTTCCTGCGCGCTCAGTCCGTAATGGCAGGCGTGCAGGCGGGCGAACGTGTCCAGGCAGCGGTACACCAGTGCCAGCGAGGGGCCGGCCAGCATATCGGGGTTGGTAAACAGCTCGACACTGGGATCCTCGCGCAGGTTTTCCTGCACCAGGTAAAAGCGCGTGCCCTGGCAACGGGTGGCATAAGTGAACGGCGTACGCAGCGGCAGGGTGTGTGCCACATGGCGAAAAAAGTACGACTCCAGGCGCCACACGTTGATGATGCTGAAAAACCAGCGGGTCGCCAGCGCTTCCATGGGCAGTTTGACGAACAGGCTGCGCGGCAGGGTCGACTCGCCAGCCTGCTCGATGGTCAACACCAGGTTGTGGCAATTGCTGCTGACGGAGGGCACGCTCTGGCGCTGCACGGTGCTGATCACCACGGGTTGACGATCCGGTTGCAGTGTTCCGGCATTGATAAGACGGGACAGTGCGTGTGGTGTGGCAACCTCCTGCGCCTTGAACGGGATACTCGAGCCCGTCTGATCGCCCAGGGCATCGGTGGCCAGCCGTGCTGCCTCGCGGGCCGCAACCCAGGCCATCCTTGCTGTCTCCACTTTCCTGACCTCGAATTCCTGTGTACCGGCTGATTATGCGAACTCCAGGCGCTTGCCGCAATCGGACCTTTTACATACCATGTCTCTGAACGAGGCAAAGAAGCGACTGCCTCAAGTGTGGAGCGTATGGTATGCCCGAGCAGACTACTATCAGCAACACCACCGATCAGCAACACTCTCCCTATGACTGTATCATCGTGGGCGCCGGCCACAACGGGCTGGCCACTGCCCTGGTGCTGGCGCGCAATGGGCGCCGCGTACTGGTGCTGGAGAAAAATAATTTTGTCGGCGGCATGGGTGGCACCCGGGAGATCCTCAAGGGCTGTCGCAACGAGGTGGGCGCCAGCTGCCTGTTTCCCCTGTCTGCAGAGATCAAGCGCTATTTCGATTTTGAGTCGCATGGGGTGGAACTGATTCCGCTGCCGGTCATGGCGGTCAACCTCGTCGGCGCCGACGGCAAACCGTTCGTCATTTACAAGAACCCGCTGCGCCTCTCGTTCAACCTGATGCGCAGCTTCGGCGTCAGCGGCATGCTCGGCTTCATCCGCCTGATGAAATTCTGCCAGTACCCGGCGCGGGTACTGGACCGCTTCACCGCGCGCAAGGCGCCGCGCAAACTGGAAGACCTGATCGCCGAGGCGGCAACGCAGGAGCAGCGCGAGCATCTGGAGCTGGCCTTCAAGGGCTCGGCCATGGACATCATCGACAAGTTTTTTCCTGATCCCATCAAACACAAGGAATTGCGCGCCAGTATGGCGTTCGCCGCCGTGCAGGCGACGTACAAGGGCCCGTATACCCCGGGCTCGGGCATGTGCCTGGTCTACACCATGGCACAGGAGGGCTCCGAAGGGCTCATGCAACGGGTCAAGGGCGGCATCGGGAAGCTCTCGGAAAGCCTGGCTGAGCAGATCGAGGCGCTGGGGGGTGAAGTGCGGCTCAGGCAGAATGTCGCGCGCATCCTGGTACAGGACAATCGCGCCGTGGGCGTGGAACTCAAGAACGGGCAGCGCATTTACGCCGACACAATTGTCTCCAATCTTGACAAGCAAGCCACCTTCAACCACCTGCTCGCCGACCACGCGCTCGCAGGAGCCGACCAGCAGAAAGTGGATGCGTTCACCCACCGGGGCGCTTTCGTGCATATGCTGTTCAAACTGAAAGGCCTGCCCAGCTACTCCGCGCACCTGGACCAACTCAACCACATCGACGGTGCGAAATTCGGCGGCGCCATGGTGCTGGAGCCGAAGCAACTGCAGGAGAGCTATGAATCCTGCCTGCGTGGTGAACTGCCGGAGCATATTCCGCTGGCCTTCCAGATACCGAGTGTGCACGATAGCAGCCTGGCGCCGCCCGGTTACCATATCGCCACCGCCTACGGCTTTTACTTCCCCTGCGAGGCAGCAAAAGACAAACGCGGCAAACTTCGCGACCAGATGGCGGAAAAAATCATCGACCACATCGGCGTGCACCTGCCCAATTTCCGCTCGCTGATTGTCGACCAGGCCATCTTTTCCTCCGATCACTTCGCCAGCATGCAGGGTGTCACTAACGGCGACTGGACCCACGGCCTGCTGCATCCCGACCAGATGATCGGCGAGCGCTGCCTGATCGACGGCACCGGGCATACCACACCTGTGGCGAATCTGTACCTGTGCGGCGCGTCGTGTCACCCCGGTCCCGGCGTCACCTTTCTGCCGGGCTATAACTGCGCGCACGAAATCATGGCGGCAAGTGTGGTGCAGGGGACGACTACTGCAACAGCACCGGTACCAGCAGCGCGTGCAGCGTAGCGCGCCACGCCCGCTCTAATGGGCAGTGTTTTTCCCCTCGTAGCAAGGAAATGAAATCGTGAGCATGGGCACGCAACTCACAGCGACCGCTTATCACCGCACTCCGATGCGCATTCTCAACACCGTGCTGCGCGGTGCCAGTGCAGTGGGGCTGGCCAGGTTTTCATTGCAGCGGGATGACGCTGGTGGCCGCTGCACGCAAGGCTACCGGACTTGCAGGATTTCGGCGACGAGCATTTTCTCGATCCCATGCAGCGGCTGATCAATGCGCTGGAGGAGGAAGCCGACCTCAATCCGCTGGGCCGCTTCATGAATCGCACCAACATCCTGCGCCTGCTGAAACATCGCCTGTATGCGCAGGACCTGCTCACGCGTCATCCGGAAATTCTTGAGCGCCATATTCCTGACCCGGTGGTCGTGGTCGGGCTGGGACGTTCCGGCACTACCCGCCTGCACCGGCTATTGGCTTCCGACCCGCAATTCCTGCACCTGAAATCCTGGGAGTCGGTCTTTCCGGTGCCCTACCCCGAATGTTTTGCCGCGCGCGCCGCGGGCAGGATCGACCCGCGTGTCACCGCGCTGGACCAGGGTCTCAAAGCGGTCCTGTACATGAGTCCCCAGGTCGCCGCGGTCCACCCGCTGGGCACGTTCGAGGTGGAAGAGGAAATAGGCCTGCTGCAGCACGGTTTCTCCAGCCAGATATTCGAGATCCAGGCGAAGATTCCCTCCTTCGCCGAGTGGCTGATGACGCACGACCAGCACGCTGCCTACGAGTACATGGTGGTGCTGATGAAAATTATTTCCTGGTTTCGCAACGACCCCGAGGACAAACCCTGGGTGCTCAAGACACCCCAGCATATGCAGGATCTCGATGCGCTGCTGCATGTATTTCCCAATGCCAGGCTGGTGTGCTCCCACCGCGATCCCATCAAGGCCGTGGGTTCGGTCAGCTCCACCGCGTGGAACGCCATGGTGCGCGACAGCGACAGCATCACCCCCGACTGGGTCGGGCGGGAGTGGCTGACCAAAACTGAGCGTATGCTGCGCAAAACCCTGCGGATACGCGACGAAAGCGTGTGCCCCGCGGAATCAATATGACATCCAGTACGCCGACATCACCGCCGACTGGCAGGGCGCGACTGCAGGGTGTGTACGATTTCCTGGGTCTGCCGTTTACCGATGAAGCGCGCAGCAATATGCAGGCCTGGCTGGACAAGAACAAGCAGCACAAGCACGGCGCACACAAGTACAGCCTGGAGGATTTCGGGCTCAGCAAGCAGGACGTGGACAGCCGATTGATGTTCTATCGCGAACGCTTCAACATCCCCTACGAAACCAGAAACCCGCACCTCGCGGCAGCCGCCGGCTGATAAGCACACGGAGACACCATGAGCATAACAACACAGAGTCGCACCGCCCTAGGCGAATTCATTGCCCTGCTACAGGAAATCGACGCACGCTGGTCCGGCCCGGAGTGGAACCTCCACTCGCCGGAGGATATCGTCGCCTCACACCGCTCGCTGATGCACACGCTGGAAACCTGCCTGATCGGCTATTTCGAGCAGGATGCGAGCCGGCCCGACTTCCGCCGCATCGTCACGCCCAGCCGCAAACTCACCGGCGACAACTCGGATGCGATCTACTTCGACGCGCCGGTCAGCGGCGACCACGCCTACGTCATCCACGGCAGCATGCATGGCGCGGCCTATTTTTCGCTGACCATCGAGGAAGGCGCCGAGGACGGCAAGATGGCGACCAACACCGCCGGCGTGATCAACGATGAACAGCTGGAGATCGACAGCAACGGGCATTTCACGCTGTACCTGGGCGGCAAGCCCAGGGACAAAAACTGGCTGGCGCTGACACCGGGCGCATCGCGAGTGACGACGCGTCACTATTTTGAGCAGGCCAGCTGCGCCGCCAAAGACCCCGACATGGAACCGCGCATCCGCATCGACTGCCTCACCGCGCAGGACATTCCTGCGCCACCCAACGATGCGAGCGTCGCGGCCGGCATCCGCCGCGTCGCCAACGCGGTGCGCAGCCGCACGCTGGGCATGCCGCCCATGGCCAACGGGCCGCTGCCGCCGTTTGTGTCGCTGACGCCCAATGCCTTTCCACCGCCCGTACCGCCCGGCGACTTTCGGTCTGGCGGCATTTGACGCCCACTACTCCATGGCGCCCTTTTTTATCGGCCCGGATGAGGCGCTGGTGATTACCGGCCGCTGGCCCGACTGCCGCTTCGGCAATGTGTGCCTGTGGAACCGCTTCCAGCAGACGCTCGATTACCGCAGCCGCAGCGTGTCGCTCAACCGCGCGCAGACCGTGCTGGAGGCCGACGGCAGCTTCCGCATGGTGCTGTCGCACGTCGACCCCGGCGTACCCAACTGGCTGGACACCGAGGGCAACCTGTTCGGCCTGGTGTTCTGGCGCTTCTTCCTGGTGACCGGCGACGTCGAGACACCGCAGGCGAAAGTGGTGAAGCTGGCCGAGCTGGGCACCTGACATGAGCAGCAGCACACTCCCACTTCCCGTGCGCCTGCTGAATCTGGCCGGGCGCGGCGCCAATGCCATCGGCCTGCAGCCGGTCAAGCTGAGCCTGGACAAACTGCTGCAAACCGCCCGCGACAATACCGGGCTCAGCGATTTTGGCGAGGATGATTTTCGCGCGCCGCTGGCGCTGCTGCTGGAAGGCCTGGAAAAGGAGGCCAACCTCTCCCTGCTCGGCCGCATCATTGCCAGATCGGACCTGGTGCGCACGCTGGAAAACCGCCTGGGTTTCGTGCGAACTGTTCAAACAACACCCTGAAATTGCCGAGCAGCGCATCGAGCGGCCGATTTTCGTGGTCGGCCCGCCCCGCTCCGGCACCACCATCTTCCACGACCTGCTGGTGATGGACCCGGACAATCGCGTGCCGCTGACCTGGGAGACCGCGCGGCCGCTGCCGCCGCCGGAAACCGCCACCTATCGCACCGACCCGCGCATCGCGCAGGCGCAGGCGGACCTGGACCAGGTGGACAAGCTGCTGCCGCAGTTCAAGACCATGCACCCCATGGGCGCCGAGCGCGCGCAGGAATGCGTGACCATGACCAGCCACGATTTCACCTCCATGATTTACTTCGTGCAATTCTTTGTTCCCACCTACGACCGCTTCGTGATCGAGTGCGACATGCGCTCGGCGCTGCAAGTGGCACCGGCGCTTCCTGCAGGTGCTGCAGTGGAAGAAGCCCGGGCAAGCGCTGGGCGCTGAAATCGCCGCAGCACCTGTGGCACCTGCAGCATATTCACCGCGAGTATCCCGACGCGCTGTTCGTGCAAACACACCGCGACCCGGTGAAGATCGTTATCTCGACCAGCAACCTCGCCGCCCACCTGCAGGGCATGGCCAGTGACCATGTCGACCTGCGGCAAGGTCACCGCGCTATTATGCCAAGGCGCTGGCGCAGGGTTACAACAACACAGTGGCCTATCGCAAATCCGGCGCGTTGCCGGAGAGCCAGGTGGTCGACCTGTACTTCCGCGATTTCATGGCCGACCAGGTCGGCACGGTGCGCCGCGCCTACGAGCATTTCGGTATGGCGTTGTCCGGACAGCGCCGCGACCGCCATGCAGAATTTTCTCGATGAAAACCCGGCAGACAAACACGGCAAGCATCTGTACAGCCTGGCCAATACTGGCATGGAGGAAGACGAGTTGCGTGCGCTGTTTACCGAGTACGAAGCGTATTTCAACGTGCCGCGCGAGGCGCTTGTCCTGACCAATTGGGAGAACGCATGAAATTCTGGCAAGCCATTACCTGGGCCGAAACCGATCAACTCATCGAGATCGCCCGCTGCGCCGAGGAGCTGGGTTTTCACGGCCTGATGAGCGGCGACCACGCGGTCTACCCTGAGTCTATCGCGCCCCACTATCCCTACTCCGACACCGGCATGCCGCCGATGCAGCCCACGGATGAGTATCCTGACCAGACTGCCATCTTCGCCGCGATGGCGGCGGTGACGCGCAAGCTGCATTTTACCTGCGGCGTCTACGTGCTGCCGCTGCGCAATCCGCATGAGGTGGCGCGGGCCTGTGCCACGTTGGCCATACTCAGCGACAATCGCTTTATTCTCGGTGTCGGCGTCGGCTGGATGAAGGAAGAGTTCGATATCTACGGTGTGGATTTTCACCAGCGCGGCAAGATTACTGACGAGACTATCGAGGTGCTACACAAATTATGGCGCGGCGCGATGGTCGAACATCACGGTGCGCATTTCGATTTCCCCCGCGTGCAACTGAGTCCGGCGCCCCCCGTCGCGCCGCCGATCTATATCGGCGGGTCCAGCGAGGCCGCCCTGCGCCGGGCAGCGCGCGTGGGCTGCGGCTACATCGGTGCCGGCACTGCTCCGGAGGGCGTCAAGCCTTTGCTGCGGCGGCTGGATGAGCTGCGCAAGGAATACGGCCGCGAGCACCTGCCCTTCGAGGCCATGCTGGGTATCACCGCAGCGCCCAGCCTGGACCTGTACCGACGGCTGGCAGATGACGGACTACAGAGCACTGTGGCACCGCCCTTCCAGTATGCCCTGGGCAAGAAACACTCTACGATTGACGAGAAGAAGCGGTTTATGGAAGCCTATGCCGAGGGCATTGTGCGCCACTTCTGATACAAAACAACGCCAGAAGCGCCAGTACCATGAGCTCAGTCGTTCACTCCCATCGCCGACTACCGCAAAGCACCTTTCACCGCCACCTGCACCAACGGCGCGCGCATCAGCCATGATGTCTATCGCCGCGGCAGCGGTGCGCCGGTGGTGATCATCCAGGAACTGCCCGGAATCGGCCCGGAAACCCTGCGCCTGGCCGATGAATTTGTCGAGCGGGGTTTCGAAGTCGTACTGCCGCACCTGTTCGGCCCGCTGGAAAAAATCAGTATCGGCGGCAACCTGCTGCGCGTGTTCTGCATGCGCCGGGAATTCAGCCTGTTTGAGGCGCATCGCTCCAGCCCCATTGTCGACTGGCTGAAGGCCCTGTGCCGGGACGATCAAGGCGCAGGGCCATTGTAAGGGCGTCGGCGTGATCGGCATGTGCCTGACGGGCAACTTCGCCATCTCGCTGATGGGCGACGACAGCGTGCTGGCTGCCGTGAGTTCACAGCCCTCCATGCCGCTGATGAAAGCGGCGCAACTGCATATGTCCGGCGACGAGATCGTCACGATCCGAAAGCGCATCGACGCGACGGCGCCCATACATGCCTATCGCTTCGAACGCGATCCCATGTGCAATGCGGTGAAGTACAAAGCGATAGAAACGGCCTTCAACAACGACGGCGTGACGCGCGTGCACACCCATACCCTGCCGGGAAAAGGCCACTCGGTGCTGACACTCGATTTCGTCGACGAGCAAGGCCACCCGACGCGCACCGCGCTGGACGAGATACTGGCGTACTTCACGACACAGTTACAGTGAATTTTCTGTGCAGCGACCTGCTGTGTTGTCCGCTGGATAAACTTGCGCTGCGGCAGGAGAACACTCAGCTGCGCTGCGGCAGCGGACACAGTTTTGATATTGCCAGGCAGGGCTACGTGAACCTGCTGGTGCCCGGCGACAAGCGTAGCCGGGATCCCGGTGACAGCAAGGAAATGGTGGTAGCGCGGCGCGCATTTCTCAGCAGCGGTCACTATGAACCGGTGGCGCACAGGCTTACCGAGCTCGTCAGGCCACTCACCGGCGTGGACTCTGTCATTGTCGATGCAGGCTGTGGCGAAGGGTACTACCTGGAACAACTGCGCGCGCAACTACCGGCAAGCAGGCATAGCACTCCCACGATGATCGGCTTCGATATTTCCAAGTCGGCCGTACAGGCCGCCACGCGCAGGTTTGCCGCCACCTGGCTGGTGGCAAGTAACCGCAACATCCCACTCGCCCCTGGCAGTGCCGACTGCCTGCTCAGTCTGTTTGGCTTCCCGGTGTTCGAGTCATTTCGAGCGGTATTGAAGGACGGCGGCACCTTACTGACAGCCAATGCAGGCCCGCAACACCTGATCGAATTGCGCGAGGTCCTCTACCCGAGTGTCAGGTACTCGGCATCAACGGTTGTGCAACAGGCCCAATCTGCGGGCTTCTCGCTCGGTACAACCTCCACACTGCAATTTAAAACCGCACCACTGCGCCAGCTACAGATCCAGCAACTGCTCGGCATGACGCCGCACCTGTTTCGAACCAGCCTGGCGGGCAAAGAACGCGCCGCGCAACTGGACAATTTTCCCGTCACGGTGGATGTGATTTTCCACCTGCTGCGTCAAACGCCATACGCCCTGACGATCCAGGAACCCGGCGCAAGGCGAAAAAACCGGTCACTGTCAGGACCAGGTATTCCACTTCAGAATCTCGTGCACATCCTTGCGCCGGGTCGGTCCAAAGTTCACAGCAGGATAACCGATGGGAATCAGCGCCACCGGGAAAGCATCTGCGGGCAGGGACAGAATCCTCCTTAACGCCGTATCGATCATGACATGCGCAGTCGACATTACCGTTCCCAGCCCCAGCGCGCGGGCGGACAACAGCGCATTCTGCACGGCCAGGTAAATCGAACTCCCGGCCAGCAGACTGGCCGGGTCAGGGGTCGGTGAGCTGAGGCGATACAGGCAGGGAATAATCAGCGCCGGCGCTTTTTCCAGACTGGTAAAGAATGCTCTTGCCCCTGTCAGCATCAGTCGCTGTGACAGGTCGTCTGACTTCGCCCCGTCTTCAAACAGCGTCTGCAGTTGCGTCGTCCGGTTGTACAGTTCCCGCAGCGCGGTGCCGATCTGCGCACGCTGCTGCTCCTCATCAACAACAATGAAAATCCAGGGCTGGGAATTCTCGCCACTGGGCGCCTGCGATGCTGCGCTGATGACCTGCTCAAGCATTGCACGGGGAACCGGCCTGTCTTGCCAGTAGCGGATGGCGCGCTGCGTGAACAGCACCTGCCAGATATCATCAGTGGGTTCCCTGTCATGGGGTAGTACTGCTCTATCCATCACGTCATGTCGCTCCTGGGCGCCGTTTATCCGACCCGGTCATCAGCAGGGCCGATACCGGCTTTACGATTCACTGGGTACGTCGTACAGCTGCTGGTAATGCGCTGAACATGGGCCTGTCCCTGCTGCGCGCTGCATCCACCGCATAGCTGTGCTGGCCAAACTTGCCCTGGGGCTTGGCCGCAAGATACGCCTGCATCCGGGCCTGAGCTTCCGTCGGACAGCGCCATGCCGAAGTGCCGGTAGATCTTTGCTATGCATGACATGGGATCGTCCATCAGGTCCTGGTAGCGCGAGTCGGCAATATTGGCCGCCGGTACGATGCCCTGTTTCACGCTGCTTGATCACATGCTCCAGTCGTTGCGCTGTGGCCTCGCCCATGATGATGTTGTCGAACAACTGCGCGTTAAACGGCTGGTCGCTGCGCATGGAGTACAGTGTACCCATCAGGCTGGTGGTGGAGGCCATGCACTTGATCGGGTCGCGGTGCGTCTGCACGATGCGCGCGTCCGGGTAGACCTGCAACAAGGTATCAAGGTGCACCTGGTGTTCGGGCGCCTTCAGCAGCCAGCGCGGGCGCGGGTTCTTCCACTGCAGTATCTGCAGGATAGTTTTGTGGTACCGGTAGACCGGCAGAAAATCAGCCTCGATACACCAGGCACTGTAACTGTGTGTCTGGTGCAGTGCGGCGATGTGGTCGCTGATAAACGTGCCCGCCATCAGCAGGCCGCACTCGGCGGGAATATCGCCGCGCATTTCGTGCATGCTGGCGAACTCGGGCGCCACGCGGTTCCACTGCGTAAACAGCTTGTCCGCCTGTGCGATGCGCGCATCGGTGGTGTACGTCGCCGCCTCCGGTGGCGGACACGGCTGCAAGGCCTCCCACATCAGTGGCACTCCCACATCGGGATCCTGCGACAACAACTCGAACAGGATGGAAGTGCCCGAGCGCGGCAGGCCGACGATCACCATGGGCGCGATGATCTGCTCATCCAGTATCTGCGGATACTTTTTAGCGTATCAGTAACCTGCAGGCGCGTACTCAGCCACAGGATGATATCGCTCCTGGCCATCAGGCGGCCCATCAGCGTGAGTTGCGCCTCTTCCTCCAGCGAGCTTGCATCAGTACCCGAAACGGTTCGCGCCACAGGTCATCGCCGAAGTCATCCAGCCCGGTCGCCCGGCACGCATGCTGCAGCAGTGATTCTTCATCCAGTGGCACCACGGCAGGCAGATTGAAGTAGCTGCCCTCCCTGTTCATCGGCGCTGAGCCACTCGGGGTGCGGCGGTGGCGCCCACAGTGGGCTGTCAGATCTGCTCATCACGGAATTCCCTGCTAACAACCAAAGCGTCTGATGACACCACGTCGACGGCCGGCCAACTGCTCCCTGCGCGCGTCAGGCGGCATTTTCTTTACACCATTGGGTAAATAGTCGTACAACCCATCACGCTTCATTTGTACGCAGTCCGGCGCAGGATAATGCGCCGCCCCGATCCAGCGCACGGTGATATAACCTTCCTCGTGGCCGGAAGGATCCAGCCAGTTCGGCACACCGGGATCTCGATGGGCCACGACCAGGATAAGTTCGCCATTGTCTTCCAGCACCGCGTGGTGGCAATTGGTGCTGCACAGACGGTAGCGGTAGTCCATGGTCTCCCACCAGTAGTTGCCGAACTCCACCGCCCAGTAGTTGGCCTGTGGCGGCGTCACGCGCACCACCAGCACCTCGTCCTTTGGCACCTTCCAGTAGCAGATCAGTGGCTCGCCGCCCGGCGTGGCATCGATGGCATTGTCATCGAGCTGGCGGTACGACAAAAAGCGATTGGGCTGCGCCTGCCACTTGTCCAGCATGATCGGCCCAGTAGTGCGTGGAGTCGCGCACCCAGGCGGCGGCAGCACTGAGTCCCTGCTCGAGTTGCGCTGGAGTGAAAGCCGGATCGTGTTCGAGTTCTCCCAGCCGGTCAATGCGGGCGACCATGGGCTGCTCGTTTTCCCAGTCAGCAAAAAATTGTCGCACCGTCACCCGCCAACTGCCCGGCGTGGTCCTGATCCAGTTACCCGGGTGTTCCTGCGGGCTGAGCACAATGGCAAAACTGCCATCGTCTTCCACCGCTATATCGCTGTCGATCAGGCTTCCCACTACCGCGCCGCCCCAGGGCGTGGCGCCGTCTTCGAGCACCGTCACAGCGAAATAGCGGGCGCTGCCGCGCTGTCCGACTATTTTGTAGGTGTGCTCGCCGTTGATCGGTGCACCGATATACAGGGCATCGGTATTGTCGCCGCCCTGCTTGCGCAGCGGATCAAAATAGTGGAGCAGCTCGGGAAAGTCCGGGTCGTTGTTCTCCATATGGAATTGCAGTCCCAGTGCAATATTGCGCGCCAGCAGACGAAAACCCTTGGCGCGGTCAATATCCTGCACCGGCGTGGTATCGCGGAATACCAGGTCGCCAGCATGTTTCAGCTGGTCGCAGAAATTATCCCAACTGGCCTTGAGCCGGGCATCATTGGGGTTGTCGCCATACATGATAAAGACCTCCGCGATAATATTTTCCAGAGTATGACAATCGGCCTGAGTAAATCAAACACAGAGGTCAGTTCAGGATAGCGGTGATATCATGCAGGCTTTCCTACCAGACCGGAATGAAGTATGAACGACCCCCTGAGCAAAGCCTTCTCCCCCGCTACCCTGGGTAAACTGCAGCTTCAGAATCGCATCCTCAAAGCGGCTACCTACGAGGGTAAAACGCCCGACGGTGTGCCGGGCGAGCTGTTACTGAACTTCCACAAGGGGATTGTGCAGGGCGGCACCGCGATGACGACCATTGGTTACTGCACTACTGAGGCCGACGGGCGTATCAATGACCAGATGATGTGGATGCATGAGGGCATACGGGAAAAACTCAGCCACATGAACCGCGAACTCAAGCACATCGCACCCGGGGTGAAAATCTCCGGCCAGATGACCCACTGCGGCAACTTTTCCAAGAACCGCAAATTGCAGCGCCTCAAGCGCCCGCTGGGACCCTCGCGTCAGTTCAGCATGCTGGGCCTGTCCGCCGGCATGCCCTTCAGTGGCGCCATGTCGGTGGCTGACATCGATTACCTGGTGCAAACCTATTTTGATGCGGCGCTGCTGATGAAGGAGACCGGCTTCGACGCGCTGGAAATTCACTTCAGCCACGGCTACGGTCTTAGCCAGTTCATCAGCCCCAAAACCAACCGGCGTACCGACGACTACGGTGGCTCGCTGCGCAATCGCATGCGCCTGCCGCTGCGGGTGCTGGATGCGGTGCGCAAAGCCGTGGGTGACGACTTCCCCATCCTCGGCAAAATCGGGCTTACCGACGGCATCAGGGATGGGCTGCACATCGAGGAGGCCATTGAGGTGGCCGCCATGCTGGACGCGGGCGGCATCGATGCGCTCATCTGTTCCGGCGGCACCAGCAGTTTCAATCCCATGGTGTACTTTCGTGGCGACACGCTGGACAAGGGCCTCATCGAAGTAGAGAAAAATCCCATCACCCGACTGGGCCTGAGAATGATCGGCCCAAAAATGTTCCGCTACTATCCCTACGAGGAACTGTACTTTCTCGAAGACGCCAAACGCGTGCGCGACCGCGTCAACTGCCAGATGGTGTACATCGGCGGCTGCACCGATGTCGCCAGCATTGAGACCGTGATGCGTGAGGGCTTCGACTTCATCCAGCTGGGGCGACCGCTGATCAAGGACCCGAATTTCGTGAAGAACGCCATGGCGGACCGCAATTACCAGAACGGCTGCATTCACTGCAACCGCTGCGCCAGCCTGATCGAGGCGCCCGGCGGCATCTACTGCCCGCTGAATGGGGCAGCAAAGACCGCATAGACTGCATCGCCTGTTCGTGCCCGCGCGTGTAGAATCACGCGACAATAACAGGAGGTAATTTCTATGGATGTAAAACTGTCAGGCTCACCCGAAGGCCCCCTCAAGGGCATCCGCGTCATTGATATCACCTCCATGATCACCGGCCCCCTGTGCGCCCAGCAGCTGGGCGATCTGGGCGCCGATGTGATCAAGATCGAACCCACCCACGGCGAGATTGCGCGCTGGATGGCGCCGCCGCAGAAGGCGGGCCTCACCGGCTTTTATGCGCAGATGAACCGCAACAAGCGCAGCCTGTCGCGTCGACCTGAAAAATCCCGAGGGCATTGCCATCATCAAAAAGCTGGCGGAAACGCGCCGACATCCTGGTGGAGAATTTTCGCGGCGGCGTGCCGGACCGGCTGGGTATCGGCTATGACGACCTGCGCGCACTCAATGACAGGTTGATCTATGTGTCCATCACCGGCTTCGGCCCGACCGGGCCGTACTCCGCACAAACCCGCCTACGACCCCATCGCCCAGGGGCTGGTCGGCATGATGCACTATCCAGGGCATGCCGTTCGGCGGCAAACCGCAACTGATCCAGTCGGCCATCGTCGATAAAACCACGGGGACCACGGCCGCCGGTGTCGCGCTGGCGGCACTGTACGCGCGCGACCGCCCCGGCGGCACCGGCAAGGGACAGCGTGTCGATGTGCCGATGATCGACGCCTGGGCCGCCAACTCGCTGGCCGACATGATTCCGGTCGACAGTTTCATGCCCAACGAGATGCCGGACCCGGCGCCGCTGGCGGTACTGCGCACCTTTGAAACCTCCGATGGCTTTGTGGTGGGCATGGCGCTGCAGGACAACCATTTCCAGGGCCTGTGCCATGCGCTGGAATGTACCGAACTATTGGACAGGCCGGGCATGCGCAATGTGGGTGAACGCATCACCGATTTCGGACCCTGGCTGGATGCCATCGGCGAGGTGATGAAGCGCTTTTCTACCGACGGAATTGCTGTCGCGACTGGACGCCGCAGGCGTGCCCTTCGGCCCGGTAAAAACCATCCGCGAATTCGCCGAGGACCCGCAGGCGAAACACAACCGCACCATCTTCGATGCGGAGCATCCCGAGGCGGGCACCATGCGTTATGTGCGCTATCCGGGGCACCTGTCCGAAACGCCAGCCTCCCTGCATCGCCATCCGCCGCGCCTGGGCGAACACAGCAGGGAAGTGCTGCGCGAGGCCGGGTACAGTGACGACGCCATTGAACGCCTCATAGAGATAAGGTCGTCGGCACGTATTAAAACATTGCGCTACGGTGTCAATACACCTAACCCGTCAGCGTCTTCAACAGTTTTTCAGCCTCGGCCCGCTCGGGAAAATCTGCTGCGTCCCTGGCAAGAACTTCCTGCAGGACTGCGATGGCCTTGTCCTTCTCACCCAGAGCGGCATCAATCATTGCCTGATGATAAAGCATGGATGCATTATCGGGCGCTCCGGCCAGCGCTTTCTGGATGTGCAGCCTCGCACTCTGATGGTCGCCATTGTGGTACTCAACGACCGCCAGTGTGTCCAGAACAGCGGGCATATCAGGCGCAAGCTTTGACGCCCGTTGTACGTACTCAAGCGCCTTTTTGGGATTTTCGATCCTGAGGCTCCAGGCCAGATTGTTGAGCGCGCTGATGTTGTCCGGTTGCAGTTCCAGCACTGCAAGGTATTGTGCCTGCGCTCCCGGCACATTCATCCCATGCTCCAGGTTACTCGCCAGGGCAAGGCGTACAGCAACATCATTCGGATGGTCCTTGATCCACTGCTGCAGGGAGACGCGCGCATCGCCGTCATTTCCCGCCGCCATTTGGTAGGAGGCTAACTCCAGCACGGCCTGGGTAGTGGGCGCCAGTGTAAATACACGCTGCGCCAACACCATCGCCTCAGCTGCGTTACCGTTCTGCGCTTCTGACAGTGCCTGCAGACGCAATACATCGGGGGCTTCCGGCGCCAGCTTGACCAGTGTCGCAAGGTACTGCGCGAACTGCTCTTTTTCACCATCGCTCACTGCGAGTCTGGCCAGGGCGAGTAACGCGGGAACATGATTCGCATCGAGCCTGAGCGCCTCGGCCAGTTCCTGCCTGGCTTTCTTTTCATCGCCTGTTTTACCGGCTGCCATAGCCAGCAAAAAGTGGTTCTGGGCTGCATTGGGCCTGGCATCGACCAATTGCTGAAACGTCGCCAGGGCACTGGCGTTTTCCTGCTGCGCGAGTTGCGCCAGACCGGTCAATTCAAGCACCGAGGGCGACCGTCGCTGCAATTCCTCCAGCGGCGCAAACAAGGGTGCGACCTTATCCGGACTCCCGGTACCGATGTAATAGCCGGCCAGTCTCAAACGCGGTTCCAGTGCGGTCGGGTGCGCTTCGATCGCCCGCTTCAGTCGTGCGACCATGGCCTCTGCATTTTTTTCCCTGGCCTCGATGGCGGCCAGTTGCATCAATGTGGCCAAGTCATCCGGATGCTTGGCCAAAATAGTCCTGTAAATTCTGCGCGCAGTTTGCGTATCCTTCGCTTCCAACGCCAACTGGGCCAGGTTCAGGCTGGCGGAGGGGTCTCCCGGTTTGCGCTTCAGTATCTGCTCAAACACCTTTCTGGCTTCTTCCGGCTGACCAGCCGCAATATAGACCCTGCCCAGCACGTAGTAGGGTGCCAGGCTCTCAATGTCACGAAACTGGTAGGACTTGGCCGCTTCAATCGCGGCAGGGAAATCCTTTTTCGCCAGACTGTTCAATATCAGCAGTATTTCGGTCTGTGGAAAGTTTGCATCCTTATCCGGCGCGGCGGCAGGCGGCTGGCTTGCCTTGTCGCCGGGGCTTTCAGCCAACAGCTGGGCCTCCAACCGCAGCGGGACGATGTGCCAGTCAGGATTCAGCTGCCCTATCCGTGCATACAGCACAAGTCCCCGGTCTGCCTGGTCATCCAGCAGCAATGCGTTGGCCATGATGTTCAACGCTCCGACATCATCCGGATTATTGTCCAGTACCGGTCGCAGCACCTCCTGGGCTTCCTTGACCTTGTTCTGCAGCACCAGGGTCGTGGCAAATAACTTCCTGCCGTTAGCATTGTCGGGACTCAGCGCAACGAACTGACTCGCAAACTTGGCGGCCAAATCCACATCCTTCTCGAACAGATAAGACACACCCAGGTAGGACAGCGTCAACGGATACTGCCTGGCGGCCGGTACAGCCAGGGTCAGAGCCGTGATTGCATCGCGATACTTCTTATTCTGAAAGTGGAGCAAGCCCTGTATGTAATTAGCGGTGGGGTCCTCAGGGGGATAGCGCTAGACAGTTCCGTAACCTCGGCCTGGGCGGCTTCATAATCCTGCAACTGCACGTTGATGAGTGCCCGAGCAGTGCGATCTGAAAACACAAAAGCAGCTGCCGAATTGGCAATGGCCTGATCAAACGCGCTGCGCGCGTCCTCGAATTTCTGCTGACGTAACAGGGCTTGCCCCTTGAGCCTCCATGCCCGTCCATTATCGGGAGCCGCTGCGATTAGCTCATCAATGACAGGCAATGCCGCGGTCGTGTCATCCTGTTGTATAAAAATCGCCGCCTTTGCCAGTTTTGCCTCCACTGACTGCGGCTCTTTGTTCAATGCCAGAGTGACCAATTCATGAGCACTGTCAAATTGTCCTTGCGCCAACTGGGCAAGCGCCTGGCTGGCAAGTAGCCCGGCGGCCGCCGAGGGATTCAGGTCCTGCGTATTCCAGCTTGAGTACGTCGTCGTTCTTACCCTGGACCAGCAGTGTTATCGCCAGGGCCGGGCGGACGTCATCAGCCTTCCAGCCCAGCTCCTGTGCCCGCTGCAACTCCTTCTCTGCCGTGAGAATATCCCCCGTATCAAGGTAGATTTTACCCAGTAGCCAGCGCGCCTCTGCTGAAGCAGCGTCCAGCTTCAGCGCGTTTTGCAACTCGATCGTTGCCGCTGGGTAATCCGCCTGCGCAATATAGTCCTTCGCGCTGGCAAGATATTCCTCACTGGTTTTTTTGCCCCCACAGGCCGCCAGGGTCAGCAGGACCAAGGCAAAGATGATATTCCGCATAGAAGCTCCATCAATCAGGGGCTGGCGCCTTTCGCTCATCGCCGCTGGTTATTGTGATCATCACGTTACAGACGACACACAGTGTAAATCATCGATGTGAAATACTGCAGCGATTCGCTAGGATATGTTTGGTGCGAATTCCTGATCTGGATCTAGCGCTCACAATACTAGCTACAGACCCTGCCCCATTCCCAACCTCGCCGCTTACTCCCTGTCTTCCATTTTCGCCTTTAAATCCGCGAATGGATTGTAGGTGGCTGCGGTTCGCGCCTTATCGGTGGTACTGCCATAGCGCACGAGATTCTCGAACCTGGTGTGCTCTTCATCATGACAATAGATACACAGCAGCTCCCAGTTGCTGCCATCGTTGGGGTTGTTGTCATGATTATGATCCCGGTGGTGCACGGTCAGCTCAGACAAATTTTTGCGCTCAAACTCCCGCGCACAACGGCCACAAATCCAGGGGTACAGCTTGAGGGCGCGTTCCCGATAGCCACGTTCACGCTGCGCATTGTATTCGCAGTTGCTCGGCGCGCACCTGTTCGAAACTCTTGCCTGGTGGCTTTTGCGTGGTCATTACTTTCTGGTTCTCATTGTTGTTTTACCCAGCATGCCCCGGCCCGATTACTGCTCGCCGCGCACAGTTGGGCACTGCGCAGCGGGTTCGCATCCAGTCCGTTGGTCAGCAAGCAAAATGAAATGCCGCTGACCGGGTCGCCCAGGCCACCTGCCCGCCGACGCCCTGGTGCCCGAAGGCCTGCGGGGATACATTCGCTCCCATGCCCCGGTAGGGCAGGTATTTGCCGCTGCCGGCGATGACCACACCGAGGCCGCGATTGGCTGGCGCGCCGGTGATGGGGTCGGGGAAGTCGACACGCACCCTGCCTATCGCATCTGCCAGTATTGGTGGCGACCACAGCTCACCCGGATTGCGCAGCAGGCCCTGGTAAAACAACGCCATGTCCGCCGCCGTGGACACCGCCCCGCCGCCGGGTATACCCAGGGCGCGCACCTGGGGGTCGTTGAACTGCAGCAGGGAATCATCCACGGTATTGGGCCACTCAATAGCGGCACCAAAAAGTTGTTTGAGTTCCTGCGCGGCTGGCGGCTCACCCACCTGCCGTAGCGTGGCGATATCCCCCTGCTCAGCCAGTGGCACACCCAGGCGCAGGCGGGTAAGGCCCAGAGGCTCGATGATGCTCGACTGGATATACTCCCGATAATCCCTGCCAGTGACGCATTCGATCAACGCCGCCAGTACCCAGTGCGCAGAGAGCGAGTGGTACTCCATCCGGCTGCCAGGCGCCCAGTTCAGGCGCCATTGACGCATGCGCTCCAGCCGCGCCTCATGTGTCCACCAGTCGGGTGCGGCCATCGGCGCCCGGGGCAGGCCCGCCGTGTGGCACAGCACCTGCTCTACCGTCACTTCCTGTTTGCCGTTCTCAGCGAAGGACGCAATATAGTCAGCCACGGGGCGGCCGATCTCAATCAAACCCTCCCCCATCAGTCGCCAGATAGCGGACGCCACCACTGGCTTGGTGCAGGAAAAAATGTTGTAGCGCGTACTGTTGTCCGCCGCGCCAAAGGTTTCAAACAGCGCCAGTTTGCCGTTTCTGGCCAGCGCTATCTGGATCGACGGCAGGGGACCCTTGTCGATGGCGTGCTGCACGCGACTGCGCAGGTCTTTAAGCCGCTCGCGGTCCAGACCAGTATCGTCATTCACGGTTGTACGGTGATCGGGGAGCGCCATTGCAAATCCAGAAAAATATCTATTTCAACGGGCAACTATAAACCAGCACTATGCCAGACGGGTGTTTATTTCTGCTCCGGGAAAATCAGGCTGCCTGTATCAAAACCAAGGCGCTCGGCCTGTTGGATGAACCGCTGGATCAAAGCCTGGATCCACCTCTGGCGTTCTCGACAGCAACCACAGGTAGGACGTATCGGGGCCCGCCACGAACGCATACTGGTAGTGCTCCCTATCCAGTTCAAAAATCACGTAGGAGCCATAGAAGGGACCGAAGAACGAGACTTTCAGGTAGCCCTCCTGCGGCTGATTGACAAAATAGGCTTTGCCCTGCGCTTCCTGCCAGCGGTTCTCGCCCGTTGCGAATCCACGATTCGTGACATTGACACCCCCGTCCTCGCGCAGCGAGTACTGGGCAGTGACTTTGTCCAGCCCTCTTTCGAATGAGTGATCCAGCCGCGCGATTTCATACCAGGTACCGAGATACCTGGCCAACTCGAAATCCTGCACGGGTGTTATCGACGTGGGATGACCTAAACATCCCGTGAGCAAGACAGCGAAAAGACCCAAAAATACTATTTCTGATAATAAACCCTCATTGTCTTGCGAAGCTTTACCAGGCACAACGCGCTCGTGCACTGCGCAATCGGTTATGTGCGTTCGCCCCACTGATACCTCCCGAGCCTACCACATGGCGCTGCTGTATCTCCAGCGACACAGTGCAGGGACAGCACATTGGATGGCAGCGCTGTCAGTTCAACTAATTAGCACGCTCAGTGCTTGTTCGCGCTGTACAAGTCCGGATGGAGGTAATATGCGTAACAAACCACGTGTAACACCGTGCAATGACAGATTCTGGAGGAATTGATGAACATAGCCCTGACCGCCGAGCAGTTGGCCTTGCGCGCACAGATTCGCGAGTATATGGCCAGCCTGATGACGCCTGAGTTGCTGGATGAATTGGCCGGGGCACAGCGCGAAGGCGGTGGACCGCAGCACCGCAAGGCCCTGCGGCAGATGGGGTCCGATGGCTGGATCGTACGCAGTTGGCCGCGTGAATACGGCGGACAGGATGCAGGGCCCATAGAGCAGTACATTTTTTGTGATGAGGTGATCCGGGCGGGCTTTCCCTATCCGTTCCTGACTACCGATGGCGTGGGCCCGGTGCTGGCCGACGTGGCCAGCGATGATATACGCCAGGCTGTGGTCGATCCCATACTGCGCGGTGAGTGCATCATCGCCATTGGCTACTCCGAACCTGCTGCGGGTACCGATCTCGCTTCGCTGACCACGCGTGCCGAACGCAAAGACGGCCAATGGCTGATCAATGGGCAGAAAATCTGGACCAGTTACGGCAATGTTGCCGATTATGTGTGGCTCGCCGCGCGCACCGATCCGCATGCCGCCAAAAAACACCATGGTATTTCCATGTTCCTCGTACCCACCACTGCGCCGGGCTTCAGCTTCACTCCCATCAACACGCTGGGTGTTCGCACCAATGCCACGTACTACGAAAATATCGCGCTAGAGGATAAGTGGCAGGTAGGCCCGCTGAACCAGGGCTGGCAAATGATCACGGCGCAACTCAACCGGGAGCGTCTTAGCCTGGTGAATCATGGCCCCTGTGAGTTGCTCTACGAACGTGTGGCAACGTGGGCCGCGCAAACAAAAGCGGGCAGCGACGGCAGCGCGGTCATCGACCTGCCCTGGGTACGCAACAACCTGGCACGCGTCAAAGCCGGCCTGGAGATCCTGCGCCTGGTTTGCTTCAAGCAGGCCTGGAGTATGAGTCATGCGAGCCTGGGTATGGCCCAGGCCTCTGCCGCGAAGATTTACGGCTCGGAATTTTTTGTCGAAGCATGGCGCCTGTTACTTGAGATCGTTGGGCAGGCAGGTGCACTGTGCAGCGATTCCGAAGGCGCCATCTTGCAAGGAACCCTGGAACATCGCTATCGCTCCGGGTCAGTGTTGACATTTGGCGGCGGCACCAATGAGGTGCAGCGCGATATCGTGGCCGCTGCCGGCTTACTCATGCCACGTTATCGTTAAGGGAGATATACCATGGATTTTTCACTATCGGAAGAACAGCAGGATGTGCAAAAACTGGCCGCTCAGATTCTGGCACAGGAAGTTACCGTCGATCGACTCAAGGAGATTGAGGCCGGCGAAGAACGCTTTGACGAAAGACTGTGGCAGCAACTGGCCGAAGCAGGTCTACTGGGCACGGCCGTTGCTGAGACCTACGGCGGCATGGGCTTTGATTTCGAGACACTGTGCCTGCTGATCGAGGAGGTCGGCAAAACGGTGGCGGCCAGTGCCGGTGATACCGGTACTGGCCGGCGCAGCGCTGGCGCTGCAGCAATTTGGGAGCGCGGCGCAGTGCGGGCGATGGCTGCCCGGTGTGGCCAGTGGCAAGCTGTTGATTACTGCCGCCCTGACTGAACCCGGTAACGACGATCCTTCGCGCCCCGCAACCCGGTTAGTGCAAGCGGATGGGCTATGGAGCCTCCATGGGCACAAAAACATGGTCGTCTGCGCAGACCGGGCCGGTGCAGTATTGCTGACCGCGCAGCTCGACGGCGAGTTGGTACTGCTGGCGATTGCTCCCACTGTTAAGGGGGCGAGCCTGATTCCGCAGCATGTCACCACGGGTGAGCCACAGTACAGCCTGCATTTTGATGGGGCCACAGTAACGGCAGACGACATTATTGCGCGTGGCGCCAACGCGCGCTGTGCCGTGCAATCAATGGTGCAGCACACACTGGTTGCTAACAGTGTGATGACACTGGGTGTGACGGAAACCATGCTCAGGATGACTGCGGCTTACACCTCTGAAAGAGTGCAGTTCGACCGCCCCATAGCCACCTTCCAGGCTGTTTCGCACCGCGCTGCCGATGCCTATATCGATGTGGAAAACCTGCGCCTCGCCTGCCAACAGGCGGCATCGCTGCTGAGCAAGCAGCTCGATGCCAGTGAGTCGGTGCTTATTGCAAAAATCTGGGCCTCTGATGTCGCCCATCGGGTCAGCCAGTCCTCGCAGCACCTGCACGGTGGTATCGGGGTCGATCGCGATTACCCCCTGTTCCGCTATTGCCTGTGGGCCAAGCAACTCGAGTTGACCCTGGGCGGCGGCAGTGCCTACCTCACCCGACTGGGCGATCGGATTGCCGAGGAGTTCAAGAACAGGTTGACCTCCAACGTCGTCACAATTCACGCGGCATAAGCAGGCGTCCAAGGGCGGCTATACTCATGAGGTAACAAGCCGCCCTGTGCTGCTGCTATAAAGGAGTGCAGGGCGCAGGTAACACTCTCGGCCAGTCTTGCAGCTGTAATACATATTTGCCTGTGCGCAACGCTTTATTATGGTTTCAACTCCGCCGACTGCCATGCCAACTATCTTCCCGGCGCTGACAACGGCATACTGTACCGATGTCGTTCGCATTCATCGCAGCAAACCCGCAAAATTTCACGATGAAAATACACCCTGCACTTACCCTCGCATTATTTGCGGCCTTGCTGCTCTCTCGTTCCGTAGTCGCCGACAGCGATTATCCACCCGAGGTTAAGTCCATCGTTGAACAGCGCTGTATGGTTTGCCACGGTTGCTACGATGCACCCTGCCAGTTGAAGCTGGACGCCTGGGCTGGCATGCAGCGGGGCGCCAGTAAAGACGATAGTCTACGACGGCACGCGCCTGACCGCCGCCAGCCCTACCCGCCTGTTCGAGGATGCGCAGACCGTTGAGCAATGGCGCGCCCGGGGCTTTTACCCGGTACTGAATGAGCAGGCACCCGACCAGGGCGTGCTGGCCCGCATGCTGGCACTGAAACAGCAGCACCCTCTCCCCGCTGGTGAACTGGTGCCGGATAGCATCACCCTGGGCCTGAACCGAGAACAGCAGTGCACCAAAGCTGAGGACTTCGACACATTTGCCGCTGACTATCCACTGTGGGGAATGCCCTACGGCTTGCCGGGCCTGGACAAGGAGGAACATGCCACGCTGAACAGCTGGCTGGCGCAGGGCACCCCGGGGGTACCGATCGCGACGCCCCCCGCTGCAGCAGCGCAGGCAGTGCAGCGCTGGGAGGCCTTCTTCAACGGCGATAGCCTGCAGCAGCAACTCATGGCGCGCTACCTGTACGAGCACCTGTTCATCGGCAACCTGTATTTTTCTGACCTGGGCGAGCACGACCGCTACTACAACCTGGTGCGCTCACGCACGCCGCCGGGCCAGCCTATTGATATCATCGCCACCCGGCGTCCCTACGATGATCCGGGGCAGGCGGTGTTCTACTATCGCCTGCAACCCCTGCGCGCTGCCATACTGGACAAGCGGCATATGCCCTATGCACTGAACGCGGCCCGCATGCAGCGCTGGCAGTCGCTCTTTCTCGATGCGAACTACACCGTCACTGCCCTGCCCTCCTACCAGAGCGAAGATGCCACCAATCCCTTTATTGTCTTTCGCGAACTGCCTGAGACTGCCCGCTACAAATTCATGCTGGATGAAGCACAGTTCACGATCATGGGATTCATCAAGGGGCCGGTGTGCCGCGGCCAGGTGGCGCTGAACGTGATCGATGACCACTTCTGGGTGGCCTTCCTTAACCCGGACAGGGAGAGTGCCCTGGACAGCGCCGAATTTCTGGCGCGGGAGAGCAAGAACCTGCGACTGCCCAACGACAAGTCCGATGGCGCGCTGATATCCATGATCGAGTGGCGCGGCTATTCACGCGAGCAGCTGAAATTCCTCAAGGCCAAGTATGAATATATCCAGCAAGCCACCGGCCCTAACGGCACGAAGGTGAACCTGGACCTGATCTGGCACGGCGACGGTCACAACGACAACGCCGCGCTGACCGTGTTCCGGCACGAGGACAGTGCCTCCGTGGTCAAAGGCTTTGTCGGACAGCAACCCAAGACTGCCTGGGTGATCGATTATTCCCTGCTGGAACGCATTCACTACCTGCTGGTGGCGGGCTTCGATGTGTTCGGCAACATGGCGCATCAGCTCGAAACACGACTCTATATGGACTTCCTGCGCATGGAGGGTGAGCAAAATTTTCTGCTCTTCCTGCCGCCGGATGCACGCATTGTCCTGCGGAATTTCTGGTATCGTGATGCACAGGATGAAGCGAAGCAATTCATGATGACAGACTCCGTAGCCTTTGAACGTCCCTCGGATATTCAATACAAGACGGCAAATCCCAAGCAAGAGCTTCTGGCTATGTTGCAACAACGCCTGCCCGGCGCCGCAGTCCATCGCTACCTGACCCACGAACCACGCTTTGACAAACTGCAGACGCTACAGGGACCACCGTTCAGCCTGATGCCCGAAGTAGCCTTTGTGCAGGTACTCGGCGCTGATCAACAGGAGCACGTCTACACCATCGTGCACAACGACGGCTATTCAAACAACGCCCAGATCTTCAGGGAAGCGCAGCGTCGCATTCCACAGGAGGACTACCTGACCGTGGTCAAGGGTTTCATCGGCTCGTATCCCAATGCATTTTTCCAGGTACAGGACAAGGAACTGGATAACTTTATTCGACAGATTGAGTCAATGCGCAGCGCAGAGGACTATGCAGCTCTCGTGTCACGTTATGGAGTACGTCGCACTGACAGCAAGTTCTGGCCGGTTTCCGACACGTTGCACACCCGCTACCGGCAAGACTATCCGCGCGAAGCGGGACTGTTCGACCTGAACCGGTATGAAAATCGCTAAATCCAAATAGGGAAATACAGGAGGAGACCCGATGCTCACCTACACCACACCGCTAATCGGCGGGCTACTGATAGGCGCCTCCGCCGTCGCCCTGCTGTTGTTTTTGGGCCGCATAGCTGGCATCGCCGGCATCGTCTGGGGCGCAGTGTCCGCTGCACCCGACAACAGCTGGCGCTGGCTGTTCGTCCTCGGCCTGCTGGTCGGGCCTCTGCTGTATCACACTGCAACAGGCACGCCTTACCCAGTACCAAGCTCTCTGCAGTGGTGGCACGCCGTCGTCGGAGGACTGCTGGTGGGCTTTGGCGTGAAGCTGGGTTCAGGCTGTACCAGCGGTCACGGGGTGTGCGGCATCGGCCGCCGTTCACCACGCTCCATCATCGCCACTGTGACTTTCATGGCCACCGGGATCGCCACCGTCTATGTTGTACGCCATGTGCTGGGAGGTCTGTAAATGAAAAACGTGATCGCTCTGCTGTGTGGCCTGGTGTTTGGAGTCGGCCTGGCCGTGTCGGGCATGACGGATACGGCGAAGGTTCTTGGCTTCCTGGATGTATTCGGCAACTGGGTACCGGATCTGGCCTTTGTGATGGGCGGCGCCGTCTGCGTCACGCTATTGGCATTCCCCTTGGTTCTGCGGCGCGGGAAGCCGTTGCTGTCGGCGAGTTTCTCGCTACCTGTCAACAAGGCCATCGACAGTCGCCTGCTCGGCGGTGCAGCGATCTTTGGCATCGGCTGGGGCATCTACGGCTACTGTCCCGGCCCAGCGCTCTCCGCACTGCTGTATCTGGACTGGAAAACTGCTGTATTCGTTGCCGCCATGCTGCTAGGTATGGCACTGGCCAACAGGGTTGGCTCTACCTGAACTCGTTGCTGCGCACCCTATTGTCAGATTCCTTGTTCTGGGTCATGGCGAGAAAGACCGAGAATGTAATACTTAAAAAATCGGTATTCGCCCGCATAAAGAAGGAGGAATATTGTCATGAGCAAAGCACCAGCAAGCAAGCCTAAATCGAACAAACCAAAATCGAGCAAAGGAAAAGTCAGCGGTGAACCTAAATTGGCGCGACTGGTAGAGGACGTTATTGATAAGGGAGCGAATACGGCGGAGGAGATTAATCGCGCTATTCTGGATCTTCCTGTCACAGTGTTGGAAAATCTGGGTCTGGGCGACACTGCCTCGCAGGTGAAGAAGGTACAGGACAGCACGATCGGCGCCATTTACACGCTTATCCGTGATATCAACCACAAAGTCGCCGACCTGGCTGACGATTTGCTCGAACAAAAAAAGTCTACCAGGAAATGATTCAGGGTTGATCAATCCTGTCGTCTTTGTTCGCCCAAACGTGGATGCTCGATGCAGCCGGAGGATCAATCTTCAACCCGTCCTGCAAAAACGCCTGAAGCGTTTTCGCAAACGGCTGCGGCGTTTGCAGGACAACGCCACGGCAGACAACATTCACAATTTTCGCATCGCCTGCCGGGAAGTGCTTGCATGCTATCCTTTACTGAAAACCATCGGCCCGGCGAAGCGCTGGAAGCCTTTTCTAAAAGATGCTCTTGACGCACTGGACCGCCTGCGGGATTTACAGCAGATGCAGGAACGCCTGCTGCAACAGGAATTATTGCTTCCTTGTGTGGTACACAGCACTTTCGAAAAGCCCATCGAGAAGGCCACACGACACTGGCTGGACTATGCACCGACACTGCAGGCGCAGAAATTTTTACGTGCCATTGCCGCTACCGAAAAATCGCTGAAGTCGAGCAATCAGCTTGTCAGATCACTTACAGGATGCCTTTGAAAGTCAATGGAGCAAGGCCCTGCATCTCACCCATAAAAGCCTGTTGGCAGCAGATGTCACTGATTTGGAAAGCCTGCATCGCTTGCGCATCCGTTACAAAAGAATCCGTTACCTGCTGGAGTTACTGGAGAACGACATCTCGCTTTCCTTGCATCGGGAAACACTCAAACAATGGCAGGACACGCTGGGCGACGTGCAGGATTTTCTCGTGATGGCGCGGCTGGCCAAAGAACTGGAACTGCCCACGACCCTGCGACAGGACTTCCTCCTCCGCGCGGAGGAGCAGGCGCGATACTGTGTCGCGCAGCGCGATATACTGGCGCAATTCCTGCGGAGCATTGATGATCAAGTAAGGGCCCTGCTATGAGTGAATACACCCTGACACTACTACGCCATGCCAAATCCTCCTGGAAAGACCCCACCCTCACAGATATGGAACGTCCCCTCAACAAACGCGGCCGCCGTGATGCCGCCACCATGGGATTGCAGCTAAAAGAACACGGCACCACTTTCAAAACGATTTTCTCAAGCCCAGCCCTCCGTACACGGGAAACCATTACCAGTATGTTGCTTACGCTACCGGCACAGGATACCCAACTGACCTTCGACCAGGGCTTCTATATCTTCGAGCGCGATGAACTGTTGCAAGCCATCCGGCAACTGGATGATAAACTGAACGACGTAATGATCGTGGGCCACAATCCGGCCATGCATGAAACTCTGCGCTGGCTCACGGGAGAGGCCATCGCCGAATTTCCCACCTGCGCAGCGGCGCAGCTCAGCCTTAGCCTGCCGCACTGGAAGAAAATCCAGAAGGGTTGTGCACAATTGAGGTGGGTTTTGCTGCCGAAATCAACAACGACATAGGGTAACAAGGCTGATGGGGATATTTGAACGTTACCTCACTCTCTGGGTGGGTCTGTGCATACTGGTGGGCGTTGCGCTGGGCAACCTTGTTCCCGATACGTTTCAGTGGATTGCCAGTTTCGAGTACGCGCACGTCAACCTCGTGGTGGCATTACTCATCTGGGTCATGATCTATCCCATGATGGTGCAAATCGATTTTTCCGCTATCAGGGATGTCGGCAAGAAACCGAAGGGCATCATGCTGACCCTGGCGGTGAACTGGTTGATCAAGCCATTCACGATGGCTGCGCTGGGCTGGCTCTTCTTCAGGGTTATCTTTGTTGATTGGGTCGACCCCCAATCCGCCACCGAGTATATCGCAGGCATGATCCTGCTGGGCGTTGCGCCCTGCACTGCGATGGTGTTTGTCTGGAGTCAACTTACCAGGGGCGACCCCAATTACACATTGGTACAGGTGGCGGCAAACGACATTGTAATGATTTTTGCGTTCGCGCCGATAGCGGCGTTCCTGCTGGGGGTCAGTGACATTGAGGTGCCCTGGGAAACGCTGCTGTTCTCCGTCGTTCTCTATGTGCTACTGCCGCTGATTGCCGGTGCATTTACCCGGCATCAATTGGAGACGGGTGGTGACGGTCACCGCATTGATACCTTCGTTCACGCACTGAAGCCATGGTCGGTGATCGGCCTGTTAGGCACCGTGGTACTGCTGTTTGGTTTTCAGGCAGAAAAAATTATCGGTCAGCCGCAAACCATCCTGCTTATCGCAATACCGCTGCTTATCCAGACCTACGGCATTTTTGCGATTGGCTATGCTGGCGCAAGGGCGCTGCGCCTGCCGCACAATATTGCCGCACCCGCGTGCCTGATCGGAGCGTCCAACTTCTTTGAACTGGCCGTGGCGGTGGCGATCTCGCTGTTTGGACTCCATTCGGGCGCAGCGTTGGCGACGGTTGTCGGCGTACTCGTAGAGGTTCCCGTGATGTTATCGCTGGTCGCAATGATTAATCGGACCCGTCACTGGTTTGCATAAAAAAATAGCAGCGGCATGACCCTGTACATTGACACTGCGCGGAACGAATGGTTTTATCTTGAGGCTCGTCCCTACCACATCAAATCATCGGGAATCTGGTAGTCGGCATAGGGATCATCCTCATCCACAGTCGCCCGTTCATCGCGATTGAGTAACACAATGACGCTGGCGTCGCGCTGCATTATTTTTTCCGCCGCCGCTGCGGGTAGCAATTCATAGTCGTTGGCCAATTTTGCGATGGCCAGGCGCCCGTTGATTAAATCCTTTTGCAGCTGCTGTGTGATATATATCTTCTTGATCGTGGTGCCATCCTTGAACTGGTAGGCAACATCACCGCGCTCGCGCGCAATACGGTTCATCTGGATCAGTTGCACAATCTGGGCCTTTATCGCCTTCCTGTCGGCCTCTGCCTGCTGTTGTTTGTTGAGCTGGCGATCACGATCGGCTTTCTCCAGCAGGGAGCGTCTGGCCTGTTCCTTGTTCTCATCGGGCTGCGGCTGGCCTTTGTGGCGCACCTTGGTTTCCTTGCGCTGTTCCTTGCTGACTTGCTTCGCCTTCTTTTTATCGACCAGGCCGGCGGCGAGGAGTTGATCTTGCAGGGATGCCATGGCTTGGACCTGTAGGGTGCGGGACAGGCCTGTGATTATCATGAATCATACTGCTGCTGGCAATGTGGATATCTGTGCCTGGCGCCGTGGCGCTTGCCCCACCCCGGTTCAGTGCTATGCTTCCCGCCTTTGTAGCGATGCCTGATGGAGCCGACATTGAGTAAGAAAAAACTGTTCTGGTCTTTGCTTGCGGTGGCACTGCTGGCCGTGGCGGCCATCCAGTTCGTGCCCGCACCGGCGCTGGTCATACCGGCCGCGTTACCGGCACAGCAGCGGGAGGCCCACCGCCTGCTCAACTTTGAGGGCATCGACAATTTTCGCGACCTGGGAGGCTATCCCACCACTGACGGCCAGCAAGTCAAATGGGGAGTGCTGTACCGCGCCGCCACTCTGGCGGAGTCATCCAAAGCCGATTTACACGGTCTTGAACAACTCAAGCTGGCTACCCTGATTGATTTTCGCTCCGCTGCCGAGAAGGAGGAAGAACCCAATCATCTCCCCGACCCCACCGGGTTCAAGGTGGTAGAGATTCCGACGCTTGATGAGGGCAACAAGGCCATGGTGGGGGAGATCATGGCGCGTATCGACTCCGGGAATTTTGATGGCTTCGATCCCGACGCACTGATGCTGGAGGCCAATCGCCAGTTCGCCAGCACCTTCACACCGCAATTTCGCCAGTTTGTGCATACCGTGCTGGAGGCAAAGGCGCGCCCATCGTCTGGCATTGCAGTGCCGGCAAGGACCGCACCGGATTCGCTGCCGCTATCCTGCTGCGCATGCTCGGTGTCCCGCAGGATGTGGTCATGCAGGATTACATGGCCAGCAGTCAGCACGCCCTGGATGCACGCAGTTCCCAATTATTGCTACTGCGCGTGTTTAAGGGTGAGGAGGCCGCCGACAAATTGGCGGTGTTGTTGGGCGTGGAGGAAGCCTGGCTGAATGCAGCCTTTACGCAGATTGACGCCAGCTGGGGCAGCTTTGACAACTACGTGCGCGAGGGGCTGGGTCTCACCGAGGCAGATATTGCACAATTGAAAGTCACGCTACTCAGTACACCCGCCACGGGAGTTTAATGCACTGGTCCAATTAGTTGAGCCACGATTCCAGCGTGTTTCCCTATAATTAGCCTCCCATTCGGGGTCAGATCGACAGGTAGCCCAACATGAATTTCGAGTTCTCCGAAGAGCAATTGTTTATTCGCGAACAGGCCCGTAATTTTCTGCGCCAGGAGTGCACGTCCAGCGTCGTACGCAGCGTGCTGGACTCTGCGACAACATCGTTCGATAGGGAACTGTGGCAAAAAATTGTCGACCTGGGCTGGACCGCCATGACCATACCGGAGAGCTATGGCGGTCTGGGACTGGGTTACCTGGAACTGTGCGTCATCGCCGAGGAACTGGGCCGCGCGCTGGCCCCCGTGCCTTTTTCCTCCAGCGTGTACCTGGCCACCGAGGCGCTCAAGAGCTGGGGCAGTGAAGCGCAGAAGCAACACTACCTGCCCCTACTGGCGGCTGGCGAACTGATCGGCACGCTGGCCATGCATGAGGGACCGGGCGCGCCAACCGTGACCGCGCAGGTGCGCGCGGGCAAACTCACCGCGAGCAAGCTACCGGTACCCGATGGCGACAGCGCCGATTTCGCCGTGCTGACAGCCCGCGATGAAAACGGCGCCGTCCGCCTGTACCTCGCCGGATTGGCCGAGCCAGGCGTACAACGCGAGACCCTGCATAGCATGGACCCCAGTCGCTCCCAGGCGCGTCTCGTCTTTGACGCTGTGCCGGTGCAGCCGCTGGGAGATACAGCAGCCGGAGATACGGAACTGGCGGAACTGCTGGACCGGGCAGCGGTGCTACTGGCCTTCGAGCAGATCGGCGGCTGCCAGGCGGCACTGGACATGGGCATCGCCTACACCAGGCAGCGCTACGCCTTCGGTCGCGCCATCGCGTCCTTTCAGTCCATCAAGCACAAATTCGCCGACATGTACGTGGCACTGGAACTGGCCCGCGCCAACGCCTATTACGGCGCCTGTGCGCTGTCCAGCGATGCACCCGATCTGCCGCTGGCCGCCGCTACCGCCAGAGTCAGCGCCACCGATGCCTACTACCTGATCAGCAAGGAGAATATCCAGGTCCACGGCGGCATGGGTTTTACCTGGGAGTTTGACTGCCACCTGTACTATCGCCGCGCGCAGCTGCTGTCGGGGCTGATCGGCACCCAGCCACAGTGGAAAGAACACCTCACTCAACGCCTGCTACAGACCGCCTGAGGAAAACGCCATGGATTTTAAAGACACCCCGGAGCTGGCTGCCTTTCGCAGCGCTGTAAAAGTCTGGCTGGCAGCGAATGCGCAGCGGCGCACCGATAAACTGCACATGGGCATGGAAGGCGAAGCAGCGTTCCTGGAGGCCAAGGAGTGGTATCGGAAAAAGGCCGAGGCCGGCTTCGCCTGCCTGACCTGGCCAAAGGAGTACGGTGGCGCGGGATTGACCTCGCTGCACGATGTGGTATGGGCGCAGGAAGTGCAGGACTACAAAACACGCGACGCCCAATTTGTCATCGGCATCGGCAACTGCGGTCCGGCCATCATGCATTTTGCCAACGAAGCGGCCAAGCGTGAACTGCTGCCGCGCATGGCCAGCGCGGAAGACGTGTGGTGCCAGTTGTTCAGCGAACCCGGCGCCGGGTCCGATGTGGCCGGCCTGCGCACCCGCGCCGAGCGCCACGGCGACAACTGGAAAATCAACGGCCAGAAGATCTGGACTTCAGGTGCACAGTACTCGGACTACGGCGTGGTGCTGACCCGCACCGACCCTACTGTCTCCAAGTATCGCGGCCTCACAATGTTTATGATCGACATGCGCCAGAGCGGCGTCGAGGTGCGTCCCATCAAGCAAATGGACGGCGGCACCCACTTCAACGAGGTCTTTTTCAACGATGCGATTGTACCGGACGCCTACCGCCTCGGTGAGGTCGGCGGCGGCTGGACCGGCGCGCTCACCGTATTAATGAGCGAACGCCTGGCGATCAGCGGCATCCAGCCCACGGGCTTTCCCCAGTTCCTGGATCTGGTGAAATCGCTGGAATTGAACGGACAGCCAATTGCCGATGACCCGATCGTGCGCGAGAGACTGGCAACCTGGTACAGCCAGTACGCGGGCCTGCAGGCCGCCAACAAACGCATGATCACCGCCGTGGCCAAAGGCGGCATTGCCGGCGCGGAGGCGTCGCTGGGCAAACTGGTCGGCGCCGTGATGAACCAGGAGATAGCCAATTTCGTCTGTCAGCTGCTGGGCCCCGCCGGTATCATCGAGGATGACACCCTGAGCCCACAACGGGCCCACTTCCAGCAGTCGGTATTATTTGCGCCCGGTGTGCGCCTGGCGGGCGGCACCGACGAGATCATGCGCAATATTCTGGCGGAGCAGGTGCTGGGTTTACCGCAGGAACCGCGCGCCGACAAGGGCATGGCATTCCAGGATATTCCCAGCGGGGCGAACTAGATGAAACGATTTTTATTGCTATTGATGGTCCTTGTGTTTGCCGGCGCGGCACGGGCCGAAGTCAAGGCAGTCATGGATCAGATGTTGCAGCAGGTATTCATTCTAAAGCCATTCATTGCCTCCGAATCCAGTTTTAGCGATCCTGCAAACTCCGCTCAAATAGCCGACGCCCTGAAAAAAATGGTCGCCCTCAGCAATGAGGTGAATCACGAGGAGAGAATCAACAAGACAGGCTTCCAGGTTTCAGCAAATGTATTGACCCAACAACTCGAACAGGTTGAAAACGTTTTTAGCACAGGCAATAAGGACTACGCACTGGGCACTTTGAGATCGACACTGGGCGTGTGCATGTCCTGCCATACGCAGTTACCGGCGGTGTCTACCCGGTTCATGACCTTGAATCAAACCCAGGCGCTTTCCAATCAATTTGAGGAGGCTGAATTTCTGTTTTTGATTCGAAATTTCGATGATGCAATGAAATTGTATGGGGAACTGATCGCCGGGTATCCGCGCAACAAGGCCGAGACTGACGACCTGGAGACGGCCGTCTACCGGCAAATCTTCTATTACGTGCGTGTCGCCCGGGACTTGCAAGGTCTCTCAGTCGCATTGCGACGTGACGGCGCAAACCAGCAACTGCCAACGCGATTGCAGAAGCAGATTAAAGGTTTTATTGCCGCGTTGGAGGAAATGCAGGACGAAAAATATCCCGAATTTGCCGATGCAGAAGGTGCCGACTTGAGAAAGTACGCTGAAACACTGCTGAATGAAGAACAAGGCGGGGACTTCAGCCTGGATTCACCACGAAATGTGATTGCAGCGCTAAAAGTCTCCAGCGTCCTGTATGAATATCTGAATGCTTATCCGACAACACCCCTGAAGCCGGATATTCTCTATTGGCTATCGCTCGGCGAGCGCCGCTATCATTACCAGTCAATGTACTCATTACCGGATTTGTACCTCAAACAGTGCGTGCTTGAATATCCGAAAAATCCGGTTGCGAAAAAGTGCTTTGCCGAATACGAAGAATCCATAACGGTAGCCTTTACCGGATCGGGTGGCACGCATATCCCGGACGATATTGCGCAAGAGTTGAAAATGCTACAGGAACTAGTGAAAACTGACTGAACGTCACTTATCCAGACGTTCATTCTTGAGTTCGCGCCACAAATCCGCGTTCCTGATATTCAACTTATCAGGGTCGAACACCGGATCAAGTCCCTGCTTCTTTTGCGCCTCATAGTCGAGCAGCGCCAGCAGTGCAGGCCGTTGCAATATCAGAATGGCGATGATGTTAAGCCATGCCATCAGGCCCACACCCATATCCCCAAGATCCCAGGCTGTGGTGGCACTGCGCATCGCGCCGTAGCCGACAGATGCCATGATCATGCATCTGAGCACCAGTGTGATCCAGGGTCGATGTGTGTAACGGTTGATGTACTGCACATTGGTTTCGGCCATGTAGTAGTACGCGACAATCGTGGTGAACGCAAAGAACATCAGCGCCAGCGCTACAAAGGTGGCACCAAAACCGGGCAGCACCGTTTCCACAGCGGCCTGCGTATAGGCAGGCCCGGCCGCCACACCCGGCAGATTGTTGATGATCATCGATCCATCCGGATGCGCAACGTTGTACTTGCCAGTGCACAGAATCATGAAGGCGGTTGCCGAGCACACCAGCAGGGTGTCGACATAAACGGAAAATGCCTGCACATAGCCCTGCTTGGCGGGATGCGAGACTTCCGCGGCGGCCGCCGCATGCGGACCGGTGCCCTGCCCGGCCTCATTGGAATACACGCCGCGCTTGACACCCCACTGCACCGCCAGACCAATCACAGCGCCAAACCCGGCATCCAGGCCAAAGGCGCTTTTCAGGATCAGGCTCAACACCACGGGAACCTGCTGATAGTTCACAACCATAATGACCAACGCCATGATGATGTACGCCAGCGCCATGAACGGCACCACGATCTCGGCGAACAGCGCGATGCGTTTGACGCCGCCAAAAATAATCAGTCCCAGCGCGATAACGATGCACCCGCCACTCACGATGGTGGAAATTCCCCAGGCGTTATTGAAGCCGGCAGCAATACTGTTGGCCTGCACGCCGGGCAGCAAAAAGCCGGTGGCGATAATGGTGACCACGGCAAAAATCATCGCATACCACTTTTGCCCCATCGCTTTTTCGATGTAGAACGCGGGGCCGCCGCGGTACAGGCCCTTGTCGTCCTTTTCCTTGTAAATCTGCCCCAGCGTGGACTCGATGTAGGCGGTAGACGCCCCGAGAAATGCTACCAGCCACATCCAGAACACCGCGCCCGGCCCGCCAATGGAAATGGCCGTGGCCACGCCCGCAATATTGCCGGTGCCCACACGTCCCGATAGCGACATGGTCAGGGCCTGGAACGAGGACACCCCCGCGAACGATTTCTTCCCGACAAACATCAGGCGAATCATCTCGCCAAATCCGCGCACCTGCACAAAGCGCGTGCGGATCGAGAAATAGAGTCCCACGCCCAGGCACAGGTAAATTAGCGCCGGACTCCAGATATAGCCATTGAGTGTGCTGACGATTCGTTCACGTTGTTATCCTTTATTGTATTTTTACTGGCAGCGTTGCCTGATCCAGCCAGTCCCCTCCGCACCCTGCAACAGCGGGCCAATGGTTGTCGCCACGCGCTGGTGGTAGTTGTTAAGCCACTCAAGTTCAGTCGCATCCATCAGCTGTGTGTCCAGCAGTCGCGTGTCGAACGGCACCAGGGTAAGCGTTTCAAATTCCAGCATCGGTGTTTCACCAGGGCAGGCTTGCGCGGGGCGCACCACCTGCAGATTTTCACAGCGCATCCCGAAGGCTCCGTCGCGGTAGTAGCCCGGCTCGTTGCTGACGATCATTCCCGGCTGCAGCGCCACGCTGTTGTGCTGCTTGGAGATACGCTGCGGACCCTCGTGCACACTGAGAAAGACGCCTACCCCGTGACCGGTGCCGTGATCATAATCAAATCCCTCGCGCCACAAAAACTGCCTGGCCAGCGCATCCAGTTGCGTGCCGGTGGTGCCGCGCGGAAAGCGCGCGCGCGCCAGGGCGATATGACCTTTTAACACCAGCGTAAACAGGCGGCGCGCTTCAAGTCCGGGATCGCCGATGGCAACGGTGCGCGTAATGTCAGTGGTGCCATCAGTGTACTGGCCGCCGCTGTCGAGCAGGTAGACGCTGTTCATGGCCAAACGCGCAGGCCTACCGTTGAGATGGTTGTAATGGCACATGGCAGCATTGGCGCCGGCCGCGGAAATGGTATTGAAAGACACTGCGTGAAAGTGCTCGCCCTGTTGCCGCAGGCTGAGCAGCTTGTCCGACAGCAGCGCTTCATCGTGCAGTCGCCCGGCGGCCACCTCGGCATCCAGCCAGGCCAGGAAACGAATTTCCGCCACCGCATCGCGCCGGTGGGCGCTGCGGGTACCCGCCAATTCCACCGCATTTTTGCACGCCTTGGGAATGACCGCGGGATCTTCTCCCTCGACAAGAATTGCGCCGACGCGCGCCAGTTCCAATTGGATCCAGGCGCTCGCGTTTCTCGGGTCGGCCAACACCAGCCGGTTCGCATAAGCCGCCAATGCGTTACTGACATCCGTCTCCGCCAGTACGCGCACACCCTCGCCCACATGGGCGTGAAATCCATCCGGAATGCGCCGTGGATCGACAAACAAGGTCAGCTCTGCAGTGGCTTCCAGCAGTGCAAAGCTCTGCACGACCGGTAGCTGAGGCATGTCGGTGCCACGGATATTCAGCAGCCAGCTCACCGAATCGGGGGCAAAGATCAGCGCCGCGTCACAACCACGCGCCTGGATCGCAGCGGCGATGCGCTCGCGTTTGGCGCGACTGGACTCCCCGGTAAAGGCCTCGTCCAGCAACAGCGCAGGATTACACACCGGCGCGGGCCGGTCCTGCCAGCAGCGGTCAATCAGATTGTCCGTATCCGTGACCAGCTCCACGCCCGCAGCAGCCAGTGCAGCCTGCGTATCGCGATACCACTGCAAGCTGTGCAGGCGCGGATCACAGGCTACGCGGGCACCGGCCGGCAATGCTTGCAGCAGCCACTGCGCCTGCGGCTCATCCACCAGATGATGATATTCAAACAGCTCGGGGGGAACTTCAGCGCGCACCTGCACGGTGTAGCGGCCATCGACGAAAATCGCCGCCCGGTCCGCCAGCACCAGCGCCACACCAGCAGAGCCGGTGAACCCGCTGATCCAGCGCAAGCGCTCCTTGTGCAGGGGAATGTACTCGCCAAGATGCTCATCGGCCCGGGGCACCACCAGTGCGTCGTACTGCGCACGGGCCATCAGCTCGCGCACTGCCGCCAGGCGCGAACTCAATTCCTACTCCACGTACAGGTCGAATTCTGACTTGGATATCCCGCAATCCGGACACTCCCAGTCCTCGGGAATATCCTTCCAGAGTGTGCCCGGCGGAATGCCGTCTTCGGGTATGCCCTTCGCCTCATCGTAGATGTAGCCGCAGATCACACACTCGTATTTCTTGTAAACCGGATCACTCATAGTGCCCATCTCTCACAGTGAATCTAACCAATGTAACCAAAATAACTACAACTGAAAATTATACGTCACTCTGGCGGATGATGGTGCCACTGCGGTCAGCAGATCTGTACCACTTCCTAGAAGTCTCCCTTTACGCTGATGCGAAAGCCCGCATCCTCGGCAACGGCGATAAGGGACAGCATTTGCTGCAACTGTGCGTCCATACCACCCTCGCTACCCAGCAGAATATCCGCCTCGTAATGGCGCCCCTGCAGTTGCACCGTGCCGTTGGCCTGCAGCGGTCCCGACAGTGTAAGCACCTGTCCATCCAGAGCTTCTCCCTCCGCCTGCCGGACATCCATCGCATACGAGCCCAGTGGCACCAGTCCCTGGGGCGACTGCCAGCCACCATCCTGCCATACCAGCCGCCCGGCCGTGCTGTACGGCAGGCCATCGCGCAATTGCAGCGTTTCCAATTGCAGGGTAAACATACCGTCCACCGCCACCGGCGCGAAGCGACCGAGTAAATCTGCAGGCAACTGACCCTCCAGGTTGAACACATCCAGATCGCGCTGGCCCCGCAGCACCAGTTCACCCGCCAGGGTCTGGTTACCCCACTCGGTGCGCAGCGTCAGGTGCGGCGCCAGCAGCAACAGTGAGAGCGGCCGCAGCGACCAGTGCACCGTGCCCAGCTGCAAATAACCCTGGGGCAGGCGCAACAACACACTGCTGGCACTGCCGCGCCATACGGTGCCGGCCAAGCCGTGCATTAACAGTTGTTCTCCCGGCAACGCCAGGCGCAGCAGGCGCGCCGGTGCGGATACCACAAGATTGACAAAGAGCAGGAGGGCCAGGACCGCGGCCCAGACAAGGCGGGACTTTCTCACGTCACCCCGCCTCTGCGATGCGCACTGTGACGTTGACACGACCGGCTGTATTGGCCGGGGTCACTGATACCTCGCGCACCAGCAGGCTCTGCCCATACTCCATCTCATGCAGCCACTTCAGGACGTCGTCAAACGACGCATTTTCCACACGCACCTGGATTTCGCCACGGCTGTTGGGCTGCAGGCGAATGACGGGTAATTGAAAACGACCCGTGGACTCGTTAATCACCGAGGTGAGGTTGCGTTTGGCTCCTGCCTGGGCACCACCCTCGCGCAGCTCCAACAGCTGCGACACCATGGCATCGACACGCACCTGCGATTCAGCGATAGCCGTGTTCTGCACCGCCAGTTGCTCGCGTCGCGTGTCCAGCGGTGACCAGACAAATATATACAACAGGTACAGTGACACTGCCACACCCAGTACCAGCAGGCTCATCTGCTCGCGTTGGTTGAGCTGGGAAAACCACTCTTTCATGATCGCTCCGACACCCGCAGGCGGGCGCTGACACGAGTGCCCTGCGTGCTGCTGCTTTCCATGATCGCTTCCAGGCCAGTCTCATTAATGCGGCTGCGCAATTTCTCCACACCTTCAAAATCTGCCGCGACGATATTCAGGCGCATTTCGTTACCCTTGTCGTTGTAGTTGATACTGGCGATAGTGGTACCGGGCATACCGGCAATTGCGCCGCCCACGCGATCCATCAGGCCGATAAAACCACTGCCCTGCCCGGTGCCTCCCAGAGTATCGAGCTGGCGGCGCAACTGCTTCTCCGCGTCCACCACCGCGCCCTGCGGAAACGCCCTGCGATAGCTCGCTTCCACGGCGCCACGCAGCGCCAGATTCTGCGCCGACAGGCTGCGATATTCAGCATAGGCAGCGGCCAGTTGCAGCAAGAACGCTGCAGCAAACACTGCGGCGACCGCGCGCCACTGACGCCACCACAGACGCCAGCGGCAAGCGTGGGGCATAAGTTGCCCTGTAACAGGTTGAGATTCAGCTCCCCTGTCTCACTCAGCAGCAGTGCGGCGCACAGATTGCCGCGCCGCCACTGCACACGGTCGCGCAATTGTTCAGGCAGCAGTTCGGTATCGGCTATCTGGTCACTGCCATATACGATCACGGCCTGCGGCGGTGCAGACTCGCGCAACACACCCTGCAACAGGACATCCACCAGATTGCGCTCGACGCTGAAGCCATCACACTGCACCGACACGAATGATCGCGCTGTCGGCCTCCAGCACCAGGCACCATTCATCCGCCTGCCAGGGCAATAGAAGCGGTTCGGGCAACCACTGCGCAATGCCCGGGAAATCGGCGAGCAGCAACTGCCACTCTTCCATCTTCGCCTTCGCGGTGCTGGCGACGGCAAAGTTATCGCCCTCCAGCGGGCAAAAGGCGAAATGCAGTTTTTCCACATCTGCCGCGAACTGCTCTTCCAGCATGAAGGGCAGCGACTTGCTGATATGTTTTTTTTCCTCGGGCGCGACCGCCAGCGTGAGCACGCGCGCATCTGCACCGGGCACGGCAAAGCACACCTTTACGCGCCGCTGGGCCAGCGTCGCGCGCAGCTTGTCACGGGCGCTTTCATCATCCAGCCACTGCGGCTCAACGCCGGCGCCCGGCGGGTACCAGGCCAGACGGCCCTCAACCAGACGTACTACAGCGGTGTCGCGCAAAACTGTCCCTTCCCCAATGCCGGTTTCTCCATGTGTATGGCGCCTCTGCAGCCGTGGTCCGTCTACAAGCTGCCACTGGCCCTGGCGAGGGCGCTGATTTTGCGATTACTTCGATCCAGCACACTGTACAAGCGCATGTTCCTGCCGGCAACCTCCACCTCCGCCTGCAACAGAAAGTAGGAGGTCTGCTCCCCCAGCAACTCCACGATACCGGTCATTTTATCGCGTCTCCCTTCAAAGACCGGATTGGCCAGAAAATCATCCTTGTCCTTGAAACCCGTTTCATCCCGATACTCTACCAGGGACTCTCCCTCCCCTTCGCTGAGCGGACTGAGATCCTTGTCGGCATTGATACTGCGCAGCACCATTGCCGGTGCCGTGTTGATGTTCAGGAGCTTCGGCTCCTGGGGCCAGACCGTCACCCAGGGTAACAGCGCCTGGTATATTTCCGGCGTCATGTTGGCCACGGCGCGCAGTTCACTGACGCTGGACATGGTGCGATTGGCCGCACGATAGGCGGGTGTCTGCGACGCATAGTAGTCGTCCTCGGCGCCCTCCGGCGAGGGGTTGGAATCCGCATCCAGCCAGTCGCTTACGGACTCGGTGATCAGGATGGCATCCTGTTCACTCACCTGTGGTTCCCCCAGGGCCTGTAACAAGCGAATAAATTGTTCCTGCGCCGGCGTAAAACGGGCCGCTGCGGTTCCCTGGCCGCCCTGCACCCGTTTGGCCAGAGCGTTGAGATTGAAACGCCCCTGCAGGTCCTCCAGCGCGCCGCGCATCCAGCCCTCGTCCAGTGCGTAGGGCGGCGGCGGTGTGGCCCAGAATTCCTGCAGGTCATCCCGCGGCAGTCCCTTGGTTTTGTCCTGGTCGTAATCGGCCAACAGGGCCATACCGGCGAGTTCCTCCGCACCGCGCAGATAGGCCTGGGCCTGCTCTTCCAACAGGATATTGGCGCTGCGCTGGTAGAAGCGCTCGAACTCACTCTTCATCGCCACCACCAGTGCGGTGGCCAGCGCGAACACCAGCATGGCCACGATCAGGGCAGCGCCGCGCTGGTGGCGCATAGCGCGGTAACTGCGCAGTCGGCTAGAGCGGTGGCAATGCATACAAGCGCCTCATCTCGCCCCATTCCTGCAGCTGCAAGCGGATTTCAACGGCGACCGGCGGCGCCAGCGCCGTGCCGGGAGCACTGCCATCGCTCACCCAGTTTTCCGCCCAGTTACGCGTATCCAGTGCAGCACTGCCGGATTGCGTCTGCAGTTCCTCCAGCGTCCCCAGAAACGCCACCTGCAATGTTTCCACCCCCTCCAACAGCAACACACTGTCCGGCTCCGTATCTGCCATCCGGTCCAGTACCGGGTAAGTGTCCCGCCACAGGCCATCATCCTCCAGACGATAATTGACACGCTGCAAATTGCTGCGCGGATGGCCGTTGGGATTGTGCCATCCCGTCCTGGTAAAACTCAGGGCAAAGCGCGCCAGCTCCCCCCGGTGAAAGCGGGGTCAAGCTCACCGAACTCGTCGCGCACGGGCCTGTCGGTAAACTGGCGCAGGTCCCGCGAAATAATCATAAAGGCGCGGTTGACCGCATAGATGCGATCAGTGTTTTCACGCAGACGCTCGACCCCCGTCATTACGGTGGACAGGCTGGTGTAGGCGATCATGGAGACGAACGCGGTAATCGCCAACGCGATTAATACTTCCACCAGGGTGAAACCCGCAGGTTTGCTACAGGCCATCAGGCAGAGACTCCCGGCGGCAGGTCGGAGGGGATATTCAGGCCCGGAATGCCGTCCTGGCCGGATCCGGTATCGGCACCCATCATCTGCGCTGGTGTCTGCGTCAGTGTGCTCCTCCGGATTGTTCCGATCGCTCTCGCTCTGCCTCGGATCGCTCGGATCTGTCCACCCGGGACCTCCGGCGTCGATCTCCAGGTCACTGGACATAAAGGCCGTCAGCATATACAGCGGCTGCGCCTGCTGATCCTCCGCCAGCGCCACCCGGATTTCGATGCGCAAGAACTTCTCGGCCTCGGTCGGTTTGGTTTCCACCCACCAGTGCCACTCGCGATCCGCCAGTCGTAGCGATGCCAGTGTCCTTGCCGGCGCTGAGCACCCGTGTCGAGGCAATCACCAGGCGCATCTCCGCCAGCTTGTTGGCTGCCACCATCTGGGCCATGGTTTTATCGCGCAGATAGGCGGTGTCGTCAACCTGCTGGTACAGCGCCATCAACACTGCGGGCAGCGCAATCGCCACGATCGCCAGCGCCACCATCACCTCCACCAGTGTAAAGCCCCTGGCGCGCACTAGCTTTCCTGTTCCTCTTCCTCATCAGCCACGCCCCGGCGCAACACATCGAAACGACCGAACAAGTCCCACTGGATGCGCCAGAGCAACTCGCCATCAGAGAGCTGGCGCACATTGATCGCGCCCACCGTCGTTTCGCCACTGGCATAGAAAACCACCTGGGGGGCGATCTTTTCCTCCTCGTCCTGCTCGTCGTCCAGTGACAGCTCGACCACTGGCGCATCCTCCAGCTCCAGCTCCAGCGCGATACCCGGCGGCAGGCTGCTGCCGCGCAAATACCTCCTTGCCGCTGGCCGGTTCACGCCATTCCTCGATGTTCCGCTGCGGTCGATGTAGCGCTCCAGCCACCGATAACTGTAACTTGTCTCTCCTGCCGCCTGCTCCTCCTCTATCAACAAGCCGTAGTCCACCCCGGTCATCTGCGCTTCATCCAGCGCGTAGCTCCCGACATCCGCCAGATTGCGCACCATCGATTCCAGTTGTATGTCCTGTCCGCCAGAACTGACGGTAAGGTTCACCATAGTGGTGACCAGCACGATGACCATCAGGGCAACGAGCAATTCCAGCAGACTGAAACCGCGCTGGCGCCGGGACGCCGTGGCGTGCACCGGCTTGCCGGCTAACACCACGGACGAGTCAGGCATCAGTTATCAGTCCTCGTCTTGTCCTTCCAGTTGCCGATGTCGAGGCTCTGGTCCTCGCCGCCGGCCAGGCCATCTGCACCCAGCGAATAGATATCCACTTCCCCATGCTCGCCGGGACTCATGTAGAGATAGGGCCGACCCCAGGGATCGAGTGGTACTTCCTCCAGATAGCCGCCCTCTTTGAAGTTGCGCGGCTCGGGATCCAGGGTGCTGGCTTCAACCAGCGCCTCCAGGCCCTGCTCGGTGGTCGGGTAGACGTAGTTATCCAGCCGGTAGATCTTCAGGGCGGTCTCTATATTCTTGAAATCCGCCAGCACCTTGCCCACCCGGGCCTCGTCCGCCCGGTTGAGCACGGTGGGCGCCACCACACTGATCAGCAGGCCCATGATCACCAGCACTACCAGGATCTCCACCAGGGAGAAGCCCGCATTGTTTCTCGTTTTCATCGTTTACTTCACCATTGTATTGAGATCGAAAATGGGCAGCAGGATGGCGAGGACGATGGTCAGGACCATGCCTCCCATAAACACTACCATCAGTGGTTCAAACAAACTCATCATGGTACCCATGGTCATTTCCAGCTCGCGCTCCTGGTTGGTCGCCGAGCGTTCCAGCATGGTTTCCAGCTCGCCGCTGGCCTCGCCACTGGCCACCATGTGTACCATCATGGGCGGGAAACGGCCACTTTCCCGCAATGCCCGGTTCAGGCTGCTGCCCTCCTGTACGCGCCCCGCCACCGCTTCACTGTCCTCGCGCAGTACCAGGTTGGTCAACACCTGTCCGGCGATACGCAGCGACTGCAGCAATGGCACACCACTGGCCATCAGAATACTCAGTGTGGATGCAAAGCGGGCAGTATCCATGGCAATCAGCACCCGTGATATGCCAGGCACACGCAGCAGCGCGCGATGCCAGCGCTTCCTGCGCCGCGGCTCGCGCAGCAGGCGCCGGAACAGGAAAAACAGCACCGCCACTCCCAGCACCAGCTAGAGTCCGTAGTGCTGGAAAAAATCACTGGTGGCGATGAGGCCGCGCGTCAGCGCCGGCAGCTCGCGATGGCTATGCGCGAAGATGCCCACCAGTTCCGGCACCACGAAAATCAACAACAGCAGCACCACGGCAATCGCCACCCCGACCAGGATAAAGGGATAGATCATGGCCATTTTCAGTTTCTGGCCGGTGTACTGGCGCTGCTCCGTGTAATCCGCCAGCTGCTGCAATACCGGGCCCAGATAGCCTGCGTGTTCACCGGCGTTGACCATCGCACGATACATTTCATTGAACACCCGGGGAAACTCGCCCATGGCATAGGCCAGGGTGTGGCCCTCGGCCACCCGTGAACGCACCTGTAACAGCATGCCCTTGATGCCGGTGCTGCGGCTCTGTTCGGCGGCCGCCTGCAGGGCCTCATCCAGCGGCAGGTTAGCCTCCACCAGAGTGGCCAGTTGGCGCGTGATCAACGCCAGGTCACCGACGCTGACACGGGACAATACTAATGAGGGACGCCAACTGGATTTGCCGGATTCCGCCTTGTTGGCCACGTCGACTTCCACGGGGCGCAGATCCTGGCCGCGTAACTGGGCGCGTATCTGCCGCTCGGAGTCACCCTCGAGCACACCCTTGACGAGTTTCCCGCTGGAGTTAAGCGCCCGGTAGCGATACGCAGTCACACGTCAACCATCGGCGATCAGGCGATGGAAGTCACGCGCATGACTTCCTCGATACTGGTCTCGCCCGCCAGTATACGGCGCCGCCCGTCGCTCTCTATCCCTGGATATTTCAGACGCGCGACTTTCAGGATATCCTGCTCATTGGCGTTCTCGTAGATCATCTGGCGCATGGCGTCATCGATCTCGATGATTTCATAGATACCCGTACGACCGCGATAGCCGGTGTATTTGCAGCGTTCGCAACCCTTGGCGTGATATACGCTCGCGTCATGCACCGCAGCATCCAGTCGCAATAACTCGCGCTCGGCCGGATTGGGCGCCACCTGTTCCTTGCAGTCGTTGCACAGCAGGCGCACCAGACGCTGCGACATCACGGCCACCAGGCTGGAGGATAACAAAAAGGGTTCGATGCCCATGTCCTTCAAGCGGGTGATGGCGCCGATCGCCGTATTAGTGTGCAGCGTGGACAACACCAGGTGACCGGTAAGCGATGCCTGCACTGCAATTTCCGCCGTCTCCAGATCGCGAATCTCACCCACCATCACCACGTCCGGGTCCTGGCGCAGGATAGCCCGCAAGCCACGGGCAAACGTCATGTCGACCTTGGGATTCACCTGGGTCTGGCCGATGCCCGGCAACATGTATTCGACGGGATCCTCGATGGTGAGAATGTTGCGCGATGTCTCGTTGATTTCCGCCAGCCCGGCATACAGTGTGGTGGTTTTACCCGAACCGGTGGGACCGGTTACCAGGATGATGCCGTGCGGGCTGTGCAGGTGTTTTTTATAGGCGGCCAACACCTGCTCGTTCATGGCCAACTGCGGCAGCTGCAATTGCCCCGCCGCCGTGTCCAGCAGCCGCAGCACCACCCGCTCGCCGTGGGCGGAGGGAATGGTCGACATGCGGATGTCCACCGCATGCCCGGCGATCTTCACTGAAATCCTGCCGTCCTGCGGCACGCGCTTCTCGGCGATATCGAGCCTGGCCATCACCTTTAAACGTGACACCAGCAACGGCGCCAGCATGCGCTTGGGCGACAGCACTTCCGCCAGTACCCCATCGATGCGATAGCGCACGCTGAGCCGATCCTCGAACGTCTCGATATGAATGTCCGACGCCTGCTCGCGCACCGCCTGTGACAATATTGCGTTGATCAGGCGGATGATGGGCGCATCGTCCTGCGTGTCCATCAGGTCGCCCGACTCGGGGATTTCATCCGCCAGGCGACTGAGATCGACATCGGCACCGATGTCCTCGGCCATCTGCACGGCCTCGTTGTTGCTGCGCTGATAGGCCAGCGTCAGGCGCCGCTTGAAATCACTCTCCGCCACGCCCTGCAGGGTAAAGGCCGCTCCCAGGAAACGGCGCAACTCGGTCAGCACCTGCACCCGCGGCTGCCCCGTATGCACCACCACGGGAGCGCCATGTTCATCGGCATCCAACAGCACGCCATGCTGCTGGGCAAAGGTAAAGGGCAGGCTGGGCCTTGTTGCTGCAGCGCTCGTGATGACTGCGTCCACAGCGCTCAGCGTGCGCGATCATCGACCGTATACCGCAGGTGCCGGCGCGCCGGGTGTCGTCGAAGCTCGACTGCAGCACCGGACGCCTTGATGGTATCCAACTGCTTTAATTGCTCTTCCCACTCCGGCATCAATGGCAGGCTGGCGTCGTCCAGATACGTCAACCCCTTCTCCTGCGCAGCGCCTGCTGGTCGCGAATGTAGCGATACTTCTGGGCAGTGGCACCGGCCAGTTGCTGGTTGTCGCGGATAATCGTGGTGCGGATAAACACCATCAAATTGGATTTGGTCACCTTCTCCGCGTCGGAGCGGAACAGTCTGCCCAGATAGGGAATATCCCCCAGCAGCGGCATCTTCTGCTGCGCATCCTGCACGTCGTCCTTGATCAGGCCGCCCAGCACCACCACGCGACCGTCCACCGCCAGCACCTTGGTCTGGATCTTGCGCTCGTTGGTGATGATGTCCGATGCCGTTTGCGTGACCGACAGGCCGCTGAGGCTGGAGACCTCCTGCTCGATATCCAGCACGATCGCATCGCCTTCGTTGATATGCGGGGTCACGGTCAGGGTAATACCCACATTCTCCCGCTCAATGGTCTGGAACGGGTTTTGCGCGCCGTCGCCACCGCCGCCGGTATTGGTGAAGGAGCCGGTGACGAACGGCACGTTCTGGCCCACGGTGATGAAGGCCTCCTGGTTGTCCAGCGTCAGCAGGCTGGGCGTGGACAGGATATTGGCATTCTTCGTTTCCTTGAGCGCACTGAGAATCACCGCCATGTTCAAATTATCATCCAGCTGGCCCCAGCCCAGCGACAGGCCCGGGGTGGACGCCAGGGCGCCGGCCAGGGTGCCAAGACTGAAGTCCTCGTCGGATTCGCCATCGTCATCGTTCCGGCGGCAGCACTGCCTCGGCGATATTGCGCGCCCGCGCGTCATCGGCATTGATATTGCTGCCAAAGGCGCCGTCACTCGAGGCGAACAGCCACTGCAGGCCCAGGTCCTGGCCATCAATGACTTCCATTTCCACGATGATGGCCTCCACCAATACCTGTGCCCGGCGAATGTCCAGGCGACGCAATCACCGCCTCCAGGGCGGCCATCTCATCCGGTATCGGCGGTAATGATCAGCGCGTTGGTGCCCTCATCGGCCTCGATGGTGGATGATCCCGAGCCGCCTGCCGGCTTGGCGCCCTCGGAGGTGTCCATCTCAACGATATTTTTCATGACCTTGGTCAGCACCTCGGCGACATCCTTGGCATCGGCGTACTCCAGGTAGATCACCTTGACGTTACCGCTTTGCTCCAGGGGAGTATCAAGATGATCGACCAGTTTGCGCATCCGGGCCCGCTCCAGCTCATCGCCACTGACCAGCACGCTGTTGGTGCGTTCGTCCGCCACCAGCAGTGTCTCCTGCTCCCCGCCGGCCGCCTTGGCCTCGGACTTGTTGAGCTGGTCCAGCATCTTCACCACGTCCGCCGCCACCGCATAACGCAACTTGATGATATCCGTCTGCTGTACTGCGGTTTTATCCATGCGCTCGATAATGTCGCGGATCTTGTCGATGTTAGAGGAAATATCGGAAATAATGATTGCGTTACTGGGCGCATAGGCAGCCATATGCGCCTGCTGCGGCACCAGCGGCCGCAGGACGGGGATCAACTTGGCGGCCGATATGTTATCCAGCCGGATAACCGCAGTGACATACTCGTCAGTGGTTACGGCGGCTCTGTCGTCCTTGACGCCAACCGGGGCCGAGCGGGCATCCTTGTTCTGTATCACACGCACTACATCGCCGGAGAGCACCGCGGTGAAGCCGTGTACTTCCAGAATCGACAGGAATAGCTGATACAACTCGGGGGCCGACACGGGATTCGAGGAGACCACCCTGACTTTGCCCTTGACCGAGGGATCGACCACAATGGTCTTGCCGGTGGCATCCGCCACAAATTTGATCAGCTCCTGGATATCGGTGTCTTTCAGGTTGACCGTGTAATCCTGCGCGGACAGCGGCACGCTACCCAGCAACAGAGCAAGCAGCAATGCCAGCGCGGCGACGGGAGGGAACCGGGTTGAGGCTTTCACTGACACGTTATCCTTATGCATTGTTCACTGAGCAGCCGCGCTGTCGAGGTTCACACTAAGAGTCAGTGGCTGACCCTCGCGCTGTAACTCAAATACGACCTCTCCCGCTTCGCGCATGCTATTGTACAGCACCATGGTGTTGGCGGGGTTATCGAGACTGACACCATTGACCGAGGTTACCAGGTCACCTGCTTTGAAACCCAATTGCGCAAATTGTTCCTGATCCTTGCCCGGGTTCAACCGGTAGCCCAGCAAGGCCGCACCCTCACGCACCGCGCTGACGTTGACCACTTCCGCCAGCGACTGCGGGTTCTGGTAAAGCCGCTCCCGATAACTCTGGGCCAGGCTGGTTGTCGCGCTATCAGTGCGCTTGTCGACCTGCGCGCTGGCTGCGGGGGGCGCGGCGGACGGGGCGGGCGGTGGCTGGCGTCGAGCTGCCCAGACTGGATTCATCAAATAACACCAGCAATTCGTAGGTCCCGCTATTGTCCAGTACGACCTGTTGCGGCATTACCTTGGCCAGCTTCACCTGGCCCGGCACCGGCAACTTGTCATCAACCGCATAAACAGCCTGCTGATTCTGGTATTCGATGATGGCGTGCCCCAGACCGTCCTCGGTGGATGCCACTATACCAGCCAACTTGAGTTGCAGCCGGGTTTGCTGGGCACCGTCCTCTATACCCGCCCGGGCATTGGCCTGTGCCGCTGTATCCGGTTCGGTAACCAGCGGGGCTGTCGCACCGGCTTCGCCGAACAGATGCCAGGCCACCATGCGGTCAATATCAACCGGCGCTGCAGCTGCCGAGGAACGGCCAATGGACACAGGATTGATAACCTTGGGGGGTGCGCCGACAGCGGGTTCGGCGACAGGCACCAACGCCCACAGGAGTCTGGTCAGTGCCAGCACTCCCCACACTGCCAGCAGACCCAGGAGGACCAGGCGCAACCGACGCAGATTGGCAGGCTGGGCCATCGTGTGCAATGCCGCCGCCACGGCAGCGCCCACGCGCCCGGACAACTCACTGGTATGACTTAGCCACTGGGCCGGCACCACCTACTCCCCTGAATTCCCGGAAGCAACCACCACGCCGGGTTTTATGATATCCCCGATTATAGGGTGCGCAGTTGCAAGTTGGAACCGCTGTCTGTGACGGCATACCCCCGGAGCCGGCGCAGACTGGGCAGCCGGCGTCCTTGACTATCCCACGGGGCGTGTACTACTTTGGATCCCTCTGGAAAAGTGCCCGCGCCATCAGAACAATAACTGGAAGGATTTTTTCTGGAAGAACTGCGCACCCTGCTCATGCCCTGGTACCTGCAGGTAAAGTTTATTCACCTGTTCACGGTTGCCATGTGGTCCTTCAGCACGGCAGTAGCCTATCGCAATTTCATCGTACCCGCCTTCCGCGCCTGGCAACGGGAGCCGGACAATGGTGCCGCCATCGCGCGGCGCAATGAGTTCATGGAACGTTTTGACCAGGGCGCCGTGCTGGAGCATGTCGCGTTCCCGCTGGTGCTGCTAAGCGGCTTGCTCATGGTGTGGCTGGCCGGGTGGTCCTGGCAGGGCCTCAACTGGCTCAGCCTGAAGCTGGGCATTGTGCTCATCATTTTCGTCCCGGTGGAGATCATTGATTATTACATTTCCCATTTGGGCGGTAACAAGACAGAAAATTCGCGCCACGGGCAACACTGCGCGCTACGAGGCCATGACCCGGTTCCATTGGCAATTTTTCCGGGTAAGTACGCCTCTGATCATTGTGTTTGTGCCGCTGGTTTTTTACCTGGCTGTCACCAAACCGGTTTGAATACCCGATATCCAGTTCCATTAACTCCGAAGGATTTGCCTATGGCTAATCACCCCGGCCTTGCAAGGCGCGCCCGCTGGACTACCCTGTTACTTTGCGCCGCTGTCGGCGCGCAAGCCGCCGAGGCCGCACTGGAGGAGATCATTGTCACGGCACAAAAACGCGATGAAAACGTGCAGGACATCCCGATTACCATTAACGTGGTGAACGGGGCCATGCTCGACCGTTTCAGTATTCGCGATACCAATGACCTGGCTTCCAGCGTGCCCGGCCTGGTCATCCAGGAGACGCCGCAGAACCTGTCGCAGGTGACGGTGCGCGGCCTGGGTACCGGTGCCGGCGGCGAAAGCCTGGATCAGTCCGTCGGCCTGTTCATCGATGGCGTCTGGGCCGGGCGCATCCGCGAGTTCCAGGCTTCGCTGTTCGATCTGGAGCGGGTCGAGGTCATCAAGGGTTCGCAGACCGCCCTGCTGGGTAAAAACACCAGCCTCGGCGCCGTCAGCATTGTTTCCCGCCGCCCGGGCGACGAATTGGCGGGCTACGTGCAGGGCGATTACGAGTCCGAGTTCGGCAGCCGTTACGCCAATGGCGCCGTGGACATTCCCACTGACTTCGGCAACTACCGCCTCGCCTTCAACAATGTCAGTGAACAGGGCTATGTCGACAATGAAACCACCGGCAACGAAGTACCGCAACGCAACCAGTCCACGGGCCGCGCCAGCGCGCAATTTGACGTTGCCGACGAGAGCACCTTGCTGCTCTTGTACCAGTACGACGACCTCAATATCCAGGGCGATACCTTCCAGCCGGACAACGACGCGGAGGGCTTCATCGCCGGCTTGGATCCCACCGCCAACATCGACATCGACCGGACCAAGAATGCCTGGACGTCCCACGCTGACAACGGGACGCCGACGATAAGCAGGATTCACAACGCGCCATCGCCGAGTACGAACAGACGTGTCGGCGAGTATCTTTTCACCGCGCTGTCCGGCTGGAGCTCGTACGACAACCAGCGCCTGACCGACTCCGACTTTCTGTCGGTGGACTATCTCACCACATCCTATGACAGCGATAATGAGCAGTTCAGCCAGGAATTTCGCCTGACCTCACCGGCAGGACAGCGCCTTGACTACGTCGCCGGCCTGTTTTACCTCTACGCCGACATGCATTATTCCTCCATCACTCGATGCCAGCTTCCCGCCGCCGTATCTGCTTGGCGGTCTGCCGCTGGATGGCGCCAACCAACTGAACTACGAGCAGGATACGCAGGTGTGGTCGCCCTTCGGGCAGGTCAATCTTGCACTGGCCGAGCGCTGGCGCGCCACGCTGGGCCTGCGCTACACCGATGAGGAAAAAAGTGCGACCTGGGAACGCGAACGCACCCGCTCTGCCGGGCCGGTCTCGGACATACTGGCGGATCTGCTTTACCCCGAAGTCCCGCCAACCGACCTCAACCGCTCCGAAGATAACGTCGATGGATCAATCAATGTGCAGTACAGCATCGCCGAAAGCGCGACGATGTACTTGTCCTGGGCGCGTGGCAGTAAGAGCGGGGGCTTTACCACGGAAGTGGCGCTCCCCGAGGATGCGGAGTACGACACCGAGGAAGCCGACACGACTGAACTGGGCATAAAATCCCTGCTCGCCGGGGGCGCCGCCATGCTGAACGCTTCGCTGTTTTACACGGAAATCCAGAACTTCCAGATCATCTCCTTTACCGGCACTGCCTTTATCACTGAAACCGTACCGGCCGAATCCCAGGGACTGGAATTTGAAGGGCGTTGGGCCGTCACCGATAGCGCTGGCGCTGGGCGCCAGTGCTACCTACGCCGATGCGCGCCAGACGGATACCGACACGCGCCTGCCCTATTCGCCGAAGTGGGCTTTCGCGCTGAACGCCACGTATGTGTATCCCTGGCAAAGCGCGGCCCTGGAGTGGCGTCTGGATAGCGCGTTGAACTACCGCGACACGCAGTACATGCAGCGGGACGAGCGAGGGCGCGATGGCCCGCTCACCCTGTTCGACCTGCGCCTCGCGCTGGCCTCGGCCGACGATATCTGGGAGTTGGCCATCCTGGGCCGCAACCTGCTCGATCAGGCTACCTCGTTCACGTTTGATTACCCGGCATTCGGCGGCACTACGGTGCCCTATGGATCGACCACCATCGGCAGCCTGAATCGTCCGCGCACTATCGCCCTGCAGGCGCGTTATACTTTCTGACCCGACGACTGGCACCGGCCTGCGCGCCCACGCGGCGCACACGCTGACCCCCAATGTGGAGAACCAGGCCATGATGAATTTTGATATTCCTGAACACCTGGCCAATTACCTGCAGGAACTCGACGAGTTCATCGAGGCGCAGATCAAGCCGCTGCAGATGCAGGACGACAACATCCGCTTCTTCGATCACCGGCGCGAAGACGCGCGCACCGACTGGGAGCGCGGCGGCCTGCCCAACGAGCAGTGGGAAGCGCTGCTGCTGGAGGCCAAGCGCCGGGCCGATGCCGCCGGCCACTTCCGGTTCGCCTCGCCCAAGAGTACGGCGGCAAGGACGGCACCAACCTCGGCATGGCGATCATCCGCGAGCACCTCGCCGCGCAAGGGCCTGGGCCTGCACAACGACCTGCAGAACGAGCACTCCATCGTCGGCAACAACGTCGGCCTGCTGCTGATGCTGCACTACGGCACCGAGGAGCAGAAGGCCGAGTGGATCGACGACCTGTCGGAAGGTCGCCGCGATTTCGCGTTCGGCATCACCGAGCCCGCCCACGGCTCCGACGCCACCCACATGGAGACCGCGCGCGTGCGCGAGCGGCGACGAGTGGGTCATCAACGGCGAGAAGACCTGGAACACCGGCATCCACAGCGCCAGCTACCCTGATCTTCGCGCGCACCAGCGGCAAGGCGGGCGACGGGCGGGCATCACCGCGTTCCTCGTGCCGACGGACGCGCCGGGCTTCAAGATCGAGGAGATGCTCTGGACCTTCAACATGCCGACCGACCACGGCCGCGTGTCGTTCACCAACGTGCGGGTGCCCGACAGCAGCATCTTCGGCGGCGAGGGCAGGGCGCTGCAGGTGGTGCAGCACTTCTTCAACGAGAACCGCATCCGCCAGGCGGCGTCCACCCTCGGCGCGGCGCAGTACTGCATCAACGAGTCGGTCAAGTACGCGAAGCAGCGCAAGCCGTTCGGCAAGCCGCTGTCCACCAACCAGGGCATCCAGTTCCCGCTCGTCGAGCTGCAGACGCAGTGCGAGATGCTGCGCGCGCTGATCCACAAGACCGCGTGGCAGATGGACACCTACGGCGCGTTCTCCGTGTCCGACAAGGTCTCGATGTGCAACTACTGGGCCAACCGCCTGTGCTGCGAGGCCGCCGACCGGGCCATGCAGGTGCACGGCGGGCTGGGCTACTCGCGCCACAAGCCGTTCGAGCACATCTACCGCCACCACCGCCGCTACCGCATCACCGAGGGCGCGGAGGAGATCCAGATGCGCCGCGTCGCCGGCTACATGTTCGGCTTCATGGAGCAGCAGGCGCCGAAGGGCGTCACCAGTTAAGCGATGATGACCCTAACTACAGCGGGTCGCCGACGTTGACGATCTTGCGCTGCAGACGTTACCATGTACGTACGTTCTTTATGTCACCATGTACGGAATAAAAATAATGGAAAAAAAGCATAAACGCTATCACCTCGGCCAGAAGTTAACCTGGCTAAAACCATCAAGGAGCAGAGTTTGCAACGACCCATGCACCTGTCGCGATTACCCGCAAAGGAGAGGGCGCTACGTGGTTATGATGTCGATGGAGGACTACCAGTCGCTTGAAGAAACAGCCTCATCTGCTCAGGGGCCCACAAAAACATGCGCCGCCTGCTGGAGGCTCGTCGTAAAGAGCTGGAGGAAGGTAGAGGCGCGGAACGCGAACTGGCTGAGTGAAGCCTTATTTTCTGCGGAAAAACGCCATATGGGATGCACTATCTACGTTATACTGTTAATGCATAAAATGACCGATAAAACAAGAAAAAAAATACTCAAACCGCTATCAACCTGCTGGTAAAAGATATTACGCGAACGACCCGTTCGAGGGCATTGGCAAACCGGAGCCACTTAAACACGCACTTTCAGGCGTACGGGTCACGGCGCATAAACGACGCAGCACAAGAATCGTTTATAGACTGACAAACATTGCTAATTGCACAGTTTCGGTATCACTACTGACGCGCCTAAACATCACAACCGGATGCGGAACACAAAGACGACACCAATCCGTTGCCCGTTCAACATTTTAGTGCCCCCCGGTACCCCTGACACGACGCCGCGCGACTGCAACTGCGAACTACAACAGGAATTCGCTCTGCGCCAGGCGCTCTCGCGGCTTCCCATCGCGCGCCGCATAAGCCTCGGGTATGTGCTCTGGCTTCCCTGATACCCTATCGCCAGCGCCGTCAGGGGCTTGATGTGCGGCCCCGGCGCAAAGGTCGCGATGACCTTGTCCGGATCGATACCGATCATCTGGTGCACACACAATCCGCGCGACACCGCTTCCAGCGTCAGGAAAGCCGACGCCGCGCCGAGGTCGTGCTCGGCGGCGCTGTTGGGTTTGCCGTTGTGGTCAAAGGTCGTCTTGACCAGACCCAGCACCAGTACCGGTGCGTTTTTTGCCCACGGCTGGTTGCCCTCCACCAAGCAGTCATGCACTTGTTGCCAGGTCGCGGTGCCGTCGTCCCTGATGCCGACGATGTAGCGCCACGGCTGCGCGTTATAGGACGACATGGTCCAGCGCGCCGCTTCGAACAGGGCATTTACGGTCGCGGCGTCCACCGGCCGCGCCGGGTCAAACGCATAGGGACTGTGTCGCTTGATAAGTAACTCGTGGATTGGGTGGTCGGGGCTGGCATCTCGGTTCATGCGCTTCTCCATTCAGTCGGGTAGTGGAATAAATTCAGGATCTCCGGGCACGCCCGGGAAATTACCATCACGCCAGTCCCGCTTGGCCTGCTCAATGCGCTCAAGCGTGTCGGAAACGAAGTTCCAGTAGAGGTGTCGCGGCCCGATATTGGTGCCGCCGATCACCACGACGCGGCTGTCGAACAGTGCTCGCAGGACTATGGGGCTGCCTGGGGACGCCACCGCCATCACGCCTGTCGCTATAGTTTGATCACCGGCAGTTACGGAGCCAGAGACCACGTAGAAAGCCAGCTCCTCAACATCATCGGGTAGCATCAGCTCTGCGTCCGCGTTGAAGGTACAATCGAGGTACAGCGTCTCTGAGAACGTCTGCACGGGAGAGCGCTCACCATAGGCCGAACCCATGATGATGCGAATGCGCGCTCCACCACGCTCCAGTTCAGGCAGTTCCGCCGCACTATAATGCGTAAATGCTGGCGCGCATTCCTGCTCCGCCACCGGCAGAGCGATCCAGCTCTGGATGCCGTGCAGATGCGATAACTGGTCGACGTCCGCGCCGGCACGTTCAGAATGCACAATGCCGCGACCGGCCACCATCAGGTTCACCGCGCCGGCTTGAATCGCCTGCTCCACCCCCAGGCTGTCGCGGTGCATGATCTCACCCTCGAACAGGTAGGTAATCGTCGCGATGCCGATATGAGGATGGGGCCGCACGGCGATGCCTTGCCCAGGCGGAAATTGTGCCGGACCCATGTGATCAAAGAACACGAAGGGGCCGACCATGCGACGTTCACGGGACGGCAACGCCCGGCGCACCTTGAATTCCCCGAGGTCGGTGGGTCGCGGCTCGATGATCAACATTACAGCTCCTGCCTGTTTTGCGCAGGGTGTTTCGTCTGTGGTGAAAGTAACTCATGTTTTCTGCGCCTTCCGGTTGTTTATTCATCCCCAGCAGTTCGCTGGAATCATACCTCGCCAGCAAAATCTGCTCTCAATGGGCCCGCCAATGACCTCCAAATCGGGTCACGGGGGACCAGGTCGGTGATACGGGCAGCGCAGCCGGCGCCAGTGACTGGTAGTCGCCTGCAGCATATACGGGGCGGCCACCGACAAGCGTCAGCAATGATTCTATCGTGTCGATACGATCGGCTGGAACCTCGAAGTAATCTTCACTGAGCAAGGCAAGATCTGCGAATTGACCTGGCGCGATGCGCCCCTTGCGCGCTTCCTCGCCGGAAAACCATGAACTGCCGAGTGTGTAAAGCCGCAGGGCCTCTGCCCGCGTGAGCCGGTTGTCCTGATTCAGCAGTTGCGTTCCACCGATGCTTTTGGCCCGTCACCATCCAGTGCAGGGCCGTCCATGGATTGTAATTCGATACGCGCGTTGCATCTGAACCTGCACCCAGCGGCACGCCGGATTCCAGAAGTTCCCGCAACGGCGGCGCATCTTCTGCAGCGACTTCGCCGTAGCGTTGCTGAAAGTACTCGCCCGCGAATGCCAGCCGGCTCTGTATCGCAACACCTCCGCCCAGCGCCTTGATACGCTGGATATTTTGTGGCGTGACAGTTTCAGCATGATCGATCGCCCAACGCAGGCCATCAAACGGTATCTCCCGGTTGATCTTCTCCAGGACATTGAGTATGCGAGTGATAGACTCGTTATAGGTGGTCATGAATGCGAAACGGCCAGCAATTCTTTACCAGCAACGTTGCAACTGCGGTCAACTCTTCTTGCCATCTCCTTCCCCTGGATAGGCTTCGCCGACATCAAAATCTCATAGTCACCGGCCGACCACACCAGAAACTCTCCGCCTCCCTCAATCTCAAAGCCATGTTCGAGACCGGTATGTGTATTCTCGCCGGGCACCGCAATCGTCATCCAGTCGCGAAACTCTTGCAGTTCGCGGCCCGGCGACTTTGCGGAAACAGGTAGTTGGACACACGCAGTGGCAGCTCGCCCGTCGCGGCCAGCTGCGCTGAGCCTGCATAATCGAGCGGGAATCCGTGACCGCCGCCGCCGGCATCTATCGCCGAGGTTAGCCCGAAGCGGTTCAGTTCCCGGTAAAACTGCCGTGAAGAATTGACCTGGTCCGCAGCCGAGAGTTGCGGCAGCTTTACAATGGTTTGATACAGGATAACGGGGCTGGGATCCGCGACCAACACGCCTGTCAATTCGCCATTGGCACCGCGCTCATAGTAAGAACCTGGCGGTGCCTCGGTAGCCGCGGTGATACCCAAAGCGTCCATGCCGGCACGGTTGAGAAAACCGCGACTGTACAAGAAGAGCACAAACACCGGATGATCCGGAGCAGCGGCATTCAGTTCTGCTATCGTGGGAAACCGCTTTTCTTCGAACTGGTAGGGCGACCAGCCACCGATCACGCGCACCCACTGTCCTTTTGGCGTCCGCGCCGCCTGCTCGGCGATCATCTCCAGTCCCTGTCGCAGGGAGGGAACGCCCTCCCAGCGCAGTTCGAGATTGTAGAAGCGGCCACCGCGAACGACATGCAGGTGGGAGTCGTTGAGGCCGGGTATCACCCGCCTTTGCTTTGCATCCACATTCAGGGTGCGGTCACCCCGCCAACGCGAGTATCTCCTTGTCATTACCAACGACCTGAAAAATGCCGTCGCGGATCGCCAGCGCACTGGCCTCTGGTTGTCCGGGGTTTTGCGTTGTAATCCGTGCATTGTGAATAATCAGCTCAGGCACCGGAGGCGTCATGCCAGCGGGCGCCGCTGCGTGGGTGGTTGCAGCATGCAGCAACAGGCCGAAAAAGAGAGTGATCAACGGACAGTAGGTTTGAAACATTTTGACATCGGCGTGCATCGAATCGACTCCTAAAAAAACAGCGGAATGCAAAAAATAGGGCACTGCCGCTTTCACACGGCAGTCCCCTGCTTTACGTCAATGAGATTCCTGTGCACCGAACATGTCTTTGGCGTAAAGGATGCCAAGGCCATAGCCACCACCGTGCTCCTTGGCAATACCGGTGACCACATCGTAGGTTTCCCCGCGCGCCCAGTCGCGTTGCAACTCCAGCATGTACTGCATCCAGGTAATCGGTTGGGCGCCCGCTTGAATCATGCGCTGCATCGCCATGTTGTGCGCATCATCGCTGACGCCACCTGACGCGTCGGACACAAAGTACACTTCGTAGCCCTGCTCAATCGCGGATAACGTGGGGCCCACGCCACACACCTCCGTCCACAGAGCGGCGATCACGATTTTTTTGCGACCAATCTCGTTGACCTTATCCGTGATGCGCTTGTCCTCCCCGGTGTTCATGGTCGTGCGGTCAATGGGCGTCTGCTCGGGAAACACCGCCTGCAGTTCCGGAAACAGTGGTCCCGAGAACGACTTTTGAGCCAGCCGTGGTCAATATCGTTGGCACGCTGAAGGCCTTGGCCGCTTTGGCCAGACCCGTGACATTGTTGCGCAGTTCAGCGATGTCGATCGAGCGAGTGGCAAACGCCATCTGCGGCTGGTGATCGATCAGGATGAGCATATGATTGTCTGGATTGAGCAGGCCCTTGCCCGGCTCAGGCTTCGCTGCGGCTTGTGCTGCATTGGCGATGAGTGTGAATGACAGCAGGGCCATAACAGCCCGAGAAACATCTCTTATAGTCATGTGTAGCCTCCCTTGGGTAAGTAAAATGGGTATCAGCCCATATCGAATAAAAGCACTTCGGATTGCGACGTTGCCTGTAATACCAGTGTGGGCGTATCACGCAGGGACAGGCCATCGCCGGCCTGCAGGGACAGACCATTGGCACTGAGTGTACCGCGCACCACCTGCAGCCAGCCGAGCCGGCCCGCTGCGAATTCATGGGTAAGGGTCACACCGGTTGCCAGCACGCCGGCATGGATATCCGCATCGCGATGGATGCTGACAGAGCCATCGCGTCCGTCGCGCGACACCACCAGGCGCAGCCGGTTGGCTTTCTCGCCGTCGCCGAAGGTCTTCTGCTCGTAGCCGGGCGGCAGGTTCAGCGTCTCGGGCTCGATCCAGATCTGCAGGAGGTGCGCATCCTCTTCATCGGAGGCGTTGTGCTCGCTGTGCCGGATGCCGCTGCCGGCGGTCATGCGCTGCACATCGCCGGGACGAATGACCGAGCCGTTGCCCATGCTGTCCTCATGGCGCAGCGCGCCGCTGACCATATAGGTGATGATTTCCATATCCCGGTGGCCGTGGGTATCGAAACCGCGCGCGGGTTTTACCCAGTCTTCATTGATGACCCGCAGGGGGCCAAAACCCATGAAGCGCGGGTCGTGGTAGTGGCCGAAGGAAAAGGTGTGGCGGCTGTCCAGCCAGCCAAAATTGGCGGCGCCGCGCTCATTGCTGTGTCGTACTGTTTGCATCGTATGCCTCCTTTATGTGTGACCCGTTCCAACTCAGTATGCTTTGTTGCCATAATGTGAACAATTAGTCATATTAGTTACATTGCGTAATCATATTGGAGACAACATGAATCTGCTGGATGGTATGCGGGCTTTCACCCGGGTCGTGGACGCCGGCGGTTTCGCGGCGGCGGCCCGCGACATGGGGCTGGCGCGCTCGGTGGTGCACAAGCACGTACTCAAACTGGAACATACGCTGGGCACCCAGTTGCTGCGGCGCAGCACGCGCCAGGTTTCCCCCACGGAAACCGGCCAGGCCTTCTACAACCGTTGCGTGCAGATACTGGTGGAAGTGGATGCCGCTGTCGCGCAGGTGTCGGAACTGCAAGACGAACCCCGGGGCGAGCTGCGCATCAATGCCCCGATGTCCTTCGGTACCCTGCACCTGGCGCCTCTGATTGGCGAGTTCATGGCGAAATACCCCGACGTGCACGTGGAGCTGGCCCTCAACGACCGTTTCGTGGACCCGATTGAAGAAGGCTTCGATATTTCCATCCGCATCAGCGCGCCGCGCACGTTTACCAGCCTGATCACGCGGGAGATCTGCCCGGCGCGCCTGGTGCTGTGTGCCTCCAGCACATACCTTGCGGCGAACGGGGAACCGGCCACGCCGGAAGACCTGCTGCAGCACCGCTGCCTGCACTACGGTTATCAGGAATCAGGATTGCGCTGGCTGCTCACGCGCGCGGGGAAGGACATCTCGGTGGCGATCAACTGCGCCATGTGGTCCAACAACGGCGAGGTGCTGGCACAGGCCGCGGCGCGCCATCAGGGCATCGCCCTGTTACCGACGTTTATTGCCGGCGCTTACTTGCAGAGCGGCGAGCTGCGCACCGTGCTCGCGGACCATGCACCGGCGCCACTACAGGTGACTGCACTGTACCCGCGCCACCGTCACCTGTCGTCCAAGGTCAGGCTGTTCATTGCTTTGCTGGAAAGTCAGCTCGGGCAAAACCCGCACTGGGATCTGGTGGGCTACATTTGCAATATCGAACTTCCTACAACATAATCAACTCGCTAACAAACATCCTAATACTAATGTGCCGAGTGGAGAGGGCGCCATCCGGAAGTCATGGAACTGGCGGACTGATATAAAGCAAGGGTGGTGTGATCTCTCACATGCAACGGTCCTTGATCCCCTCGTCCTCAGAATCCCTCTGACGCTATCAAGCAATTTCATCGTGGCCAGGTCGCTCATTCCTTAACCACACAGGCAATTGTCTTGCCCACAAGGAACACACACCCCGGCTCGCCCGCTCCTGGCACCATCCACCAGAGCAGACAATCTGCTCGCCGAATGCCGTTTTTCCGGCCTATACTTGAATAGCACATCCTGTTGAGGGTCTATTCATGTACAAAAATATCCTGTTGGCGGTACTGGTTATAAGTTCGACTGCGCTGCTGGCGGTTGCGCCCCCAGCCTTAAAGGGGATGTATATTCGCGAGAAGATGCCCGCATACCGCAGGTGGTGCTCAGGGCACCATCGAAAGGTTGCGTCCAGTACAGATTGAGGGCACGAAAACAGCATCAGGGCGGCTGCAGGTGCGGCAGTTGGAGGTATTGCTGGCAGTAGTGTCGGTAGCGGTAAAGGCGGTTATGTTGCTGCAGTCATCGGCGCTGTTGGAGGCGGCCTATTGGGCGCGGCGGCAGAAGAAGGTTTGACGCGCACACAGGGTGTGGAAATTACAGTGAAAGAGGATAGCGGTCCGACGCGCGCCTATGTGCAGGAAATTAATCAAGGCGAAATCTTTCGGTCGGCGATCGCGTGGCTATCGTGAGCGTGAATGGCAATAGCCGCGTTGCGCATGCGCAGTGATTGCTTTTGGTATGGAATCACAGCTTGGTCATGGGGGAGTAACTGTGTGGCATAGATCGCTATATCCCCTGCGCTTTCTATTTACTGCCCATCCCCTGGCGATAGGCAAGGCCAGGGTTCTGGGTATCTTATACCAACCATCACCACACCCCTAAGCCACAACCAATACTCAATCAAAAACACACCAACAATAACACTAATCCAGCAATTTTTAAAATATATCAAAACAAAACTTAATATAAGCTTTACCTTTACCCCATTTTTATACCAAATATTTAAAATATATTATAAGCCACAATTACTTTCACAACCAAACTACCCTAATATCAATCAACAACATCAACCTTCCAAAATTACTTTTCAACTCACCCCCTACCTCACACAAAACTAACTAAAACTAATCCAAACACCACAATCAAATAAAAAGACGAGAGGAAAATGGTGCCGACACGGCGAGTCGAACGCCGGACCTACGCATTACGAATGCGTTGCTCTACCAGCTGAGCTATGTCGGCTGAATTTCGAGTGCCATAGTGTAACCAAGGCCCGCGCCATTTCAAAGCTCGCACGACAAGCTCAAACTCATCGCCACCGAACTTATCACCCAGGTGCGCAAAAGCGTGACCATCGACTGGACCCTGCGCGAGAGCGCCCGCGCCTGGATCAATGTGATGGAGAAACGCATCCTGAACAAATACGGCTACCCGCCGGACTTACAGGAGGAGGCCGTGCAGACAGTGCTGGCGCAGGCGGAGCTGTTGTGTGCGGAGTGGGTTTAGGCAAAACGCCATTTCTGGCTTTTAAATAAGTAATGTACAAAGCGTCTTTAATGACGTTTATCTTGACTTTATAGTGTATAAAGCGTCACTTTAGACGCGTATGAAGATTGATCCAAAAATGACGGACGACGCGCTCCTGAAGCTGCTTGGGGAGCGCCTTGCCGCGCTGCGGCTGGCGCGCAACCTGACCCAGCAGACAACTGGCGGAACAGGCGGGTCTTGGCCTGCGCACCGTGCAGCGGCTGGAACTGGGCGCGGCGGCGACGCAGTTGTCCGGATTCATCCGCGTGTGCCGGGTGCTCGGCCTGGTGGAGCAGCTCGACACGTTCATCCCGGAGCCGGCGGCGAGTCCGATGGCGCAACTGAAACAGCAGGGCCGCAAGCGCCAGCGGGCCACGCGGCAAAAAGGCGGCGCCGGGGCAGCCGAAGAAATGGACCTGGGGTGAGCCGTCATGATCGCGAAGGTCCGGCTGTGGGGCCGGACGATCGGCGCGGTGTCGCTCGACGCCGGGGCGCGACGTGGCGGCGTTTCAATACGACCCGCAGTTCGCGCGCAGCGGCATCGAGCTTTCGCCGCTGACGATGCCGTTGAGCGAGCGGGTGTATGAATTCCCCGCGCTGCCGCGCAATACCTTCCACGGCCTGCCGGGACTGCTGGCGGATTCGCTGCCGGACAAGTTCGGCAATGCCCTGATCGATGCCTGGCTGGCCACGCAGGGCCGCGACGCCGGAGAGTTTCAACGCGGTCGAGCGCCTCTGCTACACCGGCACGCGCGGCATGGGCGCGCTGGAGTTTGCGCCGGTGCATGGGGCCGAAGCCGCGCAAGGCGACGAAGATCGAAGTGGATGCGCTGGTGCGGCTGGCGAGCGAGGTGCTGACGCATCGCGGCGATCTGCAGCGGGCATTTTCACGACGGCCGGGAAGGCGAAGGCGCTGCGCGACATCCTGCGCGTGGGCACCTCCGCCGGCGGGGCGCGGGCCAAGGCGGTGATCGCGTGGAATCGCGCGACGAACGAGGTGCGCTCCGGGCAGATCGCGGCGGGCGAGGGCTTCGAGTACTGGCTGCTGAAATTCGACGGCGTGGCGGGCAACAAGGACAAGGAACTGGAAGACCCGAAGGGCTACGGCGCCATCGAGTATGCCTATCACCTGATGGCGCAGGCGGCGGGCATCACGATGAGCGAGTGCCGGCTGCTGGAGGAAAACGGCCGGCGGCATTTCATGACGCGCCGCTTCGACCGGCTGGCGGGCGGGGAAAAACTGCACATGCAGTCGCTGTGCGCGCTGGCGCATTTCGATTTCAACCAGGCCGGCGCCTACGCCTACGAGCAGGCGCTGCTGACGATCCGCCAACTGCAGCTGCCGATGGCGGCGGTGGAGGAACAGTTCCGGCGCATGGTCTTCAACATCGTCGCCCGCAATCAGGACGACCACGTGAAGAACATCGCCTTCCTGATGGACAAACAGGGCGAGTGGTCGCTCGCGCCGGCCTTTGACGTGACCTACAGCTACAACCCCTCCGGCGCGTGGACCGCCACGCACCAGATGACGCTGAACGGCAAACGCGACGGCTTCACGCGCGAGGATTTCGCGGCGTGCGCGAAGGCGGCGCTGATGAAGCGCGGCCGCGCCGCGACGATCATCGAGGAAGTGCAGGCGGCGGTGCAGCGCTGGCCGGAGTTTGCCGCCCAGGCGCGGCTCGCGGATGAATTGCGCGACAAAATCCAGCGAACCCACCGGCTGTCCTTTGCCGGAAAATGAGCTCCGGCGAATCAGACGTCGAAGCCCGCATGCCGGGATTAGCCATGTAGTGAACTATCCGAACAGCGCCCTGGCCTGCTGCAGGCCGGAATACTTCGGATTATCGATGGCAATTGACAGCAGTGTCCGTTGCTTCAGGTAAGAGAGAACCCGCTCGTCCGCCACCAGCGTGCCATCGCGCAGTGCGAGCGCGATTTGTTGGGGAATCGCACCCGCCGATGCATCGAGTCCCAAGGTCGCGGCGATCTGCGCGTCCAGTTCCGCAAGCCCCGCTCCCATCGCCATTTCCCTGGCGACAATACCCAGCGCATTGGCCGCCACTCGCGTATTGTAGGCTTTGAAACCGTCCAGCTCGGGCAGCACTTCCTGCCGCAAAAACTGCCGGACCGCTTCGAGCAGTTCCACGCCTTCCGTTCCACTCACGCAAATTCTCCTTCCAGCAATACCAACAGATCGATCTCGGCCTCCGACAGGCGCCGCCCGACCGCAGCCCGCTCCAGGCTGGCATCGCGGCCACTGCGGTACATCTCCAGCATCAGCAGGCACACCATGCCCCAGGACAGGGCCGCATGCACCTGCCAGTAGTGGATGTCCTGCATCGATGGCGTGTGGCCAGTGACGGACGCATAGCCAGCCAGCAGGTCGGCGTACTCGCCAAAGCCGCCTACCGGTTGCGCCGCGCCAAAGCGCCACACGTTGGCGCGTAATATAGCCCAGGTCCTGCACCGGATCGCCCAGGTGCGCGAGCTCCCAGTCCAGCACGGCGACCAGGCCGTTGTCGTCCACCAGCAGATTGCCGTTGCGAAAATCCCCGTGCACCAGTGTGCGCAGCGGGTTGCGCCGTGGATTGTCGCGCAGCCAGTTCAGGCCCAGCTGCAACACCGGCGAGCCGTTGCCGTGGGTATCCAGGAATAACTGGGCGCGCTGGAACAGGAGCGCGCCACTGTGATCCGCCAGGCCGGTCGGCAGCACTGCCAGGGGAATCTGGTGGATGCGGCCCAGCGTCTGGCCGCACTGGAATGCGAGCTGCTCGCGCGCGCTGCGATAGCGCTCATCCGCCAGCAATCGAAACGGCAGAGCCTCGCCTTGTTCGCGACTCATAATGTAACCCTGGCCCAGCGCATGTTCGCCGCGCAATACCAGGCGCACGGCAGGAACCGGCACGCCGTGGCGGCCCGCGATGGTGATCAGCTCGGCTTCGTCGGCAAGGCTGAGTTCGCCGACGGTTTGTTCCGAATGCATTTTCCATGTACCAGCGCCACCGGGCAGTCGCCGCAGTATCAGCGGCTCCGTTGCGCCAGCCGTCACCAGATCGAACGACCATGTTTCCATATTCGCGCCGCCGGAGAGGCGTTGCAGGCCGACGATACTGGCGCTCCTGTCGGTCGTGTCCTGCGCGGCATCCGCAAGTGCAGCGCGCAGGCGCTCCGCCATGTCGACGAGCACACTGTGCTGTGCCATCAGCCGATAACTCCCTGCGCTTTCAGCGCCTGGATTTCCGTCGCGCTCAGGCCCAGCAGTTCGGACATCACGCTGTCGGTGTCGCTGCCGAGCAGTGGCGCCGCGCTGAAACTCTCCTCGTTGGTGCGCGACAACTTGATCGGGTTGCCCGGACCTTTCGTACTGCGCCCGTCGGGGTGGCGCAGTTCCACCACCATGTTGCGGTGCAGCACCTGCGGGTCGGACAGCGCCTGGCTGAAGCTGTTGACCGCCGAGCAGGGAATGCGTTGCTCTTCCAGCCTGGCCAGCCAGTACGCGCAGCTGTTGCTGCCGAGGATCTCGTTAAGCTTCCTGTTGATGTGCTCGCGCGCCTCCCAGCGTCCCGGCTGACCGTCATAGCGCGGATCGTCGAACTCCGGGCAGGCCACCACCTGCTTCAGGTTCTGCCAGAAATTATCGGTAATCACGGCGATGACAATAAAGCCGTCGCTGCAGCGAAATGTATCGTAGGGCACGTGCACGAAATGCGCGTTGCCGATGGGATAGGGATCCGCTCCGGACAGAAAGTGCATGGTGGCCATGTAGTTGAGCATGGAAATCTGGCAATCCACCATGGCGATATCCACGTGCTGGCCCATGTCCGCTGCGCTCGCGTTCGTACAGCGCGGCGAGAATGCCCATGACGCCAAACATGCCGCCGCCGAGATCGCCGATGGGAATCCCGGCCCGCACCGGATGCTCGCGGTCCGGCCCGGTGATCGACATACCGCCACCGGCGGCCTGCGCCACCTGGTCAAAGGCGGGACGATTGGCCCCCGGTCCCTCCGCGCCGTAGCCGGTCACTGTGCAGGTGATGATGCGCGGATTGACGCGGCACAATGTGTCGAAATCCAGGCCCAGGCGCTGCGGCACCCCGGCGGCAAAATTGCTCAGGACAATATCGGCTTTTTCCACCAGCCCCTGGAACAGCTCCATACCGCGCGCCGATTTCAGGTCGATCGCCACGCTTTTCTTGTTGCGGTTGAGGGTGAGGAAGTAGGCGCCCATGCCGCCGAGGGAATTGTCCGGATCGCTGGCCAGCAGCGTGCGGGTGCCCTCCCCCTGCAGCGGCTCCACCTTGATCGTCTCCGCGCCCAGATCGGCGAGAATCATTCCGGCATACGGCCCGGACAGCATATGTGTCAGGTCCAGTACGCGCACGCCAGCCAGTGGTTTGTTCATCTTGCCATCTCAGTGAGACCGTGCAGTCATTGAATATCGATCAGCATACCTTATGCCATTTTAATTGCACCGGAAATGGACTGATGGGTTGCACATTGGATTATTGTGACATAATCTATGCCACAATAAGCCGATAATAAATTATAAGGTCAGCCAGCATGAAACGGATCACGCCGCTTGCACTCGCTATTACCCTCATGGCCACCGGCACGGAGGCCGTCGCCCAACTTGAAGAAGTCATCGTCACCGCCACCAAGCGGGCCGAGAATCTGCAGGATATTCCGGTCTCGGTGGTGGCCTTGTCGGAAACGACGTTGCAGGAGGCCGGCGTCGAGAATATTGAAGATGTTGCACAGCTGGTCCCCTCGCTGACCGTGAACACCAATATCAACCCGTTTGCCGCAGGCGTGCGCATCCGCGGTTTCGGCACCCAGCAGAACGATCCCTCGCTGGAAGCCTCGGTGGCTTTCATTCTTGACGGGGTATACATGGGCCGTTCAGGCATGGGCATGTCCGACCTTACCGATGTGGAGCGGATTGAAGTACTGCAGGGCCCGCAGGGCACGCTGTACGGCAAGAACAGCAATGCGGGTGTGGTCAGCGTGATTACCAGGGACCCCAATACCGAGGAGAACGAGGGTTTCGTCGAGGGCACACTGGGCAACTATGACAATCAACGCTACGTGGCATCCGCCAGCGGCCCGCTCAATGACACGCTGGCCTACCGGCTCTCCGGCAGTTGGCATGACGAAAATGGCTGGATGAAAAATCCCGGCGGCGATGACCTGAACGCGGCTACCGACTGGAACGCCCGCGGCAAACTCCTGTGGCAGGCGAGCGACGCACTGAGTGTGCTGCTAACCGGCAGCCACGTTGACCGCGACACCAGTTGTTGCGCCGCCGACGCGACTCAAACCGCGGCGATCACCGATCAATTGGCCGCGCAGGGTCTGCCCATCCCGAAAAATGATGCGTTTGACTGGAAAAACAGTGTCGACGTCGACTCCAGGTTCGAACTGAACGCTGACATGATCACTGCCAAACTCGAATACGATCTGGAGTGGGGAGTCATCACCTCCCTCAGCGCCTGGAACCAGTACGACTACAGCACCGATACCGACGGCGATCGCTCCCAGCTCGATGTGCTGAGCGTCATTGATGATAAGTACTCCGGCGACGCCTGGTCCGAGGAACTGCGCCTGACCAGCGAGCTCGATGGCCCGCTGCAGTACGTGGCCGGTCTGTACGCTGCGCACGAAAAAAATACGCGCGGCGACGGCAGCGCGTTTACCGTGCTCGGTGAGGATGTAATTACCGTTGGTTCGGTCGCGATCTCTCCCGCCGTAGGCCTGGCTGCCCAGCCGGGCGATTACATTACCATCGACAACACCTGGGAGACGGACACATTTGCGCTGTTCGGACAGACCACCTACAACTTCACCGACGAGTTGGCGCTGACGCTGGGCGGGCGCTACTCCAATGAAAACAAGGATGCGGATTTCCTGGTCACGACATTTTCCAGTTCCTTCGCCGCGCAGAATCCCGCTTCCGGCATCCCGGTGTTGGTGGATGCGGCTTATGGCCCGGTTGATGAAGACTTCAACCGCGGCGATGACGGCTTTACCGGCCTGGCCAACCTGAGTTATTTCGTCGCGCCGGAGATCATGGTTTTCACCTCGGTGACCACCGGTACCAAATCGGGTGGCTTCAACGGTGTTGCCGGCGAAGGCGCCCCCCGGGAATTTGAACAGGAAGACAGCACCAACTACGAGCTGGGCATCAAGTCACGCGTGCTGGATGATCAATTGCAAATCAATGCCACGGCATTTTATACCGAGTTTTCGGACCTGCAGTTTATCGCCCAGAATCCCGTGGGCACCGGTTTCTTTGTCAGCAATGCCGCCGAAGGCACCAGCCAGGGTATCGACCTGAATATTTCCGCGATGCCACTGGCCAACCTGATGCTGGATGGCGGCCTGCAGTACCTGGATGCGCAGTACACCGAGGGCCTGTTAGAAGACTTTGATGTGCCCTTCGCCCCCACATGGACCGGCAACCTGGCATCCACGTTTCTGCTCCCGCTGGCGGATGGCATGACGTACTTGCGAGTCGACTACAGTTTCATGGGCGATCACTTTGCCAATGCCACCTACCAACCACCCGAAACCGAGCAGGACAAGTCACTATGGAATGCACGCCTCGGATGGCGCAACGACAATTGGGACGCCGCCCTGTGGGTGAAGAACATCACCGATGAAGCCTACTCCGCGCAAACGGCAGCACCGATTACTTTCACCGGTACGCTGGCAGAGTTTCTGGAAGCGCCGCGCACCTACGGTGTGACCGTCCGGTACAGCTTCTAAAGGTAGTGCTGCACCAGGGACAACACCAGCATCAGCCCCACCAGGGGCAGCAGCCAACGCTGCAGCTGGCGCAGGCGCTGCGGGTCGGCGGGCTGTGCAAACCGTTCACCCAACACCACCATCAACGCGACGCCGCCAAAAATCAGTAAAAGCACCAGCAATAAAGTATTCATTCCCTACTCCCTTCGCTGACCCTGTGGCGATACTGCGATACCTACAGTGCTCGTCCGACGGCGTGAGCGCTGTGTATGGCGCCCTCGATGTAGGACACCCCGGCACAATCGCCCGCCACGTGGGTTTCAAAACCCAGCTCGCGGCTCAAATCGGCCAGAGATAAATCGCCCGTGGCACCGCTGGCCAGGATGACGGTGTCGGCGTCTATCGTCACTTCATCGCCAGCGCCGTGCAACACCAGAGAGTTAGCCCTGATGCTCGACACGCGGGTTTTGTTTATCATCACCACGCCCAGCTGCTGCAAGTCCTCCAGCACCCGCCAGCGCCGCACGATGGCCAGTTCTGTACCAAATTTCTCGCCCTCCTCGATCACCGTGACCTGGCGACCGCGCTCGGCCAGGAACTCGGCCAACTCCAGACCGACGAGGCCGCCACCGACGATACTCACCTGTTTGCCCACCGGCATCCACGCGTAACTGAGGCGGCGCAACCAGTGTGCATTGCGTGTGATTCCCAGCAGTCCGGCGAGGCGCAGCAGCACACCCTGCCACCAGCGCAGTTTGCCGCTGACCAGAGCAGGGTCGCTGCCGGTCATCAGGGCACGCAACTCGTCGCCGCTGAACACATGGGCCTGACCGGTGCCGGGGATGGGTGGTGCATCACGTCGCGCGCCGGTCGCTACCACCACTGCTGCGGGAGCCAGTGCCAACAGGAATTCCCTGGTGACCGGCGTACGCAGTCGCACGTCGACGCCCAGCTGCCGCAGCTGCCCAGCGAGATACGTGATGAGCTTGCCATTTTCCGGATACACAATAGAGGAAAAAAATACCGTACCCCCGAGGTCTGCACCCTGCTCTGCCAGCGTCACCCGATGGCCGCGCAGCGCTGCCACCCGGGCCGCTTCCATACCGGCAGGACCGCCGCCCACCACCAGCACATGCCGAGGCTGCGCCGCAGGCAGAATCACCACATTGTGTTCATGGCCGGTGCGGGCATTCACGGCACAACGCACGTGATCGTTGACAAAGATGCGGCTGACGCAGGTATAGCAGTAAATGCAGGGGCGAATAGCCTGACGCTGTCCGCGCAGCAGTTTATTGGGCAGTTCCGGGTCGGCCAGCAGTTTGCGACCCATGGCGATGAAGTCGGCATCACCGCGTCGCAATACTTGCTCGGCGACCTCCGGCTCAATTCGCCCGACGGCAATCACGGGGATACGCAGCCCGGCCTTGATGGTAGCGGCGAAAGACAGGTAGCCACCGGGACGGTGCACCAGCGGTGCCTCGGTGAATGCCGCACCGGAGGACGGGTTGGCGTAAGCACTGACGTGGATGGCATCGGCACCGGCGGCTTCAGCCAACACCGCCGTGGCCGCCGCATCAGCGAGGCAAATGCCGCCCTGCGTTCTGTACTCGATGGAATCGATGCGACACCACACGGGAAAGTCGCTGACCGGCCCTGGCCTTGACCGCCCGAATAACCTCGACCAGCAAGCGTGCACGGTTCTCAAGGCAACCGCCGTATTCATCCTCGCGATGATTGACGTGGGGCGACAGAAACTCGGACAGGATGTAGCCGTGCCCCGCGTGCAGCTCGACGCCGTCAAACCCGGCGCGCCTGGCGCGCTCGGCAGCTTCGGCAAAGCGCTCTATAAGCATGCGAATATCGTCCTGATCAGCCACCTTGTACTCGACCCGCGCCCCTTGTCTTGGTATAGGACTTGACGAAGGCGGCCATTTCCTCGGGCGTCAGCGCAGCGCTCATTTCATCGCGCGAATTATGGGGAATGGAGGGCACCAGCATGGGGCGGCCCGCAGCGATATCACACACCGCCACCTTGCCGGCATGCTGTAATTGTATCGCCGCGCGCGCGCCGTGCTGTTTGATGCGCTCTGCAAGTGCGCGCAGGCCGGGCAGGAATTCATCGGAGGAGATCGCAACCTGATTGGGATTGCAGGCACCCGACGGCCAGGCAATCGACGCCACACCGACAATCAGCATACCCGCGCCGCCTTTTGCGCGCGCCTCATAATAGGCCTGGATACGCTCACCGCAGTGGCCGTCGGCCTCGGACAGGTTGGTGCCCATGGGCGTCATGATGATGCGATTGCGCAACTCCAGCGAGCCGATGTGTCCGCTGGACAATAGATGCTCAAAATTCAACGGTGCCACCTCTGGCTAATGATTACCGGCCTGCTGCTCAACCCGCCTGCTGGTTCGGATCGTCCAGTGCCACTGGTGCCGCTGCACCGGCGAAGATGACCCGTGCCAGCCCTTCCGAGAGGTCGAATATCTGGGTGGACGTCACCTCGTAGTACGACCGGGTGATGAGCCACTGGCCGTCGAGACGCGCGTAGGCATCGTCATAGAAACCGGCCAACTGCGTCACTGTCTGCCGCCGGGTGTCGATCAGGTAATAGTATAGACCCCAGATGCCCGTGGCGTTGTCTGCATCGTGCACCTCGATGCGCGGATTCTGCCCGTGGTGCATCTCCACGAATGTGATCCTGGCAAGCGAGCGCGGTAAAAACATCCAGCAGTTGCTCGCGGTCGCTGAAATTGCCGATGCGTCCATAGCGCAAGTCGATCTGCCCGGCAGGGAAACACTGGCGCACCACCTCCGGTTGTTTGTTGTCACAGGCATGAAAGTAGCGCGCCTTCAACTGCCGGATAGCCTCGATGGCTTCCAGTCGCGCGAGTCGTTGTTCCAGAGTCACCCGGCAGCCCTGGTATGGTCAGGGCATAACGCGGTAGGCGTCGGCAATCTGATCTGCCCGATCCACCGTACAGTCGAGATCCTTCAGCAGACCGTCCTTCAGGCTGTACACCCAGCCGTGCACCGAAAGCGGCTGGCCGCGCTGCCAGGCGTTTTGCGCAATGGTGGTATGACAGACATGGGACACCTGGGTCATAACATTGAGCTCACACAGCAGATTCAGGCGCATCTCCTTGTCCTGCAGCGCATCGATCCGCTTCCGGTACTTGTGCTGCACATCCTTGATATTGCGCAGCCAGTTATCGATCAGCCCGTTATCCGCATTTTCATAGGCCGCGATAATACCGCCGCAACCGTAATGTCCCACCACCATCACATGCTTGACCTTCAGCACATCGACGGCGTACTGCAAAACGGTGAGGCAGTTGAAATCCGTGTGCACCACCATATTGGCCACATTGCGATGCACAAATACTTCACCGGGCATCAGTCCAACGATCTGGTTAGCCGGCACGCGGCTATCCGAACATCCTATCCAAAGGTATTCGGGATTTTGCTGGGCAGCGAGTTTTTCGAAAAACAGGGGATCGCTGGTTTTGACACTGTGGGCCCACTCCCGGTTACTTGCAAACAGCGCATCAAGCTTATTCACCGCGCATCCTCAGAGAACCATGGTACTGAGACGGGATTGCGCCACACAATTACCGCCCCGGGACCTGGCATCATCCAGCGCCTTGTTACCCACGGCTTCCAACTGCCGGGCCAGTTGCGGCATATCCACAGCGGGAAACTGCTGCGGCTCCCAGGTTGCCAGTCCAGCACTGATGCAGACCTGCAATACGGCACCGCGCCCGTCATCAATGGAAAAATCCTCTATATCCTTGCGCATCCGTTCGGCGATCTCCTGACCCACCATCTCGCCGCTACCGGGGAGAATCACCGCAAACTTCGGCATCCCCAACCGCGCCAACAAATCAGTCGCCCGAAGGTCAGAGGAAAGTCTTTCGGCGACCTTCCGGATCACAAACTGGCCGCGCCGTTCCCCATAGTTCTGGTAGAGATCTTCAAACTCGTCAATTTCAATCAGCAACACGGTAACGGGCTTTGCCGCGCGTCTGGCCCGGGCGATTTCCCGGGCGATGTCCCGTCCCAAAGCCGCGCAGATTGCTGATCTGCGTAAGCGGATCCAGCAGCGTCAACTGGGAGATTTGCTGGCGACTCACTGCAGCCCTGAAGCAGCAGGAGATGATCGTCGCCAGGTGGGCCAGCAAGTGCTCTTCCGCCTCGGCCAACTGCAGCGAGTCGTCCTGTAAGCCCATGTGCAGGCTGCCTATCATACGACTGGAGTCCAGCAACGGCATTAGCAGGGCGTAATCGATACCGTGCTCGGACTTGAGTACCTGGAACATACGGGAATCTGTGGCATCAATCAGTGCAATATCAGGCTCCAGTTCATACAACTCCTGCATGGGAAACACGTCATTCAGTAATTGCAGACTCTGGCCATAGCGCTCTGCGCCCGACCAGGGTGCCAGCCAGGCATGTCCTCGGGATCGTACAACCACAATTCTGAAACCCGAAAACCGAAATGCCGGGGCAGGCCAACCAGGAGAATTTCAAACAGGGCCTGCAGGTCCGGAGCTTCCAGCAGCATGAGTTCCATTTGCTGCGTTTGCTGGTACAGGTAGCGGTTGATCGTGAGAGTTTCACTCAGCCTGGTTTTTTTGAGCTCCGCGCGGGAGATTACCGGGGGAGCACCCTGTATCTCCTCCCCCTGACCTCCTCCCGGACTGGAATCATCCGCCATTCAATATACCCACATTGCACCCGGCCGAAGCACAGACCTGAGCCTGTTCTTATTTGATAACGAGTGTAAGCGTCCTATACTCTCGATGCAATCCTGAGGGGCAATGCCCATGACTTTCGCACTGCCGCGCAACATCCAGATGAAACTGGAGCAAACCCTCGCACAGTGGTCCCAGTGGCACTGCGCCCCGGCTCTGACCAGCGCCCCGGAGGTGGTAAGAGTCCTGACCCCCGGGTGTCAGTAATTTCAGCGTGCTGGTCCAGGCACAGCAGCATTTCGTGGTACGCATAGACGGGCTTAACCCGTCGGCCCACGGGCTCAGCCGCCAGACTGAATGGCGCACGCTGGAGGCGGCCCACAGGGCAGGCCTGGCACCCACTCCGCGCTACTGCAACCCCGAGTTGGGCAGCCTGGTCTGTGACTACCTCGCACCCGAGGATGCACAAGGTTGTACCATGTTGCCGACGTGGCGCGATTGCTGCGCGCCATACACCGTCTGCCCGCCAGGCATCACCGCCTGGATCTGGGAGAGCGCATATTGCGCTATGAAAAGCAGATTGAACACCGGGGCCGGGCGCTGGGCGACGACCTGCGCGACTGCCGTCGGCAAGGTGGCAGCGCTTGTTGCAGGCGATGAGTCGGCAACCCGGAGACAGGGTGTTATGCCACAACGACCTGTTGCGCGCTAACCGCATCTACAGCGCCGGTCGGCTCTGGGCCGTCGATTGGGAATACGCTGCCATGGCAAGTCCCTGGTATGACATCGCCGTGGTGATAAACGGCGACTCACTGTCGGCGCCAGACACTGAGGCCTTGCTTAACGCCTACCTGGGCCGGGCAGCAGACGAGAGAGAACGGGATATGCTGCACCAGTACGGCTGCATCTACCGTTATCTGGAACTGCTGTGGTACCTGGCGCTGGACAAACCAGTGCTGGAGCCAGGCGCGATCGAGGAAAAATCCAGCGCATTGGTAACCATGCTGGCGCAGCGCTCCATCTAGTCGCGAAAGTTGGTGAACTGCAGGGGCGGGCCTGACTCTTCCTGGCGCAACAGTGCCATGACCTGCTGCAGATCGTCGCGCTTTTTTCCCGTCACCCGCACCTGGTCACCCTGGATCTGGGCCTGGACTTTCATTTTGGCGTCCTTGATCCGTTTGACGATGGACTTACACTGGGCGCTGTCCAGGCCGTGGCGCAACACTATCGTCTGGCGCACCACTTTGCCGGAGGTCTGTATTTCACCGCAGTCCATGGCACCCGGGTCAATGTCACACTTGATCAATGCGCTGCGCAACATATCTTCCATCTGGCTCACCTGAAATTCTGCTTCAGCGGTGAGCACCACGCTGCGCTCGTCGCGCTCAAAGGATGCATCCACACCCTTGAAATCAAACCGGTTGCCGACAATCCTGGCGGCCTGGTCCACCGCATTGGTCAACTGGTGTATATCCACTTCCGAAACAACATCAAACGATGGCATAGTGTGTAACTCCCTAAGCGCTGAAAACAGGAGTGACATAGTAATGCGCTGCGACCAGTTTTCAATACCACGTTGCGCGTTTTGACCGCGGGAAAGCCACACTGGCACGTACTGGGCGCAGGCGCGATGGGCTGCCTGTACGCCCACGCGCTGCAGCGCAGCGGCTGCCAAACCACCCTGGTGATGCGCCGTGGCGTACAACAGAAATCCCTGCCACTGGTCGTGGAGCGCGGCGGTACGCGCAGCGAACAGCAGCTGCGCGTTATCACACCGGATGACCCAGAGTGATCTCCCATCTGCTGGTCACCACCAAGGCCTACGATGTGCGCGCGGCAGTGGCGGGCATCGCGCACCTGCTGGCACATGACGGCGTGTTGCTACTGCTGGTAAACGGCATGGGACTGGCGGAGCAATTGGGCAAGGACTGGCCACAGCTGGATATTTATTGCGGCACCAGCACCGAGGGCGCCTACACCCTCGCCCCGCAACATATACGCCACGCTGGCCGCGGGGAGACCCGTATCGGGCGCCAGGGGCAATCAACAGCCGCCATCCTGGTTTGGCCAGTGGGGCGACGCCATCGAGCCCTGCGTGTGGGACGCAAATATTGCCACGGCGCTGTGGTCGAAACTGGCGGTCAACTGCATTATCAATCCCCTGACTGCTGTACAGGGTTGCGCTAACGGTGAACTGGCCCGGCGCGGGGAGTTGGCAGCTGAAGTCACCACGCTGTGTGATGAAATCGCACAGATTAGCCGTGCGGCGGGCTACGCCGATGTCGCCGCGACACTGCAGCAGAAGGTGGCCGATGTGATTGCGGGCACTGCGGGGAACCGCTCCTCCATGCTGCAGGATGTAGCGCGCGGGCGGCGCTGTAGCCATAGCCATAGTAGGGCCGGTGGTAGCCATAGTTATAGCCATAACCGTAATAGTTACGGCGATAATGTCGCCGGGCGTATCGGTGGTAGTAGGCAACCTTTTCGACCTGCGTGTCCGCGACAGCGTAACGATCCAACGTGAGCGCGGGCATGGCGCGGGCCGGGCCGGAGCCCGCAAGTAATCCCGCGCTCAATAGACCGGCAGCAAGTATCATGGGGAAATAACGCATTGAGGTCTCCCTGTTTAGACTTCTTCGGATTTAGCAAGTTTGGGCATTTCATTTAACGCAACGCCCACCCACTGAACGCATCCCTACCGCACACCTGGCGGCGTTCCGACGAGCGGAAGTACGTATGCACTGACCATTGACCATGTGCATACCCGCACCACATGCCTCGCGGACTTGCGTGATCATGCCATTCTGCGGATGAAGCGGCGCGGGTGACATGGCCTGCGCCGATGTTGCGACGGCCAATGCAAAGACAATGCCTACGAACCTGATCATTCTTTCCTCCGTTGTGAACCTATGCGAAGCCCCGGCGCTTGGGGGGACCGGGGCTTCTAGCTTGCTCATCGGACAGGCCGCATCTGGGGTGTAAGGGGGGAGTTGCCTATCCACTGCTGTCAACGTGTCGGGGTTTGAAATCGTTCCTCCTGGGTCGTGCACTCACAGCCTGCTTACTAGAAGCCCCGGCCAGGTGGATCGACCGGGGCTTCCCTCTCAAGCAAGAGGAGAGACTCCCAACTCAGGGTAAAGCCGAGAGCAGATCTTCATAACATAAACCGGTTGCTGGGCGAACCACGGCGCGGCTGATGGCAGCTTGCTTAGTCCCCGTCAGCACTCAATCGGCCTTTCTTTGCTAGTCCCTCGCCGTCCAGTGCCAATTCCGGGGACAATATCCGAGGGGATTAGGGACCGTCGTATGGCCGTCAACGAATGCTCGGAGGTCGCTACAAGCCTTGCTTGCGTAAGCCGAACAATCGCTTTACTAGCTCACCAATGACCGAAAACCAAAACGACGTTGTCGAACAAATGCAAGCGGCAATGAAGTTCTTCGTTGAGATGCAGAAACCCGCGCAAGAGGCGATGAAGCTATTCGCCGATACACAAATGAAATTTTTCGCCGATGCGCAGAGACCTGCGCAAGAGGCGATGAAGGTCTTTGCGGAGTTGCAGAAGCCTGCGCTAGAAGGGATGAAGGCCTTTGCGGAATTGCAGAAGGCTGCGCAACAGGCGATGAAGGCTTTCGCGGAGATGCAAAATTCTGCACAAGAGGCGATGAAGGCCTTCACAGAAATGCAGAAGCCTGCGCAGGAAGCAATGAAGCTGTTCACCGAGATGCAGAAGCCTGCGATACAAGCTATGAACTTTTTCGCTGATATGCAGAAGCCTACGCTAGAGGCAATGAAGTTCTTCGCCGAGATTCAGAACCCCGCGCAAAAGGAGTGACATCTGTGCTGGCTGGACCAAGAGCCAGACCCTCCCGCATCGGAGTCGACCCACTCCCATATCGGAGTCCCGGTTTCCCTGCCGCGGATCTCCCCCCGGTGGTCGACATGCCAGGATTTCCTGGCGCAAATGAACCTTGTCGCAAGCATGCTTTCTCAATCACGCTGGGCTACTTGACCACATGAAGCGTGGCACCTGATGCGATGCCTGCGAGCTCGTCATCGGTCATGTCGATGGCGCGCTTCATCACTGTTCGATCGCTTCGCTTGTGAGCGACATCATCATGCCCATCATCGGTGCGATCACCGGCGGGCTCGACTTCTCGAATTACTATCTCCCGCTGTCCACGAAGGTTCAGCCAGGCTTGGCGTATGCTGATGCCAAAAAGCAAGGTGCCGTGCTCGGCTGGGGTCAATTCCTGACCGTCGCCTTAAATTTCCTGATCATCGCGGGGGTTTTGTTCCTCGCTATCAAAGCAATCAACAAACTGAAGAAGGAAGAGCCACCTGCACCTCCCCCTGAACCGACAGCGGAGGTAAAGCTCCTCACCGAAATCCGGGATTTGTTAAAAAAATAATGGGCGACGCGAATGAAGGCGGTCCGACCGCTTGCCGGGCAGATCGCTATTCAGTTGTCTTCCCGTCGAAATGTTCCTCGTCTGCCTCTGCCTCCGCTTTGGTAGCATGCACTACATGGTCTCGATGGTTCGGCGGAGCGTAGAGCGTGTAGAGCTTCATCGGGCCTGAAGGGCCGTTGATGATGTTGTGACGAGCGCCGGCCGGCACCAAGATCGCGAACCCGGGCTTGATTTTGTGCTCAACACCGTCAAGTACCGCCTTACCTTCGCCTTCCTCTACCCGCACCAACTGATCTAGCTGGTGGACCTCTGCACCGATGTCTTCACCGGGCTTGAGGCTCATCACGACAAGCTGACAGTTCTTGGCCGTGTACAAGACTGTGCGAAACGTCTTGTTCTTAAGCGCTGCCTTTTCGATGCTGCCGACAAAGCCTTTCATCGCGTTATTATCCTCCTACGCCAATGCCCCCAACCGACGAGAACCCAACGGACCTGGGGATAAGGAAACCCCGCATCGGCGGCTGTCCGAACGCCGCGTCCGTCTCCATTGTCGTATGAAAAAAATACCGCAACCGCGCAAACCGCCATTGATATAGCTCAAGACAGATCGGCCGCGTCTACGACGATAAGGTGGCATGATGGACATCTCCGAGATGCTTGTACTTATGGGCTTCGTCGGCGCCTGCTTCCTCGCTGCGGCCACTGGCGCGTCGTTTCCTCCCGGCGATTGGTATGAGAGGCTAGCCAAGCCGCCCTGGCGGCCGCCGAACTGGTTGTTTGCCCCGGCCTGGGCCATTCTCTACCTGACCATTGCCGTTTCCGGATGGCTGGTATGGCGGACGGCCGGCTTAGCCGGAGCCGTACTGCCCCTCGCGATTTATCTCGTGCAATTGGTGCTGAATGCCGCCTGGACGCCGATCTTCTTCGGGCTGCACCGTCCAGACCTGGCGTTCATTGCAATAGTTCTGCTGTGGTTGTTGATCGTGGCGACCATAGCGGCTTTCCATCCCGTCAATGCAGCGGCTGCCTGGCTGCTGCTGCCCTATCTCGCCTGGGTGACGTTTGCTGCGGCGCTCAACTTCACAGTCTGGCGCCTCAATCGCGGGCCAGTTTCGCGAAGCTAGCGGCGGTGCGAACCTTTAGACTTCAAACGGTGGCCACGGCGCGGTCGGGACCGAATGACGCCCGACAGTCCCCCGAGTAATGTCTCCTATGGGTCGTTAGCCGACACATGCTGCGGTTTAGTTACCGCGACCTATTGCGCGTTCTACGGACTATGTCGGCTAAGTGCCAATAGCAGACAGGTGTGCTTCGATGTTGCGCCGACGCGGTGCTTTGGACATCAATGGATCGGGTCGGCAGGTTAGGTGAGAGTGAGTTAGACGCATGAAAGGAAGACGAAGGCAGGCCATATCCGTCAACGATCGCATGCAGAGCGGTTATCGGTACGAACGGGTAGCCCCCATTGGCCGCAATTTCCATCCGGAGTTTCGCCCTGAGCTGACGCCCAAGCAAATGTTGGAGCTTGGAGTGTTTTGCGGAAAATACGTGACGGATGCGCGGAAGGAGTTCCCCACCTCGTGGTTCACACGGGCCAAGCTGTCGCCGCACTCCCGCGACTGCTCCCTCAACTATTTTGGCGTGGATGCCAGTCAACCACTGTCAGTGTGGCGCAAGAAGGGTTGGATTCATCCCGACGATCCGCGCGGATGGTTCCAATGGTATTGCCGCTACTACATGGGCCGGCGAATGCCAGAAGAGGATGCGCGACAGGTCAGGCGCTGGAACGCTATGCGCCGCCACGTGGCCCAAATCAAACGCCACTGCGAACACGGTGATCAGACCTGCCGAAAGCGCCAGAGGCAGGCCCTCCTACACTGGGCCTATGACAGCCGAAAGATCTGAAGGACTATCGGGACGCCAATCCCGCCCGCGATAGCTTCAATGTCGGCTTTGGGTCAGTTGCTGACCTCACGACGCCTGAGCGAATGGTCTGCTTCGTGCCATGAGCGGACTCAGCGATCGCTGCACAACCGATGTTCTATCGGGCGGAGGTCGTGCGGGCTGGCCACCTATGCTGCGGACGCAGTGTAAGAGGCAGGGGTTCGCCCAGTGCGGCGGGACATCGTCGCTGATTTCCCTGCTTCCTCGATCGCTCTCGCGACCTCGTCTATAACAGCATAGTAAATCATGTGTCCAACACCGGGAACCGAGCCGGAGGATACTATGCGGAATCTCCTCGTGAAGCCGACCGGCTTGGCTATCCTTTACGACGCGATCCTTCGTGCCGGCCATGATAACGATTGGCATCGACAATTCTTGATAGCGATGCCGCATGGCTAGGGCGACCGGGATCATCGCGACGCCGTCTTGACTCTGCGCGCGAATTTGCCCTGGTCGTACAGACATGCCGCGGGAAAAGCTCTTCGTGAAACGTGCGGGCACGGGGAGCGGGGCGAACATCCCCTTGAGCAGGAGGTGGCAGTATTGCTCTGCCAATGAGAGGGGAGACTGAAAAGCGCAGCAAATCTCCGAGGATTGGGATCGCGGTCGGGGCCGAGAACAGCACGTCGGCGCGGAGGGTCGGATAGTAGTCGCCCGACAGCAAAACAAGTCCCTTTACCGCGTCGGGATCGTTCAACCCAGAGCCAAGGCTACGGCTGCCCCCAGGAGTGACCCAGCACAATGGGACGGTTGATGCCGAGGACAGCGAAGGCATCGCGAATCGGCTTAGCCTGGGTTCCGCACTCCATGCCGAACCGTGCGGACGGTCGCTGTAGCCAAAACCCGGACGGTCGAACGCAATCACGCGATGTCGCTTGGCTACCAAGTCGAGCACCCCGCTAGTATCGAAATCCTCGGCGGTGACCACGTTGCCGTGGAGCAAAACGACCGGGGGGGCCTTCCCCCTTCTCGATGTAATGCAGGCGGACACCATCCACGGTAACGAACTGACCAGCAGGCGGATGCTCGCGCTCCGCTTTCCGCGCGCGATAGACGTTGTACACCGTCATTGCTGCAATTGTGGCCGCGGCCGATTCTAAGATTCCGATGGTGCTGGATGGTTGCGAAATACGGCTCATCGATAAATCCTTTTTATCGAGACCTCTGAGCCTCTCTGAATTGTTACGCGTTAAGCTGTGGGCTCGTGTCCCGCGACTGCATAGAGAAGTGAGCCGGTGCCAAAACTTTCCGCGGGGAAATTCGCTGAAATCCGCGGTCACATCGACCGTCGGCCCTAAGCGGCTTCGGCTTCCTGGTTGACCGCGGTCTTGGCTATTTTAGTCAAGGCTTGATCTGTGGCTTCTTCTTGGTCGAGAGTTTCCTGAAGAAGGGAAGCCGCATCGTGTGGCCCGGCTGTTCGGCCCAAGTGCGCAGAGTGCCGTAACGCGAAATTTCGTAGTGCTCGACAGCCTGGGCCGCAGCGAGGAGGCCGGCATCTAGTGCAGGGGAACCTTTGTACTCCTGGATAATTTCAGCTCCCTCCTCGGTGATACCGACGATGGCAGCGCAGGTCTTGCCCTGGGGCTTTTTGTCGATGATTGCGAAAACCTGGTCCAGTCGTTCGATCTGACCCTCTGTCTCTTCGCGGTGTTTTTCGAAGGCTGCCTTTAGTTCACCGTTCTGGGCTGCCTTCGCCATTTTGGGCAGTGTTGCCAGGATTTTCTTCTCCGCGAAGTAAATGTCCTTCAGGGTGTCATGAAATAGTTCGTCTAGCGTCTTTGGTGCTTGTGCCATGGGAATCTCCGTTAAGGGGGGTGAAAAGATGGGTGAGAGCGCGGTTGTCAGCCTCGGTGAGGACGACCGCCCGTCAGGATAAATCCCAACAGGAAGCCAACACCTAAGCCAACTCCGATTGAGCCGAGTGGATTGCGTCTTGATGATCTGGCTTGTTTCTTCGACAGCATCGGTTGCCACGTCGTAGGCCTGCTCATACTGGCAACTCGCCATATCCCCGACACTTCCCGCAACAGCCGCAGCGTTGTCGCGCAGTTCATCGATGTCGGAAGGACTGTTTCTAAATGCGTGCGTGCTTGCCTGCGCCTGCGCGCCAGGGGTGTTACTCATGAAATGTTCCTTGTAAGGGAAGAGGAGGCGCCAATGCGCCCCTGCTATTAGGGAGAACGGGGCTGCGGTCGCTTTGTTCCACTCACTGTTCTGCTGACAGCACAAATATATCGTCATGGCCCTTCCGGGCGAACGTGCTCTCTGCCGGTAGCAGGAGGCCTCGCATGCAGGGCCCTCAAATCCTCCTCCGATACCCGAACCTTGTCCTCGTACGGGCGCGCCTCTTGCTCGTATTTGTGACTACCGGATTGCGTGGGTTGCGTTTGAGCAGGCGGTGAAGCGGCTGCGGAAGTGAAGGGGCGCCGGCCGAAGCCGACGCTACTCACATAGCTAACACCGATTTCTTTATTGGCATTCATACAGCCAGCGATTGTAGTTGTAGTAGTAGAGCCGCGAGCAATAACTGCCGGCGCCGTAGCCGACGATGCC
>CAWJQO010000010.1:0-160903 GCA_963844975.1 uncultured Gammaproteobacteria bacterium | reverse complement strand
TTCCTGGCTAGTGTGGATAACAGGTATTTGCCTGATCCATTGCCACCTCGTGTTTTATCTCGGTTGTGATATTGACTGAAAGTACCCTCGAATAGCGCCAAGTAAATCGGAGTATTTGCTTGTTCACAGACTCGATTGAATATATCAGGTTGTATAGAACCGTTGCCTTCAAAACAGGAATCTTCATCATAGACGCCAATTGCTTCAAATAACCGTTTAGGTAAAGACAGAAAGCTGTTTCTGTAATATTCAGAAAATGTCCAACGCCATTGCTACTTTTGCTGAGCACCCCTATATCAAAGAGGCGATAGCCATCTTTCCTTCCAGCGTATTGAGTTCAGCAGATGCGTCAGCTTAACCTGATGGTTGACGCGCCTTTTAGGTTTGTTGCCTGTATCGACACTGATACCATAGGCGGGAACTGCTACTACGGCGTTTCGATTCAGCCTGATTGCATCTAGCGCTGCTCGAACTACACCAGGCGTCACCAGCATTCCTCCATCTGCCACGACAGAGACAAATTTTGAGTGTGTTAGTTTAATGCCTTCCTTAATCGCTAATGCAACTGACTCGGTTGTTTCATCCCGAAGATAATATCGAATGTTTCTGCCCATCTTGTACAGTCGATTTTCATCAAGTGGCTGCCCCGAAGTAATTTCTAGCACAATAATTTCATAATCCTGCTCCGTTACGTCTTGCTGATGATGAATTGACAGAGAATAGATTGTGTTCAATGCGAGTTCGGTCATTGGATTAACAACGACAATAATGGACAGCATCTTTTGCATCTGTTTGGCAATATATTTGGAAATTACATTCCCCTTCACTATTTTTGAAGCAATGTCTGCAATGCATTTAAGCTGATCATAAGTTTCGATGTATTTGGTTTTGTACAGCTCTGCTGAAACACCATTCAGATAGACCATGATTTCATGCATTGCTGCTTTTTGAAGCTCACTCTGATATTTCGTCCACTCAGCATCGCGAGAGACAATAGAGTTGTTTTGGATGGCGCCGGGATGCTTTTGAACATTTATGTCCCCTTGAATATTATTTTTGGACACATGTTCGAAATAATTGATAAGTTTTTCGCTGTAAGTAAGTTCGCAGGTCTCCATCAATTTCCTTATGACATTTTGTGGGTTGTCCACAAGTGCCTCATAGGAATAGATCAGTCCGGGCTTGATCTGAATAGATGGCCTATTAAATCAGTGGCGCGTAAGGCGTTTGTCAGCCAGCGATTATAGCTCTAGATTAATACCATGTCTGTGATTGCCCCACCACTCACGCCCACGCTCCATTAAGGAAAGATAGCTGCTACTGAAATTCCTTACGGTCCAGATCACTTTAATCGGATATTGATCACAGTTATATTCAATGAAACTCGATATCCATGTGAGTGCATCTATTGATACTGAAGTCTCCTTTATTACGAATGTGGTGGCAACTGTAGGTACGGGTTGTTTGTAGTAAGTCAGCCACTTGTTGTGGGCTCAGGCGAGGCCCTAACTGTTCCTCTTTACTCCTGTTCCAGGGTTCATAACAGACAACAGTTTCATCGTGTGCGTCAAAAATCGCTGCGGCCAGTGTCGTTCCCGATCTCGGGAGCCCAAGGATAATGACAATCTTCTGGATGTTATTCTTTGATGGAAAAAGTCTCTCCGAGAGTATGTTCGATGCATGTTTTTTCATTTGAGGGGGATCAAAAGGTAATAGCGGTTAATGAAATTTCAGGTCGTAGAGTTAACTGAATATTGAGTATCGCTTACAAAAAGCATTATTTACGAGCAATAAAAAGAGCGCTTTCATCACCTAGATAACCGAACTCCTTGGACCAGAATAGAGTTGCGTAAACATCTGAAAAACCGAGGTCGCGGACATCTTGCAACATCTGCCAACCAAAGTGGTAAAAACACAGAATTCCCTCCTTCTTGATTGGGTTGCCATGATACTCCGGTTCGAGTATGTGATTGATACTGCCGTGTCATTAAGTGTTGCCCGAACTTTATTTTCATGTCTGCGGCGAGCCATCGGCACACTCCAGAGCAGGCAGCCTCCGGGTTTCAAAGCACGATAACACTCTCTAAAGGCATCTAGATAGGCGGGAATATGCTCGAACACGTCAAAAGACAGTATATGTGAAAGACTTTGGTCAGAAAAAGAGAGATTGGTTGCATCCTCGTGCCTTATGCCGTTGATTATTTCCCCGGGTATCAGATTGTCTCCCAGGTATTCACTACCGACGAGCCCGTTGTAACGTTCCTTCAAATATCGATACGTACTCGTTTTCTGCTCCATGATATAAATTTTGTCTGAAGCGTAAGGGGCACACTCCAGATCCATAATATGAATGCACCCTCGGACACGATTGATGAGGTTGGACTTGGGGCATTTGAGAGTTTCGCGCCAATTCATTGGTTGTCTGGGGGAAATAGCAAAATCAACATAAGCTGCAGCGGTGTAGGAGTAGCCGGCTACTGTTTTCTCCCTGGCAATTCCGTTTCCCGTAGCCAACTATTTACTCTTGCCTTTAACTGATGCGATGACTGTTCGCTCAATTCTTTTTGGAAATTAATGCGTGAGGCCGTCTCCTCCTGAATATTTGCAGAGTGCCCTGGTATTCGGATAAACTTCTGATGCGAAATATCTTCATGCAGAACTCTTGGCTTTAACGGGGAAATAGCGTACCCAGATTTTATAAATTATTTGAGCGGTGTTCATACGATCCACTGCGCTGCATTGCCGACTTTAAGCATGCTTCCCGTCAAATAGAAATCTATCAATAAAAAGTCTGGCTGTTCTGGCCCATGATGGCATTGGTATCGCCGTTAAAGACTGCGAGACGTTCGTTGAGAAGTGATTCGTATTTAGTCTGCACATCGTCGCGCCCACTGGCAGTGTGATTCGATGAGCATTGTCACATTCAAGTTTTCTCCCCCCATACCTGCTCATAATAGTCGTTCCTATAAGCAGGGTATATTGATTGTTGTCCCGAATTATAATTAGGGTTTTCTTTCGTACGATACCGATCAGGGATAGTTTTCTCCCATTCTGCCTGAGCTTTCGCAGGCGAACAACCACTGAGGCATGTGTTTTCGATATATCTTCCTGCTCAAATGGGTCTATTTCCAAATCATATAGTTCTGAATATCCGAGGTGATATTGGATAAGTTTAAACCTACCATCTATGACAACAGTCTTTGGCGTGGTTTCAACAATATTACTGTATGCATCCATCTCTCGATAAAATGGGATCATAAAAAAAATGTATTTTGCTATAGATCACTTTACTTGTGTTCGCCCCAATCAATGGAATTAGGCTTTGGCCGTCCCCAAAGCGGGCATACATTTCTTCACTGTATCCTGCAGCCGATATAATGGTGGGGTAAATATCTGTTGCATCCACAGCGGTGTGAGATATCCTGCCTTTATCGAAGTGTTTTGGCCAAGAGATTATCAGCGGGACTCGAATGCCGCCTTCATATATTGATCCCTTACCTCCCCGAAAGGGTTGGTTCGACGTTATTTTATGTCCGTCTTTCGCAAGCACGCCACCATTATCACTCATAAAATAACTATCGTTGATTCAGCCATACCAGCATCGCGTATTGCCTGCATGATGTCGCCTACCGAATCATCCAGACTTTGCAGCATAGCTGCATATATTGCATTGTCATGCCCTCCCTGGCCCTTGTTCGCCTTTTTTTCGTAGTGTTCCGCAGTGCCAACTCTAGCCTGAAATGGCCCATGCCCTGCAAAGTGACTTACAACTAACAGAAAGGGCTTTTCTGATGAGTTCCTGCCTAAAATCCACTCCACTGTTTGGCTGGTTATTTCATCCGTTAAGTAATCCTTTCCTTGTGGCTTCCCTGGATTATGCCAGTCTTCTTTCCAACGATAATAATCTGACCAGCCCTCATCCTTGAATGCAATCTCCTGAAACCCCTGGCTCTTCGGACTATAAGCACTCAAGCCACCCCCACCTATGTGCCATTTTCCGATAAAAGCACTATCGTGCTCGGTCATATATTCAGCAATGCTTGTAATATCTTTTCCCTGGTCATCCGGCCCTCCAGCCACTAAAGCAGATGAGCTGATTGCTGAAATCAGTGCCTTATTTGGTGCGGATGCTTCTACTTTTATTCCATCGTTAGCCAGAAAGCCTGCAGGAGGATTCGACTTAATCGCAGCGTAGGTGCGAAACTCCTGCATGCTAAATGCATTATTGAAGCCAAATTTTGCTGCGTATTGACCGCTAATAATGGAGGCTCTTGTTGGAGAGCAAAGCGGTGGTGTATAGGCACGAGCAAAGCTGACTCCGTTACTTGCGAGGGCATCGATATTTGGGGTTTCATAATAGCAATCACTGGCGCTCTTTCCATTTATACGACTCGAATAGTTGCACAAGTCCATGATACCAAGATCATCTGCCACGATTAAAACAACATTTGGCCTTGCGACGCTAGTTTCACTCCCATAACAACAAACAAAAAAAGCGATAGCTGGCAGAAAGAGAAGCACGACAACTGCCAAAGCGAACGAACGGCTTTTATACATAAACCGGATTACCTTCTACGATTTGGTTGCCTACTGTAACTAAATTTTACAGAAAAAAGGTTGGCTGGCCGCGTTCATCTCTACATACGAAAAAGTACTTCTTCAAAATAGGGCCAGTGTAGTTGCAGCGGCCAACTACTCAAATGAAGACTATCGGATCACGCAATCTCCGCGACTGGAAATAAATTAATTCACATAGTGTACAAGGTTTCCATTTCAGTGAAACTCGCGATCGAGAAAATAGAAAAGACAATTTCTTCGAATAGTAATAGAATTCCGAGCGAATTTTGTGGGCGAGCCCCAAGTCCCATTTGCATAAAGCAATCCTTTCTGAACATAGTAGCTTTCTCTGAAATGGAAAATTTGTCAGGCACTTTATCAAATATACGAGATTACATATGCGCATAACGATTGCTTGCCTTATTGCTCTCCTGAGCACCTCGGTAATCAGTTGTGGCAGTGATAAAGTGGCTGTCAGTTCGAGCTTTCGGAATATTTCATCAGCCATACCTCCAATAAGTACTTATGGCAATTATGGCGCTCTGTGGGGCGACTTTAACAGCGACGGGCGAGTAGACCTCATTTTTATGGGCCATGGAGAGGGCCCATTGATGCTTGCTCAAAAGGAGGATAATACCTTTGCAGACGTAACAAGTAAATCTGGAATCAAAACTTCTGGCTGGGCATATACACAACAAAATGATCGCCACGGTGCAAGCTGTGCGGACTTTGATAACGACGGAAAGTTGGATCTGTATATTTCACATGGCGCTCAGCAAGGAGAAACTGTCGGAATAAAATATGATGAGCTATTAAGAGGAAATGGAGATTTTACGTTTTCCGATATCACCGATTCTACCGGCACCTTGAATCAATTTGGCCGTGGCAGATCTGGCATATGGTTTGACTATAATAGTGACGGTTGGCTAGATCTTTACGTTACGAATTACCTGTCCAATAACGTTTTGTACAAAAATAATGGCGATTCAACGTTCACGGATGTTACTGCTGAAAGCGGTTTGGGATTTTCTGGTGCTCATGCAGCGCCTGCTGATTTTGATCAGGATGGCCATATAGACTTGTTGGTGACTTGGCCGCTCAGACTGTTGCGCAATAACAACTTGGGGAGATTTGTGGAGTTGAGCAAATCAGAGTTCAAATATAAAGATATGTTTGCGTACGGAATTGTCTGGGGCGATTTTGATAATGATGGTGACCTCGATATATTTTTCAGCGGCTTGGGAAACGATAGTATGCTACTAGTCAATGACAATGGGACATATCGCGAGTTGGAGGAGAGCGCGTGGAAGTTGAGCGCTGATACTATTTCGACAGGTGTTGCCGTGGGAGATATGGATAACGATGGATTACTGGACCTGGTGAATATCCGCTCTGATGGTTACTTTATTTATCAAAATAAGGGTGAACTATCCTTTTCCGCAGTAAAACTGGACGCTCCCGCGCCTGCAATTACGGTAGAGAAAAGTGGCGATGCTGCTCTGGCCGATTTCGACAATGATGGCCTTCTGGATATAGCCACAGATGATTCGAACAAATACATGTTATTGCGCAATGAGACTGCCACTTCAAACCACTGGCTAAAGCTACAGTTTCAAGGAAAAAGTAACAACAGACTGGGAATCGGAAACAAAATATGGATTACATCACGGGGTCATCTCGTTGCGTATCGCGAGTACACAGGTACACCCGGCAGCTTGCGCTCGGCAAGTTGCATGAATTACATATAGGCCTTGCGCAGAATTCAGTGGTAGACATACGGGTGCAGTGGCTCGATGGTTATGTATCCGTGCTGAAAGACGTAAGAGCCAATCAGTTGCTAACGATTTCTGATTTTCATGGCGATAGTGACTGTTATTCCGTCTGGGTCACGCAAACTGAGTATATCGGATAGTTAGTCACAGGAACCACAATTGCTTATTTTGAATAATGGGCGCTTCAAAAAATATGGGGCGCCTGTAACTATGGAAATACTAAGGATTCACCAACTCACCCGACTACCACTCATGTCTGTGCATGTGTACAAGTCAATTATGCAACGCGTAAACCAAATAGCCAGGCCTTTGAGTAACGGCTCTGTGCTCTTCATGTTATACCTTGAGGTGATCATTCAGCCCTTTTGTGCAACACTATACAAAATTTGAACGCGAGGAATAAAGGGGCAGTGGCTTCCAGTCAGCTAATAGGCAATCTAGTCATTCTCGGCATGCACCGATCTGGCACTTCCATGATAGCCGGCGCTTTAAGTCGCTGTGGATTACACACCGGAAATGAGGACGAGTTGATGCCTGCTTCCTTCGATAATCCCGCAGGCTTTTGGGAGCGCCGAGATGTGGTCGCGCTCAATGATGATTTACTGGCGAAGGCAGATTCGAGCTGGTTTAAACCAGCCGTTGTTGATAATCCCAGGGACGCGGAAATTGGAGTAATACTCGAAAAGCTGGATCGACAGCATCCCTGGGTATTGAAAGATCCAAGGTTGTGTTTCACGTGGCCGTCCTGGAGGCCTGCCCTTCAACACGCAGCCAAGTTGTTTGTCTACCGTTCACCACTGGCAGTGGCGGCGTCTCTTAAAAACCGGCACGGATTTCCATTGGAATATTCGCTGGATTTGTGGGAGGCCTATAATCGGCAGGCCCTCAAAATTATTGAGGCAGAAGGCGGCGCAATGATTCATCTATGAAGCTTTTTTCGACGCACCTCAGGCTGCCTGGGTGGAGTTGTGCAGGCGTCTGGCTGTAGTTGGTGTTCAAGTGCAAGCGGAAAGTGTGGGAATTAACTACCAGCGGGAACTTGATCATTCCGTGACAAATAAAAAAAATAAAAGTCGCTTATCAATGGAACAGTTACAGTCTGCATGATTTCTGCGTGGAAGCATGCGAGCGTGGCGAGCTGCCCACGGAGCTTCCGGTCCAGAGCGCAAACCTTGTGGAGAGAATTCACGAGTTTTGGTATGGCGTTTTCAGAATTGGCTAAAATGCCAGAGCTTCGTAGCGCCTTGGCAATGTTACCAGCGAACGCGATAAGGCACGGGTGATTTCGGTAGGGAGGTCGAGAACGCTTACAGAGAACGGGATAAGGCACGCGTCGATTTCGGTAGGGAGGTCGAGAACGCTTACCGCCGAAACGGATAAGGCACGCGTTGATTTCAATACCGCGCAAGCTGGAGCTGAAGCACGCTTACCTCGAACAGGATTTACAGGCCAAGAAGGCAGATTACCTGTTTGATAAGCTCGATATTGTGTACCTCAGGCTACTGGACTTTAGAAGAGCGCCGATAGGCAGATTCAGTGCCTTCATTGTTATGCTGTATAAGCTGATCACGCTAAGACCAAGGTCGCCTGACTGCCTTTGATGACATTCTCGACGAAGCCTCCCAACATGTCAGGGAATACAAATCAATTTCACTGCTCTCGAGCAAATCCCGCATCAACCTGGTTTTTCTGTTTTGTCTTACTTGGTGCGACACCCGGCGTCTTCTTTGCGCAGTATGAGCTTGCCGCGTTTTAAACGAGCCCTCTCGGTTTTTTTTGGCGACAACCGGCAGGATCTTGAGATATGGGTACAACAGCGTTTTCCGGAGATTGAAGACTTCACTATGCCCGAAGTCAAACCAGAACTCGACCTACATTGGACAGTTTACATTTATCTTTCCCTGCTGCCGAAAAGCCACGTGTGTCTATAGTTATCCCCGTCTATAACGAATATCGTATGACGGTGTATTGCTTGAATTCTCTATTAGAAAATACGTCGGATGTAGCCTATGAGGTAATTATTGCAGACGATGCGTCAACCGACCTCACCAATACCCTGCTTGAGCGGATTGAGGGAGTACCGTCGGTCCGGTCTGAAACCAATCAAGGTTTTGTTAACAACTGTATGGCCGGTGCCAGTCGAGCTCGTGGCGAGTACATATTGTTCCTGAACAATGACACCGCGTTTACCAGGGGCTGGCTATCTCAGCTGGTAGCGGCGCTTGATGCGGACCAGCAAGCTGGAATTGTTGGGCCGATGTTGCTATTCGGCAATGGCCGACTGCAGGAGGCGGGAGGTATCATTTGGAACGATGCCTCAGGTTGGAACTTTGGTCGCATGGATGACCCCACTATGCCCGAATATAACTACCTGAAGGAAACTGATTATGTGTCCGGCGCGTGCCTTCTAATTCGTCATATATTGTGGGAGCAGTTAGGAGGATTTGATCAACGATATGTCCCCGCCTACTACGAAGATACTGACCTGTGCTTTTCCGCGCGCGCTACTGGTTATAAAGTACTTTATCAACCTACCTCGAAAGTTTATCACTTTGAAGGCATGTCACATGGCACCGATTTGTCTGCCGGAGTAAAACAATACCAAATTGCTAATCAAGGTAAATTCTTGGAAAAGTGGTCTTCTACACTGCGGGCCGAACAATTTCCCAACGCGGAAAAAGTCTTTCTGGCCAAAGATAGAAGCCGTAATCGTCGCACGGTGTTGGTTATTGATCATTACGTTCCGTCCTATGATAAAGATGCAGGTTCGCGGTCAACCTGGCTCTATCTCCAGTTGATGGTAGAGATGGGATATAACGTCAAGTTTATCGGGGCGAATTTTTTCCCTCACCAACCCTATACGAAAGTTCTCCAATCAATTGGAATTGAGGTGTTGGTCGGTGAGAAAATGGCGCGTAATTTCCCCGCTTGGCTACGTGAAAATGCTGCCTCAATTGATACTGTTTATGTGCACCGTCCACATATAGCAGAACAGTTTCTCTTGCCTCTCAATCAAATGACTCCCCGTCCAAAATTGATTTACTTCGGCCATGACCTTCACTTTCTCAGAGTGCAGCGCGAATATCTATAACTGGCGAGAAGAAATTGAGTGCCTTGTCAGAGGATTGGAAACGGCGCGAACTGGCGGTTTTTGAGGGCTTCGATAAGGTCTACTACCCGTCCCAGATTGAAGTCGATGTGGTCGCTAAATTCGCGCCGAAGGTTGATGTCAGCGCGATTCCGTTGTACGTTCTGGATGAGAGAGAGCAGCCTACGTATCGCTGGGAGGATCGTCGGGATATTCTCTTTGTGGCTGGATTTAACCATCCACCTAATGTTGATGGGCTGCGCTGGTTTGTTGATGAAGTATTGCCGTTAGTGCTCGAGGTTTGCCCGGATATTAGGTTTAATGTCGTCGGCGCAAATGCACCTAAGGTTGTCATGGACGCAGCTAGCAAACACGTGATTATCCATGGTTATTTGAGTGATGAGGAACTGAAATTACAATACGGTCAGGCAAGAGTGGTCGCTGTACCGCTTCGCTATGGAGCGGGAGTCAAGGGTAAGGTTTTGGAAGCCTTGCAGCATGGCGTGCCACTGGTTACTACCCCTATTGGCGCTGAGGGTCTTCCCGATGCGGACATTGTATTTAATGTCAAGGAAGCGGCCGCGGACTTTGCCAACGAAATAATTGAAATCGAGCGAGGTAGCGAGGAACGATTACGCAAACTCGATCGATATGCCGATTATCTCAGTCAGTATTTCAGTAAGACTCGCGCCAGCGAGATTTTGCGCCGCGATTTTGGAGAGCCGCACATCCGTAGAGACTTCCACCGCTAAGTACGGGCCAGTGTCTACAAGAGTCTGGCGATTCGCGCTTCGAGCCCGGCACATGACTCCAATCACCATCTGTACAACCTTCATCATGCTGCCGACTACGAGCGCGGAGGCCGCAACATCGACTGCGATGTACGTGATATTCAGTTCACTACAGGTTTTCTATTTGCCTTATACTTGGCAACGGTGTGGCTGTGAGTGAAACGCTGTGCGGCGTATTGATTACCAGGTCGTGGCATCTGTGCTCTAATCGGCAGTACATCATATAGAAAAGTGCAAGTCTGACCGGTTTTCTGACCAAGCCCTGTTGATCGTGAATTATAACCTGGAGAAAACAAGGTATGCAGCAGTAATGAGGAGCTGGTTACAGGCGTTGGCTGTGTACCGCCACCCACGGGTGGCGGCGATGCTTTTCCTGGGTTTTTCAGCAGGATTGCCGTTTGTGCTTACGGCCGGGACGATGTCCGCCTGGTTAGCACGTGAAGGCCTCTCTCGTACAAGTATTGGAATGTTTGCTTGGGTTGGCATCCTCTATGCGTTCAAGTTTGCGTGGTCACCGCTCGTGGACCAGTTGCGGATTCCCATTCTAACCAACTCGCTCGGACGACGGCGCAGTTGGATGCTCTTCGCGCAGTTTGGGGTTGCGCTTTCCTTATTGGCGATGGCTGCAACGGACCCGGCAACCCACCTTGCTGCCTTCGCTGCTTTAGCCATTTGCGTAGCGTTTTTCTCTGCAACCCAGGATATAGCGCTGGATGCCTGGCGTATTGAAGCCGTTGACCTCGAGTTCCAGGGAGCCATGGCGGCAAGTTATCAACTCGGTTATCGCATTGCTTTGCTAGTGTCAGGCGCAGGGGCGCTGGTTATCGGCGGCGAATTTTCTTACCCGCTGGCGTACCGCGCGATGGCTGCACTTATGTCAGTAGGCATGATTGTAGTGTTGTTCATTCGTGAGCCAGGAAATGTGCTAGAAACCGCAAATCAAAATGTGACTGCTGCGAGAGAATCTGGTCGCTGGTTCCGCGAGGCGGTCTTGCAGCCATTCAATGAGTTCTTTCAACGCAATGGATCGCAGGCGATCACTATTCTTGCGTTTATAGGCATTTATAGAATCAGCGACATGGTCCTCGGAGTTATGGCTAATCCGTTTTATCTGGCAATTGGATTTGACGAAGCGCAGATAGCGGCCTATGTCAAAACGGTTGGCTTAGGCGCTGTGCTCAGCGGTGCTGCGCTGGGTGGCGTAACTGTTGCTCGTTATGGTTTAGCCGGTCCGCTGATTTTTGGAGCGGTGATTCTCGCTCTAACTAATCTCGCGTTTGCAGGGCTCGCCTTTGCCGGAGCCAACGTGCCTTTACTCGTGCTGACTATCATTGCGGATAATCTGGCACAGGGCTTCACCGGCACTGTGTTCATAGCGTATCTTTCGGGACTAACAAATGTTTTGTATACTGCAACCCAATATGCTCTATTTACTTCACTCATGGTGCTGCCTGGAAAGGTATTGAGTGGCTTTTCAGGGGCAGTTGTTGACGGCTTTGGCTGGGTTAGTTTTTTTGTCTATGCTGCAGCAATGGGGATGCCAGCTATCGTACTTGCACTGAAAATCGCGCGACAGCAGCGCGTTACAAATCCGGCATGAGTAAAATTGTGGTCAAGCGCTAGTATGCGGTCGAAGTACTGATTGCTCATTCAGCATTGCTTTCAGTGGCTATTCTGGGACCCTTATCACGTCTGGGGGGTATTCTCGGTTGCCTTGGTTATCCGAAATAGGAGAGTATAGAAAGAGGTGCCCACAATAATTGAGTTAAGTGTAAGGATTATGAGTCAGAATAGTGTAATTTCGCTTATTGGACGCCGATAGGTGGGGGGGCAGGCGGTAAACGAGCGGCCAAACAGGCAGCCGACGCGCGTTGTGGCAGTACTGGGGATGCATCGCAGTGGTACGAGCTGCCTGACAGGGACGCTGCAGGAAGCGGGCCTTTTTCTGGGTGATTGCCACACATGGAATAAGCACAATGAAAGGGGCAATCGGGAGAATCAAAAATTCGTCGATTTGCATGATGATATCCTGAAAGCGAACGGGGGTGCATGGGATGCGCCTCCCGCCAGAGTAATCTGGAGTGCCGAACATATTGCCAGGGCACAAGAACTTCTGGCAGATCACACCGGAGAACCCAATTTTGGATTCAAGGATCCAAGAGCCTTGCTGGTTATTGATGGATGGAAGGCGTTGTTTCCAGCGATTGAGTTTGTCGGAATCTATCGCCACCCAAATGCAGTTGCCAAATCTCTTCAAAACGGAGCAGTAAATCCAGGGAGGAATCGCTGAAATTATGGTATGCCTACAACAGAATTCTCTATAGGGAGTATAAGAACAAGCCGTTTCCAATTTTAAATTTTGATGATGATGAGGAGGTCTTGGATGAAAAGATTTTTCGTGTTGCTGGCGAAATGGGTCTTGCGCATCAAAGCGGAGAAGAGAAGTTCTATACTGCAGACCTTAGACATAATGATGCGGCGGGTGGGCCATCGCTCCCGTGGAAAGTGGGGCGGTTATACAACAAGCTGAAGAAAGCCGGACTTTGACCGGTGCTGGCCGCATGTTAAGGCGTTTACAGCAGGGCATTCGTCGATTTGTATCGAATAGTCTGAGTCGGAGTGAAACCATTGTCAGCTTTGTATTGATTGTCTACGACATGCCGGCTCAGGCCCAGAATACCGTCCGGTCGCTACTCCCCGATTATCAACTGGATGTTCGCCTGCAGGATTATGAGGTCATTATTGTAGAAAACGAATCCGCGAATACGATGTCCCGTGAGTTCCTTAAGTACATTACCTTCCAATTTTTCTTATCATCTGCGCAAGGAAACGCAGCCTACCCCGATTCACGCGATCAACTATGGTATAGGGCAGGCGAAGGGCGACAATGTCTGCGTGATGATTGATGGCGCGCGTCTGTTGACTCCAGGGGTCGTCAAAAATACGATTCTGGGGCATCGTATTTCAGATCGCGCGATAGTAACAGTTCCAGGGTATCACTTGGGTTTTGAACTACAGCAAAAAGCAGTCGGCAGCGGCTACGATGTCGATCAGGAACAGGCATTGATGCGTTCGATATCCTGGCCTGATAATGGCTATCGACTTTTGAAATATCCTGTTTCAGCGGTTCTTGTGCTACACGGCTTTTATCTGCCACATGGTGAAAGTAACTGTATAAGCATGCCGCGAGATATCTGGACAGCCTTAGGTGGCTATGATGCACGCTTTGATATGCGTGGTGGAGGGGTGGTAAATCTGGATCTCTACAAGAGGGCCTGTGAGTATCCCGGTATTACGCATGTATTCCTGCATGGCGAGGGCACGTTCCATCAATTTCATGGGGGAGTAACCACCGGTGGCGAGAATTCTGAAGACAGGCAGAAGTTTATCAATGCAATCCTGGAGCAGTATCACACAAATTCGTGGGCGGAACTTTGCAGAATCCAGTAGACTAACACGGTTTATCTGGGCGAACTGTCTGATCAAGTGCAGAAATTTGTACATATTTCTTCAACCAGGAAATTGGAGAGACTGAAGAATGCTGCCGAAGCACGGCATGTTTCGGCGTAACTGTTTAATTAAATGAGAGGTTAATAGGAATCATGAACAATATATATTTCCCACCTTCACTGCAGCGGTTTGAGCCCAAGCGAATGGTGTTCAGTACCTGGGTTGATCATCTGCCATTTGCATATGATCTTGTTGCTGCCATTCGTCCCAAGTTGATTGTCGAACTTGGAGTGTATAACGGACTCTCTTTCTTCACATTTTGCCAGTCCATGATTGAGCACGATATCGATGGGGTGGCTTATGGTGTCGATTGTTGGGAGGGCGATGAGCACACTGACGCCTATGATGACTCCATCTACAATGATGTGAGTGACCATGCGCGTGAGCACTATCGTGGAAACACCTATTTGCTGCGTATGTTTTTCAATGAGGCGTTGCAGCATTTTAATGAAAATTCGTTGGATTTACTGCATATTGACGGCCTGCATACCTATGAGGCCGTCAAGGAGGACTTCACCAACTGGTATCCCAAGGTGAAGCCCGGCGGTATCATTCTGTTTCATGATGTCATGGCTAAAATCAAGGACTTTGGCGCCTGGAAGTATTTTGAAGAGCTTGAGAAAGAGCATGATGATGTATTCAAGTTCAATCACGGCTTTGGCCTGGGAGTCATAAGGAAGCCGGGGGGTGAGCCCAGTAATGAGCCACTTTTGAATCTGCTTTTTTCCAAAAATGAAGAGACAGAAAAGCAGCTGCGCCAGTTTTATGTGCATGCGGGACTCTTTTTGGAAGCTCGTCGTCAGGCCACTTTTTGGCGCCAGGCCCGCAAGGGCGGCAAGAAGGGTGGGCAGGGTAAAGATAAGCCCACGGCAGCAGGAGAAGGCTAGGAGAGCCTGTTCGCTGTCTCGCCCAAATCTTGTTCCAGATCAAGAAAGTATCGTCTATGTCCCGTATAGACTAAGTCGTGGCTGATAGTATAAAACCAGTCTGCCAGTGTGGTGTTAAGAGACAATCATGAAATGAGACAAAGGCAAGTCTGCAAAGCTGTGTTGGAGTAGGTTCTATGGCATTTGACAGGGCTTTGGTAGTGTGCAGGATGATCACATGAACGCCAATCACGATCTCCTCGATCAAGCCAATCAACTCGTCGAGGAGGGCAACTATCGGTCGGCTATTGCATTGTTGGAGCAGCGCCGGAACGATACGATGATCATGCGCTGGCACAGCGGCTGATCGAGTTGCGCATACAGGCTTATCCTAAAGTGAAATGGCCAGAGCCTCATGATAACTGGCCTCCGGCACACGACAATCGTTTTGCATCCGTTAAGGGTTTTCCAGAGGTTGAATTTGGAAAGCTGGATGTTGGTGATTTGAAAGCCGGAATTTTGGGGAAAGGCGGCCTGATTGTCCGGGGTCTAATGCGTCCTGAAAGAATTGAAGGAATGCGTAAGAATATTGACCGCGTGTTGCAGGGCAGGATGGACTTGGCCAACGGCGAACCCGGCGCTGAGGACAATCCCTGGTACCGGAGGTGTTCCAGTGTGCAGGGCGGTCCCGCGCAGTTTCGTGGCGGCGAGCGCTATACCAATATAGGCTCGGTATGGAGCGTTGACAGTCCTCCCATAGCGTTTCAGCTTATTGAGTATTATCGCGAAATTGGACTGCATACACTATTGAGCAGCTATTTCGAAGAAGATCCGGTTCTGTCAGTGCGCAAGTGGGTGGTACGCTGTGCAGCGCCGAACAATGGAGCATCTTCAGGGTGGCATCAGGATGGCTACTTTCTGGGGGACGCTTCCGCTATCCGAACCGCGAACTTGTGGATTGCACTGACGGACTGCGGTGGTGATGCGGAGCCCCCGGTTTGGAGATAATTGCCGGGACAGAGAGGAAGATATATGAAACCGGTACCCGTGGCTCCCCTTTCAATTGGACAGTGGGTCAGGAACTTGTTGACGAAATAGCTGAAACTAATCCCGTGCTGTGCCCCAGATTCAATGCCGGTGACGCCCTTTTCTTTGACCACTTCAATTTGCATCGAACTGGTTTCGGCTTAAACCATACGAAAAATCGCTATGCGATAGAGTCCTGGTTTTTTGCCGGATCAACAGCGCCGCTCAAGCAGCAACCAGTGGTGTTCTAGTATGACAATGGAAAGCGCGCCCACTGGTGGAGCAACGCAGGAGCTGGATTCCTATCGCGATGTCCTTGAGCAGGTTGAGAAATTGGTTGGGGATGGCGATTATGAGTCGGGCGTAGCCCTGTTGCAAAAAGTAGCTCGGGCCAGCGGCAGTGAAGATCTGATGCGACGCCTGATCGAATTACGCGTTGAGGCGTTCCCCAAATTGGCAGATAAAATAACGCTGGAGCCGATGTATGAGGCCAACGAGTTATTGGGAAACCCCAGTGCCCTGCGCGGCCGGCTTGGATCAGATGGTTATCTGTTCTTTCGCAATATTGTCCCTGTAGAGCTCTTACAGGAACTCCGGGACCAGATAACAGAGATTCTTGCCGAATTGGGCTGGATAGAAGGGGGGCGGAGCGGATGAAGGCTAAGGCCATATGCCGGCCGCGCCGAGAGGGACAGCCCAAATTTTTCGAGGCACATGATCGCATTGTAAAACTGGAAGCCTTCCACAGCCTGGCGCACGAAACCAATCTAATGAATGTGATGCGACAGGCCCTTGGCGATACAGCTTTTCCTCACCCGCTGAGTATTGTCAGGCTCATTTTTCCTGATAGTCCGGAACTTGCCACGCCGCCGCATCAGGACTTCCCCAACAACCAGGGTACCCCTAACCTTACCGCCGCCTGGATTCCGCTGGGGGATTGCGCAATCAAGGATGGGTCGCTGGCCATTATGGAGGGTTCGCACAAGTATGGCGTGCTTCCGCTAAAGTTTCATCTCGGAGCGGGAAATCGACGCGCTGTCCTCAGTGAGGAAGTTCTGGCGTGTCGTTGGGTGGGCGCGGATTTTAAGGCGGGTGATATCGTGCTCTTCCCCTCCTTGACAGTGCACAAGGCCATGGAGAATCACAATCTGGAGCATATGCGGCTGTCCGTGGATTTTCGCTATCAACTGGAAGGTGAAGCCCTTACCAAGGGATGCCTTAAACCACATTTTGAGCGTGTCAGTTGGGAAGAAATTTACCGGGATTGGAAGTCGGATAAATTCAAGTATTACTGGCGGGACAAGGACTACGTTGAAGTGCCCTGGAATGCAGCATTGCATGAATTACCGGAAGGTCATGTCGATGAAGCCTATGAGCAGCAGCTTGCGTATAACATCGCGTTAACGCGCCGGAAAGAAAGCCGGTCTGCGAGTGATCAGGACTGAAGTGGCGCAGCGGCACTGAGCTGTCCTGCGGATTGCGACATCGTAAAAGGGGGACTTTCGTCTGGTGCTACCAGGCCAGCGGTATCTGGTTCTTTGGGAAACTTGACGCCCCAAAAAACCAGGTTTCTACCGCATAGCGCAGCTTGGTAAAGTCCGTTCGGTACTGGGTTCGATGCAAATAAAAATGGTCGAAAAAAAACGCATCCCCCGCATTGAACACAGGCATTAGCGGCTGGTTTTCTGCAAATCGACTGGACACTTGTGAATCACTGACCGACCAATCGAATTGCGCGCCTTCGGCCGAAGCGAGTCTATTGAGCCTCTGTGGTACGACATCCATCCCCGGGGCGCCCGTCTCACCACCACATTCATTCAGTGGCATCCACATATTAATGCTATTGAGATTGGTGCCCATAAATGCCCCGTCCTGATGCCACCCGGCCTCAGCCACAGGCAGTTTGGAGCGTCTTAAAACCCATTTTTTGACCGAGAGACAGGGCGGCTCACCCAGATATGCGCCCACCAATTCTTTCAGTCCGTGTGCTTCATAGAGCAGTAACAACGCTTCGGCAACACTGGGGGCCTCGACACACATGGCGGACCCGGATTCGCGGTGAAAACTTCTGGTGTTGCCAAGCTCCTTATCCTTTCTTGGGCATGATGCTACTGAGATTGTTGGGCGGATTGAAATAGGTAGAAACCGGGTTGGTTGCCTTGGGATCAGCGCAAGCATCAATGACCCTGTCAGCCGCTGTGATCAGTGTGTCCATTGACGTCCTGGAAAACATATTGCGGACGATGAGGGCGCCGTGTTTGGCCACAGCGGCGCGCAACTGGTCTACGGTAAATTCCCTGGCGTCTATTTCTGGCAGGCAGCGCTGCGCCTGTGGTGCTGCATTAGCCTGTTGATTAACGATAAGTTTGGGGTGTTCAGATGGCTCGCGCGTGCGGTAAGCCTCAATTCGAGTTCCAATTGTGGCACAATCGGCCACGATGTTTCGTGCTTCAAGTGGCGGCAAGGGTAAGTTCAAATTCACTCATAGGTAACTTCAGTAACTAAAAACCTTTAGAAGTGTACGTCAATTTTTTTGTCGAGTCGACACTAGCCACTGTACATCATCGAAATATTCGCCTTCGAATGCTCAAATAATCCGATCGGAAAACGATTTTTCCTGTGACCATCAGCATGCAGTACAATTTGAGTCAACTGAATCATTAGAGTAGCGGTTCCATCCTGTGTTTGATTTTTCGGCGCTGACGAGTATTGGCGCGACGCTTCGCGTTGGTATTCGCGCTGTCATCTGTTTTATCCATAGTCAGTTCCGCCAGTACGGAGGAACTCAAACTACCGAATCTCGGTGAATCCAGCACCAGCATGTTTTCATCGGAGTTTGAGTACCAGTTGGGTCGCGCCTGGCTGAGCGTTTTTCGTAGCCAGGTCCCCACTGTGGAGGACCCCCTGCTCTTCGATTACCTGGAAAACCTCATTTATAAGCTTGTCACCCACAGCAAATTGGAGGACAGGCGCATTGATCTGGTGATTGTGGACAACCCCACGATTAACGCCTTTGCCGTGCCCGGCGGTGTGATTGGCATTCACAACGGGCTGCTTCTTTGGGCTGAGTCCGAGGATGAACTGGCCACCGTACTGGCTCATGAAATCGCTCACTTGAGCCAGCGCCACTTTTCGCGCGGCGTGGAATATCAGCAAAAACTGCAACCGCTGACTCTCGCCGCAATGCTAGCAAGCTTTGTGTTGATGGCAACAGCCGGAGGAGATACCGGAATGGCGGCTCTGTCAGCCACTCAGGCTGCGGCGCAGGATTCGGCACTGCGCTACAGTCGAGGCAATGAGCAGGAAGCAGACCGTATTGGCATGCAGACAATAGTCGATGCGGATATGGATCCACATGCTGCTCCGGCAATGTTTGAGCGCATGTTGCAGGCAACACGGTATTCCACCAATAGTGAGCAAATGCCCGAATTCCTGCGCTCCCACCCCCTGTCTGAAAGCCGTGTTGCGGATACGCGCAATCGCGCCAGAAAGTATCCGAAGAAAATCAGCGAACCTGCTCTCGACTACCAGTTGATGCGAGCCAGAGTTGTCATGCAGCTTGCCGACACTCCGGAGCAGGCGGTAGCAAGATTCCGGGGAGAACTGGAGGCCACACCGCGTTCGCGCGAAGCTGCCATCTATGGCTTGGTACTGGCGCTGACCAATGCGGGTCGTGCCGACGAGGCCAGCCTCGAGTTGGATACCATATGGTCAAAAAGTCCGGACCGCCTGGAATACATTATTGCCGATGCCGAAATTGATATGGCACGTAATAGGCCTGATCAGGCGGCAAAAAAGCTGGCCCAGAGGTTGCAGCTTTCCCCCGGCAATCACCCTTTGACGATGAGCTATGCGACCGCGCTGATGAAAAATCAACAGCCGCACATTGCAGAGGAAGTGCTGCTGGCGCAAAGTAAGCGCAGGCATAATGATCCGGGCTTGTGGTACCTGCTGGCAGAGGTGCAGGGCCTGTCCGGCAATATCGTAGGACTACACCAATCGCGGGCAGAATACTTTATCCTGAATGGCGCCCTGGATGAGGCAAAAAAGCAACTCACCTATGCTCTCAAGTTAACGCGTGATGACTTTCCTGCTTCGGCCAAGATAAACCAACGCCTGGAGGATGTTGCGAGAATGCAGGAACAGATGGAAGAGTTGTAGCTTGCGCGCGCAAATATCGCCGTTGCGGGAAAATCTCAGGCGTTGCCCTTTACAGTGACCTGCAGTTCCCTGGCAAAATCAAGCATGCGACGCAAGTGGTACCATAGCCCGCTCACCAATGGCGGGATCTACAAATACTTCATTGTCATCTCGCGTAAAGACCTGCGCCAGAGTTTCCAGATCGTTCATTGCCATCCATGGACAGTGGGCACAGCTGCGACAGGTTGCACCAGTGCCGGCTGTCGGCGCGATAATGAATTCCTTGTCCGGTGCTAGCTGTTGCAGCTTGTAAAATATCCCCTGGTCTGTGGCGACGATGAAACGCTTGTTGTCCATTTCACAAGCGGCTCGAATAATCTGCGTGGTTGATCCTACCCGATCAGCCAACTCCAGTACTGCGGTCGGCGACTCGGGATGAGCCAGTACCGCAGCATCGGGATAAACGCGCTTTAAGTCGGCGATGCCGCGTGCTTTGAACTCCTCGTGCACAATACACGCGCCGTCCCACATGAGGATATCCGCACCCGTCTGGCTGCGTACATAATTCCCCAGATGCTGGTCAGGCGCCCAGATTATTTTTTTGTCCTGGTCTGCCAGATGCGCGGCGACATCCAGGGCGATGCTTGAAGTGACAACCCAGTCGGCCCTGGCTTTTACTGCTGCCGAAGTATTGGCATAGACCACGACCGTGCGATCAGGGTGTTGGTCGCAGAAAGCGGAAAATTCCTCGATTGGGCAGCCCAGATCCAGCGAGCAGGTTGCCTCCAGGGTTGGCATCAGGACCCGCTTATGTGGAGTGAGTATCTTGGCCGTTTCGCCCATGAACTTTACCCCCGCTACCACTAGCGTGCTGGCAGGATGATCGCGGCCAAATCGCGCCATTTCCAGAGAATCCGAGACGCAACCGCCGGTTTCCTCTGCCAGGGCCTGGATTGCGGGTGATGTGTAATAATGCGCCACGATGACAGCATTTTCCCGCTGCTAACGTCGTCTTGATCTGGTCCTTTAGCGAACGCTCCTGTTGTGCAGACAGCTTCTTTTGCTCAGCGTGATCCAGATGGTACTGCACCTGCGCTCGGATGGTTTCCAGTTTGTCGGATGCTAGGCTCATACACGGATGTAAAGCGTGAAAAAATGAAGGGCAAGTCTAGCATAGATTGGCGAGGTGTTAATTCACGCGTATGCTGACAGTCCATCCGTGCTAGGAGGGTAACGTCCTGGTTGAATGCGATTGAGTCAGTCCCCGTATGCCAGCCGCCAGCCCCTGCCAGGCTGATCAGTCCTTCAGCCAGTCCGGCCAGTCCGTATTGATGCTGGCAGTCCATTGGGGTGTGCGGCGCTCAATATAGGCCATGCCACCCTCGACGGCATCAGGGGTGGACATGGTATGGATCAGGGCGAGAGTCTCGATCCTGGCCAACTCCCCCGCATCCATGGCCAGCCCACGCCAGAGCAAGTGTTTGTGCAATCCCACGGGTAAAGGGGCACAATTGACGCAAATATCCCGAGCAATCTCCAGAGCCGTTTCCAGCACCTCCTCTGCCGGTACGCTGCGACCCGCCAGACCCCACGCAACGGCTTCCTCCCCGGAGAGTCGTGGCGCGCGCACCAATAGCTCAAAGGCCCGCTCAAATCCCACCAGTCGCGGCAGCACATACTCAATGGCAAAATCCGCCACCACACCGCGGCGCGACTGCAAGAAACCATATTTTCCTTCATTGGCAAAGACGCGCATATCCGCCTGAACAGCCAGACCGAGCCCGGCACCTATGGCATGGCCATTGCAGGCTGCGATCACTGGTTTGCGCACTTCCCAGGCCTGCATACTCAATGGGCAAGAGTTAACAGCCACCCTTTGTGCAGCACCATCGAACGTACTGCCACCCCCGCTCATATCCGCGCCGACACTGAATGCCTTCCCGGCACCCGTTATAACCACCACCCGGATATCATCGTCCTCATCGCAGCGGCGATAGGCCGCCCCCAGCCCTTCAATAATGGCACTGGATAGGCTGTTATTGGCTTCGGGGCGGTTAAGTGTGATCACTGCTATCCCGTCCGCGACGTCCAGTTTGAGCTCTTCGTTCATGGAATCCCCGTCCGATTCGTGCGCCCTAGCCTAATCTATCCCTTCTATCAGGCAATAGTGGGAGGGGTCATAAATCACTACGACGTTGTGACGCCCACAGCCCCGCATTTGCAATGCCCCTTTGAGCTGTGTAGCTGACCTATGGATCGAGTAGCAAGGGGTTTGGTAATTTTAAATAAACATTTACTAGAATTTCACTTAGTAATTCCGTATAACTTCATGTTATATAAAGAATAAGCACTGTATTACGCTCGGACCAGGAAAGGGATAACCTGACTAACGAGTGCGTCGCAATCGCCAGTGTAAATCGGTTGAGTAGCCAGGAAACAAGCGTGGAACAGCACACAGTACTGATTATTTCCGAGAATAAGACCGACCACCTTGTTATTGCTGCGTGCCTTGAACGCGCAAGGCCAGCGAGATTTCACCTCGCTTCCCTGGAATCCATGGAGCGACCGCTGGAGGCGCTACTGGACCCCATGATAGATGTCGTGATTATGGCCCACGGCCCCCAGACAGAGTATCTACTGCGCCTGGCCAGCAAGAATGATGCAGCGGCACCGCTGATTCTGCTGCTGGATGAGGCTGACCATAGCACGATCACCCAGCTGCGTGAACTGGGCGCGCAGGACTACATTATTCGCGGGCAATTGCAGGATGCGCTGGTACACCGCATTCTCGATTACAGTATCCAACTTAAACAGGCCAGGGAACAAATCCGGCAGCTATCCAATCGCGATACACTGACCGGTGCACTCAACCGGGTGGGCTTTCGGGCGCATCTGGAACGCGCCATGGGCCGCTCCGAGCGCTATGGCTTTAATACGGCACTCCTGTACATCAATATCGACCAGTTCGCCAACATCAATGACCACTACGGTGAAGCCGACGGCGATGTGATGATCAAATCCATATCGCGGCGCCTGATCAATAAGATGCGTAGTACAGACAGCATAGCGCGTCTTGGTGGCGATGAGTTTGCCGTGGTGCTTGAAGATGTGAGTTCCGCGGCCGATGTGGAACTCATCGCGGAGAAAATGCTCAAATCCATTTCTGCGCCCATGATCCTCAGCGAGCAGCAGGTAGCCGTTGAAGCCAGCATCGGGGCGGCGATTTATCCTGAAGACGGAACTGAGTTTTCTGACCTGGTGGAACACGCCCGCAGCGCCATGCAGCAGGCCAAAAGCATGGACGGTGGCCGCTTCATCCGCTACTCGGAAAGACTTACCTTCGATATCTCCGGCAACAGTTCGCTTTCGGCGGAGTTGCGCACGGCGGTGCGTAAGAACCAATTTGAGTTGCATTACCAGCCCCGCATAGACCTGGCCACTGGGCATCTGGTGGGGCTGGAGGCATTGTTGCGCTGGAATCATCCGGAGCGTGGTCTGGTATTACCCGGAGAGTTCATTTCCGTCTGCGAAGATATGGGATTAATGAAAACCATAGGCTACCAGGTGATTCAACATGCATGTAGTGCTCAGGTCTGGCTGAAGGAACAGAACATGCAAAATGTGGATGTTGCTGTGAACATTTCATTTTCCCAGATCCAGGACGATCGTTTTGTGGAAATTGTCAAAGATATTATTTCCCGCAGCGGTGCGAACGCCGCGCGCATTGAATTCGAATTAACCGAATCCACCATCCTGAAAAGCCCCGGTGGAATCAAGGCGCGCATGGACGAACTCCGGGAGCTGGGTATTTCCTTCTCATTGGACGATTTCGGCACCGGATTCTCCCAGCTTACCCACCTCACTGAGCTACCCATTTCAGCACTGAAGATCGACGCCTGTTTCGTGCGCGATTTGCCTTACAACGAGCATCAGGAAGCGGTCTGCACCATGATCATTGAAATGGGTCGTCGTCTGGGTATGCTGGTCGTAGCAGAGGGAGCTGAAACGCATGAGCAGATCGAATTTCTGCGCAATCACCACTGCCATCAAGTGCAGGGTTTTTACTACAGTCCAGCAATACCCTTGCAGAAGCTCCCGCGCTTCGTGCAGGAGCAGGGTCTGAAGCGTCGCAGTCAGTTATTGTCCTGACACCAGGATCGGGCTACTTGTAGGCAAGGCGGTTTCTTCCGGCCTTTTTTGCCTGATAGAGTTTTTTATCGGCCGCTGCAATCACCGCATCCGCGTCCGGATGCTCGGTGCTGCGCGCCGCTACCCCCGCACTGATCGTCACTGACACCTGATTGCTTCCCAGGCGTGTGGCGCCGCGCTTGCGGGATCCCTCTTTGGCGCGCACTGGGCGCAGGTTGCGATTCCTGATAGACATGGTGTAAGTAGCGATTTCCTCTCTGACTCGCTCCAGGGGTTCAACAGCATCCTCGACAGTCCTCCGCGGAAATACGACGCAGAACTCTTCTCCGCCATAGCGGTAAGCGGTACCACCTCCGCTCACACGGCGGATTCGGGACGCAACCAGTTTGAGTACTTCATCACCCACATCATGACCATAGGTATCGTTGAATCGCTTGAAATGATCGACATCCAGCATAGCAATAGTGAAAGTGCCGCCTAACATTTTCAGTCGCTCATTCAGTGCTCGACGCCCCGGCAACCCGGTTAATTCATCACGATAGGCCATGGCGTGGGAGCTGCGTAACAGTCCCCATACCAGGCAGAGTGCTGCGGCGGTACACATTGCGACGGAAATATGCTTCACATGGATCAGGGCAAGCGCCAGATATAGTGACAAAAACGCGCCTATTAACGCAGCTTCAACCTCTTCATTGCGCACACACAAAAGGGCTGTGCCGACTAATGCGACCAACGCGACCAGCAAGGTGGCGCCAAAGGACAGGACGTAACTCCGTCCAGGGTGCGGTGTGTAATAACTCAGCGTGGCTTCATTGATCTGAGTTAACCATGGGCCTAGCTGCATGCAGATAAGCCCCAGCAAAATAAGCGCAAGGAAAAATCCAAAACCAAAGAGATTCCAGATTCCTCTCTCGGGTAGAAGCAGCAAATAGAAAGTGAGAACCGGTAATGCCAGGCTCAATGCCAGATATACCCGCAAGGCATCCGGTTGAGACAGGCTGACCTGCAAAAAACGCTGAACTGACCAGTAGAAAGCAGCCACGCCAAATGACGCCAACATCAGCCGGCAGCGGTTGAATTGATAGGCCATAAGTACAGCCACCAGACAAAACAGATAGGGCAAATTGTCAAGAATAACACGCGAATCACTGCCCAGCAGATCCATGTAGACTCGGCTAAAATAGGCCCCGCTGATCAGCGTAGCCGGCAGTAAGATCTTTAATAGTGCCGCTGGATACAATTGCATCGCGCCAGTCTTATCTCCCCCGCGAACGGTACACTGACATTTGGCCTACCCTGACCGATGCCCTCTGGTTCTTATTCGCACTAGTCGCGAGCTCTGAGTAATGATAGCCTACAAACACCGCTAGACGCATTACCTCCTGCAGCAAATGTCGAGTACGGATCTCATACGCCAAAAAGCCAAAATTCTCGTCGTTGACGATGATCAGAATGTCCGCTTCCTCACGCGTCAGTGCCTGGAAGCGGAAGGTATGATTATTGTCGAAGCCTCCAATGGATTTGAGGCGATAGATATGTTCGTGCGTGAAAGGCCAGACCTTGTATTTCTGGATGTGGAAATGCCTGGAATGACAGGCTTGGAGGCTTGTAAGCGCATCAGGGAATTGCCGCAGGGCGAATCGATACCCATTATGATCGTCACTGGATCGGATGATCGTCAATCAATAGACCAGGGTTTTGAAGCGGGCGCGACCCAGTACAAGACCAAACCTGTAAATTGGTCCTTGTTGGGCCGCGACGTGCAGTACATGCTTCGCGCCAGCAGTGCTTTTAACTCGCTCAAGAGACAGGAAGATCGACTCCGCTACCTGGCCTACTACGATCCGCTCACCAGTCTGCCCAATAGGCGCAGTTTCAATGAGCATTTAAGCAGGATTCTCAAGCGCAGCCAGCGACACAAAACGTCCGCTGCACTGCTCTTCATTGATCTGGATCATTTCAAGCGTATTAATGACTCGATTGGTCATGCTCGTGGGGATAGCTTGCTGGTGGAAATAGCCAAAAGGCTCACCATGGAATTGCGGGAAGAGGATGCTATCAATTACTTTTCCGAAAACAGTGAAGAGGATGATGATAACGCTGACGGTGCCATGGAAATTGCCAGACTGGGAGGAGATGAATTCACAGTTGTTTTATCCGATGTATCAGATATTGCTGATATTGAGAAAGTCGCCAAGCGAATCCTTAACACTCTCTCCGAGCCGATTGCCTTGCAGTCGCATAATCCGGTCGTGACACCCAGTATTGGCATTGCGCTTTATCCTCAAGACGGCAAAGATCCCGATACGCTGATTAGAAATGCCGATACCGCGATGTATGTTGCAAAGGCAGAAGGTCGAGCCTGTTATCGTTTTTATAATGAAGATATGAACTCCAGGGCAGTCGAACAACTGAAAATGGAGGAAGAATTGCGCGAGGCCATGCGCAATCAGGAGCTTGAACTGCGTTACCAGCCTCAGGTGGACTCCGAAACTGGTCAGGTGGTTAGTATGGAGGCACTAGTGCGCTGGAAGCACCCCACGCGCGGCATGGTATCTCCACAGGAGTTTATACCTGTGGCCGAGAGCACCGGGCAAATCATCGAGCTGGGTGAGTGGGTTATGGGTGAGGTCGCCAGGCACTGCCTGTATTGGGATACTCTCGGACTGAATACATTTCGTGTCTGTGTCAACATCTCCCCACTGCAGTTTAACCAGCGTAATTTGCCCGAGTGGGTAGCGGACTTTCTTGATCAATCCGGTTTGCCGCCAGGGCGTCTGGAACTGGAGTTGACAGAAAGTGCCATCATGAACGACGCTGAGACCAATATTGCAAAGCTGAGGGCATTAAAGGCACTTGGTGTAGACCTTGCCGTTGATGACTTCGGCACAGGCTATTCATCGCTTAGCTACCTTAAGCGTTTTCCCATCGACACTCTCAAGATCGATCATGGTTTTGTTTCCGATCTGGACACACGCGGATGGAGCGGCGATTGTCGATGCCATTCTGGCGCTGGCAAAAACGCTTAAGCTGCGGGTGATCGCAGAAGGCATAGAGAATGAGTACCAGTTGGCGTACCTGGTGGGAAAAGGCTGTAATCTGCTGCAAGGCTTTTACTTTGCTCGACCACTCTATCCCGAAGATGTACCGAATATGCTGCAAACGAATTTTTCCAAACAGATTCACGCGGTCATTGGTGCCCGCTCAGGAGAAGAAAATCGATCCTGATGAAGTATTGCATTCATGCGGCAACACTATGGGCCTGGTTACTACTCTCTCTACCCGCACCGGCCGCCGAGCCGGACACATTGCAAGTCCTGTTGCAAGGCTCATCTACAGAGGAAATCACTTCGCTGATTTCGCTGGTAGAGAATGCGGGGGGAAACGTCACCCACGATCTACATATCATCAACGCAGTCGGTGCAAGACTTAGTCAGAAGCAGCTGAAGGACGTATTGAAATCTCCACTGGTTACGCGGCATATAGACGACCTTTCTGACACAACGCGGCCCGACAAGGAGCCTGAGGAGAAGAGGGCTGCAAAGTCAGGGGGCATATCGAACTTGACTTCACCCCGCAAGGCATCCAGTGGCCCCTGTATAACAAGCGACCTACTCCCGCTGCATTGGAGAGACTGGAGATTGCATGGCCTCCTGCTCTGGGGAGCGTGACGGCGATTTTCGTAGGGGATACCACCAGTCGCTCCGGTTCTTTACCAGAGGGCTGCAATAGGCTCATTGAATATAGACTTCCCTTCTTCCCGCAGGCCTGTGGTGGAGGAAAGGGCTGACCTGAAAGTCGACTTTCAGCCTCCGACACCCAATGCGGCAGACCCACCGCTGCAGCAACGGGATTTCACGATAAAGGCCACCTTTGCTGGGCGGTTGTTCCACCGACCTTGTGCCGGGCTATGAGAATAACCATGAGGATTTTTATTACAACACTGTGGCGGGGGTAGATGCCCTGCACCTCCAGGGCATCACCGGCAAGGGTGTCACCGTCGCAGTGGTGGATTCCGGATTATGGGAACATGAAGCACTGATGAAGGATACCAAAGGCAGAAACCGGGTGGTCGCCAGATATGACGCCCTCACAGACACTGTCGGTAACGAGGTGGTTGATGAAAGCGGTCATGGTACCCATATGGCCAGCATAGTAGCCAACAGTGCTCAGACGACGCAAAACGGCCGTCCAACGGGTGCCTTTAAGGGGGTGGCTCCTGATGCCAGTCTGGTGGCCGTGAAGGTGCTGGACCGCGAGGGGCTGGCCCATGTACTGGAAATCGTGCGCGCCATCCAATGGGTGGTCGATCACCGTGAAAAATACAATATCCGGGTGCTCAACCTGTCCTTTGCCCAAACTCCCAGATGGCCCTACTGGGAAGATCCGGTCGCCCAGGCAGCCATGAGAGCCTGGGCGGATGGGATCGCGGTGGTGGCCGCCGCCGGAAACGAGGGGCCTGACCCTGGAACTGTTGGATCACCTGGTAATGTGCCCTACATCATCACGGTAGGGGCCGTGACTGACTCCTGGACCCCGAACACTCGCGATGACGACTACCTGCCGGACTTTTCTTCGCGTGGACCCACTCAGGAAGGGCATATCAAACCGGATATCGTTGCGCTTGGCGGACATATGACTGGCCTTATTCGTCCGGAGTCGGCCCTCGCCCTGGAGCAACCCGAGGACATGCTCAGAACTGGAGAGTTTGTCTTAACTGGCTCCTCGCAGGCCAGTGCACTGGTCTCCGGATTGCTTGCACTGCTGCTGCAGTTGGAGCCTGATCTTACCCCCGATGACCTCAAGTGCAAGTTGGTTACAAGCGCTGAACCCGCGATCAATCGTGATGGCAAGCTCGCATACAGTCCATTCGAGCAGGGGTACGGTTTAGTGACTGCCACCAGAGCCGTGACCCTGGGTCAGAAGGGGTGTGGAAACCCGGATCTGGAATTGGGGGCTGACATGGAGAACAAAAAGCATTTCTATGGACCCGCGATCGTTGGTGAGGATGGAGGACCCAGCCTGCCAGGACTCAAGGAGATGGTTTCTGCCCAGCCCAGCGAGAACGGCTTGAGTGAAAACCGCAAGTGGGGTGTCAAAGACCATATAGAAAGACAGAACATGCAGTCTTCTGAGTTGCTTCCACCTAAAGAGTTTCCCTTTAATTGGCAGGAGCTATATCTGTTGGAGCGGTCCGCCATTGAGGCCCTCTCCAAGGGTGCATCCGCCGAGCCCATTTCCAATCCGGATCACTAAGGCGACATAGCGTCAGTGACCCACCCGGGTTAATGGCCTGCTAGTTCCGCCAAGCCTTCTTGATTACCATCCAAATCATAGCAGTTATCGAGAATTTCTTACTCGTCAGCCACGCGCTTAAGGGGCCGTGCCCCACCTACCCCAAAAAGGGCATATAGGTGACTTCATTTCCCCTGCCGTATCTCGTATAAAGACGTCAAGCATCCTGGTAAAAGAATGCGAACCAGGTCCCCATCAGGGACTCATTGGGAGAACTTGGTCACACATTCCTGACGCATGAATTGAAGAAGGCAGGTAAAAAACTATGAAAACTATCAAGATGATCGGCTATGCGGGTATAGCGAGTGCAGCACTTGCACTGCTGGTTCCTACCATGAGTATCACGGAGTCGGCACAAGCGCGAACTACGAGTGAAGAGAGCTCAGCTAGCGTTGTACACCGTGTGAGCCATACCTTGGCTGCTGATACGAAGTACACTGCTTCTTTTCCTCATCGGGGTACAAGTGGGGGCAAAAGATTAAGCCAGTAAAATCTGACTTGGTTTGGACTGGTGCAGAAGAGCCACAAAGTGGGTATAAGTGGGGCAAATCTAGTGCTCAATCGATAAATCTGGTCTCGACGCAGGCTCAAGTTATGCTGAGCAAGCGGGAAATCCGTGGGGTCGTCGAGACTTCTCCGAGCAAGCGGGAAATCCGTGGGGTCGTCGAGACTTCTCCGAGCAGGCGGGAAATCCGTGGGGTCGTCGAGACTTTTCCGAGCAGGCAGGAAATCCCTGGGGTCGTCGAGACTTCTCCGAGCAGGCGGGAAATCCCTGGGGTCGTCGAGACTTCTCCGAGCAAGCAGGAAATCCCTGGGGTCGTCAGAACTTCTCCGAGCAGGCAGGAAATCCGTGGGGTCGTCGAGACTTCTCCGAGCAAGCGGGAAATCCGTGGGGTCGTCGCTAAAAAAGCGCATAGATACGTTCGGTTCATCTCGATACACGAATGCCTGCTGGGGCCGCCTTCCCCTAGCGGGCATTTTTACATCTGGACATTGTGCGGCTTCACCACCGTCGTGTAGGGTTCACTGCTTTCTTACGGGCATATTAACCTGAATGGTGAGGTGTGCGGTCGATGGCCAGATTTAAGTGGTAAATGCGGTTGTTTCGGTGTAGCTCTGGACTGGACACTTCACTGCTGAACGAGATGCGAACCGCTATGCCCGATGTGGAGATTCTGGATATAGGTGCTATACAGTGCGCGCCAGGTTGTAATGTCGTCGAGGGTGATCAACTGCTTTACATTGATGAGAGGCATTTCACCAAACTGGGAGCCAAACGGGTTGGTGATCGAGTTAGAGTCAGTCCTTTGATCTTCTGGGATTTATTGACTCCGAGCCAGGTGAGAAGCGCTGAAAAGCCATTCTCTAACGGCTTGATTGAGCGTAGAACGTGGGAGTTTCATGCGGACAAAGTTGAGAGTACGCAAGACCTTCACGCATCCGGGTCTACCCCTGTGCTCGATGGCCGATACCAGATGGAGGACGTATAGGCTCGTTCCTGAATAGTATCCGGCTGTTCCGCCGCATGCTCGATACCCAGGGCAATCGCATCCAGCAGCGAGTGGCGGGCGGTGGGTATTTGCAGAACCCTGACGTAGTAAAATGCGGGTTGGCTCGGATCAAACTGCGGGTCTGCCCAAGTGGTGGCCAGTTGTGCTGCGCCTATACTGTTGTCTACCTTGCCGGTCTTCAGGTTCACTGTGTTGCCCACGGCAGGCAGGCTGCCGTCGGGGTTTAACTGGCGATCATCGGACCAGGCGACATTGAAGACCTTTTCGTGCGACTTCCCCGTCTCGTCCAGCCAGCCTTTTACAATTTGTACCCTATCGAGATTTGCACCTTCGGGGTCTTTGGCGGTGAGCACGATAAATGAGGGAGTTTCGGGTCGGCTCAACTCGCCTCCCATTGGGACTCCGCGCGAGGTGGCGTAAGCGTGTAAGTCCGCATTCTGCAAGTCCGCTTCGGTAAAGCCGGCGCCGCCGTAAAACTGCACAGCAATGCGCGGCCCGGTGGTGGCGTAGACTTCCCTGCGTTCCAGTGCATCCATTATGTCCGATCGGGTATTACTCTTCGCCCAGACGGCTGCCATCCCTGACGCGGACATGGCCCAGCCGGTGGCGCCCGGCCCATCATCGTTCCATCCGGAATTTTTATTGGCCGGGATGGAGTCGGTGGCCAGCTTGCCGTGGAAATTATCTTCCTCCGTAGACGAGAGGGCCGTGTGTGAGTCAGTGGAGCCGATCACGCCCAGCACATAGGGGTTCTGGCCCAGTCGCTTTTCCAGTTCAAGGCCTTGCTTCAGCGCCTCCCTGACGAAGTCCCCGCGCTGGGGTTGGTAAGGTGTCCATTTGCGCTGAATGTAATAGGGGTAAATCTCGAAGTCCGCGAACTCGTCCCCCGGGGAGAGAGAAGAGTGGGTTTCTGAATCCCCTTTGGTTTGGGTGATCTCCGCAACGCGCTCCCACTTGCTGCGCTGTGCCACATAGGCTTTGGTGAAAGGCTCTCCACGCAGGGTTGTATCCGAAAACATGTAACCCTTGGAGATATTCGAATTGTGCGGGATAGCGGTGAACCTCGCGCCAGTCGCTGCGCCGGTCTTCTCCAGCCAGGCCCACAGATCCTCGGGATGCGGACTGTCGTCCAGTCCAAACGGCGCATACTGTTGCGCTGTGGCGGCATCGCTGTCGGTAATCACGACCCGGTGCAGGTTGGCGCCCCCCGGGATGGAGCTCCACTCCCAGCCGATCAGTGCAGTGAACTCACCCGGCTGATTGTATTTGTCAGCCGTACTGGTAATAGAGCGCCAGGCGTCAATTTCAACCTGTTGCGGCATGGGCAGCAGGCTGACATCACTGTCTTCTATGCTACTGACTTCGGCATCCTGCAACGGACTCAATTCCGGATCGGGCAGCACTCGAACGAAAAAGTCGCGTCCCGCACCACCCTCAATAGCACGATTCAGGACATAGGCCGCGGCCCGCGCCTTGATCGAGTCTATAAAGCCCAGATTTGAAGTATCCACGCCATTGAGATGGATATTGCGAATTTGGCCAAGAAATTCGGCGTGATCCGATACCACCAGAAAGTCCAGTGGCGTCCCTATCTGTACCCGCGCCTTATGGTAAGGGTGTATCACCGGCATGCCGCGTGCATAGCGATAGGCGGTGTCGGGGTCCCCGGTCAGGTTGTTGTTCGTGTAAGCGTCGGATGAGTAGGTGGTGTGCAGGTGAGTATCACCCCAGAGCAATTGTCGCTCCGCTGCGCCCACGGTAGCCGAGCCTAAAGCTAACGCCAATAAAATGGTGTAACGCATATGAATCCTCTCCGTTTGTCTAATGCCAACAGGGCTGTACCGCCTCACGGTCGGGTCACAACCCTGTCGACGGGTATACCCCAAACGCCGAACTGTCGCGATTGGGCGATCTTTTCCAGGGTCTGATATTCGAAAGGAGCATCGGGAAGCGCCACGGCCCAGCCTTGTTCCAGCAGATAGGCGCTGAGGTCCTCGCCTTCATTAAATCTGGAGGCTTTTACCCGGCACCAACCCACCAAGCCTCCGTCATCCAACTCGCTCATTATTTCACAGCGGACAAAGCCATCGATCTTGAAATCCAGTGCCACTGACGCGCGCGATCCACAAACTGTAGGTAATCGATTGCTCCTACACGTACGATTGGTGCGCGGAATGTGAATACCATAAAGGTGAATGGTTTTGCCATTAATACGCAGGGTTCCATCTTCATTGACATTGGCGGAGCTGGATATTTCATAAGCGCACAGAGGCGCGGGCGAAAGGGCGATACAAGCTAGAGCAATAAACGCCAGCTTTCTCATTATAGAAGTTTTCTGCATTGGCTGAGTGTATGAACATTTCTACCGTGCGACAAGGCTTGTTACTCGGCTTGTTACTTGACCATGTAAAGGCTGTTCCTTGCTGGGTTTCAGGGCTGATGCTTTTCTCTCTGGGCAGGTTTCGTCGCTGGCCATCTGCAAACAATGTCGTATAATTATTCTTGCATAGAGCTCAGAATCAATCGCAATGCGGTAAGGCCGCCTTTTGCGACGGCCTGTATTACCAGGAAGGAGACCGTTAATGACATTGCGCGAAGAAATCCAGCAGGCCACTACCAGAATTGACCACCATACTATCGCCCGGGCTGTGGCTGCCGCGAAACGCGGCGATCGTGCCGGACAGGTACAACTTTCCGGGGTCATGGCATGGGTAGCTTACTCCTGTCCGGACGCCACTCACGCGGTCTATAGCAATATAGCGAGTGCCTGGCTGGGCACTGGCCCCACCCCGGAAATCCCCGTGGGCCTTGCCGAAGCCCCTTTGGAAGACAGTTTCTGGGCAGCGTTCTGGACCGTCGTTGAAGGCCCGCCGGAGGGCTATGATGCCCTTACCATCACCGTCGCGGTCGCCTCACTGGCGGGCGCGCTGCACCCCGATTTTGAACAAATCGCCGAAAACCATGCGCGCAACCATCCGGGTGCTGCAACAGCGGTGACCAAGCCAATTCCCGGCCATACAGACTTTGATGTTCTGTCCCGTTGTCCGGAGAATAGCCTCGGCTTAAGTCTGTACAAAATGATTGTGGAAAATGGTTATGATCCCGAGGTGCTTGACCGGGAATCCATCAAGCTGAGTGCGCTGCCACACTCCCTGCACTACCTGAACGCGCGCATTTTGCAGATGCATGATGTATGGCACCTGGTGGCGGGATATACAACGAACTCCTCGAATGAAATTGCTATTTCCGGGTTCCAGCTTGCACAATTTGGCCACAATTATTCTGCCATGTTTCTGGCGGCAGGCATGGCAATGAGTACCACCAAGGAGCCGAGGGGTTTCAACATTCTCATGCAAATTATCATGGAGGCCTGGCAGCACGGATGTGAAACGCCTGCGATGATGAATATTGATTGGGAGAGCGAGTGGAATAACTCGCTCGAAGCGATACGGACTAAATACAAAATACCGGTCTATAAGAGTGTGTTCCCCGCCGATCTACTGGAATCCATCGAGAATCCCTCACTTTGGAAGAAAGTGTTGATGGCGTACCAGTTGTTCAGGTACAACCTCAATTTACGGCGGGGCAAGCTCGGGGCCGCGATTTAGGAAATTGGCAGGGCAGAGCATGTCCAGCTTTTCAGTTGCAGTGATACATCTCCCTGCCGGACAAGATTCCTGTACCACAACCTACCAAAAGAAGATGCCGCACCGCGGAGCGCTTTACAAAGCCACTCTTTTTGCAATGATTTTCCCCTTGCTTTTTTGGCGCTCTGATGCGTTCAGCGAAACTGGGGATTCGACACTCGAAGTAGCAGAAGCAGCGCTTGCAAAATTGGATGCAACCAATCTTGACGACGACTGGTATTTCTCCATGGAACTGGTCGAGGAGGACGAGCTGCGGATTATTCGCAGCGATCCGCACCGGGATAAATATGAGAAGCGGCAGTTGCTGAGTGTAGATGGAGTCGCCCCCGATAATAATCGCCAGAAAAAATTTCGCGAGAGCGAGGTAAAGCGCATTGATGAGTTAGATCCGGATGCATCAGGCTATCGCTATTTGGTAGATACGCAAACGCTGGCGTTGATTGAACAACGAAATGGCTATGCGAAACTGGCTTTCGTGCCCAGGATAAAAGCGATGGAGAAATCCCGTGATCAGGTTCGCGGAGCTTTACTGCTCAATACGCAAACACAACAGATAGAAGAAATCGAAATTAGCAATACCGGGAAGCTGTCGCCCGCGTTCTCGGTCACGGTAGACACCTACCGATTGGTGCTCAAATTCCAGCAGGAGCAGGGTGAAAATCTGCTGAAAAAACTGGAATCCCGCGCCGTGGGCAAGGCCGGATTTATGAAGAGCTTCGATGTCCTCGTGGCTGCTACATTTAGTGACTATAAACGAGCGGATCGCTGACCTCCACGCACCAAACGCCCGGGTAATTCACCGGTATGCTGGCCAGCAATAAACGTGGTCACACCCGATTTGAGTGTATATCGATAACCATCCACCTGTTGCACCAGGCGCTTGCCACCCGCCGGCAAATCGTAGAGGGCCTCTGGCCGGTGTAGTTGCAGAGCATTGAAGTCGATGACGTTGACATCCGCCATATAGCCCTCAGCCAGCAAGCCACGATCATTCATGCCATAGGCGCGGGCTGTATCGTAGCTCAGTTTGCGTACCATAAGTTCCAATGGTAGCCGCTTGCCTTTCTTACGGTCCCGGACCCAGTGCGTCAGTACAAAAGTGGGCATCCCGGCGTCGGCGATGAGGCCGCAGTGGGCTCCGCCGTCCGACAGCCCGAACATCGCGTCAGGGTCAGTCAACACAGACTCGAAGAAGCTGAAATCATAGTTCCCGTAAGCATTGAGCGGCTGATAAAACAGTTCTTTCCCGCCATCGGCAATTAACAAGTCATACATGACCTCAAAGCAGCTTTTTCCTTGTGCTGCGGCGATACCGGCAATGCTCTGTTCTTTGGAAGGCTCGTAGTCGGGTTTCTTGCCTAGCGGGAACACGTACCACAGGAGTTCCTCCCAGGTGCCGCCAAACGGTGTATGAGTGAGCAAACTCTGCTCGCCAAGGATTTTTTCCCGAATCTCAGGGAGCTGCATTTTCGCCAGTTTCTGCTCGAACGGCAGATCGGCCAGTTCACTCATATAGGTTGGATGAGCCAGAAAAATGTGCACAGTGGATTGCAGTCCGTGCAGGATGCCGGTCGGGCGACCTGCCACCTGGGGTATGACTTTTACCCCTTCCATTGCCGCTTTTCGGGCCAGGGCCATGAAATTATCCCCGGTGAACGCATCGAATGAAGTCCACACCACGGTGACAGGTCGACCGCTTTGCTTGCCTACATCGATCACCCAATTCCATTCTTCTTCCTCGCCCAGATGGTCAGACACCAGTTCGAAGACGCCGTGTTCAAGTCCCTTCATGGCATAGCCCAGTGCCCGCATCTCCTCGGCCGGCGCATGCGTACCTGGCACGAGTACGCCATTGACATCCTTGTGCAGGAAAGTGCGTGAGGTAGAAAATCCGACAGCACCGGCCTCGAGGCCCTCACGAACAATTTTGGCCATGGCCTCGATATCCGCGTCATTGGGCAATTCGTCGGTGTTGCAGCGTTCGCCCATCACATAGCTGCGTACAGCGCCGTGCGGCACCTGGGCAGCGATATCGATAGCGCGGGGCATTGTATCCAGGGCATCGAGGTATTCAGGGAAGTGCTCCCACTGCCAATCGATGCCTTCGGCCAAAGCCGTTCCGGGAATATCCTCAACCCCTTCCATCAATTGAATCAGAAAATCTTCGGAGCCTGGTCGCACAGGCGCAAAACCGACGCCGCAATTGCCCATCACTGCGGTCGTTACGCCATGCCAGCTACTCGGAGCGAGAATGGGGTCCCAGGTTGCCTGACCATCGTAATGGGTATGCACGTCAACCCAGCCGGGAGTGACCAGGCAGCCGCCGGCATCAATGCTGTGGGTGCTGGATTGGCCGGAATAATCGCCCACGCCGACAATCCTGTCGCCCTTTATCGCCACATCGGCGCGATAGGGCTTGGCGCCGGAACCATCGACAACGGTACCGCCACTGATAATGACGTCAAACATGGGGACTCCTTAGGGTAGAGTGAAACGCACCACCACGGCAGGACCTGCCAGTGGTTTGTCGAGGACTAGCGTCAGCAGGCCGTCGTGATCTTCAGTTCGCACCACCTCTGCTCCCAATACCTCAACGCTGCGCCATGCGATGCCCGGATGCTCAATGGTAAAACTTTCTGTCCACAGCACCCAGCGACAATGGCATACAAGGCTGTATCGCTTTGGGTATAGCGCAAATCACGGCCGCGCTCGTTTTTAAATCGTATCCAGGGGCGCGTGGCATAGATAGCTTCGCCGTTTATCGCCATCCAGTCACCGAGGCCCAGCAGAGGAGTCTGCTGGATGAGGGGTATGCGACCATAGCTGTCGGGGCCAATGTTGATCAATACGTTGCCATTCTTGGCGACTGTGTCGACCAGGTAATCAACCAGCTCGGAGGCTGACAGTATGTCGGCGGCGGTTTCCTGGGCATTGTAGGCGAAGGAACCGCCCAGTCCGCGAGTGGACTCCCACTTGAATGGCGGAATGCCCGGGAGACTATCGTATTCAGCGGTCTTGAAGCCGAATCGCGCAGGGTCATCCTTCAGGGGGTCCGGATGCCTGGACAGGATGAATCGTGCCAGTGCTTTCATCGCCCAGGTGGCACCGGGAATTCGCGCGATTTGTCCCAGCACGTCGACACCACCCCAGCGGTCATTCACCGTCCCCTCGGGTACATTGGCGAAGTAATATTCGAAAAGTTCGCCCTGGCGACCCTTGGAGGGATAGCCGATGTCCGCCCACAGCACATCCGGATGATAGCGGTCAATCAACTCGACGATTTGGGCGTACGCATAATCGGCATAGGACTGGCTGGAGGGAGCACTGCGCATGATGTCACGGATCCGATCGCCTTCAGTCACCAACTGGAAGGTCCAGTCCAGGCCGGTGGAATAATAGGTGCCAAAACGCATGCCCCGGGCGCGCACAGCCGCGGCAAGTTCACCGACCAGGTCTCGTGGCGATCCCCAATTCTCCCGGTTCGGATTCGCGATTGCGCTTGGCCACAGGGTATAACCATCGTGGTGTTTGGTGACCAGGACAACATACTTTGCACCCGCCTTGTAAAACAGGTCAGCCCAGGCGTCCGGGTCCCAGCCCTCGCTCACGCGCTGCTCAAACACGGGTTTGAAATCCGCGTAGGGCGCATTGCCATAGGTTGCGGCGTGGTGCTTCGCCGTGGCACTGTCCGGGTAGCTCATGGCGTTGAGATACCAGTCAGCGTAGGGCAAATCCTTGCGCGGGGAGTCGTAAAACAGCATTTGCTCCAGCTCGCCGGGGCGTAAAGGCGCGCCGGCGGCAAATGCGGGCACCGATGCCGGCCCCCAGTGAATAAAGATGCCCAGCTTCGCATCCTCATACCACTGCGGTATCTCGCGTGAGCGGCGCAGCATATCGTCGGAAACAGTGTCGGAGCAGGCACTGACCAGCAGGAGTGCAGTCCAGACGACAAGACTGCGGCCGACGTTTTTGTACCAGCCTGATTGCATCTTTTTATCCTTATGGCTGTCTTTGACACAGACCAGCGCTTACTGGTGTGCCATACAGCGTATTCTAGGCCACCTGGCGTTGCGGTGCCGCAGCGGTGATCCCTTCACTTGCCGCAGGAGCGCGGCACTCCTCGCGACTCGGGCAAGCGCCATGGTCTTGCATGGCATTTCTCCAACTGCCCAACGCACGATCCGGCTCTTCAACTTCTCATTGGGTTTGAACACAAAGCGTTCGACGAACCGGGAATGATAGGTGCCGGTCATTTTGCGCGCCCAGTCGGGCATCATGGTCATCGAGCCGTGCAGTCCCATCCAGGATTCAAAGCGTTGTCGGCGCGTTGTGGCAACGTCACCGCTGGTGCCCAGCAGGAAGTCCGCAAACTGGCGCGTCTGGTCATTGTAGGCCATCAACGGACGCATGCGCTCGACATAATCTTCCAGTTCACTGACCGTCTCAGGCACCCACTCGGCGCCGCCCATGCGGCCAATCACCGCCTGTTCCGTAAGGTACCGGTCTTTTTCTGCCCGGCTCAATGGTCGATTGTAACGGTCGAACGCCATCATGATCGCCCAGGGTATACAGGTATGTACCCAGGCAATCAATTCCGGATCCAGGGCGCGATACGCCACGCCATCTGCGCGTGTGCCGTTTACGTAACCGTGAATCCGCTTCACTTTTTCAATGACTGCGGTGGCAGCTGCGGTGTTGCCGAAGGTCGAGCGCAGTACATAGCCCAGGGTATTGCGGGACCGCTCGTAGGGATTCGTCCGGTAGGACGATTGAGTAAACACGCCATGCATCACGGAAGGGTGAAGAACTTCCATCAGGATGGCTGCCATACCCGCGCCGCTCACACTGGCCAGGTCACCATTAATTTCCCAGGACATACTGCCGGGGCCGCCAGTGAGTCCGAGGTCGCCGGCCGGGCCGCCGTAAATATCAGCTTCATCGTGGCGTCCGCCCGCGAGTTCAATTTGTGCAACAATATCGCCTTTGATCGATGACATATCGAATTCTCCTCCGGTCGAATCTCTGGGTTTGTGCCGCTCAATCCAGGCCGGACGCACGGGAACTGTGATGTTACTTGTACCGAATGCAGTCTGGATCATTACGTGACAGCTGTCAATTTATGGCTGCCGGCATCGACAGGCCGACAACTGGCTTAGCGCGGCAGCAAGCCGTCAAAAATAATTTTTACCGCGCTTTCAGCTTGGTCGCGGATAGACTTTTGTTTTTGTTGGCAACGCCACGCCTGAGCCGTTTGGTCAATGCGGGGAGGGCAAACAGGCCTCCGGCGCCATGGGTCATCAGAAAGTAGAGCAGGGTGACGGAGACGGGGTTTATGCGCCCTTCATCGGCCAGGCGCTGTCAGCCATGAATCACCGAAATCACGCACGGGTTTGATATAGGTCTTGAACAAGTAATCCAGACGAGGCCCGGGCTGGCTGGCCTCCTGGTTGATGATTTGCAGCAGCGAGGGGTGCAAGGCATTGATCTCGATAAAGCAGAGAATCAGCCCGCGCAGGACTAACAACTCGTCATTGCCCAGAGCCTTGTGCCTCGCGCAAGCAGGTCCTTTTCCAGTCGGCCAAAGCCATGATCGACAGCCGCATACCAGAGATTCTCTTTTGAACCAAACCGCTGTGGGATCAGGTTGTGGCTAACCTCAAGTCGGCGGGCGATCTCCCGCACCGAAGCGCCGTCATAGCCGTTCTCCCCGAATGACTGCAACGCTGTCTCCAGCAGTATGTCATCGGACACGGCGCTGTGCGCAGGACGCCCTCTTGCTCTTGTCACCATTTGCTTCCATCTCCTGATAATGTACGTCATGTGATCGGATCGAGTGCCAGTTGCGTAGTTAGGCACCTGCGGGGACAAATTGACACTTGTCATGCTATTCGACAGTATGGGCGGAATCAACCGAGAGCCGCGTGCCTTGTCACTCAACGTGTCGGGCGTGGGTTTTTCTACCAGCGCTTGCGTTCCGATGGAGCGCTGCTGGCGCCTGGAAATATAAAAAGCAGGTAACACCTCCGGTGCAGACGCTATCAGCCAAGGAAAAGTGGACGTACGCGATCGGCAATATGCCATTCTCGGTGAAGGATGCTGCCTATATCAATTTCGTTGTCTTCTATTACACACAAGTTCAGGGTTTAAGCGGCACGCTTACCGGCCTGGCCATGTTCATTGCGCTCACCTGGGATGCCATCTCCGATCCCATAGTGGGCAGCTGGTCAGATAGCCTGCATTCCCGCTGGGGGCGTCGTCATCCGCTGCTGGTGGCTGGCGGGCTGCCCACGGCATTGCTTTTTCTGGCACTGTTCACTCCCCCTGCTGGGCTCGGCGAGTGGGGTGTGTTCGCCTGGCTCCTGACGGTTTCCATTTTGCTGCGCACCTTCCTCACGATTTATTTCATACCCTACTCGGCTATGGGAGCAGAGCTATCGTCTGATTACGATGAACGCACCGTGATTGCCAAGGCACGGGTAACGATGGGTTGGCTGGCGGGCATGTTGTTGCCCGCGATCGCGTTCATGGTGTTTTTCCGGCCCGAGGAGGGTATCGATGGGCGTCTGGTCGCGGCCAATTACTGGCAATACGGCGTACTGTCGGCACTTGTGGCCGGAGTCACCGCACTGGTGTGTGTTGTTGGTACACGCACCGCTATTTCGCGCTTACCGCAGGCTAGTCCCGGACATGTGTTCAACTGGACTCAACCGCTCGGTGACTTGGCCCTGATTTTTCGCAACCGCAACTTCAGGATGTCCATGGGCGCGCACCTGGCGTTCGGTATGTGTGCCGGGGTATACACGACCCTTAGTTTGTATCTCGGCACATACTTCTGGGAATTTAGCGCGGACCGAACTGGCCGGCCTGATCATCCCTACCGCGTTGGCCACGTTCCTCGCTTTCATCGTGCTGAATCGTCTGGGTCGACGCTTCGACAAGCCAGCACTGCTGGCGGCGGCCAGTTTTGCACTGGCCATTAATCTCATATGGTTTATCGGTGCGCGCCTGCTGGGACTATTGCCAGAAAATGGGCATCCGCTCATTTATCCCCTGCAGTGGTTAAACGCGGGTATCGGCGTGCTATTGATCATCCCACTGCAGGTGCTCGGCATCTCGCTGGCGGCTGACATACTTGACGAGCAGGAGTTGACGACAGGCCGGCGCAGGAAGGTGTGGTCTTTGCTGCCGGCGCCTTCATGGGGAAAGCCACAACCGGAGCCGGTTCGTTTTAGCAGGTATTGTGATTGACCTGGCGGGTATGGCGCCGGGGCTTGAACCGGGCAAGGTGAGTCAGAGTGTATTGCAGTCCCTGGGTTGGTTCACGATGGTCATGGTTTCTAGTCTCGCCCTGCTGGCAGCCTGGTATTTTACGCGCCTGCGTCTCAGTCGCGCCGATCACGCCAGAGTAACATTGCAACTCGCGGATCGAGCAGCCATGAAGTAGCAGTCGCTGAAGAGGCAATGGACGCGGTATAAAGAATAGAGCCCTGATATACAGGGCTTTCAGATGGGTTCAGGTTGAAAGTGGTGGTTGGTTTATTTATTGGTGGAGGCGGCGGGAGTTGAACCCGCGTCCGCCAGTACTCTGCCTTCGGCTCTACATGCTTAGTTTCCGTTAATTGATTTAGCCGCATACAGCCCAACGGGCAGGACGTAATTGGCGATCCTGTAAAAATTTAGCAGTTCCACCCCAGGCAGGCTTCACAGCGATCCAGTTCTATATGACAGTCAGTAGCGCGGGGCTGGCACCTTGCTAAAGACCGCTAGGGCCGAAGCCACTAGATGGTGTTAAACAGGCTGCTTACGCAGCGAGTTGTGCACCGTAGTTGTCGTCGTTGGCAACTAGTAGTTTGCAGCTTTGGATTAACGTGATTGGCTACCATCACGGCATGCACCTCAGGGTTCGCTACCGTCGTCGAATCCGAATCGCCCCCATAAGTGAAGGGACAGTATAGCGCAAATAACTACACTTTGGGGCAAACCATTTGGGAGGAAGCGGCAATCGGGTTAGTTGGACACAATTGCTCCACCATTATCCGCTTGACGGACGTGCAGGGGTTGTCGCTGGCCCATATGCGCCTTAACAGCGTTTCACCCAGAATGGATAAGCCACCCGTTGAAACCGCTGCCCAGGCGCGCCAGGCGATGACCGGTGGGATTGGGCACCATTCTCGGGTTATTGAGCGGACCCCGGATCTGGACGGTATTGGAAAAGATACTGCCCACGGATATACCCAGACCCTGGCGACCCCGGGAGTCGATATTCATCTCCAGAGTTTCCTTGCCCAGGTCGACTTTCAGTTGCCCGACCAAATTGGCCTGGTTGGTGCGTGCGGCAAAACCGTAGGGGGTACTGCCCACACCGTTCTGGAAGAGCGCCACGGCGGTGCCACACTCCAGTTGATGCTGCTGGCGGTTGATTCCCGGTATCAGGGTCTGGAACATCGTGGTGGCCAGATTAGCCGTGAGCAGGGCTGAATTGGCGTAGTCAAAGGGGCCTGCCCCCAGTTCCAGGAAGATCAGGCCGCTGGCGTTGGCGGCGAGTTCCGCCTGGCTGTTGCCCCGGCTTTCCAGCTGAGACGAAACCGCTGCGGGGAAAGGTATCCCTGCTTGCCAGCCCGCGCATGTTTTCAAACGTGCTGGTCAGTTTGAAGCTTGGCGGCGCGGCACCCGAATCCAGCGCCAGCGTGATTTCTCCCTTGCCATCGCTAAGCTGGCCACTGCTGACTTGCAATGCAAGGTGGCCATTGGTCAGGCTGCCCGTGAATTGATTGTCTCTTGCCGTGATCGCAGTACTGAGCAGCGAGTCCAACTGCCCCGAGACATTCATATTGAAATTCTTCAGTGAATCAAGGGGCAGCGGGTCAGTGCTGAATACCCTGGTGCGCGGCGTGGTCGCATCGCTGCGGGTTAGAAACTTCAGTGGGGCAAGCAGAATATCCCCAACAAATTCTGCGCTTGCTCTGGCAATAGAGCCCAACCCGGTTTTGGATGGTCGTGCCGCATCTGTTATTCTCAGCATTCAGGTAGGCATTTTCCCAGGGCAGTAGCGACAGAGTGCCGCTGTGTATTTCGACCTCCATTGAGGGGGGTGATGTGCGGTGGTAGCTAACGCTGGCGGCAAGTTCGCTCTCGCCCCATTGCAGGCTGGTGATATCGGCCTGCACACCATCGGGCAGGCGGGTTGCCTTCATTGCCAGTTTGCGCCGGGCCTGTGGCGCAGCGTTCTGCTGCGGTCCATCGGCCTGCAGATCAATATAGCCTGTAACGTTACTGATGAGCTCCTCGATCCGGCTGCCCTCACTGAGTATTTGGACAGTCCCCGAAACGGGTACGCGCTCCACGTCGCGGTGTTGAATCAGAAACTGGTCGAGATCCACATCGGTCAGCTGTGCAGTGCTCTCAAGCTTTGCGCGCTGGTCTTGCCAGGTAATTCTTCCCTGGGTTTTGAGCGTAAGATCCTCAGAGATGAAATCGAATCGCTCGATAGTCATCAAATTGGGAGCTGATGCAATTTTAAGCTGGACATTCGACAAATTCGCATCACTCACCGTCAATGATTTGGCATCGAGGGAAATCTGCGCCGCACCCAGGCGCTTGAGTGAGGGCACCAGGCCTGACTGGTCGGCCTTGGCTGTGGATTCGGGCAGCAGGGCCTGCAGGCCGGTGACGTTCAGCATTTCCGACGTAAGGTCTGCAACCAACCAGGGGCTGCGATCGGATGCCAGAGTAAGACTGCCATTCAGGTCCTGATCAATTGAATTTATGTCGAGATTTTCAATCTTTACACCGACAATCCGATCATTATCGAGTATCAGGCTGGAATTTCCTGTCAATGACAGTTTTTCCTGCGCACTTGCTGCGCGACGCCAGTTGTTGTCCGATCTGATCTCCATTGCTAACGTTGCTGTTCCCTGCATGGCAGTGAACACATTTTTCATGTCGTGGCCCTGGCTGCGAAAAGTAAGGCTGCCGGTACTGCGACTGTTGATCAGGCCTTTTTGCCTGAAAATGTCGGGTATATCCATGTCGGTGAAATTCGCGGTGAGCTTGACATCAGTGGGTTTGTCGGGCGGCTTGCTTGCTTCCAGCGTCAAGTCAAGACTGCCAAAATTTGTGCCCTTGGCCGTCGCTACAAGCTTGCCCCCTTGCGCTGTGCGCTCCAGTGTCGCACTGGCCTGGCGCCAGACTCAGTCCAGGGGCCTGCAGGTTCTCGGCATTCAATGTCAGGTTCAGGTCCAGATCTGGCATTGCTGCGAGATACTCCGGCAAAGCGATCCCGGGAAGTGGTTGTGTATCTGCGGTATCAAAAAGAAAGCCCACATCCATATGCGTTCCTTTCAGGTCCATAGTGAGCTTGCGTCGATCCGTACCGGACAGCAGCGCCGTGCCGCTGATTTGCAGTTCACCGAGCTTGATCGCCAGGTTATCCAACGCGAAATCCCCCGGGCGATTATCGAGCCGCGCTTCTATGGCTACTGGTATCTGGTTCTTGTTGCGGTAATGGCCTGCCAGTGCAACGTCACCCTGAAGGGAATTGAGCAATGTTCCAAAGGTATCTCCCCGGCCAGTCAGCTTGGCTCGCCCGGTGCGCCAGAGCCAATCCGATCCACCGAACTGCGGTGCTATATCACTTTCGCCCTCCCTGGCTTGCATGGTCGCATCCACATTCACGGTCCAGCCCTGTTCATCACTGATGACCCCGAGTGCGCCAGTCACGATGCCCGTGGGACCACTGCTGGTCAGGGCGCTGATCTGCAAGCCATGTTCGCCACTGGTGAAGTCGAAAGCGGTCTCCTTGCCAATCTCATCCTCCATGCGGATGACATCGATGGCAACATGGCCCCTGATGTGTTGGCAACTCCATATGTGGCAGGGTTGCGGCGAGCTCCTTGGCACAGTTCGCCATCCGGTGCGGATTCGCGATAGCTGCCCAACGACGTCCAGTAACCGTTTGGCGTCCAGCAGTGGCACGGTTGTTTCAGACTGATCGGGCAGACTGCCAGGGCGTCTGCCCGGTGGCGGCGATGTGTGCGCTCAATTGCGGCGGCCTGCAGATCGATTTGCATGGCGTATGCGGAAGTTGTTCCGGGCTGCACCGTGGCCTTGAGCGCAATGGGAGAGTCGGGTTTGCCCACGACAGCGACGGCCAGTTCAAGCTCAACCGGGGCAAGCTGCAGCAGGTCGGCCAGCGATTTCAATGTAGCGAGTACGGTAACTTCCCCCGCTGAGCGCGCCTCGGACCAGTTTGCCGTTGCGCTGCCATCGGCCTGACGCTGCCACAGCAGCTTGTTTATCGGGTAACTGTCACCACTGTCGCTGACATACTGCCCGGTCTCCAGTTGTAAATTCTGCGGCAGCCAGGGGTCGAGAAAGCGGTAGTCATTGGGCAGCGGCGCGTTGCTGGCAGGCCAGCGCGACGGACGCACCATGAGATCGGAAGCGCTGGCGGTCACCAGCCGTATCTTGCGGTCCAGCAGGTCCGCCCATGCCAGCGTTACCGTGACATCGGTCGCGACGACTGCGGGATCCTGTGGGTCGCCCATAATCAACCTGGGACTGCTTGCCTGCAGTTGCCACAGATTTGCATCTATGGGGGCAAGTTGTACCGGTAAGCCAAGCTGTCGGGTCAGCAGGGGACCGAGTTCTGCGTCGAGTGTATGCCCGATCAGACGGTTACCCCAGATTGTCAAAGCCGCCAGGCTCAGTAGTACCACAGAAATAAAAATGAATCGTTTCACAGGATGACGCCAAGCGGATTTTCGGCTGTTATGGTATCAGCGGGCAGTTCCGCTTGTCACGATTGCTGGCCAATACACGGGAAAGCAACGCAAGGACTATTCATGTACGTCCAGAATGCTCACCGCTGGTATAAGACGGGCTCTTATTGTTTGACGTTGTCCCGCACGATGCGCTGTTTCTGGCGATTCCAGTCCCGGTCTTTTTCAGTATCGCGCTTGTCGTGGGACTTCTTGCCCACGGCCAATGCGATCCTGGCCTTGACCATGTGACCTTTCCAGTACAGTTGGGTACACACGCAGGTCAGGCCTTTTTGCGAAGTTGCTTCGAGTAATCGAGCCAGTTCCTTTTTGTGCAGCAGCAGCTTGCGGGTGCGGGTGGGATCGGACACGAAATGGGTGGAGACCGTGTCCAAAGGAATAATGTGGCTGCCCAGCAGCCAGGCCTCACCGTCCTTGATCAGCACATAGGAATCGGCGATGTCCCCTTTACCCATACGCAGGCTCTTTACCTCCCATCCGGTCAGCGCCACGCCGGCCTCGAAAGTGTCCATCAGTTCATAGTCAAACCGGGCGCGCTTGTTCTGGGCGATGACGTTGCTGGGTTTTTGCGCTTTCTTTTTGGCCATGGCGCGCATTATACGGACAAGGTCCACAGGGGAAACGTGAATCCTCCCCTTTTCACACCTGAATGCCTGCGGCACTCTAACCCAATGACAATTCAGGCTTTTTTATTGTGACAGTGAGCCAACTCCGGCACGCTCGACCGGTGGGGTATGCGCACCACATTTGTACTTGCGCTGTCCGCCTCGACGGTGGGCATGGGCAATCTGTGGCGCTTTTCCTATCTGAGTGGTGAATACGGGGGCGGCGCCTTTGTTATCACGTATGTGTTGTGTTTGTTTCTCATCGCCGTGCCTGTCATGGTGGGTGAAGTAGTGCTGGGTAGGTGCGGCGGGCCGAGTCCCGCTGTGGCCATTCGTCGCGCCTGTGATGGTTCGCTGCGCTCGCGCGCATGGACGGTGGTGGGCGCTCTGGCCTGCCTGACGGGTCTGCTCATTCTGTCGTTCTATATCGTGGTCGCAGGATGGGGCATGGCCTACGCTGGATTCATGCACGCCGGTATTTTCTCTGCCGCCCGGGCGGTGGATGTGGGAGTACACTTCGAGCACTTTCTGGCCGAACCGATGCGACAGGTTTATTGGCAGAGCCTGTTTTTGTTGCTTACGGCAGGAACTGTCGTGCTGGGAGTGAGGCGGGGTCTGGGCATGCTGGCCTGGCTCGCCGTGCCGCTGCTGCTGGCCATGTTGGCGTTTCTGATCAAGTTTGGATTTGATAATGGCGATATTGGCGCTACCGGAAATTTCCTGTTTTCTACCCGTGTGGTGGACTTTTCTGGCCGTTCCGCACTGCTGGCACTGGGGCATGCATTTTTTACCCTGGGCGTGGGAGTAGGTACGGGTATCAGTTATGGCGCCTATGCCCCAGAACGCATTCCTATCGGACGCTCAGTGTTGGCCGTGGCAGTATTCGATACCCTATTTGCCGTGCTGGCCGGACTGGCGATTTTCCCCCTCGTATTTGCGAGCAATGTAGAACCGGCAGCGGGCCCTGGTCTGTTATTCATCAGCCTGCCCTATGCGTTTGGCAATCTGATTCAGGGGGAATTGGCGGGCACCGTTTTTTTTGTGCTGATGGTAGTCGCCGCACTGGGTTCAGCCGTGGCAATAATGGAGCCCATAGTTGCCATGCTGATGCAACAGTTACGATTGGAGCGCTTCACGGCAACGTTTCTGGTTGCCGCGCTGGTGTGGCTGTTGAGTCTGGCCGTAGTCACTTCGTTTGGGTCGGGGACGGGGCTCCAGTGGTTTGGTAAGTCACAATCTGCTCGGCTTTTTGGATACCGTCACAGCGGGTGTGTTGCTGCCGCTGGTTGCATTACTGATTGCCCTGTTAGTCGGGTGGCGTCTGCGCCCGGAAATCGTGCGGCTGGTGCTGGCGCGGGAGTCCGATCTGTTTTTCTCGCTCTGGCACTTCCTGTTGCGGTATATTGCGCCGCCGGCCATAGTGCTGCTGATGCTGGCGCCGTTTTTTGTAGCCAGGTTGAACCTATGAGCAATGACAATACGATTACGGTGGAAGTAGCCTATGCGCTACCGCACAGGCAGGTCCTTATTCGAAGTCGAACTGCCGGTCGGGGCAACTGCTTTGGAGGCAGCACAGCGCTCCGGCATCGCCAGCAAGTTTGAAGGCGTGGACCTGGATAACGCCACATTGGGTATATTCGGCCATATAGTCGCACCGAGGCAGGTGCTGCGCGATGGGGACAGGGTAGAAATCTATCGGCCGCTCATTGCCGATCCCAAGGAAGTGCGCAAAGCCCGAGCGGTGCGCGCCAAGGAGCGCAGGCAGCAGGGCAAACCCGACTGACCGGGCCTGGTTTGCTATTGGCTGGTCGGTATACCGGGAGCAGGTTCTGCCTGCAGCGGGCTCACAGGTGCTGAACTGTTTGCCACGCCCCAGTCGGCTGGAACCATGTCTCCCAAAATCGCTTACCAGCGCATCTCCCTCAAATTCGACCGTTAGCCGGGATTCACTGAGCACCTTCTCCCCATTGCGCTTGACGTACAGGTAATCCCAGCGATTCTGGTTAAACGTGTCTTCCACCAGCGGGGTCCCCAGAATGAAGCGCACCTGCCGGCGGTTCATGCCCGGTTTGAGCTGGTCAACCATCTCCTGCGTGACGATATTGCCCTGTTCAACATTAATCTTGTAGACACCGGGGAAGCTGCAGGCGCACAGACAAACGATGGTCAGGGAGATCAACAGAATCCGCATGGGATAAAACTTCCACTTCCGGTATCGGGGTGGCATCATACCTCCACTGGACAGTACAGAGAACCCCCAGGGCCATGGCCGAGCGAAACCAGGAACTGCGTAAGGCGGGTTTGAAAGTCACCCTGCCGCGCGTCAAAATCCTGCATATATTGGAATCTTCCGAACGTGGCTCCCTGCACTTGAGTGCTGAGCAGGTCTATGACGCGCTGCGGGATGCGGGCGAGGATGTGGGATTGGCGACGGTCTACCGGGTGCTCACGCAATTTGAGACTGCCGGCCTGGTGACCCGTCACCACTTCGAGACAGGTCATTCGGTATTCGAATTGGCCAAGGGCGAGCATCACGATCATATGGTTTGCGTCAGCAGCGGAGAGGTTGTGGAATTTACCGATGCCGTGATTGAGCAGCGCCAGCGTGAGATCGCTGATGAATACGGTTACGAACTGATCGACCACTCCCTCGTACTGTACGTGCGCAAGAAAGAGAAGTCATAGTTTAAAGACGTAGTTTGAAGGCTTAGTTGGCCAGCATTTCGCGGGCGTGAGCCAGCGTCTGCGGGGTAATCTTCACGCCGCCCAGCATACGGGCAATCTCCTGCACTTTTTCCTCGTTATCCAGCTTGCGCAGGCTGGTCTCAACGGCGGTGTCGCTACTGGTTTTGGTCACCTGCAGGTGATGCGTCCCCTGGGCCGCGACCTGTGCCAGGTGGGTGACGCACAGCACCTGGGTCCGCTCTGCCAGGGTGTGTAGTAATTTACCCACGACCTCCGCCACTGCGCCGCCAATGCCCACATCCACTTCGTCGAATACCATGCTCGGTACGGTGGCGGTATTGGCAGTGACTACCCCGATGGCGAGACTGATACGCGATAGTTCGCCACCGGAGGCAATCTTGCCCAGCGCCCGGGGAGGCGCACCGGGATTTGTGCTGATGAGGAACTCTACCTCCTCGCCGCCGTGGGGGTGAGGGTGATCACTTTTCAGGGGGCCAGGGCAATCTCGAATTGACAGCCGTCCATGGCCAGTGAAGCCAGTAACGCAGACACGTTTTTCACCAGTTTTTTCGCCGCACTGCGCCGTTGCTTGCCCAGGCGCGCCGCGTCGGTCGCATACTGCGTGGCCAGCTCCGCCATCTCGTGTTCCAGTTGCGCAATACGCTGGCCGCCATCGGCCAGGCCCTGCAACTCATCGCGCAGGCCCTGGTGCAGAGCGGCCAGTTGCTCGGGTAGCACCCGGTGTTTGCGGGCGATGTCGTAGATGCTCTCCAGGCGCCTTTGCACCGCCTCCAGGCGTTGTGGATCTACCTCGACGCTGTCGATATGCCGTTGAATTTCACTGCGGGCCTCGCTCAACTGAATGGCCGCAGACTCCAATAATTCCCTCGCGCCCGTTGCCGCGGCAGTAGCATGGACGGCACCGCCAAGCAACTTCAGGGCCTGGCGTACACCGCTTTCCTGTTTGTCGCACAGCTCCAGAGCCTGGTGGGCGCTAGCCAGAATTTCTTCTGCATTGGCGAGCAGGTTTTGCTCCTGCTCCAGGGTGCCCAGTTCGTTCTCCTGCAGCTGCAGCGCATCAAGCTCTTCGACCTGGTAGGCCAGCAGTTGCGTGCGGCTGGTGTGTTCATCTTTCGCGCCGGCCAGTAACTCCAGCTCACGCCGCTTGCGCAGCCAATCGGAGGCGCACTGTTCCACCGCCCGGGTAAGCGACTTATGGCCGGCATAGGCGTCGAGCAGATCGCGCTGCACTGGTTTACGCAGCAGTGACTGGTGAGCATGTTGGCTGTGGACATCAATCAGTAATGCACCCAACTCGGCGCAGTCCTGCAGGGTGCAAACGCTGCCATTGATATAGGCGCGGCTGCGCCCGTCGCTCGTAACAACCCTGCGCAACAGGCACTCATCGCCGGTGTGCAGGTCGCGGTCCTGCAGCCAGGCGATGGCCTGCGGGATGCTGGCAAGATCAAAACTGGCAGTGATTTCGGCACGCTCGCACCCATGGCGTACGGTTTTGGGATCCGCCCGGTCACCGAGGCACAGCCCCAGGGCATCCAGCATGATGGATTTGCCGGCGCCGGTTTCCCCGGTGATCACCGTGAACCCCGGGGAAAACTCCAATTCCAGGGAAGAGACTATCGTGTAGTTACTAATGCTGATTTGGGCGAGCATGGCAGATCATCTGATGGTTTTCCCATTTATACCTCAGAAGGTTAGCCGTATAAACATCCACAGCGCACGACTACCCTGTTGCTTCTATCGCTTTGTAAAGTCTGGCTGCTGTGATAAAACCGTATGCAAGTCATGATTAACGGGAACCTATGACGGCAGGAGTGATATCAGAGCGTGCCAGTATTCTGCTCAAGACGCTGGTTGAGCATCATATCCGGGATGGCCAGCCGGTGGGGTCCAGTACGCTGCTCAGGGCTGCCGGCCTGCCGGTCAGCGCGGCCACCATTCGCAATGTGATGTCCGATCTGGAAGAGCGAGGCTATTTGCACTCGCCCCATACATCCGCGGGCCGCGTGCCCACCGCCCTGGGTTATCGCCTGTTCGTGGATACGCTCCTGCAGGTTCAGCCTCTGGAAGACGAGGCTCTCGCCGCGCTGCGCACCGAGCTCAACCCGGATAAATCCGCCACCGAACTGGTGCAGTCAGCGTCTTTACTATTGTCCAATATTACTGCCCAGGCGGGCCTGGTTACCGTGCCGCGCCAGGAGGCCAATCAGTTGCGCCAGGTAGAGTTTCTGCCCCTCTCCGGAGAGCGGGTGCTGGTGATTCTCGTGGTTAACGAGCGCGAAGTACAAAATCGTATTATCCACACCCAGCGGCCGTTTACGGAAGCGCAACTGCGGGAAGCGGCGGCAATGGTGAACCAGCGCTACGCCGGTCAGCCCCTGAATCGGGTCAAGGAGCGCATTTTGCGTGAGATGGAGGAGGCGCGCAGCCAGATAGACAGTTACCTCGAGGACGCCCTGGACCTTGCCAACAGGGCGCTGGACCAGGAAGGGAATGAGGACGAGTACGTGATGGCCGGTGAGTCCCGCTTGCTCGGCAACGCCACCGCAGAGGAAATGTCCAGGTTGCGTGATTTGTTCGATTCTTTCGAGCAAAAAAAGGATTTGCTGCACCTGCTGGAACGCTGTACCAGGGCCGAGGGTGTGCAGATATTTATTGGCGAGGAGGCCGGCTATGAGGTCTTCGGCAACTACAGTGTGGTCACTGCACCCTACAATGACGGGTCCAGGACGCTGGGCGTACTGGGGGTGATCGGCCCCACGCGCATGGCCTACGCGCGGGTCATTCCTATTGTTGATGTCACCGCCCGGATGTTGAGTTCGGCCCTTTCAAGCTAGCTGCTCCGGCTGGCTCGCAGCCTGCTCCTGCCGCGAGTTTGCAGTGCCCCCAATTTCCTCAAAACGAGCCTTGAAATAGCCGCTGATGGCCCCATATCCGGCTACAGATTCTCGATTGCGCGGTCCATGTTGGGCTGCGCGTAAGTTGAATAGTGATCACTAAGAATGGAGTGCCAGCGTGGCCGAACAAGACCAGCAGCCAGAGACTGATGAGCAGGGTAAAACAGGAGACTCCCGCGCCGATACCGACGCGGCGACGGGTCAGGCAGGAAATGAGTGGCACGGCATCGCCGAAGAGCTCGTTGCGCCGGATCCGGAAGATATAGTGGCCAGGCTTGAAGAGGAACTGACTGTAGCCAGGGATGCGGTTCTGCGCGCTCAGGCCGACGCCCAGAATGTGACGCGCCGCGCCGCGCAGGATGTGGAGAAGGCCAGGAAGTTTGCTCTGGAGCGTTTTTGTGGCGAGTTGCTGCCCGTGGTAGACAACCTTGAACGCGCCCTGGAGACAACCACAGGCGACGACGAAATCGTCAAGCCCATCGCCGAGGGAGTGCAGCTCACCCTCAAGAGTTTTCAGGATGCCCTGAAGAAATTCCATATCGAGGCGGTTGATCCTGTCGGCGAGCCGTTCGACCCCCAGCTGCATCAGGCCATGAGCCTGGTGGAAAACAACGATGTGGAACCCAATACCGTCATCGCAGTGATGCAAAAAGGCTACACCCTCAATGGCCGCCTGGTGCGCCCGGCGATGGTAATGGTCAGTAAAAGTCCCGCGGGGAAATAATCACGGGTCGGCGATTTTTTACGTCACGGAGTGTTTGGCAACTCCTTGAAATCAGTCAAATCGGGCCAATATACAGAACAATGTAAGTGACAGCGGCGGGCATGGCCCGCGCCAACAAACTGGAGACAGAGAATGGGTAAGATAATTGGAATAGACCTTGGGACTACCAACTCCTGCGTATCCGTAATGGAGGGTGGCAAGCCCAAGGTTATCGAAAATGCGGAAGGCGACCGTACAACTCCCTCTGTCGTCGGTTATACCGAGGAAGGGGAAATCCTGGTAGGCCAGAGTGCCAAGCGCCAGGCGGTCACCAATCCACATAACACGATCTTTGCGGTCAAGCGCTTGATCGGTCGCAAGTTCAAGGACGATGTGGTGCAAAAAGACATCTCCATGGTGCCTTATAAGATTATAGCAGCGGATAATGGCGACGCCTGGGTACAGGTCAGGAATGACAAGATGGCGCCGCCGCAGGTGTCTGCTGAAGTCCTGCGCAAGATGAAAAAGACGGCCGAGGATTACCTTGGCGAACCGGTGACCGAAGCAGTGATTACCGTGCCTGCCTATTTTAACGATTCGCAGCGACAGGCTACCAAGGACGCCGGCAAAATCGCTGGTCTGGAAGTCAAGCGCATTATCAATGAGCCGACTGCGGCAGCGCTGGCCTATGGCATGGACAAGGCCAAGGGCGACCACACCATAGCGGTGTACGATCTGGGTGGCGGTACGTTTGATATCTCTATCATTGAGATCGCCGAGGTAGATGGCGAGCACCAGTTTGAGGTGTTGTCTACCAATGGTGATACGTTCCTGGGTGGTGAAGACTTTGACATGCGCCTGATTGAATATCTGGCAGCGCAGTTCAAGAAAGAGAGCGGTATCGACCTGCACAATGATCCACTGGCATTGCAGCGTCTCAAGGAGGCCGCCGAAAAGGCCAAGATAGAGCTGTCCAGCGCCCAGCAAACCGAGGTCAACCTGCCTTACATTACGGCTGACGCGTCCGGACCCAAGCACCTGGTGGTGAAGCTGAGCCGCGCCAAACTGGAATCCCTGGTGGAAGATCTGGTGACGCGCTCCATGGAGCCGGTCAAGATTGCGCTGAAAGACGCTGGCCTGAGCCCCAGCGAGATCGATCAGGTTATCCTGGTCGGTGGCCAGACCCGTATGCCATTAGTGCAAAAAGTTGTGGCTGACCACTTCGGCAAGGAACCGCGTAAGGACGTGAATCCGGATGAAGCGGTGGCCGTGGGTGCCTCTATACAGGGCGCGGTGCTGTCTGGCGACGTGAAAGACGTTCTGCTGCTGGATGTCACACCACTGACTCTGGGTATTGAGACGATGGGTGGCGTGGCCACCCCGCTGATTGAGAAGAACACCACGATTCCTACCAAGAAATCGCAAATCTTCTCTACGGCTGAGGACAACCAGTCGGCGGTGACTATTCATGTGGTGCAGGGTGAACGCAAACAGGCGTCCGGGAACAAATCACTGGGTCGCTTCGACCTGGCCGATATTCCGCCGGCGCGGCGCGGTATGCCGCAAATCGAGGTGACTTTCGACCTGGACGCGAACGGTATCCTGAACGTGTCCGCCAAGGACAAGGCGACCAATAAGCAGCAGTCCATTCGCATCACGGCATCGGGTGGCCTGAGCGAGGAAGATATCGAGAAGATGATAGCCGATGCCGAGGCGAATGCTGAAACTGATGCCAGGTTTGAGGAGTTGGTCACTTCGCGCAATACCTGCGACGGTCTGGTTCATGCGGCGAAGAAGACGCTCGAGGAAGCAGGTGAGCATGCCAGCGCCGAGGAAAAGGCAGCGATCGAAGCGGCCATCAATGAGGCGGAAGCTGCACTCAAGGCCGACAACAAGGAGGCTATCGATGCGGCGGCCACCAAACTGACTGAGGTGACAGGCACTGTGGCGCAGAAGATGTATGCTGCGCAGGCAGCCCAGTCTGAGTCGGCCGCGAGCGGCGCGCAGGCTGAACCCGCTGGCGGCGATGATGTGGTTGATGCGGAGTTCGAGGAAGTGAAGGACGATAAAAAATAAACTCTGGCGCTTGTCGCCAACGGGATGGACGAAGCGTCCAGCCCGTAACATGACCAGGACTACGCGGGACTTCAGTGCCCGCGTAGTCATTTCCGGATGAGCTGAAAAAAGCCTAAGAAACTATGTCAACTACGTCAAAACGCGACTATTACGAGATTCTCGGTGTCAGCAAGGGCGCCGATGAAAAGGACATCAAGAAGGCTTATCGCCGTGAGGCGATGAAGCATCACCCCGACCGCAATCCTGATGATCCCGATGCCGAGGGCAAGTTCAAGGAAGCGACAGAGGCCTACGATGTCCTGATGGACAGCAAAAAGCGCGCGGCGTACGACCAGTATGGTCATGCCGGTGTGGATCCGAATATGGGTGGCGCTGGCTTTGGTGGCGGTAATTTCAGCGACATTTTTGGCGATGTATTTGGCGATATATTTGGCGGCGGCGGTCGTGGCCGTGGCGGTCCCCAGCGCGGCTCGGACCTGCGCTACACCCTGGATATTTCCCTGGAAAATGCGGTCAAGGGCACCACGGTTGAAATTCGTGTCCCCAGCCTGAGTACCTGTGATACTTGTGATGGCTCCGGTGCAAAGAAGGGCAGTTCACCGGCGACCTGTGGTACCTGTGGCGGCGCTGGCCAGGTCCGTATGCAACAGGGATTTTTCCAGGTGCAGCAGACCTGCCCCGCCTGCCGGGGACGCGGCAAGACGATCACCGACCCCTGTGGCACCTGCCGTGGGCAGGGACGGGTGGAGAAAACCAAGACGCTGTCAGTCAAGGTTCCGCCCGGAGTCGATACTGGCGACCGGATTCGGTTATCGGGCGAAGGTGAGGCCGGCCCCGAGGGCGGTCCTGCGGGGGATCTGTTCGTGCAGATGTCGGTCAGGCAACACGCGATATTTGAGCGTGACGGCAAGGATCTCTATTGTGAGGTACCTATTACGTTTGTGGACGCTGCCCTGGGTGGCGATCTGGATGTACCCACGCTGGATGGCCGTGTGAAATTGAAGATTCCGCCCGAGACACAGACGGGTAAATTGTTCCGACTGCGGGGCAAGGGTGTCAAACCGGTGCGCGGTGGCAGTGTCGGTGACCTGTTGTGCCGGGTGGTGGTGGAAACGCCGGTTAAACTGAATAAGCAACAAAAGGCCCTGCTCGAGGAATTGCGCGGCAGCCTTGGGGGGGAGGGCGGGAAAGCGCAATCACCTCGCCAGACGAGTTGGTTTGAAGGTGTGAAGAGCTTTTTTGACGATATGAAACTATGACGATACGAATTGGTATCACCGGTGCGGCTGGACGCATGGGACGTACCCTGATCGAGGCGATCAGTCTGGCCGATGGATTGACACTGGCGGCCGCGATTGAACGTCCAGAGAGCACGCTACTGGGTGCAGATTCCGGCGAGTTGGCGGGACAGGGAAAGAATGGTGTAGCAGTCGTTGGCTCACTGGCAGCGGTGATTACAGACATTGACGTGCTGATTGATTTTTCGGTGCCGGAAGCCACCATGGCCAACCTTGCCCTGTGCAGCGCACCGCGGTGTCGCCATGGTGATCGGGACCACGGGCTTTACTGCACGAGCAGCAGCGCGATATTGCGCAGGCGGCGAGTCTCACGCCGATCTGTAAAGCCTCTAACTTCAGCACGGGCGTCAATCTGTGTTTTAAACTGCTGGACATGGCTGCCAGGGTGCTGGGCGATGATGTCGATATCGAGATCTACGAGGCCCATCATCGACACAAGATCGATGCGCCTTCCGGAACCGCCCTCAGTATGGGTAAGGTAGTCGCCGATGCCTTGGGTCGCGATCTGGACAAAGTCGCAGTGTACGGGCGTGAGGGCCAGACCGGGGCACGGCGCGCGCGATACGATTGGTTTTGCCACTGTACGCGGTGGTGACATTGTGGGCGATCACACTGTCACTTTTGCCGCGGACGGCGAGCGCGTGGAAATCACCCACAAGGCCTCCAGTCGCATGTCATTTGCCCGGGGTGCTGTGCGTGCTGCTGGCTGGCTCGCAGGGCAGGATGCGGGTCTTTACGATATGCAGGATGTCTTGGGGTTGTAATGCAATGGGTGCGATACGGAAGTGTTCAGCCCAGAAATGCAATGATACGCTTTGACGGGACACGCCACAAGTACGGCCATGGAGGCTCGCCGTCGGCCTCCATGGACGTCTGCCGTGCGTGTCCCGTCAAGCGCCATTGCGTATCCTGCGGGCGGCATAAAGCACCTCATGACCGAAGAGCAGTAACACTTGCTTGAATTGTCGACACAGGGGAGCCAGTGACCGACTACATCGTCAATATTGACGCCAGCAACGCCGCAGCACTACTCATTGATGAGTCCCACAAGCGCCCGGTAGTCGCGGATTTTTGGTCCGACCGGTCTGCCCCCTGCAAAGTATTAACGCCACTGCTGGAAAAAATCGCCAGCGAATACCAGGGTGCGTTCCTGCTGGCCAAGGTCAACGCCGATCAGCAGCCGGGTATCGCGCAGCAATTAGGAGTTCGCAACCTGCCGACCGTGATGGTCATTCAGGGTGGGCGGCCGGTGGACGGGTTTGCCGGTGCCCAAACAGAGCCTTTCGTTAGAAAAATGCTGGAGAAATACCTGCCCAAGCCCTGGGATGCACTTTTGCAACAGGGTCTGGAGGCGATGGAGCGCGGCGATTACAGCAGCGCACTTACGCCACTGCGGCAGGCCTTCGTGGATTCCCGACAGCAACACAATATCAAGCTTGCTTACACCCGTGCCCTCATCGAAAGCTTGCGACTGGATGAGGCTGCAACCGTGCTGGATGGTGTGCGGATGGCGGATCGGGACGCCGGCTACGAGCAGCTGCGCGCGCAGTTGGAGATCAAGCGGGCGGTAGCGAAGTCCCCGGAAATCGAGGCTCTGGAACAGCAGTTGGCTGCGACCCCTGACGACCTGAATGTGCGCTACCAGTTGGGAGTGCAATACTGCAATAACAAACAGTTCCGGGAAGCCATGGAGCATCTTATCGCTATTCTGCGCAAGGACCTTGGTCACGGTAATGGCGCCACCAAACGCATGCTATTGGATACTATAGCGGCACTGGGAAAGGGCGACCCGCTGGGTGTGGAGTACCAGCGCAAACTTTACAGTCTGTTGTATTGAAGCCTCTTTGGCGACATAGTTTGGCAATGGTGCGTATCATCAGGCAAAATTCATTATCGCTGCGCAAGCACTGATCGAGCAGATTAAATCAGGCCCCGCCGGCCTGGACACTACTGGAGAATATCTATGAAACTGGGCTTTCTGCTGGGCTACTCCGGCAAGCAAATTCACGTCCCCATGGACCTGATAAAACAAGCCGAATCCATGGGTTTCGATTCTGTATGGACCGCAGAAGCCTATGGCAATGACGCTGTGTCGCTGGCTGCCTGGGTACTGGCCCAGACTAAAAAGATCAGGGTGGGTACGGCCATTATGCAGATGCCGGCGCGCACCCCCGCCATGTGCGCTATGACAACCATGTCGCTGCACCAGTTGTCAGGCGGGCGGTTTATTGCGGGGCTGGGTGCCTCCGGTCCCCAGGTAGTTGAAGGCTGGCACGGTGTTCCCTATGGCAAGCCGGTCACCCGCACCAGGGAATACATCCAGATTATGCGCAAGATTATGGGGCGCGAGGGGCCGGTGGAGTTTGATGGCCAGATCTACCACATGCCAAATAAGGGAGAGGGCACTACCGGTCTGGGCAAACCCCTGAAATCTATTCTGGAGCCCTGTCCTGAAGTACCGATTTACACTGCGTCCATTACGCCGGCCGGTTTGCATTGTGCGGGTGAAGTAGCCGATGGGGTGTTTCCGGTTTGGATGGATCCCAATAAATACGGCATTTTGGGTGAACACCTGGAACAGGGATTTGCCGCGGCGGGCAATGGCAAGAGCCTGAAGAATTTCGACGTTGCTCCCTTTGTCATGGTTGCGGCAAACGATGATCTGGCTGCGGCATTTGATTCACTGCGGCCCTGGCTGGCGCTGTACATCGGCGGCATGGGCGCCAGGGGAAAAAATTTCTACCACGACTATGCCGCGCGCCTCGGCTATGGTGAGGTGGCTACACGCATACAGGATTTGTATCTCAGCGGGAAGAAAACTGAAGCCCAGGCCCTGGTGCCGAACGAGTTGCTCGATGCTGTGGCCCTGGTGGGGTCGCACGGCAGGATTGTGGAGCGGCTGGCGCCCTGGAAGGAAGCCGGCAAGCGTGGCGAAGTTGGCTCCATGCTATTGAGTGTCACCAGTCCCGCGATTCTGGAGCTGTTTGCCCGGGAAATGCTGTGAGGCAGGGGGTCGACACCCGAGAGCGCTTTGCGCGCGCCATATTAAATGGCTTCGAGTCGTACTTTGCAGAGTTCCAGAATATTACGCTGGCGGCAAGGTCCCGGTTTGAGAATGCCGACTGGCTCGGTATCCGGCACGCCTCCATCCAACGAATCGATCTTTACAAGGCAAAGATAAACCAGGTCTATGAGTATGTTGAACTCATAGCGGGTAAGGATCTTCACGACTTCGAATTCTGGCGCGAAGCAAGGCGGATCTATGCACAGTTGATCGAAGGACACGATAACTTTGAGATCGCCGAGACCTTCTTCAATTCTGCCTACTGCGCGGTATTCAGGCATCGGAAAATTCGCGATGAATTCGCATTTGTGTTTTCGCCCCATGGTGATATGCCGCCGGCGGACGTGAGTAAAGTTTATCGCACCTACAAGCTGGATGTGCCGCTTGCCACCCTGCTGGAAAGACTACTCAACGATTATGCTTTTTCGATTCCCTATGAAGATATTCAACAGGGATATTGGCAATATCCGGGAGGCGATTCTTGGCAATCTCGCGCTGCGTTTTGACCTGAACGAAGAGAACGTGGAATTCCAGATCCTTGAGCACCATTTTTTTCGCAACAAGGGTGCTTATATCGTTGGACGCATCCTGTCCGGCGGCCAATCCATGCCAATTGTGTTGCCCATTCTGCATAATGAGGCAGGCGCGGTTTACGTCGATACCATCCTGTTCGGCTCGGATATGGTCAGTGTGCTGTTCAGCTTTACCCGCTCCTATTTTCTGGTGGATGCCAGTATCCCCGCGCAGTGGGTTTTATTCCTGCAGCAACTCATGCCCGCCAAACCTATTTCCGAAATCTACAGTGCCATGGGGCACAACAAGCACGGCAAAACCTACTATTATCGCTGTGCTTACCGGCATATGCAGAGTACCAGTGACCGGTTCAATATCGCGCCGGGCATCAAGGGCATGGTGATGACCGTTTTTACATTGCCGTCCTACGACTTCGTATTCAAGGTGATCAAGGACAGGTTTACACCACCCAAGGATATGACCCGTGAGCAGGTGAAGGCCAAGTACGCCCTGGTAAAACGTTGGGACCGCGCCGGCCGTATGGCGGACACCCAGGAATTTACCAATCTTGCTTTTGCCAGGGAGCGATTCTCCGACGAGTTAATGGAGGAATTGCGCAAGGTAGCGCCCTCAGTGATCGAGGAGCACGGCAAGGCACTACTGATCAAGCATGTCTATGTGGAGCGTCGCATGACTCCTCTCAATTTGTATCTGCGCAATGCCACGGATGAGCAGGTAGAGGCGGTTATGGATGAATACGGCAATGCCATCAAGCAGTTGGCGGCGGCCAATATTTTTCCAGGTGATATGCTGCTTAAGAATTTCGGCGTAACGCGCCACGGCCGTGTGGTATTTTACGACTACGATGAAATTGTGCCGCTGACTGACTGTCATTTCCGTACCATACCCAAGCCGCGTACTGAAGCCGAGGAAATGTCCAGTAAGCCCTGGTATACAGTGGGTCCCAATGATATTTTTCCGGAGGAGTTTGCGCTGTTTTTCTCCGGCAACCGGCGGGCGCGTGAGGTATTCGACACGCTGCACAGTGAAATCTATGAGACGTCATTCTGGCAGGGACTACAGCATAAAGTACACAGTGGTCACGTCGAGGATTTCTTCCCCTATCGACGCGAACTTCGCTTCAAGCGCGAGCTTAAAGCTGTATCGGAGAGTGCCTGATGGCCACCATTTATCTCATCCGCCACGGTCAGGCGTCCTTTGGCGCCGAAGATTACGACAAACTCTCCGAACTCGGATGTCGTCAGGCGACTGTGGTGGGTGAGTATTTCCGTGATTGTGGCGTGCACTTTGACGCGGTGTACAGTGGTGACCTGTCACGCCAGCGCGAGACCGCCCGTTTGGCTATCGCCAGCCAGACCAGGGAAGTACCCTCACTACATCGACCCTCGCTTCAATGAAATCCAGAACGACGCGCAATTGAAATACCTTATGCCTGAAGTGATAAAAATCAATCCGACGATTCAGGCGCTGGTTGAGAAGGGTTTGAGTTCCAGTAAGGATTATCAGAAGGTCATTGATGCTGTGTTCAATTACTGGGTTTCTCCAGCGTGTGCAGATCCGCGTATACAGAGTTGGGCAGAATTCTCCGGTGGCGCGCGCCAGGCCATTGCAGACATTATTCGAGGACCAGGGTGGTGGCAAGACTGTCGGTATTTTCACCTCCGGTGGTACGCTGGCCACTATTGTTGCCCAGGTCCTTGGTCTTGGTGGTGAGAAGACGTATCAGTTTTACGAACCCGTTCTGAATTGTTCCGTCACACAACTATTTTACAGCAGATCCAGGATATCCCTGTCCTACTTCAATGACTGCTCTTTTTTCCGGGTTCTGGGCGGGCAGCGAGGTGAAGATCTGCTGACCTATCGTTAAGCAGCTTGTATCGATTTCATGGATATATTTCTTGTAAGGCATGGCGAGGCGGCGGCCAGTTGGGGGGAATCTCCCGACCCTGGCCTCAGCGAGCTCGGACGTCAGCAGGCCGAAGTTGCGGCTGCATTGCTTGAGCAAGAGATCACTGTAGGAACGCAGTTATGGAGTAGCCCTTTGCGACGCGCTGTCGAGACCGCCGGGCCGCTCGCGAGAATAATGCGACAAACAGTGCGTGAGGATGAAGCGTTTCGTGAAATTCCTGCCCCTGTACCCCTGGTTCAGCGCCAGACATGGCTGCGTCAATTCATGCAACAACAGTGGCATGAACAGGGAGAAGACCTTATTGCATGGCGCACTGCGGCGCTGAACCAGCTGCTGGCGCTACAGCAACCCGCCGTGGTATTTACCCATTTTCTTGTTATTAACGCCATTGTCGGTCAGGTGCTTGCTCGTGATGAAACACTGTGCTTCTGGCCGGCCAATGGCTCTATTACGCGGCTTCGCCACCATGGCACTGGCCTGGAGTTAATCATGCTCGGGGAGGAGATCACGACACTGGTCAATTAGTTCTTGAGTGGGCGCAGCAGTGACTCCTGGGCAGTGGATGCCACCAGCAGGCCATCGCGTGTGTAGAAGGCGCCCCGGCTAAAACCGCGTCCTCCGGCAGCGATAGGGCTGTCCATGCAGTACAGCAAATATTCGTCCGCCTTGAAGGGGCGGTGGAACCACAGCGCGTGGTCGAGGCTTGCCGACTGCAGATCTTCGCTCATGCCAGTGTACGGGTGTGGCATGAGTGCCGTGCCCAGCAAGGCAAAGTCCGACATGAATGCCAGGACGGTCTGATGCCTGCACAGATCGTCTCCCAGATTCCCCAGCGCACGAACCCAGACCTGCTGCAGCGGCTCTTCCGGCTGTGGGTTAAGGAAGTCGCGCTGACGCACTGGTCTGCGTTCGATGGGATGCAATAGGGGCGCTTCTATCTTTCCCGGGTTTTCCTGCGCCAGCCTGGACCAGCGATCATGATCGGATTCCAGTTCTTCCGGCGGTGGTACCTGAGGCGCGTCACATTGGTGCGAAAGTCCAGGCTCCTCAATGTGAAAAGAAATCGACGCATTAAAGATGGCAACACCGTCCTGCCTGGCAACTACGCTTCGGGTAGTAAAGCTTTTGCCGTCGCGAATGGGGTCCACTTCGTAAATAATTTTTTTATCGGGGTTGCCCGGTCGCAGGAAATACGCGTGCATGGAGTGCGCCATTCGTGTGGCTTCCACAGTGCGTATTGCCGCGTTTAGTGACTGCGCCAGTACCTGGCCTCCGAATATGCGCGACGGGCGTTTGGGACTGTTGCCACTGAACAGGTACTGCTCAATTTGCTCGACTTCAAGAAACCTGAGTAGCTTATCCAAATCACTGGCCACAAAAATACTCCTGCAATTTAGCGCGTAAGGGCAACAGTACGCGGTATTGCTGGCGTCTGTGATAAGCTGCTGCGCCAAGATGCTGTTGAGGAGTCACCGCTCTGGGCTGGCGGTTGTGTTTGCTGCCATACGTGGGGTTTCCAGTCAGGCGAGCAGTTGAACTACTCCTGATCTTACAATTTCAACTCTAGGTATTTTTATTATCGCTGTCTATAGCGGTGCAGTGGTGCCTGCGCAGAGCAAAGCAGATTAGGCTGCCAGGTCGATCTTGATGTTCAGCCACTTGCGCGAGCGATAGCGATGAATGAGCAGTACCGCTTTGATGCCATAATCGAACAGCATTACAGCGAAAATCCAGTAAACGGAGAGGCCCAGCAGCAGGAAGGTCAGGGCCGGAATCAAGCGCCCCAGGATGATGCCACAGAAAGTCGCAATCAGCGGGAACCTGGTATCACCGGCGCCACGAAAGGCTCCCCCGAGGGTGAATTCACAGGCCATGAGTGGTTGGGCCAAGGCAATGATGTAGATAAATACCACGGTCAGGTGAATTACCTGCGGATCGTCAATCATGAAACTTGCCAGATCCTCGGCGAACCAGCACAGCAGGATGGACAGGATGATCATGGCCGCCAGCGACATACGCAGTGAGCGCGAAACTGCCAGCACGGCCAGTTCGGGCTGTCCGGCCCCCAGTTGCTGACCTACGAGAGTGGCTGTGGCAATGCCAAAACCAAATCCGATTACGATTGAAAATGCGACCAGAGTAACCCCGATACCGTAAGCGGCGTAGGCGGCAGTTCCATAGTGGGCCACGATGGCGAAAAATGCGAGAAAGGCCAACTGCACGATACCTTGTTCCAGAACCGAAGGAGCACCGATAGTGATCAGCTGTCGGGAACCTGCCCAATCCACTGCGACTTGCTTTGGCAGTTTGAGATTGAAATTACCGCGCCACCAGAAAACAAGGAAAGCGATCGTAATAAGTGCTGCGCCAAAACTGCCTCCCAGGGAAACTCCGGCGACCCCGAGTTGGGGCAGGGGGCCTATACCGAAGGCCAGCAGATAAGCAAATGTCACATTCAATACCGAGCTGAACAGTAAAAACCACAGCGGAGTGATGACGTCGCCAGTGGCCCTGAGCGCGGTGCCGAGCATCATGTTGACGGCGGCGAAAACATTGAACAGGCCTAACCAGAAGATAAAGCTCGCTGCGAGTGCCGTGGTCTCGTCATCCAGTCCGAACAGCCCCGCGATCGCCTCGGGAGCAAAGAGAATCGGTACGCTGAGCAGCGGTCGCCAGAGCCACGGATAATACGAGGGAAGTCCAGGAAACCAATTCTGCCTGCCTGACTTGCTGTGCGCCCCAGCTGCGCGAGATTAGCGCGGTGGACGCCACCGACACACCCATGAGAATGGCCTGTACCAGGAAGAACACCCGGTGACCAGTGGTCACTGCGGCAACCGCAGTAGTGCCTAACTGCGCAACAATTTTGATGTGCAGGAAGCCTACGGTGGTGAACAGAAGGTTTGAGACGATGGTCGGCCACGCCAGGCGCCAGACATTGCGGCTGGTAGAGTGTGGCTTAACAGGCGAGGGACAGGGACAAATCAATTTCTCGTAGATTGACTAGCTTATTTTTACCAGTTGAGGGCAGGCTTAGGTGGCTTACGCCAATTGCCGGCACTCGCCATGGCGAAAACAATCTACGGTGTGGTCGTTTACCATACCTGTGGCCTGCATGTGGGCGTACATGATGGTAGATCCGACGAAAGTGAAGCCGCGCTTCTTCATGTCCTTGCTCATTGCAGTCAGAAACCGTGCTGGTCGCCGGTACATCTCGCAGCGATCTCCAACGGTTTTGTATCGGCTGGCTGTCGACGAAATCCCAGATATAGTCAGAAAAGCTGCCCCGCTCCTGCTGCACGTCAAGAAAGGCGCGGGCATTCTTCCTTGCGCCATACACCTTGAGGCGATTTCGAATAATCCGCGGATTCAGCAACAGCTTATCCAGTTTCCTATCGCTGTAGCGGGCAATCTTTGCAGCATCAAAATTGTCGAACAGCTCCCGATATCCCTCCCGCTTGCGAAGTATAGTTATCCACGAGAGGCCCGCCTGGGCGCCTTCCAGTACCAGGAACTCGAACAGGGTTTGGTCGTCGCGCACTGGCACGCCCCATTCCTTATCGTGGTAGGCAACGTAGAGCGGATCATCCCCGCACCAGGCACAACGTCTTATCATCCAGTGAGGCCTCTTTGCTTGGTTCAGTATGGTGTTCCGTTGTGCCGGTGTCCATAATTTTAGTGAGCCGCTGGCGGCAACTACCAGCCTATGCCACACTGGCTTCGGAAATCTTCAGTGAAAATCTGATGACAGATACTATCCTTTATAGCTGTATTGGCCATGTGGGTCGTCTGGTTTTGAATAATCCACAGCGACATAACTCCCTTGGCCATGTGGAATTGGACGCTATCAGGGAGCGTCTGACTCAGGTAGCCACAAGTGCACAAGAGCGCGTACTAATTGTCACCGGTACCGGTGAAAAAACGTTCTGCGCCGGTGCGTCCTTGCAGGAGTTGAGTGAGGGTAAGATCGGTGACGACGATTTCCAGAAAATGACCGCTCAATTGGCTGATCTGGCGATCCCCACCATTTGCGCCATGAACGGTGACGTGTTCGGAGGTGGAGTAGAGCTTGCGGTAAGCTGTGATTTTCGTATTGGCATACGAGGGTAGTCGTATGCGTGTACCGGCTGCTGCTATCGGCCTGTGCTATCCACCAGCGGGCATAGATCGCTTTGTGGAATGTTTGGGGGTGAGCCTGACGAAACGAATTCTCGTGGCCTCTGAGGAGTTCCCTGCGAATACCTTACTTGGAATTGGTTTTCTGGACCATCTGGTATTGCCGCAAAATCTGGATGCCTTTGCAGCTGATTTTGCCCGGCATATCGCTGGCCTTGCGCCACTGGCAGTGCAGTCGATGAAGAGCATACTCCGGCAGGCCGCCGCGGGGGGCATTGATCCGGATGTAGCCAGGGAATTGTCGACCCGTTGCCTGGCATCACAGGATTTGCAGGAAGGGTTCGCGGCCAAGCGGGAAAAGCGCAGCCCCCGGTTCGAAGGTCTCTGAGGCCGTTAGCTTTTTAGGGCCAAAGGTCCATGGCAGTTGAGCTGTCGATCTACCGCCAGCCATGGCAACCCCAGTTTTTCCAGCCATTTTATGCCTGTGGCTTCTGTTTTTAGTCGTGCCACGCTAGCCGCACTGCAGGCTGTAAGGCAATTTTCTGCGATGACGGCCACACTGAGCAGTCCAGGGATAGGCTGGCCATCCACCGGGCTCAGAGCGCGCCCGAAGTGCTCGCCGTCCTGTTTTACTGTTTGCTCGAAGTCGCCGCGGATGGCGAAGCCCTTATGGTTCAATTTTATACGCACAATTGCAGCACGAGATCCTTTCGGGACGCGCACGCCGACCAGCCAGTTGGCCCCATCTGGCTCCTTGCCGATGCTAGCCACTTCCTGATCCATTGCAATAAAAGCGTTATTTACTTCATTTTTTAGCAGAAGCTTTCGCACCGAATCCAGCGCATAGGGTCGAATGCAGCTGTTTAAATCGATCAACATGCCCTTTCCCCGACAGATGTGCCCCTGTGTCAGTTATCTCGAGATTGCGCCAACCAACCATGCTTGAGCATTCCGTGAAGCTGATCCCGGGAGGCCGAGCAGGTTGCCCGTGCTGTTGTAGCAATCCTGCAGGATTCGCGTGGTCGGGTCAAAGATGTGTTTGCTCTCCTGCCAAAGTGCATCAATATAAGTGAAATAAGCTTCGTGCTTCAGCGTCAAGAGGTACATAGAAGCCTGTGCCTGCACTCTGGTTAATCCGGCTGGTCATACTGTCAGGGAGGTAAGAACTGAACTTATTTTCCAGTCTTTTTAGTTCGTCCTGACACAAATGCAGTAGTTCGGTGCCGCGGCCATCTCCGTCATCGACAACCAGGTGGCATGCCCTACCGAATGCATGCAGTCGAACTTCGCTCTTCTTCACCATCCCCTACCAGAACTCATTATTGTTAAAGACGCAGTTGATACTGCTATTCCTCTCCCCTATCTGGGGACTATTATTGATGCACTGAGCAGCAATGTAGCACTGCAAGAGGGAGCCTGACTAGGTCGGACTCATTTCGGTTAGCTGAAATTTACGCGCTGTCTGGGTTGGGAACTGTTATTGAAACTGTCGAATCCGAGAATTGAACAGTCCCGCCCAGTTTTTTCACAATGGACTGCACAATGGCGATACCAGAACTCTCATGCGCCAGGTCCTCAATATAGTCAGGCATGCCAATGCCGCTATCCTGGACGGAGAGCTCAAGGTATCGTATTGAATGCTCATTAGTTGCCCCTGCCGACATCTTTACGAGTATATAGTTCGCTGGTGAATCCCGGTTCAAAGGCGTGATGAATACAGTTCTCCAATAGTTCATAGATTACAACGGACAGCGGAGATGCCAATTGAGCAGGAATAAGTATGGACGAAACTTCGTTGATGGTGATTATTGTTTCCGGCGTGACCGCGGAACTCTTGAGTAGTACCGCTATTATGCCATCAGTATATTTGTGAAGATTTGCTACCGGGCCTCCAGTCTGATAGTAAAGGCAATCTTCCAGAGCTGGACAGGGCAGCTATCCGTTTGATGCTGCTTTCCGTCAAACCACGTTTTACCTCCTCTGGCTGGTTGACGCTTCGATAGGATATACAGTCGCTCACCAAAGATAATGTAGTCAGGTTGTGCTGATAAGCTGATTGCACAAGTTCATCCTGCAGTTCCAATTGCTCCTGCATATCATCATCCGCCTGGTTTGCAGCGTCGAACATCTGCCTCGTCAACCGGGCTGAGTTTCTGTCGGCGGCGTAGCTGTGATAAATGCGACGATAGCCCCAACATAGGAATAGAAAAAACAGGCCGTATGTCAAATATGCCCACCATGTGAACCAGGGCGAGGGAAGTACATGAACGTCAAGAGTGATACCATTCCGTGTTCCAGATGCCAGCGGAATTGGCGCCCTGTACGCGAAAGACGTAGTCTCCAGATGGCAGGTTTGTGTAAGTGGCGGAATTTCTTGTTCCGTTTTCAATCCAGTCAGGATCGAAGTTCTCAAGCATATAGCGAAACTGGTTTTTTTCAGGAGAAACAAAATCGAGTACACTGAACTCGAATGTGACGAAGTGGTCCTTGTGCGTCAGTTGGAGAGACTTGAGTTTATCAACGGCCCCTGTATTTCTGTCATCGGGTTTCGGAAGAACAATACTGGTCAGCCTCATTGCTGACGGCGTTCTATCTATATCGACGTCAGCTGGATTAAATCTGTTGTAGCCATTTACACCACCAAAGTAGATGAGCCCCTTTCTACTGGTGAAAGACGCTCCGAGAGCAAAATCTTTTCCCTGTAAACCATCTGCTGTTGTGAATCTCTTGATCAATCGACCTTTTGAATCGAGTTTGACTATCCCATTTTGTGTTGAGCACCAAAGATTTTCGTCCGAATCCACCTCTATGCCGTAAATAGTTGAGCTTGTCAGGCCACCGCTTTCGATAGTTGGCTGCAACATAAACTGGTTTTCAACCTGGGCTTTTCGGGTCCAGATAAACAGACCGTGATCCTTTGTTCCTATCAATATATCGCCATTGTCGGCTTGAGCGAAGGAATAGATAATAGGCTGCTTTTCTCCCAGGTCGAATTCAAATTGTATCTTTCTGAACTGATCGATCCTGGGGTCATGTTGATAGACTCTATTCTCGGGACACAGCTAGAAAAATTTCCGTCTTTGATCGAAATAGCAATGTGATAGTCTTCTCAGGCAGAGATTGACTCTCATAGTATGAATGCGTTTCCCCTGCTCGCTGTACGAAATAGACCTTTATCATACGTTGCGATCCATACGTCTTCACTTTCGTCGTCTAGCTAATATCTTTGCTATCGCAATCCCATTGTTGCCATCCAGACTATACACTTTCGAAGAGTCACTTTTTGTGTTGACTACGTGTACGCCACCTTGAAGAATACCCAACCAAATCTCATGTTTCCGTACAGCAATTGTCGAAATTCTCTGATCTCTCGAAGGAAGAGGATCATCCTAATTCGATATCTAGTGTGAATTCCAGTACTTCATCGTAGCGATATAGACCAGAGTATGTGCCTACCCAGAAGCGACCTTCACTGTCTTCCCCAAATGAGAGAATATCATTGGAAACAACACTATTTCTTGAGTTGAATAATTCAAACGGAGAAAATGACAATATTTCCAGTCCATCGAATGTCCCAATCCAGACGTATTTTCCGTCACGAAAGAGACTAAAAACGTCGGAGTTTGAAAGCCCATTTCCTTTTCTGCTCAAATCCTCAATGAAAGAAAGATGATTGTCGGAAGCGAACAAGCCTCTATCTGTAGCAATAATCAACTTGTCTCCGAACGCTGCAAACGTCGAGATATAGTGTGGCGCGCTTACCTACAATAGCGGAGTCAGCCAGTGGCGTGCTTGTGTCTACACCCCACACAAGTAGCTGCCCGGTATCTGTGCCGATGGTCAGGTTGCCCTCGCTATTCATCTGCAGAGCCGTTATTCTGCTGTTTTTCTGCAATATGAGAGTTTGAAGGTCAAACGGCATAAACGATTTATTTTCAGGGAGAATTTTGGCCAGGCCGAGACTTCCTCCGACCCAGAGGTTTCCCGATTCGTCTTCAACAATGTCATGGAGTCTTCCGATACTGCCGACGAGATCCAAGTTCATCACCCAGTCTTCAGTGTTTTGAAATCTGGGATCGTAAAGAATGAGTCCATCCTTGCTAAGCAACCAGATGCTGCCATGCTTTGAGACGAGCAGGCGAATCAGGCCAGATTTACCAATGGAGCCAAATTGCTTGATTAAATCAAAGGTTTCATTGCGCGTATCAAGTTTCAAGAGAGCGCCGCCGGAAGTAGCTACAAGGAGATTGCCATCGTTATCCTCTACAATATCCTTTATTTCCGAATCCGGGATCCAGTTTTTGTTATTTCTGTCAGTATTAAACACAGTAAGATTTGCACCATCAAATCGATGAAGTCCCTGTTGTGTGCCGATCCATAGAATTCCTGTCCCGTCTCGATGAATTGCAGTAACGGTTGGTTGTTGTAGCATTGGAGATAAGCTGGATGGTGTTATTCTGGGCTGCGCGCCATAAGCGTGATCGACTATACTCAGGCAGAAAGCGAGAGTTAGAAGTCCGAGACTCAGCGACATCTTTGCTTCATGGGTAATCACACCTAACTCGACAATAGTTGCGCTGTATTGGCACCGGTTTTCTTGAAACGTACCTAGGATCTCCAAATATCCAACTTTGGTTCACTACACAACTAAATCTAAATGGGACTATTTTTTGATACTAAAGAAGTGAAATTGGTTTATCTGGCAAAGCTAGTATCGAATTGCTCCACGAATTCATGATAGGCTTCTGTGAGCACAATAATCTCTTCTGCCAGCCCGCCCAATTCGTTTTCCCTGCCTTTTTTCTCTATTTGGGAACTGATACTTCTGACCTTGTCTGCACCTATATTCGCACTCATTGATTTAATTGCATGGGCAGTGCGGTAAATGGATGTACTGTCATGGGCGTTGAAATCTCGTTCAATGTCCCGCAGCTTCTCGTCCATTTGATTGATATAGCCTTCAAAAATTGAAGGCAATAACTTCTTTCCTGTCTGCCGCTCTACATCTCTTATGCTCTCTATAGCCGCGAGATTGAGTACTTTGTAGTCCTGCTCCATCCCATCGCTCCCATTCTGCTTGATGAGCGTATTTGCTATCAATGTCCTCAAATGTATCGGTATCGGAGAAACCATGTCGTAAGTGAATTTCAAAAATTTTCCGTATGTCAGATATCGAGAATGGTTTGGTAAGAAACCCATCCATTCCCGCCTGGCGGCATTTATCCCTGTTCTCTTTGTCAGATCCTGCTGTTAGGGCAATGATATGAACAGGCTCAAGCTGGCGCTCGGTTTCGAACTTACGAATCTCCCGTGTCGCCTCATACCCGTCCATTATTGGCATCTGGCAGTCCATGAATAGGAGTGAATACTCGCCGGATTTGTATTTGGCTACGGCGATCTGACCATTACTAGCTATTTCCACTTCGTGCCCGAGCATTCTGATCATTTCGACGATGATCTGTTGATTGGTAGTTACATCCTCCGCAACCAGAATCCGCTTTCTTTCAGGGAAGCGCTTTTCTGAATTACTGTCATGCTTGCACTACAGTCGGTTCGGCTGCATCCAAAATCCCAGACAAAGCGTCGTAGACTGCTTTTGATGTCAATGGCTTCGATAAGGTGGTCCAGTCTGAAAAAATGTCAGGTGGTGTGTCACCAGCCAAGGGTATCAAAACAATACAAATTGACGCATCAACGCGGCCTAATTTTCTTTCAACTTCTGGAGAAAATTGTTGTCGATCATAGTCCACGACCAGAATGTTATTTTTCCAGTTTGTAGTAGAAACTAGTTCCTCCTCCAGAATGGGAGACGAATTCACACCCACGCGCGATAAGTGGCTGGATACCATCTGATAGGTAGCCGGATTGCTGGCGAATATCCTGGCAGTCAATTCCTCGAACGCTCTGGCAGGGAAATCGATGGATGGGTCAAATTCCATCGGGATAGACAATGTTATTTTTGTGCCTTTTCCGATGGCTGATTGAATGGCGATATCCCCACCCATCAAATCAATATAGTGACGAGAGATTGTGAGACCGAGGCCTGTACCGCCATATTCTCTGGTTGTGCTGGCGTCGGCTTGAGTAAATGGTTCAAAAACACGTTTTTGCGTCTCTCTGTCCATTCCAATGCCATCGTCCTCAACGCAAATATGTACCAGTGCTTTCCCTGCACTCGAGGGGCTGAATTTCGGTTCTACTCTAATGTTTACATTTCCAATGTGGGTGAACTTGATTGCATTGCTGACCAGATTCATGACTACCTGACGTATCTTGGTTGGGTCTCCTACTAACTTGCGGGGGGTCAATGGGTGGCAAATATTATTAAGTGTTAGTCCTTTTCTGCTCGCGGGCTCTCCCTGCAGGTAACAAATGTCATCAATTAGCTCCGTCAGGTTAAACTCAATCTGCTCCAGTTCAACCTTGGATGCTTCCACTTTGGAGAAGTCGAGAATCTCGTTGATCAAACTCAGTAGCGACTCACCACTATTGCGAGCGGCGTTGGCAAATTGTTGCTGCTGTTTATTAAGACCAGTGTGTAAAAGTAGTTCCGTCATGCCAATAATTCCGTGCATTGGCGTGCGAATCTCGTGACTCATGGTTGCTAGAAATTCTGATTTCGCCTTGGTGGCCTCTTCAGCAATTTTTCTTGCCTCCTGTAGATCGTGGGTGCGCTCTTCCACGCGGTGCTCCAGTTCTCTTTGCCTTTGGAGTGATATCTTGCGCCTGCCTTGCCTGTCGACGAAAATAGTATGCGAAAACAGCGATAGCAAGAAGTATATAAGCGCTGTAGGCCAGATGGGCTAAGCCAGGGTGGCGGAGCGACAACCACCGGAATGCTGAGACCATCCCAATTCCATGTGCCATCGGGGCTGGCTGCGGCAAGTTTGAGCTCATAATTTCCTGGTGGCAGTGTGGTAAATGACGCGATCCTTGATTCGGGTGATATAACCCAGTCGGGGTTAACGCCCTCCAGCTTGTAAGCGTAATTCAGTAAGTCAGGGCTGGAGTAATCGGCTGCATAGAATTCGACGGATAACATTTTGTCTTCATATCCTAGCTCTATAGCTATTTAAGGCGTGATACGGCGTGTCAAACTCTCGCCGCACGTTCATTACCCGGATTTGAGAAATTGCCACTTTAGGTGGAATTCGATCTGTCACCAGAAAATTTGGATCTATGGTGTTAAACCCGTGTATTCCCCCAAAATAGATTTCTCCTGATCGAGATTTAAAAGATGCGCCTAAAGTGAACTCATTGGCTTGTAGCCCATCGCGAATGCCATAGTGATGCGTTTCAAATGTTTTGGGATTTATTCTGGACAATCCTTTGCTGTGCGATACCCAAATCCATCCTTTAGCATCGCCTTGAATGCCATAAATATTTGAGCTTGGTAGAGCGCTTTTATCAGAAAGAAACCGTTGGATATTTGCCGTCGCATTCTTCCTGTCCTCTATTGGCCACAAATTTAGTCCGCCACCAGATGTGCCGATCCAAAGCGTGCCATTCGTGTCTTCATAAAACGACCAGGGAATATTACTTGAAAAACTATTAGATTGATTCACTTCAGTAAATAGCGTTGAAACGTTCTGTGTCTCTTGATGATAGCGATTTAGACCCATTTCTGTTCCTATCCAGACGAACCCTAAAGAATCTTCATAAATTGCCAACACTCTGTTGTTGCTGATAGTCGTTGAATCGTTAGGATCATTCATTAGGTTTATGAAATCGTCGCTTTCATCTTTATAAATGCTAAGCCCGCCACCATAAGTCCCGATCAGTAATTCTCCGGTAGATAGTCGAAGGATTGATGTGATTCCATTTGCTCCTAGACCAGATCCTCCCGATTTATCCATTTGATATGTAGTAGTATCGCCAGTATTGAGGTCGACTTTATTGAGGCCGCCATCATAGGTCCCGATCCATAATGTGTTTTGTTCACTGTAGAGGCTCATTACTCTCGGATCTGAAATAGCAGGTACGGTAGATTCGTTGATCCACTCAAATTCAGTACTTCCAGGGCGGAGTCTGTTGAGGCCATTATCTGTACCCACCCACAGACTACCATCTACAGATTCTGTAAACGCATTAACCGCGTCGCTAGAAAGATTACCTCGTGATCGGCTGTACTTATGAAAGTCTGTCCTCATGCCCGATGCCAAACCTGACATGGTTCCTACCCAGTATTTCCCCTCGCGCGTTTGATAGACACTGATTACAACATCTTCGGGAAGGTTGGTGTTTACGGTGTTATATTGGATAAAGTTGTTGGTTTCAGGTACAAATAAATTTAGGCCCTGATCGGTGGCTATCCATATATCGCCATGGGAATCTTCGAAAATGTCTGAGGTCTGATTAGATGACAATGAACGGAAGTCTGATTTCTGATGAGTAAAATTTGTTGCGAAATCCTTGATGGGATCGTACCGACTTATACCTGAGTCAGCCGAAGAAATCCAAATGCTGCCATCTTTGTCAGCGACAACGACGTATAGCCAGTTTGAAACTATGGAATTCGCTTTATCCACTTTTTTCGAGCGAACATTCACCTTGCCCGTTGACGGTTCAATTCGAAGTAGGCCTGTAGTTTGTGTCGCGGCCCAGATAGCACCATCAGGTGTCTGAGTAAATCTGCTGATAGTTCCTGTAAGAGGGATATTGTTGGAGCCAGAAACATAGTGGTGAAAAATGTTTTTTTCGGGGTTAAAACTACTAAACGCATTGGAATAACCAAGCCAGATAGTACCGTCCGCAGCAGTAAATATCGTACTGATGTCATTAGAGTATGGGGTATCGAGATTATTTGGATCAGAATAGATCGCCGAGAAGCTGTCTGATATCGCATTGTAGGAGACCAGCCCGGCACCACGTGTTGATAGCCAAATTCGACCCTGCTTGTCTTCCGTTATCCTGGTGATGTTGTCAGTAGGTAATGAAGTAGGATTAAGGGCAGAGTATCTGTAATTCCGGAGTTCGTAGCCATTGTAAAGGTTCAAACCCTCTTGAGTGACAAACCACAAAGCGCCCCTGGAGTCCTGAAAGGATTGCTTCACACTTTGTTGAGTGAGTTTGTCAGCAAAGCTGGGCCGACTAAGATTGATATCTATGAATCCGGAATCAGCAGCCTGTACGGATTCCGCCTTGGCAAATGACAGAACCAGGATCAAGAGCCAGAGTCTGTTAAATATTCGGTACTGTATGATCATTTCACTCTAGTCTGATAGATTACGCCTATCCTACCTCGGGGAGGCTGACGAATTTTCCATTTATAATTCAGTCACATAACTCTACCTTGAAGACGCTCTTAATGAAAAGCGAAATGGCGGGTCAAAATGCACCCGATAACAGTAATAAAGTAATATTTGCACCTTACTTATGAAATTTGTGAGAGAGTTATCGCTATAATTATTTGGGCTTTTTCGCCACGATATAGTTCAAAAATGCTGAGACGATAAAATCCGTGATTGCGACGCTACCAGAGGTTTATGCAATGAAACTATCTGTCATTCTCATTTCCTACGATTTGGCGTGGGAAATTCCCCGTACCCTGCGTAGTCTGTTTCGCAGTTACCAGCAGGGTGCGGAAGATCTTCGGTACGAAGTTCTGCTGGTTGATAACGGTTTGACAGTGCCACTGGAAGAAGCGACATGGGCGGGCGTGGATGTGCCTGCGCGACTGATAAGGATATAGGGCGCCGTTACTTTATGTAAGTATCCCTAAATTAAACTCCGCTCATTACTAGAGATTTCAGCCTCGTCATGATTGGCCACAGGGTACTTCAGCGGAGTGAGATCCCCAAGGGCGTCATGTGGCCACACATGATAGGTGAGGGTTGCTTTCACCAACTACATGGCGGAACTAAAACAAATGTCAGCATGGAAGAGAGGAACATCAGTCTGGATAAGTATAGACAACAGTTCGAAGCGATTCGTGGGCACGGTGATGTGATAACCAAAAAGACCTTTTTATATGGGTCATTTGCCAACTGCTGCGTCAAAAATTCACCGCGGACCGGTAAGAAGTAGCGTTCAGGTAGCGAGAGGTTGGCTATAGTTTTCTTTGTTCACCATTCGTATTGTCGAAGGTCGATCGTGCCATTCGTTTTAAAGGGATCCCCTCGTTTTCCAAACGGCCTTTTTGGGTATCGTGTGCTACCGAACCTTCTGGCAGGGAAATGCGTCCCTGCGCATTGACGACACGGTGCCAGGGAATGCGTGTATTGGCAGGTAATCCCCGCAGCGCATGGCCAACCCGGCGGGCTGCACGGTACATGCCTGCTTTTTGCGCGACCACACCATAAGTCGACACCTTTCCTTTTGGAATCGCCGCAACGACCTGCCAGATTCGGTGGTTGGTATCAAGTTCGTAGTTCGTCATCTAATGAAAATCTCCTATGTGCAAGCGTCACTTCCGTTTTTCAGGCAGTGTATATAGCGTCGAGGAATCACTGCGACGAGTTGCGAGCTTTGCTTGAAAAATGCGTCACTATCCCCATAACTTTTAGCCAGCCGAGAACTCTGTTTATGCGTTTTGCAATTATTATCCTGCCGTGGCTGGAACTGTTCACCCTGATCGAACTGGGTGTCAAGACCAGTGCTCTGACTGCCTTGGCCTATGTGTTTGCCACGCTGCTCCTTGGTATCGCAATATTGCAACGTCAGGGACGGGGCATGTTCGAGCGTCTTCAGACAAGGCCAGGATGGCAGGATATTTGGTCCCGAACTGCTCCTGGATGACATGGCTATGGGGTTCGCTGGCCTGCTGTTGATGATCCCTGGCATCATTACCGATCTGCTTGCCCTGCTGGTAATGGTAGGTCCTTTGCGCAGACGCCTGGCGCGTATGCTGTTGGGGTCACAGCCTGAGGTTTACATGCCGAAACGGGATAAAGGTAGCGGTGAGACTATCGAAGGTGTTTTTCGGCATCTTGATGATAAAGATGGAACGTAACATATTGTAAAATAAGAAAATATTTTTTCTGCACTAAGGAGCAGACCAACTGCCGGGCGAGCGCTTGACTCCACTCTTTTCCTGACTAGAATTAGCACTCTCTTGAAAAGAGTGCTAATCAGGGCTTGAAATCTGATTCCACGCCCCAATTAACCGGGTTAACCCCCGATCAGGGGTGCCCATAACATCACATTGATACTTTGGAGAGCTACACAAATGAAAATCCGTCCGCTGTACGACCGTGTGGTCGTTCGTCGCAAGGAAGAAGAAACAGCCACCGCAGGCGGCATCTTGCTGCCGGGTTCCGCCAAAGAGAAGCCCAATCAGGGCGAAGTTGTCGCTGTAGGCGATGGCAAAGCACTGGAAAGCGGTAAATTGCGGCCAATGGCTTTGAAAGTTGGCGATAAGGTTGTGTTCGGCCAGTACGCTGGCAGCAACACCATCGACGTTGATGGTGAGGAACTGATCATTATGGGTGAGAGCGAAATCTTCGCCGTGGTCGAGTAAGACCCCGAAGTCATCGTTTTTCACAAGTAACAAACAGATTAATACGTAGTAAGGAATATTTATCATGGCTAAAGACGTAATTTTCGGTAATAGCGCTCGCCAGCGCATGCTGAATGGCGTGAACATACTGGCGGACGCTGTCAAGGCAACTCTGGGCCCCAAGGGCCGCAATGTAATTCTGGACAAGTCTTTCGGTGCACCTACTGTGACCAAGGACGGTGTGTCAGTAGCGAAGGAAATACAGCTTAAAGACAAGATCGAAAACATGGGCGCACAGATGATCAAGGAAGTCGCTTCCCAGGCTTCTGACGTCGCTGGTGACGGCACCACCACTGCAACGGTTCTGGCGCAAGCCATCGTTAGCGAAGGCCTCAAGGGCGTCGCTGCCGGCATGAATCCTATGGATCTGAAGCGCGGCATCGATAAGGCAATTGCCGCCGCAGTGGAGAAAATTTCCGCTGCTGCAATTCCCTGTGTAGACAGCAAGTCTATTGCCCAGGTTGGTTCAATTTCCTCCAACAGCGATGAGGCCGTGGGCAAAATCATTGCCGAAGCTATGGACAAGGTAGGCAAGGAAGGCGTCATTACCGTTGAAGAAGGTTCCGGTCTGGAAAATGAACTGGATGTCGTAGAAGGCATGCAGTTTGATCGCGGTTATCTGTCTCCCTACTTTATCAATAATCAGGAGAGCATGAGCGTCGATATCGACGAGCCCTATATCCTGTTGGTAGAGAAGAAAATCTCCAATATTCGCGAACTGCTGCCCTTGCTGGAGCAGGTCGCCAAGTCTTCCAAGCCGCTGGTCATTGTTGCGGAGGACGTCGAAGGTGAAGCACTGGCAACTCTTGTTGTGAACAACCTGCGCGGTATTGTGAAGGTAACCGCATGTAAAGCGCCTGGCTTTGGCGATCGTCGCAAAGCTATGCTGCAGGATATTGCTATCCTGAGCGGTGGTACGGTGATTTCTGAAGAAGTTGGCCTTGATCTGGAGTCTGCGACGCTGGAACATCTGGGTCACGCCAAGCGCGTGACTATGGACAAGGACAGCAGCACCATCATTGATGGTGCCGGTGACCACAAGGCCATCGCGGCGCGGGTTAATGAAATCCGTGTGCAGATCGAGAATACCTCTTCTGATTACGATCGCGAGAAACTGCAGGAGCGCGTGGCCAAGTTGGCCGGCGGTGTTGCTGTCATCAAGGTTGGCGCTGCCACCGAGATCGAAATGAAAGAGAAGAAGGCCCGCGTTGAAGACGCTCTGCATGCAACTCGCGCTGCGGTTGAAGAAGGCGTTGTGGCCGGCGGCGGCGTTGCCCTGGTTCGTGCCCTGATGGAAATTGCTGGCATGAAAGGCGACAACGAAGACCAGACTCACGGCATTAACTTCGCCCTGCGCGCTATGGAAAGTCCCCTGCGCCAGATCGTGGAGAATGCAGGTGCTGAAGGTTCTGTGGTCCTGAATAACGTGAAAAACAATGGCAAGGGTAACTACGGTTACAATGCTGCCACAGGTGTGTACGGCGACATGATTGAGATGGGTATTCTGGATCCCGCCAAAGTCACGCGCACCGCACTGCAGGCCGCCGGTTCTGTCGCTGGCCTGATGATTACCACTGAAGTCATGATCTGCGAGGCTGTTGAAGAAGCTAGTTCCGGCGGTGGCGGGCACGATATGGGTGGTATGGGTGGTATGGGTGGTATGGGCGGAATGATGTAAGCCATACCAACTCAGTTACGACGAGAAACCCCGCTGTATGGCGGGGTTTTTTGTCTCCGAAAAAAAAGGGGGGCAGGGCCTTTTTAGAAGGGCTCTGCCCCTTTTTTTATGTACAATAACGGTCAGGTGTTTTTACAACAACAAAGGGAGATAACCATGATTCTTGAATTCGTCTTCAGGTGGGCGCACGTCCTGTTCGGTATAGTCTGGATAGGCATGCTTTACTATTTCAACTTTGTACAAACGGAGTACTTCAAGGAAGCTGAAGCCGGTGCCAAGGCTGACGCGCTCAAGAAGCTTGCTCCGCAGGGCGCTGTGGTGGTTCCGCTGGGGTGCAATGTTTACCTTCCTCACGGGTCTTGTCTTGCTGCACCTGATCGGCGCTACAACCAATTTCATGGGTATGCCCCTGATTACAGATAGGTTCGTTGGCGGGTACGATTATGTTCCTCAACGTCTGGCTGATTATTTGGCCAAACCAGCAAGTTGTGCTGGGTTTAAAACCAGGGTGATGGCCCCGCCAGCGCTGCGAAAGCGGGATTGGCCTCTCGAACCAATACGCTGTTGTCCGCCCCATGCTGTTCGGCATGCTGGGTTCGAAGCATCTGTATATCGAAGGGGTTAGCAGTACAGGCCTTTACGCCTGTTTGGCCATCATCTTACTACTGGAAGCCAATGCCCTGTTCGGCAAGCTGGGCCCCATCACCACCGTCAAAGGTGTGATCCACTGCAGTATTGGCCTGACAGCGCTGATGTGGGCACTGCTTTACTTTCTCTGAGGGAGTAGGTTGGAGACAACAAAGCCGGGAATATCCCGGCTTTTTTTGTTCCGCTCTGGTAGGCGGCATGTATAATTGCCACTAACCTTTACACAGCGTATTTACCCCATGCAACACGACGACCTGGATCATATCCCCTCCATTGTACCGACCCGGGACGGTGTGCCGCAGCGCAACATTAGTAAACCCAGTGCCGACAGGGGCGAGAGACGTCGGAGTTCCGGCGCTCAAAAGCAGCCTTCCGACGCGGGGGGTACAGGTCTGCTGGCGCGCCTGATTATTGCGATTTCGCTCGTTGCTGCCGTTCTGGCCTGTGCCTGGGCCTGGCAGTTACAGACGCAGTTGCAGCAGGCCAACGAGCATATTTCGAACTATGCAACACGCATTGGCGATCTGGAGGCCAGATTGTCCGATACCGACGAGGGTATGAACCAGAATGCCGAAGTGCAGGCAAAAAAGGCTGCGCAGCTTGAGGCCGAGGTGCGCAAGCTCTGGGACAACGTGTGGAAGGAGACCAAGGATCGATTGGGCAAACTGGAATCCGCCAGCGCCAGCCAGGGAAAAAGTGTCAAGGCAATGGAGGGCTCCCTGTCCACTACCCAGTCGCAATTGAAAATAGCATCTACCGATATCGCTGAATTGAAAAGTGTCGCGGGCGATCTTGCGCGCCTGATGTCCAGCGCCAAGGCCAACCAGGCCGAGGTGGAACGTATGGCAGACAGCCTCAATCGGATTGAACTGGCGTTGGCCAAACTTGATAAGCGAGTCGCGGGTAACGAGGAATGGGTGGGCTCCGTCAACGCCTTCCGCAAGCAGGTCAACACCAGTTTGGGCGAACTGCAGTCTACCGTAAGGTCAATGCAGACCTCGCCGTCCCCAGCAGCCCTGAAGCAGGCGCGCTTTGGGTATACGCTGATTCCTGCAAGGGATGTATGATAACGCTCCTTTTTTCTGCATCCGCGCCACAAGGATTCATGCCATGACTGTTATTCGACAGGACGACTTCATCGAGAGCGTCGCAGATGCCCTGCAGTTCATTTCCTATTATCATCCGCTGGATTTTGTGAAGGCTGTGAATGAAGCCTATGAGCGGGAGCAGAACCCGGCGGCCCGGGACGCCATGGCGCAAATCCTGATTAATTCGCGAATGTGTGCCCAGGGTCATCGCCCCATCTGCCAGGATACCGGGATCGTCACTGTATTCCTGAAAATTGGCATGGATGTACAGTGGGACGCGGACCTGTCGGTAGCCGATATGGTCAACGAAGGCGTGCGTAGAGCCTATACTCATCCTGACAATGTACTGCGGGCTTCGATTCTCGAAGACCCGGCGGGCGCGCGCCGGAATACCAGGGACAATACGCCGGCGGTCATTCACATGGAGGTGGTAAAAGGCGACACCGTCGACGTACAGGTGGCGGCCAAGGGCGGCGGCTCGGAAAACAAATCCAAGCTGGTCATGCTGAACCCCTCCGATAGCATAGTGGAGTGGGTCGTGAAAACCATTCCCACCATGGGAGCCGGCTGGTGCCCGCCCGGCATGCTGGGCATAGGCATAGGTGGCACCGCAGAGAAGGCGGCGATCATGGCCAAGGAAGCGCTCATGGAGCCAATCGATATCCATGAGTTGCGCGAGCGGGGGCCCTCCAACCGGGTGGAGGAACTGCGTCTGGAGATCATGGAGGAGGTCAACAAGCTGGGTATTGGCGCCCAGGGTCTCGGCGGACTTACCACGGTAATGGATGTCAAAATCAAGGACTATCCGACGCATGCGGCGTCCCTGCCGGTGGCCATGATTCCTAACTGCGCGGCCACTCGCCATGCGCATTTTGTGCTCGATGGGTCCGGCCCTGCCTTACAAACGCCGCCGGATATCAATGATTGGCCGGACATCACCTGGGAAGTGGGTGAAAATGTACGTCGCGTCAATCTGGATACGGTTACCCGCGAGGAAGCCGCCCAGTGGCGGCCCGGCGATACCTTGCTGTTATCGGGCAAGATGCTGACCGGACGGGATGCGGCCCATAAGAAAATGAAGGAACTGATCGAGAGTGGTGAGGGATTGCCGCCGCAGGTCGATCTCAGGGGCCGCTTTATCTACTACGTGGGTCCGGTGGACCCGGTGCGCGACGAGGTGATGGGCCCGGCTGGCCCGACGACCGCCACGCGCATGGACAAATTTACCGACTTCATTCTCGAACATACTGGCCTGCTGGGCATGATCGGCAAGGCCGAACGCGGACCCGTCGGGGTCGAGGCGATCAAGAAGCACAAGGCGGTCTACCTGATGGCAGTGGGCGGCGCGGCCTATCTGGTATCCAAGGCGATCACCTCCGCCAGGGTTGTGGCTTTTCCCGAAATGGGTATGGAGGCCATCTACGAATTTGAAGTGAAAGACATGCCCGTGAGTGTGGCGGTAGATACCAGTGGCGCTTCCGTACATGAAATAGGACCAAGAATCTGGCGGGCCAGGATAGCAGAGCAGGCTATAGACGTTGCCTGATACTTTCTATTGGCACGATTACGAAACCTTTGGCGCCAATCCCTCCAGGGACAGGCCGGCGCAGTTTGCGGGCCTGCGTACCGATGCTGAGCTGAATGTTATCGGCGATCCGCTGGTCATTTTTTGTCGTCCAGCCAATGACTTTCTACCTCATCCGCAGGCATGCCTGATCACCGGAATTACACCGCAACGGGCCCTTGCTGAAGGGCTGCCAGAGTGCGAATTCATTGCCAGAATCCATCGGGAGCTGGCAGTTCCGGGCACTTGCGGTGTGGGCTATAACTCCCTGCGCTTTGATGACGAGATCACCCGTCACACCCTCTACCGCAACTTCTATGATCCCTATGCGCGGGAGTGGCAAAACGGCAATTCCCGTTGGGACATCATCGACATGGTACGCACTACTTGCGCCCTGCGACCTGAGGGCATCGAGTGGCCGTTGCGGGAAGATGGCCTGCCCAGCTTTCGTCTGGAGGATCTGACCGCTGCCAATGGTATTAGCCATACCGCTGCCCACGACGCGCTGTCGGATGTACACGCGACGATTGCACTGGCACGGTTGATAAAGGAGCGGCAGCCCAAATTGTATGACTATGTGTTGCACCACCGGGATAAGCGCTCGGTGTTAGCGCAACTGGATATCGCAGGGATGAAACCTGTACTGCACGTGTCCGGCATGTTCGGTGCCCGGCGGCACAACATCGCTCTGGTGGTGCCTCTGGCAGCGCACCCGGTAAATAAAAATGAGATCATCTGTTTTGACCTTGGCGCCAACCCTCAAATGCTGTTTGATCTGGCGGTAGAGCAACTGCAGGAGTTGCTCTATACACGAACAGAGGATCTGCCTGAGGGGACGCCAAGGCTTGGTCTCAAGTCGATCCATATCAATCGCTGCCCGATAGTGCTCACGCCAAAAATGGCTGACCCGGCGACTGCCCAGCGCCTTGGAATCAGCGGTGACCAGTGTCGCAAACACCTTGAAGCCTTGCGCGGCTATCGGGCACGGGATGCCGCAGGGTTCACAGCCAAGGTACAGGCGATCTATGCGGGGTCGCAGTTTCGATGCGCCCGATGACCCGGACCTGATGCTCTACAGCGGCGGATTCTTCAGCGAGCAGGACAAGCGGGTCATGGAGCAATTGCGCGCGCAAACTCCGGAAGCACTCGCTACCGGGAGTTTTGTGTTTGAGGATAGCCGTCTGCCCGAGATGTTGTTTCGCTACCGGGCGCGCAATTATCCGGGCAGCCTCTCACCCGCAGGAACTTGCACGCGTGGGAAGAGTTCCGCTACCACAGGCTCACTGAGCCACAGTCCGGGGCCGGCTACTGCATGGAAGAGTTCCAGGCAGAGATCGAGGCGTTGATGGCCAGTGGTGACTTGTCCGAGGCACAGCAGCGCGCTGCTGGAGCAACTGCTGGACTACGCTGATACGTTATTGGCCTGAGCGGCCGGCAAATTCTTTGGTATTACGCCCATGGGCAGGACCTTATGTCGCCCTTATAATGGGCGGCGCATAACCCGCGTCATGTCTTGTGCCAGCCCAGGAGAGAACCAGCGTGCAGTTTGCCGGAAGCCACATCCTCTCAGTCCAGCAGTTCGAGCGGGACGATGTTGAACGGATATTCTCCGTGGCCGATCGTATGGTCCCTTATGCCCATCGCCGCCGCGTCACCAATGTGCTTGACGGCGCTATTCTTGGCTCCATGTTCTTCGAACCCAGCACCCGCACCCGCGTCAGTTTTGGTAGTGCATTTAACCTGCTCGGCGGCGAGGTGCGTGAAACCACGGGCTTTGAAAATTCCGCCATTGCCAAAGGCGAATCCCTTTACGATACCGCCAGAGTGCTCAGCGGCTATTCAGATGTGATTGCCATGCGCCACCCGCAGGTGGGGTCGGTGGGAGAGTTCGCCGCTGCCAGTCGGGTGCCCGTCATCAATGGCGGAGATGGCAGCAATGAGCATCCCAGCCAGGCCTTGCTGGACCTGTACACGATTCGCAGCGAACTTGCTGCCAGCGGACGCACGATAGACCAATTGCGCATCGCCATGGTGGGGGACCTGCGCTACGGCCGGACGGTGCATTCGCTCTGCAAACTCCTGTGTCGTTTTAAAGGAGTACAGGTTGTGTTGGTGTCGCCCGAGGCGTTGCGCATGCCGCCAGAAATAGTCGAGGGTCTGCGCAACACGGGGCATAAGGTACTGGAGTCTGATCAATTGGAAGAAAGCATCGCCCACGTGGACATCGTCTATTCCACGCGCATCCAGGAGGAGCGCTTCAGTTCCCAGGAAGAGGCAGATCTGTATCGGGGACGCTTCCGTCTCAACCAGAGTATCTACACCCGCCACTGTGAACCCAACACCGTTATCATGCATCCGCTGCCACGGGATTCCAGGGCCAACGCCAGGGAACTGGACGATGACCTGAACGACAATCCGAACCTGGCGATTTTCCGCCAGACCGATAACGGCTTGCTGCTGCGTATGGCGTTATTCGCATTGATTCTCGATGTCGTGGAACAGGTGGATGAGCATGCACGCGATGTTAACTGGTACACCGGCGGCCGTTTCTGATGGCGCTGGAATTGAAATTCGGGGCGCGGGACGTCCGGTTGCTCGATGACCAGACCGTCTGGTCCGGTCACTATTCAATGCGCAGAATCACCCTGCAACACCGCCGGTTTGCCGGCGGCTGGAGTGATCCGATAGTGCGCGAAGTGTTCGAGCGCGGCGATGCTGTCGCCGTTCTGCCCTATGACCCCGTAACAGACAGTCTGGTGATGATTGAGCAGTTTCGCCCGGGGGCAATACGCGGCGATGACAGTCCCTGGATGCTGGAATTGATTGCCGGAGTGGTGGAAGCCGGTGAGCGCGATGAGGAGGTGGTGCATCGCGAAGCGATGGAGGAGGCGGCGTGCGAGCTTTCGGAGCTGGTGCCCATTGCCACGGTATTTCCCAGTGCCGGTGCCTGTACCGAGCAGGTGCGCCTGTTCTGTGGTCGCGTGAACAAGGCCGCTATTGGGGGCCTGCACGGCTTGCAGGAGGAAGGAGAGGATATTCTGGTGCATGCGGTGGCGCGCACGGATGCCTTGCAAATGCTCGCGGATAATCGTATTCCCAATGGTCATACCCTGATCGCACTGCAGTGGTTACACATTCACGGTGCAGCATTGCGGGAGCGCTGGTGCTAAGGCTTCTCGCCGGCGCTTGATGGCACATGACTGACGGTAACGCAAACCCTCCCGCAAAAGCTGCTCCAGGCCTGTTGCGCTCCAGCTTTCAGGTCGGCAGCATGACCATGCTCTCCCGGGTATTGGGATTACTGCGCGATATCGTAATAGCCAAGGTTTTTGGTGCCAGCGCCAATGCGGATGCGTTCTTCGTCGCCTTCAAGATACCCAATTTCCTGCGCCGCCTGTTTGCCGAGGGAGCATTTTCCCAGGCGTTTGTACCTGTGCTGGCGGAGTATAAAGCGCAGGGCAGCGCTGCAGCGGTAAAAGAACTGGTCAACAGGGTGGCCGGAGTGCTGGGAGGTACGCTGCTGTTTGTCACAGGCATCTCCATATTTGCCGCGCCGCTCATCACGACGATTTTTGCCCCGGGCTTCGTCAGTCAGCCCGAGAAGTTTTACCTGACTACCGAAATGATCCGCATCACTTTTCCCTATCTGTTCCTCATTTCGATGACCGGTTTTTGTGGCGCCATACTCAACAGCTTCGGCCGCTTTGCCGTGCCCGCCTTCACGCCATTTTTCCTGAATCTCTCGCTGATATTTGCCGCACTGGTCGCGGCGCCGTGGTTTGAAGAGCCGGTATTTGCACTGGCATGGGGTGTGCTGTTGGCCGGTGTCGTGCAGCTACTTTTTCAACTGCCATCCCTCTATCGGCTGGATCTGGTGCCGCGTCCAATCTGGGATACGTCGGACAAAGGTGTGCGGCGTATTCTGAAACTGATGGTGCCGGCCCTGTTCGGCGTTTCAGTCAGCCAGATCAATTTGCTGCTGGATACGGTGTTGGCATCGTTTTTTCCTACCGGGAGTGTGTCCTGGTTGTATTACTCTGACCGGCTCACGGAGTTACCGCTGGGCATATTTGGTATTGCCATTGCCACGGTCATTTTGCCCAATCTCTCAGCACATCGCGCAGCGGCCCGGGAGGAGCATTTCAGTGCCACTCTGGATTGGGCGATGCGCTGGGTACTGCTGATTGGAGTGCCCTCGGCGCTGGCGTTGATTGTGCTGGCTAAACCCATACTGATTACCCTGTTCCAGTACGGTGCGCTGACATCGCACGATGTGAACATGTCGGCCTTGAGTCTGCGGGCCCTGAGCCTGGGTCTGGTCGCGTTCATGCTGATCAAGGTGCTGGCACCTGGCTTTTATGCGCACATGGATACAGCCACACCGGTGAAGATTGGTATCACTGCCATGGTCGCGAACATGGTGATGAATCTCATGTTTTCACTGCCCTTGATGTATCTGTTCAATATCGGGCACATGGGCCTCGCGCTGGCCACCAGCCTTGCCGCCATGCTCAATGCGGGGTTGTTGATGCGGGGTTTGTTGCGCGCCGGGTACTACCAGTTCCAGCCCGGGTGGACACCCTACACGCTGCGTTTGTTGGTGGCCTCTGCCAGCATGGTTGCTGCAATTATATGGCTGGCCCCCGAGGGGGCCGCGTGGTACGACTGGCACTGGCTGCGACGGGTTCTCGAACTGGGACTCCTGTGCGGTGTCGGCGTTGCCGTTTACTTTGCTGCACTTTGGCTGCTGGGTACTCGGATGCGGCACCTGCTCGCCCCTGCGTCGCAGTGAACACAGCATCCCGCCGGCAGTTTCATCTTCAGTATGGCGGCGGGCCATAGGCTAGGGGGATCAAGTTCGCTATACTGCCGCGTTTGGCTTGGACCGGCTTGGATACCGCATGGAACTGATTCGCGGCCTGCACAATCTGCGGCCCAGACATCATGGTTGTGTCGCGACGATTGGTGCGTTTGACGGTGTTCATCTCGGTCACCAGGCGGTTATTCGCCACCTGCTGGAAAAGTCGCGTGAAACTGGCGCTGCCTTCGCTCATCATTGTTTTCGAGCCACTGCCCCGCGAGTTTTTCGCCCCGCTCCAGGCGCCTGCGCGAATCATGAGTTTCTGGGAGAAATGCCGGGCACTGGAGGCGCTGGGGGTGGAGCGCCTGTTACGCATACGCTTTAACGAGAAGTTTCGCGGCATGTCGGCGCAGCGTTTCGTCGATGATATCTTCGTGGCCGGGTTGGGCGTGCGCTACGTGGTGCTGGGAGATGATTTTCGCTTTGGTGCCGATCGCCAGGGCGATATCGCGTTTATTCGGGAGCAGGGTCTGCGCTATGGTTATGCTACCGGCTCCACGCCGACGTTTGCGGTACAGGGCGAGCGGGTGAGTAGCACGCGCATCCGGGAGGCCCTGGAGAACGCGGATTTTGCCGCGGCGGAGGCCTTGTTGGGTCGACCCTACAGTATTTCCGGTCGGGTGATATTCGGTCGCCAGTTGGGGCAGGTCATTGGCACACGCACGGCTAATCTGCAATTGCGTCGACTGCGGGCGCCACTGTCCGGCGTGTACACGGTGGAAGTTAGCGGAGGCGGTCTTAAGAACGCTCACGGCGTAGCCAATGTCGGAGTGAGGCCCACGGTAGATGACAGTATCAGGGCTAATCTGGAGGTACACCTGCTGGACCGGGAGATTGATTTGTACGGTCGCCATATTGAAGTGACCTTTCGCCATAAGTTGCGCGAAGAAATGAAGTTTGGATCGGTGGCAGAACTTAGAGAGAATATCGAGAGGGATATAGAGCAGACACGGACCTGGTTTAGCCGGGGACAGAACTCGAAAAAAATATGAGCGACTACAAAGACACACTGAATTTGCCCATGACGGATTTTCCGATGAAGGCCAGCCTGGCCCAGCGGGAACCCCTGCGCCTGAAACAATGGCAGGAAATGGGCCTGTACGAGAAAATTCGCCAGGAGTGCGCCGGACGGCCCAAATTCATCCTGCATGACGGTCCCCCCTATGCCAACGGGGAGCTGCACGTGGGGCATGCGGTCAACAAGATTCTGAAGGACATCATCGTCAAATCCAGGACACTGGAAGGCTACGACGCGCCCTATGTGCCCGGTTGGGACTGCCACGGCCTGCCGATAGAACTCAATGTCGAGAAAAAGGTGGGCAAACCCGGAATCAAGATCAGCCCCACCGAGTTCCGCCAGAAATGCCGTGAATACGCGAGGCGCCAGATCGACGGGCAGCGCACCGATTTTATCCGTATGGGCGTGGTCGGGGACTGGTCAAATCCTTATTTGACCATGGATTTTAAATTCGAGGCAGACATTGTCCGCGCGCTGTCACGCATTGTCGATAATGGTCACCTGCACAAGGGCTTCAAACCCGTACACTGGTGTATGGACTGCGCCTCGGCCCTGGCTGAGGCGGAAGTGGAGTACCAGGACAAGCGCTCACCGGCGATTGATGTGGCCTTTGCCGCCGTCAATCCGGCTGCGTTCAATGCCGCCTGCGGGGCGGCCTACGACGGCGACATCGCCGTGCCCATCTGGACCACCACACCGTGGACGCTGCCCGCCAATATGGCTGTGTGTTTGCATCCGCAATTGGATTACGTATTGATCGAGGGCCGGGGCAGGGCATTGTTGGTAGCCGAACAACTGGCGCAGTCCTGCGTCACCCGCTTTGGCCTGGACGCGCTCAAGGTGCTGGGGCGCTGCAAGGGTGCGGCGTTGGAAAACCTGTTACTCCAGCATTGTTTCCTGGAGCGGCAGGTGCCTGTGATCCTCGGAGAGCACGTTACCACGGAAGCGGGCACGGGCGCGGTGCACACGGCTCCGGCACACGGCCAGGACGATTTTGTGGTCGGCCAGAAATACCACCTGGAGGTCTACAATCCGGTAGACGGCAACGGTGTTTACCTGCCAGATACCCAGCACTTCGCGGGCCAGCACGTATTGAAGGCCAACGCCGCTATCGTTGCGTTATTGCAGGAGCGCGGGGTGTTGCTGCACCACGAGGAGTACGTGCACTCCTATCCTCATTGCTGGCGCCACAAGACGCCGATCATTTTTCGTGCCACGCCCCAGTGGTTCGTGAGCATGCAACAGCAAGGGCTGCTGGATAAATCTCTGGCCGCAGTGGCCGGGGTGCAATGGCTGCCGGAATGGGGCAGGGCGCGTATCGATGGCATGCTGGCCAACCGACCGGACTGGTGTATCTCGCGCCAGCGCACCTGGGGTGTGCCAATAGCCCTGTTTATTCACAGGGAAACCGGTGAATTGCACCCACAGACTTCGCAGCTGATGGAGCAGGTAGCGCAACGTATGGAGCGTAGCGGCGTGGACGCATGGTTTGACCTGGATGCCGCCGAGCTGTTGGGTGAAGATGCCAGTCACTACGAGAAGGTTACCGATACCCTGGATGTCTGGTTCGATTCCGGTGTCACCCACGCCTGTGTGTTGCGCCAGCGCGCAGAGCTGCAATTTCCGGCCGACATCTACCTGGAAGGCTCTGACCAGCATCGCGGCTGGTTCCAGTCCTCGCTGCTGACAGCTATCGCCATTGATGGTGTAGCGCCCTACAGGACGGTGCTGACCCACGGCTTTACCGTGGACAGTGATGGCCGCAAGATGTCCAAGTCCATCGGGAATATCGTCGCGCCGAAAGCGGTGATGAACGACCTCGGTGCGGATATCCTGCGCCTGTGGGTGGCAGCCACCGATTATCGCGGCGAACTGACGGTCAGCGATGAAATATTCAAACGCACCGCAGACTCTTATCGCAGGATTCGCAATACAGCGCGTTTCCTCTTGTCCAATCTCAATGGCTTCGATCCCGCTGGTGGATGCGGTGAGTTTTTCCGACATGCTATCGCTGGATTGCTGGGCGGTGGATCGGGCAGCACAGTTGCAGCAGGAAATAGTGGAAGCCTATCGAAGCTACAATTTTCACCAGATCTACCAGAAGCTACACAACTTCTGCGCCAATGACCTGGGTGGTTTTTATCTGGATGTGATCAAGGACCGTCAGTACACGACGCAGGCGGACAGTGTGGCCCGGCGTTCCGCCCAGACCGCCATGTACCATATCGGTGAAGCCCTGGTGCGCTGGATCGCACCTATCCTCAGCTTTACGGCGGAGGAGATCTGGGAAAACCTGCCGGGTGAGCGGGCCCCGTCGGTGCTGCTGCAGCAGTGGTATCAGGGCTTGGCAAGCCTGGCGCCGGACGCGGCCATGGGGCGAACTTTCTGGCAGCAGTTGATGGCCGTGCGCACGGCGGTCAACAAGGCCATGGAGGCGCAGCGGGCAGCTGGTGCCTTGCGCGGTTCGCTGGATGCTGCAGTCACGCTGTACTGCTCTGCTGACCTGCATGCGAGCCTGCATGCACTGGGCGATGAGTTGCGCTTTGTGCTGATTACTTCAGCTGCGACCTTGCTGCCGCTTGATGCCGCCGGCGCAGACGCGGTCAGCACTGAACTGCCTGAGCTGCGACTCCAGATTGCCGTGGCGACCGAGGAGAAGTGCGAGCGCTGTTGGCATCGCAGGCCCGATGTTGGCCACAATACCGTGCATCCGACATTGTGCGGCCGCTGTATAGAAAACGTTGATGGCGATGGTGAGCGCCGCCATTTTGCGTAGCGGACTTCACGCACTGCCCTGGTTTGGTCTGGCACTGGTAGTCATCCTGTTGGATCAGTACACCAAAGGACTCGCCAGCAGTGGCCTGGAATACGGACAGCCGGTGCGCGTGTTCTGGTGGTTCAATCTTACCTTACAGCATAATACGGGCGCGGCGTTCAGCATTCTGAACGATGCCGGCGGCTGGCAGCGCTACTTTTTCAGTGCGGCGGCAATTGGTATCAGTGTGGCCCTTGCTATCTGGTTATGGGTGATGCCGCGGGGGCAGTGGCTGCTGGCCCTGGGCCTGGGACTGATCCTGGGAGGCGCGCTGGGCAACCTGTGGGATCGTGTGGCGCTGGGCTATGTCGTGGACTTTATCTCGGTCCACTACCAGGACCATTATTTCCCCGCCTTTAACATTGCCGACTCGGCGATATCGGTGGGGGCGGCCTGTATGTTGCTGGATAGTTTTCTGCACCGGGACAGCGCTGTTGTGGGTGAAGGGAAAACAGATCAATGAATCTTGTACCTGTCAGTGAAGGTACCCGGGTCTTCCTGAATTTCTCGGTCAGTCTGGAGGACGGATCGGAAGTGGATACCAATTTCGGCGGCGACTCGGTCAATTTCGTCATCGGTGATGGCAGTCTGCTGCCGGGATTTGAGCGCTTGTTGTTTGGTATGTCGCCGGGCGAGCGGCAGATGTTTGTGGTGCCGCCAGAGAGCGCCTTTGGCCAGCCCAATGACAACAACGTGCAGTATTTACCCCGCAAGCAGTTTGAAGAAGATATGGATCTGGAAGTTGGCCTGGTGTTTTCCTTCGCCGATGCCAGTGGCAGTGAGCTGCCCGGCATGATTGTCGCATTCAATGAGGATGAGGTGACGGTGGATTTCAATCATCCGCTATCCGGGCGTACAATCCTGTTTGATGTACTGATCCACAGGGTGGAGCCGTTAGAGTTACACTAGAACTGGTCAGGTGAATCTGGATTGGTGCTGCGCCGGGGCAGACCAATCTGGCAGGCGTTTCAGGAGAGATATTTGGCAATGGAAATTCGATTGGCGAATCCTCGCGGCTTCTGCGCCGGGGTTGATCGTGCCATCGACATTGTAAATCGTGCGCTGGAGGTGTTTGGCGCCCCGATTTATGTGCGCCACGAAGTCGTGCACAACAAGTTTGTGGTGGAGGACTTGCGCGCGCGTGGCGCCATCTTTGTCGATGATTTGCATGAAGTGCCAGACAACTGCATTGTCATTTTTAGTGCGCATGGCGTTTCACAGGCTGTGCGCCGGGAAGCGGGGAAGCGCTTGCTCAAGGTATTTGACGCCACTTGCCCGCTGGTCACCAAGGTGCATGTGGAGGTGGCGGGCTATAGCCTGCAGGGCCGGGAGTGTGTACTGATTGGTCATCGCGGACACCCCGAGGTAGAGGGCACGATGGGGCAATACGACCGCAGCGCCGGTGGTGAGATTTATCTCGTGGAAGACGATGCGCAGGCCGCCGCGCTGGTGGTAAAAAATCCTGATAACCTGTCCTACGTTACCCAGACCACCCTGTCCATGGATGATACCGCGAAGGTTATAGATACCCTGCGCGCGCGTTACCCCAATATCGAAGGGCCGCGCAAGGATGATATCTGTTACGCCACCCAGAATCGCCAGGACGCGGTGAAGAAGCTCGCCGCTACCTGCGACCTGATGCTGGTGGTAGGCTCCCCCAACAGTTCCAATTCCAACCGGCTGCGCGAGCTGGCCGAGCGCATGGGCGCCGAGGCTTATCTGCTGGATGGTGCCGAGGATATAAACCCGCAGTGGCTCCAGGGTAAATCGCGTATCGGTGTGACTGCCGGAGCCTCCGCCCCGGAGGTGCTGGTACAGGAAGTTATCGACGGCCTGTGCGCGCTCGGTGCGCAAGTGCCGGTCGAGGTTGCGGGTCAACCGGAGAACATTACCTTTTCCCTGCCGCGCGAGTTGCGCATCGCCGCGAAGAATATCTAGGCACTTCTTCGCGCTGATCCTGCGCCCGCTGTCGGGCATCCAATAACGCCCTTTTCAGGCAAATAGAAGCCATTTACTGGCGCTTTTCCCCGGTCATCCTATGCTTGTCTGCAAATGGAGGATTGCTGTGGACAGGATGTCGCCGCGTGGCCCCGCCAGTGGGCTTACCCTGATTGAACTGATGATCGTGCTGGTGGTGCTTGCCGTCACCCTGTCGCTGGGCGCACCTCTGTTCCAGAACCTGCTGCACAGTAATCGACTGCGCGCAGAGGCTAGCCGCTTTCTGGGTGCGATCAATCTGGCGCGCAGTGAAGCGGTCATGAGGAACCTGCCTGTCAGCATTTGTCCTTCTGCGATGGCAGCGACGGGACAAGCCGAATGCTCCGGCACCTATGCCGGTGGTTGGATCGTATTTGCCAATGCGGACAAGGACAAAGTGGTCGATGCCGGCACAGATGAGGTACTGCAGGTCTTTGAAGGATTGCCACCGGGTTATCGCTTAACCAATCGCAGCGGCACCAGAGCGGCGTTTGAACTCATTAACTATCTTCCTGATGGCTCATCACACAGCAATCGCACGCTGTTGTTCTGTCCACCGCAGCGAACGTCCATGCAGTCACTGAGTATTGTTATCAATATTGTTGGCCGGGCGCGTTTGGCCGGGGGTTGGGGTGAATGTCCGACCGTGTGATATGCAATGGGAGTTGTGCCGCACCCATAACAGGGCCGGTCGATGCTGGGAAGGTGTTTGGCATTGGTGGGCACACGTGGCATTGGCATGCTGGAGTTTCTCATTGCATTGCTGATTTTTTCCATGGGGATGATGGGCTTGTTGTCCGCGCAACTGGCTGGCAAGAAAGCCGGCTATGAGGCCGAGCCAGCGTTCGATTGCGACTGCGTTGGCGCGCGACATGCTCGAGCGTATACGCGCAAATCCCGGCCAGATCGCGGCCTATCGGGTTACCGATGCCGGAGACGCGAGCCATCGCTTGCCGCTGCCCGATGCAGATTGCGATACGACTGCGTGCTCGGCGACGCAATTGGCGGCCTTTGACGTGTGGCAGTGGGAATCCCTCCTGTTAGGGGAATCAGAAAAACTCGCTGGAGTCTATGCAGGGCGGCCTCGTCTCACCCCGGGCGTGCATCACAGGTGATGCTGGTGAGATCGCGGTGACCATCAGCTGGCTGGGTGCAACGAACTTCCCGGAAGCAACTGTAGCCCATTGCGCTGGCGACGATGTGGGGAGCGACGGTGCACCGGGTGCCATTGATGCCGACCACACTGCGGCGCCAGCAGCTTACTATTTCTACGTTTATCGAGCCGCGCTAATGAAGCATGGTGACAGGTGTAAATACAGCGGCCGTTTCACGCAAGGCCTGTCACTCGTTGAGTTGCTGGTGTCAATGTTGTTGGGGCTGATTCTCAGTGGCGGTATTGTCATTGCCTACCTCGGTGCCAAACGCAACTACTTTTATGAGGAACAGATGGCGCGCATGCAGGAAAATGGCCGTTATGCCATGCGTTTGCTGTCACGGGAGCTGACCATGGCGGGATTTTTTGCAGGCGTTCCTGTGCTTAACGGTGTTTCTGCCGCCGCCGTAGGTACAGACTGCAGTGATCGGGATTGGGTTTTGGATGGCACCCATCCACTGGAGTTGGTCAATGATTATTCCGGCCAGTCAGTACCGATTTCCCTGCACTCTACCCCTTTGACCTGCCTGGACAGCGCGGCCATTGCGTTAGATACCGACCTGATTGCGATAAAGCGCACCGCAGCTGAGGCGAGCCTGCGCCGAGGGATACCCGCCGCTGGCCTGACGGCTTCTACCGTACAGAATTGGTATCTACGCCTCGCATCGGGAAATTCGCCCGAGTGGGAAAAACTGCGCTCAATTGACTTGCTTGACGGCGCGCGAGCGAACACCTCACTCAGCTATTGGGAGTGGATTTCCCGCATCATTTTTATTCGCAGGTATTCTGATTCCGGCAACGAGGACGATGACATTCCCAGCCTGTGCATGGAAACACTGGCGGGCGATGCGATGACGTCGCGCTGCCTGGTAGAGGGCGTGGAGAATATGCAGCTCGAGTTCGGTATAGATACCGACGCTGATGGTGTTCCCAACCAGTATAAGTCGGCGCCAACGGGTGATGAAATGCAGCATGCTGTCGCGGCGAAGATCCATCTGTTATTGCGCAGCGTCAGCAAGATTCCCGGTCATCAAGATGACAAAACCTACACGCTGGGCCAGAAAATACTGACTGCCAAACACGATCCCTACCTGCGGCGCGTATTCAGTACAACGGTGCTCCTGCGCAATCGGATCGAACCAATCGGCTGATATTCTGGATCTATGGAAAAACTGCCCGCATTACGCCGACCGACTGCAAGCCATGGAGCTGTACTGCTGCTTGCCCTGGTGTTCATGCTGATGCTGGCAATCATCGCTTCTACAGTGATCCAGACAGCAATTTTACAATTACGCATGGCCGGCAACGATCAGTTCCTGGAGGAGGCCTTGCACAAAGCACAGGCCATTGCCACGGAGTTGTCTCTAAATCCGGATAACTTTTCTCTTGAGGGCGGCGTGGGCCACACCAACTGTCCGGTGGGAGAGCAAAGTTTGCACTGCGACCGCAGTCAGCTGCAGATCCCCGGATCGGCTGTAGCGCCGGCGGGCGTGGAGATTGATTATCGGGTGATCAGGCAGGATCCCTTGTTATGGAGAGGTTTTCCACTCAGGGAGGCGCAGGACGCCGCGTCCAGCAGCAGCAGTTTTGATGCGGCGATCTTCGAGATCGATGTGCGTATCGATGGCAGTGAAAAGCGCCTTGGCAGCGCACATATCGTGCAGGGTATCGCGGTGCGTGTGCCGGCATTTCGCTAGGTCCAGGGAGGGGCCTGTTATGAAAAATCATCTTGTAGCTGTGCTGTTTTCCCTGCTGTTGTGGGTGAATGGGGCGGCGGCCGATGACATAGAGGCGTGGCTTCCCGACGGTGGCCTCGCCGGCGTGTTTGTACATGTCGTGATGGACCTGGGAGACAGTGCCCGGGATGGCGTACTGTGCACCTACGGGGTCAATTGCGGGCCGCCGTTCATGACCGAGGCGGCCCATCGCCACCTCGGCGACATGTACCTTGAGGGTGACAGCGTCACCGCGCCCGGTGTATTCAAGGCGGTGCTGGCGGCCGTGCTGGAAAACACGCTGTTTGATGATTTCTATTTATCACTACTGATATCGAACCATCAGGATAACCAGTTAAGTGCCCTGGACACTGTACGGGGAGGAGGCACGCTGCTGCAGGGATACCGGCGTTTACAGCAGCATCGGGCTGAGTTCGTCACTACCCTGAAGTCGACTCCGGTGCTCGCATCCGGTGTGTCCCATGAGCTGCAACCCAAAGAGACCTATTTCGAGTGGTTGCGCTATATACAAGGTGGCGATGTGGCCCTGGGGCAGAATACCAGCGGCAACTTTGGTCAGTCGACCCCGTGCCAGATTACGATGGCGACTGTTATCAAGAACGGCAAATACCTGGCGCCCTTTGTCGACCAGCAAGGGTGCCAGAAACTCTACTCGATTCTGTTTACCCTGGGCCTATCGACACATGATGAGGACCTGAATGACCAGATTGCTGCACAGATGCCCCTGTCGACCCAGACCTCTTTCGAGCAGCTGCTGGCTTACCTGCACAATAGCAGTACGGATTTGCTACCGAACACAGATGCCAACGCGTCCCTGCAAAAAACCTGGGTAGTGACCAGCCGTGACAGGCCCGGAAGAGCTGCGGATTATGCTGTCGCGGGCCGCAGCGGGGCCGTCCTTTATGTCGATGAACCGGTAGCATTGCAGGCGAGTCTGACCAGCGGCCCTCGCGGAAATAACAACTGTCGCCGGCAGCTCGATGGACGTGGCTTTTTCCGAGGATGCTTTTAATCCGGGCCGGGTACTGGACAACCTGTTTATCCCGCTATTCCTGCCGCAGGCCGGCACAGACTGGCCGGGTAACGTCAAGAAACTGAAGTTGAGGAATTCGCAGGGCAATGGTGAGACGGTTGCAGCGGGCGCGCAGGGCATGTTTGACCAGATCGTTGACGTGCGCGGCTGAGCCCGCTTTCGAGCTGACCGGTGATAACAGGGGTCAACTGCGCTTTGATGCGCTCACCTTCTGGACCGACATTGCAACGCTGCCGCCGGGTGATGGCAAGATTATCCCGGACGGGGCCGATGGCCGCATAGTGACCCGCGGGGGCGCCGGCCAGAAGATAGACGGGTTCGTCAATTACAGCACCGACCAGGGAGAAGTCGCACAGTATTTTATCGGGGATACCAATGCGGATACCCCGGTCAATGGTTACCTGCCCCGGCAGCTATTTTATGAGCCGCGAATCGGGGCAGGACTTTGAGCCCTTCGATGCCAATGCGACGACTTTACTGACGCTCAAGCCTTTACTTGATCCCACAGGCAGAGATGACGGACGAGGCAGCTACTGAATCTGATCAGGTGGGCGCGAGGGCAGGATACGGACAATGGCAAATCCTCTGCCCGCGGCTGGATTATGGGCGATGTTCTGCACTCGCGACCGGTGGCGCTGAATTATGGCGCGACGCCCGGCTACAGCAAGGTAAACCCGAATATCCGCGTGCTGTTTGGTAGTGGGGAGGGTATGTTCCATATCCTGCAGAACACCGATACCAGCGGCAGCGAGTCAGGCCGCGAGGTGTTCGGCTTTTATCCAAGGGAGTTGCTGGCCAACATCAGGTGGCGTCACGAAGAGACCACCACCGCTCTGCCTCGGCACTATGGCGTCGACGGTGCGCCGGCCGTGTTGAAGGTTGACAAGAACGGCGACGGAACACTTGATTACCGGTCTGGCGATGAAGCCTATGTGTACTTTGGTTTGCGGCGTGGCGGCTCCAGCTATTTCGCCCTGGATATCAGCAACCCTGACGCCGTGCCCAAATTGTTGTGGAAAATTGCCCCTGCGGCGGGCGGTGCATTTGACGAACTGGGCTTGACGTTTTCAACCCCGGTGGTGGGCAAGGTTAATTACAGTGGTGTCCCGGTGGATGTGCTGATCTTCGCCGGTGGCTATAACGGTGGCTGGAATGATGGCTACACCGCGCGGCGCGGTAAAGACCTTGATGCCGCTGATGATGCGGTCGGCAACGCTATTTACATTGTTAATGCACGAACGGGTGAACTTGTCTGGAAGGCGGTACGGGGTGTTACCGGCGTCAGCTCCAACACGCATTACGCACATGCGGGCCTGGTGGACAGTATTCCCTCCACGGTTGCCGCGCTAGCCACACCCGCGGGCATCATACACAGACTGTACGTGGGAGACAGTGGTGGAGCAGTATGGCGCGTCGATTTGCCAGCAGAGCAGCGCAGGCGACGAAAACCATCGCAAAGACCACTGGTTTATTACCATGTTGGCGGATCTGGGCGCTGACGCGGCAGAGTCCGGTGGTACGGCGAGCGACGACCGGCGATTTTTTCACGCGCCCGATATTGTCCATTCCTACGATGAGTTCGGCGACTTTGACGGCGTACTGATCCAGAGCGGCAACCGGGAGGATCCGAATGAGACGCCTGGTTGAGAATGCACTTTTTTATATCAAGGACCGGCAGATCGCGACGGGCAGTGCCACGGTCCGGGCTGAGAACACGGTCAGGAATCCCGCAGGAAGAGTCCACTACACCGATCTTCTGGATCAAACGACTTGTATCCTGGGTACCGAGGAGGCTGGTGCAGGGCGCGGACGACGATAGTCTTGCCTGTGGCGATCGCAGCCTGAAGAGTGGCTGGAAACTCCGCTTCGCAGAGCCTGGAGAGAAAGGCCTGTCCACTCCCCTCACTGACGGGGGCAGGGTTTTTGCATCCACTTTTATCCCCGGTGACGCGACGCCCTGTTCCGGGCGGCAGGGGCGCGGCCTGCTGCATGTTGTGCAGCTGGCAAACGCCACCGCCGTGGCCAATCAGCAGAGACAGTATGAAATTGGGCCTGACATTCCATCTGCTGCAGTGTCATTGGGTGACATCATTTTTGTGCCCGGTGGCGGCATTGATCTGTATGACCTTGATGGCGATGGTGTGCGCGATATCGCCAAATTACTGCCCAGCCAGGCCCGGAAAGTCGTATCGGACCTACTGGCGGGAGCCCGGCATGGATCCCTTGTAGGATTACCGGAGTACACACGTGACTGACGCAGCGAAAAAAAGGCTTCACTCTCATTGAGTTGGTGGTAGTTGTCTGCATCGTGGCGATATTGCTTGTCCTGACCTTGCCCTCCTACCAGGGCCAGCTGAGAAATATGCGGCGCAGCCTGGGTGCTGCTGAGCTACTGCAGGTCATGATGAGGCAGGAGCAATACTTTGTGGATCACAAACGGTACGCTGATACGCTTACGGATCTGGATTTCCCGCGGAGTCCCTATGCGATTGATGCCCAGGGAAATGCCGGGTCTGCGCTGGCCGACGACAGGATTTACCTTATCGAACTGTCACTGCACGCAGGAAGCCTACACGCTGCATGCAATCCCGCAACTGGGTCAGGCGGCGGATCGTTTATGCGGTACCTTGAGTCTGGACTCGATGGGAATCAAGCGCGCAACTGGTGGGAGTGCCACGCGGGAATGCTGGTGAGACCGGTTAGTCTTCCAGCCCCAATTTTTTTTGCCGGTAACGAAGGCTTCTGAAACTGATGCCCAGTAGCTTTGCTGTCGCGGTTTTGTTCCAGCGACACTCCTCCAGGGCCGCGCTGATAATTTCCCGTTCAATATTTTCCAGATAGCCCTCCAGGTCACCAAAGGCCTCGCGTGCAGCACGCGCGGGGTTGCGGCGCTCGACCCGCTCGGCACCGGGTACCGGGGAAGCCCCTGACAGGGTGGCGGAAAACTGCAGGTCATCGGCGGTAATCTTTTGCCCGTCAGAAAGAGCCAAAGACCGCTCCAGCATATTTTCCAATTCGCGCACATTGCCAGGAAACGTGTAATCGCTCAGGGCCTTGAGGGCGGATTTGTCGAGGCGGGCTGCCTCCTTGCCGTCCGCTGCACAAATACGCTTCAGAATTTACTGGTTAGCGCGGGAAGGTCCTCGAGTCGTTCGCGCAGACTGGGTACCCTCACGTCGATAACGTTAATGCGGTAGTACAGATCCTGGCGGAAGCGACCCGCTTCGACTTCTTTGGCGAGAGTTTTGTGGGTGGCGCTCAACAGCCGAATATCGGTGCGCTGCTCCTCGCTCGCGCCTACCGGGCGCACCGTTTTTTCCTGGATTGCGCGCAGTAACTTGACCTGCATGGCGAGCGGCAGGTCTGCCACCTCATCCAGAAACAGGGTGCCCCCGGAGGCTGCCTGGAACAGCCCCATCTTGTCCTGGCTGGCACCGGTGAAGCTACCTTTCAAATGCCCGAACAACTCGCTCTCCATCAATTCCGGAGGAATCGCGCCGCAGTTGACCGCGACGAAAGGGCCCGCAGCCCGCGGGCTGTGTTGTGAATCAGGCGGGCGACGACTTCCTTGCCACTGCCGGATTCGCCATGGATATGCACCGGCGCCTGACTGCGCGCCAGTTTGGATATCTGCTGGCGCAGGACTTGGATCGTCGGTGCCGAGCCGATCAGTTCCTGGTCCACTGCATCCCGTGTCCGGCTGGTGTCGCCCTCCAGTTGCAGGGCGGAACTGACCAGTCTGCGCAGATTCTCCAACTCGATCGGCTTGCTGATAAAGTCAAAAGCCCCGGCCTTGAGCGCGGCGATGGCTGCTTCCACGCTGCCGTGGGCGGTGATCATGGCGACGGGAATATGCGGAAACTCCTGCTGGATATGCTCCACCAGGCTGATGCCATTGCCATCGGGCAGGCGCATGTCGGTCAGGCACAGGTCAGGCTGCACCCGCGCGACGATCTCCCTGGCCTCCTTCAGTGTGGCTGCGCTGTGGGTTTGCAGGCCCATACGGCTCAGCGTGATATCCAGTAACTCACGGATATCCGGCTCATCATCCACGATCAAAACACTTTGGGTCGTCATTTACAGCGCTCGCTGGTTCATAGAGATACGGAAGCAGCTTTCACCCTTCCTGGTCGGTCGATAGTCGAGATTCGCATTGTTGATTTCACAGAGTTCCTTGCACAGGTACAGGCCCATGCCGCTGCCTTCTGCCATCGTGGTGAAAAACGGCTCAAACAGTTTTGCCAGATCCGCAGAAGGCACTCCGCTACCTGCGTCAATGATATCAATCTGGCACTGGTGCAGTGCAGAGTCGAGATCGACCTCGATGCGCGCCGTCTCCTTCCCGGTTGCCAGTTTGCTGTGGCGCAGCGCGTTGTCCAGCAGATTGGCAATGACACGCTGCAGATTTTCCGGATCGAATTCCACCAGCAATTCCTTGTAGTCGCAATGGATGGTCACTTCCGCTGGCCGGTTCAAGGCGTTGAGGTATTCGCTGACGAACTCGGTCAGCCATGGCGCCAGCAGCAGATACTGCGGTTTGGGAGGCTCGCGCCGGGAGATCTGCATCACGCTTTCCACGATCTGGTTTACCCGTTCGCAGTGGCGTTGAATGATTTCGGCCATGCGGCTGTCTGCGGGCGACAGATCGGGCGATTCCTGCAGTAACTGGGCAGCGTGACTTATCGCCCCCAGAGGATTGCGAATTTCGTGGGCGATACTGGCTGTCAGGCGGCCCAGCGAATTGAGCTTCAGCGACTGCGCGTACTGGGTAACGGGCGTGTAGTCTTCCACAAACACCAGAGCCTCGCGGTTGGCATTGGGTTGCAACTCGCGAAAGTTAGCGATTACCGGCAGGTGCACCCTCCATGACAGTGAACGGTTTGGCCCTGTGTACGCCGGAGTCTTTCCAGTGTTGGAACTGGTACGCCAGCTCCGGGCAGTAGTCCGCCAATTGCCGTCCCTGCTCTACAGTAGACTGGTCTCTCAGGGGCGAGTAAGCCGATGGCAGCCTTGTTCATTATCCGCACGACACCTTCGTTATTCACCAGCAGTATGCCGGTCTGCATGTGTTGCACGATTTGCTCATTGAGCCGCTGCAGGCTGTACAGGTCGCTGGCACGATTGCGGGCCAACTCCTCGGCCCGGCCCAGACGGTGCGCGATGGGCTGCACCATCAGCGAGACGCCGAAAATCAGCAGGCCGAGTATTCCCGCGGGAAACAGTGAGCCGATGTCGAGCACGTGTTGCAGAATTAACCAGGCGGTATCCAGCAGAATAGCCAGTACGCTAATGGCCGCGATCAGGGTGGCCAGGGTTCGATTGGTGATCAGCACTGCGCTGGCGGCGACAGTCACCACCAGTAATACCGGCAAGCCGCTTATCATCCCGCCGCTGCTATCTGCCAATAAGGTAATGGCGACGATATCCACCACAAAGACCAGCAGCATGAGTCTCTGGCTTTGGTTGAGGCGGGTGATAGAGAGCCCACCAGTGGAATGCTGGTGGCCAGGTAGGCCAGTGCGACAGTGGTGTAGAGCGTCGGGTTGAGGGTGCCCACCAACTGCCGGGTATTGGGGCTGACCAGCATGATCAACAGGACTATTGAAAGCAGGGAGCGATAGCCGATATAGACTCGAAACAGTGCGAGATTTTGATGGCTCGGTGAGAGAGCTTCAGGTTTTGTGAGTATGGCTGGGCGATTCAACGTGCGCTGGCCTTGTGCCTGATGTATGCGGACTGGAGTGTGGCCTAGTGTAACAGGCATTGTAACTAAAATGGCGTGGCCGGCGCAGGGTGCGTTGCCGCTATCCGCCGCCCTGGCATTGTTGCATGGAAGGGCTGGCTATGGACGGCGCTTTTTCGGACAATGACCGCCTGATTCTGCGACCGCCTGAGAATCTCATGAGTACCTTGCATATCCTGATGGCCCAGATGAATACCCTGGTCGGTGATTTCGAAGGGAACACCCGCAAGGTTATCGACACCCTGGCGCTGGCCGAACGCGAGCATGCAAATGCTGTCGTGGTGTTTCCTGAACTCACGCTCAGCGGCTATCCCCCCGAGGACCTGCTGCTGCGCCCCAGTATCGGCGTGCGCGTGACACAATCGTTGGCGGCCATTTGTGCCGCGATGAGTGGCTCTGCCTACGCGATTATCGGCTACCCGCTGCGTGAAGACGGCGCGCTGTACAATGTCGCGGGCGTGCTCCACCGCGGCGCAATCGTCGCGCAGTATCGCAAGCAGTACCTGCCCAATTACCAGGTATTTGACGAAAAACGGTATTTCAGCGCGGGTAGCCGAGCCCTGCGTCGTCGATATCGAGGGCGTGCGCGTGGGATTGAGCATCTGTGAGGACATCTGGGAGGAGGCGCCCGCCGCGCAGGCGGCGCAGGCCGGGGCGCAGTTGTTACTGAATATAAACTCCTCGCCCTATCACCGGGGCAAGCGCAGTGAACGCTGGGAAACGGTGGCCGCCCGCGCCCTGCAGGCCGGTATTCCAATCGTTTACGTGAATCAGGTGGGCGGGCAGGATGAGTTGGTGTTCGACGGCGGCTCTTTTGTGGTGGCCGCCGACGGCACGGTAGTGGCTGCCGCACCCAGTTTTGAGGAGGGCGCCTACTGGTTGCAACTGGACTTCGGTGCTCCGCCCGGTCAGGATTTCCGGTCCTGACCTGTGCCCGCCGCTGCATGAACTGGAAGCCACCTGGCGGGCGCTGGTGCTGGGTGTGCGCGACTACGTGAACAAGAACCGTTTTCACGGCGTGGTGCTGGGTTTGTCCGGCGGTATCGATTCTGCCCTGACGCTGGCGATGGCCGTGGAGGCTTTGGGTCCGCAGCGGGTGGAAGCGGTGATGATGCCCTTTCGTTACACCGCGCAGATGAGCGTGGAGGATGCAGCTGAGCAGGCCAGGTTGCTCGGGGTTACGCACAAGGTGATTTCCATAGAGCCCATTTATGAGGCATTTATGGCCAGCCTGAAAAATGAGTTTGCCGGAACCAGGCCGGACACCACAGAGGAGAACCTGCAGGCCCGCTGTCGCGGTGTGTTGCTGATGTCGATCTCCAACAAGAAAGGTTTCCTGGTGCTGACGACGGGTAACAAGAGTGAGATGGCGGTCGGTTATTCCACACTCTACGGCGATATGGCCGGGGGCTTTGACGTGCTCAAGGACGTACCCAAGACGCTGGTGTTTGATCTGTGCCGCTACCGCAATTCCCTGGGACCGTGTATTCCACAGCGGGTGATTGATCGCCCGCCATCGGCGGAGTTGGCGCCCAACCAGAAAGACGAGGACAGTTTGCCACCCTATGACGTGCTGGATCGTATTCTGGCAATGTATGTCGAGCAGGATTACAGCGCGGAGGCGATCATTGCCACAGGCATGGATCGCGAGCAGGTGCTCAGGGTACTGCGGCTGGTGGATATCAATGAGTACAAGCGCCGCCAGGCGCCGATCGGGGTACGCATTACGCGGCGCGGCTTCGGGCGTGACCGGCGTTATCCGATCACCTCGGGTTGGCGCTTAGGCGATTAAATCTTGGGGCGGGTGTCAAACTGGGGCGGTTGCGGCGGGTCAAACACCCCGAACGACAACTTGTTGACCCAGGAAGACGCTGCCCCGTCCGAGGAATAGCCGCTCTCAAACTGGCCATTTTCATCGAAGGCGGGATAGTCGGGGTAGTTTGCCGCCAGTACCTTGATGGACTCGTTGGCCAGATCATCCATGCCAAGCAAAATATAGCCCTGGGCCATGATGGCCAGTCCATCGGCCACAGCCGGGGTGCGCTGGAAATTTTCCACGACGAAGCGACCCCGATTGACGGCGGCGAGGTAGGCGCCGCGCTTCAGGTAGTAGTTGGCAACGTTGATTTCGTGCTGGGCCAACAAGTTGCGCAGGGAGACCATGCGCGCCTTGGCATCTGCAGCATACGGGCTGTCCGGGAATCTGGCGACCAGTTGTGAAAACTCGGCGAAGGCCTCCCTGGCATGGTCGGTATCGCGCTTGCTTGGATCGGTGGGCAGGAAGCGGTCGAAAAGGTCATCATTGCTCGAGTATGCAGCCAGGCCTTTCATGTAATAGGCGTAGTCCACGTTGGGATGCTGGGGATGCAGCCGGATAAAGCGATCTGCGGCTTCCACTGCCGCCTCGTGTTCGTAGGCGTTGTAATGGGCATAGATGATTTCCAGTTGCGCCTGTTCGGCGTACTTGCCGAAGGGGTAGCGAGCCTCCAGCGCCTGGTAGCTTTTCACCGCCAGGTCGTAGTTGTCGCCCTGCAGGTAGCGCTGGGCTTCATCGTAGATTTGCTGCTCGCCGGCATCTTCGGCGATATCAGGCAATTCGTCGTTGCTGGAGCAGCCGTACAGGGCCAGGCCGAATAACAGGATCAGGACGTATTTCATGCTTCCACCTAATGGGCTCGCGCTTGCGTGCTAAAATCCCACGCAGCGCGGGAGCTGATGCAGCGGTATTTAACCACAGGCTGGCTGGCGCACAAACAGGAATTGTCATGAATGATAGGGTGGAACTGCAGGCCAGCGTGCCGCAGGAGATGCACGGCAGCAGGCTGGATCAGGTCGCGGCCCAACTCTTTCCGCAATACTCGCGGTCGCGTTTGCAGGAGTGGATCAAACAGGGGGCGCTGTCCGTGGACGGGCAGCAGTGCCGCCCGCGCGATAAAGTGTCGGAGGGTGCCCGCCTCCAGGTCGATGCGTAACTGGAGACGGCGGTGGGCTGGCAGGCCCAGGATATCGCCCTGGACATTGTCTATGAGGACGCCAGCCTCCTGGTGCTGAACAAACCCGCAGGGCTGGTGGTGCATCCTGCAGCAGGCCATGCCCAGGGTACGCTGGTGAATGCGCTGTTGGCCCACGCTCCCGAGCTGGCGCAACTGCCCCGGGCCGGCATTGTGCATCGTCTGGATATGGAAACTTCGGGCCTGCTGGTCGTCGCCAGAACCCTGCCGGCGCATCACCATCTGGTTGAGCAATTGCAGGCGCGGACCGTCAAGCGGGAATACTGCGCGCTGTGTATCGGCGCGATGACCGGCGGCGGCACGGTGGATGCGCCCATGGGCCGTCATCCGCGCCAGCGCAAGAAAATGGCGGTCCTCGCGGCCGGCGGTAAACCGGCCATTACCCACTACCGACTGGCGCAGCGCTTTGGTCACCACACCCGTATCACGGTGAACCTGGAAACCGGGCGCACCCACCAGATTCGGGTGCATATGGCGCATCGGCACTATCCGTTGATCGGCGACCCCCTGTACGGCGGCCGCCCGCGCATACCCAGGGGTGCCTCCGATCTGCTGATTGATACCCTGCGCCACTTTCCCCGGCAGGCGCTGCACGCCCGCGCGCTGGGGCTGATTCACCCCGCCACCGGGGAGGCGGTGCAGTTTGAATGCCCCTTGCCGGACGATATTCTGCGACTGATTGCGGTACTGGAACAGGAAGACCCGCCCCTTGCCAGCAATACCACCCTTTATTGAGCCGCCGTTTATTGCGCCACAGTGGCCGGCCCCGGCCAGTGTGCTGGCCCTGTGCACCACGCGCCGCGGCGGGTGCAGCGCGGCCCCCTACGAGAGCTTTAACCTGGCGCACCATGTGGGTGACAGCGCGAGCGCCGTGGCGGGAAACCGGGACATTCTGGCCAGCGCACTGCCTGCCGGGGTTGCTGTTTCCTGGCTGTCGCAGGTGCATGGCACCGCTGTGGTTGAAGCAGGGCAGGGCGGGCCGTATCCGCGTCGCCGATGCCCAGTGGAGTCGCAGTCCGGGTGCTGCCTGCGCGGTGTTGACTGCGGACTGCCTGCCGGTGCTGCTGTGCTCCGTTTCCGGCGATGTGGTCGCTGCCGCGCACGCCGGCTGGCGCGGTTTGCTGGCGGGGGTATTGGAAGCCACCGTGGGGGCGATGAACACCAGCCCGGATCAGGTGCTGGCGTGGCTGGGTCCCGCAATTGGCCCGACTGCTTTTGAGGTGGGGCCGGAAGTCCGCGAGGCGTTTCTGGCGGCGGCCAACCCCTCCGAGCAATCCGCTGTCGCAGCGTGTTTCAGCGCCCAATCCGGGCCGCCCCGACCACTGTTTCGCCGATCTGTACGCCCTGGCCCGAGTGCGCCTGGGCTGCGCTGGGCGTGACGCGCGTCTTCGGCGGTGGTTTATGTACCTACAGCGACGCGGAGCGCTTTTACTCCTACCGCCGGGATGGCCAGACCGGCCGCATGGCCAGCCTGATCCTGTTGCGCTAAGCGCTTGATCGGGATCAAATTTCCATACTTGAATTAGGGTAATTTGGCCCCATTTATGCCTGGCAATGAGCGTGATATACCTCCTGCGGAGGTAATCAATGAGGAGAAGTACTGAATGAGAATGGACAAATTGACCAACCAGCTGCAAACGGCCCTGGCGGATGCCCAGTCCCTGGCGCTGGGTAAGGATCACAATTTTATCGAGCCCGTACACCTGCTGAGCGCCCTGCTGGAACAGCGCGGCGGTGCCTGCAGGCCCTTGCTGCAAAAAGCGGGAGCGGATATTGCGGGCCTGGCGCAGCGCACCAAGGCAGCGGTCGAGGCGCTGCCGACGGTCTCCGGGACAGGTGGCGACATTCATATGTCGAACGACCTCGGCAAAATACTGAACGTCACCGACAAATTGGCGCAGCAGAGCGGCGACACCTACATATCCAGTGAGCTGGTATTGCTGGCCATGCTGGAAAGCAAAACGAAGGCCGGTGAATTATTGCAGGCCAGTGGTGTAAAGGCGCTGGAACTCAAAGGAGCAATCGAGATGATGCGCGGCGGCGAAGCAGTGGATAAACCGGAAGCCGAGGAATCACGCCAGGCGCTGGACAAATATACGATCGACCTGACCGAGCGCGCCGAACAGGGCAAGCTGGATCCGGTGATCGGCCGTGACGATGAAATCCGGCGCACCATCCAGGTATTGCAGCGCCGCACCAAGAACAACCCGGTACTGATCGGCGAGCCCGGCGTGGGTAAAACCGCCATTATCGAGGGGCTCGCGCAGCGTGTGGTCAACGGTGAAGTGCCCGAAAGCATGCGCAACAAGCGCGTGTTGTCGCTGGACCTGGGCGCGCTGCTGGCCGGCGCCAAATTTCGCGGCGATTTCGAGGAGCGGCTCAAGGCGGTGCTCAATGAGCTGTCCAAGCAGGAGGGCAAGATCATCCTGTTCATCGACGAACTGCATACCATGGTCGGCGCCGGCAAGGCCGAGGGCTCCATGGATGCGGGCAATATGCTCAAGCCGGCGCTGGCCCGCGGTGAACTGCACTGTGTGGGCGCCACCACCCTGAACGAATATCGCCAGTACGTGGAGAAGGATGCCGCGCTGGAGCGGCGCTTCCAGAAAGTATTGGTGGATGAGCCCAACGAGGAAGACACCATTGCCATCCTGCGCGGCCTGAAGGAGCGCTACGAGGTGCACCACGGGGTGGATATCACCGACAGCGCCATCATTGCCGCCGCCAAACTGTCGCAGCGTTACATCACCGACCGCCAGTTGCCGGACAAGGCCATCGACCTGGTCGATGAGGCCGCCAGCCGTATTCGCATGGAGATCGACTCCAAGCCCGAGGTCATGGACAAACTGGAACGGCGCCTGATCCAGCTCAAGATCGAGCGCGAGGCGGTAAAGAAGGACACCGATCCTGCCGCGAAAAAGCAGGTGGAATTGCTGGACGACGAAATCGACAAGGTCGAGCGCGAGTTCTCCGACCTGGAGGAGATCTGGAAAGCGGAGAAGGCCTCCGTGCAGGGCGCCGCGCAGATCAAGAGCGACCTGGAGCAGGTCAAGCTGGACCTGGAAGCGGCCCGCCGCGCGGGCGATCTGACGCGCATGTCGGAGCTGCAGTACGGGCGCATTCCGGAACTGGAAAAGCAACTGGCACTGGCGCAGGAATCAGAGACGACGGAGACCGCGCTGCTGCGCAACAAGGTGACCGACGAGGAAATTGCCGAGGTCGTGTCGCGCTGGACCGGCATCCCCGTGTCCAAGATGATGGAGGGCGACCGGGAAAAACTGTTGCGCATGGAAGATTCCCTGCGCGAACGGGTGGTGGGTCAGGACGAGGCGATCAAGGCGGTATCGAATGCCGTGCGCCGTTCGCGCGCCGGTCTGTCCGATCCCAAGCGCCCCAATGGCTCCTTCCTGTTTCTCGGCCCCACCGGCGTGGGTAAAACCGAGCTGTGCAAGGCGCTGGCGGACTTCATGTACGACAGTGACGATGCCATGGTGCGGGTGGATATGTCTGAATTCATGGAGAAACACTCGGTGGCGCGCCTCATTGGTGCGCCGCCCGGCTACGTGGGCTATGAGGAGGGCGGCTACCTGACGGAGGCCGTGCGGCGCCGCCCCTATTCGCTGCTGCTGTTGGATGAAATGGAAAAGGCGCACCCGGATGTGTTCAACATCCTGTTGCAGGTGCTGGATGATGGCAGGCTCACCGACGGCCAGGGCCGGACGGTGGATTTTCGCAATACGATCGTGGTGATGACCTCCAACCTGGGCTCCCACCTGATTCAGGAAATGGCGGGCGAGGGTAACTACGAGGCGATGAAAGCCGCCGTGATGGAAATCGTCGGAACACATTTTCGACCCGAATTCATCAATCGGGTGGACGAATCGGTGGTATTCCATCCGCTGGCCAAGGAGCAGATTCGCGGCATTGCCGCCATCCAGTTGCGCGGCCTGCAGGCGCGCCTGGCGGAGCGGGATATGGCGCTTGAAATCAGCGATGCCTTCATGGATCGCCTGGTGGAAGCCGGCTTCGACCCGGTGTATGGCGCGCGGCCACTGAAGCGGGCTATCCAGCAGGAGTTGGAAAATCCGCTGGCGCAGCGCCTGCTGGCCGGGGAATTTCAACCGGGAGACACGATCTTCGCGGATCTGGAGAGTGGCACGGCGGTCTTCTTAAAGCGTTAAACGATGGGTGTGTCGTGAGGCCGCTCGTCACCGCAGAATGAAGGGGCGGACGTTCGCGTGTTACGATGCAGGCATGAACACGACAAACCAGGGTGTGTTAATCGTTGACGACGAGCCGCTCGCGAGGGAGCGTTTGCAGCGCCTCGTCGAGGAGTTGCCGGGATGGGACGTCGCGGGTGTCTGCGGCTCGGGTGATCAGGCGCTCAAACTCGTTAGCGCACTGAACCCTGCAGTCGTACTGCTGGATATCCGGATGCCCGGCATGAGCGGAGTCGAGGTGGCCAGACACCTGGCGTCCTGTCCGTCGCCGCCGGCGATCGTATTTGTTACAGCCTACGATGAGTACGCAATCGAGGCTTTCGACGCCCAGGCCGTCGGCTACCTCCTGAAACCGGTCCGCAGGGAAAAACTCGAGCGCGCTTTGCAACAGGCCGGGCGGTTGGGCGCGTCGCAGCTCGGCGAGGTTGCCTCCGCTGATACACGAGTGGCACGGCGTGAATACATCGCGATCAGGTTCCGGGACGAGCTGCGGTTGATTCCATTGAAGGACGTACGGTTTTTTCGTGCCGACCAGAAGTACGTCACTGTGTATCACGCAGCGGGCGAAAACCTCATCGATGAATCGATGAAGCTGCTGGCCGAGGAGTTCGAACCCGACTTCGTGCGCATCAACCGGGGCATCCTGGCGGCAGTGAGCGCGATCGAGGTCCTCGAGCGGGACGGGGAGGGGAAACACCGGGTGCGGCTGCGCGGAACCGCGGACACGCTTCCCGTCAGCCGTCGCCGCCTGGCGGCGCTGAAGCGCGCGATGCTCGCCCGCAAACACCAATGATGCAAGAATTGCCACCAGCCGGTAAATGGGGCCATGCCATGCCTTCGCTGCAGCGCACGGATCAGGTGACACCGCAACAGGATTTCTTGATCCCGGACCTGTGTGCGACGCGTCCGACGGTGTTGTCGATCCTGCTGGCAGAACTGGTGGTGCTGGTTCATGTTCTCGCAAGTAGCGGCCTGCCCCGGTTCGGCTGGGAAGAGTTCGCCCTGAGTTCACTGTTCGTGTTGTGGGTGGTACTGCCGAGTAACCTGCTGCTGTGCTGGTGTCGCCGGCCCTTCAGCCGTCTCAGCCTGCCGCTCACGACACTGTCCAGCCTGGCCGTGGTCACACTTGTGACGCTGGTGACAAGTGTGCTGGTCCAGGTGTTTTTCGCGCAGCTGGCGAATATCCAGGATGACCACTGGTGGGTCGTGCGCAACCTTTTGGTGGCCATTGTGGTGGCGGGAATCGTGTTGCGTTATTTTTACCTGCAGCAACAGCTGCGCCTGCAGGAACAGCTTGAATTGCAGGCGCGGCTCGACTCCCTGCACACCCGGATACGGCCGCATTTCCTGTTCAATACCCTCAACAGCATCGCCAGCCTGATCATGTCGCGACCCGAAACCGCAGAGAAGGCGGTAGAGGACCTGGCAGAGCTGTTCCGGTCCAGCCTCAAGGAAAGCCGTGAGCCGACAACGGTGCAGGACGAGATCCGCCTGACCCGGTTATACCTGGGTATAGAAGAGTTGCGCCTGGGCCAACGCCTGCAAGTGCATTGGGACGTGGACGAGAAGACCCTCGGGGCTTCCATGCCGACCCTGGTCTTGCAGCCCCTGGTGGAGAACGCGGTGTATCATGGTATATCCCGCTTGCCCAAGGGGGGCAATATCGACATCCGCATTGCGCGCAAGGGTGATGAACTCGCCGTCTCGGTCGATAATCCGGTGCCCGGGGCGGGCGCCACGTCCAGCGGCAACAAGATGGCCCTCGCCAACGTGGCGCAGCGCCTGCAGGCAATCTATGGCCCGGGGGCGACTCTGGAAGTTTTTCCGGGTGTGGAACACTTCCGGGTTGAACTCGCCTACACGCCGCCTTTTCGGTGAACCAATACCAAAGAGAGTTCCCTCTTCCCGGAAGCAAAAACTGTGAACTAATCCACAGTTGCGGCCTCTGCGTACCGCTGGTCGCCCGTGACCGGCCACTTGTCAGCGCCATGGTGGTGCCGGCGGCCGTGCTCTGCTAGCTTGATCACATGGGGGCACAGGGGGTAGGTCTCAATGACACTCAGAAAGTCGAGTAGCGGGTTCACGCTGATTGAGCTGATGGTCGTGGTGGTCATTGTGGCTGTGTTGACGCTGGTGGCTTACCCGGCCTATCAGTCATTTGTAGTCAAGGCCAATCGCGCGGAAGCCAAATCCTATCTTATGGATGTGGCACAGATGCAGCAGTTGTATTTCAACGATTCGCGCACCTATGCGGATACGGATGCGATCTGAATGCCACGCCGCCCGAGCGTGTAAATAAAAACTATGCAGTGACTTTCGATCTTACGACAACGTCACCCGTAGCCGAGTTCACCATCACCGCTACGCCCAAGGCGGTACAGCCCAGGCCGAACGATGATGGCGACCTGTCGATCGATAATACGGGTGAAAAGCTGCATGAGGAGAGCCGTGGTGAGTACCGGCGGCGCTGAGCCTTCGTTCCTTGTCCGGGGCCAGACTATCTCCCGGGCAGGCGCGAGTGCGGCGTAACAACTGCAGCGGGGTTTTACCCTGATCGAGCTGATGATCGGAGCTGGTGTTGGTGGCTGTTCTCCTGGGCATCGGCGTGCCCTCGTTTCGCAGTTTTATCCTGGAGCAGCGCTTGCGCGCCACCAGTTCCGACCTGCGTATCGCCCTGACGCTGCGCGGTCCGAGGCGATAAAGCGCAACAGGGTCGTGGAGTTGCTACCGAGACGCAGACGGCTGGGGTGACGGTTGGACAATTCCCGAGCCCGACGATGGCGGAGGTCGCGATATCCTGAATCATATGCAGACAGGCGATGTCACGATTACGCGGCCCTGCTGAAGTGACTTTCACTCCTGCGGGCCGTGCGGTCGCAGCGGCGAGTTTGAAATTGAAGTTGGTCCCGAATCGAAAGCGAAGTACAGGTAGCCTGTCTGCGAACTGGCGCTGGATGGCCGGATTGAATTCCATCGAAGAGGTGCTCTGTCCCATGATGAGACGTGACTATGCACATGCTAAGGTTTCCGCTAGCATCCCGTGGCTTCACCCTGATCGAGGTGCTGGTGACCATTGTCATTCTCGCCGTTGGCCTGCTCGGCCTTGCCCTGCTGCAAACGACCTCATTGAACAACCAGCTTGAAGCCTACCAACGCGCCCAGGCGCATGTTGTTGCTGGAGGATATGGCGAATCGCATTCGGGTGAACAGTGCTGGCGGCCAGGGCAGGTGCCTACCCGGACGGCGATCAATATGGGTTGGCTGGACGAGGACGACTGTCAGCCATACTGACCAATGCGGCAGAGCGGGATTTGTGTGAGTGGAACACCGCCCTGGCGGGCTCCGGCAGCTGTAAGCTGGATGGCAGCAAACGTGGGCAGTCTGGTGGGCGCCCGGGCTGTATTGAAAACCTTGCCGGCTCGGGCGACGGTGAACATCATCAGTCAGGCTGACCATTGCCTGGCAGGGTATGGCCGCCACGGTCGCGCCAGCTTCGGCATGTGGCGAGGATGCCTTTGGCGATGACGACGTTCCGGCGCGTAGCGAGTATCGATACGGTATTGGCGAATCTGGCGCTATGAACATGAACATTGATACAACAGTCGATACCAACAAATGCAGGCGGGCTTCGGGATCATCGAAATCATGATTGCCCTGGCGCTGGGCGTTATCATCATGCTGGGCGTCACCCAGATCGCCACTAACAACAGCAGTACCCGCTATGAACTTGATCGCACCGGCCGGCAGATCGAGAACGCCGCCTTCGCCCTGCGCGAGATTGAAAATGACCTGACCAATGCCGGTTTTTGGGGAGAGATGGGCGCGCAGGGTGTTGGCGAAGCTCTCCCGCCGGGTGCCAGCAGACGGGGTGCCAGTTTGCCCAGCGCAGAGCTGCGACCCGTCGGTGGAAGAAGATCTGGAAGACGCTTCGTGCGAGCTGAATTGGGCGTTGCGCTTTCCCGTGCAAGGTGGGTTCCGGAGGACTTTGCACTGTGGCACATTGGGCGACAACGTCAGCGCCCAAGGCGGAGACGGATTACCTCGCCATCCGGCGGGCGAATAGTTGCGCCCTGGGTGATCCCGGTTGTGATGCTGCCGATGGCAATTTCCACCTGCAGGTGCATGCCTGTTTTACTCCCGGTGTTGACACTGCACCCCTTCCGGGAATCGCTTACGCTTTGGATACGATCGATGATGTCCCGGATACGGCTATCTTCAAATATAAGCAGCGTGGCATTGACTGTGGGCCGCCCCAGCCGCACCACACTACCGCCTTCTTAATCGCATCTATTACATCAACGACAATGACCAGCTGATACGCGGCGGAGCTGGTGGGTAACGAATACGAGCAATCGACGTTGGCAGAGGGTGATCGAGATGATGCGCGTTGAGTATGGGGTGGACAGGGACGGCGACGGACAGGTGGACGATGACGTTAACGGCTACACACCCGACCCGACAACCGATCTGGCCACGAATACGCCGGATGCCTTCCCGGAGGACTGGGCCGACGTGGTGATGGCCCGCGTTTCCCTGGTCGTGCGCAACACTGAGTCCAGCGGCGGGTTTGTGGATGACAAGATTTATACAATTGCAGGAGATACGTATTGCGACCGCGAGAACTCCATCCCTGCGATGTGGAAATTCCCGCTGCATTCGAAGATCACCGCCGGCAGGTCTACAGCAGGACGGTGGGTTTGCGCAATGTCGCCGGTCGGAGGGAGGTAGCAACCGTGATGCCACATCCAGTAGCGGCAGGCAGCGGGGCCTGGTCATGGTGATAGCGATGATCATGCTACTGGCGGTTACCCTGATGGTGGTCTCGGCCTCCAACCTGGTTCAGGCCAATCTCAAGGTGGTGCAGAATATGGAAAGTCGCGATCTGGCGCGTGCTGCGGCGCTCGCGGCCATCGAAGAAGCCACCAGTTCCCTGCGTTTCACTACCAATCCCGAGGCTATCTTTAGCGTGGGCGACGGTGCACCCAATCAACGTCGCTACGACTACAACGGCGATGGCACAGATGATGTCACCGTGCTGGTGCAGGAGCCCACCTGTGTCGCGGTTACGCCGCGACGCAATTCCGACCTGAACGTGTTTGATTCGCTGCAGGAGGCCAGCTGTTATCTGCCGCCGGCGGTGTATTCGATGTGTGGCGACTCCGTGTGGGAGTTTCGGGCCACCGCGACCGATGCGGTGACCGGAGCTGAAATTTCCATACGCCAGGGCGTCTCCGTCCTGACCTCGCTCAACAATATAGATACGAATTGTCCCATATGATTTATCAGGGGGTAGCACATGAACATCCATAGCAAATGGCTGAAATGCAGCCTGTTGGCCGCCTGTTATCCTCAGCGCCGTGGTACGGGCAGAGGATATCGACATTTTCACCGGCACGACGGAGGTCAACACCAGCCTGCCCAATGTCATCTTCGTGCTGGACAATACCTCCAACTGGTCGCGTACGTCACAGAAATGGCCTGGCGGTTTGGTGCAGGGGCAGTCGGAGGTCAGGGCGATCAAAGCTGGCCCTGGCGGACAAGGTCGACAAGCTGAATGTCGGTATCATGGAATACATTCCAGGTGGTAGTGCCGCGGATACCGATGCCGCCTATACCCGCTTCAATCTGCAGCAAACTGGACTGCGACAGCTCTGACGGCCCTGAATACCACGCTGGACACTATTTTCAACGATATCAATGGCCCTACCGAAAAGAGAAGTTCCAGCAACCCCTACGGCTATCTGCCCTGGGACTTTTATAACTACCTCAGCGGCATTGACCATAGCAAGAACGGCGCTGGCACGCCGCGGTGCATGGCTGATGCCGCTGCATATACGACACAGTGCATTCGAATTTTCAGCTCGCCCACTGGCCGCGGCGAATGCCTGCGCCGACACCTACATGATTTTTATTGGCAATAATGCCAACGGCACATGTTGCCGGCGATGACGCCACCAATACCGCCGCGCTCAAGGCACTGTATACGGCGCTGGGTGCGCCAGCGCCGAATGCGCTGGCGGGTGACTCCAGCGGCACGCCACTGGCCATGCCGGGATTTGCCTGCACCACAGGTGACGACCCCGGTCCAATAATCACTCCCGGACGTCGCCGGCCTATTGCGACCCGCCAGTGACAGCCCCCGGATGTCTGTATCCCGGCACAAAACTTTGCTGCTATAACCAACCTGGGACATCCACTGCGTGTTGGAAAACGCTAGCAAACGATGCAGCCGCCTGTACCAGCTGCAGAAGAATACTGCGGCTGGCGGCAAATGTTTCGGTAGAACCCGCCGGTAACTGCGCTTGTCCCGACTGCAGGTACGTGCAGCTGCTCCGGCGGAATACGCCTCTACGCGGTTGCGCGACGACGGGAGTCCTGCCAAGGATAGAACCTATCACTTGAATGTAACAGGCGATATAGCGGCTTACACGGATACCGGCGACCTGCGTTACGCCTCCTACCACCCAGCAGTGTTATCCGGCGGTACCGGCAGTGACGGGGACCGGAGTGGTCGACGGATGTGTGTGCAACTACCGGCCTGCCAATACGACAGCTGGCAAAAGCTACAACTTTGACGACTGGGCAATGTTCCTGCAGAACTACGGCGTTCCGCTGACGGTAACCGTTGACGGCGATACCTGTCGACGAGCGCGTCAAGGTCACCACCTATGTCATCGACGTGTTCAATGCGCAGCAAAGTGCTGATTTGAGCTCCGTCTGGTTCAGTGCCGCGAATGCGGGCGGCGGTCGCTATTTCCAGGCCAAGAATGAGGAGCAGACTCATCGACGCCATCAATTCTGTCGCTGGGGGATATCCTGGCCGAAAGTTCCAGTTTCGCGGCGGTGAGTTTGCCCCTGAGCGCCACCAACCGCGCCCGGGTGGATAACCAGGTGTATATCGGCATGTTCCGGCCGTCGCTCGGCAAGAAGCCGCGCTGGTTTGGTAACCTGAAGCGCTATCAACTGGCGCTGTTCAACGATGTGCCGCGCCTGGCTGACGTCAAGCTGCACAGTGCCATCAATCCCATTGACGACAACGTGCGCGACCTGCGCCGAGAGTTTCTGGACCGAGGATACCGGGAATTACTGGGAGACTCTGGGTATCGACCCGCCCGCTGCGAGAGTAATTGTTTAGATGCCGATGTGACCACCAGTCCGTGGTCCGACCTGCCGGATGGGCCACTTTGTGGAAAAAGGCGGGGTGGCGCAGCAGACGCGCCAGGCATGCGCCGATGCCGCCGCCGCCAGAACAATCTACACGGTGCAGAGTGACACCGCGCTGCGCGCCCTGGGCACTGTGCTGGCGCCGATGCAACGGCCCTGGGTGGGACCGCGGTGCTGAATTATTTGCGCGGCAGATGTCAGCCGGTGCGGATGGTGAGGTGATGCCGGGCTGCCGGCCTGCGCGCCAGTATTCACGGTGACGTGGTCCATTCACGGCCGCTGTCCATCCGCTATTCCGCGGATGAAGTAACGCTCTTTATGGCGCTAACGATGGCGTTTTTCAGGGCGGTAAACCCTGCAGATGGCACGGAGCGCTGGGCGCTGGTTGCCCCGGAGCATTTCGGCAAAATCCAACGGCTGTACGATAATTCGCCGCTGATCAAGTACACCGGTGCCGAAGAAGCAGGCGTCGGAGCTTAAGGATTACTTCTTCGATGGCTCCACCGGGCAACTCACTGCTCTACGATGACGACGGACGCACTTGAACTGGCCTACATTTACCCCACGCAGCGCCGCGGTGGTCGCATGGTCTACGCCCTGGATGTGACGGACCCCGATGAGACCCCGGATCTGTTGTGGCGGGTGGGTTGCCCCAACCTCGGCAATGACACGGGCTGTACCACTGGTTTCACCGATATCGGCCAGACCTGGTCCATGCCGGTTGGCGGATATGTCGAGGGCTATGTGGATGGCGACGACAATCCCAAACATATCGTGGCGTTTGGCGGAGGCTTCGACGACTGCCTGAATGAAGATGCTGCGGCTTATCCCAGCTGAGTGCAGTTCCGCCAAGGGTAAGGGCGTGTATATACTCGATGCCGCGACGGGCGCACTTCTGGCGTACCTCGCTACCGATGCGCCGGTTATCACGGAGTTGTCGCCTATCGATATCAATTTCGATGGCAACATGGACTTCGCTCTACGCGGCGGATGTGGCGGGCAATCTGTATCGGATCAATCTCGCCACGATGAATGGTGCCAATCCTGGCGCATGGGCTTGACCGCGCTTGAGAAAAATAACTGGACCATCGACAAGATCGCGCTACGGCGCGGACGATGAACGCCGTTTTTACAATGCGCCTGCTGGCGGGCGCTTTCCAGGGCAGGGTCATGGTCACTGTGGGTTCCGGCGATCGCGAGCGGCCGCTGGAGATGAACTATCCCTTTGCCGACGAGGTGCAGAATCGCTTCTATGCATTTTTCGATGAGCCCTACAAAACCTTCGTGGCAACTCCGTCGGTGATCTGGCAGAGAATGAGGCCACCACGGTCGATCTGGATGGCGATACCATGCTGGCCGTGGTGGCATCGATGAGGACGACGGAGACGTTTTCACAGGAATTTGACGGCTGGTATCTGGATCTGCCCGACCGCGGGGAGCAGGTGGCCAACCCCTCGGTGATCGGCGGCGGCAAGGTGTTTTTCAATACCTTCCAGCCGGGTGGCGATACTGACGAGTTGTGCGAGCGGCCCCTGGGTATTGGTACCGGCTATGAGCTGAGTCTATTTGGTCCGGAATTTACCCAGGGCGAGGAAATCGAAGCGCCCGGCATTCCGATCCCTCCGGCGATCTTTACGGTACTGCTCCCGCCTGGCCTGCCGGATTGTGAGGGGGATGATTGTCCCGTGCCAGATGAGACTCAGTGTGACATCTGAAGCGGATGGTTGCAGGGTCGTCACTGTATGTATCGGTTGTAAGGATTTGGGGGATATTCCGGAAATCGTTCCGGATGCTCCGCCGATTCGACGCCGTGTGTTCTTCACCGAGGACATTGATCGCAGCGGGGATGAGTAGGGTATAGAAATCTGCGGGGGATATAGTGGCTTCTGGTAGCCGGACACTAGTCCGGTTACCGAGGGCGTTGAGCATTAGTTCGCGCAGTAGGCCTTGATCTGTGCCTTGGTAGTCTCCCGCTGGATTTGCATCTCTTGCGGATCCAGCTCTTTCACTTCACCCTGGCTATCACGAATGGTCACCTTGGCCTTGCCACTGAGTGCCTCAAGATTGGCTCGCGCTTTTTCGCACAGTTCGGCATTCTTCTTGCCGCGTTGTGCCTCCGCAGACTCTTGCTGGGTAATCTCGTTGCCTGTAGTGGGATTAATGGCCAGGGGAACGGCCCCTTCTTCGGCTTCCACGGTTCGCTTGAGAGTTGATTGGGTACTGACCACTTCATAATCAGTGCCTGACGGAGGAGGGCGATCACTGACGATGGGGTTTCCGCCGCTGTCCAGCCAACGGTAGTAGTTTGTTTGCGCTGGGACTTTGAGGCTGCTGGTAGCAATAACAACCAGCACGACTGCATTAAGACTATGTCGATAAAATGGTTTCAAGCCAGTGCTCCCTGATATCTACTTTTTTATTCACAGAAAACCTTGATTGCTTCAAGGGCCTTTTCCCGCTCGGCTTCCTTTTCTTCTTGAGTCAGGTAGCGAACTTCGCCCTGTTCATTGCGCAGGCGAATCCGGCCGTGGCTGTCTATTTGTAGCAGATTATCCCTGCGCGCGCGCGCAAGATTCCGGATTCTTCTCTATTTTGGGCGTGCTCGTAGCTACTGGTTTAGGCTCATTGTCAGCAGGGGGCTTGACCGCCAGCGGCGCGGCGCCTTCATCCGAATCAACCTCGCGCACCATGCTGGATTTGGTAGAAATCACCTCATATTCGGTACCCCGCGCAGGCGGCCGGTCACTGTTCACGGGATTGCCAGCTGCATCCTTCCAGCGGTAGACCGTGCTGTCGGCATTAGCGTAGAAACTGGAGAGGGTCACCAGAGCGGTTGCAAGGACCAGTGCACTGGTGGTGAACGCAAGCTTCAAGAGTGTGCCTTCTCAATAAAATGTACCTAATCCAAAAGTACCCCACATCAGACCTTGAGACAATCCAGCAAATTACCAGCAAGTACAGCAGCTTGCAGGTTCCAGTGGTTGACTTTGGTGGCCCCCGGACGCAACAATAGGGCCGTCTTGCAAATGGCAACGGCTACTGTCGAGTACCCTCGACCACTGGCCCACTGCGTCAATCCCATTATTTGATGCAGCTGTTGGTAAGTCCCGTATTCAATGTGTGCCGCATCGGCACCGTTGAGGGCCAGACACTGCGCTACCCCGCAGGGCGACCGATACACAGGCTGTTCGTGATCGTATTCCCTTCAGGGGTGATTGCTGGCGGTGTGTCGAGCTTGTAATGGGGGTGGTGTGGCTTATCAAATACCTGTTCCAGGTATTTCTGCAGCAACGTCCACACACTACTTTGGAATGTTCCGGTGAGGGTTACGCATCGGGCGTTTTTTTATGTGGAGAAAGAGTGTGGAATTGTTATCCGGCGGTGAAATGATCGCCCGCGCACTGGAGGACGAAGGGGTCGAGTACATCTTCGGCTACCCCGGTGGCGCGGTGTTACACATCTACGATGCCCTGTTCAAGGACTGCAAGGTTCCGCACGTGCTGGTGCGCCATGAACAGGCCGCCACCCATGCGGCGGACGGTTACGCGCGGGCGACCGGCAAACCCGGTGTCGTGTTGGTGACTTCCGGTCCGGGTGCGACCAATGCCATTACCGGCATTGCCACCGCCTACATGGATTCGATTCCCATGGTGGTGCTGTCGGGGCAGGTGCAGAGCCACCTGATCGGCGAGGATGCCTTTCAGGAAACGGATATGATCGGCATTTCGCGGCCCATCGTTAAGCACAGTTTTATGGTGAAGCGCACCGAAGACCTGCCGCTGATTATCCGCAAGGCCTTCCATCATCGCCTCTACCGGCCGCCCCGGTCCCGTGGTTATCGATATTCCCAAGGATCTGACCCGGCCGGATGCGAAGTTCGAGTATCGCTACCCGAAAACGGTGAAGATGCGCTCCTATGCGCCGGCCCAGCGCGGCCACACCGGCCAGATCAAGAAAGCCGCGAGACTGTTACTGGCGGCCAAGCGCCCTGTCATCTACGCCGGTGGCGGCGTGGTGCAGGGTGACGGCAGCGAGCTGTTGACGCAATTGGCCAGGCAACTGAACTACCCGGTCACTAACACCCTGATGGGTCTCGGCGCCTATCCGGGCAGCGATCGCCAGTTTTTGGGTATGCTGGGCATGCACGGCTTTTACGAGGCCAATATGGCCATGCACCACAGCGACTGCATCATCGCGGTTGGCGCACGCTTTGATGACCGGGTCACCAACACCGTGGACAAGTTCTGCCCCGGCGCCAAGATCATTCACATCGACATAGACCCTGCCTCCATTTCCAAAATCGTCATGGCGGATATCCCTATCGTCGGGCCTGTGCAGATCGGTGCTGACCGAATTGTTGGCGCAGATTGATGTGCTGCGTGAGAAAGACAGCGGGTTACCCGATCAGTCCGCGCTGGCGCGCTGGTGGCAGCAGATCGAGGAGTGGCGCGCGTCCCACGGCTTGTTCACGGGTCGTCGTTACGGCCAGAGCGATATGATCATGCCGCAGCAGGTCATCGAAAGCCTGTACCGGGTTACCAAGGGCGATGCCTACGTCACCTCCGACGTCGGGCAGCACCAGATGTTCGCCGCCCAGTATTATCGCATTTGATAAGCCGCGGCGCTGGATAAACTCCGGCGGCCTGGGAACGATGGGCTTCGGCCTGCCCGCTGCCATGGGGGTGAAGCTGGCCTTTCCCGATATGGACGTCGCGTGTGTGACGGGGGAGGGCAGTATCCAGATGAATATCCAGGAGCTGTCCACTTGCACCCAGTACAATACGGCGCGTCAAGATCATCAACCTGCGCAACAATTACCTCGGCATGGTGAAGCAGTGGCAGGACATGCAGTACGAAGGCCGTTACGCCATGAGCACCTACGAGGATTCCCTGCCCGATTTCGTAAAGTTGGCGGAGGCCTATGGCCATGTGGGTATTCAGGTGAAAAAACTGGCGGACCTCGATGGCGCGATGGAAGCGGCGTTTGCCATGAAGGACAAACTGGTATTCCTTGATATCATCATTGATCCCATGGAACACGTATACCCGATGCACATTGCGCCCCACGGGTCGATGAAGGATATGTGGCTCAGCAAGAACGAGAGGACCTGACATGCGACGGATAATTTCTATGTTGATGGAGAATGAGCCCGGCGCACTGTCTCGCGTGGTCGGCCTGTTTTCCCAGCGCGGCTACAATATCGAAACACTGAATGTCGCGCCCACCGATGATCCCACGTTGTCGCGTCTTACCCTGACCACGGTGGGCAGTGATCTGCGTATCGAGCAACTCACCAAGCAGCTCAACAAACTGGTGGACGTGGTGAAGCTGGCCGACCTGACTGACGGCGCCCACGTGGAGACGGGACATGATGTTGATCAAGGTGCGGGCCATCGGCGCTGCGCGCGAAGAGGTCAAACGCACCACCGATATTTTCCGCGGACAGATCGTGGATGTCGGCCCCACCATTTATACCATCCAGCTCACCGGTACCAGCGACAAGCTCGATGCGTTTGTGGCGGCGATGGCGGATGTGGATATTCTCGAAGTCGTGCGCTCGGGCGTCGCCGGGATTTCCCGTGGCGAGAAAGTGCTTAGCCTGTAGGCTGGATGGTATTCTGACGCAAAGAAATAAGGGGCCGAGTGGTCCCTTATTTCTTTTTTACATCAATGCGGGTGACGAGCTAGATAATCCGCTTCATGGCCGTCATATAACCGCGCAGTTTCTTGCCGACAATTTCCACCGGATGGCTGCGAATCGCTTCATTGACAGCGATCAGTTCCGCGTTGTCGACACCATTGTCGCCCTCGATGCCCTTGCCGATCACGTCCGTGTCGATTTTGCTCATGAAGTCCTTCGAGCAACGGCCGACAGGCGTGGTCGAACAGGTAGCAGCCATATTCCGCCGTATCGGAAATCACTACGTTCATCTCATACAGTTTCTTGCGTGCAATCAGGTTGGCAATCAGCGGAGTTTCGTGCAGTGACTCGTAGTAGGCCGACTCTTCGATAATGCCGGCTGATACCATGATCTCGAAGGCCAGTTCCACGCCCGCCTTGACCATGGCAACCAGCAGGATGCCGTGATCGTAGTACTCCTGCTCGGTGATGTCCGCTTTGGTGCTGGCGGCTTTTTCGAAGGCGGTTTGTGCGGTGGCGGCGCGCCATTTCAGCAGGTTGGCGTCGTCGTTGGCCCAATCAGCCATCATGGTGCGTGAGAATTCTCCGGTCATTATGTCGTCCTGATGTTTTTCATACAGGGGACGCATGATGCGCTTGAGTTCTTCCGCAAGGTGGTAGGCGCGGATCTTGGCCGGGTTAGACAGGCGATCCATCATGTTGGTAATGCCGCCGTGTTTCAGGCCTTCAGTGACAGTCTCCCAGCCGTACTGGATGAGTTTGGAGGCGTAGCCAGGCTCGATGCCCTTCTCCACCATCTTGTCAAAACACAAAAGCGCGCCGGTCTGGAGCATGCCGCAGAGGATAGTCTGTTCGCCCATCAGGTCGGATTTCACTTCCGCGATGAAAGAGGATTCCAGCACGCCGGCGCGATGGCCGCCAGTGCCGGCCGCGTAGGCTTTGGCCAGTTCCATGCCATCCCCATTGGGATCGTTTTCCGTGTGGACCGCAATCAGGGTGGGCACGCCAAAGCCGCGCTTGTACTCTTCGCGTACTTCAGTGCCGGGGCATTTGGGCGCGACCATGATAACGGTGATATCGTCGCGAATCTGCATGCCTTCCTCGACGATGTTGAAGCCGTGGGAATAGGACAGGCAGGCACCCTTCTTCATCAGTGGCATGATCGCGGTGACCACGCTGGTGTGTTGCTTGTCCGGTGTCAGGTTGAGCACCATGTCCGCCTGTGGAATCAGTTCCTCATAGGTGCCAACCGTAAACCCGTTCTCGGTCGCGTTTTTCCAGGACTGGCGCTTTTCCTTAATGGCGCTGTCGCGCAGGGCGTAGGAGACATCCAGCCCGCTGTCGCGCAGGTTCAGGCCCTGGTTAAGGCCCTGTGCGCCGCAGCCCACGATCACCATTTTCTTGCCGCGGATCATGTCCACGCCGTCGGCGAATTCGGAGCGCTCCATGAAGCGGCATTTGCCCAGTTGCTTGAGTTGCAGGCGCAGTGGCAGGGTGTTGAAGTAATTGTGTCCCATGATAAAGGTCCTCAGGCGGGTAATTGCAGACGGTGGCGTACCATACGGCAAATCATGGCTTGCGTAAAACGCTATATAAGTAATACTGTATTGCGAATAATGCAATACAGGTGGTGCTGTATCGATGGATACCAGAGCGCTGTCAGTCTTCCTGGCCGTAGCCGATACGCTGAATTTTAGTCGTAGTAGTGAACTGCTGCACATGAGTGTGTCCGCTGTCAGCAGGACCATACAGCGGCTTGAAGATGAACTGGGTCAGCCCCTGCTGGAGCGCGATAATCGCAGTGTCCGGCTGACCGGTGCCGGCCGCGAGTTCCGGGAATATGCGCGCAACTCCGTTGCCGAGTGGCAGCGCTTGCGGCGCAAGTTGGGCAGCGATGAAGAACTGGCGGGTGAGGTCAGCCTGTACTGTTCCGTGACAGCGACCTATAGCGTGCTGGCACCTATTCTGGAGGCCTTTCGCGCCACCCACCCGTCGGTGGAGATCAAGATGCACACCGGTGACCAGGCCGATGGTATCGGCAGAATACTGGAAGGCCGGGACGATGTTGCGGTGAGCGGGCGCCCGAGCCAGCTGCCCCGGCGTCTGGAGTTCCTGCCGCTGCTGGAATCGCCCCTGCAGTTTTGTGCGCCGGCGGCGGACTGTGCGGTGCGCGACATGGTGCTGGCGGGTGGCACTGCCAGTGGCGATATCGACTGGAATAGCATTCCATTCATCGTGCCGGAGCGCGGCGTGACCAAGGAGATGTTGGACGCCTGGTTTCGGCAGCGGGGCATTCAGGCCGCGGATCTATGCGCAGGTGGCGGGACATGAAGCGATTGTCGCCATGGTCAGCCTGGGTCTGGGTATCGGCATCGCGCCACAGCTGGTCATTGCAGCGAGCGGTATGGCCTCGGGTGTCAGCCTGATTTCTGTGCCAGAAGGCTTACCTCCCGCTCACAGTGGGTTTGTGCAGCCTGCGGCAGAGGCTGGCCAGTCCGCTCGTCAAGTCGCTGTGGGATGTAGCGGGGCAGACCTACCGCGACCGGGTTTGATACTATAGAAAGCGAACTGACACGGTGGGTTGTAGCATGCGCGCACAAGACGAAACCTCTGCAGGGCAAAAGCCTGATTCTTTCGGGTGCTGAGGCACAGCCGGCGACCAGCACTGTTGCGCCCCGCCTCGACCTGTTGGTTGACGAGCACGAGGAGGAGGTATCGGAGAACGGTCAAACCGTCCGCCGTCAGGGGATTTACCTGCTACCCAATCTGATCACCACGGCTGCATTGTTCGCAGGATTTTACGCCATCATCGCCGCGATGCGCGGTGACTTCGAGAACGCTGCTGCCGCGATTTTTTTCGCCATGGTGTTGGACGGACTGGATGGCCGCATTGCACGCATGACCAACACCTCAAGCAAGTTTGGGGCTGAATATGACAGTCTGGCAGATATGGTGTCGTTCGGAGTTGCACCGGCCCTGGTGACATTCAGCTGGGCCCTGGGGGGGCTGGGCAAATTTGGCTGGAGCGCGGCATTCATCTATGTGGCATGCGCTGCTCTGCGTCTGGCGCGCTTCAACACCCAAGATTGATAGCGCGGATAAAAACTACTTTACCGGCCTGGCCAGTCCCGCTGCGGCGGCGATACTTGCCAGTACGGTGTGGGTTTGTCACGATCTGGGGTGGGTTGGCAATGACCTGCCCCATGAGGTGGCAGTCCTGGTTGGTATTCTTACGGCGACCGTTGGCTTTCTCATGATCGCCAATTTTCCGTACTACAGCTTCAAGGGGATCGACCTTCGTCGCCGTGTGCCCTTTGTGGTCATGATTGCCGTGGTGCTCATCTTTGGTCTGATTACACTCGATCCGCCGAGCGTACTGTTGGTGGGATCCCTGATCTATGCATTGTCCGGACCGGTTATGCAGGAGGTAAAGCGGCGCAAGCGTCAGCCTGCACTGATTTTTCCGCAGGGGAGAGGGCATGGAACCAATCATCAGTTTGCTGCTCTGAATAACAGACATAATCACTGATGGGAAACAGGCTGCATGCGCCAGCGCTATTCAATACCCCGGATCGCTTCTTCTGAAATCACGTCTGAATCAGCCTACCTGAAGCGAAGAGACTTTATGCGAGCGGCGGGCCTAGCCGCATTGCCCGCTCTGGGAGGAGTCTCCTCTCACTGCGCAGGCTGTCGTCACTACCGGGGAGCGTGCGCTGGACTATGACAAAGCATTATCGGCGGCCGACGGTTTTCGCACCGATGAGCAACAAACACCTTTTTCTGATATCACAGCCTACGGTAATTTCTACGAGTTCGGCACTGACAAGGGCGACCCGGGCCGCTATGCCCATGAAATGACGATTGACCCTTGGTCGATTGAGGTCGATGGAGCGGTACACAAGCCGGGTAAACTGCACCTGGAAGATATTCTCTCCGGTTTTGATTTGGAGGAGCGCATCTATCGCCTGCGCTGTGTTGAAGCCTGGTCCATGGTGGTGCCCTTGGGTGGGTTTTTCGTTGGCTGACTTACTGGCGCGTTTTGAGCCGAAAGGTGAAGCCAGATACGTGGAGTTCGAGACGCTGTACCGCCCTAAGGAAATGCGCGGTACCCGCTCCATCACTGGTACTATCGACTGGCCTTACCGTGAGGGATTGCGCCTGGATGAAGCCATGCATCCCCTGACGCTGATGGCGGTGGGACTTTATGGCAAAACCCTGCCCAACCAGAACGGGGCGCCGCTGCGATTGGTGGTGCCCTGGAAATACGGGTTTAAAAGCATCAAGTCTATTGTCCGTATTCACCTTAGCGAGAAACGGCCGGTGACCACCTGGGAGGCGCTGGCTCCGCAGGAGTATGGTTTCTACGCCAACGTGAATCCCGAGGTGGATCATCCGCGCTGGAGCCAGGCCTCTGAACGTCGCTTGCCTTCAACACTGTTTCGTCCCAACCGCATCGCCACCAGAATGTTCAATGGCTACGCCGAGCAGGTGGCCCACCTTTATCAGGGTATGGATCTGGCGCGGAATTACTGAGCATGGAGCGAGTTGCAAGAATCGGGACATTTGTTCTGTGTCTGCTGCCCTTGGCGTGGATTCTCTACGCTGCGTTTGTCGGTCGTCTTGGCCCGGACCCTGCTGAAGTCCTGATGCTGTTCACCGGCGAATGGGCACTGCGGATGTTGGCATTGACCCTTCTGATTTCGCCCTTGCGAGCCTGGACGGGTTGGTCGCTGTTGTTGAAGTTGCGCCGCATGCTGGGGCTTTACGCATTTTTTTACGGCTGTGTACATTTTCTCTCCTTCCTGCAGTTCTATATCGGTTGGACCCCGGCTGCATTGACCGAAGAACTGGCAGAGCGCCCCTATATTACTCTGGGCTTTTCTGCCTGGTTGTTGATGTTGCCCCTGGCCATTACTTCCACTCGCGCCATGCAACGCCGTTTGCGCGGCAATTGGCAGCGCCTGCATCGCCTGATCTATCCTGCAGCTGTTTTCGCGTGCCTGCACCTGTTGTGGCAGGCCAGGTCCGATGTGGGCGATGCATTGTTCTACTGCGTCATCTTCGCCGCCTTGTTGGTGTGGCGTGTGCGGCGCCGTGGCCTGAAGCAGCGACGATCGGTGATTGTCAGAACCTGATTCCACTGTTCGTCAATGAGCCTCCGCGAGCGAAGTTCGGGCGCATCTTTGCGCCGTAATTTAGCGCAGTAGAAATACCCGGAATTATTTCGGCAAAAGGCCTTGCGGGGGGAGGTGCTATGCGTATAATGCGCTTCCCCGGAAGAGGCATGCCCTCACCGGTTATTCGAGCCCTGGCGGTATCGAATGTTGTTTAACAAGAAGATGAAGACAGATGTGTGGGCACTTGTTGGGATAGTTGTCACAACTATTCAGGTACAACAAGTGACTCATTAATTCATAGTAATTTTTGATTTTCGAATTGTATCTGAGCCGATGATTTGGAGGGTAAAGCGAGGTACTCGCGTAACCTTCCCCTCTTGCTCCTGTGTGAGGCAGAGGTTAAAGATTAAACTGAAGAGTTTGATCATGGCTCAGATTGAACGCTGGCGGCAGGCCTAACACATGCAAGTCGAGCGCGAAAGGCTTTCGGGCTGAGTAGAGCGGCGGACGGGTGAGTAACGCGTAGGAATCTACCTGGTAGTGGGGGACAACTTGGGGAAACTCAAGCTAATACCGCATACGCCCTATGGGGGAAAGCGGGGGACCTTCGGGCCTCGCGCTATCAGATGAGCCTGCGTAGGATTAGCTAGTTGGTGAGGTAAAGGCTCACCAAGGCGACGATCCTTAGCTGGTCTGAGAGGATGATCAGCCACACTGGGACTGAGACACGGCCCAGACTCCTACGGGAGGCAGCAGTGGGGAATATTGCGCAATGGGGGCAACCCTGACGCAGCCATGCCGCGTGTGTGAAGAAGGCCTTCGGGTTGTAAAGCACTTTAAGTGGGGAGAAAAGGGTAGCGGTTAATAGCGGTTACCTGTGATGTTACCCACAGAATAAGCACCGGCTAACTCCGTGCCAGCAGCCGCGGTAATACGGAGGGTGCGAGCGTTAATCGGAATTACTGGGCGTAAAGCGCGCGTAGGCGGTTTGTTAAGTCAGCTGTGAAAGCCCCGGGCTCAACCTGGGAACTGCAGTTGATACTGGCCGACTAGAGTACGAGAGAGGGAGGTAGAATTCCATGTGTAGCGGTGAAATGCGTAGATATATGGAGGAATACCGGTGGCGAAGGCGGCCTCCTGGCTCGATACTGACGCTGAGGTGCGAAAGCGTGGGGATCAAACAGGATTAGATACCCTGGTAGTCCACGCCGTAAACGATGTCTACTAGCCGTTGGGAGACTTGATTTCTTAGTGGCGCAGCTAACGCAATAAGTAGACCGCCTGGGGAGTACGGCCGCAAGGTTAAAACTCAAATGAATTGACGGGGGCCCGCACAAGCGGTGGAGCATGTGGTTTAATTCGATGCAACGCGAAGAACCTTACCAGGTCTTGACATCCAGAGAACTTGGCAGAGATGCCTTGGTGCCTTCGGGAGCTCTGAGACAGGTGCTGCATGGCTGTCGTCAGCTCGTGTCGTGAGATGTTGGGTTAAGTCCCGTAACGAGCGCAACCCTTGTCCTTAGTTGCCAGCGAGTAATGTCGGGAACTCTAAGGAGACTGCCGGTGACAAACCGGAGGAAGGTGGGGACGACGTCAAGTCATCATGGCCCTTACGACCTGGGCTACACACGTGCTACAATGGAACGCACAGAGGGCAGCAAAGGCGCGAGCTGGAGCCAATCCCACAAAACGTTTCGTAGTCCGGATCGGAGTCTGCAACTCGACTCCGTGAAGTCGGAATCGCTAGTAATCGTGGATCAGAATGCCACGGTGAATACGTTCCCGGGCCTTGTACACACCGCCCGTCACACCATGGGAGTGGGTTGCTCCAGAAGTGGTTAGCCTAACCTTCGGGGGGGCGATCACCACGGAGTGATTCATGACTGGGGTGAAGTCGTAACAAGGTAGCCCTAGGGGAACCTGGGGCTGGATCACCTCCTTAAACGATGTTGGCACTGTCCTGATGAGTGCTCACACATTTGTCTTCATCTAATCGGTTGATGCGAAAGAAATCACGAGTGTGCAGACCCGTTCAACAGGCCTGTAGCTCAGTTGGTTAGAGCGCACCCCTGATAAGGGTGAGGTCGGCAGTTCAAATCTGCCCAGGCCTACCAGATCGCGCTGTTGTTTGGAGCGATGTGGCTTACCTGGCAAGTTCGTGGTTGCTGACAGGACTTATTTGGGGCTATAGCTCAGCTGGGAGAGCGCCTGCCTTGCACGCAGGAGGTCTGCGGTTCGATCCCGCATAGCTCCACCATCTTTCTTTTAAGCATGGGTAACACGCATCACTGAGATCAGAACAAGCCTGTTTGCTGAATGGGTTGTGTTCTGGTTTTAACAACCGGACTGTTCTTTAACAAGGTAAATCAAGCTGAGTCTTTGAGCTGACATGGGGCACTTCTGTGGAGGTGGGCCATGCGGTTCATAGATAAATTGTTCTTTGATGGCGGGTTTCAATTCCCCGCTGTCAACGAGTTGTAATAAACACTGTGACTTAAGCGTCACAACATCCGGCGGGTGTGCACTGTGATCGGTGTACATCTACTAAGTACCTGGCCTGTGTTAAGGGGGTCGGGGAACTGTCTTCTTGGACGTTTTTTTTGTGCAAAGTTTGAAGGAAGTGGCCTTTGGATCCTGCGTTGGGGTTTAAGGGAAACAGATAACTTCGGTTATATGGTCAAGTGACTAAGCGTATACGGTGGATGCCTTGGCAGTCAGAGGCGATGAAGGACGTTGTAGCCTGCGAAAAGCTTCGGGGAGTCGGCAAACAGACTTTGATCCGGAGATGTCCGAATGGGGAAACCCACCTGGTGTAAGCCAGGTACCTTGCACTGAATACATAGGTGTAAGGAGCGAACGAGGGGAACTGAAACATCTAAGTACCCTCAGGAAAAGAAATCAATTGAGATTCCCCCAGTAGCGGCGAGCGACCGGGGAGTAGCCTGCAAGTGATAGTCATTGGGTTAGTGGAACGGTCTGGAAAGTCCGGCGATAGAGGGTGATAGCCCCGTACACGAAAACCTGGTGGTGGTACTGAGCTTGCGACAAGTAGGTCGGGACACGTGTTATCCTGATTGAAGATGGGGGGACCATCCTCCAAGGCTAAATACTACTGACTGACCGATAGTGAACCAGTACCGTGAGGGAAAGGCGAAAAGAACCCCGGAGAGGGGAGTGAAATAGAACCTGAAACCGTATACGTACAAGCAGTGGGAGCAGCCTTCGTGGTGTGACTGCGTACCTTTTGTATAATGGGTCAGCGACTTATTGTCTGTAGCGAGCTTAACCGTTTAGGGGAGGCGTAGGGAAACCGAGTCTTAATAGGGCGACATAGTTGCAGGCAATAGACCCGAAACCGGGCGATCTAGCCATGGGCAGGTTGAAGGTTGAGTAACATCAACTGGAGGACCGAACTCACGTCTGTTGAAAAATACGGAGATGACCTGTGGCTCGGAGTGAAAGGCTAATCAAGCCCGGAGATAGCTGGTTCTCCTCGAAATCTATTTAGGTAGAGCCTCGCGTCTTACCCTGGGGGGTAGAGCACTGTTTGGGCTAGGGGGTCATCCCGACTTACCAACCCCATGCAAACTCCGAATACCCAGGAGTACAATCGCGGGAGACACACGGCGGGTGCTAACGTCCGTCGTGAAAAGGGAAACAACCCAGACCGCCAGCTAAGGTCCCTAATACCAGTTAAGTGGGAAACGATGTGGGAAGGCTTAGACAGCTAGGAGGTTGGCTTAGAAGCAGCCATCCTTTAAAGAAAGCGTAATAGCTCACTAGTCGAGTCGGCCTGCGCGGAAGATATAACGGGGCTAAATTGGTAACCGAAGCTGCGGATGCGTGTACTTCACTTAAATTCATTCAAGCTTGACGCTTGTCGTCGGCGTTAGCCGACGACCAAGCCCTCCCGAACGTGGAGTTGGCCGTTGGTCGACACAGGGACAGGTGTTGGGCTGCGTACTCAGAGCGATGGCGTGCGGATTTGCGAAGCAAATCGGCGGGCACGCTTAAAGACGCAAGCGAAGCGAGTGGATTTAAGGAAGTGCACGCATGGTAGAGGAGCGTTCTGTAAGCCGTTGAAGGTGAACCGGGAGGTTTGCTGGAGGTATCAGAAGTGCGAATGCTGACATGAGTAACGATAAAGGGGGTGAAAAACCCCCTCGCCGGAAGATCAAGGTTTCCTGTCCAACGCTAATCGGGACAGGGTGAGTCGGCCCCTAAGGCGAGGCAGAAATGCGTAGTCGATGGGAAGCGGGTTAATATTCCTGCACTTCTTGTTATTGCGATGGAGGGACGGAGTAGGCTAGGCCATCAGGGTGTTGGTTGTCCCTGTTTAAGGTTGTAGGTCAGTATCTTAGGTAAATCCGGGGTACTCCCTTTGGTGGGAAGGCTGAGAGCTGATGACGAGTTCTGGTGAGAGCCAGGATGAAGTGGTTGATGCCATGCTTCCAAGAAAAGCTTCTAAGCTTCAGATAACAAGGAACCGTACTGTAAACCGACACAGGTGATCAGGTAGAGAATACCAAGGCGCTTGAGAGAACTCGGGTGAAGGAACTAGGCAAAATGGTACCGTAACTTCGGGAGAAGGTACGCCGGTTTTGGTGATGGGACTTGCTCCCTGAGCTGAGGCTGGTCGAAGTAACCAGGCCGCTGCGACTGTTTATTAAAAACATAGCACTCTGCAAACACGTAAGTGGACGTATAGGGTGTGACGCCTGCCCGGTGCCGGAAGGTTAATTGATGGGGTTATCTTCGGAGAAGCTCTTGATCGAAGCCCCGGTAAACGGCGGCCGTAACTATAACGGTCCTAAGGTAGCGAAATTCCTTGTCGGGTAAGTTCCGACCTGCACGAATGGCGTAACGATGGCGGCGCTGTCTCCACCCGAGACTCAGTGAAATTGAAATCGCTGTTAAGATGCAGTGTACCCGCGGCTAGACGGAAAGACCCCGTGAACCTTTACTATAGCTTCACACTGGACTTTGACCTTACTTGTGTAGGATAGCTGGGAGGCTTTGAAGCGGTGGCGCCAGCCATCGTGGAGCCGACCTTGAAATACCAGCCTGGTAATGTTGGGGTTCTAACCCAGGTCCCTTATCGGGACCGGGGACAGTGTGTGGTGGGTAGTTTGACTGGGGCGGTCTCCTCCCAAAGAGTAACGGAGGAGCACGAAGGTGCGCTAATCACGGTCGGAAATCGTGAGGTTAGTGTAAAGGCACAAGCGCGCTTGACTGCGAGTCTGACAAGACGAGCAGGTACGAAAGTAGGTCTTAGTGATCCGGTGGTTCTGTATGGAAGGGCCATCGCTCAACGGATAAAAGGTACTCCGGGGATAACAGGCTGATACCGCCCAAGAGTTCACATCGACGGCGGTGTTTGGCACCTCGATGTCGGCTCATCACATCCTGGGGCTGAAGCCGGTCCCAAGGGTATGGCTGTTCGCCATTTAAAGTGGTACGCGAGCTGGGTTTAGAACGTCGTGAGACAGTTCGGTCCCTATCTGCCGTGGGCGTTGGAGAATTGAGGGAAGCTGCTCCTAGTACGAGAGGACCGGAGTGGACGAACCCCTGGTGTTCGGGTTGTCACGCCAGTGGCATTGCCCGGTAGCTACGTTCGGACAGGATAAGCGCTGAAAGCATCTAAGCGCGAAGCCCCTCCCAAGACTAGTTCTCCCTGGGACTTTACGTCCCCTGAAGGGCCGTCCAAGACCAGGACGTTGATAGGCTGGGTGTGTAAGCGTTGTAAGGCGTTGAGCTAACCAGTACTAATTGCCCGTGAGGCTTGACCATATAATCCAAGTTATTTGTGCATGAGAGTGTGCAAAGAGAAGGCTGGATGTTGTGGCAGGTCATGGTGTTAACGACACCGAAGAACAGACAGCTTGATTTACCGCCTTATTGGATGGACACCGGGCACTGCGCAGGCAGGTGAGACCCAGGACCATCGAGCCAGTTTGCCTGGCGACCATAGAGCATTGGAACCACCTGATCCCATCCCGAACTCAGCAGTGAAACGGTGCATCGCCGATGGTAGTGTGGGGTCTCCCCATGTGAGAGTAGGTCATCGCCAGGCTTTAAATTCAAAAGGGTCACCCTAACAGGGTGGCCCTTTTTAATTTGGGATGGGAGGACATACCCTGCCGTCCTGCCGCAGACGAAGGCTGCCATGTGACCGCGCCGCCGGTTCCGAAGGAATGGTAATGGGGCGCCGCAGGCGTCGCAGAGTGATCCCAAGCAGTGCTTGCGAACCACGTAGGTCTGTTGTCGACTGAGATGATTTATTTGGTCAGCCCACCAGATATTTCTCTATATCAACATCATCAATTTGATCTGCCGGGAGAAATTCCCTGGCGTATCGCAAGTAAACTTTATCCCTGATAAACAATTCAAAGCAGTCCCTGTCGATGTGGTTATCCAGAACCATGTTATGCATGATTTCGATCGCAGCGCTCACCGGCTTTGCTTTCTTGTAGGGTCGATCTGCAGCGGTAAGCGCCTCGAAAATATCAGCAATGGCGAGAATGCGTTCGGGAATGCTCAGTTTTTCCCCGGGAAGTTTGCGTGGGTAACCAGATCCTTTCATAGTCTCGTGATGGGTGGATGCATAACGCGGTACATTTTTTAGTTCCTCAGGAAATGGCAGGCTCTCGAGCATCTTGATAGTACTGATCATATGCTCGTTGATTTTGAACCTGTCCTCATCGGTGAGGGTGCCGCGCGAGACGGAGAGATTATAGATCTCGCCCAGGTTATACAGATGCTCCGGGATATCCATGTTTATGCCAAGCTCCGGAGGATAAATCGCCGCTTGCACCCTTTGGACAATGTGCTCGGGTTTGTCGCTTAGAAGCTGCTCTGTCACCGGGAGTACTTGTTTGAAATTCCGAGCGCGTAGTTCTTCCAGTGGAGATAGGCCCAGATGGTCATCAAAGTGTCGCTGCCAGGTTTTTTCAGCGATGTCCTGCAGTCGATCGAGTTTTTCCTGATCGAGGAATTCACCGCCGACATTACAGCTGGCGATAAAGGCAAATCGGCCTCCAGGTCCCTTTGCTTTTGCTGCAACTGCTGATCCAGTTGCTGCTCGCTGCTGTGGCGTCTCCAGACGTTGCTTCCAGTATTCAATCTCAGCGTCGCGCCAAAGTACCTCAAAGCGCATACGTACTTCATGGATGCGATTGTATATGGTTTCGAGTTTACTGCCCTTGTCGACGATGTGCTCGGGTGTGGTGATCTTGCCGCAATCGTGCAACCATGCGGCGATGCGAAATTCTCGCCATTGATCGTCCGACTCCAGGCTAAAATTTCTGAATGCTGGAAGGTCACTGGCGGATGCATGCTCGGCGAGCATGAGTGCCAGTTCCGGCACTCTTTTACAGTGGCCGCCGGTATATGCAGACTTGTCGTCAATGGCCTGCGCAATCAGCTCAATAAAGGCATCCATCAGTGCGCGTTGCGCGAGTTCATGTGCCTGTATGGCTGCGACCATGTTGATCATGGACTCGGAAAGCTCATCCAACTCTTTCACATGCGTGTCGACGCGCACAACTCTTGCAAATTCCCGCCGCCGTACCTTGTCATTTTCAAGGGCCAATTGCCGAATTGGACGCACAATGGGATTGGCAAAGACAAGGGAAATCGGTAACAGCAGCAACAGGAAGGCCGCGGTTATCGCGATTGACAGTTTGACCTGGTCCAGAAATGGGGCGACGAGCGTTTCGAGCGGGGAGAGAATACCCAAAAATAGCGGGTTCTTGCCGTCACCCGTGGGGCCGCATAGGCTAGATAGGTTTCCCCGGCGAATTGGGTTTCAACCAGCTGACCGTGGAGCCGTGGGATCGGCGGCTATTTGATAAGGGCGTCACTGGGGACGACGTTGGAATAGGTCGCAGTCGGTGTCCTTGTCAGGGACAAGCCACTTGTCTGACAGATACTCGAGTTGCTCCTTGCCGATAGCAGCGATGGCCTTATCTATCAACTTGCGAAGTTGCGGCTTGTCCGCAGGGACTACAATGTGCAATTTGTCGGGAAGTGCTCCTTCACCGAAACTTACTTTGTTGTTAAATTGCAGGCCGGTTAGAAAATAACTGCGGGCGATGTAGCGCATGATCACCTCGTTATCAAGGGCAGCAGTTGCTTCTCCGGCCAGCACCAGTTCCAGGGCCTTTAACGTGGACTCGGTTTCGACAATTTCAATCAGTGGAAAACGGGCGCGAATGAGGGGAATGATTGACCATCCTGCAGGAATGGCCAGTTGTTTTGTATTCAGCTGTGATAAATCGGTGATCGGGCTGCTGTTTTCCACGGTGGCTACTGCAAAAGGCAATTGCACATAGCTGTTCCCCGGTAAGCCCAAACTCCTGTTGTCCTCAGTCAGAATAACCGAGTGTAGTAGATCAATTTCACCGTCCTTGTACAGCTTTACCAGCTCCGGCCAACTGTAGCCGTTGGTGAAACCGATTTTCAGTCCGGTCATCTGCGCAATGAGTTTTATGATATCAACCGAGTAGCCATTGGGTTGTCCCGTTTGGGTGAAATCGAGTGGTGGCCAGTTCCGCTCATTTGAAACGCGCAGCACGGGCTGTGTTGCAACGAACTGCCTTTCTTGCTTCGGTTAGAACCAACTGGGGGATTGGCAGCCCGGGTTGGGTGGTTTGTGGGTTCACGCTGGACGCCATTACCTGGCCATCGGCGGTGAAAAGATAGAGATCCCCGTGTTTGGAGATCGTGGGCTCACTCAGGAAGTCGGAAATTGTTGTCATCGTCATATCAATAGCCACAACAGTCTGCGAGTCCTTCAAGCGCTTCGACAGGGTTCGACCGGGTACGCCGAGTTGGGCAAAGATATAGGGCTCGGTATATTGCACCTCATTGGATGCGATGGCACTGGTATACCATGGTCGTGAGCGCACATCGAAATCCGTGGGCTCGGAGCGCGATAGTCGCACCTGCAAATTTTCATCCAGGTAGCGGTAATGACGCTCCTGTCCATTTTCGCCGGGGAGTACTGTAATGATCAGCCAGCGATCGGTCGGGAGCGCGTGCAACACTTTTCGAGCGGAATCACTGGTATTGAGACTAATCACCTCGAAGAAGCTGCCGTCACTCCCGCCAATATAGATGCCATAGTACAGAGGGTTTTTCAGCAACACCTGGATAAACATTTCCAGATGCGCCGCTTCGTCTCCGTGGTCGCGCAGTACCGGATTGTCGGCCAGTAGATCAATGACATTGGCATTTATTCGCCCCACGCTGCGCAGCTCCCCGGCAATGGTGGAAGAAGCAGAAGCGTAAAGATCTGAGGCGAACGCCTTGGCCATGGCCTGGCCGAAGTAGTACTGTAAGCCGATGGCGATACTGGCAGTCAGGATCGTCGCGAAAACAAGAGCAGTCACAACGGAGAGTCGAATGGTGGTGCGCATGTTGCCAAACAGCAAACTCATGGCCGGTGAGCATCTCTTTTTGAAATGGATACAGTGTGTCGTTGGACCGTTCGCTCCGCTTTCTCATACAGACGCTTCTGCCGGGCGCTTCTCCGGGCTGGCCTGCTAACTGTAATTAAAAATGGCGCCAAGCCCTGTAATGCTTTGTCTATTGCTATATTGCCCGCCGTACAGCCGCTCTTATAATTTCATTTGGCTTTACCAGATTTTGCTGCGTTTGCCTTGAGAACCAACCTCCGCAGTCTCCATTTTTATAGCCTATCACGTTGTCATCTAAAATCTCGACAGATAACAAGTTAATAGGTGCTTTCTGTTATTTTTGCACAAGGGCCAACCGTGCAACGCCATTAGCTGCTTGCTGTGGTGCGCAGCACCCGACACCTGATACCATCTGGCCGATGGATTTCTCCCCCAAGCCCCAGGTTCACCTCTCGGTGTCGGTCGTGCTCCACAATAGCTCTCTGGAGTTATTGCGGCGCGCCCTGCAGAGTCTGCACAGTTCAGCACAGGTTGCCCGGGAGGCTGGGTGCCTGGATCGCGTGACGGTTTATCTCGTGGACAATGCATCCGAAGAAGCTTACCGGGTGCGCCTCGAGCAGGAGATGGCCGGCTGGCCGCAGAGTGAATTCTTTACCGTGCTGTACTCTGCACAAGCGAGCAATCGCGGTTTCGGCTTTGGACACAATACGGTTTTACCGCTCCTGACGAGTGATTTTCATCTGGTACTTAATCCCGATGTGGAGTTGGAGGGAGATACACTGCGGGCTGGCCTTTCGTCATTGCTGCAAGGCGACGATATCGCGCTAACGAGTCCGATGGTATTGGGGGGAAATGGCGAACAGGAATTCCTGTGTAAACGCTATCCCTCGGTTCTGGTATTGTTCCTGCGCGGATTCGCCCCCCGGATCGTGCGTCGGCTGTTCCAGCAGCGGCTGGCAGACTACGAAATGCGCGATCTGTGCAGCGGGAACCAACAGGTTAACGTGGCGATCGCCAGTGGCTGTTTCATGCTGGTGCGCACGAATGCCCTGCGTGCAGTGGGCGGCTTCAATGACGATTTTTTTCTGTATTTTGAAGATTTCGACCTGTCTCTGCGCCTGCGTAAGCAGGGTCGTCTGGTCTTCGATCCGGCCATGCGAATTGTTCACCATGGAGGGTATGCCGCGAGCAAGGGTTGGCTCCACCTGAAATACTTCATCAACTCAGCGGTCATGTTTTTTAATCGCCACGGGTGGCGCTGGATATAGCCATGTGTGAAAAACTGTTAGACTTTTGCAGGATTCAGGCGATATCGGATGGACGTGGGAATTAAAGAAATAAGGCGCATGGCCTACCTCGAAGCGCTGGGTATAGACAGCTATGTGTCGCGTACTCAACTGCCCGGGGCGGCGCTGACCCGGCGTTTGGCGATTGCCTCAACGCGCGCCACGCCGGTGCCGCAAGGTGCCGAGATCCCCATTGCGCGAGCGATATCAGCACCCGCGAAGCAGCGGGATGCCGGAACACGCCCTGGGGCGGGCCCGGTTGCACGGATCAAGGATGCGGTCCCTTTACCACCGCAGGATGAACAGTCGCCGCCGCGTAGCGCAGCAGTGCCCCGGTTCAGTTTGACCGCCATCATTGCCGGCGACTGGTTGTGGCTTGAGGAACTGGCCGGCATGCCACTGACCACGGAGCAGGTTCAGCTCGTGCAATCCATGGCGAGGGCACTGGCCCTGCATCGGGAACCGAGGACAGAAACAGGGACATCTGCAGCCCACCCTGGCGCGGCGCCACCCGCAGTAGCGCAGTTTGATTGGCCGATTCACACTAACCACCAGCTGGATCTCGGTGCGGAAGCGGCGCGGGCCAGTGTGGCAGGGTTTGTCGGCCGCAGACTGGAGCAGCACGGGTGCCGTGGTCTGGTCCTGTTGGGGCAGTCCTGTGCGATGCGGGTGCCACTTGAGGAGTTGAAAATTCTCACGGTGAGCACCGCAAGCAGTGCGGAAATTCTGGCGCAGCCCGCGCTCAAGCGAACGGTATGGCGGGATCTGCTGCCATTGGTCAGCACGCTGTGAGCGGCGCCATCGCTTTGTTTACATGCCGCATTTTTTCAGGCCATCGTCTGGTCGTGCCGCACGCGATTAGGCCTGCCTGCCTGGCAGATGCCGGATGGTTGGCGGCTATCGATGCCGAGGTGAGTTTCAATCCCTGGAATGAGCAACAGTTTGCCCTGGTCTGCAGCACTACTGGTGGCTATCGGGAGACCGCGCTGGTCGCTGTAGAGGATGATCGCCTGCACGGTTTCGTGGTGTTTTCCCAGGTGCTCGATGAGGGCTCTATCCACAATATAGCGGTACGCCCGGCGTATCATCGCAAGGGTCTGGGCCGTCTGCTGCTGGAGGCAGCTGTGGCGGAAATGATACGGGCTGATGCGAGGCGTTGCCTGCTGGAAGTCCGCCGCTCCAATAAGGCTGCCCGGCGCCTGTACGAGGGCAATGGTTTTGCGTTGGATGGCGTACGCAAAAACTATTACCCTAAAGAGGGCGGACGCGAGGACGCCTTGTTGATGTCCCGCGAGTTATAAGGATTAGCAGATGAACGTGCTGGAAACCGAGTGGTGGACCCTGGCGATTCCACCGGAGTGGTGGGCGGAATCGGAGGAGGACAGCATTCTGGTCGGTGACCAGGACGACGTGGGCTGTATCGAAATCAGTACCCTGCACAAGGAACACGGGATATTCGAGCGCGACACGGTGCAGTCAATTGCACAGACGGAGTCGGAGCAGCCGCTGGATTGGAAGTCGGTCACGCTCGGTGAGTTTGTGGGTGTCAGCAGCAGCTATGTGCAGGAGGAAACAGCGGTGCGCGAGTGGTACGTGTCGAACGGCGCGCTGCTGCTATTTATTACCTACAGCTGCGCTGAGGAAAATCGCGGCATGGACGATGCCGCAGTGGATGAATTACTCGATACCTTGATGGTGCTGGGGGATCACCCCTAGGAAATAGTGCCTGTTACACGCACACGCTTGGCGCCTTTCACGGGTCTGGCTTTGAGTGCAGCCTCCCGCTTCTTGATGCGATCATCAATCAGGTTTTTGACTGCGATAAGCAGGCCGGTAAAGATGAAGGCCCCTGGCGGCAGGATCGCCAGCAGGAAGGGTTGATAATTGCCAAACAGCACGATTTCCCAATTGGCCGCGGCCGGACCAAACAGCAAATCCATATTGGCGAACAGTGCGCCGGTACCGGTCAATTCACGCAGGCCTCCCAGTAATACCAGTACAGAGGCAAAGCCCAGGCCCATAAACAGGCCGTCGTACATGGAGGCGCCCAGCGGATTTCTGGCGGCAAAGCCATCGGCGCGGCCCAGCACAACGCAGTTAGTGGTAATCAGGGGCAGGAAGATACCCAGAATCTGGAACAGCTCGTAGGCGAAGGCCTGCATCAGCAGTTCGATACAGGTTACCGCCGAGGCAATGATCATGACAAAGGTCGGCAGACGCACGGTGTCCGAGACGACGTTGCGGACCAGCGATACTGACGCGTTGGACAGCACCAGCACCGCCGTGGTGGCCAGTCCCAGGCCTATGGCATTGACCACACTGCCAGATACTGCCAGCAGGGGGCACAGCCCGAGGAGCTGCACCAGCGCCGGGTTGTTTTTCCAAAGCCCATTGAGGGAGAGGTCGCGGTAACTGATTTCGGCCATTATGATGCACCTCCGGTGGGGGCAGGATCCTGGACGCCGAACAGGGTCTTTCTGTTTGCCTGTGCGAATTGTAACGCCCTGAGCGTCGCAGCGACAACCGCGCGGGGTGTGATGGTGGCGCCGGTGAACTGGTCGAAAACGCCCTTGTCCTTCTTTACGGCCCAGCCATCCAGTGTGGGATTGGCCAGGGAGCGCCCGTTAAAACCCAGCACCCAGTCGGATTTTTTGAGCTCTGCCTTGTCGCCCAGCCCCGGTGTTTCCTTGTGCCCGAGGACCCGCACGCCGGCGATAGTGCCATCGCTATTGATGCCTACGATCAGATCAATGTCTCCCGAGTAGCCATCGGGAGCGACCACCGGGATGATCACCGCCACGACTTTGCCGCCCTGGCGGGCGACATAAATATGTTTTTCCTCCCGCAGGCCCAGTCCCGCATCCTGCGGCCCCACCGCGATGGTGTCATCCAGCATCTCATTGTCGTGTCGGCTGCGGGGAATGATTTGCAGCAGGGCTTTCTCCTCCGCCTGGCGCATTTGCAGGGCGATATCGTCTTTTGTAAGCAGGTAGGTGCTGGCGATGAGCGCGGTGGTGCTCAGGGCAAACAGTGCCAGCAGCACACTATTGCGCGTGATGGATTGGCCCAGCATCCTATGGCTCTCCCTGCTTGCCGCCATGGCCATAGGTGCGCGGCTGGGTGTAGTAATCAATAAAAGGCGCAGCAAAATTCATGATCAGTACCGCAAACGCCACGGCGTCGGGGTAGTTGCCCCTTACCCGGATAATGTAGACCAGCGCGCCGATCAGAGCGCCATAGATCAGGCGGCCGCGCACGGACACTGCGGAGGTCACGGGATCGGTGACAATGAAGAAAGCCCCAAACATGGTGGCGCCGCTGAGCAGGTGGAACAGGGGCGAACCGCCGCTGGCAGAACTGCCGCCATCATAAAACACGGCAGCCAGCAGGCTGAGGCTGGCCAGCATTGCCACGGGGGCATGCCAGGTGAATATGCGCTGATACAGCAGCCACGCCCCGCCGGCCAAAAAGGCGATATTGGCCCATTCCCAGCCGATGCCGGCCCAGCGTCCGAACTGGGGATTCTGCTGCCACAGGTCATCGATCAACAAGCTATTGTTCTGTTTCAACAGGTCCAGTGGTGTCGCCATGGTGATGCCGTCATACAGGTGCGGGGAAAAACAGGCCTGCAGGGCATCCAGCAGTCCGGGCATCTCGCCCAAACCCCGTGGTGGCGCCCAGGCGGTCATTTGCAGCGGGAAGGAAATGAGCAGGATGACATAGCCTGCCATGGCCGGGTTGAAGGGGTTGTAGCCCAGGCCGCCGTATAACTGCTTGGCCAGCAAAATGGCGCTGGCGATGCCAACTGCGATCAGCCACCAGGGTGAGTAGGGCGGCAAGGCGATACACAGCAGAAAGGCGGTCACCAGCGCACTGCAGTCCTTCAGGTAGAAGCCCAGCGGACGCCGTCGCAGCTTGAGGGCCAGCGCCTCGCACGCCAGCGCCACAACACTGCCCCAGGCGATATTCACCAGCGTGCCAAAGCCGAAAAAATGGGTGAGCACAATAATCCCGGGAACCGTCGCCAGCAGCACGTTCTGCATAACGCGCTGCGTGCTCATGGGTCCATGGGCGTGCGGCGAAGTGAGGCGAATCAGCGCCATCTCAGCTGTGCTCCGCTGTGTTCAGTTGTTGTTGCGCGGCGCTGATTTTCTCGGTCAATCGCGCCACAGTGGATTCCAGCGCCTCGATAACCTTCGCCTCGTCGCCATTGGCCCTGCTACGGGCCAGTGAATCCTGTGATTTCTGCAGGCGTTGCTGTAACTTCGCCAGATCGGCGCGCGCTTTTTCCGCAGGGCTCAATGCTGCGTCCAGTGCGCGCGCTGCCATGGCTTTTTCGATCGCAGCCTGGGCGGCATCCTGCGGCGGGCGTTCTGCAGAGACCGCGTTTTGGGAGGCCAGGTAGTTATGCAGGGCCTGCTCGGCCTCCGCCAGCTTGGACCGCGTCTTGTCTACGCCCGCTTGCAGTGCATCGACCAGATCGCTGCCCTGCGCGCGGGCCTCTTCCAGTTTGGTGGTCGCAGTATCCAGGCGCTTGCGCGTGGTTACGACGGCTTTCTCCAGTTTATCCAGTTCACTTTCCGCACCCGCGCCGCCCTGTTGTGACGCTTTTTTGGCTTTGGCACGCTCGATAGCAGCCTCGATCGGGTCCTCTGCGCCCTCGGTGCCCGCCGCCTGGGCACGCTGCTCAGCGGCCAGTTTGCGCGCGGCCCGCTTGGCCTCTTTCTCGGCTTCGGCCTGCTCCAGGCGCTGCTGGCGCGCCTCGAAGCGTATCCTCGATTGCTCGGCCTTCTCGTGATCGCGACGCAATTGCAGGATCTCGGCCTTGGAGGCGCGATAGTACTGCACCAGCGGTATGTGGCTGGGGCAGACGTAGGAGCAGGCGCCGCATTCGATACAGTCGAACAGGTTGTGGTGTTCCAGTTTGTCGAACTCTTTGCCCTGGGCGAACCAGAACATCTGCTGTGGCAACAGGCTGACCGGGCAGGCCTCGGCGCACAGTCCACAGCGGATACAGGCCTGGGCCGGTGGCGGTGTGGGCAACTCGGACTCAGTGGGCGCCAGCAGGCAGTTGGTGGTTTTTACAATGGGTACGCCAGCATCGGGCACGGTGAAACCCATCATCGGTCCGCCCATGATGAGACGGTTATTTTTTTCTGCCTGGTAGCCGGCCTGTTCCAGCAGGTAGCGCATCGGCGTGCCGATCAGGACCTGAAAATTTTGCGGTTCACGCAGACTGTCTCCGGTGACGGTAGTCACTCTGGAAATCAGTGGTCGTCCCTGCACCACGGCTTCGTAGATGGCCACAGTAGTGCCGACATTCTGGCAGATCACCCCTACCTGGGAGGGCAGTCCACCGCTGGGTACCTGCTTGCCCGTCAGTATTTCGATAAGCTGCTTTTCGCCGCCGGAAGGGTACTTGGTGGGAAATACAACGATCTCTATACCCGAGCCCTGCGCTGCGGCGCAGCAGGGCCGCGATGCCTTCCGGCTTGTTGTCCTCCACGCCGATCAGGGTTTCATCCGGGGCGATAATATGGCGCAGAATTTTTGCGCCCGCGATGATGTGGTCAGCGCGTTCGCGCATCAGGATGTCATCAGCGGTGATATAGGGTTCACACTCGGTGCCGTTGATGATCAGCGTTGCAATGTGCGTGTCCGGTTTGAGCGACAGTTTGACCGCGCTGGGAAATCCCGCGCCGCCCATCCCGGCGATTCCCGCGTTGCGGATCACATTGATCAGGTCGGCTTTATCCAGTGCCTCGTAGTCCGGTGTGCCGCTGTGCGGCAGCCACTCATCCTTGCCGTCTGTGGCGATCACGATGCAGGGTGCAAGATGACCGGAGGGATGTGCGATGAGCCGGTCCTCGATGGCGTGAATCGTACCCGACGTCGGAGCATGCACGGGTACGCTGACGAAGCCACGCGCCTCGGCAATCATCTGGCCCTTGAGCACACGCTCGCCGACTGTCACTACCGGGCTTGCTGGCGCACCGATATGCTGCGACAGCGGAATAATCAACTCCGGCGGAATACCGGCATCGGCGATCGGCGTACGGACAGACTGGCGTTTATTCTCAGGCGGATGGATGCCGCCGTGGAACCCAAAGGTTTTTCTCATGCCGCCCGATCCCGGTGGACATCGCTGTGTACGCTGTCGGTGGCAATGATGTCGACGCGCCGGCTAACCGGGTCAGGCAACGGCCAGTGCCAGGTTTGCAGGGATTCTTCCTGGCTGATCATGTCGATACAGTCAACAGGGCAGGGTTCGACGCACAGGTCACAGCCAGTACATAAACTGCTGATCACAGTGTGCATCTGTTTGGCGGCACCGAGAATGGCGTCTACCGGGCAGGCCTGTATGCATTTGGTGCAACCGATGCATTCCTCTTCGCGAATGAACGCTACTGTCGGTGCTTTTTTTACTTCGCCATGTTCCTCGTCCAGGGGTATGGGTTCGACGTCTAACAGAGCCGCCAGAGCCTGTATGCCTGCTTCACCGCCCGGCGGGCATTTGTTGATGGCTTCACCGTTGGCGATGGCCTCCGCATAGGGCCGGCAGCCGGGATAGCCGCACTGGCCACATTGGGTCTGGGGCAGGATATTGTTGATCTCGTCCGCAATGGGGTTGCCTTCGGTCTTGAATTGTTCGGCGGCGTAACCCAGCAGCGCGCCGAATACGGCAGCCAGCCCCACCAGGGCGAGCAGGGCGCTAAACAGCGGATACTGTGCCAGGAAGTCCATCACTTGCGTTTATACCAGCCCGGCAAAGCCCATGAAGGCCAGGGACATAAGGCCTGCTGTGATCATGCCGAGGGCCGGTCCCTTGAACGGCGTGGGTACATCCGCTACCGCGAGGCGTTCACGCATGGCGGCAAACAATACCAGCACGAGAGAGAAGCCTGCCCCGCCGCCAACGCCATAGACCAGGGACTGCAGGAAACTGTGATCCTTGCTGATGTTCAGCAGAGCAAGGCCCAGCACCGCACAATTGACGGTAATCAGCGGCAGGTAGACACCCAGCACACGATAGAGCAGGGGGCTGGTCTTTTTCACCACCATTTCGGTAAATTGCACAACCACCGCGATAACCAGAATGAAGGTAATGGTTTTCAGGTAGGCCAGTCCCAGGGGCACCAGCAGGAAGTGATAGACCAGGTTGCTGCACGCCGATGCCAGTGTCAGCACAAAGGTGGTGGCCATCGCCATGCCCATGGCGGATTCGAGTTTGTTGGACACGCCCATGAACGGGCACAGTCCCAGAAACTGTACCAATACGAAATTGTTGACCAGAATCGCGCTGATCAACAATATGGAATAGTCTGTTAGCATGATAAGTATCTCACTGCGCTCTGCCCGCAACTGAAGCGCATGCTTGTTTCATGTTGCCTATTCTAGCCGTTTCAGTGGATGGAAGGCAGTCGGAATGTGCAAATTTAGCGGGCATTAGTCTGCAATTTCGTAATGGACCTATTTGACCTGCATGCCGGGCTTTGCTCCCGCGTGTGGCTCCAGCAGGAACAGTTCCCTGTCACCCGGGCCTGCGGCCAGCACCATACCCTCGGAAACACCAAAACGCATTTTGCGCGGCGCCAGATTGGCCACCATCACCGTCAGTTTGCCGACCAGGTCCTGGGGTTGATAAGCGGCTCTGATACCTGCGAATACCTGTCGCTGGCCGCCGCCCTCGCCGAGGTTGAGTGTCAGGCGCAGTAGTTTGTCAGCGCCTTCTACATATTCGGCTGCCACAATCTCGGCAATGCGCAGGTCGATTTTTGCGAAGTCGTCGTAGTCAATGGTCGAGGCAATCGCAAGCGTCGAATCTGCGGTAACTGCAACGGTCGTTGCGGCCAACTTCTCTTCCTTGCCAGCCTCTATCATGGCTTCCACCTGTTTGCTGTCAACGCGCGTGATGAGTGGTTCGAACGCCGCCAGTTGATGTGCGGCCAGTGGCGCGTCCAGCGCAGTCCAGTCCAGAGAGCAGTTCAGAAACGCTGCGGCCTTGTCAGCCATCGCCGGCAGCACCGGCTTGAGATAGGTCATCAGTACGCGAAACAGATTGATGCCCACGCTGCAGACCTCGTGCACTTCCTGTGCAGTACCCGCCTGTTTCGCGAGCGTCCAGGGCTTTTTCTCGTCAATATACTGATTGGCCCTGTCTGCCAGGGACATGATCTCACGCATGGCTTTGTTGAACTCGCGTTGTTCGTAGAATTCGGCGATGGCCGCGCCTTTGTCAATAAAGGATTCAAACAGCGCCGGTTCAGCACACCTGTCTGCAAGTTGGCTGTCAAAACTATTGCGCAGGAAACCGGCGCAGCGGCTGGCAATGTTAACGACCTTGCCAACCACATCGGAATTAACCCGCTGTACAAAGTCTTCCAGGTTGAGATCGATGTCGTCCACGGACGCATTGAGCTTGGCGGCGAAATAGTAGCGCAGGTATTCCGCGTCAAGGTACTCCAGGTAGGTACTGGCCTTGATGAAAGTGCCGCGACTCTTGGACATCTTGGTGCCGTTGACTGTCAGGAAACCGTGGGCATAAATAGCAGTGGGTGCGCGCAGCCCTGCGGAGTGCAGCATGGCTGGCCAGAACAGGCCGTGGAAGTTGATGATGTCCTTGCCGATGAAATGGTAAAGCTCGGTATTGCAACCAGGTTGCCAGTATTCATCGAAGGCGTGTCCGGTGCGATCACAATAATTCTGGAAGCTGGCGATGTAGCCGATCGGCGCGTCCAGCCAGACATAGAAATACTTGCCCGGCGCGCCGGGTATTTCAAACCCGAAGTAGGGGGCGTCGCGGCTGATGTCCCACTCCTGCAGACCGGCTTCCGTCCACTCCCGTAGTTTGTTCGCCACCTGGGTTTGTAATGTGTCCGAGGCAAGCCATTGCTTCAGCATGGCTTCAAACTCGGGCAGCTTGAAGAAGAAATGCACGGATTCTTTCTCGATAGGTTTGGCGCCGGAAATTGCCGATACCGGATTGAGTAAATCCATGGGGCTATAAGTGGCGCCGCAGGCTTCGCAGTTGTCGCCGTACTGATCCGCTGTTTTGCAGCGGGGGCAGGTGCCCTTGATAAAACGGTCAGCCAGAAACAGCTGTTTTTCGGGGTCGAAGGCCTGGGTAATCGCCCTTGAGGCGATATGGTCATTGTCCTTGAGGCGCTGGTAGATAGCCTCGCACCAGAAGCGGTTTTCTTCGCTGTGGGTGGTGTGGAAGTTGTCAAAACCAATGAGGAAGCCGGCGCTGTCACGCATGTGCTCCTGCTGGATTGTGGCAATTTGTTGCTCGGCGCTGATGCCGAGTTTTTCCGCTGTCAGCATGATGGCGGTGCCGTGTGCGTCATCGGCGCAGACATAAACGCAGTGGTGGCCGCGGGACTTCTGGAAGCGCACCCAGATGTCAGTCTGTACCTGTTCCAGCAGGTGTCCCAGATGCAGGGAGCCATTGGCATAGGGCAATGCGCTGGTGACCAGGATTCTTGCTTGGTGACGGTGCCGCCATGGTAGTTGTCTGTTCGGGAAAAAGGGGCGTTACTATAGCGTTTTTGTGGCGCCAGTTCACCCGTCGGCGCAGACATCACGACAGGCCATTGCGGCATTGTTGAACGCATTGCATGTCCCTATACTGGCCCTCCGGAAAATGCTGACCCCACTGTCACGGTCCAGCGCATTGCACAGGTACCCATGAACCAGATTAAACACATTATTGCGATCGCCTCCGGCAAAGGTGGCGTGGGCAAGTCCACCACGGCGGTTAACCTGGCGCTGGCCCTCAAGGCACTGGGCGCGCGGGTCGGACTATTGGATGCTGACATCTACGGGCCCAGCCAGCAGTTGATGCTGGGAATTCCCGCAGGCCGTCGCCCTGAGCAGCAGGGTGGGCAGTATCTGCTGCCGGTGGAGGCCTACGGCTTGAAGACCATGTCCATGGGCTACCTGGTGGATGAACGCACGCCGATGGTGTGGCGCGGGCCAATGGCCGGTGGCGCCCTGGCGCAAATGCTCGAACAAACCCTGTGGGGCGAGCTGGACTATCTGGTCATCGATATGCCGCCCGGTACAGGCGACATTCAGCTGACCCTGTCGCAGAAAGCCAAGGTGTCAGGCGCGGTGATTGTCACCACGCCGCAGGATATTGCCCTGCTGGACGCGCGCAAGGGTATCGAGATGTTCCGCAAGGTGGATGTTCCGGTGCTGGGCATAATAGAAAATATGTCGGTGCACATCTGTAGCGAGTGCGGGCACCGCGAGCATATTTTTGGCGAACACGGCGGCGATCGTATTGCGCAGGATTACGGCGTGCCGCTGCTGGCCAGTTTGCCGCTGACCCTTTCGATACGGCAGCAGACGGATGCGGGACGCCCTACGGTGATTGCCGCACCGGAATCAGCGGAGGCCAAACTCTATCTTGAGGCCGCGGCAGCGGTACAGAAGGCGCTGGCCGGGCAAAGGGATAGTGGCGTGCGCCAATTTCCCGAGATAAAAATTTCTGACGACTGAATTGAACAACAGGTGAGCAAAGCGTGAGTATCAAAGCAGACAGGTGGATTCGCAAAATGGCCACCGAGCACGGCATGATCGAGCCATTTGAAGCGGGCCAGGTGCGCTCCAGCGGCGGCGAACGCCTGATTTCCTACGGCACGTCCAGTTATGGCTACGATGTGCGCTGTTCCCGCGAGTTCAAGGTGTTCACCAATATCAATTCGGCGACGGTAGACCCCAAGAATTTTGATGAAGGCAGTTTCGTCGATGTGGTGGGTGATGTCTGCGTCATTCCGCCGAATTCCTTTGCGCTGGCCAGTACCGTGGAATACTTCCGTATCCCGCGCAATGTGCTGACCATTTGCCTGGGCAAGTCCACCTATGCCCGCTGCGGCATCATCGTGAATGTCACGCCGCTGGAGCCGGAGTGGGAGGGACACGTCACCCTGGAATTCTCCAATACCACCACATTGCCAGCGAAAATCTACGCCAACGAAGGCGTGGCGCAGATGCTGTTCTTCGAATCCGATGAGGTCTGCGAGGTGAGTTACAAGGACCGCGGCGGCAAATACCAGGGCCAGCGGGGCGTAACGCTGCCCCGCGCCTGAGCAGCGCCGGCTGGTAACCCGCCAGGTTGTTTGCAGCAACGTCTGCTGATTTGATTCGAAGTCGATCATTCGGGTTGTGGTTCAGGTTCGGAGTGCATATTGGGTCTTCATGCTAGCGGGTTCGGCCGTCGGGTGTGCAATTCGCCGGCTTCCCCGATACTCGCCAACGAATTGCACACCCGACACCCAAACCCTCGTTCCGTGCCATCAGTCGAACCATATTCCGGATTATCACTCGTACCGCTGTTGCATGTACTGACAGGAGCAAGGATCCGGGCGGGAAGGCCTTTTCGCATGCGAGTATCGGGGAAGCAGGTGAAAAGGCCTTCCCGGCCGGAGCCGATGGCAAGCGTGAATAGGCATTGCCCAGTACCGGAGCCGATGGCAGGAATGAACAGGGGATGTCCAGTGTCGCCAACTTGACTCCCGGGTTGAGTCCCGAGTGAACAAGCTGCTGCAAGATTACCGCTAGCGCAGGTCGTGCGAGTACCGGATGCCCGTCGCGGGGATCGGCTTGCCGTCCAGCGTGGCGCCTGTTCTCGGTCAGTGCCAGACGCCCCTGCAAATACCAGCGCACGGCAAGCGGGTAAATGATGTGCTCCTGCACGGCGACGCGCGCGGCCAGGGTGTCAGCGGTGTCGCCGGGCAGCACCGGCACGCGCGCCTGCAGCACAGGCGGACCGCCATCCAGTTGTGGCGTGACGAAGTGAACGGTCGCCCCCGCCTCCGTGTCCCCACTATCCAGTGCGCGTTGATGCGTGTGCAGCCCCGGATATTTCGGTAGCAGCGATGGATGGATATTCAGCAAGCGACCGAGAAACGGTTCGATCAATACGGGCGTCAGGATACGCATGAAACCCGCCAGCACCACCAGGTCCACCGCGTGGGCGTGGAGTTCATGCACCAGCGCCTGATCGAATTCTTCACGCGTACTGTAGTCGCGATGATCGATACAGCGGGTGGCGAGGTCCGGCACGCGCTGCGCGTTGCAGACCTGCCGCCCCCGGATTATTGCTGATGACGACGCTGATCTGCGCGGCCAGTTCGCCGCTGGCGCAGGCGTCGATAAAAGCCTGCAAATTGGAGCCGCGCCCTGAGATCAGAACGGCCAGGCCCGGTTGCGCCTGCGGACTCACGACAGCAGTTCTACCCGGTTGTCGCCGGCGGCAATGCGCCCGATCTGCCAGGCCCTGTGTCCGGCCGCTGCCAGCATGGACAGGGACTTCTCGACATCCTGCTGGCGCCACACACAGCACCATACCAACCCCGCAATTAAAGGTGCGATACATCTCCTTCATCTCGACATTGCCCTTGTCCTGCAGCCATTGGAAAACCGCGGGCCACTGCCAGCTGCCTGTGTCGATAAGGGCGTTGCAGTCCTTGGGCAGAACCCGCGGGATGTTTTCCAGCAGGCCGCCTCCGGTGATATGGGACAGGGCTTTTACCCGCACTTGCGTGAACAGCTGCAGCATGGCCTTGACGTAAATCGTGGTGGGCGTCAGCAGCGCCTGTCCGAGCGTCGTTGCGCCCATCGGTTGTTGCAGGTCGGCGGCAGTGATCTCGAGTATTTTGCGGATCAGCGAATAGCCGTTGGAGTGTGGTCCGCTGCTGGCAATGCCCAGCAGTGTATCGCCTGCGATAACGCTACTGCCGTCGATGATGTCTGCTTTCTCCACGACGCCGACACAAAATCCCGCCAGGTCGTAATCCTCGCCGTGGTACATACCGGGCATTTCGGCAGTTTCTCCGCCGACCAGGGCACAACCGGCCAGTTCGCAGCCTTTACCGATGCCGGTGACCACCTCGGCGGCGGTATCCACGTTGAGCGCCCCGGTAGCGTAATAGTCGAGGAAAAACAGCGGTTCCGCGCCGGCCACTACCAGGTCGTTAACGCACATCGCCACCAGGTCAATGCCGATCGTATCGTGAATGCCCATGTCCATGGCCAGGCGCAGTTTGGTACCCACGCCATCCGTGCCTGAAACAAGTACCGGCTGCCGGTAACCGGCGGGGATTTCACACAGCGCGCCGAATCCCCCCAGGCCGCCCAGCACCTCGGGCCTGTGTGGTGCGGGCTGAGACTTTTTTAATGCGCTCGACCAGAGCATTGCCGGCGTCGATGTTAACGCCCGCGTCCTTGTAGCTAAGGGCGGTCTTCCCTTGTGTCATCGCTCATTGCGTGGCATCCAGTAAAAGATTGGGTCGTGGGTCAGTGCCGGCTATTTTATCGTGCATGCTGCGCCAGCGCACTCATTGTGTTCGCACTATGCCCGGTGCAGGTCAGTGCTGCTACAATGCACGTCTTGCTGCTGACGGTTGGAGAATGCTGTGAGAAAGACACGCGTAGCGCTGTTGTGGACGCTGCTGGTCCTGGTGGCGGTGGGTTCCCGGGCGGAGGTCGTTGCGGACCTGCACTCGGCGACCGTGCCCGTGGCCAACCAGAGTTCCGAGGCACTGGCGGCAGCGGCCCGGGAGGCGCTGGCTGAAGTGTTGGTGAAAGGTGTCGGGTTCCAGGGATTTGCTGCAGAAGCCGGTCATTGTGGCTGCCCTGGACGATGCCCGCAACCATGTGCAGCAGTATGGCTATGAGCGGGGTGAAGCACCCGCAGCGGGGCTCTCCCTGCGTTTTGAATTCGATGGCCCTTATGTGACGAATCTGGTGAAACGGGCGGGCGCCCCTCTGTGGACGGCCAATCGGCCGACGGTTTTGGCCTGGGTGGTGGTGGAGGATGAGCAGGGCAGGCATTTTATCAATCGAGGACAGCGCGCCGCAGCAGGCGCAGATGCTGGTGGAGGAGTTTTCCCGGCGCGGCGTGCCGGTGCAACTCCCGGTGTTTGACCTGGCTGATACGACAGCGGTGAGCCCCGAGGACGCCTGGCGCCTGGATGCCACCGTACTCCAGGCTGCTTCGGTCCGTTACAACGTGGGTAATGTCGTCGCGGGTCGCCTGGCGACGCCTTAGCGATGGCAATTCCCTCGGGGATTGGAGCTATTTTCACCAGGACGAACCTGTCAATCGCTCTGTTACGGTGCCTGACCTGCAGACATTTTTGCGCGAAGGGGTAGATCTTGTCGCGGGTGAACTGGCTGGCCGTTATGCGGTGGCACCCACTGGTGGTGGCGACGCGCGGGGTGCGCATATCGGTCAGCGGAGTGTCGAGCTATGCCGACTACGCAGCCATTGTGAAATGGCTGGAAAGTCTGGAGCTGGTCGATCATGCCAATCTGGAGCAGGTGCAGGGCGACCGCATTGAATTGCGTCTGCAGGCGCAGGCAGATGCATCACAACTGGCAGCCACTATTGAGCTCAATAATCGGCTCCTGCCGATTCCAACACCGATCCCTGCGCCTGGATCTGAGACTGAGCTCGAGTCCGAATACGCAGTTGAATTACCAGTGGCGGAAGTAGAGCTCACTGGACAGGCGGCGGGGCATACCCGCCAACAGCAGCTGTCGCTTGCAGTGCATCTGCGTGACGATGCCACCCTGGACAATTTTCTGGCTCTGCCGCAAGTGCAGCCGCTGGTGAGTGCCCTGCAGAGCCAGTTGGAGCCTGGCGGGGAAGCCGTCATCTATCTCTACGGGCCAGCCGGTACCGGCAAGTCGCACCTGTTGCAGGCGAGTTGCCATGTGGCTGCGGCCGAAACCCTGTATCTGCCGCTGGCCGACTTGCGCCAGTACCCCGCGCAGGACGTGTTGCAGGGGGTGGAACACGTTGCTCGAATCTGTATCGACGACATTCATGCAGTGCTCGGAGACGCCAATTGGGAGCTGGCGCTGTTCAATCTTTACAACAGCGCGCGCCAGCACGGCTGCCGCCTGGTGGTGGCTGGCGCTGCCGCGCCGCGCGCCCTGCAGGTCAATCTGGCGGACCTGCGCTCGCGCCTGTCCTGGGGCATCGTCTATCAGTTAGCGCAGGGTGATGACGCTGATAAAGCCGCAATTTTGCAATTTCGTGCCGCCCGCAGGGGTCTGCACCTGTCGCCGGGCGTTGCCAGCTATATCGTCAGTCGTGCGCCCCGTGGGATGGAGCAGCTATTGGAAGTGCTGGATCAGCTGGACAAAGCTTCGCTCGCACAGCAGCGCGCCTTGTCTATTCCTTTCGTGAAGGAGGCACTGGGCTGGTGAGTCATTCCAGTTGGAAGCGGTCTGCGTCCAAATGGCAGGGAAAGCCCTCCCGGTAGGTGTGCAACGCACCGCTGTCCAGGATGACCTGGAAGGCGCCGTTTTCGTCCAGGGCATCCAGCAGAATGTTACCGTCCGCAGCGATTGCCAGACTGTCCCCGCTGTAGCTGAGACCCCTGGCGTCTGCCCCGATGCGGTTAACGCCCACTACACAGGCGAGGTTCTCGATGGCCCTGGCGATGAGTAACTGGCGCCAGTGGTAGCGGCGCTGCTGCGGCCAGTTGGCGACGTAGAGGATTAAGTCATAATCGTCGCGGTTGCGACTGAACACGGGGAAGCGCAGGTCGTAACAGACTTGCAGATTGATGCGCCAGTCGCGCCATGCCACCACAACCCGCGTCTCGCCCGCGCAGGTAGCGCTGATCCTCGCCCGCCATGCGAAACAGGTGACGTTTGTCGTAATGCTGCACACCCGTGGGCGTAGCAAACAGCATGCGATTGAAGACGCCGTCGCCCGCGTGTACGGCGATACTGCCAGTCACGGCGCAATCCCGTTGCCGGGCCACCTGCAGCAGCCACTGCTCGGTGGCCCCACCTGGCTCCTCGGCATTGCCAAGCGCGTTCATCGAAAAACCGGTGGTGAACATTTCGGGAAGCACGATGAGGTCGGTAGTTGCCTTCGAGCTGGTCGATAAGCGCACCGATCTGGCGCCGGTTGTCTGCCGGTTGTTCCCAGGCCAGTTCACACTGGATAAGGGTGACAGCTAGATTGCGCATAGGCGTGCAGCCGCCTCGAGCAGCACCTGGTCATTTTTGGCGAAGCAAAAACGCAGATAGTGCTGCGCGGGCGGTTCCTCGTAAAAGATTGAAATGGGGATGGAGGCGACGCCGTGCTGGCGCGTCCAGTCCAGCGGCCAGTTCCAGCGTCTGGCGCTGCGCTGATCGCGCTGTAGTCGAGCAATTGGAAATAGGTGCCCGCGCTGGGCGTGAGCGTGAATCTGGAGTCTTGCAGCGCGTGGCAGAACAGGTCCCGTTTGCGCTGGTAAAACTCAGGCAGGGTAGCCGGATAATCGGGCTCGGCCGCCATGAAGTCGGCCACCGCATACTGCACCGGTGTTACTGCCACAAAACAGACAAACTGGTGCACCTTGCGCAATTCCGTGGTCAGGGCCGGCGGGGCGACACAGTAGCCGGTCTTCCAGCCAGTCACGCTGAAGGTCTTGCCGAAGGAGAACAGCACGAAACTGCGCTTGCGCAGCGCGGGAAGCTGCAGTGCACTGTGATGCTGTTTGCCGTCGAACACCAGATGCTCGTACACCTCGTCACTGATGACCAGCAGATTGTGCTGCTCCGCCAGGGCCTGCAATTGCAGCAGATCCTCTGCAGATAGCGTCGCGCCACTGGGATTGTGCGGCGAATTGACCATGATCAGGCGCGTGCGCGGTGTGATCGCCGCGGCCACCCGCTGCCAGTCAATGCCAAAGCTGTGCAGCGCAAGTGGAATATGGATGGCGCGGCCACCGGCCAGCACGATGGCCGGTTCATAGCTGTCGTAACAGGGGTCAAACACGATGACTTCATCGCCGTGGCGAACGCAGGCCATTACGGCACAGAAGATACCTTCGGTCGCACCGGGCAGCACGGTGATCTCGCTGTCCGGATCGCAGCTAACGCCCCGGTACTGCAGCAACTGCGCTGCGATCTGTTCGCGCAGATAGAGCAGGCCGGCCATGGGCGCATACTGGTTGTGTCCGGCCCTGACGTGTCTGGCCATGGCCTCCAGCAATGCCTGCGGAGCATCGAAATCCGGGAAGCCCTGGGACAGGTTGAGGGCATTACATTCATTTGCCAGCGCCGACATGCGGGTGAAAATGGTGGTCCCTACCGCGGGCAGTTTGCTGGCTATCATGCCTCAGCTTTCCTTCTGGCCGAGGTTGGCGTGCAGCACGGCGCCATTGATCACCGGATTGTGATGGGCCCAGCGGATCAACTCGGCGATCTCCTCGGGCGCAATGAGTCGGTTGAAACTGTTCATGCCGGCGACCGCCGCCGCTACGTCAGGGTCACTGCCCAGGTGGGCGCGCAGCATTTCGGTATCGGTGAAGCCGGGGCAGATCATGGCTGTGTGGATGCCGCTGCCCATCAGGTCCTGGCAGGTGGCGCGCATCATGCCCAGTTGGGCGTGTTTGCTGACGATATAGCTGAAGGCACCCGGCACCGCCTTTTCTGCCAGGGTTGAGCCGACATACAGCACGCTCGAGGTTCGCGGCAGCAGCGGCAGCAGGCGCTGATTGAGGCTGTTCACACGCGATGACATTGGTTGCCATGACCTGGCGCAGGCTTGTCACTGGCGCAATCGTCGGCTCTGTCCTTGAGCATCTGGCTGGCGTTGTGCACCAGCGCCACCTCGGAGCAGCCCGCCACTGCCTGTTCCAGGGTGGCGCAGGCGCTGGCAATAGCGGCCTCGTTGCTCAGGTCACAGGCCAGATTGGTCACCCCCTGGACCGGGCATGCCCGGCGGGCAAGGTTGTAGACCGCAAAGCCTTCATCGAGGAAGGCCCGGGCGGTCGCACTGCCGATGCCCGCGCTGGCACCGGTGATGATGGCTACTTTCATATACTGAGTCCTTTACGTTCTTGGCGCCGCTGTGCCGCGCAGCGCACGTGCCACATCATGAGAGGCTCCGCGATTTCGTCGGTGACGTCAAGTTGCAGCTCCGTTAGACTGTCAGCATGGAACAATTGACCACACTGTATATCGATAAGGAAAGCCACAAGTTTTCGGCGGCCCATTACACTATTTTCTCCGCCACTGAACGCGAGCGCCTGCATGGCCATAATTATTCGGTGTCGGCAAAAATTGTGGCGCCCATGGGCAGCAATGGCTTCTCCGCGGACTACAACGTGTACAAGGAGCGCCTGGCCCGACTGTGCGCCGCTCTCGATGAATATATGCTGCTGGCCGGCGAGTCCCCGCACCAGCAGATAGCGGAGGCTGGCGCCTGTTATCGTGTAACGCTACGCAGGCCAGGAAATGCTGTTTTTGCAGAGTGACACATTGGTATTGCCCATTCGCAATGCCACGGTGGAGGAGTTCTCACGCTATCTTTTGCAGCAACTGGTCGAGACAGAGTGCCGGGGATGACCTGCGTGAAATCGAACTCTGCGTCGCCTCGGGTCCAGGACAAAAGGGCTGCGCCACCTGGCGCAGGGCCTGACCTGGGAGATGTAATTCTGTCCAGTGGCCTACCCAATCGGGTCGTTTTGGCCGCTCGTATTTTCACTGAGCTATGCTAGGATTCAGGACGTACGAAAGTACGCAACAACAAATCAAAAGGAGAAGCCATCTATGGGCATGAGCAAAAAGCTGGGTGCAGAATTTATCGGAACCTTTTGGCTGGTGCTGGGTGGGTGTGGCAGCGCGGTACTCGCTGCGGCCTTCCCCGACGTGGGTATTGGCCTGCTGGGCGTCTCCCTGGCCTTCGGCCTCACGGTACTGACCATGGCGTTCGCCATCGGCCATATTTCGGGCTGCCACCTCAACCCGGCGGTGTCTGTCGGCCTGATGGTGGGGGGGCGCTTCCCCGCCGCAGAACTGCTGCCCTATGTCGTGGCACAGGTACTCGGTGGTCTGGCGGGCGGCGGCATTCTGTATGTGATCGCCTCCGGCCAGGCGGGCTTTGATGTGACGGCGGGTTTTGCCTCCAACGGGTACGGCGAGCACTCTCCCGGCGGTTATACCCTGCAGTCGGCCCTGGTCACCGAAGTCGTGATGACCTTCATGTTCCTGATCATCATCCTGGGCGCCACCGACAAGCGCGCGCCTGCGGGCCTGGCGCCGATTGCCATCGGCCTGGGCCTGACCCTGATCCACCTGATCAGTATTCCGGTGACCAACACTTCGGTCAATCCGGCGCGCAGCACCGGTGTGGCGCTGTTCCAGGGCAGCTGGGCGATTTCCCAGCTGTGGCTGTTCTGGGTCGCCCCCATCGTCGGTGCGGCGCTGGCCGGGCTGGTCTACAACTGGCTGGGCAGCGACGACTAGCCACGCTCTAACCAGTAATGCCGCGATGCCGCTGTAGTGGTTTGATACGCGGCTCGCGGCCGCTGAAGGTGGAACCGACGGGGCAAGGTGTTTGGCCAATACAGGCGCCTTGCCTTTGCAGATCGATCAATAGGGCGCCGGGGCGCCCGTCGAGAGGACTGTCGGCGCTGCGTTCAGGGTTGCAGCTCGATTTCGCCCGGCCTCCACGTCTTGTTGAACCACGGCTCCAGCGGCCCGTAGAGGCGAAGGATCATGAACCAACCCTTGCCTGGAATCGTCTGCACCCAGTTATTCTCCATTCCCGCTGGTGCCTTGGGTCCGAAGTAGACATCCACCGAGCCGTCCGCATTGATCTTGACCCCCTTGTTCTGGCTGCTGACGCTCGGGGCCTTCTGGTCGGTCTGCACCATTGAGCGGGTCTGGTTGTCGTAGACGATGACCGACCAGAAATCCTTGACCGGGATGTTCGGCGGCAGGCGCAGCTTGTAGGTCTTGCCGCCATCGAACGGATTGCCCTGGGCATCCTGCACCGACCAGGGGTATTGCGATCCCTGGCCCACCATCTTCTCTTCCATCGCAGGCGTGACGCCGGTCGCGAAGTAGTAGTAGAAGGCGGCGCCATCCAGATTGCTGACACCGGGCGCCACCTCGAACTTGTAGCCGCCGAAGAAGGGCAGGCGCCATGCACTGTCGGGATAGAAATACGCCTCCTCAGAGCGGATCTTGAAGGCGATGGTGCGCGCGGTCACGGCGCCGATATTCGCGGCGTCGGTCAGGATCTTCTTCATCCGCTCATCGGGATTGAAGGGCTGGCCCTTGACAATGCCGATCGATGCAAACAAGCCCAGGGTGGTGGGATCGGAACCCTCCGCCGGCTCCTCCTGGATGACCTGGTTCAACAGGGTCCAGAACGAATAGTCCCCCGGTGCGACGAAGTTCGCGGGAACCCCCGAGGCATTGACGAATTTCATCGGCGGCGGATTGGCGACGTCGGCCAGGGAGTAGATCCGCAGGTTTTTCTTGACCGACTCAACGCCGGGGCCGGTTGACCCGTCCACCAGGAAGGCGCGAAACACGAGCCAGTTGCCGAAGGTGCTGGGCCGAATGACGTGGTACCCCGGCGGGATGTCGCCGTTGTATCCGGGCGGCAGCAGCAGGTACTTGCCGCCGGCGCCCTTGTCGGCGCCGGTCATGCCAACGTCCGCCACCCACTTGTACCAGAAGTCGTTGACCAGCCCCAGCACCTTGGGCGGAATCTCGGCCACCAACGGCCCCTTGCTGGTGTCGACCCAGATGAAGTTGTAGATCGTGTTGTCGTTCGCCGTCAGCTCGACGGTCCTCGGATCGACCAGGTCTTCCCAGATCACGTCGGTCTGGTTGTCGGGCCCGAACTTGCGAATTGAATCGCGCATGCCCGCCTGGTTGACGATGGGGATCGCCAGCAGATAGGCCTGCAGCGCGCGCGAGCGGTCGAGGTTGTCGTAGATCTTTTCGACGGTCTCGGCCGACGGGTAGCCATAGTCCAGGTTCAAGGTACCGATCGACGACTCGATCTTGTCAGGTACGGCGACACCGGGCGCGAACGGAGTCGTCATCTTGAAAGTCTGTGCGGAAGCCGTCGCAGTCAGTGCGACGGCGAGAATTGCGCCCAGCAGTGCGTGTTTCGTCATGTTCCTGTCTCCTTACGCGCAATGGTTTCACGCGATGATTGTAAAAAATTGCTGGTAAGCCTAACAGACCGTCCAAAAACGGACTTTGCAAATCCGGCCCGGCGATTGACCGATCTTGGGGCGCGCGACTACGATAATCGCATGCGATCTGGCCCGGCATCCCCTGATTCGGTCGGAAGCTTGGAGGTTGCTGTATGGCTAGACCAAAACAGTCTGTTGCTGGCAGGTCCTATGGCAGCGAGCAGAGCCGCGAGCCCGAGTCCGCGCAGGATGTCGCCATGGGTAGGACCGCCCCGACCAGCCAACTTCCCGCTGCGGCCGCGGGTGAAGTCAGGATCGGTCCTGTCGCTGCGATTCCAGACCTCTTGCGGAACTTCGGGGTCGCACCAGGTCTCCCGTTCGTGCGGGCCGGGGTTCCGCTCTCCACGTTCAAGAATCCAGAGAACCAGATCGCCTTCGAAGCGCTTGGCCGCTTGCTTAGCGAATGCTCAATGGCAACGGCCTGTGCCCATTTCGGTCTGCTGGTTGGTGAGCGATTCGAGTTGGACGGGCTCGGTGCCATCGGATACCTGATGCGCAATTCGACAACCGTTGGCGAGGCGCTGCGGGCGCTTCTTCTGCATCTCTACCTGCACGATCGCGGGGCTGTCCCGATATTGATCAATCTGGACGAGTCACATGTGCTACTGGGCTACTCCATATATCGACACGGGACACCCGGCGCCGCGCACCTTTACGACGTCGCCATTGCAATCGGGTACAGGGCATTGAAGGAGATTTGCGGAGCTGCCTGGAAGCCGCTGCGCGTGCAGTTTTCGTATGTTCGGCCGAAGGATCAGCGTCCCTATCGGCACCTTTTTGGTCCGAACATTCAATTCGATGCCGAGGTGTCCGGCATCGTGTTCGCAGCATCGTGGCTTGACCACGCCATCGCCGGTGCGGATCCCAACCTGCGCGAGCTGATCATGCAGGCCATCAAGCAGACTCGTGCCAACAGCACGATGAGCTTTGCCGACCTGGTAAGGGGCGCGCTTCACCAGATGGTACTGAGCGGCACATCGTCTGCCGAGAACGTGGCGCTCTTGTTCGGCATGCACGAGCGGACATTGCGCAAACGGCTGACTGCCGAGCGGACCAGCTTGCAGCAGCTCGTCAGTCAAACGCGTTTCGAGCTCGCGAAGCAGCTTCTGGAGAATACAGAAGTTCCTTTGTCGGAAATTGCTTCGGCGCTGCGCTATGCGGACGCGGCGGTATTTTCCCGGG
>CAWJQO010000009.1:0-83516 GCA_963844975.1 uncultured Gammaproteobacteria bacterium | reverse complement strand
CGGCGTGTTGTTCAATGACACCGCCGCAGACAGGGTGCGCCTGGTGCAGCCGGGCCGGGAGATCAGCTTTGCGGTGCCAATCATCGCTGAAGCCGAGCTGACGCACACCGATATGGATGACTCGCGCATCGCCCGCTTGGGTTTCGGGCGCGGTCTGTGTGTCATCGACGATACGCTGGTGGCGGCCGGCTCATCGCCCTCGACCATTGCATTACATGATCTGGCAATGGCGCGTACCCGTAGCGTGGTCACGCTGAGCCACGACATCCGCAATGCCATCCACGGTCTGGAGGTGTGGCCGTTCGATTCGGTTTCTAGTGCCGTCGCTCTCGCCCAGCACCGGCGCCAGTATCTCCCGCAGCTCATCCAAGTGGGATTCGTAGTGCCGCCAGAACCCCACGCTTGAGTCATAGATAGGCTGGCTCACCTGCTCCGAACTGGCCGTGCGCACGGCGCGCTCGGTGGCATGGAAGCGCAGGCAGTTATCCTCCCAGGGCAGCTCCAGAAACTCGAGAATGCGCTGCACCTGCGTTTCCAGGTTGGCGACCACGTCCTCGTACTGCACGCGCAGGATTTTCCCCGGCAACACCTCGTCCCAGTGCGCCATCATGCGCAGGTACTGCAGGTAGTACTCGCCGATGTCGTTCTGGTCGTAGCTGAAGTTCTGACCGCGTGCATACAGTTGCCGCAGGTTGCCTACGCAGGCGTCCATGGGGTGGCGGCGCGCGTCGATGATTTTTGCGTTGGGCAGGATGCTGTGGATAAAGCCGACGCTGGGGAAGTTGTTGGGCATCTTGTCGATAAAGCGTGCAGTGCCCTCGACGCGGTGCCGTGCGGCCATCTCCAGATAGTCCTGGCCAAGGCGCTGGAAATGCCGGGGCTGCAGTTCCCCCAGCACCTGCGGATAGCGCATCGCATCGGCGCGGTTGTGGTTCAGTGATTTAGTGAGGCGGCCGATGTAGGGCAACTCGCTGGTGCCCTCGACCTGGCTGTGGCTGGCGATGATCTGCTCGATAAGGGTGGAGCCGGAGCGCGGCAGCCCAACTACAAAAATCGGCGCAGGGTCCGGGTGACCATGGCCGGCGGTGGCGTGAAAAAAACTGGCATTGAAAAACGTGATCAATTCGTCGTTGATGGTTTCCGTTTGCACCGGATCATAGCTGACCAGCATGCGCTGTGTGGCGTTGCCTTCTTCGTAGTAGCGCCAGGCCTGAGTGTAATCCTTGCGATCTTCAAACGCTTTGCCCAGGGCGAACAGGAAATTGACACGGGAGGTGTCATTGAGTGGGGCGCGCTCCAGTTGCCGTTGCATCTGTTCGATGGCGGCGTCATCAAAGCGGTAGGTCTTGAGGTTGGCCAGACTGTAATACGCCTCGCCGAAGTCCGGCTCCAGCTCGATGCAGCGCCGATAGGCGGCGATACCTTCCTCCTGGTCCCCGAGGGTTTTGAGCATATGCCCCAGACCCAGCCAGGCCCCCGCGTGTTTGGGTGCCAGTTCCAGGCAGCGGCGGTAGGCGGCGGCGGCTTCCTCGTTCAGCGCCGCCGGCGCCAACGCTCCGGCCAGTCGATAATGCGCCTTGGGGTTGTCAGGCTGCAGGGCGAGCAGCTCACGGTACACCACGATGGCGTCTTCGGGGCGCTCCAGCTCTTTGAGCACCCGGCCCAGCTCGAACATTGCCGGCGTATGGTCCGGGGCGGACGCAAGCGCCTGGCGCAGCAGGTGCTCCGCGTCGTCCAGGTCGCCAGAGGCGGCGGCGATCAGGCCCAGCATGCGCAGCGCGTCGACGTGCCGGGGATTGGTCTGTAACACCTTGCGGCATAATTGTTCCGCATCCTGCAGGCGACCGGCTTTGTGGTGTTCCGCCGCCAGCGCCATCATGCGCCGCACCGGCGACAAGGCAAAGCAGCGCTCGAAGGAGGCGTCGGCGTCCCGCCCACGCCCCAGCTGGGCCAGTGCTTTACCCAGCTGGAAGTGCGCCTCTTCCAGTTGCGGGTCCAGGCGCACGGCCTTTTCCAGTAGCGGCAGTGCCTCCCGCGCCTTGTGTTGCTGCATCAACAAGGTGCCCAGATCCTCGTAGGGCTTGGCGAACGTGGGCGCCAGGTCGATGACCTTGTGGAGAATTTTTTCCGCCTCGTCAAAGCGGCGCGCATCGCCCAGCGCGGCGCCCAGCAAGCCCAGGATATTGATGTCTTCGGGATAGCGTGCGAGCAGTGCCTGGCAACTGGCAATGGCCTGCTCCGTCTGGCGCGACTGCAGTTGCGCCACGATGTCGTCAAACAAGCGGCGCGGAGCGCGGGATTGTTGCATGCTGCCTCGTGCGTACTTGTGAGTAATAGCGGCCGGGGGTTGTTATGGTAGGGCGAAACCGGGCGCGGCTCCAGTCGCGCAAGCGAAACCTATTCCTGGCGCGCGGCTCCAAACGCTGTGCTGACCAGGTCCAGCATCTCGTCCGCCTTGGCCAGTGCGCGCGTACGCCGCTCATGCTCCGGTACATTCTGCAGGATGACATACTCGTTAACCAGTTTGCCGAAGCCGTGCACAACCGAGATGGCCAGCAGCGTGGAGGGGTTTGCCTCCTTGTCGGGTACGAGCGCCTTGCCGGTTACCGCGCTCATCGTCTCGATGAGACCGGCAGTCATGCGTTGCAACACCGCCTGCAGCGCTGGATCGGAGCGGTTGATCAGATTGTCGCGCCAGCACAGGCCCTCCAGGTGAGGGTGGGAGATCAGGAAGTCGATATGCGCCATGCCGCAGGCCTTCAGCTGGTCCAGGGGATCGGAACCGGCGGCGCGCTGTGCGGCTTCCACCTGCTCCACGCGGTCGAGCATCACCTGCGCCGCGAGCTGCCGTGAGCAGCCCGGTCTTGTCGCCGAAATGATGCGCCGGTGCGCCGTGGCTGACGCCGGCCCTGCGCGCGGCCTCGCGCAGGGTGAATGCGTCAGCGCCCTGCTCTTCGACAATATTGCGTGCCGCGACCAGCAGCGCCGCTCTCAGGTCACCGTGGTGATACGTCCGCTCGACAATCGGTTGCATGATTAATCTTCCTTCTTATTATTCCCTGGCCGCCAGTGCGACGGCTGGTATCCCCGCGGGTGTGGGAGCTGCATCGCGCGGTGCCAGTAAAAGATAACAGGCCGGGGTCACCAGACGCGAGAGCAATGTGGAGGTAATGAGGCCGCCGATGATGACGCAGGCCAACGGCGAGTAGAGTCCGGAACCTTGCAGGGCCAGCGGTAGCATCCCGCCGATGGCGGTTATCGAAGTCAGCAGGATGGGGAGGAAGCGCACCGCGCCAGCAGTTTCTATCGCCTCGCGCAGCGGCGTGCCCCGGGCGCGCAACTGGTTGGTGAAATCGACCAGCAGAATGGAGTTTTTGATCTCGATGCCCACCAGCGCGATCATCCCGATCATGGCCGTGAACGACAGCGTGTAACCGGACACCCACAGTCCCAATATGCCGCCGAGAATGCCGAGCGGAATAACGCTGGCGACGATCAATGTTGTTTTGAACGAGCGGAACTCCAGGATCAGCACCGCAAAGATTCCGAATAGCGCCACCAGGGCAGCGCTGGCCATGCCGGAGAAGGACTGGGCACTCGCCTCGGACTGGCCGCCGGCCTCGATCTCATAGCCTGGCGGCAGGTCCAGCGCCTGCGCCCGCTGCATGATGGTCGGCGGTGAGGTTTGAGGTCAGGTATCCCGATTGCGCATAGGCCGTGACTGTCGCCGAGCGCAGCCGAGCGTAGCGGTCGATGCGTGCCGGGCTGGCGTCAAAGCGCAACGCGGCGATCTGCGCCAGGGGTACCGCGGCGCCGCTGGCGGTCGGGATATAGATCTCGTCCAGGATATCCGGCGCATGGTGCGCAGCCAGCGGCAAACGCAGCGTGATGGGATACGCCTCGCCGTCGCTGTCCAGAAAGTCGCCGACCGATTCACCGGCCACCGCGAGGCGCACCACGCGGTCGACCGTGCCCGGCGCAATTCCGAGCAGCGCGGCCTTGGCCTCGTCCACATCCACTTTCAGGTCGGTGCGCGTGGCGCGTGACGGGTTGTTGACATCGCGCGTGCCCGGCACCTGGCCGATCAGTTCCTCCAGTTGCGCCGCGATACGCCGCACGCCCTCGACTTCGGGACCGCGCACGCGGATCGCGATCGGGGCATCCAGCGGCGGGCCGTTCTCCATCGACTTCACCAGAATCTTGCTGCCGGGATAGGCGTCGAACGTGGTGCGCCACTCATCCAGCATCGCGGGTGTGCGGTTCGGCTCGTAGGCCTTCAGCAGCACGAAGGCATCCGCGATGTTGCTAGCCAGTTCGCGCTGGTTGACATTGTAGTAGACGCGCGGGTTGCCGCGCCCGAGGTTCGCCATCACGTTCTCGACTTCCGGGTACTTCTGCAATTCCTCTTCGACAGCCTCCAGCACCTTGTTGGTTTTGGCAGTAGAGGCGCCCTCGGGTAGTTCGATCTGTATCATCACGATGCGCGAGTCGGCGAGCGGAAACAGACTGAAGCCGATGCCGGGAATCAGTGTCAGTGTGAGCGCGAACAGACCGAGCGCAAGGAGGCAGGTGGCCAGCGGGCGGGCCAGTGCCCGATGCAGCAGCGGGCGATAGAGCGCGTGTATGCCCTTCATCAGGTTGCGCAGCAGCCAGTTCCCCTCGGCGTGCGGTTCTTCCTTCAGTACGCGGCTGGCGACGAAGGGAATGATAGTCAGCGACACGAACAGCGAGGCGATCACGGTGAATAGCACTGCGGCCGGCAGCGAGCGGGTGAAGGCGCCCGCACCCTCGGGGAGGAACAGCAACGGCAGAAAGGCCAGCATCAGGGTCGCAGTGCAGCCGACCACCGCGAGCGAGATCTGTCTGGTGCCTTCGATAGCGGCGGTCACCGGTGTCTTGCCCATGCGCAGATGCCGGGCGATGTTTTCGACCACCACGATGGAGTCGTCGACCAGCAGCCCGAGCGAGAGCACAAAGCCCGAGATCGACAACTGGTTCAGCGTGAAACCGGCGTAGTGCAGCAGCCAGATACCGAGCGCCAGCGACATTGGAATCGAGAACATGACAACCAGTGCAGCGCGCAGTCCCAGCGGTAACAGTGTCAGCAGCACCAGGCTGACGGCGATCAGGAAATCCTTGCCGAGCTGGCTCAGGCGCTTGGCGACCGCCTCCGTCTGGTCGAAGCCGGTGACCAACTGCAACTCGCCCGGCAGTGTGGCGGAGAACGCCTGTACCTGCTTCATAATGCTGTCGCGCACATCGAACACGTTCTGGCCGTCGCGCTGGTTGGCAGTGATAAACACCGCCCTGGCGCCGTTGAAGCGCGTGGTGTAGACGTGCTCCTCCTCGGCCCAGGCGACATCGCGCGACATCGCGTACATGAACGACAGTGGTGCCCGCAGCCGCGACGATGGTATCCGCCACCTCATCGAGGCTGTCATACGAGCCGGTGGTTTTGAGATTGAAGCGCATGCCGCCGGCTTGCAGGGCGCCGCCGGGGATTTCGGCGTTCTCCCCCTGTACAGCGCGCGTGACGTCATCGATGGACACGCCGAGCCGACTCATGCGCGCGAGATCCAGCGCAACGCGCACCTCGGGCTCCGGCGCGCCCCAGACCTCGACCTGCCGCACGCCGTCCACGCCCTCGAGCAGGTCCTTCAGGTCGCGCGCGCGGTCGGTCAGTTCGCGGTAGGAAACATTGCCAACCAGCGCAAACTGCACGATGTTGGTCAGCCCCGGCTCGCCCTTGCGGACAGTTACGCTGTTCACGGCCTGCGGCAACTCCGGCCGCAGGCGGTTCATCTCGCGAATGATCTCGTCATACTTGCGGTCCATGTCTGGCAGAGCCCAGTCGAATTCGACGTGGACGAGCGAAACGCCGGCATTGGTGGTCGATTCGATCTCCTTGACGTCGTCCAGTTCGTTGAACGCGTCTTCTATCTGGTCCGTGATGAGTTTCTCGACCTCGGTTGCCTCCATGCCGGATGCGATGGTGATGACGGTGAAGAACGGTGCGTCAAAACTCGGGTCCTCGGCACGCGGCACTGACTGGAATGCGTTGTAGCCCAGCGCGGCAAACAGCAGGGTGAGCACCAGCGTGAACTGCCAGTTGCGAACGGCGAAGCCGGCGATATTCATGGCATTACTCCGCGCTGGCTGTGGAGATAAGGACTTTCTCGCCGTCCGACAGATAGCCAGCCCCATCGATCACGACCTGTTCGCCCGCCTTCACGCCGGACGTGACGGCAACCATATCGCCCCACAGGCGGCCGGTGGCAATACGGGTGCGCCGCGCGGCTCCCGTGGCCGGGTCGACCACGAAGACAATCGCCTGGTCGCCGTGGCCTTCGAGGATGGCGTCCACCGGAATCGCCACATCGACGCCGGATGCAGTGGACGGCGTGATCGCCGCGCGACCGACCAGTCCACTTTTCAGGTTCGCTGTGGTTGCGCTGATCCTGAGCTTGATCTGGAAGGTGCCGGTGCGCTCATCCGCGTCGGCGCCGATCTCGGATACTGCGGCGGTGAAAACCTGGTCGGGGAAGGCGTCGAAGGTGACTTCCGCGGTATCGCCAAGAGCCACCCGCAGTGCGTCGCGGTCGGCCAGGCCAGCCGCGAGCACGAAGGACTCACTCATGTCGGAGAGGGTCATGACCGGCGCTCCGGCGGCGACCACCCCGTTGGCTTCGACACTGCGCCTGAGCACGATGCCGTCGGAAGGCGCGACGATGCTGGCATAGCTGCGATCAGAGAGCGCTGCCTGCGCAGTGGCGCGCGTGGACTTGGCGTTCGCCTGCGCATCCTGCAGTTCGGCATTGGACGCGAAGGCTCTGGCGTGCAACTGGCGGATGCGAGCCAGTTCGCGGTCGGCCTTGTCGGCGGCTTCCTGTGCCTGGCGCAACTGCGCATTGACGTCCCTGGGGTCGAGTTCAGCGAGCACCTGGCCTTTCCTGACTGCGTCGCCCTCCTGGACGTGCAATGCGGAAACGACGCCCGGGGTTTTGAACGCGAGCACGTAGGTGCGATCCGGCTCCACCCTCCCGACTGTCCTGATCTGGCTGAGAAACTCGGCCGGGGCCGCGGTCGCCACCCGGACCGGGGCGGGGCGTTTCGCAACCGCCTCCGGAGCGGCGTTCGAACCACCGCAGGCGGTTACACCCAGACCCAGGCTCAGCAGAACTGCCGGGAGAGTGGTATAAAAGCTCGAATAACGCATGGGATGCTCCGAACTAGACGCTGTCTAGATAAGTGTGGCACTGCATCTATGTGCTGTCTAGATAAATCTTCACACTGTCGCGCTATTAACTGGAGCGTTTTACTGGCCCTGAAGACGGCTGGAATTAATCCCCGGGTTTTGCAAACCGGGCGCGGCTGCAGTGGCGCAGGGTTTAGCGCGGTGACGTCAACGCGCGCTGCTGGCGCACCATGATCCAGCCGGCGATCACCACGCCCACCGTGACTGCCGCGATCACCAGCGTGGTCAGGGCGTTGATCTCCGGCGTCACGCCCGAGTCTCACTTTGGAGAAGATCACCATGGGCAGCGTGCTGGCCCCGGCGCCGGAGGTGAAACTGGCGATCACCAGGTCGTCCAGCGACAGGGTGAAGGCCAGCAGCCAGCCGGAGGCCATGGCCGGCGCGATCAGCGGCAGGGTGATATCGCGGGTGACCGCGAAGGGCCGGCCGCCCAGGTCCATGGCCGCTTCCTCCAGGGATTGGTCCATGTTGGCCAGGCGCGCCTGCACGATCACCGCGACGTAGGCCATGGAGAAGGTGATGTGGGCGATGGTGATGGTGTTGGCGCCGCGACTGCCGGGCCAGCCGGTGAGTTCCTGCAGGCTGACAAACAACAACAGCAGCGAGAGGCCGGTGATGACATCCGGCATGACCAGGGGCGCGGCGATCATGCCGGTGAGCAGGCTGCGCCCGCGAAAACGCCCCACGCGATTCAGCGCCAGCCCGGCCAGGGTGCCCAGTATCGTGGCCAGGTGGCGCTGACCAGCGCGATCTCCAGGCTGAGCAGGGCCGCGCCCAGGATCTGTTCATTCTCGAACAGGGCGCTGTACCAGCGGGTGGAGAAGCCGCCCCACACGGTCGCCAGGCGGGAGTCGTTGAAGGAGTAGGCCATCAGTACGAAGATGGGAATGTACAGAAAGGCGAAGCCGAAACAGAGCACCGAGTACAGGAACGTCGACGGCCGCTTCAAATCTCAGTCCTCCTGTTGCAGGTGCTGGAACAGCATGATGGGCAGGATGAGAATCAGCAGCAGGATGATGGCCACGGCGCAGGCCAGCGGCCAGTCGCGGTTGACGAAAAACTCCTCGTACAGGGTGCGGCCTATCATCAGGGTGTCCAGTCCGCCGAGCAGCGCCGGGAATAACGTACTCGCCCAGCGCCGGAATGAACACCAGCAGCGAGCCCGCGATAATGCCGGGCATGGCCAGCGGCAGCGTGACGTCGTGAAACACCCGCAGGGGCCGGCGCCCAGGTCCGCCGCGGCCTCGTGCACATCCGGGTCGAGTTTTTCCAGGCTGGCGTACAGCGGCAGGATCATGAAGGGCAGGTAACTGTAAACGATCCCCAGGTACACGGCGCCGTTGCTGTAGAGCATGGCCAGGGGTTCGTCGATCAGTCCCAGGGACAGCAACAGGTGGTTGACCAGCCCGTGCTGGCCCAGCACGACCATCATGGCGTAGATGCGCAGCAGGAACGAGGTCCAGAACGGCAGGATCACCAGCAGCAACAGCAGGTTGCGCCAGGGTTGCGGCGTGCGGGCGATGGCGTAGGCCATGGGGAAGCCCAGCAGCAGGCACAGCACGGTGGAGATCAGGGCGATCTTGATGGAGCGCAGGTAGCTGACGATGTACAGGTTGTCTTCCAGCAGGAAGCGGTAGTTGTCGAGGGAGGCCAGCACCCTGTGGCCCGCGTCCGCCGATCCAGTCGAAGAAATCGGTGAACGGCGGCTGCGCCACGATCGGGTCGGCGAAGCTGATCTTCAAGCACGATGGCAAACGGCGCGAGAAAGAACAGCAGCAGCCAGGCGTAGGGCGCGCCGATGACAATCCCCGCGCCACAGGCGGTCGCCCCGCCCGGATGGACGATGCCGTTCACGCCGGTGAGCACCACGCTGCAGTCGGATGCCCAGCTCAGGTAGACCTCGTCGTCCCACTCCAGCGGCAAGTGGGCCGAGCGCTGCGAGTTCTGGGCGCTGACCTGGATCATCCGGCCGTTCTGCGCAGCGCACGCGGTAGATGGAGCGATTGCCCTTGTAGGCCAGATCCTCCACCACGCCGCGCGTGACCGTGAGGCCGTCCGGCTCGGGAGCTCTGTGCTGATCAGCAATCTTTTCCGGCCGCACGCCGATCATGCAGTGGCTGCCGACGGCGAGCTGCCCGTCGTACGCGGGTGGTGATCCGCGTGTCGCCGCCGTCCAGGACCACCGTCAGTTGCACCGCCGTCGCAGCGCTGCACCGTGGCGTCGAAGATATTGATGCTGCCGAAAAAATTGGCGACAAAATGGTTGCGGGGAAACTCGTAGACCTCGGTCGGGGTGCCGATCTGCACGAAATCGCCGGCATCCATCACCGCGATGCGGCTGGCCAGGGTCATGGCCTCTTCCTGGTCATGGGTCACCACCACGAAGGTGATGCCCAGCTTGTCCTGCAGGTTCATCAGCTCGAACTGCGTCTGCTCGCGCAGTTTCTTGTCCAGCGCGGCCAGCGGTTCGTCCAGCAGCAGCACCTTGGGCTGCTTGATCAGGGCGCGGGCCAGTGCGACGCGCTGCCGCTGGCCGCCGCTGAGCTGGTGCGGCTTGCGCTTGGCCAGGCCCGTCAGCTGCACCAGTTCCAGCATCTGGGCGACGCGCTGCTTGATCTCCTTGCGTCGGCAGCTTTTCCTTGCGCAGGCCGTACGCGATGTTCTGTTTCACGTTCATGTGCGGAAACACCGCGTAGGACTGGAACATCATGTTGACCGGGCGCTGGTAGGGCGGCAGGTCGGTGACGTCCACGCCGTCGATACGGATACGTCCCGCGGAGGGCTTCTCGAAACCCGCCAGCATGCGCAGCAGTGTCGTCTTGCCGCAGCCGGAGCCGCCCAGGATGGTGAACAGCTCCCGCCGGTAGATTTTCAGGTCGACGTTGTCCACCGCGATGAAGTCATCGAAGCGCTTGGTCAGGCCCTCGATCTCGATGAAGGGCCGCTGCTCGCGGGTCTCTCCAGGGCGTGTTGACGAACTCCGCGCCGGTAGTATCGGCTGGTGTCATAGTCCGCTCTTGACCTTGGTCCAGGTGCGCGAGCGCAGCCGTTCCAGCTTGGGCGCCAGAATCTGCGAGGCGTGCAGGCGCTGTCCGGGTTTCTGCGTCCGGGTAGATGGCGGGATCGGCGGCGATCGCCGGGTCCACCAGCGCCGTGGCGCTGCGATTGGCGTTGGCGTAGCCGGTGAAGTTGGTGGCCCGCGCGATCACCTCCGGGCGCAGCATGAAATCCAGGAACAGGTAGGCGTTGTCCGGGTTGCGGGGCATCGGCGGGTATGTACATCAGGTCGTACCAGTCGACGCTGCCCTCGCTGGGGATGGTGTAGCCGAGGTCGATGTCCTTGCCGGCCTCGGCTGCCCGGTCACTCGCCACGGCAGTAGTCGCCGGACCAGCTCATGGCGACGCAGACTTCTTCGCTGGGCAGGTCCAGCAGTGTCTTGTTGGAACTGAAGTACTTGATATAGGGGCGCACCGACTTGAGTAGCTGTTCCACGTCGCGCAGTTGGTCCGGATCCACGGAGTTGGCCGGATAACCAAGGTAGATCATGGCCATGGGGATGACGGAAGTAGGGTCGTCGAGCAGGCTGACGCCGCAGTCGGCAAAGCGCGCCACCATCGCCGGGTCGAAGATCATGGCGGCACTGGACAGCGGCGCATCGGGCATCCGCTGCAGAATCATGTCCCGGTTATAGGTGAACCCGGTGGTGCCCCACATATAGGGGATGCCGGCAATTTCGGCGCCGTAGTCCAACGTGATCTTGTCCACCAGGTCGTGGTCGATGTGCCGCCAGTTGCGCAGGCGCGAGGTGTCGACGATTTGATACACCCCGATGGGAATCAGTCGCGCGGAGAAGGAGCTGGCGTGGAACACGATGTCGTAGCCGGTGTGGCCCGTCATCAGCTTGGTGTCCACCATCTCGCTGGAGTCGTAGACATCGTAATTCACCTTGATGCCGTATTCGCGCTCAAACTCATCCAGCAGCGCGGGATCGATATAGTCTGCCCAGTTGTAGATGTTGAGTGTGGGTGCAGGTTCGGCCGCAGCGCCACAGCTGAAAATAAGCAAAAATAGCGCGAGCGATGTCCACAGGGGTATCACCTTCCGTCCGGGCCGTGTCCCGAAATCGCGCTCATGGTGGCATCGATCAGCAGGCACCTGCGCTGCGCCTGGATGGCCCGGTGTGTGCCTTATTGTGGATCTCCCCCGCGTGGAAACCTGTGTGCCGCTGTCCTGAGTCAGGCTTGGAACGCTGTTATTTAGCTGGCATTATAACGACATTAAAATTTTTGGATAGAAATACGGGAAGGGAGCCCGCCGCGATTCCAATGAACTCCCCGCAAGCACATTGCTCATCCTATTATGCGGCAACGTGCAACGAACCCATGGAGTATCCATCCCTGCGCACCGACGTGAGCTGCGACGTCTGTGTGGTGGGCGCGGGCTTTACCGGCATCGCCACCGCCCTGACCCTGGCGGAGCGCGGCTACAGCGTGACGGTGTTGGAGCAGAACAGGGTTGGTTGGGGAGCTTCCGGGTCGCAATGGCGGGCAGATGATTGGCGGGCTGCCCGGTGAGGCCCGGTCTGGAAAAATACTGGGGCGCTGCCTATGCCGATACCCTGTTCGAGTTGGGCTATCGCGGGCACGACATCATTGCCCGGCGCGTGCAGCAGTACGCGATCGATTGCGACCTGAAATACGGCTATATGGATGTGGCGCTCAAGCCGCGCCACCTGGAACAGCAGAAGCGGATGCATGAAGCGCTCTGCGCCCGGGGCATGGAGGGCCAGGTGCGTCTGGTGCCAGGCGCAGAGTTGCCCGAACTGCTGGGCACGGATAAATACCTGGGCGGCCTGCTCAATAACCGCAACGGACATTTGCATCCCCTTAACCTGTGCCTGGGAGAGGCGCGGGCCGCTGCCGGGCTCGGCGTCGCCATTTACGAGGGCAGCGAAGTCACCGGCATCGAGCACGGTGCCCGGCCTCTCGTCAGGACTGCCCAGGGCAGTGTGCGGGCGGATTTTGTGGTGCTGGCCGGCAATGCCTACCAGCACCTGGAGCCGGCTGTGTTGTCGGGCCTGGTGTTTCCCGCCGGCAGCTTTATCGTGGCCACGGAACCGCTGAGCGCAGCGGAAGTTGCGCAAATCAACCCGCTGGATCTCGCGATCTGTGACCAGAACGACGTGCTCGACTATTTTCGCCTCTCTGCGGATGGCAGGTTGTTGTTCGGCGGGCGCTGCAATTACTCCGGTCGCGAGCCGCGCAGCATTGAGCGCGCCATGACGCCGCGCCTGCGCAGGATCTACCCGCAGTTGGCCGACAAGCGCGTGGATTACGCCTGGGGCGGTAAGATTGGTATTGTGGTGAACCGGGTGCCACTGCTGGGCCGAATTGGCGCCAATGTCTTCTATGCGCTGGGCTATAGCGGCCACGGCGTCAGCCTGACGCATGCATGCGGTGAGATTATGGCGGATGCGGTGGCCGGTACCTTTGAACGCATGGATGTATTCGCCAAAATGCCGCATCGCCGCATACCCTTCAGCCAGACATTTGGCAACCAGATGGTGGCGCTGGGCATGCTCTATTTTCGCCTGCGCGATATGCTTTGAGTCAAAGAGCACTATGCACCGTAATAGCGCGGCACCGCACCGAAGTAGGGCGCGCACCGCATTGTTGCCGTTAGGACTGCTGGGCCCGAAAATGCCATTCAGACTGTGGTATGAATATTGCTCTGAATCGTGCTAAATGTTGATGATCGAATACTCGCGCAAGCTAAATACCAGGGCGTATGAATCAGTACTCTCCACAAGACTTTACCCACTCTTACCATCAAGTCGTCTATCCAGTCCTATCTGGAGGAATTGCATCGGCAATTCGCCAGTATCTTTGAAGGGGAGGTTGCAAGCTATATTCCGGAACTGACCCGGGCCGATCCGGCCTGGTTTGGTATCGCACTGGTGACCGTGGATGGCCATGTCTATCAGGTCGGCGACAGTTTGCAGAGTTTTACCATTCAATCCGTGTCCAAGGCGATTACCTATGGTCTTGCGCTTGAAGATCAGGGCGTTGATGCAGTGCTGGCAAAAGTCGGGGTGGAGCCTTCCGGCGAGGCCTTCAATTCCATCAGCCTGGACAAGGAAACCGGTCGCCCGTTAAATCCCGATGATCAACGCAGGAGCGATTGCGACCACGGGCCTGATTAACGGCGTCGATAGCGAGGAAAAGCTCGATCGTATTCTGCGGCGTTTTGAAGATTACGTCGGACATCCTGTAACAATCGACAAGGAAGTTTATGCATCGGAGCGCGATACCGGGCATCGCAATCGGGCGATTGCGCACCTGCTGCGTAACGCCGACATCATCGAAGGTGTGCCCGAGGACGTTGTCGATCTCTATTTTCGCCAGTGTTCGATCAATGTGACCGCGCAGGATCTCGCCTTGATGGGCGCGTGCCTGGCCAATAGTGGAGTCAATCCGATTACCTCAGTGGTCGCCCTGAAAAACCAGTATCGTGGAGAAAGTGCTCAGTGTGATGACCACCTGCGGCATGTACGACTATTCCGGCAGTTGGGTTTACAGCGTCGGTATGCCAGCCAAAAGTGGCGTGGGCGGCGGCATCATGGCGGTGCTGCCGGGCCAGTTCGGACTGGGTGTGTTTTCGCCCTTGCTGGACCCCAAGGGCAATAGCGTACGTGGCTTGCGCGTATGCGAGGCACTTGTCGCGGGATTTCGGCCTGCATTTGCTCAAAGTGGCGCGCGCCACTTCCACCTCGGTTGTACGGGTGTTCTATGACGGATCCATGATTCATTCGCGAGCGCCGGCGCTACGTCGAGCAGCGCCAGCTTCCTGAAGCGCGAAGGGCACCGCATCCAGGTCTATGAACTGCAGGGCGAACTGATGTTTGCCTCGACCGACGCCCTGATTCGAGACGTTGCCGATAACTGGGAAAAGACGGATTTCCTGATTCTGGATTTTCATCGTGTCGTTGATATCGATACCGCATCGACTCGTCTGTTGTCCAGCCTGTTGGCGAATAATATGACCGGTGATAAATGCCTGCTGTTCACCGGTACCGAAGACAAGTACCAATTCCGGCGCGCATTGAAAAAAATGGTTGGCGAAAGCCGAAATAATGAGATGCACCGGTTTGCCGAGGCAGATCGTGCGTTGGAGTGGTGTGAGGATCAGTTGCTGCAGAACCGAGAGCATGGAACCGGGCGATGTGACCAGTGTCATCGCTGGAGCGGCAGGACCTGTGCCACCAGTTTTTGGAGGCGGATTTCGAGTTCATCCATCGCGTCGGTATCCGCAGGCGTTATGCCGACGATGAAATCATATTCCAGACCGGTGCCGCCGGTGACTCGCTGTTCTTCCTGTTCAGCGGGCTCGTCGATATGGTGGTCAAGACCAAGGGCGGCGAGGAGTTGCGACTTATAACGTTGTGCGCCGACATGTCTTTTGGCGAGTTTTCACTGGTGAGCGGAGAACCTCGCTCCGCGAGCTGCGCGCGCGGTCGGCGATGTGCATTGCCTGGAGTTGCCATTTGCAGCGCTGGATATCGATATCAGACATAAGCTGACCTGCAATTTGGCGCGCGAACTGTCGCGCCGGCTGAATGACGAGACGCGGGCACTGCGCATCACCGGCTGAGCGTCGAACTTACTGCGCCAGCAAACCATCACGCAGAAGCTGCGCCTGCTGTTTGATGCGACGGATATTGTCCGGTCCCATGCGCAGCAGCTGCTTTTGTACTTCGGGCAAACTCTCCAGCGATGGGGATGCATAGAGATACATCACAGATTTGGGTTTCAGCGCAATGGGCTCTCCTATTTCCGGAGTTGCCAGAACCAGATCCAGAGTACGGATGACGGCGTTGTCGAAATCGTCCGGATTGAGTCCGAGATATCCGTAGACCTCTTCATACACCGGGCGCAGCATGTGAAAGGTGTTCACCAGAACGCCAATGTCAAGCGCTGCGATGGCATCTGCGAAAGCGTCGTAGCGCAGATAGCTGGTGGGGCTCATATAGATGCCATCGTCCTGTGTCACCACGCTGAAGCCTTCGCTGTGTAGACTGCCCGACAAAAATTTGCGCAGGATTACGCCGTGCCCCAGGCCGTCGATCAGCGCCGCGCTCACTTCCATCGGTTGCTGCTCGCTCAGCATCCGCAGGAGAATGGGTTTTGCCCCCGCTGCGGCCAGTTGCCGACGCAACACTGCGTCACCCTCCTGCGGCGTAAGCGGAGTTGTCCTGGCAGGCTCGGCATCCGCTACCACGCCAGTAGCGTCAGGCACGACTGTGGTGACAGGCTCGGTACGTTGCGGAATATCGGGTGTCGCGGGTAACTCGGGCGGGGACGCGGCAACCGCGACAGGAGGTGCTTCAGCAACGGTCGCCGCTGGCTTTTGTTTATCCTGTGTATCCGTCCAAAACCAGAAAATCAGCAGCCCGGCGATGACGGCCACTGCAAGCAATAACTCGACAACAGGCACCCTGCTGCGCCGCGTATCCAGAGGCACATATTCTTCGGGATCTGCTCTCATTTGCCGTTTTCCTCTGTTGCGCGATGCACTGCGTCATGCTATCTGAGTGGTCGCAATGATAGAGGCAAAAGTGTGCTCAGGCTATACGGAGCCGTCCGGGACCGGACATTGGGGTAGCGGGAAGCAGCGGGAAGATGGAACCGGGCACGACTCAGGGCAAAGTCGTGTACGTTAAATTCTGGTGGGCAGTGGTTTAACCGTTGGACGCATCTTTATGCAGTGCGTTTTCAAGCGCGGCAACCATGCTGATTTTCTGCCGCACCATGGTCTTCTTCAGCGCCGCGCGGCGCGCCTCTTCCACCAGCACGTTAGCGGTACTGAAGAGTTCATCCAGCGCCTTGCCGGTGTCGGTATTGCACCCGAAGGACTGCCTGCCTTCCTGTATCAGTGCCATGACCAGCAACAATTCACGCTGGTCCAGGTGGATGCTGGCGCCCTGGGCGTCGTGTTCAATGATGTTCATCATGTCTTTCTCCTTTTGGCTGAAGCCATTTTTCGACCAGTGCCTACACGTCATCGTCCGCAGTGTAGCGACACACAACGGGCACTGGTCTGTAGTGTTTTTAACAGCGGCCGGAACAAAGACAAAACAAAAACTGGAGAAAAGTAGAGATAATCGGGGAGGGCGGATCGCCCGGTGTTATTGGCGATGGCGCATTGATGGTGCATTGGCGTATCGCTTCAGTGGTAATTTGACACTATTATGGCGCCTGGCCAGCAGACTTACCGGAGAAATCGTGGCACAACAGCTAGAGGTGGATATCGTCTCGGACGTGGTGTGCCCCTGGTGCATCATCGGCTACAAGCAGTTGATGAAGGCGCTGGCAGCGCTGCCCGGACAATTCGATGTGACGCTGCGCTGGCACCCCTTCGAGCTCAATCCCCGTATGCCCGGGGAAGGGCAGGACCTGCGCGAGCACCTGGCGCAGAAATACGGCACCTCGGCTGCGCAAAGCCAGGGTGCGCGCGCGCGACTCGCGGCGCTCGGTGAGTCACTGGGTTTTACCTTCGACTACTTCGAGGGGATGCGCATGGTCAACACTTTTCGCGCCCATCAACTGCTGCATTGGGCCGGCGAGCAGGGCAGGCAGACTGAACTCAAGTTGGCCCTGTTTGAAGCTTTTTTCAGCCGCCGCGAAGATGTGAATGACCCCGAGGTGCTGGTTGCAGTGGCAGGCAGGGCCGGACTGGACAGTGCGCAGGCAGGAGCGGTGCTGTCCGATGCGCGTTACGCCAACGTGGTACGGCAGGAGCAACAGCAGTGGCTGGACCGGGAGGTCCATGCAGTGCCCACCTTCTATTTCCAGCAGCAGTACATGGTCCCCGGTGCGCAGGAGGCCGAGGCCTTTGTTCGCCTGTTGCAAAAGATTCAAGCATTTCCTACAGTAACAACCCTGAGTATCTAACATGACTGACAGCAGCATCCTTTTCCGTCCCTTTTCGCTGGGCTCCATGACACTGCCCAATCGCATTGTCATGGCCCCCATGACACGCAACCAGTCACCGGGCAACGTCCCCGGTGACGCAGTGGTGGAGTACTACCGGCGACGGGCGGCGGGCGGTACGGGGCTGATCATTACGGAGGGCACCTGTATCGACCATATCGCCGCCAGTGGCTATCCCGACGTGCCGTATTTCCATGGCGCGGCGGCACTGGCGGGATGGCAGCGCGTGGTAGATGCGGTGCATGCGCAGGGCGGCAAAATCGCCCCCCAGTTGTGGCATGTGGGTGCCATGCGCAAGGCGGGTACCCCGCCAGAGGGCGATGTTGACGGCTACAGCCCCAGCGGGATGAATATCCCCGGTAAAGTCGCGCGGCACGTGATGACACGTTCCGATATCGCTGATGTGGTAGACGCCTTTGCGCGTGGCGCGGCCAACGCAGTGGCGCTGGGCTTCGATGCGCTGGAAATTCACGGCGCGCACGGTTACCTCATCGACCAGTTTTTCTGGTCCGGTACCAATATCAGGGACGATGAATACGGCGGTTCCATGGACAACCGGGGCCGCTTCGCCCGGGAAATCATCGCGGCCGTGCGCCGCGAGGTGGGGCACGAATTTCCGCTTATCCTGCGCTTTTCCCAGTGGAAGCAGCAGGATTTTGCGGCGCGTCTGGCCACGACGCCTGAAGAGTTGCAGCAGTTCCTGCTGCCCCTGAGCGACGCCGGTGTGGATATCTTCCACTGTTCAACCCGCCGTTTCTGGGAGCCGGAGTTCGCGGGCAGCGACCTCAACCTGGCAGGCTGGACGAAGAAAATTACCGGCAAGCCGACCATCACGGTAGGCAGTGTGGGCCTGGACGCGGATTTTATTCCCCTGCCGGGCGAGGCGACCTTCCGCGAAGCGGCGCCCGCCTCCCTGGACAGGTTGCTGGAGCGCATGGGACGGGACGAGTTTGACCTGGTAGCAGTGGGCAGGGCGATGATCGCCAACCCTGACTGGGCCAATCGGGTGCGCAGGGGAGAGTCGAGCGAACTGCGCCCCTTTACCAAAGAACAGCTGTTCGCGCTGCAGTAATGTGGGTGTAAAAAAATGAGTATCACAGTAGCCGACCACATTGCGATCCAGCGACTGATGTATCGCTATGCCAGTTGCGCTGATCGCAAGGATTATGCGGGTTTTGCCGAGGTGTTCTGCGCGGATGCCGTGTTCGATTTCTCGGGCCGGGTGGTCACGTCCCTGGCGGCGATACAGGACATGATGCACGCCCTGGAAAAATATTCCGCTACCCTGCACCAGGTGCACAATACGCTGTATGAGGTAGATGGGGACATTGCCACAGGGGAGACCTATTGCCTGGCATCACACCTGTTCAAGGAGCAAGGCGATACACTCAAGCTCGACATGGGAATTATTTATGAGGACCGCTTGCGACGCTGTGCCGGGGACTGGCTGATCGAGCTGCGCAAGTTCACACTACTCTGGTCGCAAACCGCTGCCGTCAACCCGTCTACCCCTGCCCGGTAATTTACTTTATAGGTCGTGGGCCGTAGAGTTGCACAACTTAAAAATAAGTAATCGTGTTAAACCTGGATTCCTATGAACGACCGAAGTAAGCCTTTTTCGTATGTGTCGATGTTGCTGCTGGCTGGCGCTCTGGGTGGATGTGCGACCCCGCATCTGCCTGAAAAGGTCGAGGACCCGCGTCTGGACCAGCTGCTGGCGGGTATGGAGCAGTCTTTGGCTAACCAGGCGGCAGTCAGCACGCAATTACAGGAACAACAGCGCCGGCTGGATCTGCAGCAGCAACAACTGGAGTCATTGTCTCAGGGTGTCGCGAGAGAAGACCCCCGCAGCACCACCCGTGGTCAACAACTGCCCGAAGGCTGTGGCCTGTCCGCCGCCCGACGCAAGTCTCCAACAAGCTGGTAGTGGGACAACTGGAGCAAGTCTGGCTGCCCGACCCGGAGTTAGCCCTGACGGCCAGAATTGATACCGGTGCAGAGACCTCTTCACTGGATGCTCGCAATATAGAGCTGTTTGAACGCGATGGCAGGCGCTGGGTGCGTTTTGAAATTATCAACCCGGTAACAGGTGCACCCGAGTCACTGGAACGCAGGCTCAAACGCACCGTGGGGATATCGCAAGCCGGCAGCGCTGCAACGAAGCGGCGTCCTGTGGTAAAGATGGGCATTGTTATCGGCCGTAGCAACCAGACCGCAGAGTTCACCCTCAGTGACCGCAGCCATCAGGGGTATCAGGCCCTGATAGGTCGAAATATCCTGAAGGATGTCATGATAGTGGATGTCAGCAAGAAAAATATTGCACCGTACGTGCTCCCCAAAAAATCGCCGGATAGTCCGTCCGGATAGTAAAGGAGCCACGCGGTGAACCAGAAGCGGACCTTTTTCACGATACTTGTCCTGCTGGCCCTGAGCGGGATCGTGATTGCCATTCTCCGGCACATGACAACGGGCACTCCGTTTCTGCCTGGAAAGGAAAAATCCGTGTGGTTGGTTGAAGCCAGGGTCGATTTTGAGGCTACCGGTGGCCCGGTCAGCGCCAGTCTCAGTCTGCCGGACAAGCAACTACCTGGCTTTGAGCTGTTTGAGGAACAGGCCGCTTCACCCGGGTATGGCTTTGCTATCCTGGCGGAAAATGGCAACAGGCGCGCGGAGTGGACCAAGCGCGAGGCGCAGGGCGACCAGTCGCTTTATTACAGTGCGCAGTTAGTCGAATCCGGCAGTGACGGTTCCAGTATTGCAGACCAGCCCGTTGGTGAGGCGCATCCGGCGGACTGGGAGGAAGCGCAGGAGCTGGCGGCGCAGGAGGTACTCGACCGGGCCCGGGAGAAATCCAGCACCGCCCAGAGTATGACACGGGAATTGATCAATTTGCTCAATAGCCCCGCTTCCCAGAATACGGCCCTGCTGCGCTCAGACAGCACAGACCAGGCGACATTGTTGATGCAATTGCTGGATCGCGCTGACATTGCGTCGCGCTCGGTGATGGGGCTCTATCTCGAGGATGCGCGGCGCAGGCAGACCCTGACGCCCATGGTCGAGATCCATACCGGGGAGGAGTGGTTGTTGGTCAATCCCCAGACGGGTGAAGTTGGCGTGCCGCCCAATTTGCTGCTATGGCACCGCGGCGGAGTTTCGGTGTTGGATGTCGCCGGCGGAACGGAATCCCGGGTGCATTTTTCCATGATCAGGCAGACGGTTCCAGCTGTACAGTTGGCCCAGGTCAAGAACAGCGAGAGCTTGTTTGCAAGGCTGGGTGTGCAGCATTTACCGATCGAAGAACAGAGTATGTTCAAATTGCTGCTGCTGTTACCGCTCGGCGCCGCGGTGGTAGTGTTTATGCGGGTAATGATTGGCCTGAAGACGTCGGGCACCTTCATGCCGGTGTTGATCGCGCTGGCATTCCTGCAAACCTCGCTGGTGGCCGGCCTGATCAGCTTTGTCCTGATCGTTGCCATCGGCCTGGCATTGCGCAGTTACCTGTCCCGACTCAATCTCCTGTTGGTGTCCCGTATCGCCACCCTGATCGTCATGGTGATATTCCTGATTTCGGCCTTCAGTATCATTGGCTACCAGTTGGGCTACAGTACGGGCATGACCATCACCTTCTTCCCCATGATCATCATCGCCTGGACCATCGAGCGGATGTCCATTCTGTGGGAGGAAGACGGCCCCACCGAGGTGATGAAGCAGGGGGGCGGTAGTCTGCTGGTGGCGGTCCTCGCGTACCTGCTCATGCAAATGCCGACGCTCGCGCACCTTACGTTCAACTTTCCGGAGCTTAATCTGGTGTTGTTGGCCCTTATCCTGGCCATGGGGCAGTACACCGGTTACAAGCTGTCCGAACTGCGGCGCTTTCGGGCGATGGATGATCTCTGATGAGCAAGGCGTGGGTTTCGCCAAAGCGCTTGCGGGAATTTGGCATGTTGGGCATGAATTGCCGCAATGTGGATTTCATCAATCGCTATAACGAACGCAGGCTCTTTCCGCTGGTCGACAACAAGTTGAAAACCAAACTGCTGGCGCAGGAGTATGACGTACCGACACCGGGCCTGAAGTTTGTGGTACGCGAACAGCATGAGATCAGCCATATCGAGCGCGAGCTGGCGGATCTGGAAAGTTTCGCACTCAAGCCGGCCAAGGGCTCGGGCGGCAAAGGAATACTGGTCGTGACTGGCCGCAAGGGAGACCAGTTCGTCAGGAGCTCGGGTGCGTTGATGAGCATTCCCGATATCCGGCGCCACATGAGTAATATTCTCGCGGGCCTTTACTCGCTCGGCGGCTCCTCTGATGTGGCGATCATTGAAGATCTCATCGCGTTTGACGATTGCTTCGCCGGCTACTCGCATGAAGGCGTGCCCGATATCCGCATTATTGTCTTTCGCGGTTATCCGGTTATGGCCATGCTGCGGCTGGCCACCCATGCCTCCGATGGCAAGGCCAATCTGCATCAGGGTGCGGTGGGCGTGGGTCTGGCGCTGGACACGGGGCGTTGCCTGAAGGCTGCGCAGTTTGGTCGCCCGATCAAGTTGCACCCCGATACGGGTCGGGCTCTGAGCGACATCCAGATCTCCGGCTGGCGGGACATCCTGTTGCTGGCGGCGCAGTGCTACGACATGACCGGCCTGGGCTATATTGGCACGGATATCGTGTTGGACAAGTTCGCGGGTCCACAACTGCTGGAGCTGAATGCGCGGCCCGGCCTGGCGATCCAGATTACCAATGGTCGCGGTTTGTTGCCCCGCTTGCGCCACATAGAAGGCATGACCCGCAACCGCCGCTTTCGCACTGAGCAGCGTGTGGACTACGTGATGCGGCAGTTCGCCGAGCCTGACCCAGCGCCACAGAGCGCGGATGTCGAGTAAGCATGGGGCGATCCGATAATCCGCGGCAGTCAGTTTCAGTGCCCGGAGGATTGCACGAGGCGTACTTTTCGATTGCTGCCGACAGCGGCGAAATCCTTGAGTGTAATCAAGCCGCCGCCAGCCTGCTCGGCGTGGCAGTCTCCGCGCTGCGGGGTGAATTGTGGACACGGGCAATCGCCTGTGAGGCTGTTTCAGGCAGCGTATTGACGCACGCGGTGCAGGCGGGCCGACGCGTTACCCTGCCGCCGTTTATCCTGCGCAGGCAGGACGGCAACGCAAATCGTCGTAGGCGGTATGCTGTTGGCTTCCACACTGGAGCCATCATTCAGCCTGTTGTTGTGGCCGCTGCTGGACGAACAGCAACTGAGTGTGTCGGGCGCAATTGCCCCCTCCGGTACGCTGGCAGTTTTGGGCGTTGACCAGCTGCGCTACGACGCGCAGTGGGGCGTTACGGAAACTGAGCGCCTGATGAACGAAATTCGCAGCAGCCTGCTGGAAATCGTGCGCACGGCCGACACCGTGGGGGCGGCGTCTGTGGCGTCAATTCTCGTCGTGCTGCGTGATATGGATATCGACGGTGCGCAGGATATCTGTCGAGCATTACTGTCACACCTGCACCGGATACATACCAGACCCGGGACTGTCATCGCCGATGCCAGGATCTGTGTCGGCCTGGCACACAGGTCACCCGGAGTCAGTGCGCTGTCGACCTTGCTGGCGGCGAACAACGCACTGTTGCAAGCCCAGTACAGCGGCGCGAAGGAGTCCATTCGTGTGGCGACCGAAGATGATTACAAGCTGATCACAGGGAGGATGATGAGTGGCGCCGGGGTGCTCAATGAGCATTTCATTGCTGCCGCTTCGGTCCCGGTTGAGCAGGGTGTGGCAAAGAAAGAGCCGCTTCCGAAAAAGACGGCACCGCCAGTAGCGCCCATTGAAAAAAATATTGAAGGCTATGTGGTCGACAACATGGAAGGCGCTGTTGACCAGGCTATTTTTCTGGCGAAGCTGGATATACCGGTGGCAATTATTGGGCCTGCCGGCACGGGCAAGATGTATGTCGCGCGGATCATTCACGAGGAATCTGGCGGCGCGACTGACATGCTCGTGCCCATCGACTGCCGGGAATTTCGCAGCCGCAGTGTGGCGAATACCCGGATAGCGCGCGAGCTTGCCCAGGGCGAGGGAAAAACCCTGGTATTCAAGTCGCCGCATCTGATGAATGCCGAGGTGCAGCTGAAGCTGGCGCGCCAGATCAGTTCGCGCACGCTGGCTGATGTGAGCCCGCCGCGCTATTTGCCGCGCATCAAGTTGATCGCGCTGTTTCCGGAAAAGCTGGAAGTACTGATCAGGCGCGGTGAACTGACCGAGCCCCTGGCCAGTGCCTTTGCCGGTTATCCGATCCATGTGCCGCCCATCAGGGATCGCAAGCAGGCGGTGTTGCGCTGGGCACATAAAATTCTTGGCCAGGAGGGCGTGGTTCGCGACCGGGATATGAAGGGTTTTACCCCGGATGCAGAGCAGGCCATGCTGCTCTATGACTGGCCGGGAAACATCAGTGAAATGCGCCAGTGCATTCATGATGCGCTGGAAAAAACCGATAAGGACTGGCTGACGCCGGTGGACCTGGGTTTGTTCAAAGGCATAAATCCGGATGGGGCGCCCTACCTGCCGGAGCCAATGCCCTTTCTGGCGACAGTGCAAGCGGATGATAGTGAAGACCGATACTTACGTTCCCTCTGCGCTGGAGGGACTGGATGTTGCCCTTGGCGAGGCTGTACACAATTTGTTGGCATTGAATATCATTAAACCCCTCGGGGCCTGGATGGAAGATGAGCTGGTGTTGGCCACGCTGGACAGGTATCGCGGCGACCTGCGCCAGACGGGCGAATTTCTGCACACTAAACCGCGCAATATCAGTCGCTGGCTACCAAAAATTGAGTTACGGGAAGAAGAGCGCAATGGCAGTGCACTTTGGCAGAAGCCCCGTCGCCTGTTGCGCGAATGGGTCAGGGAGTCGCCGCAGTCAGCTGACTCTCCATTGTTGTTGATGGCGGATAAACTGCTGGCTCACGTGAATGCGCAGGCCGGAGCGCTAAGTTCCGCTGCGCGAGCGAGTATCATGGGCGTATCGACGCCCACGTACCTGAAGCGCATGCGGGAAATCGGCGACAGTAAAAAGGGGTTTTGAGCATGGCAGTAAAAACCACAAGTGGCCGTTCCAAGGGTCGTGCACCAGGGGCTGCGCTGCCGCGCACGAAAACCGTGGAGGATTACGCCCGGGCGTTCGAGCAGACCATGGATAGGGAGCTGCCGGTCAGCCTCGGTTTCTCCGCCCGCCTGAATATGTTGTGGGACCTGGCGGGCGCGGCACCCCCCCAGACCGAGGGACGCGTCATCAGTGTGCTGGGAATCAATCGCGACTGGCGCGAATCAGATGTGCGCAAATGGCTGCAAAAAGATGTGCTGCCACCGCGTCTCGACCTGCACAACATGGTGAAGTTTCTGGTGGCGCAGCTGGACCATGGGCAGGATGTGCGCCGTTGGGAGGCCTTTCTCATCTACGGCTCGCCCATTGTGTCATCGCCGGTCAACCAAACCCTGTATCGGGAGGACCAGACGCGTCGTGAAATTGCCTCCACCATCTTTGCCCAGATTACGGACGAGTACGGCATACCGCCTTCTGCCTACGCGGCCGACCAGGTATTTCAGCGCTGCCTGACGCTGATGCACAAGTTCAATATCTATGAGCTGCGCGATTTTCAAGTCGGGGCACCTGGAACCGTTCAAGAGCTATATGTTTCCGGGTGCCGTTGAAAGTGATCCCGGCCAACAGTGGTGTTCCGGCGAATATCGGGCTGGTGCTGGCTGGCGCCGCCAGGGATGCTGTGGTCGCCGCTCTCGCGCAAGCGGGATACGAAGTGCATGTCGCCGCGAATATTTCACGCGTGCGCTCGTTGCTGGCGCGCAATACGGTGGACGCGTGGATTTTTGATGCCAGAGCCGACGACGTTCTGGATCTGCTGTTGACCACTGATTGCTTTCTCCTGCCGGCGGACAATATTCCCGACACCGCCGCAGAGCAGGGCTTTCTCGCAGTGGGTCGAGGGCTTGATGACGCAGCTGGAGGCGGCGCTGTCGGGCAGTGCCACACAGAATGGTCCGGGCAGCCGGAATCGGTGGCGCGAGGTGCGAGGCGTCTGGCTGTTGGCCGGCTCCGCCGGCGCCACCGGTGCCATTCAGACGTTTCTCAATGCCTTCACGCAGCCACCGCCCGTGGCCTTTATCTATGCCCAGCATCTGGATCCCGCCCAGCAGCATCAGCTGCAGCGTTTTACGGCTGCAGAACAAACAGTTTTCCCTGTCTATCGCCGGGAGTGTGCAAACACTGGCGCCGGCCCGGCTGGTCATGATCTCGCCGCGCTACACAGTGGCCCTGAATGAATTCGGCCAGCTGACGACTACCCGCCAGGAGTGGAGCGGGCAGCACACGCCGGATATCAACGAACTGCTGGTGATCCTGAGTGCTGCGAAACTGCCTGCTGTGGGCGTCATCATCTTCAGCGGTATGGGCAATGACGGTGCGGCGTCCCTGCGCATCTTTGAAGCCGCGGGCGGTCGCGTCTGGGCCCAGGCCCCCACCAGCGCTGTCTGCCCGGCGATGCCACAGGCTGCACTCGACACCGGTCTGGTGCAGCGATCCGGTGATCCGGCGGAGCTTGCACTGGCACTGGAGGCCCTTTACCGCCCCTGAGAACAGGGCAAAATCCTCCGAAAAACTCCAAGTCAAGCCTTCTTTCATAAATTGCAAGCCCTTCTTCGAAACTTTCTACTATTCAAATAAAACAATATATATCAATTGGTTACGACATTTTCCGCGCACCTTCACGCCTTTTCAAGCAGCCCAAAATGTTGAGTTTCCCGAGAAATCTCCAGTTTTCCCTTGCCGGTGCTGGACTGCATGGAAATACTGTAATCCCATAACCCACCAGCATAACTGACAAAGACGTGAGGGAAAAAATGACCAACGGAACTGAACGACTGGATATCAGCGGCGTAAAAATTGCCGTCGTGGACGATGCCAAAACCATTCGCATGATGATGTCCCACACATTGCGCAGCATGGGCTGTGAGGTGGAGTGTGCGGAGGATGGCTACAAAGCGCTGGGTATGTTGCGCCGCTTCAAGCCTGACCTGATATTCCTGGACATCACCATGCCGGAACTGGATGGCTACCAGACCTGTACCCTGATTCGCAATGCCGAGGATACGCAGACGCACACCGGTGGTGATGCTCTCGTCTTCTGATGGCATTTTCGATATCGCCAAGGGGCAGGCCCGTGGCGCTACCGCCCACGTCACCAAAATTCCGCCGGAAAGCGTACTGCGCGAATTGATCTACAACCATACGCAGCGCAAGGCGGCTGCGTAGCCATGAGTATTTCAGCCTTACAGTCCCTGGAACTGATAGAGCGCCTGCACGCCTATGACAGCGTGGCAGCCTCCCGCTCTGGCGGCGCCGCGACTGACCTGGGTGGGAACCTCTCTGGGTATTGCCGGCGTACCGCTACTGATCGGGGAAGGTGAACTGGAAGAGATTATCGAAACGCCCGCAGTAACAACTATACCCGGCACGAAGGCCTGGGTGCTGGGCGTGGCAGCCTTCAAAGGTGGTTTGCTGCCCATCTTCAGTGGCGATGTGCTGTTTCGCAAACGCCCGTATATCGGTCGAGTACGGGATTACTGCATGGTGATACGCCGGCCAGGTATGTATTTCGGGCTCACTATCAGTCATGTCCAGCGCGATCTGCGTTTTCCAATCGAGGAACGTGTCATGGATCACCCGGTTGATCCCGACTTTGCTGAATACACGCTGGGAGGGTTTATGTACAAGGGTGATTTTTTGGCAGTTCTTGATATTAACAGGGTAGTGGCGGATGAGGAGTTGTCCAATGCGTCCGCCGGAAAAGTTTCTTCAACCAAGGGGAAAGGCAATGAGTAAGACAATGAAAATCGATTTTTCCAATGTCTGGGTAATCGGCATCGGTCTGGGCATCCTGGCGTGCCTGGCCGGTATGGCGTACGCGCTTTTTATGACCGAGCTGGCAGCCGGCACGCTAATGGCTATGTTTGGTGCGCCGGGTGTGTTGGTGGTAGCGCTGCTGGCCTATCGCGGTCAGCGTCGTCGCGTGGAATACACGGAACGGGGCGTGGCCGAGATCAACAGCGCCCTGGTAAAAATCGCCGAGGGTGACCTGACCGTGCGGGTACCGGAGGAGAATTCCGTAACCCGGGATATCGCCAGGGAAATCAATGCCTCTACCCAGCGTCAGCGTGAGCTGATTCGCAACATCAAGACGCCGTTCAAGGTTTCAACCGAGGGCATCACCAAGATCGGCGTGATCGCCGAGGGACAGGTTGAGAAGGGCCGGGAACTGACCCGCTCTGTTGTTGAGTCGACTACGGCGGCCACCGAAATGGTGCGCACCAGTGAAGAGATCAAGAAGTCGACCGCCGAGGCGGCCAGAACGTCGGAGCGCAACAGGCAACGCGTTGCCCAGGGCTATGAGCTGACCAAGGATATGTCCAAGGCCTCGGCTGATGTGCGTGAATCCGTGCAGGAGACATCCAAATCCGCCAAGCGCCAGGGCGAACTGATTCAATCGGTGACAGCGGCGGCGGAATATATCCAGGCGCTTAACACCAAAATCTCGGTTGTGGCGATCAACACCCGTATCGAGGCGGAGAAAGCCGGTGAACACGGCCGACCCTTTATGGGGATTGCCGAGGCCATTGGCGATCTGATGCGTGAAGCCGAGGAAGAAGGCCGCAAGATTATCTCCCAGGTGCGGATGCTGCAGAACCTGTCCGCCGATAATCTGTCCAGTATGGAGAACACGGTGGGTACCGTGGTGACGATTCTTGAGTACATCGACCGGCTGGACAGCTCGCTGGAGGAAATCAACGCAGGTTCCTCTGCAATTACCAAGATCATTACCTCCGTGGATGACGCTGCCGGTCAGTCCGCTACCACTGCGCGGCACATGAACAGTTCTATGGATGCGATACGCGAGCGCAACCTTGATATCAGTGAATACAGTGAGTCAACCCAGATGGGCGTGAGCAGCCTGAAAGCATCCATGCGCGATGTGGCTGACAGCCTCAGTCAGTTCAAGATTGAGGAGGTCAGCGAAGCTGAGCGCACCATGGCAGCGATCGAGGACCTGAAGAAAATCCAGAGCGCGAGGAAAATCTACCGCGAGGACGAGATGAAAGCTCTGGAAGAAACCAAACTGTCGCAGGCTTCTGTGTGAATACTGCAGTCATCAGTCGAGGCCGCTCGCCGCGCGCCCGCTAGCCGCGCGCCCGATCTCAAGAGTGAGCAACTCGGTATGCTGATGCAGAAGCTGCACGCTCATGCGGGCATCAGCATTGATAGCACGAAGAACGTGATTGCCGGTTGCATCCAGACGCGAATGAAGTATCTGGGTATTCATCAGGTAGAGAGTTATCTGGCAATATTTGACGACAGCATCAATGCCAGGGCGGAGTGGTTGGCCCTGATCGAGCTGCTCACGGTGAAGGAGACGCGATTCTTCCGTCAACCGGAAGCCTACGATTGCCTGGCCCAGTATGTGGATTCTCTGCTTACCGCAGGCCCGGCACCGAGCGAACTTTCCTTCTGGAGTGCCGGATGCTCCCTTGGGCAAGAGTTGTATTCCATGGCAATGGTGGTGGAAAGCGTCGTCTCCCGGCACAAGCCCTGGTTGCAATGGCACGGTATCGGTACAGATATCAGCTTCAACGCCATCCACCATGCCCAGCAGGCGATATACCCGGAAGCGGCGATGAATTCAATTCCGCCGGTATTTCGGGACAGTTATATGGACGAAAAACTGGGTGGACGGCGCAAGGTGACCGAAAACATTCGCGCCAGAACGCATTTTTTCCACAGTAATCTACTGCATGTGGATAGCGCTCCCTTCGCCGACTTCAACATCATCTTTTGCCAGAACGTCCTGATTTATTTCGAGCGTGAACGGCAGCGCTGGATTATTGATCAGCTCGTGGATCGGCTGAGGGTTGGCGGCTTGCTGGTCCTCGGTGCAGGAGAGGATGCGTCCTGGTTGAATCAGAATGTATGTCGGCTGCAGTGGCCGGGCGTATGTGCTTATAAGAAAACTGGAGGTTGATCGAGTGAACAAGAAACCGGACATCGTGTCTCTCAAATGGGTTATCGGACTGATAAACGCGCAGGCCGATGCTGCTGAGGTAGCCCTGGTTGAGTATGGCAACGATACTGCTCAGAAGCAGGCGCTACTGCGCTGCATGTGGTCAGTGCACCAGATCACCTCCACGCTGCGAGCACTGGGGATGAGAAAGGCAGAGATGCTGACGCTGGAAATGGAGCGCAGCCTTAACTTTCTGTACAAGGACAAAGTGGTCGGTGAGCGCCGCAAGCTTGCCATGGGCGGCCTGATGCAGGCGCTGAAAATTATTCCCGCCTATCTGGAGCATACCCAGAACCTGCGCGTGGATACTGGTCGCGGTCTGGAGCAGTTCGTTAATGACCTGCGGCGTTGGGTGGGCGAGAGACCGCGTCCCCGGGCCTTTTTCTTCCACATGGCTATTGCTGAAAATGCTGGTATTAGCAGCAATGCCACGCCTGCGTCTGATGAGGAAATTCGCAGTCGGGCCAATGTGATGCTGGCTTTGTATCTGGAAATGGCGAAGCAGGCGCTGCGCAGGCGTAATGTCAGCGAGAGCATGAAAACCGTGGCGCGTATTGCCCGAAAAATGCAGACGCTGTATGCCGGCACAGAGCCTGAGCGCTTCTGGTTCACCATGATTGGCCTGTGCGAGGGAATTGCTGGTGGCCTGATAGTGCCGGATGAGTGCATTGCGCAGATATTCAAGTCCGGTGCCTTTGCAATCAAATTTGCGCGGGAAAATGGCAGTCGGATCGATGAGTCGCTCGACTATGACAGTTACCTGCAGCAAATGCTGTACTACATCGCCTCTTGCAAGTCCAAGCCTGTGCATATCGCCGGTATACGCGATGCATTTGGTATAGATGACAGCACAATTAGCGACGCAAGCCAGGGCCTGGTGCACAGTGACGCTATTGTTATTGCACTTAATGGCGCGCTTGCAGCAGCTTAATAGCGCAGTGGTCTATTTGACGACTCACGATCTGGCCAAGGTTACCAGGCAGAAGCCTGAAGACCAGGACACCAGTGTTCTGGACGCTATCGAAGCGGCAGAATGTCGCCTGATTGCTGCCGGACAGTTGTCGCACGCGGATTCCCTGAAGAAGGTGCAGCATCAGCTCAGGTCTTTTTTCAGTGGAAAGACAGGCATTGATGCGCAAGTTTCCGCAGATTCCGTCAGCACCATCACGCGTGGGCATCACCGACGTCAAACTGGATCTGGAGCACAAGCTGGAGTACGGCTTGAACAGTTCCTACGCGGGCAAGGAATTCGAACTGCGTGAAAGTGTTGCCACCGCGACGTTCAGGCAGATGGGTCTGGTGGAAAACTACCTGCACCAGATTCTGCGTCGCAAGGCGCTCAAGAGTGCGCTGGACAAGAAGCCACTGGATGCTGCCAGTGTGCTGCGTTTGACCACGGCTCTGCAACGCCACCTCAACAAGACCGACCTGGGTCACGAAGAGTTACGCCAGGCAATCAGGGATGCAGATAATGGCGATCCGGATCTGGACCTGCTGTATGAACTTGCCGTGCAGTACATGGATCAACTGGAATCCATACCGGATCGCAAAGCTATCAGCGATTCCCTGCAATTGCTTGAGGAAATTGCTGGAGCACTGCATTTTGCTCAGTATGGAGCGCGAGGGAGCGGTCATTGAGCTAGTGTCACAAATGGCTATCCGCAGCCAGCGACGCCGGTAGCGTACATGAAGATGACGCATTTCGCTGTTTCGCAGATGCGTTTGCGCAGATTGAAATGCATTTGCAGCGTTCGATTCTTGATCCGCTGGATGATACCTCTCATATTCTGGCCCTCGCTGAGCAGCGCGCTGCAGAGCTGCAGAAGTGGAGTACCAACCTGTCTCCCGGGCGCAAAATTGCTGAAGTTGTTGCTGCGCACGGTGAGTCGCAATTGCAGGACGTCGTGCTGGTGCAGGACACCGACATACCGCCGGAGTTTCGCGATGTCTTTATTGAAGAGTCCGAAGAGATGGTGGCCGAACTTGGTAAGCTGACCACAGACTGGCTGCAGGATCCCATGAATAATGATGTGTTGCGCGATATTCGCCGGCACTTCCATACCTTCAAGGGCAATGGCCGCGCTGTCGGCGCCAACATTCTCGGTGAACTGGGCTGGGCCGCCCAGGATATGCTGGATCGGTCGCTTGATGGCGATCTGGCGCCGGGGGTTGGCGTGCAGACGCTGGTTAATGAAGTGGTAAGCGCCCTGCCTGACCTGGTTCGGTCTTACAGCGACGCTAGCGGACCAGATGTCGGGCGTATTCGAGAGCTAACCAATGCGTGCTTTGCGCTGGCAGCATCCGGCGACACAGACCAGCACGGCCAACTACCCGAGATCACTGAGGTGATCAGTTTAACAGGCAGATTGGCGGATAAGCCAACTGCCACCACAACTCTGACTCATTGATCTGGCTGCGCTGCGCGTCGACTGGATAGGGGAGAATTATTGTGTATACAGATAAAGATCTGGGCAACCTGAGTCCCAACGGGATGATGGATTTCGAAGAGGACAATCAGGAGAAGAGCCTGCGCTGGCTGTTGGAAATGGATCTCTCCGAGCCTGAGGAGAAGCTGTTTACGGTTGCTGTCAGCGAGTATCGCGATACCGGGTTGTCAGCCTACGAGGCCGAAGTCGCCGGGCGTCCTCTGGTCAGAGGCCATGCCAACAGCGATGACCTTGCCACTTATATTGGTGAGGAGATTGTTATCTCATCAGAGAATGTGCCGGGCGACATCTATTCGCGTAGAGAGTGAGCCTGCCGTTGCGGAATCCGAAATAGTTCAACGCGATGAGGTTATGGCGATCGACTTTTCTCGCGGACGAGATGACGACGCCTTTCAGGTGGGTTCAGTTGTGGCAGAGGGAGCCGACATTCTGGGCCTGATAGGCGACGATGACATCGGAGAGAAATTTTTGTCGATCAAACGCGTCAAGCCGCTTGCGGTTACTGGCAGGGCTAACGATCCTGATGCCGTGCAAGTCGAACAGGCCAGCGCGCAGTCCGAGAAGCCAGAGGAAATAGTGCTGACGCTGGTTGGCAGTGAGATTTCAGAGCCAGAGATCGATTCGGCGACTATCGATCACACTATGCAGGCCGACCATCAATTTGACCGAAGCCCCTGTGCCTACTCAGGTTGCGAGTCCTGGAGGTGAAGCAGGCGCAAATGACAGCGGTATCGGTGACCACTTCGATCATGCCAGCGTTCTGGAATATGTCGCGAGCATTCCGCAGCCGACAGACGATGAGGAATTTGACTCGTATCTGCTGGCAGGAGAACACCTTGCCGATAGCAATTTCGATCCTGAGGAGCTGATAGTGCAGCGTACCGAGGGAGTGATTGCGGTTGATCCATCGACAGACATCTCGATTGACTACCACGAAGATTTTCGCACCATGGATGGCTTCTCGCAGTATTCAGTTTCTGCGATCGCCGGGGTTATCACGCCGGTAATGGAGGAGATATCCAGTGCAGTGCGTGCCCGTCTCGAAGCACATGGTTTGGAAACGGATGTGTTACGGTAGATGTGAAACTGGGCGCTGACGAAGAGTCCATCAAGCAGTGCTATGCGCAGGGCTACGAGCCGGTTTACGCGATCTGTTTTGAGATGCCTCAGCTCCTTTTTACTATTGACCAGGCAGCCCGCGATGCAATCTATGTAAGACTACTGAATCGCCACTCCAATGAAAACTGGAATCACCTGTTCAGTAGTGATTTCGTCGCGTTCAGGGATGTCGATCAGGATTTAGAGGATTTGGAGGATTTGGAAAGTCATTCTGCGGTCACTGTCGAAGATGAGTGGCAGACTCAAGAACTCGTTGAATTGCAGGACGATCCGTCAGTCGACTGGACTATGGACGAGGGATTCGGTGAGGATATTTTCAAAGAGGATTTTGCGGACAGTTTTGCTGCTCAATCCCTGCTCAGCGACAGCGCGGTAGCTATTGATATTGAGGCTGCATTTTCCAACCTGTCGCGTGCAGACGACAGTAAAGATGAAATCTGCGGCGTGGAATTCCAGGCATTCGAGGACAACTTCCAGCAGAGCGTCGAGCGCCAGGCGCAAAATACAGGCAATGAGAAGTCCACATTGGAGTCGAAGTTTGCGTTGCCAGAGCAGTGCGAAGAAGTAGTTATAAGTGCCAGTAGCGCAGAGCAGAACGACCTGGCCGCCTTCGACGAGACCTGCTTTGACGGCGTTATACCTGACTACATCGACTTCAGTTATGCCAGCCAGAGCAACGCCGAGATCTTTACCGATTTCCTGGATGCCTTTATTGAAGAAGGATCTGCCGAGGTCGAGAAACTTGAGAATGAAGTGGGTGACTGGGAGAAGAATGTTACCAGTGAACCCCTGTTCGCCAAAGTCTCCCGCACCCTGCATACGATCAAGGGCATAGCCAAGGGTGTTGGTTTGCAGCGCCTTGGTACCCTTGTGCACAACTTTGAAACCCTGCTCGACAAGATGCCAAGACCCAGTGCCGGTGCGGAACAGAACTATTTCCGGATCGTCAATACCTGGCTCGATGCCCTGGTGCGAGGGGTTGAATATGTGGTGGACAATCGTGCAGATGTTGCCAGTGAACTGCCTGAGCGGGGCAGCGAAGTGGCGGCTCTCCAGCAGGAGTCCGAGACTACAGCTTCCCCGCAAGCGGAAGTTGTTGAGCCACAGCAGAGTACCGCCAGAATTGAACCTGGCGAGAAGAAATCAATAGTGGTTTCAGCGCTGGATAAAAGGCGTGACCAACAGTTGGCGGACGAGGGCGCGAAGGTACTTGCAGCGCAACAGTCGGTGCGCATTACCTCCGAGAAACTGGATCATCTGTTGAATCTGGCCAGTCAGGCGCAACAACTTGGTGTGCGTGCTTCGCAGACTACAACGCGCAGCAAGCGATCATCGGCAGAATTGCAGGCGCGTCTATCCTCCGTTCGAACCCACATCAGAAAGATCGCAGACAAGGCATTGCTGAATGTCAATGTACGTCCGGGTAGTTCAACGCCTGACCTTGACGCACTGGAAATGGACCAGTACTCAGAATTGCAGGAAGCAGCGAGCATTCTGCGCGAGGGTGTGGAGGATCTGGCGGACCTGGTGGATGTAGTCAGTCGGCAGAATATGCAGATCGAGGCACTGCTTAAGCAGCAGTCCTCGGTGATTACAGGCATCTCCTCGTCCATTCAGGGTGCGAGGGTGGTACCGGTGTCACGGCTGATGCCTGGCTTGCGCCGTATTGTGCGTACCGTAAGCACAGATCTCGGCAAGGTGGTTTCTTTTAATGTGTTGAACGAAACCGGCGCGCTTGACCGGGATCATTACGCCCGGCTTCAGGTCATTCTGGAGCATATGGTTAGAAATGCACTGGATCATGGCATCGAGTCGCCTGAACAGCGTGTTGCAATGGGCAAGCCGACCGGCGGCCGCATCACCATTGACGTGCGCAAGTCAGGGGGTGATTACCTGATCAGGCTGTCCGACGATGGCAAGGGCATAGATCCCGACGCCATTCGCGAAGCTGCCTACGAAAAGGGGCTGGATGTCGATGTCGATGCGCTCAGTGATGAGGAAGCCATCAGGTTGATATTCCACAAGGGCTTCTCGACGGCCAGTACCCTCAGCGAGATCTCGGGGCGCGGAGTCGGTATGGATATCGTTATCACCGAACTGCAGCAGATTGGTGGGGATGTCCAGATTCAATCGGCAGTTGGGCTTGGGACTGTTTTTGAAGTGCGTATTCCCAGCAATGTCTCGGTTAATGGTGCGCTTCTGGTCGCCGCTGCCGGTGAATCCTATGCCATTCCGCTGAATGGGTTGATTGCGGTAGAGCAAGTCCCGGTTGACGAGTTCTTTGCTGCGGTGGATGAGCACGCCGTATTATCGTTATCTGGTATGGCGTGCGAGCCGGCCTACCTGGCGACCCTGTGCAAGGGTCTGGGTTTGCCCGACCGCAGTGCCTGGAATAAATATGTTCCGGTCATTATTGCCGGTTCTGCAAATCGCTATATGGCTATCGCCATCGATAACCTGCAGGAGGCACTGGAACTGGTGGTGCGTTCACTGGGCTCGCAATTCTCGACGGTGCCGGGAGTAGCCGGAGCAGCGACCACGGCGGAAGGTGAAGCTATTGTTGCCCTGGATCTCAACGTGCTGGTGGGCAGCGCCGGCGGTGATGGTATTGCACCCACGGCGGCAAGCCAATCCAAATCCACCACGCTACTGGCATTGGTAGTGGACGATTCCAGAACCCAGAGAATGGTCGCTACGAGCCAGTTGGATACCGTTGGGGTCGAGACTGTCACAGCGGAAAACGGCCTGGTGGCGATAGACCTGCTCAATGCGACCCACAGATTGCCAGATATCATTCTGCTGGATGTGGAAATGCCGGTTAAGGATGGCATTCAAACTCTGCGCGAGATTCGCAAGTCACGTCGCTACGGCCATCTACCGGTAATCATGGTCACTTCCCGTACAGGGGCGAAGCACCGTGCGCTGGCCAGCGAAGCCGGTTGCAACGCCTATATGGGCAAACCCTTTAATTTCCCGGCGTTGATCAAGCAGATCAATGAACTGACCGGGCATGACTTGCAGCTGTCCTGAGGAGCAAAGATGACTGATGACACAAAGCAGTGGTGTGTGCTGATACCGTGTTCCAATACTGAAACCTGGGCCGTACCGCAAAACTGCCTGGCTGAAATCATGACACTGCAATGTCGACACGGTGCTGCCGCCGGATGAGGTGAGCTGGCGTGGCCGTACGGTGCCGGTGCTGGATTTTGGCAGTGACGATGGCTCGCTCTGGCGAGAGCCGCACCGCGGTACCGGGCTGGTGGCGATCTTTCTTGGGCTCAGGGGCGAAGGGTGCGAGTACTGGGGGGTGGCCGTGCGTGGTGAAGGCTTGAGAGTCGTGAGCCTGTCGCCGGAGGAGGTGGAGGATGTGCCGGAGCGGGCGAGCCAGCATGCCACGGCCGCCTTCAATTTTAATGGTGTGCTGTGTCAGGTGCCTGATCTGGACAGTTTTCAAAAGAAGATAGCCGTCACGCAGCAAGTTGCCTGATGCACCATGGAGAGCGAACCGTTGCATTTAGATGAGATTGTAAACTGGATTGACGGGGCTTTTGGTGCAGTGTCACCCATCCCTGAGCACGCAGACATTGAAATCCTCAAGGGAATATTTGGCGATCATGGTTACCAGCGTTATTTGCAGGACCAGGTCAACCGCCAGATTATCCGCGATTACCTGACCAATGCCGTGGTATTGGGAGTGATCACTGCGGGCGGTCTGGCGGCGTTTGCCTCCCAGGTCGTCTCCGAGGATGGTCGTGCAACCCTGGCGCTGTATATGCTGATGAGTTCCGTCGAGGAAGCGAAGGATCTTCCCGCTATAAATGGCGACATCGAGGTGTTAAAACCGCTCAAGCCTGCACCGGGGGCGCATCCCCATATCAAACTGGTGCCCAACTAGCTCATCCCTGGCTAATGCCCTTCGATAGTTCGGCCGGTCGCCGTAATACCGGGTCCGGCCATTGTCGATACCATCGCGGCGTCAATGTAATCTATTAAAAAATGGCATATAAAGTAAAATTAAGCCTAAAATCTATAAAATATATAAAAAAATGGCTCTAAAAATGCCTAATATTTAAATTAAATAAAAATATGGCAGTTTACTTATTGTCGCCATACCCCACCCGACTTATAACTGGCTGTCGCCGCGCAATTGGCAGCGATCTGGGAAGGTGGTTGCAGGTCCGTCCAGACGAACCCAGGCAATCCCCCCGCCAGCGGAACTAACCAGGGTGAAACATAAGATTAGTGGGGTAGGCAGCGATGTTGACAATAACACCGACGGCAGTAATGGACAGAGTCCCGCAGGAGGGACCTGAAGTTTTCGCAGTAATCGGCGGCAAGAAGGTATTCCTTCCCGCCGACGCCAGATATGTGATGCAGGACAGGCGCGGACTCTGGTATTACAGTTCGCGCAAGCCGCGTCCGAAGGAAGGGGACTGGACGCCGAACAAGACCAGCATCGCCTGTCGCACGGAGTTGGGCTATGTGCGAGCGCTGAAAACCGACACTGAGCGGCAGTGGTTGGACACCTGTCAAAGAACGGTGCGCATGGTGCGCTCAAATAAAGGTGGTGGCCGTCGTCCTGCTGAGGATTGAGAACACGCTCCGTCGCCCGGCAGAACTTCCCTTGCCCGCGTCAGCGGGGCACTGACGGGTACGGGGACGGGGCGCAGTGCCGTTAAGTTTGCTAGACTGGTGCCAATCCCTGTGGCACCCACCAAAGCATGATGCAATCCACTGTCGAAGCAACGCCGACCTCGCCCGCAGAGGTCGCGCGCCTGATGCGCCTGGCGACTTACGCCTCGATCTCCGTTGCGATCACCCTGGTGCTCGCCAAAACGATTGCCTGGGCAGTCACCGACTCGGTGAGCCTGCTCGCCACCCTGATCGACTCCACCCTTGACGCGTTTGCCTCGCTGATCAATCTGGTGGCGGTGCGCCATGCGATCACTCCCGCTGATAAAGAACACCGCTTCGGCCACGGCAAGGCGGAGGCGCTGGCAGGACTGGGTCAGGCGGCATTTATTGCCGGCTCGGCGGGCTTCCTGCTGCTGGAATCGGGTCGGCGCATACTCCATCCCGTGCCACTTGAGTCCTATGGCCCCGGTCTGGTGGTGATGCTGTTCTCTATCGCTGCGACGCTGGCGCTGATGACATTTCAGCGGTATGTGATTCGCAAAACCAACTCCACTGCGATCAAGGCGGATGCCCTGCATTACCGCACAGACCTGTTGGTCAACGGCAGCGTGATCGTTGCGCTGCTGCTGTCGGTGCGGGGCTGGGCAGGTTTTGACCCTCTGTTTGCTATTGGCATAGCGATCTATATTTTGTACAGCGCCTGGGAAATCGTGCGGCAATCCCTGGACGACCTTATGGACCGCGAGCTGCCGACCGCCGAGCGCGAAGCCATCAAGCGTATTGCGGTGGCTCACGCAGACGTGCGCGGCCTGCACGACCTGCGCTCCAGGCGTTCCGGCATCGCCACTTTCTTGCAGTTGCACCTGGAGGTGGATGACGACCTCACCCTGTTGCAGGCCCACGAAATCTCGGACGAGGTAGAGTGGCAAGCTGCAGCAGTCATATCCCACGCCGAGATCATTATTCATATCGATCCGGTCTCCGTGGTGCCGCATGAACCGGTGCCGGTGTTTCTCCAGAAGTAGCTGCTACCGGTCCCTAGCTCGGCTCAGAACTGGTAATTCTCGCTGGCTCAAAAAGTCAGATTTCAGTGAATAATACACATCCAAATAGCGCGGGAATTTCATATATTGGATGCAAGGGATCTGTCCCGGGCGGCGCGTTGCCGCTATTGCTTGATTATTAAAATAAAGGGAGCAATACCATGTCACAGACATTTATCCGCAAGAATCTGCCGCTGGCCGTGTTGCTGGCATCCGGCCTGGCTGCCAGTCATGCCATGGCGCAATTGGAAGAGGTTATCGTCACCGCGCAGAAACGCGTGGCGTCCCTGCAGGATACGCCGATCGCCATCAGCGCCTTCAATGCCGAGGCAATCGAGAATATGGGGCTGATCGATGCGAAGGATATCGGCATGGCCTCGCCCTATCTGCAGATGCCCGCCTATCCAACCTCCAGCAACAACCTGGCGATTTTCATTCGCGGTATCGGCAATGCCGATTCCATCGTGATCACCAAGGACCCGACAGTCGGCCTTTACTACGATGGGGTGTATGCGGCGCGATCAACCGGCCTGCTGGCCGATCTGTCCGATCTGGAGCGCGTGGAAATCCTGCGCGGCCCGCAGGGCACCCTGTACGGCCGCAATACCATGGCCGGCGCGATCAATTTCATCAATGCCAAGCCCACCGGGGAGTTCGGCTTCAAGCAGAGCCTGAGCGCCGGTAATTACGACAGCTGGCGCTCCGTCAGCCACCTGAGCCTGCCTGACTACGTCCGGGTTCAAGACCAAATTCACGGCCACGTTTTCCGACCGTGACGGCTGGGTGGAAAACGAGGGCGCCAATGAGGTGCCCGGCTACGAGTACAGCGATTTCTACAAAAAGGAAACGGAGGGCTACCGCGCGGCCCTGCGTTACGACGGTGTCGAGAAGCTGCTGGTGGATTACAGCTATGACTACTCGGATATCACGTCTTCCGCGCCGTATTTCCAGTACGGCGGCCCGACCGGCGGCTTGACGGCGGGCTTCGCTCCGATCACCAACAGCTTTACCGACCGCCTGAAGGAATACGCGCACGCCCACCGGCGGCCAGCAGTTCGCGTATTACCTGCCGGAGTCCACCACCGAGGTGAACGGGCACAACCTCACGGCCAGTTACGAGATCAACGACCAATTGACGTTCAAGTCGATCACCGGTTATCGCGACTTTGACGATGACAACTCCACGAACTTCGCCCAGTCTTTTGGCGATGCGGGCAGCCTGGAGGTCTATACCAAAACGGACCAGGACCAGTGGTCGCAGGAATTCCAGTTGATCGGCAGCGCCGAGCGACTGGAATACGTCGGCGGCCTGTATTACTTCAATGAGAATGGCGAACAGAGCAGAGCGGCAGTACCTGGATCGCGCCGCTGTCGATGAACAGGGCATTTACGCTTTCGATTTCATCACCGGAGCGCCCTGCTCGGATGGCACGCGGCCGGGCCCGATCTGCACGGATTTCGCCAACGCGTACCTTCCCGAACTACCTGGGTGAGTACACCGTCAAAACCGACGTGGAATCCTGGGCGGGCTACGGCCAGGGCACCTGGACGCCCGACGTGCTCGAGGACAAGCTGGACCTGACCCTGGGCCTGCGCTACACGGATGACGAGCGCGACGCCACTCGCACCAATGACGGCTGGGTTTCAATTCCTTCGCGCCGGGCGCCACCGACTCCCAGATGGATCGGGTCGACTACACGGCCATCGCGGATTACAGCTGGACCGATAACGTGTCCACCTACGCGAAGGTGTCCACGGGTTTCCGCTCCGGCGGCTCCAGTCGCAACGGTCTGGATTTTAACCAGCCGTTCGACAAGGAAGACCTGATTTCCTATGAACTGGGCTGGAAGTCGGAAATGCTCGACCAGCGCGTGCGCGTGAACGGCGCCACGTACTTCATGCAGGTCAACGACATCATTCTCGATTACCTGCCCGATCCGATACTGACCCCGCAGTTCGTCGAATCGTTCAACTCCGGCGATGCGGATATCTACGGTCTGGAGATCGATGCAGATGCGGCAATCACCGACCAGTTCTTCGTGGGCTTCAACTTCTCCTACCTGAATTATGAGTTCAATGACACCATCTTCCCCGATGGCACCGATAACACCGACACCACTGAGTTGGTGTGGGCGCCGGAATACGCCTATGCCCTCACGGCCGATTACACGGTGCCGGTCAGTGTCGGGTGAACTGCTGTTCCACCTGGATTACGCCTGGCAGGACGACCAGTTTGCCCTGGCCAATACCGACTTCGGCAAGGTCGAGGTGGAAGACTACGGCCTGTGGAATGGCCGCATCAGCCTGGGCGACGTTGAAATGGCAGGCCACAACTGGCAGTTCGCGCTCTGGGGTCGCAACCTCACCGACGAGGACACCGCCAATTACCTGATTGGCGCCACGGCGTCGACTTATCTGGCGCCGCGTATGTGGGGCGCGGAGGTGATCTTCGAGTTCTAGGTTGCGCGCTGAGCACTGGGTAAAAGAAGGGGTTGCCAGGCGGCAGCCCCTTTTTTTGCGCGCGGGCAATTCGGATAATGGCGCGACTCTGCGTTAGACAGGCTCTCCGTTAGATACTTGAACGCCCTTAAAACCTGCTGTATGTTCAGATCCGGTTTTCGGAGGTAATCCCGTGAGTGACCTTGAACAGTTCCGCCAGGAGACGCGAGCCTGGCTGGAGGAGAATTGCCCGCAGTCCATGCGCACGCCGGTAAAAGGCTTTGAGGATTTTTACAGCGGCGGCCGTAAGCCCGAGATAGAACATCCGGACCAGAAGGTCTGGTGCGACCGCATGGCGGCCCGCGGCTGGACGGTTCCGCACTGGCCCAAGGAATACGGCGGCGGTGGGCTGGACAAGGCAGAAGGTGAAAATCCTTCACCAGGAGATGGCGCAGCATCGGCGCACGGCGGCCGCTGGACAGCTTCGGCATTTCCATGCTCGGACCGGCTCTGCTGCACTTTGGTACTGAAGAGCAGAAGCGAGAGCACCTGCCCAAAATTGTGCGCGGTGAAATTCGCTGGTGCCAGGGCTACTCGGAGCCCAATGCCGGTTCTGACCTGGCCAGTCTGGCCACCAGGGCGGAAGACAGGGGCGATCACTACGTCATCAATGGCCAGAAAATCTGGACCTCCTATGCCGACAAGTCCGACTGGATCTTTTGCCTGGTGCGCACCGACAATTCGGGCAGCAAACACGAGGGCATCAGCTTCGTGCTGTTCGATATGGACCAGCCGGGCGTGACGACCCGCCCGATCAAACTGATCAGCGGCAGTTCGCCGTTCTGCGAGACCTTTTTTGACAATGCCATCGCGCACAAGAGAAATCTGATTGGCGAGGAGGGTAAAGGCTGGACCATCGCCAAGTACCTGCTGACGCATGAGCGGGAAATGATTTCCGGTTTCGGCGCAGCGCCGAAAAAATCCGTCGGGCAACTGGCGGTGGAAACCATGGGGGCTGACGCAACAGGTCGCCTGGCAAACTCCGTGCTGCGCCAGACTATCGCGCAGTACCAGCTCGATACCATGGCGTTCGGCGCGACCATGGCGCGGGTTGGTGACGAGGCCAAAGCTGGACAGGGTCTTGGTGCGGCATCCTCCATTTTCAAATACTACGGCACGGAACTGAACAAGCGGCGTAACGAGCTCAACCTGGCGGTCTGCGGTGAAGCCGCTCTGGGCTGGGAGGGGGAGGAGTATCGTGACGGCGCTCTCAGCCGCGACTGGTTGCGCTCCAAGGGTAACTCCATCGAGGGCGGCACCTCGGAGGTGCAGTTGAATATTATCGCCAAGCGCGTGCTGGGACTTCCCGACGCATAGCCCGAAGCAGCTAGCCCACAGCAGAAAGAGGATTCGCGAATCATGGCATTGGTATTGAATGAAGAGCAGCTCATGCTCAAGGATTCCGCCGCGGGTTTTCTCACGCAGAAGGCCACAGTGGCGCACCTGCGCGCTTTGCGCGACAGCGGCAGTGAGCGCGGCTTCAGCGATGACGTGTGGCGCGACATGGTCGAGATGGGCTGGGCCGGCATCGCTATACCCGAAGCCTTTGGCGGACTGGGTTACGGCTATACCGGTCTGGGGCTGGTGCTGGAACAGGCGGGTCGCAATCTGAGTGCCAGTCCGCTGCAATCCACCGTGCTGGTGTCTGCCACAGTCATCGGCGAATTAGGCAGCGCGCAGCAGAAGGAACAGTTGTTGGGCGCAATCGCAGCTGGTGAGAAGCTGGTCAGTCTGGCGCTGCAGGAAGGACCGCACCACGCGCCGCTGCACACGGCATTGAGTGCTGCGGCAGAGGGAAGCGACTATATTCTTAACGGGACGAAAGTACTGGTGCAGGATGCCAGCGCAGCGCACACATTCATTGTCATAGCGCGCACCGGCATGGCACGCCGGGCGATGAGCAGGGATTGAGCGCCTTCCTGGTGGATGCCGCAACTCCCGGACTTACGCTTGAGCGGCGCAGCCTGGTGGATTCGCGCAACGTAGGCGCGCTGGTGCTGGAAGACTGTCGCATTAGCGCAAGCAATCTGCTGGGTGCGCCGGGGGAAGCCTGGGGCGGACTCAGTCGCGCGCTGGATATCGCCAACATCGGCCTGGCGGCGGAATTGCTCGGCCTGGCGACGGAAGCGTTCGAGCGCACGGTGGCCTATCTCAAGGAGCGCAAGCAGTTTGGCCGGGTGATCGGCTCCTTCCAGGGGTTGCAGCATCGCGCTGCGGAACTGTTCGCCGAGCTGGAGCTGGCGCGCTCGATTGTGTTGCAGGCCTTGCACGCGATCGATAATGGCGAGCCGGAGCTTTCCCTCATGGCGAGCGCCGCCAAAGCGAAGCTGTGTGAGGTGGCACAACGCGCGACCAATGAGGCGATCCAGATGCACGGCGGCGTCGGCATGACCGACGAGTACGAGATCGGCTTTTTTATCAAGCGTGCCCGGGTGGCCCAGCATACGTTCGGCGACTATAACTATCATCTGGACCGCTTTGCACGGCTCAGCGGCTTTTAATCATTTATACGAGATGGAACCAATACAATAATGAACCCGGAACTGACGCGATTCGATGAAATCGTAGCTAGCCTCACCGCGCAGGGGCAACCCTTTGAAGTCAATACGGTGCAGTCTGGATGGTGTCGAATACCGCAATTTCGCCACGCTGCCCGCGCAATCTCGGCCAGTACTTCCTGGTCATGTTGCAGCATGCGCAGAAGGATTTTGCCGTCTATCTCGACGAGCGCTATACCTATGCCCAGGGCTACCAGCACAGCAGCGAATTCGGGGCCGCTCTGGTGCAGCGCTATGGCCTGGCCAAGGGCGATCGGGTAGCCATTCTCAGCCGCAACAATCCGCAGTGGATGATGGCATTTATTGGCATCACCTCTGTCGGCGGGGTGGCGGTGCCGATGAACGCCTGGTGGACCACCGAGGAACTGGATTACGGCTTTGCCGATAGTGGTGCCAGGATCGTGGTGGCCGATCGTACCCGGGTGGAGCGCCTGGTGCCTATCATCAAAAAGCACGGCCTGCAGATTATTTCCATCGACGATTGCAGCGGCCTCGGGGTAGAGCACACACCTTTTGCTGAATTGCTGCAGGAGTTCGCCGGCGCCAGCATGCCCGAGGTGCCAGTGAGCCTTGAGGATCACGCCACCATTATGTACACCTCCGGCTCTACCGGCCATCCCAAGGGCGCGTTGTCATCTCACCGCGGCGTGTTGTCTGCACTGTACAGCTGGATGTGTCTTGGCGTAGCCACCAAGATGGCGGGTACGCAGGAGACGAGGGATGCGGGACTGCCTCCTGCCGCGCTGGTGACCATACCGCTATTTCACTGCACTGGCAGTCACTCGGCCTTCATGCTCTCGCTGGTGGTGGGTCGCAAGATGGTAATCATGCACAAGTGGGATGCGCAGGAGGCCCTGCGCCTGATTGAGCAGGAGCGTATTACCTGGTTCAACGGCGTGCCCACCATGTCGGCGGAGTTGCAGGCAGCGGCTGAAACCACCAGCCGCGACATCTCCTCCCTGACCGAAATCATGGCCGGTGGCGCAGCGCGACCGCCGGAGCAGGTGAAAAAAATCAGCGGTACGTTCAAGAAATCCGCGCCGGGTATCGGCTATGGCCTTACCGAAACCAATGCGCTGGGCACGGTGAATGCCGGTGCGTTTTATATAGCAAGACCCGACAGCGCCGGTCGCGCAGTCCCTGCAGTGACGCAGTTTCGCGTGGTGGACGAGGACGGCAGGGAATTACTGCCAGGCGAACGCGGCGAACTGTGTATCAAGTCGCCGGCCAATATTCTCGGCTACTGGAACAAGCCGGAAGCGACGGCACAAGCGTTTGTGGATGGTTGGTTCCACACCGGCGATGTCGCCTACCTCGACGCGGAGGGATTCCTTTACATCGTCGACCGCATCAAGGACATCATTATCCGCGGCGGCGAGAATATCAGCTGCCTGGAAGTAGAGGCGGCTATTTACGCCCATCCGGGTGTCCATGAAGTCGCGGTATTCGGTCTGCCGGATGCACGCCTTGGAGAGATTGTCGGTGCCGCCGTGGTAGTGCGAACTGGTGTCGAGTTGACTGCCGATGAGTTGCGCGCTGAGCTGGGCAAACACCTGGCATCGTTCAAGATACCGGCTCGTATCTGGTTTCGCACAGAGCAGCTGCCGCGTATCGCCTCCGGCAAAATATTCAAGCGGCAGATAAAGGCGGACTACGCAGCCGAACTGGCGGCCTCCTGAGAGGCCAGTCCCAAGACGGTTTTATCCAAAACCAATACGAAGACAGAATCAGGAGAACGACAATGGATTTAGGAATCAGCGCCAATGTGGCGCCGCTGCTGGCAGAGGTAAAGCGCTTTATCGAGGAAGAAATCCATCCGGTGGAATACGATTACTACGCCGATATCGCAGTCGGTGACCGCTGGCAATTTACCCAGCGGCAGACGGATATTCGGGAAGGGCTGAAAGCCAGGGCAAAAGCCAAGGGACTGTGGAACTTCTTCCTCACCGATGGCGATGCAGGCTCCGGCCTCAATACAGTGGAATACGCCTATCTTGCCGAGGAGATGGGAAAGTCTCATTTGGCGGCGGAAGTGTTCAACTGCTCGGCGCCCGATACCGGCAATATGGAAGTGCTGCACAAGTACGGCACGCAGGCGCAGAAAAAGCAGTGGCTGGAACCGCTGCTGAACGGCGAGATTCGTTCGGCCTTTGCCATGACGGAGCCGGGAGTGGCTTCCTCTGATGCGACCAATATCTGCACCACGGCGGTACTGGAAGGTGACGAATGGGTCATCAACGGCGAGAAGCACTATATATCCGGCGCCGGCGATCCGCGCTGCAAGATCATGATCGTCATGGTGAAGACTGATCCGGACGCGCCCAAACACCTGCAGCAGTCGCAGATACTGGTGCCCATGAATACGCCGGGCGTCGTGAATATCCGGCCCATGAATGTGTTTTCCATGGATGACGCGCCCCACGGCCACATGCACCAGAAATTCACCAATGTGCGTGTGCCGAAGGAGAATATCCTGCTCGGCCCCGGCCGCGGATTTGAAATTTCCCAGGGCCGCCTCGGGCCGGGACGCATACACCACTGTATGCGTGCCATCGGCGCAGCAGAGAAGGCGCTGGAACTGATGTGTAATCGCTCTGTCTCGCGCATTGCCTTTGGCAAACCGCTGGCGCGCCTGGGTGGCAATATCGACATCATTGCCAACGCGCGCATGGATATCGAACAGGCGCGGCTGCTGACCCTGAAAACCGCGTGGATGATGGACAACGTGGATGCGAAGGAAGCCCGCGTGTGGATCTCCATGATCAAGACCGCCGTGCCCAACATCTCCATTCGTATCGTGGACGAGGCCATCCAGATGTTCGGCGCCCTGGGCGTATCGCAGGACACCCCGCTGGCGAATATGTACATGGCCCAGCGCACGCTGCGCCTGGCGGATGGCCCCGATGCGGTGCACCGCATGGTGGTGGGGCGCAATGAACTGAAAAAGTATGTGCCACAGATGGGTGCAACCAATGCGACCTTTCGCGACGGTTGAGTCTTGATGTGACTTCCTCATCGGGCGGGGAGCGGGACATCCCGCCCGACATTGGTTTTTTGTGCATTCCCCCTTTTAAAGAATAATATTCTCCTGTAGCTTCCGGTTTAATAATAATTAATCAGGTACCCGAAGATGACGGTCCCAGCCAGGCAGTGCGCGCGCTTTATCCTCATTCTTGGCTGTATTTCTGCCGTCCCACTGGCCGCGAGCGCCGATCAGGCCAGCAGACTGGAAGAGATCATCGTCACCGCCACCAAGCGGGAATCCTCCCTGCATGGAGACATCAGCCTCCATCAGCGCTTTCGACAGTAGCATGCTCGATCGACTGGGTATTGGCGACAGCCAGGACCTGGTGGCACATACACCCTCCCTCTCTATTACAGCCTTCACGGTGAGTATTCGCGGCGTGGGGCGGCCGAACCTGGCCGTGGGCTCAGAGCCTGGCATCGGCATTTACTGGGACGGCGTCTATAACACTGAGAACACCGTGTTCAATCTTTCGGAGTACATGGATATAGAACGTATCGAGGTGCTGCGGGGGCCGCAGGGCACGATATATGGGCGCAACTCGGTGGGTGGGGCTGTGAGCTTCATCAGCAAGCGGCCGAGTGACGAGTGGGGCGGTAACGTGACCACCCAACTCAGCAATTACGATGGTGTTCTGTTGCAGGGGTTGACCAGTGGTCCGGTCACTGACAAAACCAGCGTATTGCTCGGCGCGTCCTACATACGCCACGATGGGTTCCAGGAGAACACCTACAACGGCAAGGACTATGATCAGGACGAAACGCCCTATGGCACGTTCAGCCTGGAGCACCAGACCACTGAGCGCTGGAACACCGTGCTCAAGTTGCTGGGCGCAGACCGCGACTACAGGCAGAGCAACAGCGGTTACATCCTCGAGCCATTTTCACGTGAGCTGAACCAGCTTGTGTACAGCCAGGATTCGGGCGCGCCTATCAGTGTGCCCGGCATGTTCCCCGCGCAGAATTTCGTCAATATGCGCCAGGGGCTGGCGGTTGAGAATCCTGCGCTGCGCGATGAAGACAAGGTCAGGCAGGATGTTGATCCCGAGCTACAAAATCGGCTCTGGTCGGCATTTGTGAACAGTGAATACAGCGCCGACACGTATACCCTCAAGTACACCGGCGGTTATCAACGGTACTGGTATGACACCACCACTGATGCCGACGCCAGCGCAGCAGAGGATTCGGGGGTGGACTGGACCAGGATCATCAACTTTACCGGTACACCTGTTTCCAATGCCACTGGATTTACGATAACGCCGGCGGACATGATCTTCGTGGTCAACCAGGAGGCCACCTTCGATTCCCACGAACTGCAGTATTCCTCGGAATGGGACAGTGATTACTCGCTCCTGGCGGGACTTTATTACTATCACAGCGATGAAGAGCAGGTACCAAGTTTTCACGAGCGGAACGATGAGTTGATGGCAACCTATGCCTACTTTGGCAATATTTTAGGTAAGCCCGTGAGTGACAACAATGTCCTGTATCGTGGCGAAGCGCATGTCGATACGACCTCCTACGCATCCTACGGGCAGTTGAAGTGGGACTGGACGGAAGAAACCGCCCTCACGGCCGGCTTGCGCTATTCCTATGATGATAAAAAAGGTGGCGACAATACCTTCGTGCAGTTCGTAGGCGACGTTGATGACCCAACGGTGTTCAGAACACAGGAAGATACCTGGGACAAGTGGACCTGGCGGCTGGGTGTCGACCATTTCCTGACGCCAGAGCACTTCCTCTATGGTTTTATCGCCACGGGCTATCGCTCCGGTGGTTTAACTTCCAGAAGCCCACCGCCAGCCCGCTGGTTGATGTGGTGAAACCGGAGGAAATCCTCTCCTACGAAGTCGGTTACAAGGGCGCTATGCTGGACAATCGCCTGAGCCTGGCGTCGTCGGTTTATTATTATGACTACACCGATTTACAGGTGATCAAGCAGGACGTGGTCGAGGGCATTGCCCTGAACACGTTTGTGAATGCCAAGGACGCCCGCGCCATGGGCCTGGAAATGGAAGTGCAGGCGCTGCCCGTTGACGAGGTGATGCTGAGCGCGACCTATTCCTACAATGATACCGAGTACAAGACGTTCGCCAGCAAGGATGCCAATGCCTGCACCCTGGGACCCTATGCCGTGGGCGATACCCAGAACCCCTTGTGTACGGATGAACTGGATCTGCAGGGCAATGAATTCGCGCTCACTCCGGAAAACAAGGTGTCCCTGAACGCCACCTATTTCTGGGACATGTTCGAGCTGGACTGGTCGGTGACCGGCAGCTATTACTACCAGGGCGATCAATGGATGACCCCGTTCAATGACCCGCTGTACGACAAGGTCGGCAGTTGGGACCGCTGGGACGCGCGCATGACCGCAGCTGACAAGGAGAAAATTTGGGAAGTGACTGCGTTTATCAAAGAACATCACCGATGATCGGGAAATCGTCACCGTCGGTCGCCCCAGTACGGTCACCCAAAATGCGCAAACCGGCCTGACAGACCCGCGGATTTACGGGCTGAGACTGCAATACAACTTCTGACGGCAGATAGCGTGCCAGATTCTGGAAAGTCAGCATGAGATCCTGGCAGCGATATGCAATCTGCATTGTACTGGGCGTGGTCGTCGGTGTGGCATTTGCTGTGTACCAGGTGCGCAGCGGGCTGGCCGATGGGACAATCACCAATGGCGCCTGGACCACAGGCAAGTCCTTCGGCACCGCCGACGCCGATGCACTGACTCGCGCCAGGGTGGCTTTGGGTGGCCTGCTCGCGCTGCCCGCTAAAGAAGCGATGTATTTTACCGCGAATGTAGACGATGAAGGCGAGCCGCTCGAATGGGCGCTGCACCTACGTCGTCAGTGGCGGCAAGCTGGATGGACGGTGGTGGAGCGTGACCCTGTATGAAGGCGCCGGCTGGCTGGTGAAGAACGCGGCCAATCGCTGGTCCATTCCCGCGCACGCCGCGACGCGCCACGACGATGGCACCTGGTCGTTTACCGTATCGCCCGATGAGCAGCCAGGAGCATGGCTGCCCACCGGCGGTGTCGAGGCATTTGATCTCACGCTTGCGGCTCTATCACCCGGAGCCGGGAATGCTGGCCGCGCCGGAAAAGGGGCTGTTGCCGACCATCCAGCGGCAGGGGTGCCCATGATGCGGCGCTGGTTTCTTCCCTTGTTGGTTGCTGCGATTACCGCATGGGGCGCCTATCAGGCCGCGCTGCTGTTGACACCCTTCGCCCTGATGCGTGTGGCGATGAGCAAGATCTGAGGGCGTACTGGCGGTCAACAGTTTCGGTTTCGGTGAGATGGCTACCGCGGACAATCAACCGGTGGTGCGGCCCAGTCCTGATCTGTCCTATTCGGGCTGCGTGTTTGACGTATCCCAGGGCCCGGTTCTGCTGGATATTGCCCCTGTGCCGGACCACTACTGGTCAATCAGCATATTCGATGCGCGCACCGATGTTGCCGCCGTGCGCAGCGATCGCGATACCGGCGGCAAGCCCGCGCGACTGGCGCTGCTGAAAGCGGGCCAGCAGGCGCCAGAGGGTTATGAGCCGGTCATGCTGCAGTATGACCAGGGCATCGCCCTGATGCGTATCCTGCTCGTTGATCCTGGAGAGTATCCAGCGATAGATGCTATTCGGCGGCAATCGACCTGCAGGCAGGGTTGATACCTTCAAGCGGCTACGTAGACCATCAGTAACGAGGGTGGGAATAATCGCTATGAACAGAAGCGCAAAATGGGGAGCCGCGATTGCAGTCGCTCTGGCCCTGACGGCGTTGGCGTATGCGTATCGTGAACCGATAGTGCTCAAAGCGGTGGGCTTCCTGGTCAAACAACGCGTTCCCACGGGTCCGTTCGAGGAAATCGCCTGGTCCACGGGAGCGGATTCCCAGGGTCGCGCGCCGGGAGAGCGGCCACCCAACATCGTGCTGATCCTGGCGGATGACCTGGGCTGGAACGACCTGACCTTCGGTGGCGGTGGCGTCGCTGGCTGGCACCGTACCGACGCCCAATATCGATTCCATCGCGCAGCAGGGCGTGACCTTCACCAACGGCTATGCGGCCAATGGCACCTGCGCGCCCTCGCGCGCCGCACTGATGTCCGGACGCTACGGCACCCGCTTCGGTTTCGAGTTCACCCCGACACCGCCCGGCATGATGCAACTCGCCCGGTGGGCCGACGCCGAACCAGCGCGGCTGCGGGAAATCATCCCTTACCCCGACGCCGAGGTGGTAAGCTACCAGGACATGGGTATGCCTGCCTCGGAGATCACCATTGCCGAGCTGCTGGTCGAGCAGGGCTATCACACGGTACATATCGGCAAGTGGCATCTCGGGCTCGCCAAGGGCATGGCAGCGCATGACCAGGGCTTCGAGGAGAGCCTGCTGATGGCCAGCGGCCTTTACCTGCCGGAAGACCACCCCGACGTGGTGAATTCCAAGCAGGACTTCGATCCGATCGATCGCTTCCTGTGGGCGGCGATGCGCTTCGCGGTGGCCTTCAACCGGGCGGGCAGCAGCGAGATCAAGGCGTTTGAGCCGGATCGCTACCTCACAGATTATTTTACCGAGCAGGCCGTGAAGGTCGATCGCGGCCAACAAGGATCGTCCCTTTTTCCTCTCCCTCGCGCACTGGGCCCCGCATACGCCGCTGCAGGCATCGCGCGAGGATTACGAGGCACTGTCACATATCGACAACCATCGCGAGCGCGTGTATGCGGCGATGATCCGCAGCCTCGACCGCGGCGTGGGGCGAGTGCTCGAAGCGCTAAAAGCCAATGGTCTGGAGGAGAATACGCTGGTGTTGTTCACCTCCGACAATGGCGGCGCCGGCTATATCGGCCTGCCCGAGGTGAACAGCCCGTTCCGGGGCTGGAAGATCACCCTGTTCGAGGGCGGCATCCATGTGCCGTACTTTGCCAAGTGGCCGGCGCGCATCGCGCCCGGCACCGAGGTGTCCGCGCCGGTGCACCATTTCGATATGTACGCCACGGCGGCCGCGGCCGCGGGCGCCAGTCTGCCCACCGACCGGGTAATTGACGGCGTCGACCTGTTGCCATTTGTGACCGGCGCAGGCACAGGGCTGCCGCACCGGGCGTTGTTCTGGCGCAGCGGCGCCTCCCAGTCGGCGCTGGTCGATGGCTGGAAACTGAACCTGAGCGATCCACCGGGTCGGAGCTGGCTGTTTGACATGAGCGCCGACCCCACGGAGCAACGTGACCTGTCCAGCGAGCGTCCGGATAAACTGGCGGAGCTGCAGGCGGCGCTGGCGCAGCATAACGCGGAGCAGGTTGCTCCCCTGTGGCCCAGCCAGGCCTCGGTGCCCATCAACATCGACAAGGATTTGAGCCAGCCCGACGCGCCCGATGATGAATACATCTACTGGTCAAACTAATCGTCTGAAGCAGTACCAATAGTAAGAGAGACCTTAATGAATTTTCCAGCTTCGAAAAATTCACGTCATTGTGCTGCCGCGGATTTGCTCCGGAAGTCGCCAGGATCGCAGGCAAATAAATACTTGAACGGCCTATTGACATACTGTATGTTCAAACCCCGTTTTTAGGCGGACATTTTTACCCTGCGTACCCTGAGTCCCAGCGTTTGGCGCCGGATCACGAGCCTATCTACTTGTGCCTGATCACGGAGGCGGCGAAATGTTACAGCTCGACTACACTTGAGAGCTTCCCCGGAAGCACAACCAATGAGGAACACACCATGGCAATAAAAGTCGTACCCAAGGATGAGATGGTGAAGGCCATCGGCACCAAGTTTGAGCCCGGCCCATGGATCGAGGTGACCCAGGACCGCATCAACACCTTCGCCGACTGCACCGAGGACCACCAGTTCATCCACGTTGACCAGGAAGCGGCGAAAAACACGCCCTTCGGCGGCACCATCGCCCACGGCTTTCTCACCCTGTCCCTGCTGTCCAAACTGGCCGAGGGCAATGGCATTGTCCCCGAAAACATCGTCATGGGCCTGAACTATGGCTTTGACAAGGTGCGTTTCCTGACGCCGGTGCGCGCCGGCAAGCGCGTCCGTGCGCACGCGGAAATCGCCGACGTCAGCCGCAAGGACGACAACCGGTTTTTGATCAAGCAGGCTATCTCCGTGGAAATTGAGGGCGAGGAAAAGCCCGCGCTGATAGCGGAATGGTTGACCATGGTGGTCACCGCCTGAGCGGGTGGCAGATTTTATTCTTTTTACGTTAGAGGATTTTACCAATGTCTATTCGTTATGACGGCAAAGTGGCCATTGTTACCGGTTCTGGCGGCGGTTTGGGCCGCTGCCACGCTATTGAGCTTGCCAAGCGCGGCGCCAAAGTGGTCATCAATGACCTGGGCGGCGGTGTGGACGGTTCCGGTGGTTCTTCCGAGGCGGCGCGTGCGGTAGTGGCTGAAATCGAGGCCCTCGGCGGTGAAGCCATCGCCAACGGCGCCAACGTCGCCAAGTACAACGAGGTCGAGGCCATGGTCAAGCAGGCCATGGACAAGTGGGGCCGGGTCGACATCCTGGTCAACAACGCCGGCATCCTGCGCGACAAGAGCTTCACCAAGGGCAGCTCTGGAAGATTTCCGGCTGGTGCTGGACGTGCACCTGATGGGCAGCGTGCATTGCACCAAGGCCTGCTGGGAGATCATGCGCGAGCAGGCCTACGGGCGCATCGTGGTGACCACGTCCTCCTCCGGCCTGTACGGTAACTTCGGCCAGACCAATTACGGCAGCGCCAAGATGGGCGTGATCGGCCTGATGAACACGCTGGCGCAGGAGGGCGCGAAGTACAATATCCGCATCAATGCGCTGGCGCCCACCGCCGCCACCCGCATGACCGAGGGCCTGATTCCGGCAGAAGCGCTGGCCCTGCTGACGCCTGAAACGGTGACTCCCGCAGTCCTGTACATGGTGAGCGAGGATGCGCCGACCAAGACCATCATTGCCGCCGGCGCGGGCAGCTTCGCTGTCGCCAGGATTGTGGAATCTGCCGGCAAGTGGTTGCCGCCCGAGGAGCAGACGCCGGAAGGCATCGCCGCAAACTGGGCGGCGATTTCGTCAACGGTAGGTGAGAATCAGCCACAGGCCGGTTTCGAACAGACGGTGAAGATGACCGGCCACGCGATGGCAGGCCTGGGCCTGAACAAGTAGACATAGAATCAGCGGCTCCGCAAGGCGCCCTCCAACGGAGAGAACGGACATGAGAGAAGCAGTTATCGTAGCGACCGCACGTACCCCGATCGGCAAGGCCTTTCGCGGCGGCTTTAACAACCTTGGGGGCGCCACCCTGGGCGCTGCCTCAGTGGCGGAAGCCGTCAAGCGCGCCGGTATCGATCCGGCCCGTGTCGAGGACGTGATCATGGGCAGTGCGCTGCAGCAGGGCGCCACAGGTTCCAACGTGGCGCGCCAGATTGCGCTGCGCGCCGGGCTGCCTGTGACGACCTCGGGTATGACCATTGACAGACAGTGCTCCTCCGGCCTGATGGCGGTGGCGACTGCCGCCAAGCAGATCGTTCACGATGGCATGAGCTGTGTCGTCGGCGGCGGACTGGAGTCCATCTCCCTGGTGCAGAACGAACACATGAACCTGCACCGCATGGTGGATGAGGAATTGATGGCGATTGAGCCAAACATGTTTGTGCCCATGTTGCAGACGGCGGAAATCGTGGCCAAGCGCTACAACATTTCCCGCGACGCGATGGACGAATACGGCCTGCAATCCCAGCAGCGTACTGCGGCCGCCTATGCCGCGGGCAAGTACGCCGACGAACTGGTGGCGGTGACCTGCAAGCGCACGGTGTGGGACAAGGCCACCGGTGAGGCCTCCCTGGCCGAAGCCACAGTCAGTGCCGACGAAGGTCTGCGCGCCACTACCGCCGAGGGCCTTGCGGGGCTCAAGACGGTGGTTGAGGGCGGCACTATCACTGCCGGCAATGCCTCGCAATTGTCGGACGGCTCATCCGCCCAACTGCTGATGGACGCCAAACTGGCGGAGAAGGAAGGCCTGCCGGTCACTGGGTATTTACCGCGGCATGGCCGTTGCCGGTTGCGCTCCCGACGAGATGGGTATCGGCCCGGTCTTTGCCGTGCCCAAGTTGCTCAAGCAAGCCGGCCTGAAGGTCGGCGACATCGGCCTGTGGGAATTGAATGAAGCCTTCGCGGTGCAGGTGATTTACTGCCGCGATCAGCTGGGTATCGACAACGACAAACTCAACGTCAATGGCGGCGCTATTTCCATTGGCCATCCCTACGGCATGAGCGGCTCGCGCATGATCGGCCACGCGCTGATCGAGGGCAAGCGCCGCGGTGTGAAGTACGTGGTCATCACCATGTGCGTCGGTGGCGGTATGGGAGCGGCGGGCCTGTTCGAAGTGGCCTGACAGATAACGAAACATAGCGGCGCCTGCGGGCGCCGTTCTTGTTTTGGATCAGGAGTGAATTTTTGATTAGCCGAGGCGAATAAAATGAAAGCAGTGGTATGCAAGGAACACGGTCTGCCGGACAAGCTGGCGTTGGTCACAGACTGGCCGGAACCAACCGTGGGTGAACACGACGTGTTGATTGACGTGAAGGCCGCCGGCCTCAATTTCCCCGACGTATTGATGATTCAGGGAAAATATCAAATGCAGCCCGAGATGCCCTTTATCCCCGGTGGCGAGTGCGCCGGGGTGGTGGCCGCAGTGGGAGCGAAAGTGAGCCGCTTTAAGGTGGGCGACAAGGTGCTGTCCGCGGGCGGTTCCGGCGCATTCTGCCAGAGAATTGCGGTGCATGAACTCGGCGCTTTCCCGATGCCTGACGTGCTCAGCTTCGAGCAGGCCGCAGGTGTCAGCATCACCTATTTCACGTCGTATTACGCGCTGAAGCAGCGCGCCAATCTGCAGCCGGGTGAAACCCTGTTGGTGCTGGGCGCCGCCGGCGGTGTTGGCACCAGCGCTATCGAGCTGGGCAAACACATGGGCGCGCGGGTCATCGCCGCAGCCAGTACCGACGAAAAGTTGGCCTTGTGCAAGAAATTGGGTGCTGACGAGGTGATTAACTACAGCAAGGTTAGCCTGAAGGACGCGATCAAGGACTTGACCGGCGGCAAGGGCGTGGATGTGGTCTACGACCCGGTAGGTGGTGATTACGCCGAGCCGGCGATTCGCGGTATGGCCTGGAACGGCCGTTATCTGGTGATTGGTTTTGCCAGTGGCCCGATCCCCAAAATTGCGCTTAACCTGACGTTGCTCAAGGGCTGCTCGCTGGTGGGCGTATTCTGGGGACGCTTTTCCATGGAGGAGCCGCAGGTTAATCGCAAGAACATTGAAGAGCTGTGGGAGCTGTTCGCCAGTGGCAAAATCAGTCCGGTGGTGACGGATGTTTTCCCGCTCGAACAATATGAGGCAGCCTTCAATTGTATGATGGAACGCCGTGCCCGCGGCAAGGTCATCCTCACGATGTAGGTGCATACGATGCAAAGCTTCGAATTCAATACGGTGGCGCGGATCATCGTCGGTATGGGCAGCGCGCTGGAGCTGGCGAGCCAGTGCGGGCAACTGGGTGTGACGCGGCCCCTGCTGGTGACAGATCCGGGGTTGATGGCAATCGGCCTGGTGCAGCCGGTATTGGCGGCACTGGAAAAAGCCGGTTGCGCGCCACTGGTGTTTGACCAGGTGCGCGAGGACCCGCCGGAGGCCACGGTACTGGCGGCCGTCGCGCTGGCGCGCAGCGGCAGTGTCGACGGTGTTATCGCGGTAGGCGGCGGCAGTTCCATGGATGTGGCCAAGGTGGTGGCTGTGTTGCTGAGGGGTGAGCAGACGCTGGCCGACATGTACGGCGTGGGCAAGGTCACCGGCGGCAGATTGCCCCTGGTACTGGTGCCGACCACCGCCGGTACGGGTTCAGAGGTGACCCCCGTTGCGATCATCACCACCGGCGAGACGACCAAGGCCGGCGTATCCTCGCCGGTATTGCTGCCGGATGTGGCGGTGCTGGATGCCGCGCTTACTCTCGGTTTGCCGCCGGCTGTCACCGCCATGACCGGTGTCGATGCCATGGTGCATGCGATTGAGGCCTACACTTCGCGGCACAAGAAAAATCCGCTGTCCGATAATCTGGCCCTGCAGGCGCTGCATTTGTTGTCGCGCAATATTCGCACCGCCGTGCACGAGGGTGGCAATCGGCAGGCGCGGGAAAACATGCTGCTGGGCGCTTGCCTTGCGGGACAGGCGTTTGCCAATGCGCCTGTCGCCGCGGTACACGCGCTGGCCTATCCGCTGGGCGGCCACTACCACATTCCCCATGGCTTGAGTAACTCGCTGGTGTTGCCATCGGTGCTGGAGTTCAACGCGCCCGAAGCCCATGCGCTGTACGCCGAGCTGGCGGACGTGGTGATCGGCGCACCGGTTGCCGGTAGTGCCGAGGCGAAAACTGCCGCACTGATCGCGGCGCTGCGCGAGTTGATTGAGGATGTTGCACTGCCGGCGACGTTGCAGCAGGCGGGTGTAAAGCAAAGCGATCTGGAAATGCTGGCTGCGGACGCCATGCTGCAGCAGCGCCTGCTGGTGAACAACCCGCGCGATGTCACCTACGATGACGCGCTGGCGATTTACCAGGCCGCTTTCGGAGCAGTCGCATGAGCAAGGCAGCGCCGCCCACGCGGGCGGATTACAAGATTTTCTATCCGATAAGCACGCGCTGGTCGGACAATGATATTTACGGCCATGTGAACAACGTGACCTATTACTCCTGGTTCGATACCGCCGCCAACCGCTACCTGATCGAGGAGGGCGGGCTGGATATCAGTGACGGTACAATTGTCGGTTATGTGGTGAACTCAGGTTGCGAATACCACTCCCCCATCACCTATCCGGAGGCGGTGGAGGCAGGAGTGCGTGTGGATCGCCTGGGCAACAGCTCGGTGCAGTACGGGATCGCGATCTTCCGGGAAGGCGAACAGGTGGCCGCCGCTCACGGGCATTTCGTGCATGTGTTCGTGGAGCGTGCGGCCAACCGCTCCGTGCCCATCCCGCAGAATCTGCGGGCGGCATTGGAGCGCCTACGGGTTTAGTGAGGGGCTCGGCTGGCGGCCTCCTGGGTGTGGTACCAAGGTTGCCAGACTTACTTTGAAGTTCATTGGCTCGCAAGCTATGTGGGTCGTTCCGTCGTGACAGCATATTTTTAGGGATTTCTTACACCTGTCAGAATTTTTTACACCATGAACGGATATTCCGCCCACCATATTTGACTAACTATCTGATAATAATGAATTTTTTCGAATTGGCACACATTCTGCATGTACTTTTAGCGTTCGTCTCTCGATCAGTTCAATCGTTTGCGAGGCGTCACTGGGCAAGGATAGTAAGTAAGTTTGAAAGAAAGCTTTTATAGACATAATTAGTCTATCAGTAGTGGAATAGCCAACTACATTTAAACGTAGTAGGCGCTAAATGGAGGTGATATGAAAACAAAGATGTTGTTGATGGTTGGGTTAATGCTCGTTGGCTCATACGCCAGTGCATCAACAGTGCTCGTAGGAGATGGCATTTCGTGGACGTCCAGCATGACCGGCGTGGGCACGACAGACGGGATCAGATTACGCTGAATGCCAATACGAGCGGAGCAAGCGGAGCCTTAGCGGGTGGTGGTTATCTCGCAGGTATCGGGATAAAAGATCTCGGAGGTAATTTTAAAATTACCTCCGTGTCATTAACCGATTGGGGCTTCAATAATGACGAGCTCAGTGCATCGGGTAGCGCATGCGACAGTGGAACGGGAAGCTCATCGAAACGCGGGTGTGCCTTTGCGGAAAATCTCGGTGCAAGACTTCTTCGGCTGCGGGTAACCTCGCTATTGTCCTTGGTGTAGAGCTTCAGTCAGGCGTGCTTCTGGATACTTTCCATCTGAAAGTGCGCTGGGAGGACGCGAGTGGGAAGAAAATAGGCAGCCTGATCTCTGATGACCTGACTGCAGTGCCTCTTCCGGCGGCTGCCTGGTTATTTGGTTCAGCCCTGATGGGTTTAACGGTTGTGGCCAGGCGCAGAGATAAGAAAGCTCCTCTCGTAGCGTAATATACATCCTGGGATATGTAAGAGCCTCGCATTGCGGGGCTTTTGCTTTTCTACGCTCCAAAACATCTACATTATTGTGCGAGGAGCGGGTTCCGATCGAACCCGACACTACCGCTCATCCAACAAAAGCACCTACCAGTGGTATTTTTGCTTTCTTCGACGAAGGGTCAGCGTAATAATTCGCTGGTAGATGTCGGACCAGAGCAGGGGCTACAGGGACGAAGTGCTCGGCGTTGTTGCGCTCAGTAGCAGCGCGTTGCGTGATCGGTAGCCGGGTGGTATCCGGTCGAATACGGCGCCAGCTGCGGCCTGCTCGCGGACACCCCACGTGCCGCCAAGTGTGCGCGATAGCTTGCTGCGAACCTGCGTCCTGAATGAAGAGCAGGTGAAATGGTACCGTGCCAGAGGCGCATCGAGTATGTAGAAGCCCTGGTATGGGTAGTGCATATTCACGATTCTCCGCTCAGGCATGCCGGGTTCGGCAGGCAGGGCAAACCCGGGAAGCTCGTCGATCCGGTACGGGCGTTCAGGGCTTGTGAGTCGTAGATCTTCGTCGGGACCTTCGCTGCGGGTGAATGCGGGATCAGTCCTCGCGATGCGAGAATCGGGCGCAGTGCGCACCAGTAGTCGAGCGCGCCGGGTGACAGCCCCAGATCGTCTTCAATGTAGACAAGGTGGCTGAGTCCGCTGGCAAACGCATCACACTCTTGCACGATCTCGCGGAAGATACGCTTATGTGCCCAGGTGAGCCGAAACGGGTGCTCCCGCTCAAGGCCCCACCACTGTACGCACGCGATCTCCTTGGGCTTACCGAGCAGGAAATCCGTCACCCCCTCGGAGCCACGAAATATCTTTGTGTCCAAGCCTGCCTTCGAGAGGACCTCGGCAACTCCGGAGGCATCGTTGGTGAACACGGCGACGGAAGTCATCGGAGATTGTGTAAGTAACGCGCGCACGGTAGCTATCAGGAATGGTTCACGGCCTTCAGCTCGCCAGTGCGTGACCGCTCCCACGCACCGCGTCGGTTTCAGGGCGGCTTCGCCCCAATGGTCGCGACCACTAATATGGGCGAAGGTCTCCTCGATTGAGCGGAAGGCCGGTTCAACCCCCGCGTTGACCAGTATTTTCCTCGCGACATTCATAACCCCTCTCCATAGGCTTTATCGAAGTATGCGAACACCACACTTTGCTCCTGGCTAAGGTTCGCATTTTTTAACATTTTCTTGTTTAGTATGCTTGAGTTTCATTATCGGTATAGTTTCTTGTTTTGGATATGTGAACTGGATATCAAAGAGAGTTTTTTCTTGCTTTGGATATGTGAGCTGGATGCAGCTCGGATTTTGTCTTCATTTTGAGATACTTTTTAACCTTGGGAATAACTTTTAGTATATTGACTATGTGTCTTTCGCCGGCCTGAAGCTCACCACGATGTGGGTCAAGTTTTTGGTCTTCTTTGCTCAGCGCATTAAAACGCTCTCGCTCACGTTGACGTAGAGCGGTAATACGCTTGGGCCATGATTTTTCATCGAGAAACGAGAGATCATCAGATAGGTCAACTACGGTTTTCACTTGCCTTGCGAACGGAGCTGCTTTCACCTGCCGTGAGAATAGAACGGCCACATCACTATTGCGATTGGTTCTCATCATTTTCATGCGCGCATTCAATTCGTGTTGCACATCAGCCAATAATTCATAGGTTAGATTTAGCCCTACAACTGTATTGCTTTGTTGCAACGTCGCTGATGCTTTATGAATGCGCCGGGCAAGTTTCTGATACGCATTCATTATTTGGACACAGCTGGCGCTGTCAAAGACGGGTCTTATTTCCTCAATGGCCAAAGTCAATGTCCTCATGGTATCCCTACCGAGACGCATGGCAAGCTCCAGTTGCTGTTGCCTATGAATTGTAATCGCCTGGGAAATTGTATCAACACTCAATCCGGCGCCCTCCATCGCTTTCACCCGATCTTCATAGTAGCCCTCGTCAAGGTGACATATGGCACCGATGACGGTGTTGTTTAACTCCATTAAGGGCATATAAAATTTATCGAAACTTGAAAGTAATTCCTTTGTCCCTTGCTGATTACTCCTATCCATCCTGGGTTTGTTCCTTAAACCGTTCGGGATGAATGTTATGGCGCTTCAGCAGCTTGTAAAAGTCCGTTCTATTGCGCTGGGCCAGTAAGGCCGCTTCGGACACTGAGCCGCTGGTCAGTTGTAATACTTTTACCAGGTAATCATGCTCGAACTGTTGCCTGGCTTGGGCCAGGGAGGGCATATAATGGTCTTCAAGGGCTAAAGCTTCACGGACCAGGAATTCCGGAATCACAGGTGTGGTGGAAAGGGCTGCCGTCCGCTGCACCACGTTCTGTAACTGTCGCACGTTCCCGGGCCAACTCGCCTGAATTAGAATTTCTACCGCCCCTGGAGAAAAATTGGTCACGTTACCCATCTGGTAAGCGCCGGTCGCGCGCAAAAAATGATTGGCCAGCAAGGGGATATCTTCCACTCGTTCGGCCAGGGAAGGGAGGTCAAAATTCACTACGTTGATTCGGTAGAACAAATCTTCCCGAAATAGCCCTTCGCGCATATCCATCTCGAGGTCGCGATTGGTGGCGGAGATGATGCGCAGATCCACAGGTTCCGATGTAGTGGCGCCTATCGGGCGGATACGGCGTTCCTGCAAGGCCCTTAGCAATTTAACCTGCAGTGCTAATGGCATATCCCCAATTTCATCCAGAAATAGAGTGCCGCCATGAGCAGCTCGAAATAATCCCATATGATTACTAACGGCGCCGGTAAAGGATCCTTTAACATGTCCGAATAACTCGGATTCCAGCAGCTGTTCGGGCAGGGCGCCACAGTTAATTGCTACCATCGGTCCCTGCTGATCTGCGCGGGCCTCATGTATCGCGCGGGCCAGTAATTCCTTGCCTGTACCGCTGGCTCCGGTGATCAGGATGCTCACATCAGAACTGGCCACCTGCTTTACCTGGTTGAGAATATGCTCCATCGCTGGACTGCGGGTCACGATGTGTGCTCGCCAGTCCTCAAATAACTCCACCTGGGTCGCGCCAGAATGCTGCAAAGCTCCCTCTATAGCGGTGAGAAGGTGCTTTTTATTCAGCGGCTTGGTGAGAAACTGAAACACGCCCATTTGTGTGGCTGTGACCGCCTCGGGAATTGTGCCCTGGGCAGACATGATTATTACCGGTATTCCAGGATAAAAATGCCGCACCTGCTCGAACAGTTCCAGACCGCTGGCACCTTCCATACGCAGATCAGTGATTATCAATTCGATGGTTTCATTACGAAGGGCTTGTATTGCCTGTTCGGCGGACTCGACGGTATGCACAAGAAATCCCTCTGCTTCCAGGCGAATGGACAGCAGTTTGAGCAGACTTTTATCGTCATCTACTAACAGCAAGCGGCGCCGCATGGCTTCACTTCTCTTTAAGCGTGCTTATCGACGTTTCAACGTCGGTAATGGCTTGTACTTTTTGTTGCAGCAAGCGATTCTCTTCCAGTGCTGCATCCAGTTTGGCTGCTGTTGTTTCGAAATCAGCAAGTAGTTTGCGATGCTGCATATACCAGTTTATTCTGGTCTGGTTGTAGCGCTGAAGAACATTTACCAAATCACGTTGCTCCTTGACCAAGTCGCTATCAGCAGCCAACTCCCGAAAAATATCTCGTGCCTCTGTCCAACTCACAAACTCATCGAGTTGTTGCTTGAGGAGGCCGAAGTAAAACTGCTGCCAGCTGCCTTTGGGTTCGTCCAGCCTGGCCAACTGTTGTTTTACCTGTTCAGCGCTCATGTTAGACACTTCATCCTGCAGTTCCAGCCACTTTTGCAGGTGCTCACATGTGCAAGTCTGTGGGTCAGGGGCAGGGGGTACCTCCACAACTATTGTCAGGCTGTGTGGCACAGCCTGACAGAATCACCAGAAAGATACCTGCAATGATTAATGGGCGGGACATACCAACCTGAAACAAACCGGTAGCTCCTTATGGGGCACGAGTGAAAGACTTCCGCCTTGCGCTTCCATGCACTCTTTTGCAACGCTGAGGCCAATCCCGGAACCTTTGATAGGACCGGTGCGCTTGGCGGCGCTCTGGAAGAATGGCTCAAAGATGTTTTTTTGATCCGCTGACGGAATCGCATCGCCTGAATTGGCAACGTCCATTACAAGACTGGCATCCTTCTCGCACCACACAAATTCGATGCGGCCGCCTTCCGGCGTGTAGTTAACGGCATTTGACAATAGATTATCAAGAGTGGTGCGCAATTTGCTGCGATCTGCAACCCAGCTGTCAACTGATCCTCTGGCAGTCAGCTGCAAAGACTTGCCGTCCAGGCTGATTCGGTATTGGCCGAGTAGTTCATCCCATAGCTCCTTGAGGCGAATTTCCTCCGGGTAGAGCTTCTTGTTGGGCATCTGATTATAGTCGACCAGATTTTCGATCAAGCGCTGCAGATCAATGCCATTTTGTCGCACAATTTCAACGATTTCCTGCTGTTGCTGGGATAATCGGCCGGGAACGTGCTCTGCCAGTAAATCCGTGCCCTCGCGCAGAGAGGCCAGAGGGGTCTTCAATTCGTGGGAAATATGGCGTAAAAACTTTTCCTTCTGCTGTTCTGATTCGTGTAATTGCTGCCTGAGCCATTCCAGTTTGCTACCCAGTTCTCGCAGTTCCTGCGGACCAGAAATATCGATGGTGTGGCTAAGTCCTTGCGTGCCCAGCTGCTGTATTTCGTGAGTCAGGTCCTTTACGGGTTTGTTTATCCAGTATGTAAAAATCATCAGTAGCGCGAGAGTGGCAATGGCTGAGAGGGACAGTTGTAATACCAGATACTCTATCTGGGTCTCAGCATCCTCCAAATTCTTTTCCAGTATTTGGTCAACCGATGTCTGAAGCCATTTCTTTATGGCAAGACTGTGCTCGCCGATGAGATCCAATGATTGATCCAGACGAGCCTCTCCTCCCACAAAGTATGTTGATTCGAGTGTTGAGCCGGTTATTTCCTGTCCTGTTAATGTCAGCTGCGATACCAATGCAATCAGGTCGGTTATATCGGGGCTATCGGACGGTAAATGCGCGTCCAGCGACTGCAGTTTATCCAGTTCCTGTAACAGCGCTATGCGCTCTTTTTCAAATAAGTCCGACAGGTCCTCGTCTCCCAGGGCGACAAATTGACGGGAGCGGCGCTCCAGTTCGAGCACATCCCGGTGGATCTCCTGGCCCATGCGTGTTACATCCACTGCCAGTCGGGTGACTGAGCGGTGATTGTCGGTTATTTGTTCCATGGTCTGTATAGTAAGCAGAACGGCCACACACACGGGCGCAAGGGCGGCGAAGAAGCCGACGATTACCAGTTGCAGGACCGATCGGGGTTGCCAGAACGACATGCGCCACCGTGCCCAGGGGGTTAAAGAGCAAGGATTGTAACGTGGTCAGTTTAGACTGCAAGCCCGTATCGCCGGCATATTCGACCCAACACGGTACTGCCAACTACTTTAGCTTAGCCGTTTTACAGCCCACTCGTGCTAAAGCGTCTGTTTTTGCGTTTTCGCCCCATTTTGGGACGACTTGCACCTGGTTAAATGCGAGTCAATTTTGATGCTCAGTAAGGACTTTGTAGGGTAAGTCTATTCCCCCGGTTTGAAAAGCGGAACTAGGTCACAGAAAACATTACACAAAATAGAGTTATGTAACCTCTTTTTCAATATACTGTGTGCTTTAAAAGGTAGTTATTCAGGAGAAAAAACGAATGTCATATCATCGTGTAAAGCGAGCAGTATTATCCTTGTTCCTCGTCTTATTTTCCCTACCGGTTATCTGCGCACCTTATTTAGTAAATCCTGGGGATGTCCTTCGTATCGATGTGTGGAACGAAGAAAGCCTGAGTCGCGAGGTGATGGTGCGCCCCGATGGCTTCATCAGCCTGCCTATGGCGGGGGAAATCGATACCAGCAACAGCACACCCACACAAGTGGGCGAAAAAATCTCTCAGGCACTTGCCAGTTATATGAAGGATGCACCGCGGGTGGTGGTGTCTGCTGGTTGACGTCCCAGGGAACAAGATTTTTGTGATCGGCAAGGTAGTGCGCCCGGGTGAGTACAAGATCACCAGCGACACCGATGTGATGCAGGCACTGTCACTGGCTGGCGGACTGAACGCTTTCGCAGCAGAAAACGACATACGTATCTTGCGCCGCGAGGCTGATGGCACACAAACTGCTATCGAGTTTTGAGTATGCCAAAGTCAAAGACGGCAGCGACTTGCAATCCAATATTATTCTACGCAGTAGAGATGTAGTCGTAGTTCCCTGATATTCACAATTGCAACCTGGAAAATAACCATGATACTCATAATACGCAAGAGTCGTAAACGAGTTCCGTTTTTAATGGCATCAGCCTTATGGATGGTCTCGGCTACACTGAGCAGTCAAGCTAGTGAGTACTCGCTAGGTTATAGTGTAGAAGGCGGTGCCGAATATAACGATAACATCACCCTGAGCCCTGAGGACGAAATCGATGTTTCCGGCGGCAGCATCAGCCTTCCGGCCACCCTGACCAGGCGCAGCGAACGTCTGGAATCGTCTCTTATGGGCGAATTAACCTCCTCCAGGTACAGTGAGAGCGGCTACGACAGTGACGACCAGAACCTGCAGGGTGATACCAGGTATCAACTGGAGCGCGGTGAACTGACAGGTAACGCTGGGTACAAGCGTGACTCGACCCGGAACACCGAATTTCTTGATACCGGTGTCGTGGGGCTCGATGCCACCCGCGTCGAGGAAGCGACAATCGGCGGCTCCGGTGATTACATGTTCACCGAGAAGAACGGAATTGTTGCCGGTGCTGATTATGCCGATCTTAACTACGATAGTCCGCTGTACGATAACTATGATTACATCGCCGGTAATGCTGGCTGGCAGCACCAGTGGACTGAGCGCACCTTACTGCGTCTGCAAGGCATCGCCAGCCGCTACGAAAACGACGCGGATTTGCAGCAAACATCAGACACGTCTTGGTGCGCAAGTCGGCTTCAATTCCCAGCTTTCTGAACAATTTAGAGTATTTCTACTGGCCGGCTGGGTTAATGTCGATACCGACTACTCCACCAATTCACCCATAGTGCCGCCTGAAGATGAGAGTAGTGGTGTTTTTCAGATGAATGGCTCCCTCAATTACCGGCAGGAGCGCTACGAGTTAAGTGCAGGGGTGAGAAGCGGGACCCGCCCTAGCGGCAATGGTAACTTGGGTGAAACCAACCAACTGGATCTGAACTATCGCTATTTTGTCTCAGAGCGCAGCCGCTTCGATCTGGGTCTGGTAGGCGGAAGAAATAGCACCCTGAATGAAGAAGGTCAGCAATGATCGTGATTATGCCCGTGTGAAATTGCGCCTGGATTACCGCATCGCGCAATCCTGGTATGTGGCGGGTGGCTATATTTTCAGTTACCAGGACAGAGAGATCGAGAACCGGTTTGCTGGCGCCAATCGAGATAGACGCGCTCCGCCGATTCCAACCAGTTCAATATCAGCTTGATCTTTGAGCCGGAAAAAAGTGTTTGGTCGCGCTAGACCTGTATCATGATTTTTTCATCCCAATACCAGAAAGGTAAAATACAGGCGCAGCGGTGTTTCAGATGATTAACGCAGAAGACAATAGCAAATCTTTTCAGCACTACCTCGATATACTAAAACGACGCAAGCTCTCGCTATTGCTGCCAGCACTCGCGACAATTGTGCTTGCGCTGATGGTGGCGTTTGGTATACCTGCCCGCCTACCAGTCGCAAGCCAAGATCCTTATCCAGGAACAAGAAATTCCGCAGGATTTTGTGCGCACTACGATTGGCAGTTTTGCCGCGCAGCAGGTACAGGTCATCAGTCAGCGTATACTCACGGTGGAAAGCATTGGCGGGATTGTAGGGAAGTTCAATCTATATCAGCAGGGCAATACCGGTTCGCGTGGCCCCAGCACAGAGTTGGCGAATAAATTCCGCGACAATGTGCTAGTGGAGCTGGTGAGCGCTGACGTGATCGACCCTCGCAGTGGTCGTCCTTCGGAGGCCACTATAGCCTTCACTCTGGCCTTTACCGATGCTGATGCGGCCACTGCACAACAGGTCACCAACGAACTGGTCACCCTGTTCTTAAACGAAAATCTGCGTGAAAGAACCCGCCAGGTGACCAGCACCGAAGAATTTCTTAAAACCGAGGCCGAGCAACTGAATAAGGAGTTGGTAGCCTTGGAGCAGCGCATGGCCGACTTTAAAACCGCGCACGAGGGTAGTTTGCCCGAATCGTACCAGTTCAACCTAACCACGCTGGAGCGCACGCAGGTCGAGTTTTATGACACACAGCGGCGTATTCAGGAGCTGCAAAAACGTAAGATCGAGCTGGCGGCAAATTTGGCCCAACTCAGTCCCTCCGCTCCGGTTGTATTACCCTCGGGTGAGACTGTTTTGAGTTCGGCCGATCGGCTCAAAGCGCTGCAGTCCGAGTATCGGGGCAAAGCAGCCATCTATCAAGCCACGCATCCGGATGTGATCCGCCTGGAACGAGAAATCAGCGCATTGCAAGCAGAACTCGGTATAGGCGCTGACGTGCAGGACCTGCGCCGTCAGTTGCTCGAACAGCAGCGGCGCCTGTCCGAGTTGCAGACGAAATACAATGATAGCCATCAGGATGTCCAGAGCACCAGGAACGTGATTGCGCAGCTGGAAGACAGCATCCGCAATGCCGGCAGCGTCAGCAATCGGTCCTATGCGCCGCAACCCGATAACCCGGCCTACATACTGCTAAACACTCAGCTTCGCACTACTGAAGCGGAGATGCGCGCGCTGAGCGGTACGCTGGACGAGCTGCAGACAAAAATGCGCCGCTACGAGGACTTATTGAAACAGGCCCCGGAGGTGGAAAAGAATTACCAGGCCCTGCAGCGAGAACACGACAATGTCTCCACTAAATACGATGATATCAAGACCAAGCTGCGCGAAGCTGCCGTATCCACAAGCCTGGAACGGGAGCAGAAGGGCCAACGATTTACCTTGATAGAACCACCGTCTCTACCGTCGGCGCCGGCCAGTCCGAATCGCCCGGCTATTATTTTTCTCGGCTTTTTGTTGGCTGCCGCCGCTGGGGTGGGTTTTGTCCTTATACGTGAGTTGATGGATCGTACCGTCCATGGTGTGCACCAGCTTGCTGCCATTATGGGCGAGGCGCCCCTGGTAGTGATCCCATACATCAACAACGATGACGACATTTTACGGCAGCAACATATCAGGAAACTCAGCCTGACCATTGCATTAGCCGCAGGCCTTCTCTTTGTTTTATACCTACACTTTTTTTACAGGCCGTTGGATGTGCTTTTTTTCGCTATCATGAATAAGTTGGGACTGGGCTGATGGAACCATTACAGGAAGCAATCGAACGAGCACGGCTGCAACGAGAAGGCACAATTGGTAAGACTGCGGCTCCTGGAACGACGAAGTCGCGAGATCGCGCAGGTGATTCTCTCGCACAAGATTCAACGTCTGTGGCCTCGGAGTCGATGCCAGGATCAAACGAAGACGCTTCTCCGCTTCCCCTGCCGTCCCAGGTGCGCTATTCCAAAACCCGTCTGATAGAACCTTCTGTAAAGATCCTGTTACATAACCGTGTCATTGCTGGTGAAATTCATGATCCGCGCGTGGAAGCCTATCGTCAGCTGCGTAGCCAGGTGCTGGCTGAGATGAAGCGTCACGACTGGCACTCCCTGGCACTGACCAGCGCGCACGAGAATGCAGGCAAGACCCTTACGGCGGTCAATCTGGCTATCTGCATCGCGCAGGAAGCGAGCCAGACTGTATTATTGGTAGACTTGGATCTGCGCACGCCGAGTGTTCACACCACCCTGGGTATCGATATAACCAAGGGGATCGTAGACCATCTCCTGCATGACGAGCCCATTGAGAACATCCTGCTAAACCCTGGGTATCCGCGGCTGGTTGTACTGCCCGGTTTGCCTCAGGGGCGTTATTCCTCCGAAATACTGACCTCGTCGAAAATGAAGTCGTTCATGACGGACATTACCAGTCGCTACCCGGATCGCATTATTATTTTTGATCTACCACCGTTGCTCCGCAACGACGATGCTATCGTGTTTGTGCCCAACGTTGACGCCTGTCTCTTTGTAGTGGAAGACGGCGCTACCAAGCCCGAAGATATAGAGCGCTCGATGCAGTTGCTCAAACATTCACAGCTGATCGGCACTGTCCTCAACAAGGCACGTTAGTGTATTGCGGTACTAGTATATGTATACCCAGTTTTTTGGCCTGCAGGAAAAGCCGTTTAGCCTGATTCCTGATAGCGAGGCGATCTTTTTCTCGTCTGGCCACCTGGCCGCTTTTACCATGTTGGAATTCGGTCTGCTGGAACAGGTCGGTATTACTGTCATCACTGGCGAAGTGGGGGCAGGGAAGACGACACTGATTCGACACCTGTTGAGCCGCATCAATTATGATCAGCTTACCGTCGGCCTTATAGGTACTGCTCATAGCTCTTACGGCACCTTGCTGAAATGGATTGTTAACGCATTCAGAATTGACATAGACAGCAATGACGAGGGCGTGTTGCTGCAACGTCTGCAAGATTTTCTGATTGAACAATATGCTAACGGCAGGCGTACCGTGGTGATTGTGGATGAAGCGCAGAATATGTCTGCTCAGGACCTTGAGTCGCTGCGTTTGCTCACCAATATCAATGCCGATAAAAACCAGCTATTGCAAATAATTCTGGCAGGTCAGCCAGAGTTGCTGGACAAGTTTTATGAGCCTGGCATGTCACAACTCGCACAGCGCGTTTCAGCTGAGTACAACCTGGTGCCCGTTGAACCAGTATGAAACCATGAGCTATGTGCATCACCGGGTAGAGAGTGTGGGCGGCACGCGAAATTTGTTTGATACCGCCTCATTGCTAGCGGTGTATTACTTCAGCGGAGGCATTCCCCGGATCATCAATACCCTGTGCGACGGAGCGCTGGTATTCGCCTATGGGCAGCAAAAGGAAACGGTAGACCTTAACGTTGTCATGGACGTAGTACGTACCAAGCAGATTGGAGGTATTCACCGTACCGGGATTGACAGCCGGGACCGGGAAACCGTGCGCGCCTATGTCAAAACACTGAATGGTATCGATCTGCTGGAGTTGGTGGGCTATTGAGTGTTGTTAGCAAACGCGACGATCGAGCGACCAACGTAGGCAGTAGCAGGGAGAAATATTTTTGGCTGCTGCTTGTGGTTGCATTGACAGCGCTCGGCTTTGTCTTTCATGGTGGCCTGGTCGAGATGGAGAGCATCTGGTCCAGAAAGGAAGAGTATAGCCACGGATATATAATTCCTATCGTCGCCCTTTTCTTGCTGTGGAAAGGGCTTCCTGAGCTGATTCGGATAGATTGGCGCCCTACCTGGTGGTCTTTAAGCCTGATGGCCGTGGCATTGCTGGGCTGGTTGCTGGGTGAAATCAGTACCCTGTATGTCATCATTCAGTACAGTATGGTACTTGCTCTGCTTGCCTTGTTGTTGTCTGTTGTTGGTTGGCAAGGACTCGCCCTGGTATGGACTTCGGTCCTATATCTGGTGTTCATGATTCCCTTCCCGGTATTTATCTACCGCGGCATATCTGCCCAATTACAATTGATCTCTACTGAACTGGGTGTGTTGGTGATGCGCCTGTTCGATATCAGTGTATTCGTTGAGGGCAACGTGATTGACCTCGGTGTTTACCAGTTGCAAGTAGCGGAAGCCTGCAGTGGCCTGAGTTACCTGTTCCCGCTGATGAGCTTCGGCTTTCTTATTGCGGTATTGTATCAAGGGCCGCGCTGGCATCGCTGGGTGATCTTTCTGGCTACTATTCCCATTACGGTTTTTATGAACAGCTTGCGCATCGGTATCGTCGGCATCACGGTCGATCGGTGGGGCATCGAAGCAGCCGAAGGTTTTTTGCATGCCTTCGAAGGCTGGTTAGTATTTATGGCCTGCCTGGCTTTATTGGTGGGCTTGATCTGGGCACTGAACCTGGCTACCAGGGATGGCCTCAGCGTATTGCGTCGTATCGACCTGTCCTACCCCGGCTGGCAGCAAATCGCTGCCGTGCCTGCGGGCAGTCGCAAGACCCGATCCACACTAATGGCCTGTACCGTGTTATGCCTGTTGGCCGTACCTGTCAGTATCGCAATTTCCGACCGAGCGGAAGTAAGTCCGGCCAGGGAGAAGTTTGTGCAATTTCCCCTGATCAGGAATGGCTGGATCGGCTCCGAGGGTAGCATCCCTGATCAGGTGTTGGAGGCATTACAACCGACCGATTATATTCTCGCGGACTATCACCGCAGCAGTGATCCGAACCCGGTCAGTCTCTATATTGCGTTTTATGCCTCGCAACGTGCGGGCGCAGCTATACATTCGCCCCGCAGCTGCCTGCCGGGTGGTGGATGGGAGATAACTGATCTGACGCAGTTAGACCTCAGTGATGTCATGGGTATGACCGGGCCGAAGGTTAATCGCGTCATTATCCAGAAGGGTGACCAGAAACAACTCGTGTATTACTGGATGCAGCAACGGGGTCGCAGCATTACCAGTGAGTACCTGGCCAAGTGGTATTTATTTCAGGACGGACTGCTCATGGGGCGCAGCGATGGCGCACTGGTGCGAGTGGTCACGCCCATACCGCAGGACAGCGATGAGGCTTTGGCGGATAGCCGCTTGCAGGACTTCCTCCGTGACTTCTACCAGGAACTGCCCAGATTCTTGCCCGGTGCACAGCGCTGATGGATATTCAGTACCTATATAGCTTCGTGATTTCACTGGCCCTGTCGTTGCTGTTCATCTCATTGCTGATCCGGCATTCTGCCAGGTTGGGACTGATGGATGACCCCACCGGAGACAGCCGCAAAATACATAGCGAAAAAATACCTCGCAGCGGCGGTCTGGGAATCATCATGGCATCGGGTCTGGCTATGCTGATCATCTTACCTTTCAAAGAGTCGCCCTTGCGTTTCCTGATCGCCAGCCTGGTGATCATTGGTTTCGGTTTACTGGATGACATCCTGAAACTTTCTCCCGTACAAAAGTTGGGCGGACAGGCTATGGGCGTTGCTATTGCGATGTCCGGAGGTATGGTCATGTTCAGTCTTCCCCTGTTGGAGAATAGCCCCGCATTGCTCAGCTACGGCATAACCTTCTTCTTTGTGATGGGGGTTATAAACGGTGTAAATTTTTCCGATGGGATGGATGGGCTAGCGGCGGGAAAAACCTTGATGGCTCTGCTCCTGCTCTTGATACTAGCCCTGGAATCGGGTATCTACCTGGTGGCGCTCATAGCACTCGCGATTTCGGCCGCACTACTGGGATTCTTGCGTTTCAATACGCACCCGGCAAGAATTTTCATGGGCGATGCCGGAAGTCAGTTCCTCGGGTTTCGTGGTGGCCTGGCTTGCAATAAGTATCAGCCAGAGTGAGACAAGCCCTGTTACGACTCTAATGCCATTGTTAATTCTCGGCCTGCCTGTTATGGATATCCTGCAGGTGATAGCCGTGCGTATCCACAAAAAGTTACCGTTACCGGGACCGGACAAAGAGCACATCCATCACCAAATAGCCAAATTGGGTTTCCGTTCTGATGAAGTGGTAGCTTTAATTTACATGCTCCAGGCCATCTTGCTGGGCATGGCCTACGTGTTACGGTTTGCCGATGATCATGTCATTTTGGCGTTCTATGTTGCCTATGCCACTATTGTTCTGGGAGCTATTTATCTAGCTAATGTCAGTGGTTGGCGACTTCATACGCGACGGTCGGACAACAGAACCTCACGACGAAATCGTTTCTTCCGGCGCTTGAGTGGGTTGCACCGCCACACTGGCAAATTGTTTGGTTGGTTTATTGCGCTGTCTCTGGTAACCGCCGCAGTATTATCCAGCGATCTGCCCGGCGTTATGGTGTACGTCGCGCTGGGCTGGGCCGCAGTGTTGCTGGCTATCAAACTGTTCTCCCGTAACCAGTGGCCGCTCGCTCTGGGTAGGTCGGCGGCCTATACAGCGGTAGCTCTGCTGACCTATGGGATAACCGTATCCGTAACCGGTCAGGCAGAAAATTGGCTGATCGACGGTACGTGTGCCCTGTTCCTGTTGTTATTGGCATTCGCCATACGGATTACCCGCAGGAGTTATTTCTGGCTGACAACGCAGGACCTTCTGGTGCTGCTGTTCATTACCGTAGTTGCGCCTTTATTGCCGATAAACATCGGAGAGGACGTTTCCACAGGCAGTCTGATATTCCGTACCTGTAGTTTGCTCTATATTTGTGAGTATGTTCTCGCCCGCGGTAAAAATGCGCAGCGCAATCTAACTTTTACTGCGATAATTGCAATGTTTTTAACGGCTTTGCATTTGTAATTATTGGAACTCCCCAAAGGACGTTTTCCGGGTCGATGGAATGAAATTACATAGAATATTTCTGCAACTTACAACATCGCTTCTGCTCATCGGGGTATTGGTAGGCTGTTCTTCCAGCGAGGATCGACAGGCCGAATACTTACAACGGGCTCAGTCACGGTATGAGAGCGGCGAATATCAAAAAGCCTTAGTGGAAGTGCGCAACGTACTCCAGATAAACCCCAAGAATAATGAGGCACGATATCTGTGGGTATTGATTCAGGAGAAAGACCGCAATTGGCAAGGTATGCACAAGAACCTTCTGACGCTGATTCAACAGAAGCCGGACTTCATAGACGCTCGTATCAAGCTGGGGCAGCTGTACTATCATGCTACCGAGGACGATAAAGCATTGGAGCAGGCCGATGCTGTATTAGCCATCGAGTCAGATAATGCAGACGCCCATAACATGCGCGGCAGCATATTCTTTCGTCGAGGCGATACCAGGGCTGCAATCAACGAGGCCCAGATGGCGCTTGCATCAACGCCGGGTCACGTGGGTGCTATCTCCATCCTTACCGAGATTTACAAGAGTCAGGATCCGGAGCGCGCGCTTGCAGTGATCCGCGACGGTATAGAGCGACAAACCCACGATGCCACTCTACAGCTGCTTGAGGCCAGTGTATTGGAAGAGCAAGGAGACGTGATTGGTGCCGCGGAAGTATACAAAGGCCTGATTGCCAAGTACCCGGAAAACTTATTCTATTACTACCGTACCGTGAAATTTTATGAGCAACAGGGTTCAATCGATGAAGCTGAAAAACTACTCGTAGAAATTGTTAAATCCAAACCAGAAGATTACGAACTAAAACTTTGGTTGGCAGAGTTTCTGGCCAATCAACGCGATCTGCCTCTGGCGGCGAAGACCCTGCGCAGTTTTGTCGACAAAGAACCGAATGTTTACGAACTTCGTGATGCGCTTGGAAAAGTGTACAGAGCGATGGGGCAGGATGACGATGCGGTAGCGGTGTACCAGGAAACTATAAAATTGGACGAGCGCGGTGAAGCCGGACAACATGCGCGCAATATGCTGGTACAGATCTATATGGCGAAAGACGAGTTATCCAATGCTGAGTCGCTTATTCAGGAAATTCTGGCAATCGAACCAGAGAATAGCGTCGCGCTTGTGACTAAAGCGCGCTTGGAGCTTGATGCAGGAAATCCCACCGCGGCGGTGCCATTGCTGCGTACCGTTGTAAAGAATGAACCTGGCTCGACTCAAGCGCTCTTGCTCATGGCACAAGCGAATGAGGCTACTGGCGTGTTAGATCTGGCGCTATCAAATTATCAATTGGCGTTGGAGACCGCACCCGATAACGAGGAAGCGATCGTAAATACGGCCAGGATCCTGATCGGGCGAAAAGAATTTGAATCAGCTAGGCAGATGTTGGATGGCTATATGCAACGCAATCCGAAAAATCTGACAGTAGGCCAACGTCGTGTAATGGTTTACGCTGGACACGGCCAGTGGGAGGAGGCATTGGCTGCAGCCGGGAATCTCGCTCAAGCAGTTGATGCTCCCGCGATCGGCCTGTATCTCAAGGGTCGCGTGCTCTATGAGAAGGGCGATCGGGATGCCGCTATCGAGAATTACAAGGAAGCGCTGAAGATCACCCCTGGCCAAAAAGATACATCTTTCGCACTGGTAGAAGCCTATCGGGCTGCGGGTTTGTGGCAGATGGCACTGGGGGCTTGTGACGCGGCCCTTGAGCAGACACCAGAAAGCACAGAGCTGCTGATACTGAAAGCAGAAATCCATGAAGGTCTTGCCGAGTACGAGAAGGCAGCCCAGCTATATGATGCTGTGCTATCTATTGGCGACACGGATCGTATTGCGGCAAACAATCTCGCGATTCTTTTCGTGGAGCAATTGGTGAGTGAGGAGAACCTGCGTCGAGCTTTCGACTTGACGGCAGATTTCGATACTACCTACGTCCCCGCATTCTGGGACACTCGCGGCTGGGTGCTCTACCATAGTGGGAATTACGCAGAGGCTCTGCCATTGCTGAAGCGAGCCGTGGCATCGAATAATTCCCCTGGAATATTCCACTACCATCTTGGCATGACACATTACAAACTTGATGATACGAAGTCAGCAAAGGCGGAATTGGAGCTTGCGCTTGGAAGTGGCGAAACATTTTTCGGTATAGAAGAAGCGAAAGCGATTTTAGCCGGAATTTAATTAGCAATGGCTACTCGGAATTACCCGAAAGTACTTATGTTTAGCACGGATGTATCAACAAAAGGAGGCATCGAGACTGTTATCAGGCACTATATCGATTGTGGCCTGATGTCCCGGCTCAATATCCAGTTCGTTACAACGCACCGGGATGGCAGTAAGGCACCGAAGGTGATATTTTTTTGAAGCAGTTTCCGAAGATCATCTTGAAAATCATCTTCGATATGGTCCGCTTGTTGCTAACTGAGAGTAATGGCCGGTCGGTATATTGGAATGAGAGGCTGATCCAACAAGCTTGAAAAAATGAGCGAAACTGCCATGGACGTGGCTAACTATGCCTATAGTATGAATGTTGTTGATAGTGAGTTGTGCCGAATTTATCGCTCTCTGATGTCACCAGTCGTTGTCAGCGCCAGTCGTTGAAAATTGACTTTTTTGGAAAGGGTTTTTGACCATGTTCCCTAAATTTATTGGAATTGGCGCTCAGCGCAGTGGGTCAACCTGGCTGCACCGTAATCTCAGTTTACATCCGGATATATGGCTTGCTCCGGTCAAGGAGCTACATTACTTCGATGGTAGAGGCATGGGGAAGCCCGATGCGGTCTGGGAAAAATTCTTTACACGACAGTGGCCCCATAAACGTTATCGCAGGTTGCTTTTGTCCAGATTAAAGGCCAAGACGAAAAGTTGTCGAATCGCAGACTGGGCATGGGATTACCGGTTCTTCTTCAAGCCTCAGAGCGACCAGTGGTACGCCTCGTTATTTGATCAGGGCAAGGGTAAGTGTACTGGTGAGATAACCCCAGCGTATGCACTGTTGGATAGAAGCATGATTGTCGACATTCACAGTATGATGCCTGAAGCGAAAATATTGTTCATGATGCGTAATCCGATTGATCGGTCATGGTCACATGTAGTCAAGGATTTTGCAGAGCACAAAAAACGTTCGCTTGACTCAGTCACTGATGAAGAATGGAAATCAGCCCTTGGTCATAGAGGGGTTACCTTACGGTCTGATTATATTCGGACGCTTGATTTATGGGGGGAACATTATCCTAAGGATCAAATTTTTGTCGGCTTTTTCGATGATATCCTTGAACGTCCCCGTGAACTGTTGCTGGATGTCTATCGCTTTCTGGGCGTGCGGGCAAGCGAAGAGCTACTACCAGTCGGATTGGCAAAAGCGGTAAACACCGGCTATAGAGCGTCTGTTCCAGAGCGGTGGGAGCGGTATCTCAGCAGAGAGTATATCGATCAGCTAAGGGTTTTAAGTAATCGATTTTCGGGCCCCACTTCCAACTGGCTGGTACGTGCGGAAGCGATGCTTTAACCACTGATGCTTTCGAGCGCCCATCAATAGCAGTTCAGCAGAGATAATGCATGTTACCGAATTTTTTTGTAGTTGGCGCGCAAAAATGCGGTACCACCTCACTGCATTCGTATCTTGCAGCGCATCCAGCGATTTATCTTCCTGAGGGAAAAGAAACCAAATTCTTCGCCGATGATACGCGTTACGCCAAAGGGATAGAATATTACCAGCAGCACTGGTTTTCGGGGATAAAGGCGGGGCAATTGGTTGGTGAAGTAGACCCTGATTATATGTATTTTGACGCCGCACTTGATCGTATGGCGGATACACTCGATATCAAAAGTACAAAATTTCTGTTCGTATTCCGAGAGCCTGTATCACGCGCTTTCTCCCACTATTTGATGACCTATAGGCGTGGTCTGGATCCGCTGAGCTTCGAAGAGGCGATTGCTGCTGAGCCAGCGCGTATCCGAAAGGGGTATTACGAAAGACTCCACTATAGCTATCTGGATCGTGGGTATTACTACCGGCAGGTAATGCGATTCCTCGAGAGGGTCGACAGGAAGCAGATGCTTTTCATTTTGACCGAGGATTTAGCGAAGGATGCGGAGCGAGTGATGGCCGAGGTATTTCGCTTCTTGGAAGTAGAACATTATGTCAGCCCTTCTTTTCGTGAAAGACAATTAGCGGCAAAAATTCCCAGGAGTATGAAATTGCTAAATGCCATAAAATCGGAGGGTTTGCATAAAAAATTTTTCAGGCTGTTGTTGCCTGTTCCTGCTATAAGGAAAAGATTGCGTCAGGGCATTCTCAGCTTGAATGAGACTGACGATATAGGCATCTCATTGAACGAAGACACCAATGTTCAGTTGAAAGCGATGTTCCTTGAGGAGAATATGAAGCTTGCCAAGCTGATCGATCGCGATTTGGCGGGCTGGGTCTGAAGTATCGGTTAACGGGGTGGTTTCTATCAGACCATATAGTACGTTGGGTTATAGTAATGAGCATCTGCGGTTATGAGCGAACGACAAAAAATAGGATTCCTGACAATTTCGGATGCTCGAAACCCTCGCTCCTGGTCGGGTACCTATTACTTCATGGCTGAGGCGTTGCAGCGTAACGTTGGTGATATTGTTTACCTTGGTCCCATTGAGACACGGCTGGCAATTGTCGGGAAGCTTTTGAACCTCCTGTCAGTCAAGCTGTTTGGAAAGAAGTATGACTATAGCCGATCGAGCTGGTATGCGCGCAGGATTAGTATACTTGCGTGCAGGCGCATTGCTGCCCAACATCTGGACTTTATTGTGGCGCCCGCAGCGGCAAGTGCACTAGCCTTTCTCAAACGATCTGAGATCCCCGTAGTTTTCGTAGCTGACACAACATTCGCCCTGATTAACAACTATTACGACACTTTCTCCAATTATCTGTCGATATCTGTTAATGATGGCCATCGACTTGCAAGATTGGCGATGCAGCGTGCCGATATTGTGACTTTTCCATCGCAATGGGCAGCCAATTCTGCACGCAATGATTATGGTATTGACCAAGGCAAGTTACACGTTATTCCATTCGGCGCCAATCTTGAAAGTATTCCACTCAAAGACGTCGCTCTGCAGCGCCGGAGATCCGGAGAATGCAGACTCTTATTCCTTGGGGTCGACTGGGAGCGCAAAGGTGGCGATATTGCGTTTGAGACCTTATTAAGCCTTGAGGAAAAATACGGTATCAGGGCAAATTTGACAGTTTGCGGTTGTCACCTTCCCGAAGGTGTTGAGCATGAGCGATTGACCGCAGTTGGGTTTCTTGACAAACGAGTTCCTGAGCAGGCAGAACAGTTATCGCAGCTGTTTATCGAGACGGATTATCTGCTGTTGCCGACGCGTAAAGAATGCTTCGGGGTGGTGTTCTGTGAGGCCAGTGCCTATGGTGTGCCGAGTATATCTACAGATACGGGCGGAGTTGCCGGAGTAGTTGCGGAGGGCAGAAATGGATTTCTGTTGCCGGAAGCCGCGCGCGGTGATGAGTACGCCAGGGTGATCGCCGGTATCGAAGCTGACGACAACAGCTACAGCATGCTCTGTCGCAGTTCGCGTAAGGAGTATGAAGAGCATCTTAACTGGGACATGTGGTCCAGGCGTCTTCAGTCGCTGCTCGCAGAGCTGCAAGGAATCCCATTGTGAACATGCGACGACTTACAGCGGCCAGCGTTTTCTGGACGGTGTTTCAGAATGCTTCTCGCAGGCTGATGACGCTGGTTGTATTTTTAGTAATGGCAAGATTGCTTGAGCCAAAGGATTTTGGCCTGGTAGCGCTCGCAGGCTCTGCCGTCGCATTTATCGAGTTGTTTGTTCGTATCGGCTTTGCAGAGGCCATTGTGCAGCGCGAAAAACTCGAAGATGGGCATCTCGATACTGCATTTTGGGTAACAGTTGGTATCGGCACGGGACTGGCACTTCTTGCTTTCTTACTCGCGTCCCCAGTTTCGAGATGGTTTGATAGTCCTGACATGATGCCGGTTATGCGCTGGCTGTCACTCACCATCCTGCTGCTGTCACTGTCGCGGGTACAGGCTGCAATCCTGAGACGACAGTTCCGGTTTAAGGAGCTGGCTAAACGCACGCTGATCGCGTCTATTTGCGGTGGCGTGGTAGGGCTGGCAATGGCATTCAATGGCATGGGCGTATGGGCTTTGGTCGCTCAACAGCTGGTTGAATCGACGGTCAGCCTGATCGTACTGTGGGCATCCAGCAGTTGGCGTCCGGGGCTGAAGGTTTCGGAAGCTCATTTTCGCGACCTGTTTGGATTTGGTATCAGCTTGATGGGAGTGCAAGCCATGCACTTTATGAACCAGCACTCAGGTAAGTTAATTATTGGTTTCTTCCTTGGACCTGTCGCTGTGGGCTTGTATGCAATTGGTCAGAGGCTGGTGTTGGTCGTGCAGCAGCTCAGCAGCATGACTTTCCAGACTGCGATGTTTTCCACATTCGCCCGCATGCAGTCTGATATTGGCCGACTACAGACGACGTTTCTCACCAGCACCCGACTCGTAGTATTGATCGTATTTCCTATCTACCTGTTTCTGTCTATCGCCGGGCCAGAGACTGTGGTGCTTGTATTCGGTAAACAATGGGCATCGAGCGGCGTCATAATTCAGTACCTGGCTTTCGCCGGACTTATTGGGTCAGTGAATATCTTTCATGATTCAGTATTCAGGGCAGCGGGCAAGCCCGATTTCTCGCTGCGGGTGGCTGTAGTCAGTTCGCTTCTTGGTGTTGTCCTGATTTTATTGGCCGTCAAATATGGGATTGAGGCAGTGGCATTTGTCGCTATTGTACGAACGATAGTGGTCCTTCCTTATAGTTTTTACCTGATCAACAGGATCTTTCCCCTCGGAATGACATTGGTAATTCGTCAAATGAGAGCGCCGCTGATCGGATCTGTGGCCTTGGTCCTGGCAATCGTCATCATGCGCCGTACTTTTGAAAGTTGGTCAGCCGAATTAGTCGGCTTTCTTGCCATCGCGCTAGTCGGCTTCTGTTGTTATGGAGCATCCATTTGGCTGGTAGATAGGAAGCTGGTGATGGAGGCATGGGACGCCGGAAAGCTGGTTGTCGCGCGAGGGGGCAAAAAGTCGAAAGTAAAGGGCCAGGCTACTGATCCATTGGATTGATATTGTAGTTATATGATTATGTCTTCGGCGGGGCTGAAATAGTTAGTGGCCAATCCGTCCGGGGTAAGTAAGATCAACTTTTCTAAAGAGTGCGAGTATGACTGAGATGGAAAGATTTGTCATAGCGGGTACGCAGAGAACCGGAACCAGTCTGATCAACAGCACACTAGATAGTCATCCGGACATCCGTTGTTTGGGTGAGATATTCAATTTTCGAAAGGGCCGTGGAAAATCCACAGAAGGAAGCTATAGGCAATTCATCAATGAGCGGCGCTTTGCTCGCAGCATCGCTCACCACATAGCCAGACGACAACTAGTGAAAGAACACCTGGATCAGCTTTACCAGTCATATGATGTTAAGGCTACAGGATTCAAATTTATGTTGAGTCAGGCGAGGGATTTTCCCGACGCTACCCGTTATTTGCAGGAAAACCGGATTAAAGTAGTGCACCTGGTCAGGGAAAATGTACTCAAGACGCTGGTATCGAGAGTCTCTGCCAAGACCAGAAAACTGTACCATAGTAGTGAAAGTGTAGAGGTAGAAAAGGTCTATCTACCGCCCCTATTCCTACTTAGGAGACTGGAAAAGATACTGGATGAAACCAGACAGTGGAAGCAAATTGCGCTTGGCAACCCCTATATAGAAATTTCTTACGAATCATTTTTGGCCGATCGTGAGCAAATACTGAGAAATTTACTTGAATTTATTGGTGTTGACTATGCGCCGTCGATTTTTTCGACCCTCAGGAAGATTAATCCCGACAAACTGAGTGATGTGATTGAAAATTATGACGAAGTCATTGGGCTATTGACCGGTACCACAGTATGAAAGATTTCTTGACTGATCAACTCGAAATAGTCTTAGAAAGATCAGAGTACGAAACACATTTTGGAGATGGGTTCTGATTCAGAAATGGGTAACTGCGATATGACTTTGGAGACATTTTCATTGTGATCTATCTGATATTAATTTTTTTAGTTGCAAACGATCTTGTTCATGTTGCTTCCATGGGAGCTGCCCGTGCCACCCAAAGATATTGGTTTGATCATGATTCTTCTCGGGTTGGCACACCAAATATTTATCAAGCGAGCGAACCTGGCGATATTTTCAAATGCTTTCACCTGGCTTTTTTTGGGCTATCTGATTCTGGTTATGACTCAGGTTGCATTGGCCTCCATAAACTATGATCAAACGTTAATCCGAGGACTGCAGGTAATCCGTCATCAGTTCTACTACCTGTCGTTTTTTCTATTCCTCTTGTTGTTGAGAACCCCCGAAGAAATATGCAAGCTGTTAAATGGTTTGACCATAGTCGCTCTGGGCTGTGTCATTCTGTCGATAGTTGAATATTCTGGATTTGAGCTATTTCACCATCAGTTTGCCGACATAGACAAACTTCGCAGCGGTATTGTACGGGCCGATGTACCCGGTATGGATCTGATTTCTCTGGCATATCTCTGGAATGTGTCACGCTGGTCGTATCCAGTGAGGGTCATCTGCTTCTAGATGGAGTAAGGTTCTTGCCATCGTCTTTCTTGGAGCGCACTTCTTCCGGCAAGCAAGGTTTCGACTTTTCTCGATCATGGTGGCATCGATTTGGCAGCTGGTAGCGAGGGAAAGGTTGGTGTACTGGCAGGTATGGGCGTAGTTGGTCTTTGCGCAGTGCTGATCGCCTCATACACTATGGAAACCAATATTTTTCTTAATCCATTTGTCAGTGGAGTGGAAGATGTTACCGAACAGACAGGAACTGCTGCTGGTAGATCGCAGCAGTTAGAAACGGATATCGAGGTATTTAAACAGTATCCGTATATTGGAGGAGGTACCTCAGCCCTGGGCTCCGACGATCCAGGATTTGCAAACATCGCCAGAAAAACGGATTTGGGTTATTCACATTGGCTCAAGCATTATGGAATTCTCGGAATCGCCTGGCTGTTACTTTTCTTGATAATGCTATTTTCATATACGCGAAAGCTCCAGAAGATACTGCCTAGGGATTACAGGGCGATTGCCGCTTTTAGTATGAGCTACTTGATTTTTTTTACCGTATCTTTCGTGACCTTGAATCACCTCATGTTTCGAGGGTCGACTCTCGTGATGTGCCTGTATTGTGCGATCACTCGTGCGTCTTGCGCGTGCCGATTTCTCCCCCGACTTCTCGACCAAATCGCTAACTGGAGATGGTCTCGCCAGGGAAGGCACGTGATCAGATCTTCAACTGTTATGGTGAGTTATGGTGACTAAAGGCATCATGAGAGTGCTTCATGTTATCTGGCACCTGGGTCAGGGGGGTGCGCAGACCTACCTCTACAATTTGTTGAAATTGCAGATGGAAGATGCCGATTTGGAGCCCCGGTTGCTTGTGCTCGGAACAAGAGGGGCATTGTCAGACGATTTCGAAGCAGTTGCTGGAGGTCACTTACCTGGAAATGCGCGGGGGATTGGATGTACTTCGTGCCACAAGGATACTGGCAGCGTTGAGCAAATCAGGTGCGCACCTGATACATTCTCATTCCAATAATTTGGCATTCAATCTGGCGTTGCGGTGGTGCCATCTACCCGTTGTCTATACTGAACACGGGGGAGGGTTGCTTGGTGGCAGGAGGAGGGATCTTCTGCTTTACAGGCAGCTTAGTCGTGGCATAACCCGCTATATTGCGATATCGCAGGAAATGGCCAGGGTTATGACGGCGGCCAATCCATCGCTAGCGGACCGCATTGATAGTGGTCTACAACGGAGTAAACATTAACAGCATTGAAGCCACGCCAATCTATGATGTTAGCGGCATGGATCGTCGTATAGCCAAAGCAAAGATATCGCGTTGGCGTCATTGGCAGGCTGGAATATCAGAAAGGCATTGATCTGTTCATTGAGTCGGCGGCTTGCCTTTGCAAAAATAGAGATGATGTTGTATTCATCATAATCGGGGATGGCTCTCTGCGCCTTCAGTTGGAAGAACTCGCCTTTCAAAGGGGTATTGCGGATAAGGTATTTTTTCTTGGTTATCGAACAGACGCTTTGAGCCTGTTAAAAATAATGGACATTTTTTTGTTTACATCGAATTACGAGCCGTTCGGACTGGTGATTGCAGAGGCCATGGCGGCGGACGTTCCCGTTGTGGCCGCATATTCCCAGGGCGCTGTAGGTGAAA
>CAWJQO010000008.1:0-65719 GCA_963844975.1 uncultured Gammaproteobacteria bacterium | reverse complement strand
TTCTTATTTAGCTCGATTGCTGAGAGGCAATTTGGCTTGTAGAGCACCGCCATAAGTGCTGTACTCGAGCTGGACCGAATTCCGATCTCGACAATATTCGATCCTGGTTTAATCTCCTTGGCCAACTCTGCATACACTTCGATGGAATCGCTCCTTCATTACGGTCAACACGCCTTGCTCGGGAACCATTGCGAGCTTGAATTTGGTCCCGTCTATCTCGAATTCGTTGTCGCTGATCCAGGTTATCATGTTGAGAGTCTCATCGAATAGGGTCAGGAACGGAGCATGATCTTACCAGCACTCAGCCTCTGATCGGGCAACAAATACCTGGTAACGTCTGTGTGGTTAGGCGTGATTTTAGCAGCTTTGCCGGCTTCTTCGTCTGCCTTACATTTTCGCAGTGCCTGCATTGAGAACCAAGTCACTATGCCAGACAAAGTGGGGCGCGCGCTCGACGGGATCCGCTAACGAATACTCTGTCATAGCCGATGCAAGCACAAATCCTATCGACAATCGGCCTAACAACTCGGTTCTCTCTGATAAATGCTATGGCCAGAAGCTGCTATTGGGTGTGAGCTCTATGATTTGATTGCGCCATGTCGACGCCAGGGCGATTTTTCCTGAGGCCGGATCGACGGCGATACCTCGAAAGGACTGATGTTGATCCGATTGGCGCTGAGGCGACTATTTTATCGAGGCCCTTGTAGATAGCCGCGGAAATCCTTCGCGTTTTCTTCCGGATGCGCAATATGTTCTCGCCAGCTTGACAGATCGATGTAGCCGATAGTCGATGCCGCTCTGTCCAGCGGTACTTTGTTATCGTTGGACAGGGTGAACCAGAGACGATCCGTTGCAGAGTCCATGTCAATGGAATGGAGGGCTACCTGTGATGTGGCCATCGGAACCCGTATCTCGTCGAAAGTGGCGGTCGCCTTGTCAAACCTGAGAATATTGCTGGTCGAATACTCTCCGAAATAGACTGCGTCATCATCGACTCGCAGGCTCCAGGGAAACCCGCCGAAGAAAATAAGATCCGCATGGGGATCGGGAATCGGGTAGGCAACAATGGCTTCTTCACGATGCGGATTCAAATGCCCGAGATAGCGCCCGGTAGTGTCTGTGAACCACACCGAATCATCAATTGGATCCGTTTCAAGATGGGCGACTTTTATCTTCGATAGCGGCCCATCGAGCAGAATTAATTCTATACAACCATCCTGCTCTGGCGTCCTGCCGGGCTTGCAGTATTGCAGGCGTTGCCTGGCGAGCGCCTGTGGATCTTCAAAGTTCAGGAGGTTTTCGCAGCTGTTCGGGTCGGGTATGAAAGAAGAAATTGCCGAGGGTTCGGGACCTAAAAACGCGCGCCCTTCGCCGAGCCAGATGCGATTGTCCGCGCCGGTCAAACCGATGACCAGATTATTGGCCGGGCGATCCGCATCATCCGAGGGGATATTGTAAACGCACAAGCGGTCATCGTAGGGAGTTGCGGGAGAGTCAGACAATGATGGGTCAAAGGAGATGACCCGGGAGTGATTTTTAATTTCCGTCCCAGGCCCCAGCATACCCCCGCCCTGGGTGAACCAAATTTTTGAGTCGATCCGGGTAGCGCGTTCTCCCAGCGCTGAAAAATTTACCGAAAAAGTTTTTCCGGCCATATTCCACGCGAACGGCTTGGTCGACTCGAAGGATAAGTCTTTTAGCCGTGGCTGGCGGGCCGTGGGTATGGTGAATGACTCCACTGTGCCGGCGGGCGAGACGTATTCAATGTTGTTTGAATGTTCGTTGATCAGCCATATACCGCCGTTGGCATCATAGGTGATATCCAGGGGTTGACCATAGCCGAACAATGCATGGGCGACTCCAGGAAGGAAGTCGTCCATGTAGTCTCGTTCCAGGGTCCAATCTACCGCCGAATCGACCAGAATGTGCAGTTGACTTCGCTCGGAGCATGTATTGGTTTGGCTTATACATGACATAAGCTCGATCGTGTGATTTCCGGGGGAGAGCAAATCGGCGTCTATGGTAATGCTTGATTTTCGGGTTTCCAGAAATGCCTGTCCGTTTTCCGGTCGAATGAGTGATGCAGAAAACAAGCGCCGCACATCGCCCGAATTGTTGGTGAATGATATCGTCAGGTCCTTACCGGAGATTGTGTAAAGCGGACTTGGATCAAGAAAGCGGTCTGCACCGGTATAAAAGAGCACGTCTACCGGCGGGCTGCAAATTTTGCTATCGCTACCGGTTGGAAGGTGGCAATCCCGGACACTGTAGATATGCTGGCCGGGCTTGCTCAGTGCAGATGCGGGCACCGTGAATGTCGCCCCAGGGCCAGAGCGCGCATGCCGCTTCGACTGCTCCCACCAGGATTCTGGAGTGCGCAGTTCTATCCAGGCATTCTGTGTTGTTTGATCCAACGCGGTATTGCGATGGTCCGCGAGCCACGTAATTGTGTTGGCTCGTGGGAGCCAGAATGTCGACAAGGCCGCCTCCCGTCACCTTAGGTGTGAAAGTGGGTGGAACCGTGATCGATGCGGCGACGTTGACCTATGTCCCTCGGGATGCTCGACTTCAAGCTGCCAGCGGTAAAAACCCTCACTACTAACTGTCAGAGAAGTTGAACAGGTCCCCTCAGGTTCCGATGGACAGGCTGCGTGTTTGAACCCGATATCCTGATAGCCGGGGCCGAAGTCGTCATAGATGTAGACCAGCTGCTGTGAATTGACGACCCGCCACTGCAGTGTTATCTCATTTTCGGCCGTGAGCACCGCCCGAAAACAGGGGTCGTGGGGCAGTTCCTGCCAGAGAGGATCGATGGGCGTGCATTCCCACGTGGAACCTGGCCCGGGACCCGATACGACCCCCGCGACAGAGCACCCGCCGAGCAGGGCCAGAACAAGGGTGACGGGTAACAGGCGCCACATTTATAGTCATCCTATTACGGCTGCTGTAACCGTTCAGTGCTATTCGCAGCCGCTCAACAGTAACAGCTGAGCGCATTTTTTCAACCGAGCGTGTTAACAAGAGGCGTTTAAACAGATTTTTGCTAGTATTCGACCTCGGGGTTCAGCTCGAGCGCCCGACCAGACAGTGGAGTAAGCCATGCCGATGTTTCTGCGAAAATTTCTGCACGCGTTATACCTGAGAATTATGAAGGTGGTGGTCTTTTTCTCCCCTTCATTGCGGCATACCGCGTTTGCCGGCAGCGGCAGTTCTCGCCAACTCTGTGAACACATTATCCGCACCGGCGCCAAAAAAGTGCTGGTGGTGACCGATAAACCACTGCGCGACCTGGGAGTGGTCGACCGTGCGATTGCCGCACTGCTAGACGCCGACGTGGATATTGCCTACTACGACGGGGTATTACCCGATCCCACCTTCGACCAGGTGGCCGCAGGCGCGGCCATCGCCAGGAGTCATGGCAGTGAAGTGGTACTGGCAATCGGTGGGGGTTCGTCCATGGATGCGGCGAAGATTATCGCCGCCGCCGCCACCAGCACTGCATCCCCGGTGGACTGGGTGGGTATGGGCAAGATCAAACATCAGATCCTCAAGCTCTTTGCCATCCCCACGACGTCGGGAACGGGCTCCGAGGCGACCATTGGTGCGGTAATTTCCAATGCCGCTACCCATGAGAAGAACATCATCATGGGCGAATGCCTGCTGCCGCTCGCGGTCGCGCTGGACGCGGACCTCATGCTGGGCCTGCCACCGCACATCACGGCCGCAACCGGCATGGATGCGCTGACCCACGGTATCGAAGCCTATATCGGTGTGTGGGAGCGCGGCACTCGCCTGGAGGATGCGCGCCTGGCCATCAAGCTGATCTTCGATAACCTGCCCACCGCTTACCGTGATGGCAAGAATCTGGATGCACGCAACGGGATGGCCATGGGTGCGTATTACGCTGGCCTGGCCATCAACCAGGTCAATGTGGGCAACGTGCACGCGATTGCGCACCAACTGGGGGGCAAGTACGGCATTCCGCACGGTCTGGCGAATGCGCTGGTCCTGCCGCACATACTGGAGTTTTGTCGCGAGGAGGCGCAGCAACGCCTCGCGGAACTGGCTGTACTGATCGGTGCCGGCAGCGCAGCGGACGATGCGGCATTACTGGCCCACAAATTTATCAAGGCGGTGCGGGATCTGCGCACGGAGGTGGGTATTCCGGATCAGATGGATGTGATTAAGCACGCGGATTTTGAGACCCTCAGTCAGCAGGCGATTGCAGAGGGCGCGCTCTACCCGGTACCTCGCCTGCTGGACCGCGAAAGCGTCATGATGATCCTGAACAATATTGCAAAGTAGCATCCTCTGGAACGGGGTTGAGGATGGGGCTGGAAACTGACGGCATCCGGCCTATAATGCAGAAAGCGAAAAAATCAAATAATAAGGGTACTCAATATGGAATATGATGCAGCGATACACAGCATACAGTGTCCCAAATGCCAGCACGGCATGGAAGAAGTCACTCATGGGGAGGTTACCATTGACCGCTGCACCCACTGTAAAGGGCTGTGGTTTGATGAAGACGAAGCCCACCATTTGAAAGCGCTCGAGGACAGCCATGTATTGGACATCGGCGACGCGAAGACAGGTTGGAAGTGGGACAGCCACGCCGATATCAATTGCCCGCACTGTGGCAAGGAGATGATAAAAGACGGCGGATCCCAAGCAAAAACACATCTGGTACGAACTCTGCCACGATCACGGGATGTTCATGGATGCCGGCGAGTTCAAGGACTTCAAGTTCGAATCACTGCTGGACCGTTTTCGCAGCCTGATCAAGGGCGATCGCAATATCGTTGCGCCCTGAAGAGTCTATCTAATCGTAATCCGAAGTCGCAGGATTCTGCTGGTACCAGTTCACGCCCTGTGCGTCTGTGGTACGGGTAATCCGGCGCCTGCCGAGCAGGCAGTTCAGGTGTGCCAGGGTTTCTCCGATCGCCAGTCCCATGGAACCCTCGCCGATCTCGCGATTGAACAGGGCGGGAAAGCAATCGACCGCGCGCCGCGGCTGCGCGAGATAGTCGAACAGGCTGGCGAGGCCGCTTTTATGGCTCTCTATGATCTGGTTCAGGCGCGTGTGCAGGCCGTAAAAGGGCGCCTCGTGGGCGGGTAACACCAACAAATCGTCAGGCAGTATTTCCCCCAGGCGGGCGCTGGAGCGCAGCCACTCATTCAGCGGGTCGCCATGGGGCTCGGTGGGAAAGACGCTGACGTTGGGGGTGATCCTGGGGAGCACCTGGTCGCCGGAAATCAGCAGTTTCATGGCCGGGCAATACAGCGTGGCATGTTCAGGTGAGTGGCCGCTGCCGATGATGACCTGCCAGTAACGGTCGCCGATGGTGATGGTCTCGCGGTCGACCAGGCGGCGGAAACTGTCCGGCAGGGGAGCAATCGCCCGGCCAAAGTTACCGAACTTATTCCTGTAGAGTTCCAGCTGCGCGTCATCGTAGCCCGCGGCCCTGTAAAAACGGATTGCGATGTCTGGCGCCGGGCGCCCGGTGTCGGCCGTCATCGCCCGGCACATCAGGAATTCCTCCCGTGGCATCCACAACTCGCAATCGAAGCGCTCCGTCAGCCAGCCGGCCAGCCCCACGTGATCCGGATGCAGGTGCGTGCAAATAACGCGTCGCACCGGTTTGCCCTGCATGAATCCGGCAAACAGCTGTTCCCAGGTATTGCGCGCGCTGGGTATATTCAGGCAGGTATCCACCACGGTCCAGCCATCCTCGTCCTGCAGTAACCACAGGTTGATATGGTCCAGCGACATGGGCATGGCGAAGCGCGCCCAGTACACGCCATCGGCAATCCTGTGTGGTTCACCGGGTGTCGGGTTCGCGCCGCGACCCCAGGGATAGGTGAGGCCGCGGTAGAGTTCGGGTTTGGGTTCCAGCATGGACGTGTGATCCGTGTGTATGGGTGTCGGCCTCGCGCCAGTCGCGGGGAATGCTTTAGCGAGGACTGTACCAGATCGCAGAGGTGACCGCCCGTTCCTGCAGGCTGACCGGTTCGGGTGCGGGAATACCGAGTTGCACCGCGTCGAAGGTCGTCCAGCGCGGTGTCGGGATCTCGATCACGCGGGCGTAGTAGAACGCCTCCAGTGACGGATCGAATTCCGGGTCGGTCCACACGGCGGACAACTGTTCGGCGCCGATACTGTTGTCGTAGCTGGCGGTTGTCGCATCCACGGTATTGCCCACCGCAGGAAGGTTGCCGGCATCGTCAATACTGCGCTCTCCTGACCAGGCGACGTCAAAGATTTTTTCGTGGGATTTCCCGGCCTCATCCACCCAGCCCTTGATGATCTGAATTCTGTCCAGGTTGCCGCTTTCGGGATCGCGGATGGCCCACACCGCGAAACTGGGCGCCGCGGCATCACCTGCGGGTAATTCGCCGCCCATGGGAACGCCCTGTTGTTCCGCCAGTGCCATCCAGTCCGGTCGCTGCAGCAGGTCCGCGGATAATGCCAGCCGCCGAAGAAACGCACCGCCATGCGCGGCCCGGACGTCGCATAGGTCTCCTTGCGCCGCATCGCATCAAACAGGGACTCACGGGTATTCTCCTGCGCCCACACCGCCGCCAGTCCGGCGGCGCTCCAGCGCTTTCCGCCGGGCATGGTCGGAGGCATGTAGGATGCCAGCCCCATGCGCAGCGCGGCGCTGCCGTCGAGCAGCGGCAACTTGCCGTGGTAGTTGTTTTCTTCGACGGGCGAGCTGGCATTGTGCCCGTCGGAGCTGCCGATCACGCCGAAACGGTAGGGGTTGAAGCCCTCGCTGTGGGACATTTCCAGTCCGGTGCGCAGCGCGTCGCGCGCATAGCTGCCCTTGGCCCTTGAGGTGGCCTGGCTCTGCGACAGCAAGTGTCATAGATTTCAAAGCCGGCGAACTGGTCTTCGTCGGACAGCAACGGATTGGTCTCCGACGAACCTTTCACCTGGAAAATCTCGCTGAGCGGCTCGTTGTGCATGCGCCGGCGCGCGTACTCGGCATCCATGGGTGTGCCGTCGAATTGGACAGAGTTGTACATCAGGCCGTCGCTGACATTGCCATTGTGCGGAATGGCGAGGGACTCCATGCCCTGTTTGCGCTGCTGCTCCAGCGCGCTCCACAGATCCTCGGGATTTTCCGAGTCCACCGAACTGAACGGCAACTCCGGCACTTTCGCGCCGCGATAGATCACATTGCGGTGCAGGTTGCGATCCCCGGGCATGGAGCTCCATTCATAGCCGACGAACGCCGTGAAGCGCCCGGGGTCGTTGTGGCGCTCGGCGCTCGCGACCACCTCCCGCCAGGTGTCGCGGGAAATATTTTCCCAGCCCGGCGCGATGGCGTCCTCCAGATCGAAGTCCAGCAGGGATTGGGCAAACGCCACGGTGATGCCCAGGCGACCGTCATTGAGCAATCGTTCGCGCAGGCTCCGCCGGCTGAGTGGCAGGTCCGGGTTGGTGGCGCGCACCACGCCGAGGTACTCGGAGTGATCGGTGACCGCGGCGAAGTCCAGCGGCCGGCTGATGCGAATGCCGTAACCGGCGGCATGTTCGATCTCCCCGCCCTTGGCAAAGGTGTAGGCGTCATCGGGCGTGGCGCGCACGCCGTTGGTGAACGCGTCCGTGGAAAAGCTGGTGTGGATGTGCAGGTCGCCCCAGTACAGGTTGCGCTGCGGGTTGTACTCGGTGGCTTCTTTGGCCGGGGTTTTACGGCGGTTGCGGCGTTGAATTTCGGGAACAGGCTGGGGTCATCGACCGGACTGCAGGCTGCAAGTGCAGCCAGGGATGTCGCTACAGTGATTAGTCGATGGACCCCTCTCATCGTGCGGATACCACCTAGCCAACCCCGCGCTCAGCACCTTTCCAATACTGCGCCCGCACCGCTTTCTTATCCGGCTTGCCGACTGGCGTCAGCGGAATCCCGGCACGAAATCAATGGACTTGGGTGACTGCACCGAGCCCTTGGCTTTTTTCACCAGCGCCTGCATGGACGCTACGAGTTCGTCGCTGGCGTAAAATTGGGCTTGAGCACGATCACCGCTTTCACCGCCTCGCCCCACTGTTCATCGGGCACGCCGATCACGACCACCTGGCCCACCGCTTCGTGGGTGGACAGCACGTCCTCGACTTCGCGCGGGAACACATTGAAGCCGCCGGTGACGATCATGTCCTTGGTGCGATCCACGATATAGAGAAAGCCGTCCTCGTCCAGCTTGCCGACGTCGCCGGTGTGCAGCCAGCCGCCGGCAAAGGCCTCGGCGGTCTGTTCGGGCATGTCCTTGTAGCCTTTCATGACCAGCGGCCCGCGGATACAGATTTCGCCGGGCTCACCTTTGGCCACCTCGTTGCCCTGCGGGTCGCGCAGGCTCATGTGAATCCACGGGCTGGGGCGGCCGCAGGAGGACAGGCGCTGCGGCTTGGACAGGTCGTGCTCCTTCTTGCGCATGTTCGCGATCACCATGGGGCACTCGGACTGGCCGAAGAACTGGTAGAAGATCTGGCCCCACTTGGCCATGCCCTCGCGCAGGCGGGTCGGGTTCATGGGGGAGGCGCCGTAGAAAATGGTCTCCATGCTGGACATGTCTGCGGTCGCGGAGCGCGGCGCATCCAGCAGGAAGTACAGCATTACCGGGACCAGCATGGTGCAGGTGATTTTGTGCTGCTCCACCATGTCGAAGAACGCATCGGGGCTGAAGCCCTGCATCACGTAGAACGCGCCGCCCTTTTGCAGCACGGGAATAAAGAAGGCGGCGGCCGCGTGCGACAGCGGCGTGGCGATCAGCATGCGCAGGTCGTCGGGAAATTCCCACTCGGCCAGCTGGATCTGGGTCATGTAGGCGGTGACGCTGTAGGTGCTCATCACGCCCTTGGGCTTGCCGGTGGTGCCGCCGGTGAAGTTGACCGAGCGCGATATCGTCAGGGGCTGATGTCGGGCGCCACCAGTGGCTTGTGGCGTGAAAGTCGCCGCGAGCGCCAGGTAATCTTCACCTACTTTGGTGGGACCAAAGCCCAGCAGGTTTTTCAGCGCCGGCACGCGCTGCTTGAGCGCGCCTGCCAGATCCTCGAATACGGAGGCATCGTAGATCAGCGTGTCGATCTCGGCGGCTTGCAGCACGTACGCGTGATCGTCGAGCGAGCCCAGCGGGTGCAGCGGCGTGCCGATGCAGCCGGTCAGTTGCATGGCGGCGATGTTGGACAGCACCTCCGGGCCGGTTGGCGGAAATTACGGCCACCCGGCTGCCCACGCCCAGCCCCTTGGATTGCAGCGCCTGCACCATCTGGCTGGCGGTCTCGCGCACGTCCCTGTAACTGGCGACCTTGTCGCCGAGGAACAAACAGGGCTCGTCGTTGTAGCGGTTGAGGCCGTCAATCAGCAGGTGCGGCATCAGGGGCTGGTGGTGCAGTGCATCGGTCGTCATGGTGTCTCCAGATAGTCAGGGGTTGTTAGTCATTTTTTCAGTTGTCCATGCGCAGTGCGCGGCGCAGGACGGCGAACATTTCGGTCGACTCGCGCCGACTGACCTGGGCGGTAGGAAAAGGCTGGAGCCGTGAAACGTGCCGGGAAAGCTGTGCAATTCGGTGGCCACTCCCGCCTGCATCAGTTTCAGCGCATACGCCACGCCTTCGTCGCGCAGCGGGTCGAACTCCATCGTGCTGACGTAAGCCGGCGGCAGGCCCGCAAGATCCTCGGCCCTGGCCGGCGCTGCATGGTAGGGCACATCGTCCGCGCCGCGCTGGTACTGGTCGCCGAGGTAAAAATCCCAGCTGAGTTCGGCGTTGGGCCGGTTCCACATCGGTGTATCGACAAAGCGCTGCATGCTGGCGTGTTTGCAGGCGGTCGTCCAGTTCGGGAATGCCGAGGTACTGGAAGCAAATCGGCGGGCCGCCGCGATCCCTGGCGAGCAGTGCCGTGGCCGCTGACAAGCCGCCGCCGGCGCTCATGTCCGAACACCGCCAGCCGCGCGGGGTCTATGTTGAGTTGCGCGCTGTTGCTGCTGCATCCATTGCAGGGCAGCATAGCAATCCTCCAGCGGGCCAGGGTAGGGCGTCTCCGGCGCCAGCCGGTAATCCACCGAGACCACCACCACGCCCAGGTTGCGACAGAGGGCGATACAGGAGCCCAGCTCACTGTCCAGGTCGCCGATCACAAAGCCGCCACCGTGGATATGCAGTATCCCCGGCACTGCGTTGTCCAGCCCTTCGGGCGAGTAGATGCGTACCGGGATTTCCGGCGCGCCGGCCGGCCCTGGAATGCTGCGATTCTCGATCGCTACACCACTGCGGTCGACATCAGCGTTCAGCATGGCGTCAGTTCCAGAAAGCCGGCGCGCGCCTTTACCGGATCGTGGATCCCCAGTGAGGTGTCCGGCAAAAACTCCAGCAGCGATTGCAGTTCGGGGTCGTAGTTATAGCTCATTAAGGAGTTGTCTCCAGGACGCAGATGACAGCCTATACTGTCCAATTCGAATGTGTATCTCAAGAGTATAAGAATCGATACTTTTGGAGCACTGTATTGTCGGGCATGGCCGGGGTTCTCTTTTTCGAGACAATCAGCGGGATACTGTTTACTCTCTGCTGCCCTTAAATGCTGGAGTTACACCTATGGATTTGATCGAGCCGGCTAGCGACTTCGACAGCGCTGGTGAGTTACATACAGTTTTATGTGTGGCTACGTCCTTTATCATCAATGGCGCGAGTGCGGCAAAATTTCTCCAGTGGGCGAGAAGCGCCATACCTCATCTTTTTCCTACGGCATTTGAGGGCATTGATCCCGCCAGGCATGAGCAGGTCGCCTACTGGATAGGCGCGGCACTGTGGAACGCGGCGCCCATTCCTGCCAATCACTTCAGACCGGCGCCACTGCCCAAGCCGCAGCGAAACTCGCCCTGCCCCTGTGGTTCGACACGCAAGTACAAAAATTGCTGCGCCAGTCAGCCCGCCCCAGAGCACCTTTCCCGAGGATGTCTACTGGCAGATGATCACTGAGTTTGCAGCAAACAACACATCAACGAGCTTCAGGCGACAGGGCAATTACCGATAGAAGGCATTACTACAATGGCCTATTGCTTCTTCCAGCGGGAAGACGATACGCAAGTGATCAAAATGCTGGACCCGCTGTTCGCCGGGAGGCGACAAGTGTGGGTCGTCACCACGAGGTCTTGCTGGATTTGCTCTGTGATACCTACAATCGCCACTACAAAACTGATAAGAAGAAGCGCGATTTGCTGCAACGCATGTGCCAACACCACAACAAGGTGATTCGCAGCGCGGCCTGGCAGCGCACAGCCTCATGGCAGCAGGACCTGGGAAACTTCCGCGGCGGCGCACGATGCCCTAAGGAAGCCATGCGCGCCGACCCGGACAATCCAAGCCACGCACTGCTTGAATTGGTTCTGTTGGTATCTTCCACAACAGATCGACCAGGCCAGGCAACGGGCCGCCTTCTGGTTCGCGCGCGTGAAACGACATCAACGGGAGTTTCCGGCACTGGTGGCGACAATTGATCTGGCTCGAACCGACCCGGTGCTAGCCCTGCAACAACAAATGCGCCAGGCCAGTGAACTGGACGATGACCGCCTTGAGCGGTTGCTGGCCTTGCTACAGATTGAACAACCGCTGCCCCGCTACCGGATCAAGACTATGGGCACGGCGCAGCCGCCGACTACCAGCGACCGAGATCCGCTCACGCGCGACCTGTTCGATGATGGCGGGACTGACGACGAACTGGAAGACGAAGATCCGATGGCGCATGCCGCGATCCTGTTGCCGCCAGAAGATGTGGTCCGACTAAGCACAGTGGGACGAGATACGCCCGCTGGACAAGCCGTTCTCGATTGATTTCGAACTGAAGAGTCCCGAGGCTTTCTGGAGCTATCCCCTGGACGATGAATGGCTGTGTTTTCTTGAACAGCACCCGCAGGCGATCAACAGTCTCGATGTGCTGGACGATGTCGTCACCTTGATTTACACCCATCCCCTGGGTGAAACCCCGTTTGGCCCAATGCGTGATTGCTATCAGGTCTTGCAGCGGGCCACGCATATTGTCGAACAGGCCGCACTCCCTGCCGCTAGGACACTGCCCTGGATTATCTCGGAAAATCGCCCGGCTTTGAGGCTTCTCGCCCATCAGATTATGGTGTGTGAGCAGATTTTTGCGGACCCAACCGAGGCCATGCGACTTGCCGAACACTATCTGCGGATCAACCCGACAGACAATCACGGCTACCGCACTGAGCTCGTCAACCATTGTCTGCGCGAGGGCAGGAACCAGCAAGCGGCGGCGATCTGTGCCAAATACCCGCAGGACATATGGCGGAAACCCGCTACGGGCATGTACTGGCGTTTTACCGACTGGCGACCTGACAGGGGCGGCTCACCGGTTAAGCGGTGCCGCGGATCATTTGCCCCTGGTGAAAGACTACCTGCTGCGCAAGCGCGCAGCCAAACCGAAGCTCAACCCCCGCAGCGTCAGATTGGCGGCAAAGACCAGTCATGGATCTACCGCGAAGAGATGGAGATAGCTGGGCCGCAACGGCTTGTTGTCTGAAGTGGCCGCAGAAGCAGTCGTCACGATAATCCATTTATTTGTCTATACTCACCAGCCACAGAATGGTAGATCCGTCAGCTTCCATAGCCATTCCTCCCGTGGCGCTCGATGGAACTGCCCGTAAGTCCTGCCTTATCCAGTGTTCTGCGTGTCGCTTGCAAAATCAACTTCGCGGATCATTCCGCGCCGATGCGATAGTGGCTGATCTGCACTTCCTCGCCGTAATCAGCGTAGTCGCCTGCGGCGCGCGCGGCGCGAAACTCGCCCCAGGAAATCGGCCGATAGCGGGGCGGATGCGCGGCATCGCACACGCCCGGCAGCGGCGCATACACGGTGGTATAGCTGGGGTTGTAGAAAAAGGGTGCGCTGTAGCGCGGCATGCTTGCATTGGCGAGCACCCGGTGCAGCGGCGCGCGGTATTGATCGTTGGACCACACCTGGACGATGTCGCCGATATTGACGACCAGCGCATTCTCGCGCGGCTGGATGAGATGCCAGCGCTCGCCATGCATCACCTGCAGGCCGCTCTGGCTATCCTGTAGCAGGACGGTGAGCGCGCCGGAATCCGTGTGGTGGTGGATGCCGAGGTGTCCGGATGTGGGGATGCCCGGTGTATCCGCGGGCGCGGGATTCGCGCAGGGCGGGTAACAGTTCAGGCGCAGGAAGCTGGTTTGTGCGGCGTCGAAGCAGTGGTCGAGGTGCCGCTCGGGCATCCCAAGGTTTGCGCAGATGGCATGCAGTAAACGCAGCCCCACCTGCTCGCCGGCTGCGGCAAAGGCCTGCAGCGTGTCGCGAAAGCCCCGCATCCGCGTCGAACCCGTCTCGTCAGGCCACTGGGCCTTTGCTCCTGGCAAGCCTTCGTTGGGAATATCCGGGCCGACATCGAAGATCTCCTTCCAGTCGCGCACGTTCTTGGTCAGTTCACGGTCGTAATAGCCCCAGGGATTGTTGGCCGTGCGTTCGACGTTCCTCTTCAGTGTCGCGGGCTGTGCGAAGAAGGCATGCATGGCCGCGTGCATGCGATCGACAAGCTGGGTATCGATGGCGTTGCCTTCGAGGTAAAAGAATCCCCACTCGCGACAAGCGCGATCGAGCGACTGCCGCGTGGTTGCACGATCCAGCGTGTCAAAATCAATGACGGGTATTTCCTGCACCGTGAACCTCGGGTGATGCTATCGATTTCCTTTTAGAGGCAGTTGGAGAATATCATTCCCGAAGTATAAGAAATTAAGAGCCCTGACCGGTTTTATGTGGCGGGTGTGGCCGACAAGCTCACCCGCCAATGTAGCACCCACCTTACTGGCGCAAACTCCAGCACCTGCTGGAATGTCGGCCGGTTGGTCTGCGCGGAACGTGTTGGGTATCAGGCCCGGGGCGAAGCCGGTGCGTGCGCCTTCTTTTAGCCAGGTGCCGGGATCGCTGCCATACTCAGCGGCGAGCTCCTGGGCGATCGCATCCACCACCAGCCACAGCGAAGTGCGGCAAGCGTCGAGATTGCCGTTGCCGCAGTAGCTGAGATTGAACGCCCCTTCGACCGGCTGGCCGAGCAGTGAGCGCAGGTCCTTGTCGACCAGGCTCGCGCCTTCAGTGCTGTTGAGATTGCGGATCTGGTCCAGGGCTTCGGTGAGGTCGCCGAACACGGGGCGCATGGCTGCTTCAGCCAGCGGCTCCCACAGCGCATCGAAGATGGTCGGGCCGGCGACGTCGTAGAATCCATCGTCGTCCGCATCGAGGCGGGGCGCATCATCGGCCACCCACTCGTCCAATATGTCGACGAGCTGTGCTGCAAGCGGCGTAGGAGCAGTACCGCCGCGCAGCACCTCGCTCACCACCGGCCACACCGGAGTGCGCACATCCTCGGTGGCGGCGCGGTTCATCACACCGACCACACCGGCCAGCTCGACCTGCTCGGGAAACTGGTCGAACAGCTCGACCCGGTGCACCGAACCGTAGGGTTCGTTGTCGCCGTGCATGAAGCCCGGCGCGGACTGGTTGTTCCAGTTGAGCATGCGCCCGTTCGGCGCCTGCGCGGCGTGGGGATGTTCGTCCTGGCTCAGGAATCCCTGCCATTCATATTCGCCGGTGCCCCAGGTGGGCAAGCGGCGATCGAGTCCCGGGGCGCGCACCGGAAGATAGCCCGAGGAGAAATAGGCCACGTCAGTGCGCGACACATAGCCCCAGTTGAAGGTGAAGCCGAACTTGTTGGCCGCCTCCCAGAATTTCTCGTGGCGTGGAGCCGTCGCCTTCGGTCATGTCTTTCAGGCCGGCCAGGTTCAGGCCGTCACGCCCGAAGGTCGAACGCTTGCGTGTGAGCGCCACGGGCTGGCCATTGGAGGTTGCCGTGCCGATCATGGGTCCGTGCACGGATACCGGGTAGCGAATCGGAATACCGTTGAGCGTGCCGGCGTTGAATATCTCGAACGGGCGGCACTCGCCGTTGAACCTGTAATACAGCGACTCGCGTGAAGGATCGGAGCCATCGGGATTGCACAGCTCTTCAACAAAGACGTCACGCACGTCGTGGGTGGCCGAGGTCAGGCTCCAGGCATAGTCTCGCGTCCGCCCGATGAGCATGTACATCGCCAGCCCCGGCACGGCCGCGCCCTGCGCTTCGATCCCCGGCCCGCTGAGGTGGATCTGCATCACGATCTCGGGATAGTAGTAGCCGAGCTGCGGACCCATGACGGCGAGGTTGGTGCCGTTGACGGACTGCGCCCCATCCACAATCAGGAAGTTCGATGCGCGCCGGACGATAGGCGCAGCGTCCGCAGGAATCAGTGCGGCATCATCGTCTCCCGGCGAACGCCAGCGCGGCGATCGGCTCGCGCGGGTCGAGCGAGACAATGGATCCCGGGTCGATCACGGCGGAGCCCGTGACGTCGCCGCCGGTCAGGGGCCGTAATCGAAGCGCTCGTCGATGGTCGTCGGCGCTTCCGGATCGTTGAACAGCATCGCATCCTCCCATGCCGACTTGTCCCTGGTCCTCGCCCATCCCCTGTTATCAGTGTTGCCAGGAACTCCGCGTTGATATGCCTCTGCCGCCGCCACCGGCGCCGAAGATCGAGCCGATGAAGGCGGTCACGGCGACCACGTCGTTGACATTGAACGGCACCAGCGGCGCGCCGCCATTCACAGCGTAGTAGGCATTCAGGCCGTCGGCATAGGCCTGCGCATCCGCGATGATCTGGCGGCCTTCATCGCCATAGGTGGCGACGAGGAGATTGACCTGGTCCGTGACCAGTTGCTCGGTCTCGGGACTGGGTATGAACGTCTGCCCGCTGACCACGAGTGAAAATGCGTCGATGCCCGGCACATCCGCCACTGCGGCCCGGGCCGGACCACGCCCTAACCCCACCAGCAGACTCCGGTCGCGGGCCGTGACCCAGCCGGCGCCGAAGGCCATGTCCTCGCGCGTCTCTCCGGTGATGTGCGCGATGCCGAATTCGTCATAGAGAATCGTCGTTCCCGGGCGGCCCGTTGGCTCCTCTACCGTTTGGCCGATGGGCTTGAAGTCCTCGGGCAGGAACAGTGCCTCGATGTCTGCGTCAGTTACGTCGCCGCGCAGCGGCGTCAGTCCATCGTACAGCGGCAGTTGATCCAGCGAGTTCTCGGTGGTCGGCAGGCCGCCGTAGTTGCCGGGCGGCAGGATGTAGTACGCGCGGTCCTGCACAGCGGCGTCCTCGATTGTTGTCCGAGCCGTCCGAGCATCCTGCCAGGATGATTGAGAATAGAAGTCCGTGGAGCAGCCAGGGTTTGCGGGTAAAGCAAGCATGGACAGACATTACAGTGTCCTCCGATTTTAGGATTTATTGTAGTGGGCCTGATGGCCTGGGCCGCGGTCACTTTGGCTGAGCTGCGCCTGGACCATCATGCAGTGCGAAGACCAGTGGACCAGTGGTCCACTGGTCAACAAGAGATTATTATTTGGTAGCGGCTTCTTCCACTTTTTCGCCGGCTTTCTGCACATCTTTGCCAACGCCACTCATGGTGTTGCATGCTGTTAATACCAACACCATCGAGGTCAAAAAAAACACAGCAGATAACTTTTTCATAAACGCTCCTGAGTAAAAAAATTACTAACGCATCAAATGACTTAGCAAAAATGCTCTCAACCGAATCGCCCGCAAGTTGGCCGGTACGGTTACGTGCATCGAAAGCTGGATTTAATTCTACTATATCCAATGAAGCCATCAAGCCGCTATCGGCAATCATGAGTGACAGGCGGGGAAACCCGCCGGTGCACAGGTAACAGCTGTTGAGCCGGACTTTACCAGATGTAGCTTACGCCGAGCCCCAAAGCGGTCTCATCGACATTGTAGAGATAGAAATCCGGGTCGTTGATATCGCTATCATCGCCAAACTCTGTCTTCAGGTACCTGACGCTGGCATTGAACATCCAGTTATCCAGCGGCTGCCAAAACAGGCCGGTACTTGCGAACCAGGCCTCCTCGGTGTCGCCGAAACCGCCGTCGATGCGGTTGCGCCAGCTCCAGCTATTTGAAATGGCCAGCACGTGGGTGAACCCGACAATGAAATCGGTCCAGTCGTCACCGGGTTTCACGTCGGCAAAACTGCCGTTGCGCGAAGAAATGTCCCACTCATGGTCAGTGTAGCGTAAGCCTGCCAGAACACCCCATGTGCTGCTGCCGGTCTTGGCAAAGTTGTAAACCGCCGCCAGTTCCGCATTCGTGCGGTCCCATTTGGCACGCAAGTCAGAGTCATTGTCTTCCAGCGTGACCGTATTGTAGGACAGCAGGACTTGCCACTCGCCGTTGGTAGCGAACGCGTTTACGCCGAGGGCGGAGTCGAGCATGTCGGAGGTTTCGCTGTTATCCAGGTCGATGTTCTCGATCCTGCCGCCGACCGGGGTGGCGAAACCGAGATCGCCATCCAGGCCGAAGGAACTCAGGCCGGTACCGATGCCGTAGTGCCACTCGCCTGCAGCCATGGCCGTGGTGCTGACGCAAGACGCCAGTGCGACTGCCAGTACCGCGATTTTGGGATGATGCTTGAGCATGATATTTCCCCGACATGAAAAAAGTTGATGTGCATGCAGCCGTGGCCACACGTGACGGGTCAAAGTCTACTTGTCGAAATCCCGACGCAGTCAAACGGTTATTGCCGGTAAAGCTACGTATATGCACGTATTTATTGCTGCAAATGCAGGTATCGCCATCACTGGCAGCAGCCAGCGTTGCCAGGGAACATATGCGGTGGTCAGATCTGTGTTGCCAGCAGTGATCTCCCGGGAATCGCCTGCAACAATTGACGGGTATAGGCCTGCTGGGGCCGCTCGAACAAGTCCTCGTGTGCGGGCCTGCTCCACCACTTTCCCTTGTGCAATACCACGATGCGATCCGCCAGCTGGCGCACCACCGCCAGGTCGTGGGAAATAAACAGCATGGTGAGGCCATACTCCCTGCCCAGTTCGCGCAGCAGCTCCAGTATCTGCGCCTGGATGGTGACGTCCAGTGCCGAGACCGGCTCGTCCGCGACCACGAATTCCGGGCGGGTCGCCAGCGCACGGCCGATCGCGATGCGCTGGCGCTGGCCGCCGGAAAACTCGTGCGGGATACTTGCGCACGAAAGCGCGGGCCAGGCCGACATCGTCCATCAGTCGCAGCACGTGCTCGGCCACTGTGCGGCGACTGGCAATGCCGTGCAGCAACAGCGGTTCGGCCAGCGTGTCGTACACGGTCATGCGCGGATTCAGCGAGGCGAACGGATCCTGGAAGATGATCTGCATCCTGCGGCGCAGGTTTTTCAGCTCGCGTCCGGGCAGTGCGGTGACATCTGTGCCGTCGAAATGTAACCTGCCCTGCGGTGACCGGCACCAGGCGCAACAGGGAGCGGCCGATGGTGGATTTGCCGCTGCCGGATTCGCCGACCAGTCCCAGCACTTCGCCGCGGCGGATGTCGAAGCTGACGTCGTCGACCGCTTTCACCGTCCCTGCGCCCTGCGCGAAACCAGGTGCACAGGTTCCGCACCTCGACCAGCGGTGTCCGATGCGGGCAGTTCTTCCGGTTTGCCGCCCGTGGGAATCGCCTGCAACAATTTTCGCGTATAGGGGTGGCGGGCATTGCGGAAAATGCCGTCGCGGTTGCCCGCCTCGACGACGCGCCCTTCCTGCATCACCACGATCTGGTCGGCGATGTCCGCCACGACGGCCAGGTCGTGACTGATCAACACAATGCCGATGTCGCGCTTCTTTTGTATTGAAGCCAGCAGCTCCAGGATCTGCGCCTGTATGGTGACATCCAGCGCGGTGGTGGGTTCGTCGGCGATGAGCAGTTGCGGCTCGTTGATCAGCGCCATGGCGATCATCACGCGCTGGCGCATGCCGCCGGAGAACTGGTGCGGGTAGTTGTCGATGGTAGAGGCGGGTTCGCGGATACCCACTTCTTCCAGCAGTTCCAGTGCCCGTCGGCGCGCTTGCGCCCGCGACACTTTCTTGTGATAGAGCAGCGGCTCCATCAGTTGCTTGCCCACGGTCATGTACGGGTTCAGGCAGGTCATGGGGTCCTGGAACACCATGGCGATATCGCGGCCGCGAATCTTGCGCAGCTCTGCCGCGCTCAGCTGCAGCAGGTCCTGCCCCTGGAACAGCGCGCGGCCGCCGTCGATGCGCCCGGGCGGCTGCGGAATCAGCCCCAGCAGGCTGTAGCAGGCCACCGATTTGCCGGAGCCCGACTCGCCGATGATCGCGGTGATTCTGCCCGGGCTCCACCGTGAAGCTGATATCGTCCACCGCGCGGTTGATCCCCAGGCGGGTGACGAAGCTGACACTGAGGTGTTCGACCTGCAGCATGCGCTCAGTCCCTCGCGCCGCGCACGTCCAGCGCGTCGCGCAGGCCGTCGCCGAGGAAATTCAGGGAAAACAGCGTGAGTGTCAGCGCGAGGCCGGGGAACACCAGCAGCCAGGGATACTCCTCCATGGATTCGGCGCCGTAGGAGATCAGCAGGCCCCAGGAGTTTGCGGCGGCTGCACGCCGAGGCCGAGGAAACTGAGAAACGCTTCCAGCAGCATGACGGCGGGAATGGTCAGCGTGGTGTACACGATGATCGGCCCCAGCGCATTGGGCATGAGGTGGCGGCGAATGATGGCGGCGGGCGACAGGCCGAGTGAGATCGCCGCCTCGACAAACTCCTGCTGGCGCAGGCTCTGCACCTGCGCGCGCATGATGCGCGCCATGGTCAGCCACTCCACGGCGCCGATGGCCAGGAACAGCAGCAGCATGTTGCGCCCGAACACCACCATCAGCAGCACGATGAAGATCATGAACGGCAGCGCGTAGAGAATGTCCACGAGGCGCATCATCACGGCATCGATGCGACCGCCGGCGTAGCCGGCGATGGCGCCCCAGGTCACGCCGATCAGCAGCGCCACCGCCGTGGCGATGAATCCCACCGCCAGCGAAATGCGCCCGCCGTACATCATCAGCGTCAGCAGGTCGCGGCCGAATATGTCGGTGCCCAGCCAGTGCGCTGCCGACGGCGGCGTGGCGCCGAGTTCCAGGTTCTGCTGCGCGTAGCCGTAGGGCGCGATCCACGGCGTCAGCAGCGCGATGACAATGAAAAACACCAGCACGAACAGGCCGCATACGGCGAGCCGGTTGCGGCGCAGCCGCCGCCACGCGTCCTGCCACAGCGAGGTGCCCTGTTCGGCCTCGGCGAGGCTGATGGTCGCCGGCGCGCTCATCTAGCTGCCACCGTACTGCGCGCGCAGCCGCGGATTCATCCACGCGGCGAGGATGTCGGACAGCAGGTTGAACAACACGATGAGCACCGCGAGAAATACGGTAGAGCCGAGGATCATGGTGTAGTCGCGGTTGAAGGCCGCCTGCACATAGAAGCGGCCGAGGCCGGGAATCTGGAAAATTGTCTCCACCACGAAAGAGCCGGACAGCAGGCCGGCAAAGGCCGGGCCGAGAAACGCCACCACCGGCATCAGGCCGCCGCGCAGGGCGTGGCGCAACACCACCTGCCATTCGGGCAGGCCCTTGGCGCGGGCGGTGCGGATGTAGTCCTGCGACATCACTTCCAGCATCCCGGCGCGGCTGAGCCGCGCGATATAGGCCGCGTAGGCGGCGCCCAGCGTGATGCGACGGCAGTATCTTGTCGCCCGGGACTATCGCCCCAGCCGGACACCGGCAGCCAGTCCAGGTAGATGCCGAACACCAGGATCAGCATCGGACCGAGCAGAAAGGACGGCATGCAGATGCCGATCATGGCGGCGGACATGGGCACGTAATCCTGCGCCGTGTTCGGCCGCAGCGACGCGATGATGCCGGCCGCGCCGCCGATGAACAACGCCACCAGCAGCGCGTAGAAGCCGAGTTCCGCGGTGACCGGAAAGCCCGCGGCGATCAGTTCGTTGACGCTGCGCCCGGGATACTTGAAGGAGGGGCCCAGATCGCCGCGCGCCAGGTCACCGAGATAAGCCGTGTATTGCTGCCACAGCGGCAGGTTGAGGCCGTACTGCGCCTCGAGCGCTGCCTTGCACCTCGGGGATCACGGCTTTCTCGCTGGCGAACGGGCCGCCGGGCGCTATCCGCACCAGAAAGAACGTTGCGGTGATCACCACCAGTAGCACCGGGATGGCCTGCAACACGCGAGAGCCGATAAAGCGCCACATCCCTATTCAGCAGCCTTCCAGTTCTTATCCAGCGCGACATACTTGAAATTCACCGCATCCATCAGGTTGGAGGGCATGCCCTGCACACTGGGATGGATCAGGTGGTTGCTGGTGTAGGTGTATATCGGAAGGATGGGCATCTGTTCCATCAGCAGTGTTTCAGCTGCGCTGAAGATCGCGTAGCGTTCATCCCGCGATGTTGCCCGGGGCGCCTGCCGCATGATCAGATCGTCGTAGCGGGGATCGCAAAAGCCGGTGTTGTTGTTGCCGCCGCCGCACAGGAACAGGTCGAGGAAATTGTTCGGGTCGACATAGTCGCCAATCCAGCCGCGTCGCGCCATCTGGAAATTCATCTGGTCCACCGAGTCCAGGTAGACCTTCCACTCCTGGTTGGCCAGGGTGACGTCGATGTTGAGCGCATCCTTCCACATCTGCTGCAGCGCCACCGCGATCTTGAGATGACTCTCACTGGTATTGTAGGTAATTTCCAGCCCCGGCCAGCCGGCGCCATCGGGATAGCCGGCCTCTGCCAGCAGCTGCCTTGCCCGCTGCACATCGTAGTCGAATACCTTTGGCGGCTGGTAGCCGAGTGTGCCGGGTGGAGTAATGCTGTATGCCGGCACATTGCTGCCGTGCAACACGGTGTTGTTGAGACGCTCCCGATCCACCGCCATGGCAAGCGCCTGCCGCACACGCACATCATCCAGCGGCGGCTTGTTGGTATTGAAGAGATAGAAGTAGGTGCCCAGGTAGGGCGCATTGACGTAAGGACTGTTCGTGCATGGCGCGGTACACCGGGATCTTGTCCAGCGGCACGCTCTGGGTGTAGTGCAGCTGTCCCACCCGGAACATGCGTTCCTCGCTGGAGATATTTTCCGTGGGATAGAACACGATGCCGTTGAGCCGCACCCGGTCCCGGTCCCAGTAGGTGTCGCTCTTCTGCACCGTGATACGGCGATTCAGTTGCCAGTCCGTGAGGCGGAAAGGGCCGTTGCCGACGATGTTCTCGACCCGCGTCCAGGGCGTGAAACGATCGGTGGCCTTGCCGAACTTCTCGATCGTGGGTCGGTGCACCGCGAACGTGCTGTGATGATCCATCAGTTGTATGAAGTAGGGCGTGGGCGTGTTCAGCCGCACCTGCAGCGTGTGATCATCCAGCGCCTTGACGCCCACCGCGTTGAAATCATCCAGTTTCCCGGTGGCGAATGCTTCGGCATTTTCCACCGGGTAGAGCATATAGGCGTTCTGGTTGCCCATGGCCGGACTCAGCGCGCGCTGCCAGGACCACACGTAATCCTGCGCCGTCATCGGGTCGCCGTTGGACCACCGCGCCGCGGGGTTGAGGTGAAACGTGATGGTCAGGCCATCCTCGCTGACCTCCCAGCGCTGCGCGACGCCGGGCTCCGGCTCCAGCGTGTAGGGATTTTTGACCGCCAGCCCCTCGAACAGCGCGCTGACGATATGGCTTTCCGGAATGCCGGTGACCACATGGGGGTCCAGCCCCTGGGGCTCGGTGCCGTTGCCGAAGTGCAGAATGCCTGTCGCGGTTGCCCTGCACGACATTGGATTCACCGCTGCCGCAGGCCAGCAGGGCGAGGCTGGCGATCAGAAGCCATAGAAACTGCAGAGCGCTTAATCGCATGCGGTGCGGTTTAATCCAGGGACTTGCGGAAGCGCTTGGTGGCGATTGCCAGCATGATCGCGGTAAATCCCAGCAGCCACAGGATATCCGGCAGCAGTTGCAGGGCGCCGGCGCCGCGCAGGTAGACGCCGCGAATCAGGCGCATGAAGTGGGTGGCGGGAAGGATCTCGGCGATGTATTGGGCCGGCCTGGGCATGGCGTCAAACGGAAACATAAAGCCGCTGAGCAGTATCGAAGGCATCAGTATAAACACGGTCATCTGCATGGCCTGCATCTGGGTCGCGGCCAGGGTAGAGAACAACAGGCCAAGTGTAAGGCTGGCGGCGATAAAGGGCAGGGTCACGGCGGCCAGGCTGAGTAGCTCGCCCTGAAACGGAACGTTGAATACCAGGCGGCCCAGCCCCAGGATGATGGTGATTTGCACGAGTCCCACAAAAATATAGGGCACCAGCTTGCCCACCATCAGCTCCAGTGGATGGATCGGCGTGGTGATGAGTAATTCCAGATTGCCGCGTTCGCGCTCGCGGACCAGGGCGACCGCGGTGAACAGTACCATGGTCATGGTGAGGATAATGGCGGTCAGGCCCGGCACGATATTCACTTCCGAGCGGCGCTCGGGGTTGAAGAACAGCGCGACTTCAAAGCTCGGGGCGGCGGCCTGGTAAGCGCCTTCCGGAACCCCGGCTTCCAGGTGCAGGGGCATGGTGCGCAGGGCCAATAGCGCGGAACTCACCATGGTATCGGAACCGTCGACCAGCCATTGCGCCACCGGCTCGCCGCCCGCTGCCCGCTGGGTGAGATTCTCCGGGAAAATCAGTGCCGCGCGGACGGTGCCGGCGACGATGGCGGCTTCCGCTTCGACTGCCGTGGCATAGTGGCCGACGATATCCACGACCTGGGTAGCGCGCACCTGTTCGGTGATAGCGCGCGCCACGGCGCTGCCGCTGTTGTCCACCACCGCAATGGGGATATCGCGCACCATGGTGGTGATGGCGTAACCAAAGAGCATCAACTGCATCAGCGGGATCATCACGATCATGCCAAAGGTCACCCTGTCCCTGGACAGTTGCTTGAATTCCTTGGCAGTGATGGCGCCTATCCTGCGCAGCGAACTCATTGCCTGTTGCTCCCGGTAGTGGAGGCGACGAACACATCCTCCAGGCTGGGTCGGGTGTGGGTGAGGACGAGATGACGGTCTGCCAGTTGTTCGCGCAGGTAGTTGGTCGGGTCCGGTGTGCCCGGTTGTAATAATACGCGCAGGTGCACGCCCTGTTGTGCGGCCGACTGGACGCCAGGCAGGCGCAGTGCCCTCTCCTTTACCTGGCGCAGGTTGTCTCCGGCAATTTCCACCACGCGATTATCCAGCTGCGCCAACAGTTCCTGCGGCGTGCCCTGGTTGCGCAGCTGCCCGGTCTGCAGAATGGCCAGATGATGGCAGCGCTCCGCTTCATCCATGTAGTGGGTGGAGACCAGGATCGTGGTGCCCGCATCGCTGAGGTCGAAGAGCTTTTCCCAGAAGTCGCGGCGGTTTTCCGGATCAACAGCAGAGGTCGGTTCGTCCAGGAATAACAGGGTAGGCGAGTGCAGTGTCGCCACGGCCAGGGCCAGGCGCTGGCGCTGGCCACCGCTCATGGCGCCGGCAAAACGGTCGCGCAGGGACGTCAGGGCGTAGCGCTCCAGCAGCTCGTCAATACGCGCGCTGGCGGCACTGCGTGACAGTCCGTAGATCCGACCCATGAAGTGCATGTTCTCCTGCACCGTGAGGTCGTCATACAGGGAAAACTTCTGTGTCATGTAACCGATCTTGCTGCGCAGGGTCTCGGCCTGGGCCGGGATTTCCAGGCCCAGCACGCGGACATCCCCGCCAGACGGCGTGAGCAGGCCGCAGAGCATGCGAATAATGGTGGTCTTGCCGGAACCGTTGGGTCCGAGGAAGCCGTAAATCTGTCCCGCTGGAATTTCCAGATCGACACTGTCCACGGCGATGACCTCACCAAAGTGTTTGGACAGCGCCCGCGCCCGAATGGCCAGCTCAGTCATCGTTGAGCAGTACCTGGGCAGGCACGCCCGTGGGCAGCTCTTCCCCTGCCTCAAGCTCAAATTCCGCCAGGTAGACCAGGCGCGCCCGGTCGCTCGCATTGAGCGCGATAGTAGGGAGTGAAGGCTGGTTCGGTGGCGATCCAGCGCAGCCGCCCGGTCAGGGACTGTTCGATGCCGTCCACCGTGACCTGCCTGCGATCACCCACTTGCAGGCGTGCGCGCCACGGCTCGGGCACATACACCCTGGCATAGGGCGCATCGTTGGCGAGCAGGACGGCCACGGTCGCGCCCTGCGCTACGCGCTCGCCTGTGTGCCATGGCAGGCTGTCCAGATAGGCATCGCGGGTCGCCAGGATGCTGAGATCCGCCAGGTTGCGCTGTTCCAGCGCCAGCTGTGCCGTTGCTGCCTGTACCGCTGCCGCCGCCTGGTCCAGCTGTTCCTTGCGGGTGCCATTGGTCAGGCGCAGTAATTCTTCCTGGGCAGACTGCAGAGTGGCTTCTGCTGAGTCGCGATTGGCCAGGGCCTGGTCCAGCGTGGCCTGGGCCGCGAGTTTTTGCTGCAACAGTTGTTTGGCCCGTTGATAACTGGCACGGGCTTCAATCACGGCGGCGCGTGCGCCGGAGACTCTGGCGCTCGCACCGGCAATGTCCTCGGGACGCGCGCCATTGCGCAACTCCTCGAGCCGCGCCTCGGCCTGCGCCACCTCTGCTTGCGCGCGCGCCACCATGGCCTGCTGGCGCCTGTCGTCCAATTGCACCAACAACGTACCCGCGGACACTTTGGTGCCCTCGGGGACGGGTTCATTGAGGATGATCTCGCTGCGCGGTTGCCTTGAGCACGATGCGGTCGCGTTCCAGGGTGCCCAGCGCCTCGTCGGCACTTTTATTGGCACAGCCAGCAATGAGAAGGATTGCAAGTGTGGTTGCCACGATGCGCATGTATCAAGCCTGCCCGCTGTTTGGAATGTGCCGCCCTGTTTTTATACGCATGCACGGGGCAGTTGCAATGGCGGGCCATTTGGGGCCGCGCGGCCCGGCTGGTGCGTGGCTGCCGCCGTGGGGTGGCGGCGCCAGATTCGGTTCAGGCGGCGGACTTGCTTTTTCGCCCACGGGCGCCAGTGTAGCGGGCGCGCGGACGTATCAGGCGGCTGTCGCGCCGGAACTCGAGGAAGTGGGCGATATAGCCGTACACGCGCGACATGGCGAACATGGCGGTGAAATAATGGGTGGGAATACCCAGGCTGTGGAATACCGCGCCCTTGTAGAATTCCACGTTGGCCCAGATCTCCTTGCCCTTGTCGGCGAACTCGCGCTGGCAGGCCTCCTCCACCGCGACGAGTGTGGCCAGCAGGTTTTTACTCTCCGCATCCTGGCACAGCTCTACTGCCATGGGTTTGAGAATTTTGGCGCGCGGATCGACGGTGCGGTACTCGCGATGCCCCATACCCATGATTTTTTCCTTGTTCGCCAGGCAATCCCTGACGTAGGCCTCGGCCTTTTCAGGGCTGCCGATCGCCATGGCCATTTCCAGTGCGGCCTGGTCGGCGCCGCCGTGCAATTTGCCGAACAGCGTGCCGATGGAGGCGGAGATACAGGACTGGATGGGCGCCAGGCTGCTGGCGCAGACCCGGCCGGCAAAGGTACCGCAGTTGAAACTGTGTTCCATCTGCAGTATCTGGGCTGCGTCCAGCATGCGCCTTTGCTCCTGAGTTGGGGCTGTGCCGTGGAACATGGTCAGGAAATTTTCATGGAACAACTGACCGGGAACCGGCTGCAGGATAACCTTGCTCTGGCTGAGACGATGATGGGCGGCGACCAGCGCCGAAATCTTGGCTGCCAGAAACAGGCCGTGCTCGGCATCCTGGCCGACATCCAGGGTTTCCTCCGTGGGTAAGCGTCAGCAGGGGTACCAGGCCCTGCAGCATTAACATCGGGTGCAAGTCCCGCGAAACCTGTTGCAGCAGATTGATTTCTGCGTGGCTGAGGCGGGTGTGACGGCACATGAACGCCTTCAGACGGCTTTTCTGCTGTTCGTTGGGCCACTCGCCAAACAGCACCATCCACACTACATGGAGGAAGGGCACGCCGACCAGGTCCTTGATGTCGATGCCGCGGTAGCTGAGCAGGCCGATGTCGCCCTGCACATCCGATATAGCAGTTTCCCCGACGATGATGCCAGCCAGGTCAGTGGAACAAATGGATTCTTTAGAAGACATAACGGCTCCTCCAAAATGGTACTTTTTCACAGTATAGGCCGGGAAATATCAATCAGTGGAGTTAATTATACTTATCCATGTATTAGAGGAGCTGATATGCGTTTGGAAAATAGTGAATTGCGGGCCTTCCGTGCGGTGATTGAAGAAGGCGGTTTCAAACGGGCTGCCGACGCATTGCATCTGAGCCAGTCAGCCGTGAGCCAGGCGGTGGCGGGCCTGGAGTTCAAGCTGGAGGCGCCACTGGTGCAGCGGGGCAAGGAGCTCCGGCTGACCGACGTGGGCAGGCGTCTGTTTGAGCATGCGGTGGATGTCCTGCGCGGCGAGCAGCAGACCCTGGAAGACATTGTGCAGCTGAAACAGGGCAAGACCGAGACGCTGAGCCTGGCCCTCAGTGCCTCCCTCAATCGCTTTTACGCCCCGGGACTAATAAGCGCTTACTATCAGGAAAACCCCCACACCCGTATGAAGGTGGCAGAAATGCCGTCCCGCAGCATTATCGCCGCTGTGCTATCGGGCAACGTGGAATTGGGCCTGGGGCCTTTCCAGAAAGACATGGTCGCGTTTGAAACGCTGGCACTGTACCGGGACTCCCGTCATCTGGTGGTTAGCCCCAAACACGCACGCTACGAGGATATGATCAACGGCGATGAAAGGGCGCTCAAGCTGACACCCCTGATCGCCTCCGCCCTGGACAATCCCGACATGCGCCCCTCTATCCAGCGCCTGCGCGACCAGTTCAGTACGGTGTGGGAAGTCAGTAGCCTGTCGCTGCGCATCCATATGGTGGAGGAGGGCATGGGCGTGACCTTTATCGACCGCAAACTGTTGGAGGAGCATCCAAGTTGCGCCAATTTTCGTATCATGGATGACGTGTCCTTTGGGCGTATCGACAAGCAGGTGGGGCTTTATTACCGCGCGGGCAAGAACCTCAGCGACAGCGCCCGAAATTTTATCGCCCTTTGCCAGCGCTTCTGGAACTTGTAGACATGGCAGCCACACTGCGCCACAACAATGTGAAAAAACTGGGCGAGCAGCCGTTTGATGTGCTGGTCGTGGGTGGCGGCATCAACGGCGCCGTCGCTGCCGCATCGCTGGCGGGCCGCGGCGTGCGCGTGGCCCTGATCGACCGCGGTGATTTTGCCGGCGGGGTCAGCTCCAACTCTTCTAACCTGGCCTGGGGCGGCATCAAATACCTCGAGAGCCTGGAATTCCTGCTGGTCAACAAACTGTGCAAATCGCGCAATCGCTTGATGCGGGCCTATCCCTCGACGGTGAAGGAAATTCGTTTTTTAACCACCATCCAGCGCGGCTTTCGCTTTCCGCCTTTCTTCATTTACCTCGGCAGCGTGTTGTACTGGGTCATGGGCCGTTTTGCCACCCGCGCGCCGCGCTATATTAGCGCTGGCGCCATTGAGGCAGCAGAGCCGGTGATTAATACCAGCAAAGCCGCGGGCGGCCTGGAGTATTCGGACTGCTACCTGTACGACAATGACGCCCGCTTCGTTTTCAATTTCATTCGCAAGAGCCTCAACTTCGGTTGCATCGCCGCCAATTATGTCGAGTCAATAAGTGCCCGTCGTGAGCAGGGCCAGTGGCTTACCAGCGCGCGGGATGTGATCAGTGGAGAATGTTTCGAGATCCGTTCACGGGCGGTTATCAATGCCTGTGGCCCCTGGGTGGATACGCAAAACCGCATCGCTGGGAGAACAAACACAGCATCACCATGTGTTTTCCAAGGGCGTTCACCTGGTGGTTGATAAAATCACCGACAACAAACGTGTGCTGACGTTCTTTGCCAGTGACGGACGTTTGTTTTTCCTGATTCCCATGGGGCCGAAAACCTGTATCGGTACGACGGATACCCAGGTTGATACGCCGGACGTCAGTGTCACCGACGCAGATCGCGATTTTTTGCTGCAAAACGCCAATGCCCTGCTCGACCTGCAGCCACCGCTCACGCGCGCGAGCATCATCGCCGAGCGGGTTGGTGTGCGGCCACTCGGCGATCAAGGCAGAAGGTGGTGTGGCCGATTGGGTGCAGCTGTCGCGCAAGCATGTGATCGAGGTGGATGAACCGCGCCAGCACCTGAGCATTTTTGGTGGCAAGTTAACCGATTGCCTCAACGTGGGCGACGAGGTGGCCGCATGGATTGAGCGCCTGGGTATTGACGTGCCGCAGATGCATAACCGGTGGTACGGCGAGCCCGGAGCGGAACTGCGCGATGAGTTTATGTTGCAGGCCCGGCTGATGGCACTGGATGCGCTGACCGATCCGTCTTCCTCCGAGCCACTCTCGGAACGCTTCTGGCGCCGCTACGGTGAGAGCGCCTTCGGCTTGCTGGAGCGGATTCGTGCGGATGAGCGCGAAGCGAAGCTGCTGATCAAAAATGCGGAATACACGCGCTGTGAAATTGAGCTGGCGGCGCGGCGTGAGATGATCGTAAAGCTGGAGGATTTCATGCGCCGCCGCTCCAAGATCGAAGAGGTGGTGCGGCGCGAGGATATCGCCAACGCGCCGGGCCTGCTCGAAGCCTGTGAAATCCTGTTCGGCAGCGATGCGCAGGCGCGACTGGCGGAGTATCGCGAGTTGCTTTGCCGCGGGACGTAGCGGTCGCTGATGTATCATTCAGCAGTTGTTCACTCAGATTCAACTCTTCGAGTTCAGTTACCGCCATCGGCTCCGGCCGGGAAGGCTTTTTCGCCTGCTTCCCCGATACTCGCATTCGAAAAAGCCTTCCCGACCGGATCCTTGCTCGCTGCTACAGTATCGACCTGATCCGACTGCTCGCATGAAACATCGGTCCGAGTGATAGCACGGAACGAGGGTTCGGGTGTCGGGTGTGCAATTCGTTGGCGAGTATCGGGGAAGCGGGCGAATTGCACACCCGACCGGAACCGCACCGAATCCGCCAGCCAGAACGATCCGCTGAATCAACGATAGCGTCGTGAACAACCTGATGGATTTACACAGCTAGAACTACGGCGTGGTGCCGTGCACGCCCAGGTAGTGCGAGCTGAGTTTGGGACGCTCCGTCAGTACATCGTTGATCTCGTAGAGGCGCTCGTAACTGGTATCCTTGATCAACCACTTGCCGTTCACTTTCAGGTAGCGATCGCGGTAAATGGCGGTGCCATGTGTTTTCACGTTGTGATTGAGAATCCACATGTTGTCCGCCAGGTACCACAGGGCAGTGGCTTCGGTATCACTCAACATCTGTATCTCCGGGTGATGCGCATTGTGCTGTCCCACGGCTTCGGTGCTGAAGGACTTGCCGATATTGCTGACATAGTCTGCCTTGCCCTGCACATTCCACTCGTAACTGCCACCGACAAAATGCACCGTAACGTCATCGTGAAATAACGTGGCCAACTCCTCGAGGTTGGCAGTATCCACACAGCGGAAGTAAGCATATTTCAGCTGCCGTATTGCCTCCATGTCCATCAGGCGCTGGATGTCGCGCCGCAATTCCTCGATGCCACCTGCGCTTGCCTGCAGGGGCAGCCCATCCTTTATGCCCAAGTTTTTCTTATTCAATACCTGCCGTTTGCTCATGCTGTGCTCCTCTTGAAAATAGCGTTAGTGCGGGAGCGGAAGCATAGACGATTATGAGGCGTTAGTGGATACCGAAATGTGCTGCAGTCTCATCCAGCGCCCTGGCAAGCATATCCACCAGGGTGTCGATCTCCTTGCGGTTGCAGATCAGCGGCGGCGCCGTGATCATGGCGTCCCCCGTCTGGCGCACCATCAAGCCGCCGCGATTGGCCTGGTTGCGGCAGTACACGGCGCCGGCGGCATCCGGTGCCAGCCGCTCCCGGGAATGTTTATCCCTGACCAGTTCCACCGCACCCAGCATACCCAGGCTGCGCACCTCGCCCACGATGCGATGGTCGCGCAGGGTCTGCAGGCGTTCCTGGAAATAAGGAGCGAGTTTGCTGGCCGCACCCTCAATGATCTTTTTCTTGCGCAACACCTGCAGGGTGGCAATGCCCGCCGCGCACGCGACGGGGTGGCCGGAGTAGGTCAGGCCGTGGGCGAACTCGCCCTCATGGCTGAGCAGCACATCAGCGACCTTGTCGCCCACCATTACTCCGCCCAGGGGAATATAGCCGTTGGTGACGGCCTTGGCGAAGGTCATCAGGTCCGGTTCCAGGTCATAGGTCTGGCAGCCGAACCAGTTGCCTGTGCGGCCAAAGCCGCAGATGACCTCATCCATGATCAACAGAATGTCATGCTCGGCGCAGATGCGTTTGATTTCCGGCCAGTAGGAATCCGGGGGAATGATCACGCCACCGGCGCCCTGCACTGGTTCGGCGATAAAAGCCGCGACCCGCGCCTCGCCCAGTTCTTCAATTTTTTGTTCGAGCTCGCGCGCCACACGAATGCCAAAGTCGTCCGGGTCCTCGTCGGCACCCTCTGCAAACCAGTACGGTTGGTTGATGTGGTGGATATAGTCCAGCCCGTGCATCTGTTGGTGCATGGGACCCATGCCGCCCAGTGAAGCTGATGCAATAGTGGAGCCGTGGTAGGCGTTTTTGCGACTGATGATGAGGTTCTTGTCCGGCTTGCCCAGCAGATTGTAGTAACGGTGGACCAGGCGCAGGTTGGTGTCGTTGGCCTCGGACCCCGAGTTGGTGAAGAACACATGGTTGAACTGGGCGGGGGTGACTTCCACCAGCGCGCGTGCCAGCTCGACAGCGGGTTCGTTGGCGCACTGGAAAAAATTGTTGTAGTAGGGCAGCTCCTGCAGTTGGGCGTAAATCGCGTCCTTGATACTGGTCTGGCTGTAGCCCAGGTTGCAACACCACAGTCCGGACATGCCATCGAGCATTTTGTGGCCGTCGCTATCGTAGATGTAGACATGTTCGGCGCGGGTGATGATACGTCCCCCCTGCTGACTGTATTTGCGCAGGTTGGTAAAGGGATGCAGGTGATGGGCCTGGTCCAGCCGGCGCAACTGGGCAGTGTCAACTTCGGTGGCCATTGGGCAGTTCTCCGTGGCGGCAAAACGATAGTGTGGCATATTAGCGCGGTGACTGAATCAGGCATACAGCTATGGCAAAGCACAGAAGCTGGCAGAAGCTGAACTGGCAGGATCCCTTTCGGACTGGAGCAGCAACTGACGGATGAGCAGCGCATGGTGCGTGACAGTGCGCGCCAGTATGCGCAGGATAAATTGCTGCCCCGGGTACGGGAGGCATTTCGCGCTGAATATACTGACCCCGACATCTATCGGGAGATGGGCGCAGTGGGCCTGTTGGGCGCGACGATCGAAGGTTATGGCTGCCCGGGCGTGGATTACATCTCCTACGGCCTCATCGCACGGGAAGTGGAGCGCGTTGATTCCGGTTACCGCTCCATGATGAGTGTGCAGTCGTCCCTGGTGATGTATCCCATCGACGCCTACGGTACCGCAGGCGCAACGGGAAAAATACCTGCCGCGCCTGGCCACCGGCGAATGGATAGGTTGTTTCGCGCTGACTGAACCGGACCATGGCTCCGACCCTGGCAGCATGGTGACGCGGGCCACGCCTGTCGAGGGCGGTTACCTGCTGAGTGGCACGAAGATGTGGATCACCAACAGCCCCATTGCCGATGTTTTCGTGGTGTGGGCCAAAACGGACGATGGCAGATCATACGCGGCTTTATCCTGGAGCGGGGCATGGCCGGGCTGAGCACGCCACGGATTGTAGGCAAGCTGGCGCTGCGCGCCTCTGTCACCGGTGAAGTCGTCATGGCGGATGTGTTCGTTCCCGAGGCGCAGTTGCTGCCCGGGGTCGCGGGATTGAAGGGTCCGTTTGGCTTGTCTCAATATGGCCCGTTATGGCATCGCCTGGGGCGCACTGGGTGCCGCCGAAACCTGCTGGCATACCGCGCGGGATTACACCATGGCGCGCAGCCAGTTCGGTCGCCCGCTGGCGGCCAACCAACTGGTGCAGTTAAAGCTGGCGGATATGCAGACCGACATCAGCCTGGCGCTGCAGGGCTGCTACCGCGCGGGGCAGTTGCTGGACGGGGACAGATCGCGCCGGAACTGATCTCCCTGATCAAACGCAATTCCTGCGGCAAGGCCCTGGCCATCGCCCGACAGGCGCGTGATATGCTCGGCGCTAATGGTATCTCCGATGAGTACCCGGTCATGCGCCACATGGTGAACCTGGAAGTGGTGAATACGTATGAAGGCACGCACGATATTCACGCGCTGATTTTGGGCCGTACGCAGACGGATATACCGGCTTTTTAGAGTCAGATATTGCTTCGCTAGCCGGAGGGCATCTATGGCGCAGATCCGCGAATACCCTGCCACTGAGCACTGTCTGGGCGAGGTCAGCACTCTTTGTGATACGCCAGACTGGATTTATGAGCTGGACAATCCTTATCTGCACGGTGTGTATGCGCCGACAGTGAATGAAGTGCAGGTTGAAGACCTGCGGGTAACGGGTGAGCTGCCGATGGACCTGGTCGGGGCGTACTTTCGTAACGGCCCCAACCCCCGGCACCGACCACTCAATCGCCATCACCCCTTCGACGGCGATGGCATGGTACACGGTGTATATTTCCGTGACGGCCACGTGAGTTATCGTAATCGTTATGTGCAGACCGCGGCGCTACTGCAGGAGTTGGCTGCGGGCAGGACGATTTCCCCTGGTGTTATGGGCCCCTTCGATTACAGTGTGTCTCGTTTCGGCATGAAGGATACCGCGAACACCGATGTGTTCTGGTACGCCGGCGACCTGATGACCCTGTGGTACAACGCCGGTGACCCGTATCGCCTGGACGCCATGACGCTGCACACCAGGGATCATTTTCGCCTTAGCGGCAGAGCACAGACGCGCATGTCGGCGCACTCCAAAGTAGACTGGAGTAATGGCGAGCTGTTGTTTTTTGATTACGCCGACGAACCACCCTACATGACCTACGGTGTCGCAGATGCCTGCGGCAGATTGCTCCACGAGATTGCCATCGACCTGCCAGGGCCGAGGCTGCCCCACGATATTGGCTTTACCAGCAAGTATGCGATCGTACACGACCTGCCTTTTTTCCATGATATGGACGTGCTGCGCAAACACAGGTATCGGGTACTGACATTTCATCGCGATATGCCCGCGCGCTTCGGGATCATTCCGCGACGCGGGCAAAGTGGTGATGTGCGCTGGTTCGAATGCGAGCCCTGTTACATATTGCATGTCACCAATTGCTGGGAAGAGGGTGATTGGGTAGTGATGGATGGCTGCCGCTCACGCAATCCGATGCCCGATGTGCAGGCGGGAGAGGGTGAGCTGGCCTCCATGCTGGCGTATATGCGGCTGGAGGCGAACGCCTACCGCTGGCGCTTCAACCTGAAAACGGGTGAGGTGCGCGAGGGCGATATCGACGAACTCAATACAGAGTTCAACAAGTCCAATCCCATCTTCCACGGCGTCAAGAGCAAGTACGCCTACCACCAGAGGATTCCTCTGTTGCATGAAGGCGGGCATACACTGCGCTTTACCGGCCTGGTGAAATACAACAATGACAGCGGCGCCTGTACGCAGTGGCATTACGGCCGTGGCGTGTTCGGCAGTGAAGCGGTGTTTGCGCCGAGACCCGGCGCAGATCGCAGCTCCGTCGAAGATAACGGTTATGTGATCACGCTGGTCACTGACAGCAATGACTGGACATCGCAGTGCCTGGTATTTGACGCGACAGATATTACGCAGGGACCCGTGGCGAGCGTACAAATGCCGCAGCGGGTGCCCTTTGGCTTTCACGCGACCTGGGTGCGTGGCGAGGATTTGTATCGCCATACACTGCCGCGCTCGGATCGGAAGTGATTTGTGTGGCTGGCGGCTGATGGCGACAAGAATGGAAACTCTAAGCAACTATCACGCAGCAGGGGTGTGCGGCATTAAAAATACGCCGCTTTATATAAGGTATTCATGTACGCTGTAATTTTCAGGGCAGAGATTCTGGAACTCGATGCTGAGTATGCAGCCATGGCCAGACGCATGCGCGATCTGGCTATTGATGAGTATGGGTGCGTGGAGTTCGTTGCCTGCACAGAAGGCAATACGGAGATTGCGATCTCTTACTGGGAAAGCGCAGAGCAGATTCAGCAGTGGAAGCAAAACGCCGAGCACCTGGTCGCCCAGGAAAAAGGCCGTTCCAAATGGTATAGATCGTACACGGTCCAGGTAGTGGAGGTGGTGCGTGCTTATAGTTCACCCAGGTAAATACTGCCTGCCAACGTTTGGGTAATGCTTAGTTGGAGGCGGTTCCCAGGCGAGGTCGTGCTACAGGGGAGACCAACTCCCAGGAACGCAAATTTATATCCAATACGTTCTTGTGGTAGCCAATGTCGCGACGGCAGACGTCACCGGGATCATGGATAGTCAGTGTGGCCGGCCCAAACGCTGACAAACGCGGAATATGGTCCTGCCAATCATCCCGGTGGCCCTCTTCCCGGCTGGTCAGCAGGACGTCCTGCCACGCCATATAATCGTGTTCCAGTTGCACAACGTGTGGGAACTGGCGACCAGGTGCGGGCAGGTGGGTGTGCTGTACTGCCAGCGTCGTGCGCAGGCCGGAGTCGTCAGGCATTCCCAGATTGTTCATCAGGTACCTGCGGACTTCCTCGATAAACAGACCCCATGAACCCGGGGGGGCCATATAGCCCTCCAGCGTTTTCAGAATCGTCGCTGTGACAGGCCAGTCGTCGGGGTGTTGCAATGCCGCGGCCTGAATACTGTCGTAAAACTCGACCTCGCCCATACCCGTCTCACTGCGCACATAGCGGGCTACATAGCGCAGGATTGGATAGTTGTCGAACAGGTAGTACGCCATCCGCAGGCGGTCCATCTCCTGCCATTGCTCGCGGGTGTAGCTGGCAGTTTCCTTCAGCCATTCGCCCGGGAGGGCGACAATACCATGCTCCTTGCGATAGCTCGGGTCATTCATTGGGCTGTTGGGTAGTAGCTGGGTAGGATTGGCCCGGACTCGAATATCGCGGTCGGTGCATTTCTGCAGATCGTTTTTGAAGGAAGTCGGCGTGGAGCCTGGCAGCCCCATCATGATGTCGGCGGCCAGAGGCAGTCTGGCCCGGCGGAACTCTGTGGAGAGTTCGTTGTATTTATCCAGTTTGATGTTGGAGCGGTCGATCACTTTAAGGGTGGTCTCGTCCATCGTTTGCAGCGATACAACGCCCTCGGCCAGAATATCCACAGAGGCCATTATGTTGATGATCTGGCGCAGATACTTGACCTGGTTCTTGGCGTAGTTGATGGCAACTGAGCGGGGGAATCCGTAGGTGCGCTTCAATTCGGCGATCTTTTCAGTAATCGCGACATCGCGCTCGAGCATTCCGAAGTTGGCATCAGCGATGGACGCATCCTCAATCTGGTGTTTCGCCGACCACTCAAGCTCTTTGTAGACGCGGTCAAGATCAAACTTGCGGACCCGTGACAGCGTCGCCGATCCCCAGTCGCAGAACGTGCAGCCATAGGGGCAGCCCCGATTACTCTCAATGACCGCGCCGGCACCGACAGAACCGAATTCGTCGAACAGGCCCATCAGGTAGGGTGAGGGTATGGTGTCGAGGTCAGCAATGCGTTCGCGGTCGGCGGTGCGGCACACGCCGTCGGCGGTGCGGTAGGTAAGTCCGGGTATGTCTTCGCAGAACACCGAGATCATGCGCATTAGCCAGGTCAAGAGCGGCTAGCAATTCGGCGAAAGTGAGTTCACCTTCACCCCTGACAGCGATATCGACGTGGGGGTTGTTGGCGAAGAACATTGCGCAATCGTTCTCATACGAGGGAGTGCTGGGTCCGCCGTGAACTGTGATACTTGGCCGGGTTGATCGCTTTGATAGCGGCCGAGAGCTGCAGATTGATCTCCACATTCCATACATAGTTGGAGAACATGAAAATACCGGTTGTAGCAGCCGCGCTGTCACGCGGGTTTCATCTGTCAGAAACATGGGGACGAAATCGTATTTGTCACGAAGTCGCCTGCCGTCGTATTCCATGGCGTAGGCCACCAGCAAACCCAACGACGCAGGCGCCATTCCTTTTAGTGTGTTGACAGGAATCACCGGTATCAGTTCTCTGCCGGCGTTGGCCATTCTCTTCATCGTGGGCCGCTACCCTTGCGTCGACCAGGGCCTGTACTTCATCCTGGTTAACGGTGTTATGCAGCGGGGTCTCCACATACGTCGCTAACGGCACGCGGAGTTATAAATACTCCAGCACCGGCGAGGCGTGACACCAGCTCATCGAATTGCTACCTCGTTCAGGCCGTCTATATTTTCCTGTGCGAGATACAGTTCCTTAGCTGACTTGATCGTAATGGGCTCGGAGAATGTTGCCGTGGCAACAACTTCTGGCAGACTGAGGCAAACCAGCAGGTTTCCCTCGTGGTTGTACCAAAGATATTGACCGGCCTGCGACACCAGGCTGACCGGTGTGGCAATAGTTACCACCTCCGGACCGACGTTGCTGAAGTTTTGGATGGTGTACCGGCAAAGCGTATTGGTGGAGCGCTATCGGTCAGGTAGCCGGCTTCTGTGAGGCTTTCAATAAAACTCTCGGAGGGCTTGGAGATGGCCGTTGTAGCGCTGTGCCACGTCCGCGATCAGCTCCTCGAGTGGTCCGTGATATCCGCTTATTTAATGCATCGATGACTGCGAGGCGGGCGGGCGTAGCCTTTCTGAGGCGGCCGGGAAATTGTGTAAAGTGGATCGCATAGCGTTTGTCGTATAGCGTCACGAAGAAGCCGGGTGATAGGTAAGTAGAGTGGGTTGTCATGATTGGTAAACCTAAATGGCACTGGTCGGTACTGTTTGCGGCGCGGAGTGATCCATCGAATTCTGATTACGACTTAATTAGGCACATTTAATAAGTGGTTTTCCCTGCAGATTTGTTGGAGCAATTCCGCAGCAGCTTATACTACATCAATAGCGCTTGCTACCGAAGCTGGGACAGCGCCTGGCGGCACAAATCGAGAACTGGTTCCCAAAGGATAGGGAAATGAATAGTTTGGTGAGGCGGCTTGTATCTACTCGCAAGAAAGGCACTGCATTGCGTCAGGCCAAAGTCAGCGCACAATCTGCACGGGATGCACGGCAGCGAGTTTTCCCGTTGGGTTGAGTTTGCGCATGGCCGGTATCATCGCGGCCAAATCCGCCTCGCGATTGCCCGGCGCCGGATGGGTGCTCAGAAACTTGGGCGGACTGGCGCCGCCCTGCGCGGCCATTTTCCGCCACAGGGTCACTGCGGCATCCGGGTCAAAGCCAGCCAGTACAGCCAGTTCCATCCCCATCTGGTCCGCCTCTTTTTCTGCGGTGCGGCTGTTGGGCAAATCCAGCGCCACTTTCGCCGCCATGGCCGCGCCGCCCATGGCAAGCCACCGGTTTGTCCGACATGGCGCCGATTGCGACTACGCCCATGGTGGTGGCCATCGCACGGGACATTTGCTCTGCCGTGTGGTTGGCCAGGGCATGGGATATTTCATGCCCCATGATCTGGGCGAACTCGGCATCGGTCAGTTTCAGCTTCTCGAACAGGCCGGTGTACACCGCCATGCGGCCACCCGCCATACACCAGGCATTGACCATTTTCGGGTCATCCACGATAGCAACACTCCATTCCCACTTGGCGCTGGCGGGAAACTTCTGGATCGCCACGGTAACCAGTCGGCCGGTAATCGTTGCTACCCGTTTCGACGAGCGCCGGGTCGTTGAGCAGCTTGTCTTCCCTGCCCAACTCGCTCACGGTGCTGATGTAGGCTTTCTTCGATTCGACGATCGCTGATTCCGGCGACACCAGCATCAACTGGGAGCGCCCGGTCGGGCTGGTGGCGCAGCCATAGAGCAGACCGACACGGCAAGGATAAGCAGCAGGAGTCGTTTCATCATGCTAGAACGGTAAGCCCTGATCAATGTTGTGATTGGATTCCGCAGGTGTCGCCATGCCCTCGGTATGCACTATGCCATTGAGCTCCCGCTGAATCGCCACGGCATCTTCGGGTGAGGCGAAAAACTGAGAGTACCATTTGCGGCCGGTGCGAAATGGGCCGTCAGTCTTCAGCTGCATGATTTTCAGGGCGGGCCGTTTATTCGCCCAGACATTGAAGTCCGCGCCAAAGGCTTCCAGTGCACCCGCCTGTGCCTGCTTCGCCGCCGCACGATCTTCGGCAGTTGCCTGCGCCGCGCTGCCCTTGAACAGGCAGCCGTGGAAACATCGGGTCAAGCCATCGTCCACCGGTGTATTGGCAATCAGCTCATAGATGACATTGCCTGCAAATACCTGCTTGGACAGCAGTATGCCGGGACCGGTGTACCAGGTGGTGGTGTACAGGTAGGTCTGGTACAGCTGCATCGGGCCGCCCTGGCGCTGCACGTAGATGTGGTCGATGAATTCGTTTTCAAAGTACTCACTCGGTGCGCCGTGGGTCGGGCCCAGGTGACGCACATCCGCCATGTTGTCGAGAATTTCCTGGGTGTGCACGGGCAACTCGCCCAGGTGATCCAGCTCCCAGCGCACCCATTGTGGGTCGTCCCACTCGGGCAGGAAGGGTGGGTCGTAGTCGGGTGCGCGTCCATCCGGGTCGTACCAGGCCATGATACAGCCCATGTTGTCCACCACCGGGTAGGAACGGATGGACGCCGATTTGGGGTAGGGGCCCTCGGCGTAAGGGATGTTGTCGACATCACCAGCCGAGTTGTAGCGCCAGCCGTGGTAGGGGCAGCGAATGGAGTCGCCTTCGATCTGCTCGCCATTCTTGACGATCATGGCACTGGTGCTGGCGGTAAGGTGGGTGCCCATGTGGGCGCAGTAGGCATCCAACATGACCGGTTTGCCACTCTCTCCCCGATACAGGGCGAGATCCTGTCCAAAAAACCGCACGGCCATGGGACCCGCATCCAGATCTTTTGCCTCGGCCACAATAAACCAACCCCGGGGAAAGGTGTTGGGGCCCAGATTGTACTCGGCAGCTGTTGCCATGATGTCACCTTTTGAATGTGTAACGATGTCAGAGTATAAACTGCGCGAAGGTCGCTGGTATCGTTGCAGCAGCAAGGATTGTCCTGCGGCTTAACTATTCAACTTGTGGCATGGCCTGCGCCTATGGCTCAGGGGGATTCATCGCCTTGAAACGTCTGCCCAGGTAGATCCCGGTGACCGCCCAGAGGGCCGCGATGCCCGCTCCCACCAGCGCCACCGCCGCCAGGCCCAGCCCCAGTACCTGGGTGAGTGCGGTGAAGGCCCAGGCGCTGAGCATGTCGCCGCCGCGATAGATCACGATATCGATAACGGGTTTGGCCTTGAAGCGCGTTTCGCGATCCACCGCGGTGAACAGCATTTCCCGGGCCGGGCGCGAGACGGCGTAGTCACCGGCCCGGCGAATAATCTGCAGGGCCACTACCACGCCCACCAGTCGGCGCCGCCGCCAGCAGCATCAGCCCCGACGCCGATCAGTACCGGGATCGACGCCAGGGTGAAGGGCATACCGAAGTGTTTGGCGATGCGTCCCGTGGCAAAAACGGCTACCAGGATGGTGAGGCTGTTAACCGCCAGATCCATATTGGCCCAGATCTGTGTGCGGGTTTCGGGTCGTATATCTCCAGCAAATTTTTTAGTTCGAAATACACGAATGCGCTGATAGCTGTATAAAGGAAGAGAAACAGGCCGATAGCGAGCAGGTAGCTGCTGCGCAGGAATTCCGCAAAGCCGGCGAGTGGGTTGCCACCGATGGCGAGATTGGCCGTATCGAGGGCTATCGCCTGGTTATGCAGGTCAGTGAGTTTAAGTTGCTGCAGCCAGCGGACCAGGGGCACGGTCAGCGCAATCATTACGGCGGCGATCAACAGCAGGGCATTTGTCCCCAGATCGCCGACCAGCAGGGATGCGGTGGCGGGCCCGGCAAGTCCCCCGGTGCTGGCGCCGGCGCCGATAAAGCCGAACAGCCGTGTGGCCTGGGGTTTGGAGAAAGTATCTGCCATGAAGCTCCAGAACACGGAGATATGGAACAGGCTGAACAGGCTGACCCACAAATAGAAGGCCTTATCCAGCAGCACGCTCTCAGTCGAATTGTGTGCGGCGAAATAGAACAGGACAAAGCTGGCCGCGAACAGCGCATAGACCGAAGGCACGAGCCGCTGGAAGCGAATCCTGGAAATTGCCGCGCCGTACAGCGGAGACGGCGATGGTGCTGATGAAAAAGGTGAAGGTCCACAGCCAGCTGACCTCCGCGTCGGTCCAGTCGCTGGCCAGTGCGTCGCGCACCGGCCGCACGATGTAATAGGAGCCCATCAGTAAAAACACCAGCAGGAACGACGCCAGTGTGGCGCGGGTCTCCTGTGGCTGAACATCGCAGGCCCGCGCGAGGGCGCGTTGCAGTAATCCTGATGATGCGGTGTTGTTGTTCAAGCTAGAGGGACGCAAAAATGCGCAACATTTCTTCGCGCTGGGCTGCATCCGGGACCCGGCCGAAGTTGGCCAGCATGTTGTCCGCCATATGCGACGGTACGTCGGTGGCGGGTATGATGCAGGTGACCGCCGGGTGGCCGATAATAAACTTCAGATAAAATTGGGCCCAGCTGCTGCAATCCAGTTCAGTGGCCAGCTCGGGCAAGGTATGGCCGTGGGATTTTCCGAACAGGGCTCCTTGCTGGTAGGGACGATTGATCATGGTGGCGATGCCGCGCTCCTGCGCCAGTGGCAGCAGTACCTGCTCTGCTTCGCGATCCTCGATATTGTAGCTGAACTGCACAAAATCCAGCGGTTCGCTGCGCATGACATCCATCAACTGCTCATGATCACGGCCGTGGGAGGTGGTGATGCCGATGTAACGCACCTTGCCTTCCCCTTTCCAGCGCTTGAGCGTAGCCAGTTGTGTTTTCCAGTCCATGAGATTGTGCACGGCGATGAGGTCAAATACTTTTACGCGCATACGCCTGGCGGATTCTTCCATCTGGGCGATACCGCGCTCTGCGCCGGAAGTCCACACCTTGGTGGCGACAAACACCGGGGGCGGGTTCTGCATGGCACCCAACACATCACCGACACGGGTTTCGGCGCTGCCGTACATCGGGGAGGAGTCGATGACCTTGCCCCCACCGCCAAAGAAGGCCTGCATAACCTCGGTCAGCTTGGCCAGTGATGCCGGGTCGCCCGGTGTATCAAAGGTGCGGGCGGTGCCCATGCCCATTACCGGCAGGAGTTCTCCTGAACTGGGTATGGGGCGCTGGATAAGCGGCAGTGTGCCACCAGAAGAGGCCACTGGCGCGGCGTGCAGGCCCAGTGACTGGTACGCCAGCAGTCCGGCGCTCAACTGTAAAACCTGGCGGCGATTGATCATGGCTGGGTCCCTACGCTGAGTGTAAAACCAGTGTTTCAGCATGACGTGCGCCGGTCAAGGTGATTGATCAACATCGCTCAACCAATGCACACTGTTATGCTATGAAACCCTTTGTCCTGCTACTGAACGCCTTGAGCTCGCTAAAGTTCTCTGCCAGCCGGGGCCTTGTCACCAACATCGGCAATGATTCGGATACCCTCGGAGCGCTGGCAGTTCGCTGGCGAGCTGCCCCCGAGGTCCTGGCTGCGAACAGAACCCCGCGTAGTGGGCGGGAGGGTCGACATCCGCGCCATCGTCGGATATCTCGTCCCATCACCGGTCTGATCATCCGGCTCCAGCACGCCCAGAAAACCTGCATCAGGGGTCTGACCCCGCTTGCGCGCCCACAGTGGTGCAAGTGGAATGCTGAATAACAGCGCGTCATCAAGTTGTTCATCGTTACCTGTCGCTCCTGCACAAGAGTCAGCTGTTGGCCAGCATCCACTTGCGCAGCCGGTTGGAATCGCCAAAGGGCGTCAGTTTGCCGAAGGAATTGAGCAACACAATGGAGACATCCTCGCCCTCGATAGTGGCCTGCATCACCAGGCAGCGCCCCGCTTCATTGATATAACCGGTTTTACTGAGTTCGATATTCCAGTCCGCGCTTTTCAGCAGCCGGTTGGTGTTGGCATAGGTGAGAGGGCCCCGTGTGGTGTAAGGGCGCACCTCCATGCGTGTGGTGGTCGTGGACCGGGTTATCAGCGGATAGCCATCGGCCGCCGCCAGCATTTTGGCCAGATCACTGGCAGTGGACACGTTGTCCCCGCTCAGTCCCGCCGGATCGGCGAAGTGGCTACTGCGCATGTCAAGGCTGGCAGCCTTGTTGTTCATCTGCTTTGACAAAGTTTTGCAAGCCGCCCGGGTATGTTCTACCCAGTGCTGCGGCCGCGCGGTTCTCCGATGACATCAGGGCCAGCAGCAACATCTCGCGGCGTGGCAGAGTCGCTCCTGGCTGCAGGCGTGAGCCGGTCATGCGGATAGCATCGCGGTCTTCCTGGGAAACGGTGATTTTCTCGTCGAGGTCCAGCCCGGCGTCCAGCACGACCATCGCTGTCATCAACTTGGTGATGGAGGCAATCGGTCGAACCGTGTCTACGTCTTTGCCATAGATGAGATTGCCGCTCGCATCGAGCACGATGGCAGATGCGGAGTGCAGACTGGGGTCACCCCGCAGGTGCGGAGAATTTTGAGTTACTGGCGGTTGTTGTCCCGGTGACAAATGCTATCAGTAAAAATGCAATCGCTTTTGGCAATGCCATGCTTATGGTCCGTCTTGTTTTTGGGTGCTTGTTACGTCCGCATCGTCGACTCACAAAGCGGCGCGGGCAGCGATTTTTGCACGCACAAAATTATGCCCCAGCCAGCAGCAAAGCTCCACCATGTTTCCTGCGTGCGGACAGCTCCTCGAACCTAACCAGGCTCAGACTCGGCGCCTGCCTCTACCCGCAGCAGGCCCCGGAAGGCGCGGCTGGCACTGGCGTCTCCCGACAGCACTCGGTACACGTCACGGGCGATGGGCATTTCGACGCCGTATTGTTCGGCCAGGGCCAGCACCGCCGGTGCACTCTTGACACCTTCCGCCACCATCACCATTTCACTGATAATGTCCTGCATGTTGCGGCCCATACCCAATTGAATGCCGACATGGCGGTTGCGGCTCTGCGGGCTGGTGCAGGTGGCGATCATATCGCCCATGCCGGCGAGTCCGGCAAAGGTCTCGGCGCGCCCGCCCATGGCGACCCCGAGCCGCGTTATTTCAGCCAGGCCACGGGTGATCAGGCCAGCGCGGGTATTGTCGCCGGCACCCTGGCCGTCGCCCATGCCCACGGCGATGGCGATGATGTTTTTCAGCACGCCGCCGAGTTCACAGCCGATCACGTCGGTGTTGGTGTAAATTCGAAACAGACCGCTTTTGAACAGCGTTTGTAGCTCCTGCACAATAATGGCATCTTCCATGGCGATGACGCTGGCCGCCGCCTGACCCGCCATGATTTCGCGCGCCAGGTTGGGACCGGTGAGAACGCCGACGGGATGTCCCGGCAGCACCTCATTGATGATCTGTGTCATGCGCATGCGGGTGTCCAGTTCCAGACCCTTGGTCAGGCTGATCACCGGTACCCAGGCGCGTATGTGTTTTTTTACCTCCAGCAATACGTCGCGAAAATTCTGCGAGGGTATGCCCATGACGATCACGTCGGCATCATGTACCGCCTTTTCAATATCGGTGGTGGCGACGAGTTTTTCCGGGAGGGTCGCTTCGGGCAGGAACACTGCATTGGTGTGATGGGTATTGATCTCCGCCACCGTGGCCGGGTTGCGTGCCCACAGTATGACCGGGGCATTGCGGGTGACCAGTGCGGCCACTGTCGTTCCCCAGGAACCGCCACCGAGGACGGCGACGTTGAGTTCTGTCATTGTTCCTACTCCTGTCAGTTGATGCGCATTAACTGCTGCGGCTGGCCACGCCAATGGCGCGAATAAGGTCAAGACGCCGCAGCAGGTCGCGCAACTGGCGCGACTGCTCCAGTCGCTGCTCGGCCAGAATCGGCCCTCCGGCGTCTGTCAGCCGCCGGCTTTGTAACATTTTAAAGCCATTGCTGAACAGCAGTTTGCCAATGGAAGCCTCGCTGCTGATGCGCCGCTGCAGGTAGGCCTGGCGGCCGAACTTCAGGGCCTCGGTGACACAGGCTTCTTCCTCCAGGCTTTGGGAGTGTGCCAGGCGAGCGGCCAGTGCGGCGACCACCGAGTAGGCCTCAGTGTAGATCAGCAGGGTGACGTGAGATACCAGGGGAGTCATGCGGTTGAGCAACTGGCTGAAACCCACCGTGCCCTGGCTCAGCAGGGTCGGCCAGTCCTGGTCATAGCGGTCCAGTTCCTCGCGTATCTGCTGGTGAAATTCCTCGGTAGGGGCGTAGAAGAACTCGAACTTGAACAGGTCGCGCAACTGGTCCACCTCGGTCCAGAAAACATCCAGCGCGTCAGGTCCCTCGTTCTCGCTGGCCTTTAACAGGGCCAGTTCAATAATGGCTTTGTTGACGAAAAAATGGATCACCGTGTTGCGGTAATAGCTCGCCACAGAGTGTTGATTCAGGCCGATGCCATACACGACTTCCGGGCCCTCGTCATAGCGCGTGACGATACCCTCGTCGAGCATGATGCCCAGCAGGTTCTGTATCTGGTCGGCGTAGGCCGGGTCAAAATCCTGTGAGATCCGCAGGTTCCTGGCCTGGGCCCAGCGCAAGAGCGCGCGCAGGTCTGCCACCACTTCATTTTGCGTGAGCGCTTTCGGCGCAGCTCCCAGCAGGCTCATGGTCGCCAGCGAGGGAAACGTAATGGGGGTTACCTCGTTCGCTGCCACCGCCACTTCAAAGGCAATTTTGGACAGGGCGAGGCGATCCTCCGGATCCGGTGATTTATCGAGCACCACGGGTTCTCCGATATCCACATAAACCTTGCCCATGGGCCTCGCCAGGCTGCGGATATAACCGATAAACCAGCGCAGCGACTCGGCACCCTTGCCGCGACTGGTCTGCTCGGTGGCGTACTCCTCCACGTCGCGTATCAGGTCGTAACTGATAGAGATGGGAATGATGTGAATGTTCCTGGCGTCGGTGGCGTGGCACGCTTCCAGCACATACTTTAACAGGCCGTACCGCGGCGGCATCAGCTTGCCCAGGCGGGAGCGGGTGCCCTCGAAGGCCCAGTTCATGGGAAAGCGCTTTTCCATGAGATAGCCGACATAGTGGCGCAGCGTGATCTTGTACAACTCATTGTCCTGGAAGCTGCGCCGGATAAAAATCGCGCCGGCCCGGTGCAGCAGGAAGCCCAGTCCGGGAAAATTCAGGTTGGCGCCACCGAACATGTGCGGCATGGGAAAGTCATTGTCATAGAGCAGTTTCGGCAGCACCATGCCATCGAGATAGGTCTTGTGCGTCCACAGCAACATGGCGGGGTGTTCGCGCACCAGTTGGCGCATTTTTTCCACCGCCGCCTGATCGCAGACAATCTCCTCCTCATAGCCCAGCCCCAGGCAAAACTTGTTGAATTTGGCGTAGACGTCCAGCCAGAAAGTACTGGGCCGCGACACCATCTCATCCATGTATCCCGCGGCTTCCTTCATCAGCTGCGTTTTAGTGGTGCCCGTTTCAGCAGCGAGCCGGTCCAGCGCTTCGTTGTAACTGCGGCTGGCCATGAGGCTGGCCGCTACCTGACGCGGCACCTTGTAGCGTCCACCCTGCAGGCGTCGCTCGGCCAGATCCAGCACCACCACCGCCTGGCGCGCGACGAAATCGGCGAAGTCCCGCTGCGCATCGCCATTATCGGTGCTGTGCACGCGGCCAAAGCGCGCGCGTAGATTGGCCACGGTATCGGGTTCGCCCATCAGTAAATGCATTCTCTCGGGTGATTTCTCAAGAATTCTGCGCCCGCGCCATGCGCCTGGATGACGCGGGTCACCGAACAGCAGGTCGCGCAGTCGCGGTCCGGAGTTGATGGCTTCCTGTGAGGGCAGCCAGGCAACGCGCAGCGGAGCCACCAGGGTGTCCGCTGGCAGTGCCAGGGCCGTGACCAGCGGCGTGCTGTCTATGCCCCGGCGATCATCGCCCAGATCCAGGCAGACCTGCGACGCCTGCAGCAGTTTATCTTCACCCTGCGCATGGTGCTGTATCCAGCCGCGCAAGATGCCCTGCTCGAAAGGGTTGCGGGCATCGAGTATAAACAGGACTTGCGACTGGCCGCGCCCCGGCCAGGGATTGCACTGCAGGTATTTGCTCACCAGATCCATGACCGCCAGCCCTTTAGCGCTTGTTCGGTTTTTTGGCAGGCGCTTTGCCGCTGGTCTTGCGTTTGCCAGGCGTTTTCTTCTTCGCCACGCCGGATTTTGATTTCGTCTTTGCTTTGTGCGGTTTTTCTTCCGCCTGGCCAAGCGCGCGGGCAAACATGTTGCGCACCTCCCGCACGTGATCGTCAATTGTCTCCACGCGCCAGTTACTGGTATCAACCGGCGGCAATACTTCTACCTCGACAGTGGCGGCACGAAACACGAAATCACCCTTGGGCGCGACATCCCCGGAGTTGTGAATGACGATCGGTACCATCGGTACGCCGGCCTGCATGGCCAGGTGGAAGGCGCCTTTTTTGAACGGCGCCATGGTGGGAGAAACGGTGCGCGTGCCTTCCGGGGCGAGCACGACTGACTTACCCTCCTTGCGCATCGCATCGATCAGTGGTGTCATCGCCTTGATGGCACTCTTGCCGTCGGCGCGGTCTATGAATACCACGCCGCCCAGCTCCAGTACCTTGCCGAGAATCGGCGTCTCCTTTTTGATTTCCTGTTTGCCCACACCGGCGATATCGCGGCGCAATAACCTGGCGACGATAATGATATCTGCCTTGCTCTGGTGGTTGAACACGAAAACTGCAGGGCGGTGGGACCACAGATGCTCCTCCCCCTTCACCTTTAAATCCATGCCGATCAGTGCGCTGGCGGTATCGGCGAACAGCGAGAAAGAAAAGTTCTGGGATTCACGCCGGGAACCGGTCAGCGCGTACACGGGCAGGCCCGCCATAAACGAGGTCACCACCGAACTGGTCGCCGCCACGGAACGCATGAACTGGGTCAGGGTAGGGCGCCCGCGGCTGCCGAATTTCGCGACTGGCCACTGCCGCGCGCGCGCGATCTGTTCCAGCTTACTGCTGGGGTTCAATGCCCGGGGTTGTCCCACCCGCTCCAGCAATAACAGGTCATCCTGGCTGTCAGAGTAGAAGAAGCTCTTGTTCAGATCGGCGCGGTACTGTTTTGCCAGCGACTCTGCCGCATCCACCTTGCCCTGTCCGAAACACGTGGGGTGGATAACGCCGCCGGTAAACTGGCCATTGGCCACTTCCAGATGCGTGCACAGCACGTGTTTAATGCCCAGATCCGCTGCGGCAGGTTCCACCTGGTAGGGGGTAGCGGAGGAAATAATCGCTACCGTGTGGCCCTTGGCCTGGTGCGCTGCCACCAGGGCGCGTGATTCAGGGTAGATGAGGCGTGCTATCTGTTTGGTATAAAGCTGTCTTCCCACCTCGTGGTAGGTGTCTTCCTCGATGCCGCGCATGAACTGGGCATTGATGGCCATCATGCCCGAAAAACCAATATTGCCGAGTCCGAAGCTGGTCATGGCCCGCATCAACTCGACAAACTGTCGGGCTGACAGGTCACCGCGTTTGAGTTGTTCCCTGATAAAAGCCATTGCCGAGTAACCGGCGATGAGAGTGCCGTCGAAATCGAAGATGGCTGCAATGCGCGGGCCGTCGGGTGAATTCCTGATGTCTTTCAACAGTTGCTTGATGTTGCTCATGAGGCTTCCTTATTCTTTCACGGAAGCATAGCGTATTCTGGCCTTGCAGTGGTGACGGTTGGGCTTAATCGGGTAAGCGGGACACGGAGAGTTGCTGGCTGGTAAATGTCGGGCATAAAAAAACGCCGTCGCAAGGCAGGTAGCGACGGCGTTCGAAGGGTAAAGCTGTATGTTGTTGTTGGCCCAAGATTTGTTTATCCGGCCCGCATAAACCGGATAGCGTCCCCTGGTGGCAAACACCTCTGACAAATGTTTGCCAGCTTTCCCAAAAGTTTAGCGGTTGCCCTCAATTGGTAGTCATCCAATTAACCGCCACAGTTTCAGTATAGGCAGCATTGCTTATGCCGCAAGAAATAACTATATGATATGTTTTTATACCATTAAATTCCATATAAGTTATTTCAAGGACCCGCGCTTCCTGCTTCTTAGCCCATGGAGCTACACTGTAAGAACTCACGAAACATCAGGATCACTGTCGCATGAAACTAAAACGCAGACAGTTACTGCAACTTTCGGTCACCGCCGCTACCTCCCCCCTATTGGCCGCCTGTGCCGATGATGGGCCGGAGGTAAGCATCGACAACAGGTTTCCCGCAGGGCCATTCGGCGCACAATCCACCGCAGAGGAGGTCACTGCGGGACTGGATTTACACGGTCAGACTGCCTTGGTGACCGGCTGTAATTCAGGTCTGGGTTACGAAACCATGCGCGTGCTGGCCCTGCGTGGGGCTCATGTCATCGGCACCGGGCGTACGCTGGAGAAAGCGGCGGAGGCCTGTGCCAGTATTGATGGGCAAACCACCCCTGTCGCGCTGGAGTTGTCCGAGTTTCAGTCGGCGGTGGACTGTGCGCAGACAGTGGGCGCGCTGGGTGTCAGGCTGGATATGCTCAATTGCAATGCCGGCATCAATACTTTCGGTGATGTGGAGCTGGTCGGGGGTATAGAGAAGATGTTCGTGGTTAATTTCCTCGGCCATTTTGTGCTGGTGAATCAGCTGTTGCCCCTGATGCAGGAGGCAGGATCGGGCCGCATCGTGCATGTAGGTAGCCGCTCGGCTTATACCCAGGCGCCAGCGGTGGGTATCGATTTTGATAACCTGAGGGGCGAGGGCGCCTTCAATGCCTCTGAGGCCTATGGCCGTTCCAAGTTGGCCAACGCGTTATTCTCACTGGAACTGTCCCGTCGTTTGGAGGGCTCGGGAATCACCTCCAACGTCGTTCACCCTGGTCTGGTGCAGACCAATATCGCGCGCACAGCCCCGGCTCTGATCCGTGGCGCCTTCGAGCTGTTCGGCGGGGTCATCGCAAAAACACCCGAGCAGGGCGCGGCCACCCAGACTTATGTGATGACAAGTCCGCTGCTCGATGGCGTAAATGGTGCGTATTTTGAGGACTGTAACCCGGTTACAGTGAGTGGTGACAATCACATATTTGACACGGCGATGGCTGCTCGCCTATGGGACGTGGCCCAGCAGATGACCGCGGAATATCTGGTTTAAATTCGTCCTCGGTGCGCGGCCACAAGAAGAATGACCGATTCCGCCATGCCCCATACGCGAGGGGCTGCTAAGATACCCCGAATCAAAAACAGCGACAGGAGTTAATGAGTTATGGGCAAGGTGCTTATCACCGGAGCCACGGGCTTCATCGGCAACCATGTAACCCGCCTATGCCTGGAAAGGGGCGATGAAGTGCGCGTCATGGTGATGCCGGGAGAGGACCGCTCTCCCCTGCAAGGGCATGGACGTGGAATTCGTGGAAGGCAACCTGCTGGATCCGCATTCCCTGGCGCGGGCCGTGCAGGGCGTGCAGCAGCTCTATCATCTGGCGGCATTGTTTGCGATCTGGACCAAGGACCCGGACCTGCATTTTAAAATCAATGTGGACGGCGCCCGGTCCATGATGGAAGCCGCCAAGGCGGCAGGAGTTGAGAAAATTGTTTTCACCAGCAGTGTCGCCGCAATCGGCATCGTCGGCAACGGCGGATGGGCCACCGAAAAAACCCCGTTCAATGGCTGGCCCTGGGCTAGTGAGTACATACTTTCCAAATTCATCAGTCACCAGATGGTCAAGGGCATGGTCAGCGATGGCCTGCCGGTGACCATGGTGATGCCCGGCCTGCCCTTCGGCCCGGGTGATCGCGCGCCCACGCCCACCGGCACCATGATCCTGCGCACGCTGCAGGGGAAGATGAAGAACTACTGGGATGGCGGGGTGTGCGCTGTGGATGTGCGCGATGTCGCGGCGGGCCATGTGCTGGCGATGGAGAAGGGGCGTATCGGCGAGTCGTATATCCTGGCTAACAAGGCGGGCAATATGACCAACAAGGAAATACTCACGCTGATCGGGAAAGTTGCGGGTGTTGCCGATGTGGCGAAGACCGAGGTGTCGGGCACGATGATGTTGCGCGTCGCCAAACTGGTGGAGATGTGGTCAAAGCTGAGCGGCCGCGCGCCCATGACCACCTACAAAAATACCCGCTATGTCCTGCAGCATGGCTATGTGGACCCTACCAAGGCCATAGAGGAGTTGGGCCTGCCGCAGACGCCCATCGAAACCGCCATCGCGGATTCGGTCAAGTGGTTCCGGGAGAATGGTTACGCCTGAACAGACATCGTCTGTTCTTTTCTGCCAATGGCTCTGGCCTGCCGCCGTCATTCCCTGTTCATGCTTGCCATCGGCTCCGGCCGGGAAGGCCTTTTCGCCTACTTCCCCTGTGGGGCACTCGATAATCGTATGCGAAAAGGCCTTCCCGACCGGATCCTTGCTACCGTTACCTGCATTGGACATCTGAACGCGTGATAGCACGGAACGAGGGTTCTGGCGTCGGGTGTGCAATTTCCCCGCTTCCCCGATATTCGCGGAAAAATTGCACACCCGACGCCAGAACCGGCTAGCCCGAAAGATCCACCTCTAGCCCGACTGCTCCGCCTCAAATCAACACGGTAGGCGTTGCTGTGAACAACCTGGCGGGTTTACGCGCCTAACCGGCCTTTGCCAGATACTCGGCGCAGATAGCCTGGCCCAGTTCGCCGGTGAGCTGGGCGCTGCTGCCGGCGGTCAGTTCGATCTGGCGCGCCAGCTCGCAGTAGCGAAACAGCGGGTAATCGCGGTCCACGCCGGTGCCGCCGTGGCAATGCTGGGAAGCCTGGCTGACCCGGTGTGTCACGTTGCCGCACCAGATTTTCGCCATCAGCACAGCGTCCTCCGCAGGGCGACCCTGGTCGATCAGCGCGGCGGCCTGTTGCGTCACCAGGCGCAGGCACTCGACGTCGATGTAGCAGTCCGCCACCCGGTGGCTCACGGCCTGGAAAGTCGCAATAGCGCGGCCAAACTGCTGTCGTTCAGAGGTGTACTGGCCGGTGATGCGCATCATCTTGTCGCACACCCCCAGCGCCATCGCGGCAAGTGCCGTGCGGGTTGCCTGGTGCGCCCACTCCATGGCCGCCAGTGCCTCGCCGCCGACTGCAACGATGTCTGCGGCCGGCACCTGTACCTTGTTCATGACCAGTTCATACTGGGTCTCACCCGTCGTCACGATTTGCGCGTTGAGGGTAACGCCGGCGGCGCGCGGATCCACCAGGGCCACGACCAGTTCCTCACCCATCCGGGCCGACAGCAATATGCGGGCCGCCGAGCGCGCCAGGCTGACGCAGATCTTGGTGCCGCTGATGGAGTAGCCGCCTTCTTTCTTCTGTGCGGTGCACTGCGGCGCCGTGGGATCGTCGTTGTTATACTCGCCCAGTGCGGCACTGATCAGGGTTGCGCCGCTGGCGATACCCGTTAGCCACTGGTCTTTCTGCGCGTCACCGCCGAAGCGCCGCAGGGTGCCCGCCGCTGACACCAGTACCGGGATCACGGGAACCGGAGCCACTGTGCGGCCCACTTCCTCACACAGGGTGGTCAGGCTGAAAAAACCCAGCTCGGTACCGCCGTGGTTTTCGCTGATGTCCAGTCCCAGCAGGCCGGCATCCGCCAGCGCCTGCCAGAGGCCGGTGTCGAAGCGCTCCGCCTGTTTTTCGATAACCTTGAGTTTTTCGACCGAGGTATAGTCGCCCAGGATCTGTTGGGCCAGTTGTTGCGCGCTGCGTACTTCTTCTGAAATAGTGAAATCCATGGCCTTGTTCTCCTAGCGAGTGCGGGGCATCCACAGCCCCGCCATTGCGATAATGTCACGTTGCACTTCATTGGCGCCGCCACCGAAGGTGAGCACGGCACCCACCCGCCAGCGAAACTCGAGTTTGCCCTTGAGCACGGCCCCCGGAGAGTGCGGTGCAATAGTGCCCGCCTGTCCCATGACCTCCAGCAGCATCCGGTACAGCTCGACAAAAAATTCGCTGCTGTAGACCTTTGCCACCGAGGCGTCGGCCATGTTCAGCGGGCCCTGGTCCATGGCCCAGGCCTGTTTCCAGCAGATCAGCTTGACCACTTCCAGACCGCTTCTGACCTTCGCCAGATTGTGCTGCACCCAAGGCAGCTCGATAATCTTGCCGCCTTTGGGCGTGTTGGTGGTCGCCGCCCACTGGCAGACGTCCTGATAAAGGGAATCCACCTGGCCGTGCGTAAACAGTGAGAGGCGTTCGATATTGAGCTGCCCGGTGATCAGCTTCCAGCCGGCATTGACTTCACCCACGCGGTACTTGTCCGGCAGGCGGATGTCGCTGTAGTAGGTGGCGTTGGTGCGCACGCCCAGGGTGTGCACCGGCGTGTAGGAGAAACCCTCGATGTTGGTGGGCACCAGGAACATGGTGAGTCCCTTGTGCTTTTTGGTGGCTTCCTGATCGGTGCGCGCCGCCAGCCACACGTAATCGGCGAAATTCGCCAGGCTGGTCCACATCTTCTGGCCGTTGATGATCCAGTGATCGCCGTCCCGCTCGGCGCGGGTGGTGAGGCTGGCCAGGTCGGTCCCGGCGTTGGGCTCGGAGTAGCCGATGGCGATAACCACCTTGCCCTGCTTGACGCCGCCGACGACTTCCTCGCGCACCTCGGCATTGGCATTGGCGGCAATGACCGGCGTGGTGGACTCCGTGGTCAGGAAGGGGTAGGCGAAACCGGAGCGCACGACTTCATCGGTGAAAATGTACTGCTCAATGTGCGACATCTCCCTGCCGCCCAACTCCTTGGACCAGCTCAGGCCGATCCAGCCGTCGGCGCCCATGCGTGCATACTGTTTGCGAAACTCGGGGCCGCCGCCTTCCTTGAATTCGCCGACCTTCATTTCCTCCAGCAGCGCCGGTGTCATGACGGTCTTCATGTACTCGCGCACCTCCTGCTGGAGGGCCTTTTGTTGCGTGGTTAACTCGATATTCATAACTCTGGTCCTCTGCCTATTCTTTTGGGGACGGACTTAAGTCCGTCCCCCGATTCCAAGTCTGCAGCAGTGCTCAGGCCGCCTGCAACGCCGCTACCAATTGTTTCTGCAGATCTGTATCCCCGGTCTGTACGGTACACATCCAGGTGTCGGCTATGTTGCCGTACCGTTGTTTTAGTAGCGCCGGCACCTGCTCGATGTCTTCACTGACCACCGCAAAGGTGTGCAGTATATCGTCGGTAATCAGCGCCCCCATCTCCTGCCATCGGCCTTCCCGGGTCAGCTGGTTGGCGACGGGTTGCAGCTCGCCCCAGCCGTGCAATTCCAGCACCGGTCGATAGGCGGGGGTAGACGCGTAAAACCCCAGCTGGCTGCGCACGGCCAGCTTCGATTGCTCGATAGGCCACTTCATTGACGCCCGTCACCACCATGACTGGCAAGCTGACCTCAAAGTCTTCACGCTGGCGTCCGGATTTCTCCAGCCCGCGCTGCACCGCAGGCAGTGTAACGTCCCGCAGGTATTTTACGGTAGTAAAGCCGTGGGCGATTACGCCGTTTGCCACTTCTGCCGCCACTTCCGTCATCAGCGGACCGACGGCGGCGAGATTCACCCCCGGCGCGCCGTAGGTTGTTCTGGAAGGCGTGAACATGGGCGTCATCAGGTTGTGCCGATAGAACTCGCCGTTGAAATCCAGTTTCTCTCCGGTTTCCCAGCAGCGCCAGATCGCCTGCATGGCCTGGATAAACTCGCGCATGCGGGCCGCGGGCTTCGACCAGGGCATGGAGAAGCGGCGCGTGATGTGCGGTTTGATTTGCGAACCCAGGCCTACAGTGAAGCGGCCTTTGGAGTACTGGTTCAGGTCCCAGGCCAGATTGGCCAGCGTCATCGGGTTGCGCGCGAAGGCCACGCTGATGGAGGTAGTCAGGGCGATGGTCTTGCTGTGCTCGGCCGCCAGCACCAGCGGGAAAAACGGGTCGTTGTTGATTTCCGCGGTAAAAGCGGCGTCATAGCCGCGCTGTTCCAGTTCGGCTATGGCCAGAGGCGCCATATCCAGGTCGGCTCCCAGCATTCCGCTGACTTTCACCGTTCGTACTCCTGTAGAAGGTACAGCACTTTACCCGTCCTGACGGACGGATCAAGTGTCCCCGTATACCGCGCGGAGTGGCAAAAACGATCAGCCATATCGCCCTCAGACCCACTTTAGTACTGAAAAAGGCCGGGTGTTGAGCAATTGCGGATTGGCACCTATAATGCGCGTCCTGCTACAGGACTATAGCTCAGTTGGTTAGAGCGCTACCTTGACATGGTAGAGGTCCCCGGTTCGAGTCCGGGTAGTCCTACCAAACTTTTTAGAAATCCCCCAGCATCCTATAGGCCTTCCGATAACCCCCGAATGCAACGAATTTTTAGTTCAGAACTTATTTGCAGTGACTCGAAAGGTGTCGTTAGCGATTCGTTGAAAAATTGTGTACCCATACCTGGTCTGAAGGATTAAAGCTGTACTGCGTAGAGCTCATGCGAAAGCCGTCAAGATTCCCCACACCAATATCAACCAGATTGGATTGCATATTCTGTATCTTCGGTGAGGATGATGTACCACAAGAACAGTTACCATATCCAGCCTCGCAAATTGCAGGCAAATACCAATCGCTGTAGCCATTGATTGTGCCATGACAAACACCCGCTGCGTACTGCGTTAACGGTGTCGGTGCGCTGCCACCTTCCGTTCTGTTAAAGATGTAATAAGACAAAATGTTTGTGTATTGCAGGCCCCATCTACACTTCCATCGCATGGTATGTATGCGGTGTTCCTACTGCGTAAGGAGGACCTGAAGGCGACGGAAAGCTCGTCGTCGATGTTTCGTCTATCCCAAGAATGGCAGTGAAATCAGGTTCGGAAATTCCTTGTAGAAGACCAAAGAATAGTGCTCTTTCATCATTCAACGCTGCGACTTTACCGCCAATACTACCCGTATTTGGCGCTGTATCGTCAATCTAGAACAGAAAACCTTGCTGATAAATGCAGCCGTAACTTAACACCACTACATCTATCTATCTATCTAGCGCTTCGTCAGCCGACATGTAATCGTGCCAGGCGTTCGCGCAGTGCCCGTGTGGCAGTCGACGTTGCGACGAGCCCGTGTAATTGTAATCGTACATGAAGCGCCAACTGGCAGCGTAGTGCCGCAGGTGCTTGTAGCCGTCGTGCCGGATGGCCAGATTCGTAGAGAATCTAGACCTGGTCGCCGCTATCGAACCGGTATTCGTAATCGTGATTTGCCTCGCACACCTGTTAATGCGTATTTAGCGCGGTATTGTTTACCGCAAGCGCTCACGCTTACACTCTGACCGGCAAGACCACTTCAGTACAGGTCAATGTGACCTCGCTAACTTGCGAGGTGGCATTGCCCGCTGCGTTGTTATCAAACAACTCTGGCCGTTCGTTGAGTTAACACAGTGATCTCGTAACCGCCTCCATACGCTACCCGCGTCACTAACTCAAAGCTGTTGCATTGCCGTCGATGTATAATTGTCGCCACCATTATTTTGCAAAACTAAACCGTTCTTGGTGAGACCGGTGATCGTGCCGCCGATGGTGAAAGTGATCGCACTGCATGCGATATCTATATTGGCTATGTCGTGCTGACATCTTTTCCCACACCATTGCTCACTGTGCAGGTCAACCCCGCCTGTTACAAAGCCGTCACATTGTAGCCACTACCGTCGCTACCGGGTGGCGAACTGAAAAGAGGAGGCTTAGCGGCGATCACTAAATCGTCCTCTCCATTGTTGCGCAACACCAAGCCGTCTGTAGTCAGCCCGCTATGCGCCAGCGATAGTGTGGTCTGGCTAGGGCGAGCAGATCAAATTCCATCCATAACAGCCGCCTTGGTGCGGCTCAACAACAGCAACCATAAAATGCCGCTTACGCCCGCCAGTGCCGACGCCAGCAAAATGCCGGTCTTGGCCATCAGCAGTTCTTCGGGCAGGTTCGCGAAGCCCAGATCCGCGATGAAGATCGACATGGTAAAGCCGATACCGCCCAGCAGTCCGATGCCCAGGATGTGCTTCATATTCAGGCCGGTTGGCAATTGTGCCCAGCCCAGTTTTACCGTAAGCCAGGTCAGGCCCACGATTCCCAGCGGCTTGCCCAGCAACAGCCCGGCCAGTACGCCCAGGGTGATGGGATGCTGTAAATAGCGTTCGAAATCGCTGAAGTCCACGGGAATGCCGGCATTGGCCAGGGCAAACACCGGGATTACCAGGTAGGCGACCGGCAGGTGCAGGTGGTGCTCCAGACGCTGGGCCGGGGCCTGCACCAGCTGCACGTTATCGCCCAGGGCAGACACCAGAGAGCGCAGGCGCGTGTTGTGGATGATGTCGGCGTTTTCCTGAATCGCCTCGCGCATTCTGACCGCGCTTTCTTTCACCCGGTTGATAAAATGCTCCGGCTGGAACTTGGGGCGAATGGGTATGACAAAAGCCACCACGATACCGGCAACAGTGGAGTGCACGCCGCTGGCCAGCATGGCGGCCCACAACAGTACGCCCACGATGGCGTAGGGCAGGGCATGGCGAATGCCGCCCAGGTTGAGAACCATCAACAGCAATGTACAGCCGCCGGCATAGGAGAGCGCCAGCAGGTTGAGGTCACTTGTATAGAACAGCGCGATTACTGCCACCGCGCCCAGGTCGTCCACAATCGCCAGGGCAATGAGAAAGGTCACTAGCGACTTGGGAATACGTGTTCCGAGCAAACTCAGGGCGCCGACCGCGAACGCAATATCGGTCGCCATTGGTATGCCCCAGCCACTGAGGCTGCCCGAGTTGGCGTTGAAAGCGACGTAGAACAGCGCGGGAACCGCCATCCCGCCAATGGCCGCCATGATGGGCAGCAGCGCCTGTTTCGGTGAAGACAGCTCTCCCACCAGCAGCTCGCGCTTCAGTTCCAGGCCCATGATGAAGAAAAACAGCGCCATGAGGGCTTCATTGATCCAGTGGTGCAGCGACAGGGAAAACGCTGCGCTGCCCACGCTGAAACCGATCTGCGTATGCAGGAAATTCTCGTACCGCTCGTGCAAGCGGGCTGTTGGCGATGACCAGTGCGATGACCATGCAGATCATCAACAGGATACTGCTGGTGGTCTGGCGCTGAATGAACTCCTCCAGCGGCGTCAGTATCCGATCGAAGGACTTCTCCCAGCGGGCGTTATAGACTCCCTTATCGGCGGGCATATCGTGGACACCTCGGTTGTCTACAGGAAGAAGGATTCACAGCGCCTGCAAAAATGGCCCGTCCACACACAGACGGCGGCCATCAGGTGTGGCGCAGGCGCCGCAGATGCCGACGCCGCACTTGGTGAGGTAATCGATGGCGCTGAAGATCTGTTCAGGGCGACAGAACTCGCGCTGCACCGCGATGGCGGCGTGGACCATGGGCTGCGGGCCGCAGTTGTAAAAGATGAGCTGCTCGCGCTCATGCGTGCTCATCGCCTGCAAGCGCTCGCGCAAAAGTTCCGTCACGACGCCGTGGAAGCCGGCGCTGCCGTCGTCCGTGGCGACATGCACCTCGGCGACCTTGCGACATTCGTCGAGGTAGTATAGGCGATCAGCGCTGCGCGCCCCGGCGAACACTTCCGCATTGCCGAAATCACGGGCGATCTGGTACACGGCGGCCAGGCCCGTACCGCCCGCCACCGCCATGATTTTTGCATCCTCGGGAGGCGCGACGGGTATGCCGTGCGGGCCGCGCACGTAAGCTTCGGTGCCGGGCGGCAGGTCCATCAGGGCGTGAGTAAATTGCCCGACATCGATCACCGCCAGGGTGAACGGGTCGTCGGTCAGGGCCGAGAACGGCTTCTCGCCCAGTCCGGGAAGCCACAGGAAGACGAATTCTCCCGGCCTGCACATTGATCTTGCGATCGAAGGTGAGCAGGGCGATGTCCGTCGCAGACCCGCGTGTTCGCCACCAAAGTGACCGGGCGGAAGCTCATATCGATGTCGTAGCGGATATGGGACTCGGCGCGATTGCGGCCAGTCTCCAGATCGTTGCTGAGGGTCTGGAAGTAAGCGCTGATCTCGTCCGTGGTCAGCCCGGTGAGGGACGAGCCCACCCCGACAACTGTTGCGCCCGCGTCGAAGTAAGCGCGCACATCGTCAGCGCTGCTGACGCCGCCGCAGCCGATAATCGGGCAGTCCGTCACCGCGCGTATATCGCGCACGCATTTCAGGCCGATCGGCAAAATACCCTTGCCTGACATGCCGCCGTTGCCATTGCTCAGCACCGCATGGCCGTGGGCCGAGGTGTAACCCGGGCCAAGGGTATTGATGGCGCACAGGCCGTCGGCGCCGCCTGCGATCGCAGCCAAAGCAATCTTCGCGATGTCCGGCGTATTGGGTGTGAGTTTGGGAATCACCGGAATATCGACCACCGCTTTGACGGCGGCGGTGATGTCCCGCACCAGGTCCGGGTCCTGGCCCATCGCCATGCCATAGCCCTTGGCGTGCGGGCAGGACAGGTTCAGCTCGAGGCCGTCCGAGACCGGCGCGAGAATTTTCGCCACCGCCACGAACTCCTCGATACTGCCGCCGAATATCGAGGTCAGCAGGAAACGGTCCGTCGGGTACTTTCAGGGCCGCCAACATTTCCCGCGATGCCTGTGCGCCCGGGTTGGTCAGCCCCACCGCATTGACGAAGCAGCCCGGCGCGTACTGGCTGTACACCGGTTCGCGATTGCCCGCGCGCGGCTGCAGGCCGATACTCTTGGTGGTGACCACGCCCACCTGCGGCATGTGGTCGAACACATACTGGATGATTGGCGTCGCGGTGGTGACGATGCCGGATGGAATCGTGAACGGGCCAGACAGGGTTTTGCCGAAGAATTCCATAGTCAAGATCGTGGGCTCGCGCGTCGCTGGGGTGTGCGGGTCAACAGTCGCGCAAGTATACGGGTTTGGCGGGGTATAGACGACCTGAAGTGCGAGGCAATAACGTGTCCGCACAATCCGATTCGCACATTCATGATTCCTCCACTAACGCGGAAGGAATATTTAGCAAGCGTTCGCTACGCCAGACGCGAACTATTTTCACCTGTCGAGAGTCAAGGCGGTACACGACCCGAAACGGTGGATGGATTAGCTCGCGTAGGAACCGCTGATCGAATTCAGGCACAACCCGCCCCATGTCGGGATGCTCAGCCAGCGCTTCAACATGCTGGAATATCCGTTCCACCAGCCGGGTTCCGACGTCCTTCGCCCCTTGTTCCGCATACCAGGCTTGCACCTCTTCGAGATCACAGACGGCGGATTCGGCGAAGCTGATGATCGCGCGCGGCATGACTCTACTTCAACCCAAGCCGAACCTTAGCGTCGTCGAGTGAAACTTCACGTCCCTCCGCCAGGTCCGCCAGGCCGGCAACTACCGCCCGCATGAACGCCCGCTCCTCCTCGGCTTTTTCGTAATCACTGACCGACTGGACCACGGCGACACCTCGACCCCGACTGGTGAGCAGCACAGGGCGGTGTACCTCGGTAGTATGTTTCACGATGCGCCCCGGATTGATCTTCAGGTCCGTCAGGGGAACCAGGTCTTCGGAAAACTTGAAAGGCATATAAAACTCCAAATAGGGCTGTATATAGACCATCAAATAATACTTGTTTAAAGCTCTTTAAACAGGTCTACAATTAGGGAGAATAACCAGGCAATGGATTTTTCGCAAGCTGTCGGGTTGAATCGGATGAATTGCGACAGCGAGGGCTTTCAGGCGCACTCAAATAGATCTGTCGCCGCTATTCAATGCGGACTATTTCCGACACGCCGCTGAATGCGCCGCTGGCATTATCGAATCCAAAGTGGGTGACCCGGTAATCCCCGGCGCTGGTGTCAATGGGCACTTCCCAACTGAGTTCAGCAATATAAGCATCGTCTTCAATTCGCCAGCGCACGCGGGTACTCCAGGCGCCGTCATCGGCCACCGCCTGCCAACCCGCTGCAGCCCTGTGTTCTACCAGCAGGAAGTTGTTACCGGTGGTGTAATGCGCGGTGGGATTAGCGGACCAGAACTCGGCGATGACTGTTTCGCCCCTTCGGTAGTTTGTCTTTGCCAGGGGCAGTGCATCGCCATAGTGTTTGCCCTCAGGGAGCAGGCCGGTGGCCCCGGTGGGCAATGACCGACCCACGGCTTTGCCGCGCCAGTCATCGTAGCGGATGTTGGAGGGAACGGCCGTGCCAGAATGCAAAGCGCTGGCCAGTTGGCTGGCAACCTGTTGATAGGCAGGCAAGCTCCAGGGCCCGTGCAGGGTGTGGGCACCCTCGTACTGCTGGAGTTGGTACTCCTGTGGGGTGGTGACATAGCCGGCAAAGCCGTTGGCATAGCCCGCCAGCACGATGTATTGGGCCCAATCGCCCAACTCAGCCTTCACACTGTCGCGCAGGCGCCGGCCTGCCATGGTGGTAACCTCGACAGGCAGGGCGAGTATCACCAGTTGGCCAATGCGGGCGACAGTGACCGAGTGTATTTGTGATTGCAGGGGCGGGTTGCCGCTGCCAGTTTCGAATAAAATGGGTTTCGGTGACTGGCAGGTATGCACAGGCTCGGTCCACTTCGGTGCGCCAGTCACCAGCCGAATCAACCAGTCGCGCCACAGGCTTTGTTCGGTCATGCCTTCTTTAAACAGGAAGTGTCCGCCACCGTCCTCCGTTGAACCACCGGCAAAGGAGTAACCGTAAGCCGAGGGGCATGTGTGTTGTGTGCCCATGCCGGTGAAGCGATCCTGTACCGTGTAATTACTCAGGTCGACATAGATACGGCGCGTATCGACGGGGCCCGCAAGTGCTTCCGTTGCCTGGGCAAACAACTGCTGCGCCTCCTGCAATTGAATATCACCCATGATGCGCGTGGTCTCCACATCGGTGGCACCGGGGCCGGTATTGTCCAGATTCATATTCGGGGTGACATCGCCGGGGTCGGCCTGTGCGAAGGCGGCGACGAAGTCTGCAGCGGAGGCATAGCGAGTACCGTGTTGCTGCTCCATCTGCAGTGAGGCATAGCCCTTGTGGTCGCCGGAGATCAGGTGGTTGTAAAAGTTCATGGCAGTGGGGTGCAGTGCGTACCAGTTGAGCATGCCAATTGCGCCGGAGTCATCGACAAACTTCAGCAGGAGCATTTCGGTGTTGGTGTTTTCGCGATAGCGGGCGCGTTCCGCCGGCGGGTTTGCCTCATACGCCAACGCCGAACGATTGGCACCCGCGTTCGCCACCCGGCCGCTGTTGATAAAAATATTGCCCGGCTTGCAGGTCGTCGTCGGCTTGCACAATCGAGGCGGTAATGCCGGCTGCGATGGCTTCAAAGTGTTCGGGGTACAGGCCGCCATCGAGGCCGGAGTCAGAGCGCGATTGCCAGTAGCCGCCAGGCCCTGAATGCGTGTGTGTAGCACTGATAATGACATTGTCCAAGGTGTAGCGATTTCCAAAGCGCTGCTGTAGACGCTCAACAACTTCCAGGGCGATGTGGTGATCTATGCTGCCCAGATCGGCGCTGACGAACACCAGTCGTTGGTCAGGCTTGTCGGCCTGCGAGATGACAAAGGCACGTGAGCGCTGACGGATATGGATACCTTCGTCGATCTGGTCAGGGCGTCCAAAACCCCACATCGGCATGCCAACGGCCGGACCGGTGATATCGGTGATGCCGCGCCCGATCAGGTAAGGTTGCGCGGTTTGTGCAGCGACCGGTGCCATATGCAGCAGCATGCTGCAATAAAGCACCAATAGTTGCCTGATCACGCTGTTATATGACCTTGTTGTTGCCACACCAAACCACGCTGTTGTCAGGTACCCTCTATCAATAGCAAAGGACACGCTGCATGAGTAGCAATATTAGTGGCGGCCTTTCAAGCCGAAAGTGAAATAACTAAATAGTTCGCGAAAGCCTGGCCTCTTTTCGCCATGTCAACTGATAGAGTGGAGTGCCCCCTTGTATGGAGATCGCAGATAGCAGTGGTATCAGCTTGATTACAGCCTCGCTATATTTATTCTGGAGAGGCGACGTCATGCATCAGATACTCATTAGCCAAATAAGCTCGCAAGGCGCTCAATAAGCAACTAGTAGACCACACCAGTGGCGCCTTGTATTTTCAGCATGGGAAAGCAACCACCAGTCGGTCCGCGGAATACATCAAGACGGTCGAGATCGGCAATTTTAGTTTCTACAAGTTGCATAATAGAGAAGAAAAATAGCTTTCCAAGCTAGCGTCCACAAGTGAGGAGACGGTCCTGTTCAGCTTTTACCACGGCGTAACACTCGCAAGAATGACGCTTTAGTTCCGCTCGATCGAGTATCGAAATGTGCCCTCGACGATAACTGATAATACCAGCACGTCGCAAATCGCCTGCTGCCTGAGTAATACCTTCTCGGCGCACCCCCAGCATGCTACCCAACAATTCCTGTGTCATCGTGAATTCTAGTGAAGGCAATCGATCAAGCGTAGTCAGTAACCAACGGCATATTTGTTGTTCTATCGAGTGGTGTCGATTGCATGCCGCCGTTTGAGATATCTGTGTAACCAATGATTGTGTATAGAGAAGCAATAAGCGTTGCACTATAGCGGATCGATGAAATTCAGCTCTTAGCACGTGCCGTTCCAGGCGATACGCATGCCCGGCGGTTTGTACCATCGCAGAACCGCTGGTGATGTTGTCGCCCAAAAAAAATGATACTCCTACAACACCATCGTTTCCCACGCCTGCGGTTTCAGATGACGAGCCGCTTTCCGTTACATAATGCAGTGACACAATCGATGTGGTGGGAAAATACGCGTGCTGTAGTTGCCGGCCGGGTTCGTAAAGAATATCGCCGACTCGCAGTTCTACTAACTGCAATTTTGAAACTAGCGGAATAAATTCTACGGCAGTCAAAGCGCTAAGCAGGTGATTTTGGTTCGGGCCTGGCTGTGAAGCAGGAATAAAATCCTGGCGATTTTCCGATTTTTAGTCTGCTATTACCTTTCATAAGTTTCTACACCGATACCGCGGTATCCAAGGTAGCGACTGGCACTATTGAACATCGGTTCCCCGCTAACCCTAAAATTCTGATGACTGCCGTCGCCATTAACTCGACTTAAACCGAAGTCTATAAATGGCAGCCTCGCGGCAATATACGTCTGCAATTGTTTTTGTTTCTCCTCATCCCACCCGGCGGTGTAATGTGTGCCTGTAGTTTGTGATAAGGACCCAACCTGAATTCCGAGCATTTCCAATACAGGCCCGGACACTTTTGTATAATTTCCGCTTTCGTCCTGCTCCCAATACCAGTCTGATGCGAGATTCGTCAGGCTACGATACCGTGCCTCGCTTTCGCGTAATTCTGCAGTACGTTCCTGTACGGTCTGTTCCAAAATATGGTTGTTGTGCTCTAACAACCTGTAGAGCAATCGCACTTCAATAACATTTCTAATGCGCGCCTTTACTTCAGCCAAATCAAACGGTTTGCTGACAAAGTCCTTCGCACCTGCTTGTAGCGCCCGCAGTTTATGCCCGGGTTGTGCGGTGAGCACAATGACCGAAAGGTAATCATCTGTGGTACTGGTTTTTAGCGCTTCAATAACCTGAAAACCATCCATTTCCGGCATTTGCAAATCTAACAAAATGAGATCGTAATTATTTCTTCGATGCAAACCACACACCTCCACCGGGTTCATGGTCGAGGTGACATTCGTATAACCTGTCACGCTCAGTAACTGTTCAAGTAATTCAACATTTGCCAGCTGATCGTCAACAATCAAGAATGCTGGCGCCGAAAAAATCTACCGACTCAATTGAACTTTTCATTATTTCCATCCAGCCTTTCACGCGATTGTGTATCTGCGAATGCTATCGCGAGATCCAGGGTTTCCATAAAATCATTGACTTTTATCGGTTTGGTCAAGTAACGAAAAAATCCAGCCTCCAAGCCCTTCCTGATGTCGCGCGGCATGCGTTCGCGCTTAGTGCAACTATAGGGATGTGCGCGGTTGCTTTATCTTCACGGAGGATGCCTAGCGCCTTGATGCCACTGATTCCGGGTAGATTGATATCCATCAGAATAACGTCAGGTTTGGTATTACGCGCAATCTCAACACCTTCCAGTCCGTTATTTGCAGTTAACAAACGTATTTCTGCTCGGCGAGCGATCAAATCCTCTACCAGCATCAGGTTGGCTGGGTTGTCTTCTACATAAAGAAGAGTATGCGACTGGCCTTCGGGTTTGGCGTCCTCGGTGAGGCGCGGGTATTGTGCGGAAGTACTTGTCTTAATTTATGTTTTGTTTGCCTAGCTGTATCCAGAAATTGCAGCCCTTCTCCACAACACTGTCAACGCCAATATTACCCCCCATGGATTCTACTAAACGTTTGGTCACCACTAGACCTATGCCTGTACCTTCTTCCCTCTTGATTCCTGCCCAAGTCTATTAAATGGCTGGAAAAGTTGACTAATTTTTTCTGGAGACAAACCCCTTCCCGGTATCTTCAATGCAGATTCGAATGATGTTTTTTTCACGCAGCACGTAAGTAACAACGACGGACCCACGATCCCTGTTGTACTTAATCGCGTTGGATAGCAGATTCACGATGACCTGCTTGATAC
>CAWJQO010000007.1:0-180868 GCA_963844975.1 uncultured Gammaproteobacteria bacterium | reverse complement strand
CTGGAAGGGGTCCATTGATGGCACCGCTCATCTGAATACTCATATCAGGATACTCAGGATAAAGGACTAAACGGGCGTGAAAATAAGTATTTTTGGCATGGGGTATGTGGGCGTTGTATCCGCAGCTTGCCAGGCGGGTGATGGGCACACGGTAATTGGCGTCGATTTAAGTCAATCCAAAATTGATTTGGTCAATGCTGGCATGGCGCCAATCGTGGAAAACGGTCTGGGCGCCTTACTGGCCAATGGCGTCAAAGAGGGGTTGATATCTGCCACCGCAGACTCCCTAGCGGCTGTGCTTGCCACGGATATTTCCTTCATCTGTGTGGGAACACCCAGTCAGTCGAATGGTAGTCTCGATTTGACCTACGTACGCAGGGTATGCGAGGACATTGGAAGGGCAATAGGACAAAAAGACAGTTTTCACGTGGTCGTTGCCAGAAGTACCATGTTACCCGGAAGCATGCGAGATGTGGTGATTCCTGCACTGGAGCAGTTTTCAGGAAAGATCGCGGGTGAGGGCTTCGGTGTATGTGCCAATCCCGAGTTTCTCAGGGAAGGAACTGCGATTGAAGACTACAGAAATCCCCCTAAAACCGTGATTGGTGAGGTGGATCAAAAAAGTGGCGACCTGCTTGTTGATTTGTACAAGAATATATCCGCACCGTTGATACGAACTGACGTAGCGACTGCAGAGATGGTGAAATATGCCGATAACGTTTGGCATGCATTGAAAGTGAGCTACGCCAACGAAATCGGCAATCTCTGCAAGTCTATCGGGATCGATGGGCATAAGGTGATGGATATTTTTTGCCATGACCATAAGCTGAATCTCTCAAGAGCCTACATGATGCCAGGTTTTGCGTTCGGCGGGTCCTGCTTGCCCAAGGATATTCGCGCATTAAGTTACAAGGCCAGATCCCTCGACCTGGATCTGCCGATCATTGGCCATATACTTGCTGCCAACCAGAAACAGATAGAGCGCGGCCTGGATATGATACTGGCAAAAGGTAAGAAGAAGATCGCTGTGTTGGGTTTCAGTTTCAAAAGTGGTACCGATGATTTGCGTGAGAGCCCATTGGTTGAGGTAATCGAGCGCTTGATTGGCAAGGGCTACGATCTGCGCCTGTACGACAAAAATGTGAACCTGGCCAGTCTCACCGGGGCTAACAAGGAGTACATCCTCAATGCGATTCCGCACATTTCCCAACTGATGGTGCCTACCCTTGAGGATGCATTAGAGCATGGCGAGACGATCGTAATAGGAAATGGTGCGCAGGAGTTTCGAGACGTACTTTCCAAGGCTAAGGACCATCAGGTTATCGTGGATCTTGTAAGAATCTCCGATCATCGCAGTATCGAGGGTCGGTACGATGGAATCTGTTGGTAGGCCAAGGCGTGTACTCTTTATCGTGGAAAACTTGCCTTCACCGTTTGATCGTAGGGTATGGCAAGAGGCAACCACGCTACAACAGCATGGTTATGAGGTTTCGATTATCTGTCCTACGGGAAAGGGCTACACAAAAAAATATGAACTCATAGATGGCATACATATCTATCGCCATAATTTGCCCGTAGAAGCGGAAGGCGCGTTGGGCTATGTTCTTGAGTATAGCTCGGCGCTTTTCTGGGAGTTCTATCTCGCTTTAAAAGTACTTTTCACAAGGGGTTTTGATTCCATACACGCATGTAATCCTCCGGATCTTATTTTCATTGTAGGTCTGTTTTTTAAGCTGTTTGGCAAGAAGTTTCTGTTTGACCACCACGATATCAATCCCGAGCTGTATGAGGCGAAGTTTGGTCGCCGGGATATCTTCTGGAAACTCATGATCTGGTGCGAATGGCTTACCTTCAAGACGGCAAGTGTGTCTATTGCTACCAATGAATCCTATAAGCGCATTGCTATTAATCGCGGTGGCATGGCTCCTGAAAACGTACATGTGGTGCGTAGCGGACCGAAACTGGATCGCCTGAAAATCATTGACCCAGTACCGCGCCTGAAGTGTGGCCGGCAATATCTGGTTGGCTACGTCGGGGTGATGGGGGCGCAAGAAGGTATAGAGTACCTGCTGCGCGCGGCCAGGTATATTATTTTCAACCTGCATCGAACAGATGTGCATTTCGGGCTAGTCGGTGGAGGCACCGAACTCGAAAAGCTCAAGCGCTTATGCAGACGAGCTAGGCATTGCGGATTACGTCACCTTCACTGGTCGAGTGCCGGACCAGGAGTTACTGGAGATGCTTTGCACGGCCGACATTTGTGTAAATCCGGACATTGCCAATGAGATGAATGATATGTCCACCATGAACAAGATCATGGAGTACATGGCGCTCGCGAAGCCGATCGTACAGTTCGATTTGACGGAGGGCCGTGTTTCAGCTGGAAGAGCGTCGCTTTATGCTAGAAAAAATGATGAAGTCGACATGGCGGAGAAGATCGTTTCGTTGTTAGACGACCCGGGAAAACGAAAGGAGATGGGCGACTTTGGTCGCAATAGAGTGATTCAGGAACTGGAATGGGAATATGAGGCCCCCAAATTGTTGGCAGCCTATGACGCTTTGTTCTCTTCCTAGATCGAGAAAGTAGCAGTCATGACATGTGTTCGCCAGCCTTATGCGTGATTTTTTAAGGATATACCTTTAATTGAACTTAGTGGGTAGTGTATGGTGATGTTTGATATAGATTCACTGGCAAAGCTGTAGCTGTCCGACTTCGTGTCGAACGGTAAAACGAATAGAGAATAGGGCAATTCAGGGGAAACTATGCATATCAGAAAAAGGATACTGGTAACCGGCGGCGCGGGCTTTCTGGGGTCGCATCTATGCAAGCGTTTGCTCAGCGATGGTCATGATGTCATATGCGTGGACAACTTTTTCACCGGCAGCAAAGACAACATTTTGGATTTAATGGATTCTCATCATTTTGAGCTCATGCGTCATGATGTGACCTTTCCTCTTTATGTTGAGGTCGATGAAATATTCAATCTCGCCTGCCCTGCGTCACCTATCCATTACCAACATGACCCGGTACAGACTACTAAAACCAGCGTACATGGCGCCATTAATATGTTGGGACTCGCAAAGCGAGTGGGCGCAAAGATTTTGCAGGCGTCTACCAGTGAAGTGTACGGCGATCCTAAAGTCCATCCGCAAACTGAGCAGTACTGGGGTCATGTAAATCCCGTAGGGATAAGGTCGTGCTACGACGAGGGAAAGCGCTGCGCTGAAACACTATTCTTTGACTATTATCGACAACATAATCTCAAAATAAAGGTTGCGAGGATCTTCAATACGTATGGCCCCCATATGCACCCCAATGATGGCCGAGTAGTGTCTAATTTTATTATGCAGGCTCTTCAGAACAAGCCTATTACAATTTACGGAAATGGCCAGCAGACCAGGTCTTTCTGCTATGTCGATGACCTGATAGAAGCGTTTATCAGACTGATGAATACGGCAGACAATGTCATCGGTCCGATTAATCTGGGTAATCCGGTGGAGTTCACCATCAAGCAGTTGGCGGAAAGAGTGATAGATTTGACAAATTCGAAATCGACAATTGAGTACCTGCCACTGCCCAGCGATGACCCGATACAAAGACAGCCTGATATTTCTATGGCTGAGGCTGAGTTGGAGTGGAGGCCGCAAGTGAAACTGGAAGTAGGGTTAGTATCAACCATAGCGTATTTTCAAAAAATGGTTAGTAGTTAGAGCTGTTTTAGTACCGGCGAGCTTGGTGCGTGGGTATAAGTTAAGTACAGCCTTGCGTGCGGTGTGAAAGCCAAGGCAAAAGGGACAAAGGGGATCAGAGCCTTTTTTCACTTAGTTCTCCTGACAACAGGGCTTTGACCCCTTATCCGTTATTCTGACCCCTTATTCTAAAGTGGACCTAGTGGCCCCATCTGGTTTGACGACGTTCAGGAGAAAGGAATGCATAAGCAAATCGTGCTCATCAGGTTGCGCCGTTTTTTGAATATGATGGGTCTGAGAAAGAAGAAAATCTTTGCCATCGGATACAACAAGAGTGGTACAACTTCATTGCACGCTCTCTTTCAATCTTTGGGGCTTCCCTCATATCACGGTACGAAATGGCGAGAATGTAATGATTTAGGATTGCTTAGATCTTTCGATTGTTTTAGTGATGGCATTCCCCATGATTTGGAAAAACTGGATCGTATCTTTCCTCACTCGAAATTTATTCTTCAGGTGCGTGAATTGGAAGCGTGGATATACAGTCGACTAAGTCATATAGAGCGGGAAAGAGCCGCAAATATTTATCAAGAAGGAAATCCACTCTGGGACGCAACAGAAGAGGCCATCAAATCGTGGATAAAATTGAGAAATGATTACCATCTCTTTGTCTTATCTTACTTTTCTGAAAGGCCTGACGATTTTCTTGTCGTTAACTTTACCAAAGACGCGGATGCCGCAAACAAAATATGTCGCTTTCTGGGTTATAGCAGTAGCAGCTATATAAACCCCGACAAAAATAAGAACCCCTACAAACAGCCTCCCAAAAAACATCTCGAAATGGTCTCCAACAGTATGCGAGAGCTAAAAATTCCAGAGCAGGAGATGAAGTATGATATTTATTGTCCCAGCTTAGTCAGCGAACAGAGTAAATTTCGCCCGCCAGCTGATACAAGTCTGTTTAAAGAGTAACTGATCGGCCAATGTTTACCGTTCAAGTCGCAAGCAAAGACGCCACTAAGTAATCCGGGCGCAACACCCCATTCATTTGTGTTATATTCAAACCCAAACAGCTAATCGAGCCCATACATGAGAGCAGCCCTGCTTCTTTTTCTGGTGCTTGTCGATCTGCTTTTCGCTCACAGCGCTTACGCGCAGACTATCGTCCCGCAAAACCGGATTGTGTTGTTCGACGGCACTTCGCTGAACGGCCTATACCCGTGGTTCAGCACCTCGGGATTCTCCGATCCAGACCAGGTCTTTCGAGTGGAGAACGGCATGCTGCATGTCACTGGAAACGGCTGGGGTGCATTGATCACAAACAGTCAATACCGAAATTTTGTGATGGTGCTGGAATTCAAGTGGGGGAGCCGGACGTGGGGTAAGCGGCAGGGAAAGGCCAAGGATGCCGGCCTGCTGTTCCACAGCAGAGGCGTCGAGGGAGGATGGAAGGGTTTGTTGATGCCCTCCATTCAGGCGCAAATGATGGACGGCAGCACCGGCGATGTGATTCTCCTTCAAGGTGTGGACTCGGGAGGCGCCACGCTTCCCATTTCTGTCACTTCGAACGTCGAACAGGTGGCAAGCGGTGTGAATCCGCCCAACTGGAATTACCGGGAAGGCTATCGCTGGAAGCCCGGCAACCACCAGATCACCATCAACCAGGATGAGGAGTCGATCCATTGGTCAGGGTGGGATCCTCACTGGAAGGATGTCGAGGGCTATCGTGGGGAAACCGCCCTTGAGAGCCCCGACGGCCACTGGAACCAATTGGTCGTCATCGCCGACGACGACACTTTCGAGCTTTTCCTGAACGGGACAAAAGTCAATGAGGGGGCCCGTGTCGTACCCTCCGAAGGAAAGCTCCAGCTCGAAGTGGAGCTCTCCGAATTCTTCGTCCGGCGCTGGGAGCTCTGGCCCATCGGCCACGCGGTGGGCCCCATTATCACCGTGGACACGATTCCTGGAGGCATCTCTGGCCTGGACTACAGTCAAGCCATTGGCGCGAAAGGAGTGTCGGCTCTGACGTGGAGCATCGCTTCCGGCAATCTGCCGCCTGGCCTGGCGCTCAACACTGCCACCGGTGAGATTAACGGGACTCCCACCACGGTCGGAACCTACAGCTTCTTGGTCAAAGTTAAGGACGCAGCGGGAGAGCAGGCAACCCAACCCCTCCAAATAGCGGTTGCTTCTTGCGGAGGCGGTTTAGCACAGTATGTGCGTTGCTGGATGAATTAATCAGTGACTGCCGCCCAGCCTTGAATAGAATTCAATTCCGCCCCATGTCATTTTGGTAAGCATTTTTTTTGGCTCGTCACTCCCACACCAATTATGCTAATTCTTACGACATTCCACTATGGGTTTCCAACGACCGTGATAATAGTAGTAAAAGAAGTAGTCGTAGATATTTTCGTGCCCGCACGTAGAGTAAGGCACGGTTCTCGTTTACCCAAATTCGAAGAATACCACCCAAGCTTGGTTTGCGTGTCGCCTCGATAGCTGCTCAATACCAATCCGGGTGAGAACTCCATCACGATCCGTTTGTCAATGCCCTGCCGCTCCAATGTGACAATGCTTCCACAAATATCCAGGCAGGTCACTTCTAGCGAAAAATGATAATGGATTGTTAAATCGGTTTCTGAGCCGCAATCAACCTCATCGACAATAGTCAGCTTAAGGGCCGCAGCATCTACATTGAGGGACCTACCTACGCGGGGCACTCCTAAAGCGGAGTAACCATCATGCCACCCGGAGACACACTGTTTCCCAGCCTTAGACATGGTCTTGTCAAAGTGTGCGTTGGCACGTTTAACCCACATGAAGGGACCACCAATTGTTGACTGATCTCGCTCGCTAATTGAAAGCACGTTATGAGCCAGACTCCCTCGAAAATAGTTTCGCCAGCCATGGTCGGAATGATAGGAGTATGTACCTGGATCGACCAGCCACCAGAGCCCGTCAATGGCCAGGCATACATTCAACATGTCTGCATGCCCATGTGCTGCAATGCTGGGATAGCCCAGGGCTCCGCTATCAAAGACAACGTGGAAATGCGCAGCGCCTAAGACCGCGTAACCCCCCTGGGGATAATATGCAGGATAATTAGTAACATGCACCGACTCAGGTCGGGGCGAAATTACAGTTCTTTCGAAACACATGTAAAAGCTTGCCTTATTGCCAACATGAACAAGTGGCGTTGTATCGGCAAGGGCGTTGACTGTTTCGATGAGATCTCTGTGGAATGATGACGGATCGTGGCTAAATAGTATTGCGACCCCGTCGTCTGAATCGCCAATCTGGGGAGGTTCCATACCCATCGGGGCGAGATCATTGACAAACTGACCCATTTTTGTGATCAGGCTAATGAAACCATCAGGTATATGAGTTTGGTTAAGGTTTGCGACGAGATAATTGATTATGAAGTACTCAAGAACCCAACAATGATAATAGAGTGCCTGCTCCTTCTGCACCCCATCACGATAGACTTGCCTTTCCGACTCCGCCAGTAATGAAGTCCACGCAAACGCTCTCCACTGATCCGATTGTATTCCAAAATTAAAAAATGAACACAGCACATGTAGCCCGGTTAGCTCGCCTATCAAGTGGTTGTTAGCCGAGCTGTATAATGATAAATGCCCGCGAATAAAGAACGCATGCTGATATATCTGCGTCTTCATATAAGACACATCTAAATCGAGAGAAAACAGTCCCTGAGGTATTCCCGCAGCCATCAAAAACTGATGACTTATAGCCCAGCTTATTCCCCTAAGCGAAACCTCCAGAGAGCTACACCAATGAACTCCATAACCGTATCGGTTTTCACCAAGCCACGAAGAAAGGACTTCAGACATGACTTTGAGGAGGATTGGGTCGCGGGTGTAACAGTATTCTACTGCCAAAGGCACCAGGTACTGCTGACGCCCCAATTCCCACAGCACCTTTATGTCACCAACCTTGGTATCGTCACGGTAGTTTATGGTCTTTCCAAACTCAGTGCTCGGGCTCCGGATGCCGGTGAGCGGGTCTCGATGCCAATCAATCGGCCGACCTACATCAAGCTCGTGATATCCAAAAAGTGACAATTTGCCAAGCAACAATTGCTCGGCAGCTGATTCGGATAAACGGTTTGGAAAAGCATCAATCGAAGCCCTGTTAATCATCGCCTGACTGGCTGTCACCGGGCTATCTGGGAGCGGTTGCCAGCCGTGTTTCAATCGCTGCTTTTCAATCCTACTGAGCAGCGATTGCCTCGAGCGATAGACAACCTCGCCAATGGACATCAACTTTAGTCTATTGAGCAACCAGGAAAAATTCATTTCAGAAATCAATCGCGTGCTGATTTTGCCTCAACCAGATTTCCAGGTTGAGCAACATCCACAAGACTTTCTCATTATTCTGTCGGCCATCAATATGCTCGCCAATAAGTTTCTTCAGCAAGCCATTGTCGTAAAAACCCTTACTTATGGATTCTGCGCCCAGCAATTGGTCAAGCAGGAAATCCTTCATAGAAGTCCGGAACCAGACGTTCACTGGAACCCTGAAACCCACCTTGGGCCGCTCTAGAATTTTCGATGGAAGTACGTTCACCATTGCTTTTCGCAATATACGCTTGGTGGTCATACCTCTGACACGATAGTGATCTGGCAGTGATGCGGCAAACTTGGCCAGCTCTATATCCATGAACGGCATGCGAGCTTCAATCGATGCGGCCATGGTCATTCTGTCACCCCGCTCTAGTAGGTTGTCGGGTAACCAACTCAACTGGTCAAATAATAGAATATCGTGCAAACCACCGCGCCCGGTGGAGTGAGCCAGTTGTGGTAGTGGTGCCTGTCCTGACAATTTAACCAAGCTCTTTGCAGTTCCGGCCGTCATGGCACCAAACCATCCGGGCATGCGCTCGTCAAAGCTTTCGATATTCATATTGCGGAGCGCAGTCTTAGCTCTGCGAAATCGATACGGCAAAGCACCGACCATCGGGGCCAATACCCGGTGCCGGATCAGACCGGGGACCAAGTGAAACGGAGAAACAAATCTCTCAAAGGTATGCTTTGGGTAACCTCCCAGAACCTCATCACTCCCTTCACCAGTAAGCACCATCTTGACGGATTTTCGTGCGTGTTTCGCCAGCATAAATATGGGAATATCTGATGGTTCACAAACTGGTGCATCGCGGTACCGGATTACCTCCGGTAATAGTTCCATCAGATCTTCCTGCGATACGACAAACTCATGATGGTCGGTGTTGAAGTGGTCGGCTATAACCCTGGCATATCCAAGTTCGCTGTACTCGCCCTCCGTAAAACCTATGGAAAACGTTTTTATTTTTTGGTTACTGTGCTGACTCATGAGAGCGACAACAGCCGACGAATCAATACCGCCGGAAAGAAACGCACCAAACGGTACATCGGCTGCCATCCTTAGCCGCACCGCTTCGTCCAAAATATCCCAAAACCGCCTCGTAGCTTGATCTTCAGGCAATACAATTGTCTTTGGCGCAGCTTCATAGGGAGTAAAATAGCTATCAATACTAAACTTACCTTTACTCCAAACAAGATACGACCCTGCCGGCAGCTTTTTTATTTCATTTATGAGAGTCGCAGGAGATGGAACATAACGGTAAATCGCATAATTGGTTAGTTGCGAACTGTTAAAATTTAACTGAACATCAGGAATCTTTTTTAATGCTTTAATTTCTGAGGAGAAATAAAAGGTATCGTTATAACAGGTATAAAATACGGGCTTTTTTCCAAACTGATCCCTGGCCAAAAACAGGCTTTCAACACTCGCATCCCAAATGGCAAACGCAAACATTCCCCTTAAGCGGCTTACACAATCGATGCCCCATTCCTGATAGGCATGCAGTAACACTTCAGTATCAGACTGTTCGATGAATTCGTGGCCTTTGCTGATGAGTTCCTGTTTCAAACTGAGATAGTTGTATATTTCTCCATTGAAGCTGAGCAATACATTGCCCTCGGTATCACTCATCGGCTGTTTACCGCCGGATAGATCGATTATTGATAAACGAACATGGCCGAGCAGGCCTGACACCATAGCTGAAGAGAAAGCCTCGATACCCCGCGCATCCGGGCCACGATGGGAGATTTCCTGCAAACAGTTGTCCGTTGCTTCGCGGGACATGCCGGGGTTACCGGACGCTGTAATAAATCCGAATATTCCACACATTTCAGCTGTGATCCTGTGCGTTTAATAGCCCGAAATTGCTACCCATCAGGAGAGCAGCTCCCGGTACAATAAGTGAAACTGATTGGAGAGTCTTTGCACACTGTAATTCTCCTGTGCACGCTCAATTGCGGCCTCAGACATTTTTTGAAGGCGCTCTGTGTCTAATGCAATAGTCCGAATAGCATCAGCTATTGTCTGTGGTTCATGTGAGTCAAGCAAGAGACCATGCACGCCGTCAGCTACCACTTCTGGTATTCCTCCAATCTGGTTGTAATCAGTGGAGTGCCAGATGCTATGGATTCCAGAATTGTGTAGGGAAGTCCTTCCCTATGGAATGTCGGAAAGACAAATATTTTTATCTCACTCCAGAAGTCCATTTTTTCCTTACCGAAAATGGGGCCAACAAACTGAACTACTTCGCCCATATCGTGCTCCTCCACGGCTTTGCGCAGGGTGCTCTCATCGGGACCAGATCCGGCTATACGCAACTTGAACCAGTTCGCTCCACTCTCGCGAAGGATAGCCAGAGCCAGAATCGTTTCCATTACACCCTTGTCGTCTGCTAGTCGCCCGATGGAGCCGAGTTTATCGGAAGAGCTTCGAAGTTTTTTGGATAAGCAGTTTGGTATTCGCTCAAGGCGATGGCATTGGGTATGACAGCAAGACGCTTCCCGGCGTTGAATTTTCGATATGCATCTAGCTCGACTTCTGCCAACAGCACAAGCCACGTCAGGCAGATTGAGACTCCAGCGAAGAAACGACTGGGCAAAGCGGTTGGTGCCCAAGAACACCTCGGGAAGAGACCCGCCGTGCACTTGATATACTACTTTGCAACCCATGACCTTCGCGACCAATAAATAAGCGAGATCTCGCCAGTATGCTTTCCGTTCGAGTGATGAGTTGAGATGAATAATATCGGGCCGGGCGCGCAAAATCAGAGCGAATAGATGTAACGGGCTTGTAAATAAGCGAGCGATTTTCGCCATCGCTCGCTGACTACGTCCCTCGCTACCGATCTGAAATTGGACGAGCGTGTAGTGTCTTGCCAGAGTCGATCCGAAGAGCTGCATAAGGTGAGTCGCTACCTCACTGACGGAGTCCAGGGAAGGTCCACACAAGACAACAGTTCTTTTCACGCGCCTTCATTTTCCATATTGATCTATTTACACGCTGATGATAAAAAAAATGAATACGGTTCCATTTTATTTCAAGTTTTCAAGCAAATCCTGGCTGGTATACAAACCGGTAGCGCGGTAAGGCTTTGCTTAAAAGCCCCTTGTTGCTTTGAAATAGCGCCAATAGAATTTGATTGATCCCCAGTAGCCTCTATTTTCTCTCTCAAATCTCACCATATGTACTGCATCCTGTAACTGGTAGAACTTCTCAATTATTTTCGACAGGCGCTGGCGAGGGCCGCGATAAACTGTGGAGTATCCGTACCTCTGCAGTGTGTCCCCAGCTAGTTTTCCAATGCCTCTATTTCTGCAGCAGACATTACCGACGTGTACTTATTTTTGTTTGAGGAGACAATAGTCATTTTTCCCTTGGTATCTCCTAGATTCTCGGGTGTTTTCGTGAGTTTTAGTACCCGGTCGTCAAACTCGAGATCTAGAAAGTCCAGTATGCGCCGCATTGTTGATTTGGGGTCTTCCAGTAGGTCCTCGTATCTGATGACGAGAACATCGTTGGCAATCGCTGCGGTGTCTACTGCTATAGCATCAAGGGCATCAGCCCATCGTTGCGTAGCCCTGAGCCTATTTTTCCCCCAGGCAGCGGATATTGATACTGTATAGTCTCGCACATCCCTCACGATATGAATGAAACGAGCAGACGGAAAAGCAGCTTTGAGCAACGTTGTGTGGCTAATATATGAAGGTGATTTATCGCCCCAAAGTACATCTTCGCTTCCTTCCGTTTGAGTTGAGCATCTGATTAGTGCTTCGAACAGCCCGGGTAGATCAGGAGTAATGCACGACGAGAACCACTCTTCCTCGGCCAGCTGATGGCCACTTTCCTGCAGATAATTGAAATATGGAAATTTTGTTATCTCCGCATACAATTCCTTAAACTCTATTCGTGTGAATACCTTGGAAGCTGTGTGCTTTCTCAGGAGGCCGGGAAGAAACTCAGTTTCAATTGACGGGATGGCGATCCTGGGATGCTGGTTTAGTAGCTCTCGTAACAGCTTAGTACCGGATCTTGGCATTCCGACAAGAAAAATCGGTCCATTGAAAAAGGTATGACCCGGGATTTCGCTTTGCATGAATACAGTACGGTCAGAGAACGTCGGTTAAAGAAAGATGTAGATGGCTAGTTTCAGGACAGATAAACCCTTTCAAAAGTGATACCCACAGACTCTGGCTTTTCGACCTGGATAACCACGTATGCTGCCCACGCTCCGACAACAAAGAACCGGCCTTCTGTGATTATTTCGCTACCAATGATATCAAAATACTCAATCTGACCGGAGCCTCTGAATAGCCTGCTTAATCTGGCATAATTTGCACAGGAATTCCATAGAGACCTCCTCATAAGCCAGATAAACTTTGCCGAACCAGACATCACAGACCAGGAGATACAGAGCGCCATGAATAAAATGAATGACCATCCCTATAAATGCCTTCGCATGAAAGCGCCAAATCATGACTCTTTTCTATCAACACACCTATCGCACTAGCAAGCTGAATCCCAAGGTTATTTTTATGATGCCAAATTTCTTTATTGTCGGTGCAGCGAAATCCGGGACGACGTCGCTATGGCGTTATATGAAGCAACATCCCGATATATTCTTCCCTGACAATAAGGAGCCGAATTTTTTTGCCTACGAGGCAGAAATTAGTCAATCAATCTGCGGTCCCGCCGACCCTCAGGTGCTACTTGAAAAATTACACCCCCTGACCGTCACCAGGTTTGATGTTTACCAAGACCTTTTTCGCAATGCTAGCTCTGCAAAAGCAGTAGGAGAGGCTTCGGTCAGATACCTCTATTTTCCACTAGCGTGTGAAAGAATTTTCCAATCACTGCCTGATTCGAAAATCATCATTATGCTGCGCAACCCGGTTAACAGACTTTATTCCCACTTCCTGATGATGAAGGGTATGTATTCACTTGAACCCTTAACACTGTCAGAGGCGCTTGAGCAAGAAGAGAGCCGCATATCGGCGAACTGGGATTGGGATTGGCATTATGTGCAAGTCAGTATGTATTTTGAACAAGTCAGGCGATATCTTGAGACGTTTGGATCCTCTAATGTGCGAGTGTTTGTGTATGAAGAATTCTGTCAGTCCCCATTGCAAGTAGTTCAGGAAATTTTTCGATTCCTCGATGTTGATGATAATTTTGTGCCAGATATGTCTGCTCGAAGTATGCAAGCCTACTGGCCTAGATCTACCAATATTGATCAAGCCTTAAGGTCGCCAAATAGAATTAATCGCGCCATGAAAAATATTACTGCCAACGAGCACCTATGCTCGGCTAGTTAAATACGGTATGCGACTTAATAAGGGGAAGCCACCGAGACTGGCAAATGAAATGCGAGAGCAGCTAACAATGACATTTCAGCAAGACGTTCTGAAACTGGAGCATCTCCTTGGTAGAAAATTACCCTGGTAAACCAGTGTCTTTCTCTACACTAATTTCAAGCTTCTTTGGTGAGTTGCACCACTTTTTCCGCCAGTGCGCGTCCCGAGAAAGGCGAGAGATCGGGTGGAGTTTCAGGCGTCTGTTTTTTTGCTGAAGCCCAAAGTCTCTCAGTTGTCAGCTCACCCTCGTAAAGGTCAACCCAATCCGGCAGAACCTCAGCGAGACTTTCAGAAAATGGAGTTCGGGGGGTCAGTAGTCTTCGGTGTGCGGAAAGGCAATAGATCATTGCTCCGGAATGAAAATACTTTCGGTACGGAAAAACACACAGATTACATGCTGCAACCAGATTACTGATCTCGTCATCTTCCAACCGTTTTATTATTGCATGGATTCTCTGGTCATTTTGCGAAGCATTGATAACATATTCTGACACGGCGGCGGCTGACTTGAGTGACATGCCAGCAATCAGTAGATGCATTGCCGGATCGTCGCTCATCCGAAACACCCTTACTAAATCCTCTACCCCTTTTTGTGATCTCAGTTGGCCAAAAAATCCGATCAAGCTTACCTGTTCAGAAATCCCGAGAGTCCTACGTGTTTCCAAACCGACTTGCGGGCTTGCCAAAGCATTTTCATATTTTGGATGCCAAGCCCAATCGAGACGCCCCCTGATCCATTGTGAATAGTGTTGCTGGACAAACATCATGGTCTTTGGTGAGAGTGTAATGATACCGTCGGACATAAGAAACATGATACGCAGTGTAGGCCACCACAGAGCCTTCCATATCCATTCGTTTCGATCGTGAGGCTCCAGGTCATGGCAAATCCAGACAATCCGCACACCAGTTTTTTTCAGTCGTAGGAGGACGGTTAGGAATTGCAACAAAGTGACTACTTTGGACGAATTTTCCAAAGGATTCTTTATAGATAAACTGCGGCCAGTGGATGACTAGCACCGACACTTCTGGAAAATCTTTAGCCGGGAATTTTTTAACGTTAACCACCTCGCATCCGATTCCCTCCAGTGCGTCGACAAAAATATTGATGAACGGATTCAGGTCACCGCCACTACCCGGCCAACTCGCTACTTTAAGTCCACCCAATCAACACCTCCAAATGTTTGTCTCCTTGTGTTACTAAAGCAGTGATTTGCAAACCTCGACTAACTGCTTCGATACGTCCTGGTGCATCTCCGGAGTAGGATAGTAGTGATTTGTAGACCAGGGAGCCGACGCAAGATCCTCTCTATCCATAGCCGTCTCTACGGTTATCGGGTCTCCCGTAAATCGGCTGCGTAGAATTTGAGGGGCGCCTCGATTAGTGACGCAATGGACATACTTTTCAGTGTGAACTACGACTTTATCGACCATTTCACGATTAACCAGCTGAGGATAGGCCCCAAATAATTTACCCACGCTCTGATAGTTTTCATCATACTCTGGTTCGCGTTTGGAGAACCACAACAGAACCACTGGAACCGAAATATTACCGATAAGTTGAATGTAACTCTCAACCCAGGCATCACGCATCTCATTTACCAAGGCCTGAATTTTTGGCCGCGCTACGCTTACCACCAAATCTACGTACGATACGTGAGTTCTGGAAGCGTTCGAAGAATTGGGCGTTACTATAGAGATCCCTGAAAGCCTGTTTGGCGCTCATCTTATGTCCATCACTTCTGCGTGTCACGTATTCGAGACCGCCGCATTCATACAGTGAGTTGCTTTGACTGCGCCCTGACATCACTTGAAGAATTACAAATTTGCTCCTATTCAGGTAGGTGTGAAGCTTTATCTTGCTTGAGGAAAAACTCCGGTCCTGCTCCTCCGTAGCCCAGGTTCAGTGCAGGTAGGCCCAGTGAAGCGCTCAGTAGATCTGGATATGGCTGCTCACAGAAGCAACCGAATGTTTGGGCAGCTCCTACGCAAGAAAAATACTCTCCTGAATTAAATGACTTCTGGCGCGGGGCCACGGAAAGTCAGCCCCGTGTCTTCAAGTACATACGTCTTATAGTCAACTACCTCAAAATCTCTTGCTTGATAATTCGAAAGATGCACCTGTGACAACGGAACCTCCATATCTCGCCAAAAATAATTCTTAATCATTAGTAGAATAACATTGAAATAATAGCAAGAATTCTTCGATCTTGCTGTGACTTGTCTCATTTTCGTATTTTATAAAAAATGCAATATGAGAAATTATTGGTTAATTGATTAAACATATCACAGACTGAAAAAAAGGAAGTTTCGTTAAGAGGCAACTCCACCTGAGGCGCAACGGTCGAAAAAAGCATCTGAAAGTCGAATCCAATGTTTGACTGTCTATTGCGATTCAATCCGAACTACCGAAGGTGCTAATGGCAAAGCCTTAGGTCTATTTCTATCTTACTCTTGTCATCTTAAACCTCCCGGTTGTTTATTATATCAGTCCGATAGGGACATATATGACCTCCGGGGGCAGGTCAGTCATCGAGCAGATTTTTAGCGGGGTCTACCAGGTCTTTTCCATCCGGTCCTTCGGCAATGCGAATGTTGTCGTAGTACATAGTGTTTTTCTCGACACTCGATGGAAGCGAGGCAAACCTGCCTTTATACAAGGTCAAAAGCTGAAAGACCATATCGTTGGCGTTCGGTGTGCCTGTGTAATAAAGCGTGGGCTTATTCATGCGTTCTGCGATCAGGACGCCGTTGCGCCAGACTTGAACATACCCGTCCGTGCCTGTCTGGCTAAAACGCATCCGCACAACCCAATCCGTCCACTTTCCCAACTCCAACTCCCCTCGCCACAGTTCAGCATTTACAAACGAATTTGGGTTATTGGGATCCGGATTGATTTTCCTATCCCCTGATCGGTTGACGATTGTCAGTTCCTTACCGCGCAATGTAAGTGGCAGCGGGGGTGATCTTCCGGTAGCGCCACCTGCTCCATGTGCTTCCCAGAACACCGTTTGGTTATCGGTATTGGTATCAAACTGCCAGTCGGTTGGGTGGAATGTTGAAACGCCAAACCAGTACTCGACGTGTTGTTTGTATCCTATTGCCCCGTCAGCTTCCTTCAATAACTGCGCTCGTGGTTTATCCACAGTGCCTTGCTGTACACCTGGCGTTCCATCCCACTCTGCCCGCACAAGGTTGAACTCCACCATGCACTTGCCAGAGCGTGGCTTGGGTACACTCGTAAAAACGCCTGTCAAAGCAGGAAGAATGGGGCACTTCACGACTGTCGCGTTGGGCAAATCACCATTCTGTTTTCTCCATCCATCGGGATTTTTCCATGGGGCCTGGATAGCGCCTGTCTCAAAATCCGACACAAATTTCAGGGTGGCCGCATTAGCCTGCGCTAGCATTAGCATCAGAATTAGCCACGTAGCAGCAACAAACCATGCGCCACGGACTAAGACAGACTGATCTTTCCAAAATTTCATGCAGCACCTTGAAGTTCAAGAGCAATCTTTACTTTTGGCGGAGTTATCCACTCTCCAGATTTTGCTTGATACTGAATATCACCGACCCGCTCGCGCAGAGCAAGGTACATTTTCTTCGCTTCATGTATCGAAAGCGCCATGACATGTACCTTGCACGTAGCCTGATAATTGACCTGGAAGTTGATGTTCGCCATCAGGTGATAGTTAACACGCCGGAAGCGATCATTGCAATCCTGAGCAGGCCTGCTGGAACATGATGCCGAGAACAGTTACCTCACTCGGGATGCAGTAGATGAAGTGGCGCAACTGCATGGCCGATCTATGAAGGACCGGGCGCTTGTGATGCCCAAAGCACTCGCGACGCTCACAAGGCGGGCACTTCAGAGGATCCTTGGCCATCTAAAAGAAAATGGAGCATGCTTTTATCAGACTGATGAATACGGAAATGTCATCGGTCCGATTAATCTTGGTAATCCAGTGGAGTTCACCATCAAGCAGTTGGCGGAAAGAGTGATAGATTTGACAAATTCGAAGTTTTCAAATGAGAATCCCAAAGACCTGCCGCACCGCGCGCCATTCAGTGGCCCGGACCTGTACCCGGTCAATCATGAGCGGTCATTGATAACCAGAACCACCAATACGGTAAATAACACCGCCGCGCTGAACAGCGGCGCCAGTGGGCTGTGAATCTGGTACAGCGCGCCGGCGCAGATGGGGCCGATCGCGAACCCGATGGCGGGACAGGAACTCACCAGTCCCGCCGCGCGCGCCCTGTTCCTCGGGCGACACGGCCAGTGAAGCGCCGGCGGAAATAGACGGCATGCACAGGGCCATGCCGGTACCCAGAAATGCCATCCCGACGGCCAGTACCGCAAAGGTCTCGAAGCCGGACACCACGGCAGCCCCGAACAACATGGACAGCAGGCCCACGCGGATAAACTGCGTGGGCCGCAACTGCAGGCGCTGCATCACAGTGACTTGTATTAAAAAGGTGAAGGCGGCAGAGACCATCAATGCGGCACCGGTCATTTGCGCGGTCTCGATGCCACTGAGGTGAAGCTTGTCCTGCAACTGGAAGCCCAGCGTCTGTTGAATGCTGGAGAAGCCCACAAATACGCCGACCGCCGTGACCAGTAACAAGGCGATGCGGCGTCGCTGTAGCGCAGCTTCGGGCCCGGTTTGCGATCAGTGGGATGCGCCGCGCCGCCCGTAAGCGGTAGTTTTCGCCACACCACCACCGCGGCCACGGCGGCGAGGGCGGCGGCAAAATACAGGGGAGCCAGCAGCCCAAAAGTCGCGAGCGCTCCGCTCACGGCTGGACCCAGGATGGTGCCCATGCTGTTGGCTGTCCCCAGGCGGGCCATGGTTCTGGTGCGCTGCTCGCGACTGGTGTGGTCGGCGGCGTAGGCCGCGCTGGCGGGTCCGGTGGCAGACATGACGATCGATTGGCTGCAGCGTGTTAGCAGCAATATCGCCGTAGAGCAGGGCGCCGCTGAGCAGGCCGGTCAGGCCAGCGTAAAACACACTGGTGAACAGCAGGGTACCTGTTGCGTAGCCCACCAAACCCGTGATGATGATGGGCTTGCGACCGATGCGATCACTGAAGCGGCCCCAGCGCGGGGCCGCCAGGCCGAAGATCAGCGCCGAGAGCGCGATGATGGATGTGATCTGTAACTCGCGCAGGTGCACTTCCCTTCCCAGGGGAGCGAGGATGGCGAATACCAGCGACTGTCCCATCCCGGTGGCCATCAGGGCCAGGATGAGCACAGTCAGTTGCTGGCGGGTCAGTTGCCCCTGCAAAAGTGATGCCCGCCCTGTCAGGCTACTTGAGTTCAGAGGAAGATTTGTCCAGCACGCGGCGCGCCACGATTAACTGTTGTATCTGCTGCGTGCCCTCGAAGATATCCAGGATTTTGGAATCGCGCGCGAACTTCTCCAGCAGGTATTGTTCGCTGTAGCCCAGGCTCTGGCACAGCGCCACGCAGCGCAGGGTGATGTTGTTGCCGACCCGGCCGGCCTTGGCCTTGCACATGGAGGCTTCCATGGAGTTGGGCATTTTGTTGTCTGCCATCCACGCGGCTTTCAGCACCAGTAATCTTGCGCCGTGCCACTCGGCCTCCATCTGGCACAACTCGGCCTCAATCGCGCTCAGGTTGGCGGGCTTCTTGTCGAACTTCAGTTCCACGCCTTCCTCTTTCAGCAGCTCTCGGGACAGGTCCAGCGCGGCGCGCGACACACCGATGGCCATCGCCGCGACCGGTGGGCGGGTGTTGTCGAAGGTTTGCATGACGCCGCCGAACGCTTTCTTGCGCCCCTCGGCATCGGTGGCAATGTCCGGGCTGCCCAGAATATTGGCCTTCGGAATGCGGCAGTCATTGAAGCTGATAGAGGCGGTATCGGAGGCGCGTATGCCCAGCTTGTGTTCCAGCCGGATGACCTCGCAACCGGGCGTGCCCTTCTCCACGATGAAGGATTTGATCGCCGCCTTGCCCAGCGATTTGTCCAGCGTCGCCCAGACCACCAGGGTGTCGCAGCGCTGCCCGTCGGTGACGTAAATTTTTTCACCGTTGAGTACCCATTCGTCGCCATCGGCTACGCGGTGGTGCTGATATTGGCGGAATCGGAGCCGGTACCAGGCTCGGTGATGCACATGGCCGCGTAACTGCTGCCGTACTTCTCCACCTGCTCGGGCGTGCCCACGGCGGTGATCGCGGCGTTGCCCAGGCCGCTGCCCGGCATGCCCAGGAACAAGCCCACGTCACCCCAGCACAGGCCGAACAAGCCGATCACGCTCCCATGTTGCCGCCGTTGACCACCGTGCCAGCCGGGACAGGCACTTTGGGGCCGCCGGGATTGGAGCGCGCGCCGCCGATCAGTTTGGCCACCTCTTCCATTTCCTTGGGGTAGGTCTGCTCCTCCTTGTCGTACTTGCGCGAGTAGGGGCGCATCATGTGTTCCGCCAGCATCATGGTCTGTTCAAACGTTTCCTGGTGCTTTTTTGAGAGTTCGAGATTGATCATTGGTTTGCTTCCTGAAGTCGAATAGGGAAAGTCGAGGGTCAGACGCTGGCGACGCCTTCCAGTATGGCGATGGCGCGCAGGTTGCGATACCACAGCTCCACCGGGTGCTCGCGGCAGAAGCCGTGGCCGCCCAGCAGTTGCACGCCGTCAGTGCCGATCTTCATGGCGTGTTCGGCGCAGAACAGCTTGGCGAGGTAAGCGTGTTCGTGGAAATCCAGGCCCTGCTCGGCCCGCGAGGCGGCGCGCCAGGTCATCAGGCGCATGGCCTCCAGTTCGATGGCGATGTCGGCGATCATGAACGCCACGGACTGGCGGTTGGTGATCGGCTCGCCGAATGCCACGCGCTCGTTGCAGTAGGGCATGACGTAGTCCAGCACCGCCTGGCAGGTGCCGACGGCCAGAGCGCAGATGCCGATGCGGCTCAGGTCGATGAAACGCTGCAGATCAAAATTACCGTCGCCGAGCAGTGCGCTGGCCGGCAGTTGTACATTGTCCAGCACCAGCGTCGCTAACTGGGCCCCGTGCAGGCCCATGTTCGCCTCTGCAGTGCGGGTCATGCCCGGCGGTGTGCCTTCGACAATGAAGGCCGCGGGGCCCTTGTCCTGCAGCTGCGCGATGACCAGCACCAGTTCGGCGTCCATACCCAGCGGCACCATGCACTTGGTGCCACGAGAGGCGTATAACCGTCGCGTTGGCGGTGGCGGTGGTGGCTGGCGCCGTCGGCTCGAAGGTCGCGCGCGGTTCCAGCAGGGCGGTCGTGGCCGCCTTGAAGTCGCCGGACAGAACAGTGGCAGGTATTTTTCGCGCTGCGCATCCGACCCTGGTCCAGCAGTGTGTTTACAAACGACATGGGGCTGATGGACGCCCAGTGTCATGGCCATGTCACCGTGTGCGAGATCTTCGAAAATGAGGGCATTGGAGATGGGAGAGCGCTCGACACCGGCGCCCCCGAGCGCCTCGGGGATGGGCAGCAGGGTCAGTCCCAGTTCTGCGGTTTTAGGATAGAAGTCCCGCGCCGGACTGGCGCCAGCGTCCACCGCTTTGGCCAGTGTCCGCATTTCGGCGGCGGCGAAACGCTGCATGGTCTCGCGGTTCATGCGCTGCTCATCCGTCAGGGTCAGGTCGAACAATCAGGTCTTGGGCTGTATCAGTCATTGTGTGTTCTCTCGTGTCACTTGTTTACGCGGAGGGCAGAAGCAGTCGGACGTCGGCAGGGCGCGTCATTTGTTGAGGAGGCCCTCAGGCGGCTTGGCCAGTGCCAGCATGAAGCGCGGGTAGCTGACCGGGAACAGGCGGCACAGCAGCGAAATGATAGCGGCATCCAGGCCTATGAGCAGGCGCGGCTTGCGCTTTTCGATGGCGGCAATAATTTTCTGCGCTGCGACTTCGGGAGTGGTCCGGGCGAGTTTTTCGAATTCACTGCCGCGTTCCTCGGCGCTCATCGCGGTATCGCCGCCGCGAGCAGCGCGGGCGATATTGGTCTTGATGCCGCCGGGGTGCACGCAACATACATGCACGTTAGTGCCATGCATCTCCTGGCGCAGGGCTTCTGTATAGCCACGCACGGCGAATTTTGCCGCGTTGTAAGCGGACTGGGTCGGTACGCCGATCAGGCCGAATACCGAGGAAAGATTGACCAGATGCCCCTGTTTGGCCCGGCGCAGGAGAGGCAGGAAGGCCTGCGTGCCGTAGACCACCCCCCAGAAATTGATCCCCATCAGCCACTCGATGTTCTCATAATTGCTGGCTCTCAACCGTTGCAATCAGGGCCACGCCCGCGTTGTTGATGACGATATCCACATGGCCCCGGTCGGCAGCAATTTGCTCGGCCCAGGCGTGCATGCCCGCTTTGTCAGCCACATCCAGCACCTGGCCGTTGGCAGGGACATCCTTGCGCGACAGCAACCGCGAGGGTTTCTCCCAGGCTCTCGCCGTTGATGTCGCTGAGGTACAGCTCACACCCTTCGCGGTTCAGTTGTAGCGCCAGCGCACGGCCGATGCCGGACCCGGCACCGGTAATGACGGCAATTTTGCCGAGTACATAAGTCATGCGTGAGTTCCGTCGCTGTAAGGGACAGATAATAATAGGCACTTTTGTCCTTAAAGTAATTGCTTTGCTGACACTTTTTCGCTGCGCTACCACGGTGCCGCCTGCAGGGGCTGGGTTTGTCAGCGAACATCCTCGGCGCAAAGTCCGCTTTGCGTGCGGCAATCGGGAGCCGGGAGTGAGTATTGAGTCTGGACACTCCGCAGCCCTTCCCCTACAATCCCTCGCCAGATTACACACGCCCGGCCAGCGCGCACCGGGTACAGTGTGCCCCTGTGAATAACCAGAGCTGTTTTCATGTAAAGAGGCGAGATGCGGTTCCCCATCTCGCCTTTTTGTGAGCGCGCGGCTGAGGGGCGCGCGCAGCTGGCGTATAAGCCACTGATCGACGGAGGTTTGCTTGTCCAATCCGGCCATATTAGCCCTTGAAGATGGCAGTATTTTCAAAGGCTTGGCAATAGGTACTTCGGGTACCTCGGTTGGTGAGGTGGTGTTTAATACCGCCATGAGCGGCTATCAGGAAATCCTTACGGATCCCTCCTACGCGCGCCAGATTGTCACCCTGACTTATCCCCACATTGGCAATACCGGCACCAACGCAGAGGACGAGGAGTCCAGTGCGGATCTGGGCCGCCGGCCTGGTGATCAGGAATTTACCCCTGCTGGCCAGCAATTATCGCAACCAGCAGGATTTGTCAGAGTATTTGAAGAGCCGCAATATTGTGGCGATCGCCGACATTGATACGCGTCGCCTGACCCGCATCCTGCGGGAGAAGGGCGCCCTGAGTGGCTGCCTGATGGCAGGTGAAGCGGTCGATGAAGCGCAGGCCCTGCAGCAGGCGCGCGAGTTTGCCGGGCTCAAGGGCATGGACCTCGCCAAAGAAGTCACCGCTCCTGACAGCTACACCTGGCGCGAAGGTAGCTGGGTCATGGGGGCGGGCCACAGCGAGCGAGCCGAATCTGAATTGCCCTGGCATGTCGTGGCGTACGATTTTGGGGTCAAGCGCAATATCCTGCGTATGTTGGTCGATCATGGCTGCCGCCTGACGGTGGTACCTGCCCAGACACCGGCTGCTGCGGTTCTGGCGATGAATCCGGATGGCATTTTCCTGTCCAACGGCCCGGGCGACCCGCGAGCCCTGCACCTACGCCATTGATGCAATCCGGGCATTTCTTGAAACCGATATCCCGGTGTTCGGAATTTGTCTTGGGCACCAGTTGCTGGGCCTGGCCAGCGGCGCCACCACTGTAAAAATGAAGTTTGGCCATCACGGCGCCAACCATCCGGTGCAAAACGTTGAAGACGGCACGGTGCTGATCACCAGCCAGAACCACGGATTCGCGGTTGACGAGGCGAGCCTGCCGGACAATCTGCGCGTCACCCACAAGTCCCTGTTCGATGGCAGCCTGCAGGGAATGCACCGCACTGACAAGCCGGCGTTCAGCTTTCAGGGCCATCCGGAAGCCAGCCCCGGCCCGCACGACGCGGCGCCGCTGTTCAAACATTTTATTGCCTTGATAACCGCACGGGCCCGGAAGACGTAAGCCACCATGCCAAAGCGCACCGACATAAACAGCATCCTGATCCTCGGCGCCGGCCCTATCGTTATCGGACAGGCCTGCGAGTTCGACTACTCTGGCGCACAGGCCTGCAAAGCCCTGCGCGAGGAAGGTTATCGGGTCATTCTGGTGAACTCCAATCCTGCCACTATCATGACCGACCCGGCCATGGCGGACGCCACCTACATCGAGCCCATCGAGTGGCAGACCGTAGCGCGCATTATCGAAGTGGAAAAACCCGACGCCCTGCTGCCCACCATGGGCGGCCAGACCGCCCTCAACTGTGCCCTGGACCTGGCCCGCGAAGGCGTGCTGCAGAAACATGGGGTGGAGATGATCGGCGCCACCAAGGAGGCGATCGACATGGCGGAAGATCGCCAGTTGTTCGGCCAGGCGATGAAGCGCATCGGGCTGGAGACGCCCCGGTCCGCCCTCGCCCACAGTATGGAAGAAGCCTTTCAGGTACAGGACTCCATTGGCTTTCCCTGCATTATTCGTCCCTCCTTCACGATGGGCGGGTCCGGCGGCGGTATCGCCTACAACCGCAGCGAGTTCGAAGAGATTTGTCGGCGCGGACTGGATCTGTCGCCGACCAACGAGTTGTTGATTGACGAGTCCCTGATCGGCTGGAAAGAGTTCGAGATGGAGGTGGTGCGCGACAAGAACGACAACTGCATCATCGTCTGTTCCATCGAGAATTTTGATGCGATGGGCGTGCACACGGGTGATTCGATCACCGTGGCACCGGCCCAGACGCTCACCGACAAGGAATACCAGATCATGCGTAACGCCTCGCTGGCGGTACTGCGTGAGATCGGCGTGGAAACCGGCGGCTCCAATGTGCAGTTCGGGCAGGATCCGAAAACCGGTCGCATGGTGATCATCGAGATGAACCCGCGGGTGTCGCGCTCCTCGGCGCTGGCCTCCAAGGCGACCGGTTTTCCCATCGCCAAGGTGGCGGCCAAGCTGGCCATTGGCTATACGCTGGACGAATTGCAGAATGACATTACCGGCGGTGCGACGCCGGCTTCCTTCGAGCCCTCCATCGACTATGTGGTCACCAAGATTCCCCGCTTTGCCTTTGAAAAATTCACCGGTGCTGATACCCGTCTCACCACCCAGATGAAGTCCGTGGGTGAAGTCATGGCCATTGGCCGCACCTTCCAGGAGTCGCTGCAGAAAGCCCTGCGTGGCCTGGAAGTGGGCTCATCCGGCTTTGAACACAAGATTGATGTGGACGACCCTGAACTGCGCGATGAACTGGTGTCGGAGTTGACCAACCCCGGACCGGACCGTATCTGGTACATCGGCAGATGCGTTCCGCGCCGGGATGAGCGTGGATGAGGTGTATCAGTACTCGGGCGTGGATCCGTGGTTCCTGGTGCAGATCGAGGATATTGTGGCCACCGAGGACAGCCTGAAAACGATCAATCTGGAAGAGATCGATCACGCGCAGATGTTTGGGCTCAAGCGCAAGGGCTTCTCCGACGAACGCCTGGCCGTGTTGCTGGCGGTGTCCGAGACGGCAGTGCGCGAGCATCGCCAGGGTTTGGGTGTGCGCCCGGTGTACAAGCGCGTGGACACCTGCGCTGCAGAATTTGCCTCTGCCACCGCCTACATGTACTCCACCTATGAGGAGGAGTGTGAGGCAGCGCCTACCGACCGCGACAAGATTCTGGTATTGGGCGGCGGACCCAACCGCATCGGCCAGGGTATCGAATTCGATTATTGCTGCGTACACGCGGCGCTGGCACTGCGCGAGGATGGCTACGAGACCATCATGGTCAACTGCAACCCGGAGACGGTTTCCACTGACTACGACACCTCGGATCGACTCTATTTTGAGCCGGTGACGCTGGAGGATGTGCTGGAGATTGTCGATCTGGAGAAGCCCAAAGGCGTAATCGTGCAATTTGGTGGCCAGACACCACTCAAGCTGGCGCGTGCGCTGGAAGCCCAGGGCGTACCCATAATCGGCACCACCCCCGATGCGATCGACCGGGCCGAGGATCGGGAGCGCTTCCAGCAAATGATCCAGAAGCTGGGGCTCAGGCAGCCCACCAACACTACCGTGCGCAGCACCGGGCAAGCACTGGAGGCGGCCAAGGCCATCGGCTATCCGCTGGTGGTGCGTCCCTCCTATGTGCTGGGCGGTCGCGCCATGGAGATTGTTTATCGGGAGGAGGACCTGCTGCGCTATATGCGCGACGCGGTGCAGGCTTCCGACGACGCTCCGGTGTTGCTGGACAGTTTTCTCAGCGCTGCAATTGAAGTTGATATTGACGCCGTGAGCGATGGCGAGGTAGTGGTGATCGGCGCCATCATGCAGCATATCGAACAAGCTGGCGTGCATTCCGGTGACTCTGCCTGTTCTCTGCCGCCCTACAGCCTGGACAGTGATCTGCAGGATGAAATGCGCGCGCAGGTAAAGAGAATGGCACTGGAGTTGGGGGTCAAAGGCCTGATGAATGTGCAGCTGGCCTGGCAGGACGGCAAGATCTACGTTATCGAGGTCAACCCGCGCGCCTCGCGCACCGTGCCCTTTGTCTCCAAGTGTATAGGCGTGTCGCTGGCCAAGGTTGCCGCCCGCTGTATGGTGGGTCAGACGTTGGCCGCGCAGGGGTTCACACGCGAAATCGTACCGCCCTACTTCAGTGTTAAAGAGGCGGTCCTGCCCTTTAACAAATTCCCCGGTGTCGATCCGATCCTGGGGCCGGAGATGAAGTCCACCGGCGAGGTCATGGGCACTGGCGACACCTTTGCCGAGGCATTCGCCAAGGCGCAACTGGGCGTCGGCGGCAGTGGGCCGCCTACCGGGGGTACCGCACTGCTGAGCGTGCGCGATGTGGACAAGCCCGGTATCGTGGCCGTGGCCCGGGACCTCGCTGAGTTGGGTTTTTCACTGGTGGCGACGGGCGGCACCGCCATGGTGCTGGAGCAGGCAGGCCTCACCGTGCGCCGCGTCAACAAAGTGCTTGAGGGGCGGCCTCATATTGTGGATATGATCAAGAATGATGAAGCAGACTTCATCATCAACACCACCGAGGGCCGCCGCGCCATCGAGGATTCCGCGCCCATCCGCGCCAGTGCCGAGGCCCACCGGGTATTTTATACAACCACACTGACTGCGGCCCAGGCGATCTGTATGGCGTTGAAATTTAAAGGTGCAATGACAGTGCGACGTCTCCAGGACCTGCACAGGAGAATTGGCGCATGAGTAAGTTTCCGATGACGCTGGCCGGAGAGACCGCACTGCGGCAGGAACTGGAGCGCCTGAAAAAGGTGGAGCGTCCACGCATTGTGCAGGCCATTGCGGAGGCGCGCGCGCACGGTGACCTCAAGGAAAACGCCGAATATCACGCCGCCCGGGAGCAGCAGAGTTTTACCGAAGGTCGCATCATGGAGATCGAGGGCAAACTGGGCAACGCCCAGGTGATCGATATCACGGCGATTCCCAGGACAGGCAGGGTGATCTTTGGCACAACGATCGACCTGATCAATGTCGAGACGGGGGACACAGTGAGGTACCGCATCGTGGGCGAAGATGAGGCCGATGTAAAAGGCAATATGATCTCGGTGGGGTCACCCATCGCGCGGGCCCTGATTGGCAAGGAAGAGGGGGATGTCGTTATCGTACGGGCGCCCGGCGGCGATATCGAGTACGAGATTGACCAGGTGCATCACATTTGATCACTGCTGGCTGATTTGTGGCTGCAGAGGGCGCAACACTGTGGGTGTGGCGGCATTTTTAATAAAACCCTGAACATATTTAAGCCATAATAATGAAAATAATTCTCATTTAGACTATGATCTCATTTTTATTGGGGTCGAATGAATGCTATGAAGCTCAATCTCTGGTCTCTGAAATCCGGCGACCGCTGCGAAATTCTGGGCTATGACAATGCCCTTGATGAGAAGTACCGCATCCGCTTGATGGAGTTCGGTTTTCATCCCGGTGAGACGGTGTCGTGTTTGCATGCGGTCGCCTTCGGAGCGCCCAAGGTCTACCGCGTCAGCAATACGGTGTATTCACTGGACGATGAAGTCGCTAGTCACGTTTTGGTGAGGATAACTTCGCCCAATGAGTAAAGTTCTGCTGATGGGCAGCCCCAATTCGGGTAAAAGCCTGTTGTTCAATCGGCTGACCGGACTGCACCATAAGGTCGCCAATTTTCCGGGCATTACTGTTGATGTCAGCTGGGGCCGCGTGCAGGCGGTGCCGGGGATGGAACTGATCGATTTCCCCGGCACCTACTCGCTGCAGGCTATCTCCGCAGACGAAAAAGTTGCGGTCGAGTACTTCGAGCGTTCGCTACTCGACCCGGATGTCAGTCAGGTGTTGTGTGTGGTCGACGCCACGCGCCTTGAAAAGAGCCTTTATTTCACACTCCAGGTGATTCGCGAATGCGCGCGACATGGCAAGCAGGTCACCGTGCTGGCCAACATGATCGACGTGCTGGATTCCCACAAGCTCAGCCTTGATACCGAGGCATTGGGCGTCGCGCTGCAGGCGCACGCGTGCTTCCCGTTTCCGCCCGTTCCGGGAAAGGGCTGGAGGCAGTGGTGAGTGCACTGAAAGAGGCGCCAGTTACCGCGTGCAAGCGCAGCGGATGTGGGATGGCCAGCAAGCGTACTCATCCGACGAGCAGTTACGCGACACCGCACACAAGCTCGCGCAGCGCTTCGGCGCCAAGGGCGATGTGTTGATCAGGAATCAGACGCGGCTGGATGGCATTTTCCTGCACTCCGTGACCGGGGGGATCGCCTTTTTCTTCATCATGTACCTGCTGTTCCAGTCCATATTCACCTGGGCGGCGCCGCTGATGGACGCGGTGGAGAGCGTGCTCGGCAGCATTGCGGATGTGGTCGTGCCGCGGATTGGCAACCAAATCGCAAGGGATTTCACGGCAGACGCGCTGTTTGGCGGCATCGGCGCCTTCCTGGTGTTTGTCCCGCAGATTTTTATCCTGACCTTTGTCATCGGGCTGTTGGAAGACTCCGGCTACATGGCGCGCGCGGCGCTGATTTGCCACAAGCCGCTGCGCCTGTTCGGTCTGACGGGAAAGAGTTTCATTCCCATGCTGTCGGGCGTGGCCTGTGCTATTCCGGCGATTTACGCCGCCCGTGCCATCGATTCGCCGCGTAAGCGCTTGCTGACTTACATGGCGATACCCCTGATGCCCTGTTCCGCCCGTTTGCCTGTGTATACGTTGTTAATCGCTGCATTTATTCCCGCAGGAACTGCATTCGGCGGCCTGGTTGGATGGCAGGGACTGGCCATGTTTGCGATTTATTTCTTCGGTATGTTTTGTGGCCTGTTGGTGACCGCGCTGGTGTCGCGCACCAGCAAGGACCACTATAACGACCTGCCCTTTGTGCTGGAGTTGCCACCGTACCGGGTTCCCAGCCTGCGGCCCCTGTTGCGTAACTGCTGGAATCGCTCCAAGCACTTTGTGACCAAGGCGGGCAAGATCATTTTTGCGGTCACGGTAGCCGTATGGTTTTTAGGCTATTTCCCCAATTTCGGCGCAGATCTGGGCACTTCCTGGCTGGGACATATGGGCCAGTTCATCGAGCCCCTGTTTGCACCACTGGGCCTTGACTGGCGTTATGGGGTGGCCATTTTAAGTTCCTTCCTGGCCCGCGAGGTATTTGTCGGCACGTTGGGCACCATTTTTGGGATTGAGTCTGCGGATGAACAAATGGCGCCGCTGGTGGAGCACATTCAGAACAGTGACCTGGCCGCTGGGCTCCGGACTCGCGCTGCTGGTATTTTTCGCCATCGCGCTGCAGTGTATTTCCACTCTGGCGATCCTCTCCAAAGAGAGTGGGTCAAGTTCGCTGGCGGTAAAAATGTTCGCTGGCTATTTCCTGTTCGCGTATGTAGCAGCACTGGCGGTGTATCAACTGACCAGCCTCTTTACCTGAAGCTGCCGCGCACTATTCAAGTCGCTCGTGTTGAAATAGCCTGACCTCCGCCAATACCAGTTGCGCCATCATCTTGACCAGCAGCGCGTGATTTTCCTTGCGAATCCCTTCCAGTCCCGTGTTGATCTGGCGATAGAGGTTGGCTTTTTCCTGGGCTCCAAGGTGCGCAGGCAGCTCGACGGTGAAGCTGTACTGTTCGGATTCACTCAGTTGGGCGTACATCTTCGTCAGCTGCCTGGCGGCAAAATCAACCAGTTGTTCATCTGCGCCTTTTGCCGCGAGTAATTCGCGCAGCTGGCGGTCCAAAAAAGCCAGGCCCTGGGTTCGCTGTGATGGAAACTCGAGGATGTCGCCCATATCTTACAGAGGTTTGATCAGATTGGACAGTCGCGGATCAGGTGTGGGGAGCGGCGCAGCAGGACGATGACATTGCCAATACTCTGTACGATCTCGGCCCCGGATTGCGCACTGATCTGCCTGGCTATTTCCGCGCGCGCCTCGCGTGAGCCCACGGCCAGCTTGACCTTGATCAGCTCATGGTCGGTCAGGGCTCGGTCCAGCTCGTTGATCACGCCCTCGGTGAGGCCCTTGCCAGCGATGGTGACCACGGGCTTTAGTTTATGGCCGATCGCGCGCAGCTGTTTGATGTCCTGATTGGCTTTCTTGCTCATAGTCGTTCCAAGGTACAATGCCCGCCATTGCGGGGGCGGGCCATTCTACACAAGGCATCCCGGGCAAGAAACCGAAAAGACAGTGGCCTCTCATGACCAAGAAACGACCCTCCAGTAAAGCCTGGTTGAAGGAGCACCGCGATGACCCTTATGTGCAGCAGGCGCAACGGGAAGGTTATCGTTCGCGGGCCTGTTACAAGTTGCTGGAGTTGCAGGACAAGGACAAGCTTATCCGTCCCGGTATGACTGTGCTGGATCTGGGCAGCGCTCCGGGCGGCTGGTCCCAGGTGGCGGTCGCGCGGGTGGGAGATCACGGCAGGGTGATCGCCTCGGATATTCTGCCCATGGACAGTCTGGCCGGCGTGACATTTATCGAGGGGGATTTTACCGAGGAGCCCGTATTCGAGCGGATTCTGGCCGCCCTTGGTGATAAGCCGATTGATCTGGTGATATCCGACATGGCACCGAACATGAGTGGCGTGAACGCAGTGGACCAGCCGCGCGCGATCTATCTGGCGGAATTGGCCCTGGATATGGCGCAGCGGGTGTTGGCCCCGGGGGGCACATTTGTAGCCAAGCTATTCCATGGGGAGGGCTTTGATCAGGTATTCCAGGACGCCAAAGGCTCCTTTCTCAAGGTTTTGACGCGCAAGCCCAAGGCTTCAAGGCCCCGCTCCAGGGAGGTGTATATGGTGGCAAAGGACTTCCGGGGCCGCTGATCATGGCAGTACACGTGCCTTGAAACATGGAGAGATTGCCCCAAGTATAGTAAATTGTTGAACAGTGGCGTGGTGAATTGATCCAATCGGTTCTGCGTTGCGTTTTTTACTTTGTTATTTCCCAATAAGCTCTATGGGAGGTGGCTATAATGTGAAGAGCCGGGGGTGTCATATTTGTCCCCGGTTATGACCCCGGCGCTGCGGGCTTGTGGGGTTTGGCAAATATCCTCGTTGGAGTAACGGCATTGAACACTATGGTAAGGAATTTATTGCTCTGGCTGGTGATTGCCGCGGTCCTGTTGTCCGTTTTCAACAATTTCAATATGCAGGGTGCTCCTGAGCAGGTCGGGTATTCCGATCTCATCACCGAGATTCAAAATGAACAGGTGAAGAAAGTTGTGGTGGATGGCCTGACGATCATCGGTGAGCGCTACGACGGCTCCCGCTTTGAGACCATTCGCCCCATGGTCGAAGATCCCAAGCTGATGGATGACCTGCTGGAACACAAGGTCGTGGTGGAGGGCCGTAAGCCGGAGCAGCAGAGTGTCTGGACCCAGTTGTTGGTAGCCAGCTTTCCCATCCTCATTATTATTGGTGTGTTTATGTTCTTCATGCGCCAGATGCAGGGTGGCGGCGGTGGTCGCGGCGGCCCCATGAGCTTTGGCAAGAGTAAGGCCAAGCTGTTGGGAGAGGATCAGATCACGACCACCTTCGCCGATGTGGCAGGGGTGGATGAAGCAAAACAGGATGTGCAGGAGTTGGTGGAATTCCTGCGCGATCCCAGCCGCTTCCAGAAGCTGGGCGGACGTATTCCCCGTGGTGTACTGATGGTAGGCCAGCCCGGAACCGGTAAGACCTTGCTGGCCAAGGCCATCGCCGGTGAGGCGAAAGTGCCTTTCTTTTCAATATCCGGTTCAGATTTCGTGGAGATGTTTGTCGGTGTGGGCGCCTCTCGTGTGCGCGACATGTTTGACCAGGCCAAGAAGCAGGCGCCCTGCATCATTTTTATCGACGAGATCGACGCCGTGGGGCGTCACCGTGGTGCGGGCCTGGGCGGTGGTCATGACGAGCGCGAGCAAACCCTCAACCAGTTGCTGGTGGAAATGGACGGCTTTGAAGTGAATGACGGTGTGATCGTGATCGCTGCGACCAACCGTCCCGATGTTCTGGATCCGGCTCTGCTGCGCCCCGGGCCGCTTCGACCGCCAGGTGGTTGTGAGTCTGCCGGATATCCGCGGCCGTGAACAAATATTGAAAGTACACATGCGCAAGGTGCCCCTGGCCGAGGATGTGGAGGCATCCAAAATTGCCCGCGGCACGCCGGGCTTCTCCGGTGCTGACCTGGCGAATCTGGTGAATGAGGCCGCGTTGTTTGCCGCCCGCAGCAATGTGCGAACCGTCGGTATGAACCAGTTTGAGTTGGCCAAGGACAAGATAATGATGGGCGCTGAGCGCAAATCCATGGTCATGTCCGAGGATGAAAAACGCAATACCGCCTATCACGAAGCGGGCCACGCGATTGTGGGCCGCCTCATGCCCGAGCACGATCCCGTCTACAAAGTAAGTATTATTCCGCGAGGGCGGGCTCTGGGTGTGACCATGTTCCTGCCGGAGGAAGATAGGTACAGCCACAGTCGCAGGTTTATCGTAAGCCAGATTTGTAGCCTGTTTGGTGGTCGTATTGCCGAGGAAATGACGCTCGGCAAGGATGGTGTGACTACCGGCGCATCGAATGACATTCAGCGCGCGACGGACATCGCCCGCAAAATGGTCACCAAATGGGGATTGTCGGAGAAAATGGGGCCCCTGATGTATGACGAGGCAACCGAGGAAGTTTTCCTGGGTCGCAGCGCCGGCCAGCAACACCTGGTGGTGTCTGCGGATACCGCCAAGCAGATTGATCAGGAGATCCGGCGCATCATCGATGAATGCTACGCTACTGCGAAAAAAATTCTGGAAGAAAATGCCGACAAACTGCACCTGATGGCGCAGGCGCTGATGCTCTACGAAACCATCGATGCCGGACAGATCGATGACATTATGGCCGGGCGTGAGCCCAGGGAGCCCAAGGATTGGGGCGGTACCGGCGGAGATGCTGTCTCTGAGGTCCACATGGGCGCCTCGCAGGATGGTTCCTCCGGCAGTCCGATTGGCGGGCCTGCCGGCGAGCATTGATCGCGGTAGGCTAGTGTCTCACCTGCAATATTCAGACGGCCCGGTGCTGGAATGCGCCGGGCGCAAGCTTGATTTAACTCGCCCGGTTATCATGGGTGTTATCAATACGACACCAGACTCCTTTTCTGACGGCGGTACCCTGTACCGGGGTTCGCGGCTTGATATTGAGCGTGCAATGGCGCGCGCGCGGGAGATGGCAGCGGCGGGTGCCGCTATTCTGGATATCGGTGGGGAGTCTACCCGGCCAGGTGCCCATCCGGTCTCGCCGGATGAAGAAATGGATAGGGTGTTGCCACTGGTGGGACGTATCGCCGCTGAACTGGCGGTAGTGATTTCAGTAGACACCAGTTCGCCGACGTTGATGCGAGAGGCCGCCGCTGCCGGCGCGGGTCTGTTGAATGATGTTCGCGCGCTCACCCGCGATGGCGCGCTGGCGGCGGCAGCGGACACCGGCCTGCCTGTCTGCCTGATGCACATGCAAGGCGAGCCGGGCACCATGCAGGTCGCGCCGCATTATGTCGATGTCGTGACTGAGGTCGCTGCATACCTGCAGGGCAGGGTAGAGGCCTGCGAGCGACAGGGTATAGCGCGAGAGCGGTTGTTGCTGGATCCCGGGTTTGGATTCGGCAAGTCCGTTGCGCCACAATATGCAACTGCTGCAAGGCTTGCCCCGGTTGGCAGCAATGGGTTTGCCGCTGGTGGTGGGGCTGTCGCGCAAATCTTTAATTGGGAAACTGCTGGGCCGGGATGTGGAGCAGCGCCTGCCGGCCAGTTTGGCTCTCGCGGTACTGGCAGCGGAGCGTGGCGCCGCAGTGATACGGACACACGACGTCGCCGCCACCGCAGACGCGGTGGCGATGTGGGTGGCATTGGAGGAGTGGGCAGGTATATGACTAAACGCTATTTTGGTACCGATGGCATTCGCGGCAAAGTGGGCGAGTTTCCCATCACACCGGATTTTATGCTCAAGCTTGGCTGGGCCAGTGGCCGCGTATTCGCCAGGGAGATTAACCGGGAGGGGCGCTGCCTGGTCATTATCGGCAAGGATACGCGCGTTTCCGGATATATGTTTGAGTCTGCGCTGGAGGCCGGACTGGTAGCCGCCGGGGTGAATGTGAAACTACTGGGGCCCATGCCAACACCCGCGGTTGCGCTCATGACCCGCAAGCAGAATGCTGATGCTGGCATAGTGATCAGCGCCTCACACAATCCCTTTTATGACAATGGCATCAAGTTTTTTGGTGCTGACGGGTCCAAGCTCTCCGATGAGATAGAGCATGCCATCGAGGCGGAACTGGAGCTGGAACTCACCACAGTGCAGTCGCGCAATATTGGCAAGGTACTGCGGGTCGACGATGCCGCCGGACGGTATATTGAATTCTGCAAATCGACGGTGCCCGAGGGTTTCAGTCTGCGCGGCCTGCGCATCGCCGTGGATTGTGCGCATGGCGCGACGTATCACATCGCTCCGAGTGTCCTCAGCGAGCTGGGGGCGGAGGTGATCACCATGGGCGTGCAGCCGGACGGTTTCAACATCAATGAAGGCGTGGGTTCCACCGATATGGCCGCGCTGTCGGAACTGGTCAGGCAGCAGGGTGCGGATATCGGCATTGCTTACGATGGTGACGGTGACCGTGTGTTGATGACGGATGAGAAGGGCGAGATTATTGATGGGGATGAGTTGGTCTATATCATTGCCATGTACCGCCTTGCCACAGGAATCAGTGACGCCGGTGTCGTGGGTACCCAGATGTCGAATTTGGGGCTTGAGTTAGCCCTGCAGGAGGCTGGACTGCAGTTTGTCCGAGCCCAGGTGGGCGATCGTTACGTCAAGGCACAGATGGAGGCGAACGGTTGGCTGTTGGGCGGTGAATCTTCCGGGCATATCATATGCTCCAATGTGACGACTACCGGCGATGGGATCATCGCCTCACTGCAGGTACTGATGGCACTGCAGGCGGCGCAGGGCAATCTGGCGGCACTGCGAGCGGGCATCACCATGTACCCCCAGACCATGATCAATGTCATGGTGGGTGGCAAAATCAAGCTGGACGATTATCCGGAAATAAGTGCTGCAGTGGCATCTGTAGAGCAGCGACTGGGAGCGGAAGGACGAGTTCTGTTGCGCCCTTCTGGCACTGAGCCCAAGGTTCGGGTGATGGTCGAGGGCAAGAGCCGCGAGGAAGTGCAGCTGTTGTGCGCAGAACTGGCGGCAGAAGTCGAGCGGATTCTCGCTTCGATGACTACGTGGTCATCCCGGCCAGTGCCCAGGGATCTTCCTTGTCACCGGGAGCTATCTTGGTTAAGATTGCGACCGCTTTTTTCGCCGGGAGGCTCAGATGCGCCAGCTTCTGGTTGTAGGTAACTGGAAGATGAATGGCTCCCGGGCCAGTGTGCAGGCGTTGCTCAGCGATCTGGTGAGCGCTGCCCAGTCGTTCAGGCCGCAGGTGGTTGTATGTCCCACGTATGTGCACCTGGCGCAAGCTCTGGAATTGTGCGCGGCGACTTCCATCTCAGTAGGGGCGCAGGATTGTAGTCACAGGCAGTCCGGTGCCTATACCGGTGAAGTCGCCCCGGGCATGTTGGCTGAAATGGGTTGTCGCTGGGTGATTCTGGGACATTCGGAGCGGCGCCAGTACCACGGTGAATCCGATGCGTTGGTTGCAGCGAAGTTAACTGCTGCGGTAGAGGCGGGTTTGCAGCCCATTGTATGTGTGGGCGAAACGCGCGAGCAGCGCGAAGCTGGCTCAGCTGAAGCCGTAGTCAAAGCGCAGTTGAATTGCGCACTGGCGGATCAGGCAGACCTGCACACGCTGGTGATAGCGTATGAACCGGTGTGGGCGATTGGCACGGGGCTTACCGCCACCCCGGAACAGGCGCAGGATATGCACGCGTTTATTCGAGCCAGTCTTGGTGACATTGCCGGAGTAGACCAGGCGGCAACACGGGTAGTGTATGGCGGAAGTGTAAAGGCGAATAATGCGGCGCAGCTGTTTGCACAGCCTGATATCGATGGCGCACTGGTTGGCGGGGCTGCCCTGGTGGCAGCAGACTTTTTGGCGATTATAAACGCAGCCACTGCCTGACAAGAGATTTGTAACTGTCCCCTGGAGGGGCTGGACGACTATGGAACAGTTTATTTTAGCAGCACACCTGCTTATCGCATTGGCTATCATTGGCCTGATTATGTTGCAGCAGGGCAAGGGTGCAGAAATGGGCGCGTCATTTGGAGCAGGGGGTTCCCAGACATTGTTTGGCAGCTCGGGCAGCGGTAATGTGTTGACCAAAGCAACTGCCTGGCTGGTCGTCCTATTCTTTGCCACCAGTTTTAGCTTGGCGTTGCTGGTCAGCAAGCGGTCGGTCGTCGCCGATGAATTGGACCTGGCGATCCCCGCGGCGGTTGAGACCAAAGCCGCAGCAGTAGAGGATGAATTGCCCGCTCTGGATAACACTCCCCCGGCAGCCACAGCGCCAGCGGAGGATGACCTGCCCAGCACGGATTGATGTAACGAAAGACATTGCCGAAGTGGTGGAATTGGTAGACACGCTATCTTGAGGGGGTAGTGAGCTATGCTTGTGCGGGTTCGAGTCCCGCCTTCGGCACCAACATACTGGATATAGCGTGGACCCTTATTAGTTAGAGAGGATGACCATTCCCTTGCCGGGCCAGTCTTCCTTCAGGTTTTGAAATTTAACTAATTGAATTTAGGGGAAAAAATAGTTGAATTGAGAAGCTGGCAATCTTGTTGCTCTCGCCACGAGGTTTGCCAAAGGGCAGGAATATGATCACGAAAATGGTTCATCATTAATATCGGCTGAGTCTTGCCATGTGCAGAAGGCATTTACCCCGCACGCCAACTTCCTCGAAAATTAGTCTGCTTTTCGGTCCTCACAAGGTTGACCGGGATAGGACCCCTACCTATAATGCACAGCCTCGAAATTGGGCCCCTTAGACGAGAGGGGTCCAGAGTGGCTTGCCGAGGGGCTTGTCACAGGCGAGGAAGTTTTGATGCGGGGTGGAGCAGCCTGGTAGCTCGTCGGGCTCATAACCCGAAGGTCGTCGGTTCAAATCCGGCCCCCGCTACCAATTAGCACTGTCAGCTCCTGAATCGACAGTGTGAAGATGAAAAAGCCCCTTTTTAGGGGCTTTTTTCGTAAATGGAGAACAAATCTGCCTATGGCGAGCAAAGCTCAGCAGATTGCAGGCATGCTGGAATCCACGGTGGCTGCACTCGGCTACGTGTTATGGGGTGTGGAGCATGTGGCGCAGGGCAGGCACAGCGTTGTGCGGGTTTATATCGATAGCCCCGCTGGCATTACTGTCGATGATTGCGCTGTCGTCAGCGAACAGGTGAGTAGCATTCTGGATGTTGAAGATCCGATTACCGGGGAATATACCCTGGAAGTGTCTTCTCCCGGAATGGATCGCCTGTTGTTCAATCTGGAACAGTATTCCGGTTATGTGGGCGAAATTGTGGACTTGCGCTTGCGCAGCGCTTTTGAGGGGCGTCGCAAGTTCAAGGGAATGTTGAAAGGTATTGAGGGTGAGGACGTAGTGATTCAGATAGACGATCACGAGTTCGTGTTGCCCTATGGCGCGATTGAAAAGGCGCGTGTACAACCCCGCGTCTGAACGCGGCAAGTGAACTGGCGAGGCTTGAGATGACGAAAGAAATTCTGTTGGTGGCTGAGGCTGTCTCCAATGAGAAGGGGGTGTCAGAAGACATTATCTTCGAAGCAATTGAGCTGGCGTTGGCAACGGCGACCAAAAAACGTTATGACGAGGATGCTGATATCCACGTCACCATTGATCGCAAAACAGGTGACTATGTGTCTGTACGTCGTTGGCTGGTGGTGCCGGATGACGAAATGGCCCTGTTGGGAACACAGTTCACCACAGAGGAAGCCATAGAGCAGGATCCAAATTTGAAACCCGGCGATATTTACGAAGAGCGGGTGGAAAATGTTGAATTTGGGCGTATTGCAGCGCAAACAGCCAAGCAGGTGATTGTGCAAAGAGTTCGTGATGCCGAACGCGCCCAGGTCGTGCAGCAATACCTGAACCGCGTGGGTGAACTGGTTGCCGGGACAGTCAAGAAAGTAACACGCGACAACGTTATTGTTGATCTGGGCAATAATGCCGAGGGATTGTTGCCGCGGGATCAATTGGTTGGGCGAGAGACGTTCCGGGTCAATGACCGCGTACGGGCGATCCTCAAGGAGATAAGCACCGAATCCCGCGGACCCCAGTTGATACTGAGCCGCTCCTGTACGGAAATGTTGATAGAGCTGTTCAAAATCGAAGTGCCCGAGATCGCGGAGGGAGTGATTCAGATTCGCGCCGCAGCGCGTGACCCTGGTTCTCGTGCCAAAATCGCTGTAAAAACCAATGACCAGCGCATCGATCCCGTCGGCGCGTGCGTTGGTATGCGCGGCTCACGTGTGCAGGCGGTATCGAACGAACTGGATAATGAGCGTGTCGATATTGTGTTGTGGGATGACAACCCTGCACAACTGGTAATCAATGCCATGGCGCCGGCCGAAGTCGAGTCCATAGTGATGGATGAGGACAGTGGCACCATGGATGTAGCGGTATCTCAAGAGAATCTGGCCCAGGCGATCGGTCGCGCAGGCCAGAACGTACGCCTGGCTGCCCAGCTAACCAAGTGGACCATTAATGTCATGAGCCTGGAAGATGCTGCCGAGAAGCACGAAGCGGAATCCGGTCAGGTTATAAAGGTCTTTGTCGATGCCCTGGATATCGATGAGGATGTGGCCGAAATTCTGGTGGAAGAGGGATTTACAACGCTGGAAGAAGTCGCCTACGTGCCGCTGGAGGAAATGATGGCCATTGAGGGCTTCGATGAGGAGATCGCAGAGGAGTTGCGTGCACGCGCCAAAGACGCCTTGCTGACCCAGGCGATCGCGTCTGAGGAGCAGTTGGGTGCCCATGAGCCGGCAGAGGACTTACTAACCATGGACGGTATGGACCGCCATCTGGCCTACATCCTGGCGAGCCGCGCGATCGTTACTATGGAAGATCTCGCGGAACAGGGCGTCGCAGACCTCATGGATATCCCGGATATGACCGAAGAGCGTGCCGGTGAATTGATTATGACTGCAAGGGCACCCTGGTTTGCCGAGGCAGAGTAGTAATCTGGCACGGCAAGGTTAACCGCACTACGACAGGGTACCAAGGAGAATATTGAATGGGTCAGGTGACAGTACAGCAGCTCGCGGAAGTGGTAGGCGCCTCCTCTGAACGTCTGTTGACGCAGATGAAAGAAGCGGGATTGCCACACACGGAAGCAGAAGAGGCTGTGTCTGATGAAGATAAGCAGACTTTGCTCAAATACCTGAAGCGAAGTCATGGGGAAGCTACGGAGACTCCCAAGCGTATTACATTGAAGCGCAAGACTCTAAGTACATTGCGCACATCCGGAGCACAGGGCAAAAAAACCGTCAATGTCGAAGTACGAAAGAAACGTACTTATGTGAAGCGCGACGCGGACGAGTTGGGTGATGCAGGGGCGCTACATGATGATGAACTACAAGCGCATGATCTTCCAGAGGCAGAAGATGCGGCTGCTCAAGCTGCAGCTGCAGTAGAGGCCAAAGTAGCTGCAGCAGCCGAAAGAGAGCAGCTCGCTGCGGTGGTGATCGGAGCTGGAAGCTACCTCCGATGAAGATCCGGCTAACCTCGATCCCGAAGTTCTGCGGCAACGGGCTGCGGCCCGTCGCAGGCTCAAGGAAGCTGATGAAGCCGCTTTGCGGCAGGCGGCAATCGATGCGCGCAAGGCCGCAGAGGAGTTAGTCAAGCTTGAAGTCTCTGGCGAAGACTAAAGAGAAAGCAAAGGAGGGTGTAAAGCGCCCCAAACGCCTGCATGAAGTTTCATCTACTCCTCCTGGCGGTGAAGACGATTCTCGTAAACCTCGAAGCAAGTTGGCTCGCAATGCACCTGTCGGTCGGGGCAAACAGCGCAACCACAATTTATCTCTGGCGGACCTGGAGTCAGAATCAGGTATGAGTCGCCGTCGGGGCGGTCGCAAGAAAATCAAGGCGGCCCATGCGGAGCACTCCAAACACGGTTTTGAAATGCCCACGGAAAGGAAAATACACGAAGTTGAGCTTTTGGACATGATTTCTGTTGCGGACCTGGCTCAGCAGATGTCAGTCAAGTCCGGCGAAGTTATCAAGGAGTTAATGAAGCTCGGCGTGATGGCCACGATCAACCAGATGATAGATCGGGATACGGCGACGCTGGTGGTGGAAGAGTTTGGTCACTCGGTCAAACTCATCAGTGCCGATGCGTTGGAGGAAAGGCTGGAAGAAACCCTGTCGCAACACGAGGGTACCGAAGAGTCGCGCGCGCCAGTGGTCACCGTGATGGGCCACGTGGATCACGGCAAGACGTCCCTGTTGGACTATATTCGTAAAAGCAAGGTGGCCTCGGGTGAAGCGGGTGGCATTACGCAACACATCGGCGCATATCATGTGGAAACTGAACACGGCATGATCACATTCCTTGATACCCCGGGGCACGCGGCGTTCACTGCGATGCGCGCGCGCGGTGCAAAGAGTACGGATATCGTAATCCTGGTGGTGGCTGCTGATGATGGTGTCATGCCCCAGACTGAAGAAGCCGTCAAACACGCCAAGGCTGCTAAAGTACCGATTATTGTGGCGATAAATAAAATCGACAAGCCCGGGGTAGATCTTGAGCGGATCAAGAGCGAGCTTGCCGCCAAAGATGTCATTCCCGAGGAGTGGGGTGGCGATACGCAATTTATTAAGGTCTCTGCCCACACTGGTGAAGGCGTTAATGAGCTGCTTGATGCGATTTTGTTGCAGGCGGAATTGCTGGAACTGACCGCCGCCCGCGATGTGCCTGCACAAGGTATAGTTATCGAGTCCCGTCTGGACAGGGGGCGCGGTCCGGTCGCCTCCCTGTTGGTCCAGAGCGGCACTTTGCGCAAAGGCGATATAGTACTTGCCGGCCTGCAGTTCGGGCGAGTGCGGGCCATGTTGGATGAGAATGGCCAGGCAATCGAGGAGGCGGGCCCCAGCATACCTGTGGAAATTTTGGGTCTGGATGCCACCCCTGCGGCTGGCGATTTATTCGCTGTTGTCGAGAGTGAAAAGCGCGCGCGTGAAGTAGCGGATTTCCGTCAGGAAAAGACTCGCGACAAGAAAATGCAGCGTCAGCATGCCGCCAAGCTGGATAACATGTTCGAGAGCATGGCGGCCGGCGGAAAGAAAATGCTCAATGTTGTGGTAAAGGCAGATGTGCGCGGATCACTGGAAGCAATTCAGTCCGCCCTGCTGGAACTCGGGAACGAAGAAGTTCAGGTCAATATTGTAAACGGCGGTGTCGGCGGTATCACAGAGACAGATGTCAATCTGGCGGTAACATCCAGTGCAGTCATATTCGGCTTCAATGTGCGGGCTGATAACACGGCGCGCAAATTAGTGGAGGACGAAGGCGTTGATCTGCGCTATTACAATGTTATTTACGATCTGATTGACGATGTGAAGCTGGCTCTTACGGGCATGCTGGCGCCTGAATTGAGGGAAGAGATACTCGGCATTGCCGAAGTTCGCGACATATTCCGATCACCCAAGTATGGTCAGATTGCGGGTTGCATGGTAATCGAGGGAACTGTCTATCGTTCCAAACCGATCCGCGTGCTGCGCGATAGTGTAGTTATCTACCAGGGCGAGCTCGAATCATTGCGTCGTTTCAAGGACGATGCCAGCGAGGTGCGCAATGGCATGGAGTGCGGAATCGGTGTGAAGAACTACACTGATGTGAGAGTGGGCGACCTCATCGAGGTATACGAGGTTAAGGAGATAGCCCGCTCACTGTGAGCGGCGTCTTTATTGAGCGCGACCAATGGCCAAAGAATATGCCAGAACCCAGCGCGTGGCGGATTATCTGCAGCGTGAGTTGGCCGCCCTGATCCAGCACGAAGTGCGGGATCCCAGGGTGGGCATGGTCAGTATTACCGGGGTAGACGTGAGTCGCGATCTCGGTCACGCCAGAGTCTACTATACGATGATGGGTAGTGATTCGAGCGAGGATGCAAGCGAGTCAACCGAGGCCCTGAACAAGGCAGCGGGCTTCCTGCGCAGCCAACTTTCCCGGAGTAGCAATATGCGCAGTGTGCCGCAGTTGCGGTTTTATTTTGATTCCAGCGTGGGCCGCGGCCGCGACCTGGAAAACTTGATCAGACGCGCTGCTGAAGCCGATCGTGATTTGGGTCTGCGCGATCATGACGAGGCAGGGGACTAGCTGGTGTCGAGGCGTCGCCGCGGGCGTGCGGTGGATGGTGTTTTGGTGTTGGATAAGCCCATTGGGCTTAGCTCCAATCAGGCATTACAGAGAGTTAAACGCTTGTACTTCGCGGCCAAGGCCGGCCATACCGGCAGCCTTGACCCGTTGGCCACGGGCGTGTTGCCCCTGTGTTTTGGCGAGGCGACCAAGTTTTCCCAGTACCTGCTGGATGCGGACAAGGCCTACGAAAGTACTTTTGTACTGGGCACGGTTACTGACACCGGTGACGCCGAAGGCCGGGTGTTGGAAGACACGGATGCGAGTGGCATTACCGAGCGGGATGTGATCGCTGCTCTGCAGGCTTTTGAGGGAGAGATCGAGCAGATTCCCTCGATGTTTTCCGCCATCAAGCAGGATGGACAGCCGCTATACAAGCTGGCGCGCAAGGGTCTGGAAGTTGAACGCAAACCGCGTCCGGTGGTCATAAAGCAGTTGCAGCTGCGCGCCTTCCGCGGCGGCGAGAAGCCCGAGGTGGATATTTATCTCGAGTGCAGCAAGGGTACCTACGTCAGGTCGCTGGCAGAGGACCTGGGACGGGTCCTGGGTTACGGCGCCTTCGTTAGTGCACTGCGTCGGACCAGGGCCGGACCTTTCAGTATTGAGGACAGTCTGGCACTGAGCACACTGGAGGCGCTGCAGGACAGTAGTGAGTTCCATGGGTTGGATAACTTTTTATTACCCGCTGATGTAGCTCTTGGTGCGCTGCCCCTGGTTCGACTCAGCGAATCCGGTGGTTTCTATATGCGCCAGGGGCAACCGGTGATGGTGCCAAACGCGCCCCGTGGTGGTATTGTGCGCGTCGCACTGCACAGTGGCGAGTTTTTGGGAGTTGGAGAGATATTGGACGACGGGCGCGTGGCGCCGCGTCGCCTGATTGTCACCTGAAGGTGACGCGAACCTGTCTGTAAATCTGCACGGACAGGCTCTTTCATTAACGAAGGGCGGTACGCCGCCTGAGGCAGATTAATCAAGAGGAAACTAGCATGGCATTAACAGCTGAAAAGAAAGCAGAAATCGTAAAAGAGTACCAGGTAGGCGCTGGCGACACCGGTTCCCCGGAAGTACAGGTAGCACTGCTGACCGCGAACATTGAGCAGTTGCAGGGGCACTTCCAGTCGCATTCGCATGACCACCACTCTCGCCGAGGACTGATCCGCATGGTTAACCAGCGACGCAAGCTGCTGGACTACCTCAAGCGCAAGGACACACAGCGCTACAGTGATCTGATCAAGCGACTCGGTCTGCGCAGATAGGCTGTATCCCTGCCGGGGCGTTCATGGGAACGCCCCGGTGTCATATTGAGAAATGGAGAAATAATGTGAATCCAGTAACTAAAACATTCCAGTACGGCGGCCAGACAATCACCCTGGAAACCGGTCGCATTGCTCGTCAGGCGAGCGGAGCGGTCCTGGTGACGGTCGAGAACACCTCCGTACTGTGTACCGTGGTCGCGGAGAAAACCCAGCAGCCGGGCAAGGATTTTTTCCCGCTGGCAGTCCACTACCAGGAAAAAACCTATGCTGTCGGCAAGATTCCCGGCGGCTTTTTCAAGCGCGAGGCGCGCCCCAGTGAAAAGGAAACCCTGACTTCTCGCCTGATCGATCGCCCCATCCGCCCTTTGTTCCCCAAAGGTTTTATGAACGAGGTACAGGTCATCTGCACTGTGATGTCGGCGGACAAGCATATCGATCCGGATATCCCCGCCATGATTGGCACTTCAGCCGCATTGGCGATTTCTGGCTGCCCATTCAATGGCCCAATTGGCGGTGCCCGTGTCGGCTTCAATGAGGCCCGCGGCTACTTCCTGAATCCCACCTATGCGCAGTTGGCTGAAAGTAAACTCGACATGGTAGTCGCTGGCACCAAGGATGCGGTATTGATGGTGGAGTCCGAGGCCAAGGAATTGACCGAGGACCAGATGCTGGGCGCTGTGCTGTACGCTCACCAGGAAATGCAGGTGGTCATACAGGCCATCAATGAGCTGGTGGCAGAAGCGGGCAAACCCCGTTGGGAGTGGCAATCGCCTGCAGTCAATACAGAACTGCTGAGCGCGGTTGAGGGCCAGGTCAAGGCTGAGTTGGGCGAGGCTTATCGCATCACCGAGAAAGCGGCGCGCTACGAGCGTGTGGGCGCGATTCGCGACGCGGCGGTTGCCGCACTGGCGATAGACGGCGGTCCCTCTGCCGACGAAGTGAAGGATATCTTCAAAAAAGTCGAAAAAAATCTGGTGCGCAAGCGCATTCTGTCCGGTGATCCTCGTATCGACGGTCGCGATAACCGCACTGTTCGCCCTATCGCCTGTGAAGTGGATGTGCTGGCCAAGGTTCACGGCAGCGCCCTGTTCACCCGCGGCGAAACCCAGGCAATCGGCGCTGTGACGCTGGGTTCCACGCGAGACGCGCAGATCATAGATGCGCTGGAAGGCGAGCGCCGTGATCCTTTCATGCTGCACTACAATTTTCCTCCTTACTCTGTGGGTGAAGCTGGTCGTGTTGGCTTCACTGGTCGTCGCGAAGTAGGTCATGGTCGATTGGCGCGTCGTGGCCTGGCGGCGGTGCTGCCCAATAGTGAAGAGTTTCCCTACACCATCCGCGTGGTCTCCGAGATCACCGAGTCCAACGGTTCCAGTTCCATGGCATCCGTTTGTGTTGGTTCGTTGGCACTGATGGCTGCAGGCGTACCCCTGAAAGCACCCGTAGCCGGTATTGCTATGGGCCTGGTGAAGGAAGGTAACCAGTTTGCCGTACTCACCGACATCCTGGGTGATGAAGATCACCTGGGCGACATGGACTTCAAAGTGGCCGGTACTGCGGCGGGTGTGACCGCCCTGCAGATGGACATCAAGATCGAAGGCATCAATGAGCAGATTATGGAAGTTGCTCTGGAACAGGCGCAGGTCGCTCGTTTGCATATTCTCGGACAGATGAACGCAGTGCTGCCGGCAGCTCGCGCGGTAACCTCCGAAAATGCGCCCAGCATGATCACGCTGAAAGTCGATTCCGACAAGATCCGGGATATCATCGGTAAGGGCGGCGTGACTATTCGCTCTATCACTGAACAGTCCGGCGCGACTGTTGATATTGATGATGATGGTACTGTGCGTATCTTTGGTCAGGACCAGGCCTCTCGGGATGCGGCTGTCGCTCTGGTTCAGGAAATCACCGCAGAAGCAGAAGTAGGTGCGGTATACACCGGAACCGTAGCGCGTATCGTGGACTTTGGCGCTTTCGTGAATATCCTGCCTGGCAAGGACGGGTTGGTACATATTTCCCAGATTGCCAATGAACGAGTGGAAAATGTATCCGATCACCTCAAGGAAGGTCAGACAGTGCGTGTCAAGGTGTTGGATGTGGATCAGCGTGGCCGTATCAAGCTTTCCATCAAGGAATTGCTAGAGGATGAGGCTACGGCAGTAGAGGAGACGGCTGAGCAGGAAGTTGTTGAGTAATCTCCAGCACTAGAGAAAAATCTGTGTTATAGAGGGATGTGCCGCGAGGCGCATCCCTTTTTTTGTGCGGGGACATCTACACCGGACGGTTGGCCACCAGGTTTTCCACCACTGACGGGTCCGCGAGCGTGCTGGTGTCGCCCAGGCTGTCCAACTCGTTTTCTGCAATTTTGCGCAGGATGCGGCGCATGATTTTTCCTGAGCGGGTTTTGGGTAGCCCCGGTGCCCACTGGATAATATCGGGTTTGGCGATGGCGCCAATTTCTGCGACACACAGGGCTACCAGTTCCGCGCGCAGTTTTTCGGTGGGCTCCACACCCAGCATTGGCGTGACGTAAGCGTGTATGCCCTGGCCTTTGATGTCGTGGGGGTAGCCCACTACGGCAGCCTCAGCGATCAGTTCGTGCAGTACCAGTGCGCTTTCAATTTCGGCGGTACCCATGCGATGTCCGGACACGTTGAGCACGTCATCTACGCGGCCGGTGATGCGATAATAACCGTCCTCGTCGCGGCTGGCTCCGTCACCGGTGAAATAGTAACCGGGGTAGGGTTTGAAATAGGTGTCGATCATGCGCTGGTGGTCGCCGTACACGGTGCGAATCTGGCTGGGCCAAGAGGACTTGATCACAAGATACCCGGCGCCGGGCCCTTCAATTTCAGCACCGGCCTCATTCAACAGGGCCAGCTCAACGCCAAAGAAGGGCAGAGTGGCTGAGCCCGGTTTCAGGTCGGTAGCGCCAGGTAGCGGTGTAATCATTTGGCCACCGGTTTCCGTTTGCCACCAGGTGTCTACGATGGGGCAGCGCGCGTCACCGACCACGTTGTAATACCATTCCCATGCCTCCGGATTGATGGGCTCCCCTACGGTGCCCAGCAGTCGCAGGCTGGCGCGCGAGCTGCGAGTGACCGGATCATTACCCAGTGCGTGCAGCGCGCGGATTGCGGTAGGTGCTGTATAAAATGTATTGACCTGGTGTTTATCGATTATCTCCCAGCAGCGGCCCGCGTCAGGGTAGGTCGGGATGCCCTCAAACATGAGTGAGATGGCGCCGTTGGCGAGCGGGCCATAGAGGATATAAGTGTGGCCAGTGACCCAGCCGACATCAGCGGTGCACCAGAAAATTTCACCTTCGCGATAGTCGAACACATACTTGAATGTCATGGCGGCCTGCAGCAGGTAGCCGCCTGTGGTATGCAGCACCCCCTTCGGTTTGCCGGTAGAGCCAGAGGTGTACAGGATAAATAGCGGGTCTTCCGCATCCATGGATACCGGCGCGCAGTCAATGGCCGCATGATCGACTGTGTCGTGGTACCAGATGTCCCGACCCGCCTGCCAGGCGATCTCTGCGCCGGTGCGCTTTACCACCAGACAGGTATGAACATTGGGACAGGATGCCAGCGCCTTATCCGCATTGGCTTTGAGCGGTATGTGCTTGCCGCCGCGCACACCTTCATCAGCCGTGATCAGTGTCTGGCAGTCAGAATCCAATATACGATCTTTCAGCGCTTCGGGAGAAAATCCGCCGAACACGACTGAGTGCACCGCGCCGATACGGGTACAGGCGAGCATGGCATAGGCGGCTTCAGGAATCATCGGCATGTAAATGCAGACACGGTCGCCCTTGCGCACACCGCGGGCCTTGAGGGTATTGGCCAGTTTGCAGACGTGTTCGTGCAATTCGCCATAGGAGATATGCTTGCTGTCGGCGGGATCATCTCCCTCCCAGATCAGCGCGGTCTGGTGAGCGCGTTGCGGGAGATGCCGGTCAATGCAGTTGTAGCAGACATTGAGCTTACCTCCAGCGAACCATTCGGCATCGCCGTTGGCGAAGTCATAGCGGACGACTCTGTCCCACGCTTTTTCCCAGGACAGAAACGCGTTGGCCATCTCTGACCAGAAGCCCTCAGGATCCTCCAGTGAGCGCTGGTACATCGCCTGATAAGTTTCGGCGTTGATGTGAGCATCTTTGAAATTGGCGGGTACTGGACGAGTCAGAAATTCAGACATGGCGGTCTTTCCGTCAGAGTATCAGGTCAGTACAGAATAATACCTGCACGACTCTGTTGTGCAAGTTGCTCCATGCAGAAAGGTCAAAAACGGATCGTGGGTAATTAGTGGCCGCTGGCCAGCATGCCCCAATCGGATACAGGATTGAGGGATAGTCTCACGTTGTCGATGAGACGGGTAGATCCCAGTCGGGCAGCTGCCAGGATGGCTATTTCCTCAGTGTCTTCGGTGACCGTACGCAGGGTGCGTGCATCGCGAATCGCAAAATAGTCCGGATCAAAGCCAGCTTGCAGCAACTTCATGCGGGCGTGCGACTCCAGTTGGAGAAAATTGTCAAAGCCGCAAGCGATGGCCTCGCGGCAACTATTCAGTGTCTGGTTCAGGACAGGCGCAATACGCCGCTGATCAAAGGAGAGGTAACCGTTGCGAGAACTCCTGGCCAGACCATCCTGGTCCCGGTTGGTGGCGACACTTACTATGGCGATGGGCATGCACAGGTCTTTGACCATTTTGCGAACAATGGACAATTGTTGAAAGTCCTTCTCACCAAAAACTGCGACATCGGGCTGTACGATATTGAACAGTTTGCTGACTACTGTGGTAACGCCATCGAAATGACCCGGTCTGCTGCTGCCGCATAGCGTTTCGCCTAATTCCGGAACATGCACGAGAGTCTGGGCCTGCATTCCTTCAGGGTAAATCTCCTCCACGCCAGGCGTATATAACACCTGAACTCCTTCGCTGAACAATTTTTCCTTGTCCGCAGCCAAAGTGCGGGGGTAGGCGTCAAGGTCTTCACTGGGACCGAATTGCAGAGGATTAACGAAAATGCTGACAACGACCACGTCGCACAATTGGCGCGCCTTGCGCACCAGATCCAAGTGCCCTTCATGCAGATTGCCCATCGTCGGGACAAAGGCGATGCTTTGGCCATTGCGATGAAAACCGCATAGCGCGGATTGTAACTGAGCGTTGCTGCTATAAGTTCGCATATCTACCTTATCCCTGTGCTACGGAATGGTGACGCTAAACCAGTAAAAAGCACTAGTTTTTAACCCGCCCATGAGAGTGTATTACCCCGGGGTCGCGATGAAGTATGCCCCAACACCCCCCACCCGGCAACGGGTTTTTAGGGAAAATTCACATAAATTGTTACGAAAAGAAGCACTCTGAAATCACATCTGTGTTCAGGTGACACGTGTTAACAGTAGGCTCTAACGAAGGCTTGCATGGTCGGACCATGCTTTGCCTGGAAGTTCAACTGTAGGTATGTTCTTCCTGCGGATATTGTCCGGATTTGACCGCATCGACAAAGGCCCTGAGGCCGTCGGGGATAGTCGACTGTCCCTCCATGAAGTTTTGCACGAAGCGGGCAGTGTGCTGGGATAGCCCCAGCAGATCGTGCATGACCAGAACCTGGCCGTCCGTATCTGGCCCTGCGCCTATGCCGATAACCGGGATATCCAGTTTGCGGCTGATGTCGGCGGCCAGGTGCGAGGGAATACATTCCAGGACCAGCAAGCGGGCTCCGGCGTCCTGAATCTCCACCGCGTCCGCCAGGATGGATTTCGCTTCTTTGGGCGTCCGCCCCTGGACCTTGAAGCCGCCGAAGGTATTGACCGATTGCGGGGTCAGGCCCAGATGAGCGCAAACGGGAATACCCCGTTCCACCAACTTGCTGATGGTGTCACTGAGCCACGTGCCACCTTCCATCTTGACCATGTGCGCCCCAGCCTGCATCAGTTGCGTAGCGCTATCCATGGCCTGTTGGGCTGTGGCGTAACTCATGAACGGGAGATCGGCGATGACCAGCGACTGGGGTTTGGCCCTGCACACGCACCGGGTATGGTAAGCCATGTCGCCGATAGTGACCGGTATGGTGCTTTCGTGGCCCTGTAGTACCATGCCCAGGGAGTCGCCCACCAGAATCGTTTCCGCACCCACCTCACTGATAATCCGGGCAAAGGTCGCGTCATAGGCGGTGATACAGACAAACTTCTCGCCGTTGGCTTTCATCCTGTCCAGGGTACTGATCGTAATCTTGCCCATGGCTAGAGTCCTGTACCGTTCGTTCGTATCACTTCAGGTCCTGCGGGGACGCTACACTATCTGAAAAAAGTGGGATTGAAATAGTGGCGACCGCTGCGAATATCGAGTAGATAATTCACCAGGTCTCTGATAATCCGCTGTGCTGTTTGCCAAGTCGATTTCGTTGGCATTGACAATGAGCAGCGGAGCGCCATCGTAATATAGAAAGAACTCACTGTACACTTCGTTCAAGCGCTCCAGATAGCCTCTGTCTATGCTTCTTTCAATGGCCAAACCACGGTTTTCGATCCGTGACAGCAGCACATCGGTGGATGCCTGCAGGTAGACAACAAGGTCAGGTTTGGGAGCATTGATGGTCAGTTGCTGGTAGACCTTGTCATAGAGCTGGTATTCATCCCTGTCCAGGTTGATCCTGGCAAACAGGGGATCCTTCTCCATCAGAAAATCGGCCACCCGCGTGGGCTCGAAGATATCGGTCTGGCGCATATCCTGGATCTTTTGGGCGCGTTGAAAGAGGAAAAACAACTGGGTGGCCAGGGCCACCTGTTCGCGACTGCGATAGAATCTTTCCAGAAACGGATTCTCTTCAGCATCTTCGAGCAGTGTCGCGTAGTTGAAGCTTGCGGCGAGTTTTTTGGCCAGGGTGGTCTTGCCCACGCCGATGGAGCCCTCCACGGCGATAAAGGTTGGTGGCGTGCGCCCCTTCAAATCGACGGTGATGGTACTGGTGTCCGATATCACGGCGTGGCCCCTATTGTACTACCCGCTTTTCTTGCGTTGGTTGGTCCTTAGCTGGTAACGGGTTTTTACCAGTCCGTTCACGGGACATTGTTGTAATAACGTATCAAGATCAGAGCCGTCCGGCAGAACCAGATTAGTGTCGCTGATTTCGCGCAGTGGATACAGTACGAAATTGCGTTGCTGCATTCGAGGGTGCGGCACGGTGAGGGTCAACGAGGTGATTTTCACCTCGCCGTACAGCAGCAGGTCGAGATCCAGGGTGCGGGGCCCCCAGCGAATGTCGCGGACCCGGCCTTGCTCCTGTTCTATTTGTTGCATGGCATCCAGCAGCGCCAGAGGGGACAGTTTGGTATCAAGCAGCAACACGGCATTAAGATAATCAGGCTGCGTTCCCGGTCCCACGGCGGCGCTGCGATAAATGCTCGACACCCGCACCAACGTGGTATCCGGCAGCACTTCCAGAGCAGCTACTGCCTGTTGCAATTGGCTTTGCGGACGGCGCAGATTGCTACCCAGGGCAATATAGGCGGATGTCATGCGGGGTTGGGGCGGCGTGTCCGGGTTCTTCCTGATCGCTTGCGGTGGTCCTGCGCAGACGCCACTTTTTCCAGACGTTGTTCCGCTGGCAGTTCCTGAATGGCTGTCCACCAACTGCCCAACTCGCCGGTGTCTTCCCCTGCCTGCTCCCGCAGCAGCAGGAAATCGTAGGCGGCCCGGAAGCGACGATGCTCGACCAGTTCGACTGCCTTGCGTCCGGATCGCCGCTGCAAGCGCAGTTGAAACTCCCAGATCTCGCGCATTGGCTGGCTGAAACGGCGCGGGATCGAGATGTGGCGCATGACATCGGCTATAGCGCTCTGGGCAGCAGTGTGCATGGCCACCATGGGTGCTTCACCATTGCCCTCAAGGCGATTAAATTGCTTGCTGACAACCGGCCATAACAGGGCAGCGAGTATAAATGCCGGAGTCACCGGTTTGTCCTGCGCGATACGCTGGTCGGTGTTACCCATGGCCGCCTGAACCAGCGCCAGCGCTTTTTCATCTTGCTGCATACAGGCGTTGGTGTCCGGAAACAGGTATCGCAGCAAATCGCACTCCAGCAGCTTGTCTAATGTTCTGGCAGCGTAGCCTGCCAGAAACAACTTGAGAAATTCGTCAAATAGTCGCGCCGCGGGAATTTCCCCGAGCAGATGGGCACAGTGGGGAATGGCTGCGGCTGTATGTTGATCGATACTGAAATCCAGCTTGGCCGCGAAACGCACGACGCGCAACATCCGAACCGGATCTTCTGTATAGCGCTGCTCGGGATCTCCGATAATGCAAACGCTGCGTTTCTCGAGATCCTGCAGGCCGTGTACGTGATCAAAGACTTCGAACTTGCCCGCATCGTAGTACAGCGCGTTGACCGTGAGGTCGCGCCGCGCCGCATCTTCTGCCAATGTGCCGTAAACATTGTCTCGCAGTAGCAAGCCGCTGGCTGACTGTCGCGAGTGGTTGCCGCCCTCATCGTGCGCGCCATTCTCGCTGGAGCCGTTATCGTGATGGCCGCGGAAGGTGGTTACTTCGATGACCTCGCGACCAAAACGTACATGTACGATGCGAAAGCGGCGGCCAATGATACGGGAGTTGCGAAACAGTTCGGTTACTGCCTCCGGGTGTCGCGTCTGTCGCGATATCAAAGTCTTTGGGGTGTCCGCCTAGCAGGAGATCGCGAACGGCGCCCCCGACGAGATAGGCCTGGTATCCGCTGCTGCGTAATCGCGACATGACCTTGAGTGCGTTGTCGCTGATGTTTTTACGGGATATACAGTGCTGATCCCTGGGAATGATGTTCAAACGAATCAAGGCCTGGTGAGGTGTATCGACAGGCGCGAAGTCTAGCACACAAGCGCGCAGCGGCGGACGGCATCCGTTAAGCAGGGGGAAGGGAATGATGGGGAAAACAGTGTTTTCCCCATCCAGGTCTCACTTCAGGAGTTATTTTTATTTCTGTGCGTCTGTTATTTTTATAATGCCTATAAAAACACGGATGTAGTTACATGCCCTATATCTCGGGAATGTTAATAATTACACTCCGGACAGTCGCTGAAGCTGGCATACACATGACCTTAGTCTTCGCGCGATAAGCAACTAATGGAAACTGAGGGGAAGATTTCTTCCCCCACCCAGGTCCATAGCAAGATCTATTATTTTTATTGCGGCAGCTATTATTTTTATTTGTTGTGCCGCGTATAGCTAAGCACGTCGTGTGCCAGTTGAAAATTAATCTTTATTAAACAATGAGTTATACAATACAGCGCGTTTCAAAGTAGCTCTGGTGAGCAGCAGTTGTAACTAAAATACCCCCGTTTGGGGTACGCATACCAGTCCGGGTAACGCCTAATTGACCTCAACAGCGGTGATTTTACCCCGTGTATTCAGATTGCCCTTGTTCCTGGGAATACCCAATCGTTGGCGGCGCTCCCACAAGCATTTGCGACTGACGCCGAGCTTTTGCGCCAGTTCCGTTTCGCTCATGGAATCCTGGTGCTCCAGCACAAAACGCTGAAAATAATCTTCCAGGGACAGGTCTTCCAGCGGGTCGTGAGTGGTTGACCCACTTGCTGAGTGAATTGGAGTAGGGCCCTGCTGACCTCGAATGCGACTGATATTCACCAGTTCCAGATCTATGCCCAGTGCTTCATTGTCAATTTCTTCACTGTTGGACAGGATCACGGCCCGTTCAATGGCGTGTTCCAGCTCCCTGACGTTGCCCGGCCATTGGTAGGTGGTAATGGCCTGAATGGCGCGCGGGGATAAACGCATCAGTGGTTTGCCGAGGCGCTCCGTCTGGGTTTGCAGCATGCGTTCAGCCAGGTGCAGGATGTCCTTGCCCCTTTCGCGCAAGGGCGGTAATGACAGGCGTAGAACATTGATACGGTAGAACAGGTCCTGGCGGAATAGCCCCTCGGCCGCGAGGCTGTGCAAATTGCGGTGGGTAGCGCAGATCAGGCGAACATTGACTTTGCGCGAATGCACCGAGCCGATGCGACGAATTTCACCCTCCTGAATAAAGCGCAGCAGTCGTGCCTGCGCCTCCATCGGCAATTCACCAATTTCATCGAGAAACAGCGTGCCGCCATCGGCGGCTTCAATCAGTCCCATGCGACTGGCATTGGCGCCGGTAAAGGCGCCTTTTTCGTAACCAAAAAGTTCCGACTCGATAAGGGTATCGGGAATGGCGGCACAGTTGACCGAGACCAGTATTTTGTCGGCGCGTAAGCTGTTCTGGTGTACGCTGCGGGCCACCAGTTCCTTGCCCGTCCCGGTTTCCCCCAGGACCAGGACGGTCGAGTCCGTAGGCGCCATTCTTTCAATGTGTTCAAAAAGCACCCGGATTGCAGGGCAGTTGCCGACAATGCCGGCGGCTGACTTGACGGGTGCGGCATGGCTGGTGCTCGCATCGGCGCGTCCGGTGGGATGATCGGCAATGATACGTTGCACCGCACTGACCATGTCGCCGTGATCAAAGGGTTTGGCGATATAGTCCACCGCCCCCATGCGCATGGAGTCCACGGCGGAGCGCAGGCTGGCATAGCTGGTCATAATCAGGACCGGGACATCACCCGCTTTCTTGATCAGGTCGGTGCCGGGCGCGCCGGGCAGGCGCAGGTCACTGATGACCAGGTCAAAATCGGCTAAATTGTAATCCTTCTCCGCAGCCTGTACCGAGCCCGCTTCACTAATTTGGTAGCCGTTGCGCTCAAGCAGGCGGCGCAAGGCTACCCGGATAACTGACTCATCTTCAACAATGAGGATTTTCTGCATACTGTGTTACCTCTGTGTACATACTACTCAACATACTACTCCCAAATGGAATATTCCAGTGCAGGCGCGGAGATCAGTGCTGCGGGGGGTTACATTTGGAAGTCCATGCTCGTAACGGGTGCGAGGCAAATGCAGCGTGACCCGGGTGCCGGGCCTATTGCCCTGGGCTAGTGGACTGGTGAGATGCACTTTGCCGTTCATGTCCTCCATGATACTGAACACCAGCGCAAGTCCAAGTCCGGTGCCGGCGCCGGGTTCCTTAGTGGTGTAGAAGGGTTCGAAGACACGGCTTTGCGATTCCGGGGGGATGCCGCAGCCATCGTCATCCACGTCGATACGCACTTGCTCGTCGCTGGCGCCTGCCCGTATGTGCACCTCCCCGTAGTCGTTACAAGCGTCCCTGGCATTGCTCAGCAGGTTGATAAATACCTGTAACAGTCGCTGGCTGTCCGCCAATACCACCAATTCGCGATCGCAGTGATTCTCAAATTGCACCGGCCTGGACTCCCGGTCCAGTGTCAGCAAGTGAATGGCTTCGTCCACGCAATCAGCCAGGTTGGTTGGCGCCAGCTTGGTCTCGCCGGAATGGGAGCCGGTGTGTGAAAAGTTCATCAATGATTCCACAATGCGCGTTACCCGGCTGGTCTGCTTGAGGATATCCTGGGCCATATAGCGAATTTCCTCGGGGTCGGATTCGTACTCAAGGTTTTGTGCCAGGCATGCGATGCCTGTGACGGGATTGCCGATTTCATGTGCGACGCCGGCCGCCAGGCGACCGATTGATGCCAGGCGTTCGTTGTGCAGCAGTTCCTCCTCCAGCAGTTCGAGGTCTGTGATGTCCTCCACCATGATGACCGTATTGCTATAGGGTCCCTCCTCGATCGGGGTTTTGTGCAGGCCGATCCAGCGCGTAGGGGCCTTGTCGATCACGACCTCTGTTTTCAGCGCAGTATCGGCCGCGCCGCGCAGGAACCCATCAAGGATATTGCCCCAGGGCTGGGGGTATGGAGCTCAGTAATGAACCCAGAACATCGGTGGGCGCGATGCCCGTGATGCGCTGCATACTCTGGTTCCACATTAGCAGTTCGCCGTCCGCCCCAATCGAACAGGCGCCTATGGGCAGTTTATCCAGAGTCTCCCGATGGTGTCGGCGCAAACTGTCCAGATCCGCCGCGAGACCGGTGAAATGTGTTTGTGCCTGGTCGAGGTTCCTTTCGATCAGGTGGATATCATCGGTATCGGCGTTCACACCGGGCTGGAAGGGAATGCGGCTTTCTATGATGCGGTGGGCGACCGCCGGTCCCAATAAACCCGACAGGTTGGCTTCAATACGCGCGCGCAGGCGTCGCAGTGCATAAGGCCTGGTTTCCGCAGATGAAAACTGCAGTTCGCTCAGAGCCCGCTTGACTTCGGATGCTGCAGTTTGTTCTCCCAGAGCCGGGGCCAGGCGGTTGCTGAAATCCGCGGCGCTGTAGACGGACAGGTTATGCCGCGTGGGACGGGCCAGATCGTCCATGGAGCAGATCTCTGCTGCAACTTTCTCCTCGGTGCTGGTTCTGGTCAGTAGTGAAACGACGATAAATAGGCCGGCATTGAGTCCCAGGGAGACCAGCGTAGCGCTGGTCCACAGCTCATCGCTTTGCCCCAACAGCATGCCGAAAAATGCAGTGAGCAGATGGGGGATTTCGCCACCGGCCACGGGCAATAGCATGGCGAAGAACCAGATTCCCAGTCCACCGCCGAGCCCAACCAGCAGGCCATTTCGGTTGGCTTTGGACCAGTAGGGAGTGGCGATGATGCCCGGCAGGAATTGCAGGGTGCCGGTAAATGCCACCAGTGCCAGTTGGGTGAGGCTCTGCCTGTCACTGAGGGTCACAAAAAAGAGATACCCGGCCAGAATGAGAATGGCGATCAGACTGCGGCGCAGCCATTTGAGTTGGGTATAGATGCCTTGTGCCCGGTCGATCTGCAGCGGCCTGAAGGGGAGTACCAGGTGATTGAGACACATGTTGGCGAGGGCCAGCGTGGTGACGATGATGGTGGCGCTGGCGGCCGACAGGCAGGCCACAAAAGCAGCGGCGCTGACCGGGATGGAGTGCAGCGCCATGCCAATGGCCAGACCGCTGTAGTCCATGGGCAGAGCGTGGCCGAGTTTCGACCCCGGCCCAGGTCACCGGAAGGATGGGCAGACTCAGCAACAGCAAATAAAGCGGCAGTCCCCAGGTGGCGCTGCGCAAATCACGGCTGTCGTTGTTCTCGGCAAAGGCCATGTGAAAGATGTGGGGCATGCACACCGCACCGGCAAAAAAGATCAATAGCAGGGCGCGGGCATGATCACCCTGGATGGGTTGCACCAGTTCATGACTCAGCCGTTGATTGTCCACCAACCACTGTTCAAGGCCGGCGAAGCCGCCGAATATCGGGTAGACGGCTGCCACGAAGAGGACCATCAGTGCGCTTAGCTTTACCAGCGATTCAAACGCGATAGCGGTGACCAGACCTGTGTTGCGATCCTGCGATGACACATGGCGCGTGCCAAACAGAATCGAAAACACCGTGATGATGATGCAAAACAGCAGCGCCAGTTGATTGTGCCGGCCTCCGCCGGATGCCAATGCTGCGCTATTGCCAGACAGAATATGGATGCTGTCGGCCACAGCCTGGATCTGCAGTGCCAGCAGCGGCAGCAGTGTGATACACATGGCGATAGTGACCGCCGCTCCGACCCAGGGGCTGCGAAAGCGGAAGGTCAGGACGTCTGCCAGGGAAGCCAGTTGATAGACACGGCACAGTCGCAATAGCGGCATCAGCAGCAGGGCTGCCAGCACGAACATCATTACCACGCCCAGATAGTACAGCAGAAAGTTATAGCCGTACTGGTGAGCGAGGGCGATCACGCCATTGCTGGCCATGGCACACGCGAATACGCCCAGGGACAGGACATAGACAGCGGGGTGGCGGGTGATGCGCTCCGGTATGATGCCACGATCGGCCAGATGGGCTACTGCGAACAAGCCGCTAAGATACGCGATGATAAACAGCAGAATCTGCGCGAGGCTAAAGCTCATCCGGATACCTCGTGCGCTGGTTCCAGTAAGCCGCTATCACGATCAAAAGCCACAATCTGGTAGGGTCGATACCAGGCGGTTGCCGAGTCGATCACCCAGCTTTCGATGGCCGGAAAGAAAATCAGCACAATACCAGCAACCAGTAGCAACAGACGATTGATATACATGGTTGTTGCTTCCCCTGTCATGTGCAGTCGCTGTAACGCCGGAAATGGTTCCTGCAATCGATACTACTGAAGCGACTGCCGTGGGTAAAGTTCATGCGCCCAGGCCAATGCTGGCAGCCGGGATGGCCATCGTCGCCGGAACCTGCTGCAGCACCCAATGCTCGATGGCATAGGACAGCAGTTGTTCGGCACCGGTGAGTGTAGGCGGCGGATCCGCCTGGTGCAGAAAACGCAGCGCACAAGCGCAGGTTGTCGGCAGCCTGCTCATTGTCCAGTGCCGGCGCATGGTTCTGTTTGCTGAATTTTTGTCCCTGCCCGGTGGTGATTACCGGCAGGTGGGCATAGCGGGGCGTGGGGTAAGCCAGCTGCTGCTGCAGGAATATCTGCCGCGGCGTAGAGTCCAGCAGGTCCGAACCACGCACCACGTGAGTAATGCCCTGTGCGGCGTCATCGACAACCACCGCCAATTGATAGGCGTCCAGACCGTCCTTGCGCCGCACCACGAAATCCGCCAGGGATTTCCCCAGCGCAGTATGCTGTGGCCCCTGCAGCAGATCCGTGAACTGGATCGTGCAGTCAGGAGGAACAACGGCGCGGATCGCCCCGCGATCCGGCTATTTCGGTCTGCCGCGTCCGGCAGGCGCCGCGACAGGCGCCATCCGCGTCCAGTATCGCCCGGCTGCAGTCACAGAAAAAGAGGTGGTCACCCTGCGCCAGCGTCGGCCAGCGCAGCCGCGTAAGCGGCAGATCTCGTACTTTGGTACAGCACTGCCTCGTCCCAGTGCAAGCCGTGATGTCGCAGGCTGTTGAGGATGCTGTCGGCGGCGCCAGGTTCCTCTCGTGGTGGGTCCAGGTCTTCCATGCGCACCAGCCAGGGTCCGCCGCAGTGACGGGCATCCAGAAAACTTGCCAGGGCAGCAATCAGGGAACCAAGGTGCAATGGGCCGGTAGGGGAGGGCGCAAAACGCCCCCGGTACTGTGTGATGGACCGGGGCACGGTTAGCGCCCGGGAGGGACTTAGCCCATTTCCTGCTTTTCTTTGATTTCGGCCAGGGTCTTGCAATCGATACACTGCGTGGCGGTGGGTCTGGCTTCCAGGCGCTGGATGCCGATTTCTACGCCGCAGGCCTCACAGAATCCGTAGTCGTTCTGCTCTATCAGCTCCATAGTGGAGTCGATTTTCTTGATCAACTTGCGCTCCCTGTCCCGGGTGCGCAACTCCAGACTGAATTCCTCCTCCTGGGTTGCACGATCAGCGGGATCGGGAAAATTGGCCGCTTCATCTTTCATATGATTCACGGTGCGGTCCACTTCCTGCATCAACTCGGATTTCCAGTTCAGCAGGATGGCTTTGAAATGTTCGCGCTGCTCCTCATTCATGTACTTTTCGCCCCGTTTCGGTTGGTAGGGCTCAAAGTTTTTGAATTCAGATGCCGCCTGCTTTATTGGGCTGGCTTTTGGCTGCAGTTGCTTTGGGCGCTTTGGCTGCAGTTGCTTTGGGTGCTTTGGCTGCAGTTGCTTTTGGCGCTTTGGCTGCAGTTGCTTTGGGTGCTTTGGCTGCAGTTGCTTTTGGCGCTTTGGCTGCAGTTGCTTTGGGCGCTTTGGCTGCAGTTGCTTTGGGCGCTTTGGCTGCAGTTGCTTTGGGCGCTTTGGCTGCAGTTGCTTTTGGTGCTTTAGTGGCTCGAGGCATGGTTATTTTCCCATACGGCAAAGGTAACTCGACAATACTCACAGTTCTTCAGGAAGGGCTGCCAAGGGGGGCCCAAATCCGAGGGCGGAGAAACTACCAGATAACCGTTAATGGTGCCACTGTTTCCTTGCAGTTTTTCCAGCTTGCTATCACCCCCTGTTGGCAGTTGCTAGAATAGCGCGCTTGTCGCAGCAGGGGTCGTTCATGGCAGGGCCGTATACACCTATTTATAAACCCCGGGGATTTGCCAGGCGCGTGGCGGAGATCGAGCCTTTCAGGGTAGTGGAGGTATTGGCCCGGGCAACGGCTTTGGCGGCAGGTGGTGCCGACATCGTACACATGGCGGCGGGCGAGCCGGATTTTGCCACCGCAGCGCCTATCGTAGAGGCGGGTCGGGCGGCCCTGGCCCGCGGGGCGACACACTACTCCCAGGCGGCTGGTATTCCCCAGTTGCGCGAGGCGCTGTCGCGCTATTATGCCGACACCTACGGCCTGGACATCGCACCGTCGCGCATCCTCATCACGCCGGGTGCCTCCGGCGCCCTGTTGCTGATCGCGGCTCTGCTGATGAACCCCGGTGACGGCATGCTCATGACTGACCCCGGTTATCCCTGCAATCGTCACTTTATGCGCCTGGTGGAAGGGCGCGGGCAACTGGTGCCGGTGGACGCGAGCAGCAACTACCAGTTGAGTGCTGAACTGGTCGCGGCGCACTGGCAGTCCAATACCATTGGCGCCATGGTGGCCTCGCCGGCCAACCCCACCGGCACCGCGCTGTCCCGGCAGGAACTGGCCGCGCTGGCGGCAGAGGTGCGCTCCCGCGACGGCTATCTGCTGGTGGATGAGATCTATCACGGGCTGGTCTATGACGGCTCGGCCCCGTCAGTGCTTGAGGTCGACCCGGACGCCTTTGTCATCAACAGTTTTTCCAAATATTTTGGTATGACCGGTTGGCGACTGGGCTGGCTGGTGGCGCCCGAGGCGGCCGTGGCCGAGATGGAGAAACTGGCCCAGAATTTTTTTATTTCCATGTCTACCATGGCCCAGTACGCTGCCCTGGCGGGCTTTGAGCCTCGCACCCGGGAGATACTGGAGCAGCGCCGCGAGATTTTTCGTCAGCGCCGCGATTACCTGTTGCCGGCGGTGCAGGAGCTCGGATTCGCGGTGCCCTGCAGTCCGCAAGGGGCGTTCTACATTTATGCCGATGCCAGCCGTTTCACGGATGACAGCCAGCGTTTTTGTCTTGATTTGCTGGAGGAGCACGGTGTGGCCCTGACCCCTGGCCTGGATTTCGGCCAGACATCGGGCCAATCAGCATCTGCGCTTTTCCTACACCACGAGTATGGATCGACTGGAGCTGGCGGTGGAGCGCCTCGCCAGGGTGCTGGGCTGAACATGCACATCGAGTCGCTCAACCCCAGGCAGTTGACCGGACTGGATGAATCCCATCTGGTGACACTGCCTGATGGCCATCGCTTGCAAGGCGCAGTGGCGCGGGCATTTACGGCACTCCAGGAGGATGCCCGCCAGGCAGGTTTCGAACTGGCAATTGCCAGCAGCTTTCGACCTTTTTCGCGCCAGTTGGCTATCTGGAATGACAAGGCCAGTGGCCTGCGTCCGGTGCACGATGACCAGGGCCGCGCTGTGGCGATTGCACAATTGCCGCCTGCACAACAGCTGCATGCGATCCTGCGCTTCTCGGCGTTACCGGGTACGTCGCGCCATCACTGGGGCACTGATCTGGATGTCTACGACGCTGCGGCGGTAGCGCCCGACTATCGCGTGCAACTGTCTGCAGAGGAGGTGTCCGCCGGCGGCGTGTTCGACCCACTGCACTGTTGGCTGGATGCGCGTATGGCCGCAGGCGAGTCGCACGGATTTTACCGGCCCTATGATAAAGATCGCGGCGGTGTCGCGCCGGAGCGCTGGCACCTGAGTTACGCGCCACTGTCGCTCGCTTGTGCCGCACAGTTTCGCAGCGATATGTTGGCCGCGTGCTGGGACTGCGAGGAGGCTGCGGAGGAGATATTGTTGCGGGAGGAGATCGAAGCAGACCTGCAGCACATTATGTCGCGTTACGTGACGGTGCCGCAGGACTGGTGTCCTGCACATAAGTCGTAATACGGCGGCACACTATCCCATGCGTCGTGAGTTGCTCGCGACCACGGGATGCGTGCCCCGCGTTGTTACTCCTTGGACCTTGCCACGGTATGCAAGTGGCCGTAGTGGTTGTTGTAATCCTTCTCGGCTGCGGCAATGACCTCCAGCGCTTCGTCGCGACCGTAGACGTAGTCCACCTTGATGTTATTCACCTTGCCGGGAATCATTTTGTAGGTCATAAAATAGTGCTGCAGGCGCTCGGTTTTGATCTTGGGCAGATCAGCAATGTCGTGCACGTCGCCCCAGATATTGTCGCCGTCGAGTACCGCAATAATCTTGTCGTCGGCCTCGCCGCCGTCAATCATCTGGATGCCGCCCACAACCCTGGCTCGCAGCACGATGTCTGCACGGGTGATGTTACGCTCGGAGAACACGCAAATGTCGAGTGGGTCGCCATCGGCAATCTCCGCATCGGCGCAGCGCTTGGCCACTTCCTCGGCGCAATAGGTGCGCGGAATAAAACCATAGAGACAGGGTGGGCTGGAGGTGGTGCGTTGTGGCCGATCCACCATCAGGAAGCCCGATACCTTGTCCAGCTCATACTTGACTACATCGTTGGTGGTCATTTCGATGAACGCCTGCACGATATCCTCGGGCATGTCATCTGGCTGCGCGTGCAGGCCGTGCCAGGGGTGACGGCGCCATCGGTTGAAGTTGGTATTGCTGTACATGGTGTTACCTCGAAGTGAGTTATGTGATCATGAGCGATTGAAGAGGCGCGTATTGTACCGATAAAGGCGGCGAAATCTTGCCCGAATCAGGCAAATTTACGCCTTTTTGCGAGGCGTCGAACGGTCAGGCCAGTAATGCCGCCCACTGCTCAGAGGGCTAAGATATTCGCGATGGGCGGCGTTACTGGCCTGACCTCCGAAGGGCTGCAGCTACAGTTTAAAGCGCGTCTTCAGCTTGCGCGGCACCGGCACATTCTTCAGTCGCACATACTCTGGCAAACCGTTGCGATATTCGGGATAGGCCTCCCCTACAATGAGCGGCGCCAGATAGGCCCGTGCTGCATCGGTAATGCCAAAGCCGTCGCGCGTGATGAAATTGCGCGGCATTTTTTTCTCGCGATTGGCCACGTCCTCCAGAGCTGCCTCGCCAATGGACCAGGTATAGCGCTTGCCCTTGCCGCGCACGATGCAGGGCATGACGGCATTATCGCCGCGCAGGGCAAACTTGACCGCAGCTTCACCCAGCGCATAGGCCTGGTCCACATCGGTCTGGGAGGCGATGTGCCGCGCCGAGCGCTGCAGGTAGTCCGCCACTGCCCAGTGGTACTTGTAGCCGAGTTCCGACTTGATCATCTGTGCCAGCTGCGGCGCGAGGCCACCCAACTGGCTGTGGCCGAAAGCGTCCTTGAGTCCGGACTCCGACAGAAAGCTGCCGTCCTTATACTGGGTGCCCTCGGATGCGACGATCACACAATAGCCGTGGCGTTTTACCGTGCGCTGTACCCTGGCCAGGAACTTCTCCCGCTCAAAGGCAATCTCCGGGAACAGGATAATGTGCGGCGCGTCGCCCTCCTGGGTCGCGGCCAGGCCGCCCGCTGCGGCTATCCAGCCCGCATGGCGCCCCATGACTTCGAGGATGAATACCTTGGTGGAGGTCTCGCACATGGAGGCCACATCCATGGCCGCCTCCCGGGTGGAAATGGCGATGTACTTGGCGACCGAGCCAAACCCGGGGCAGTTATCGGTCAGGGGCAGGTCATTGTCGATGGTCTTGGGTACGTGGATGGCCTGCAGCGGGTAACCCGTGGCCAGGCCCAACTGCGAGACTTTCAGGCAGGTATCGGCAGAATCGCCGCCGCCGTTGTAAAAGAAATAGCCGATGTTGTGCGCCTTGAAGACTTCAATCAGCCGCTCATACTCCGCCCGGTTTTCCTCCAGGCTCTTCAGCTTGTGGCGGCAGGAGCCGAAGGCGCCGGCCGGAGTGGTCAACAGGCCGCGAATGGCAGCAGCACTCTCCTTGCTGGTATCGATCAGGTCCTCGCGCAGCGCACCGATAATACCGTTGCGGCCGGCGTAGACCTTGCCGATCTGTGCACGGTGCTTTCTGGCGGTTTCGATGACGCCGCAGGCGGTGGCATTGATAACGGCGGTGACGCCGCCGGACTGGGCGTAGAAGGCGTTTTTCGCTGGCATGTGTTGGTGTATTCCTGGTGACGGGCGCTGTCCGCGCCCAATTGAGTTAATGATTATTTGATAGCCGTGTAATCATACGGCAATTGCCGCAATTTGTGGACAGCGACGGTGCGTCTGATCCCCTGCTGCAGCAGTGATGGACTGCATGCTACTATGCCCGCTTTATAAAAGGAGCGGTCTTTGAAGGGCCATATTCATATTCTTGGTATCTGCGGTACGTTCATGGGCGGTATTGCGCTGCTGGCCAGGGAGTTGGGCTATCGGGTTACCGGCTCCGACGCCAGCGTCTACCCACCGATGAGCACCCAGCTGCGCGCTGCCGGCATCGACCTGATGGAGGGCTACCTGCCCGAGCACCTGCAGCCGCGACCGGATTGCGTGGTAGTGGGCAACGCCATGACACGCGGCAATCCGCTGGTTGAGTACCTGCTCAACAGTGGCCTGCCCTACACCTCGGGGCCCCAGTGGCTGGCGGAGCATGTGCTGCAGGACAAATGGGTGCTTGCGGTGTCCGGTACTCACGGCAAAACCACCACCAGCAGTATGCTGGCCTGGATACTGGAATATGCGGGTATGATGCCGGGCTTCCTGATCGGCGGTGTGCCCGCTAATTTCGGAGTCTCGGCCCGCTGCGGCGAATCGGATTTTTTCGTGGTGGAAGCCGATGAGTATGACACCGCATTTTTCGACAAGCGCTCCAAGTTTGTTCACTATCGCCCGCGTACCCTTGCAATCAATAATCTGGAGTTCGATCACGCCGATATTTTCGACGATCTGGCAGCGATTCAGCGACAGTTTCACCATGTGGTGCGGTGTGTGCCCGGCACAGGCCAGATCGTCTATCGCCATGGTGTGCAGGCCATTGAAGAAACCCTGGCCATGGGCTGCTGGACGCCGGTGACCTCCTTCGGTATTGGGGAGGCATCCGCGGCCGACTGGCGCGCGCAGTTGTTAGCGGAGGACGGCTCGGCGTTTCGTGTGCTGCCTCCTGGCAGCGAGCCCATCGACGTGCAGTGGTCACACTGCGGCCAGCACAATGTTGAAAATGCCCTCGCGGCCCTGGCCGCCGCGCGTCATGTCGGTGTCGCGCCTGCAGTAGCGGCACTGGCGCTGAAGGAATTTCAGGGCGTGAAGCGTCGATTGGAACTGTTGGGCAGTCCTGGTGATGTGGCGGTATACGACGATTTCGCCCATCATCCCACGGCCATCGCGACCACCTTGCAGGGCCTGCGGGCGCGCGCCGGCAAGGGGCGCGTGATTGCCCTGGTAGAACCGCGCTCCAATACCATGCGTATGGGCGAGCATCGTGAGCAATTGGCGTCTGCCACGGCAGCAGCGGACTGCGTTTACTGGTTTCAGCCCCCGGGCATGGACTGGTCGCTGGAGTCGGTGGTGGGAGCCAGTCTGGTGCCTGCTTCAGTCGTGGATGATGTGGACGAGTTGGTGTTGCAGGTGGCGGGTGAGGCGCGCCCGGGTGACCAGGTTGTGATTATGAGCAATGGCAGCTTTGGCGGTATTCACCAGAAACTGCTGCAGCAATTGCAGGACGCAGCGTCTCGATGAGTTACCCGTTCTGATGCAGTGCCGAACAGACTGCGGCGCCTGTTGTATCGCCATTTCTATCCATCTGCCTTTTTATGGCATGCCCAACGGTAAGCCAGCCGGCGTGCCCTGTGTTCATCTCAGTCCGTCGATGCGCTGCCTCCTGTTTGGCGATGCACGGCGTCCCGCACTGTGCGAAGCCTTTATGCCCGAGCGCGAATTCTGTGGCGATAATCGCGAGGAAGCGCTGCTGCGGCTGGCGCAACTGGAAGTGCAAAGTTTTCCAGACAGTGTTGTCCCCGGCGGTGCGCCGTGAGTGAACTGCCGCTGTTTCCGTTGTCCGGCGGTGTTGCTGCCTTTCGGTCGCATGCCACTGCAAATTTTTGAGCAGCGTTATCTGGATCTGGTGCGCGATTGCATGAAATCCAGCAGTCCTTTTGGGGTGGTTTGGATACGCCGTGGAGCGGAAGTGGCGCAGCGCGGTCGTGCGGCTCCTGAACTGGGTGACTACGGCACCTGTGCCCGCATAGTCGACTGGGACCAGCTGCCCAATGGCTTGCTCGGTATCACCATTGAAGGCGCCCAGCGCTTCGAGTTGATGGAGACGCACTCGCGCGCCAACGGCCTGGTGGTGGGGCAGGTGGAACTGCAGCCGCCTACGAATCCGGCGCCCCTGTCTGCAGACTGGTTGTCGCTACTGGATGTGCTGCGCAGCCTGGAGACGCACCCGCATGTGCAGCGCATGAAGCTGCGCGTGGATTACAACGACGCCTGGCAGGTCGGCTATACACTGACGCAGCTACTGCCCCTGGAGGAGTCACTGAAGTATGAGTTACTGGGTCTCGACAGTATTGATGCCCTGATGGCAGAGCTGCTCGCCCTGTTAAACCAGATCAGCGGCGCAGATTAGTACCGGGCTCGCGCCCCACGCATCAGCCCTGCACCTCAACCAAAGTCGGGTAGCCAGCCGCCGGATTCCTTCCAGCGATTCACGATCTCACAGAACAGTTCCGCGGTGCGTTCGGCATCATACGCGGCGGAGTGCGCCTCGTCGTTGTCAAAGGCAATTCCCGCCTCGGCACAGGCTTTGGCCAGCACTGTTTGTCCATAGGCCAGGCCGGACAGGGTTGCAGTGTCGAAAAAGGAGAAGGGGTGGAAGGGGTTGCGCTTGATGCCGCAGCGTTCCACGCCAGCGTTGATGAAGCCCGCGTCGAAGTGTGCATTGTGTCCCACCAGAATCGCGCGGTTGCACATCTGTTCGCGGATTTCCTTGCGCACGACGTTGAACAGTTCGGTCAGGGCCTGCTCCTCCGTAACCGCCTCCCGAAAAGGGTGATAGGGGTCTATGCCGGTGAAATCCAGCGCAGACTGCTCGATGTTGGAGCCCTCGAAAGGTTGTACATGGAAGCTGTAGGTACGGTGCACCGCCAGTAAGCCGTGTTCATCCATGCGTACGATAGTCGCGGCCACTTCCAGTATGGCGTCAGTGCTGGCGATGAACCCCCCGGTTTCCACGTCAACAACCACCGGCAGGAAGCCGCGAAAGCGATCACTGATCTGGTGTTGTGTAACGAGTTTCAAGCGTGCGTACCAGGGTTGACGACCCGCCAGGTGACCACTTGCCCCGCGCGCAGCGGAGTGAGGGTAGCGTCTCCCAGCGGCAGTTGCCGGGGCACCTCCCAGCTCTCCTTGCGCAGGGTGATGCTGTCCTTGTTGCGCGGCAGGCGATAGAAGTCAGGCCCGAAATGAGCGGCGAAGCCTTCCAGCTTGTCCAGGGCATGCAACTGTTCAAAAACCTCCGCATAAAATTCCAGAGCGGCATGAGCAGAGTAGACCCCTGCACAGCCACAGCTGCTTTCCTTGCTGAGCGTGCTATGGGGTGCTGAATCACTTCCGAGAAAGAACTTTGGATTGCCGGATATGGCCACTGCCTGCAGCGCTTCCTGATGCGTGTTGCGCTTGAGCACCGGCAGACAGTAATAGTGGGGGCGGATGCCGCCCGCCAGCATATCGTTGCGGTTGAACAGCAGGTGGTGGGGCGTGATCGTAGCAGCGACATTCTGGCCCGCTGCGCAAACGAACTGCACAGCATCCGCTGTAGTGATATGTTCCAGCACCACGCGCAGCGCTGGAAAGCGCTGGACCACAGGCGCCAGGTGGCGATCGATGAATACCTTTTCCCGGTCGAAAATATCGATGTCGCTATCGGTGACCTCGCCGTGGATCAGCAGTGGCAGGTCCGCCTCTTCCATCGCGGCCAGGGTGGGGAACAGCGCTTCGAGCTGCGCCACCCCGGCAGCGGAATTGGTGGTGGCGCCCGCCGGGTACAGTTTGACGGCATGCACGCCAGCGGTTGCGGCAGCCAGGCGAATCTCCGCAGCCGTGGTCTGGTCGGTGAGATACAGCGTCATCAGTGGCTCAAACTGGCGCGGCAGTGCACTCATGGCGGCGACAATACGATCGCGATATCGAGTACCTGGGCGACTGTGGCGGCGGGCGGCGTGAGGTTGGGCATAACGATGGCGCGACCGAAGTAGCGGGCCAGATCGGCGCAGGTGTGCTGTAGCGCGGCACCGTCACGCAGGTGTACGTGCCAGTCATCGGGGCGGGTAATGGTCAGTTCGATCACGGGGAACCTTGTGGCGTGAAGCTCAGGCGTGAATGCTACAGTAAAGCCTCTAACGCGGGAATACGGACTGGGAATTGAGCCACCCCGGCGGTAGAATGTGCGGCCTTTTTGATCACAGTCCCGGGGAACATGAAATGTCGGATATAAACAAAGTTGTACTGGCCTATTCCGGTGGCCTGGACACGTCGGTCATCGTGCGCTGGTTACAGGATAACTACAGCTGCGAGGTGGTGACGTTCACTGCTGATATCGGCCAGGGTGAGGAAGTCGAGCCCGCCCGCGCCAAGGCCCAGGCCATGGGCGTCAAGGAAATTTATATTGATGACCTGCGCGAGGAATTCGTGCGCGACTTCGTGTTCCCCATGTTTCGCGCCAACACCATCTATGAAGGCGAGTACCTGCTGGGTACGTCCATTGCGCGCCCGCTGATCGCCAAGCGCCTGATCGAGATCGCCAATGCCACCGGCGCCGATGCCATCTCCCACGGCGCGACCGGCAAGGGCAATGACCAGGTGCGGTTCGAACTGGGCGCCTATGCGCTCAAACCCGGTATCAAAGTCATCGCGCCCTGGCGTGAATGGGACCTCAGTTCCAGGGAATCGCTGATGGCCTATTGCAAGACCCACGCAATCCCGGTGGACTATACCAACGCCAAAAAGAAATCCCCCTATTCCATGGACGCCAACCTGCTGCATATTTCCTACGAGGGCGACCAACTGGAAAATCCCTGGGTGGAGCCCGAGGAGGATATGTGGCGCTGGAGTGTCAGTCCCGAGACCGCACCGGACAAGGCCACCTATATTGAGCTGGATTTTGTCGGGGGTGACCCCGTTGCCGTCAACGGCGAGGCTATGACGCCGGCGACCCTGCTGGCCTACCTGAACACGGTCGGCGGTGCCAATGGTATCGGCCGCGACGATATTGTGGAGAACCGCTATGTGGGCATGAAGTCCCGCGGCTGTTACGAGACACCCGGCGGCACCATTTTGCTAAAGGCCCATCGGGCCATCGAGTCACTGACGCTGGACCGCGAAGTGGCGCACCTGAAAGATGAACTGATGCCACGCTATGCCAAGCTGATCTATAACGGTTACTGGTGGTCGCCCGAGCGCAGGATGTTGCAGGTCGCCATTGATCATTCGCAGTCGGTGGTGAACGGAAAAGTGCGGCTCAAACTTTACAAGGGCAATGTCGTCGTCGCTGGCCGTCAATCGGATGACAGCCTGTTTGATAAGCACATCGCCACGTTCGAAGAGGACGCCGGCGCTTACAACCAGGCGGATGCGGAGGGCTTTATCAAACTGAACGCCTTGCGTATGCGTATCGCTGCCAACAAGGGGCGATCGCCGCTGTAGGTTTTCGCCGTCTGGTCGTTCTTGTCGCCGTGCCCGGCAGGGAGCGCAAAAGCGAAATGTGGCCCGATATCCAATTTCGCTTTTGCGCTCCCTACCGGACACTACTTCACCAGGGCCGTCGGTTATGGATTGATTTGCGCCGTGCCGCGCCTGTCGGATGTGCCCAACCCGAAATTGGATATCGGTGTCCACATTTCGGGTTGGGCACATCCGACAGTCACTGCAACATCATGCTATTACGCTACCTGTTCCTCGTCAGCGGAACGAAACGCACGGGCAGTTTTGACTCCTTGCTGACCTTTCCCTGCGCGTCCACTTCGACAATCAGCAATTCCTGGGCTTCCCAGTGTTCACCTACGGGAATGACCAGCCGTCCGCCCGGTTTCAGCTGTTGCAACAGGGGCGGGGGAATTTCACCAGCGGCGGCGGTCACGATAATGCCGTCAAAGGGAGCATGCTCCGGCCAGCCGGCATAGCCGTCGCCCGCGCGCACGGTGATGTTGTTGTAGCCCAGCTTTTTGAGTACTGCGCTGGCGCTATCCGCCAGTTCCGGCACGATCTCCACGCTGTAAACATGCTTCACCAGTTGCGCGAGCACCGCAGCCTGGTAACCGGAACCCGTGCCCACTTCCAGCATGACATCACCGGGCTGCGGGTCGAGCATCTCGGTCATGAGGGCCACGATAAGGGGTTGTGAAATGGTTTGTCCCGCCGCAATCGGCAGTGGTGTATTGCGGTAGGCCTGGTCGCGGTACTCTGGTAGTACAAATTCCTCGCGGGGAACGGCGCCCATGGCTGCCATTACCTCGTCGCTCAGTGCCGCAATGCCGGTATACCCAGCGGATTCCAGCACGGACTGGCGCACGGCCTCCAGCATTGCCTGCCGTTGTGGGGGTATGTCAGCATTTCGTGGTCAATGTCGTCACCATCACTATTATTGCCAAAAGTACCGCGGCGCACCGCGCTGCTGCCGGGCGTGCGTGGTTCCGCTGTGCGAATGTATATCATCGTCAAGAACCGCAGCCGCCCGCTAGGGTTTGTACCAGATCGGCGATGTGTACGCGCGATCCTGAATACTGGTCGGGGCGCCATCGGGTATGGGCACACCGAAGCGGAATGCATCATAGGTGGACCAGCGCGGTTTCGGAATTTCCAGCACGCGCGCGTAATAAAACGCGTTCAGTCGCGGATTGAAATCGGGGTCGGTCCACACGGTGCCCAGCTCTGATGCGCCGATGGTATTGGTCCAGGCTGCGTTTTTTACATCGACGGTATTGCCGACCGGCGGCACCTTGCCATCCGGGCCCGGTGTGCGGTCACCGGACCAGACCACATCGTAGACTTTTTCATGCAGCTGCTCGCCATCGTACCAGCCCTTGACCATCTGGATGCGATCCAGGTTTGCACCCATCGCATCGCGCAGGGCGAATACCATAAAGGTGGGAGCATTGCCTGTTGATGTGGGGGGCAGGTCGCCGCCCATGGGCACGCCCTTGCTGTAGCCGACGAAAGCGGGCTCGCGGTTGTTAAGATCGTTCGCGGTAAACTCCCAGCCGCCGAACAGGCGCACCAGTATGCGCGAACCTGTGGTGGCGTAGACTTCCTTGCGCGCCATCGCGTCAAACAGCGCGGCGCGGGTATTGTCCGTGGCCCATACCGCCGCCAGTCCGGATGCGACCGATCTGCCAGCCCATGATGGCGCCCGCTTCAGTCGCCATGAAGGGGTGCATCATCCGCTCGGGTGAAGGCTCAGCTCCGGTATGCTTGCCAAAGAAGTTGTCTTCCTCGGCGGTGGACAGCGAGGTGTGGCTGTCGGTGGAGCCAATCATGCCGAACTTGTAGGGGTTGGTGCCGAATTTTTTCTGCAGCTGCAGGCCGCGTTTCAGGCCTTCGCGGGCATACTCGCCCGCCAGCATGGCATCGGTCTTGGCCTGGGAACCATCGAGGTTGCCGATATCCCAGAGTTCGTAGTTGGCAAACTCATCATCGGGCGACAGGAAGGGGTGGGCCTCACCATCGCCCTTGATCTGGGTCGCCTCATACAGCGGTTCCCACTTGTCCCGCTGTTGCACATATTGCGCATCCAGCGGCTTGCCGTCGCTCTCGACGTCCAATGGGAACATCATGCCGTTGGACAGGTTGCCATTGTGGGCGATGGCCAGCACCTCGCCGCTGGTTTTGCGCTCGTACTGCGCCAGCCATTCCCACAATTTGCGCGGGTTGGTGCTGCCCAGGGGAGGCATGGTGGTGTAGGGCACTATCTGCCCACCCTTGTCGCCACCGTCGCGGTAGACCACCACCCGGTGCAGGTTGTTGCCCTGCACCAGCGAGGTCCATTCGTAGCCGATAAAGGCGGTGAAGCGGCCCGGTTCGTTGTACTGCTCAGCCGCCTTCACCGTTTCGGCCCAAGCGTTCTTGTAGGCCTCCGACGTTGGTGCGTACACCAGTTCGGGCGGGAACTTGTCCTGTGAAAACAGGCCGATGATCTCCCGTGCCACATCCACGCCTTTACCGGCCTTGATTCGGTCGTACCAGTCCTTGCCGGTCGGATCCTTCAGGATATGGGGGGCGCCATCTAGCAGGTCGGGGAAAAAGCCCATATTGTCCGAGTGATCAGCCACGACCAGGAAGTCCAGCGGGCGCGACAGGCGCACCGGACCCCCGCGGGTTGAATTCACCTGCTCGCCACGGGCGAAGCGGTAGGCGGCGTCCAGTCCCAGGCGATTGCCAAAGGCGCCGGCGTCCATGGAGATATCGGTGTGCAGGTGGGTATCGCCAAAGTACGCTTTGGTCGGAAAATCGCGCTTGGCATACGGTGAATAGACCTTGCCGGTGTAGGCGCTGGAGAGAATTTGCTTATCCGGTGGTGCCGGTATCTGGGCGAGAGCGGTCAGTGTTGCCGTGCCGAATACCAGGGCGGCCAGCCATTTTTGTGTCGAGTGCCTATGCATTTTTTAATCCTCGCGCAAGTTCAGCGGTGCTGTTGGTACGAGTACATTTCCAGAATAGCGGTTTTATGCACAACAGCCAATCTGTCCGTAATACCGCTTGTCAGTGAAAATCGCGTGACGGCAGCCGCAGCGTATCCAGCGCGTGGGAATAATCATACAGGGCCCCGGCGATCACATGGATCACGTTGTCCTTGGTTTCCACGATGCCTGTCACCAGCAACAACTGCCCGCTCATCAGCGCCTGGCGAAAGTGTTGCTGGGTGCGCTGCCACACCACGATATTGCTGTTGCCGGTTTCATCTTCCAGGGTGAGGAACAGCACGCCCGAGGCGCTGCCCGGGCGCTGGCGGCAGGTGACCAGGCCGGCGATACGCACGAAGCGTTTGTTGCCCAGCGCTGCCAGGTCGGTGTGGCGCTTGCAGTGGCTGAACGGGTAGCGATCGCGCAACAGGCTCATCGGATGGGCGCGCAGGGTAAGGCCGGTGGCGCGGTAGTCGGCAAGTACTTCCTCCGCCACCTGCGGCGCTGGCAGCTGCACGCCGTCGTCGAAATAACTGGACCGTTGGTATTGTTCATCTCGCAATAAGGGTTTGGGCGACTCCAGCGCCATGATCTGCCACTGCGACTGGTGGCGATGGCCGCTCAGGGATTGCAGGGCATCGGCATCCGCCAGCGCTTCCATATCGCGCTTGTCGAGCGCGGCCCACTGGCGCAGGTTGCTGATCTGGCGAAACGGCTGGCGCTGCCGCGCTTCCACCACGCGCTGCGCGCCCTCCCGGCTCAGGCCCCGCACCAGGCGCAGGCCCAGGCGCAGCAGGTCGGCTGGCTGCAGTGTTGCTGCTATTTTGTCCGAACGGCTGTCCAGCAACTGGTGATCCCACTCGGAGTGATTGATGTCGATGGGCAACACGGTGACGCCGTGGCGACGGGCATCCTGCACCAACTGCGACGGGCTGTAAAAGCCCATGGGCTGGCTGTTGAGCAGGCCGGCAAAAAACGCCGCCGGATGGTGGCGCTTGAGCCAGGCGGAAATATAAGCCAGCAGGGCGAAGCTGGCGGAGTGCGATTCGGGGAAGCCGTACCCGCCAAAGCCCTTGATCTGCTCGAACAGGCGCCGCGCGAAATCCTCGTCGTAGCCGCGCTCGATCATGCCGCGCGTGAGTTTCTGCTCGAAGGTGAGCAGCTTGCTGTTTTTGCCCCAGTTGGTAATGGCGCGGCGCAGCGCATCCGCCTCGCCGCCGGAAAAGCCCGCCGCCACCATCGCGAGGCGGATCACCTGCTCCTGGAAAATCGGCACGCCCAGCGTGCGCTCCAGCACTGACTTGATGGCGTCGCTGGGATAGGTGACTTCTTCCAGCCCCTGCCGGCGCCGCAGGTAGGGGTGCACCATGTCGCCCTGGATCGGGCCGGGGCGCACGATGGCGATCTGGATCACCAGGTCGTAAAAACACGCGGGCTTGAGCCGCGGCAGCATGGACATCTGCGCCCGCGACTCGATCTGGAACACGCCGATGGTGTCCGCCTGCTGCAGCATGCGGTAGGTGGCCGCGTCCTCCTTCGGGATGTCGCTCACGGTTTTGATAGTGGGGCAGTAGCGGTGCACCAGTTGCAGGCTTTTACGGATAGCGGAGAGCATGCCGAGGGCCAGGATGTCCACCTTGAGCAGGCCCATGGACTCGATGTCTTCCTTGTCCCACTGGATGATGGTGCGCTCGGCCATGGCTGGCGTTCTCCACCGGCACCAGCGTGGAGATGGGGCTGCGGGTGATGACAAAGCCGCCCACGTGCTGCGACAGGTGGCGGGGAAAGCCGAGGATCTGCTGCACCAGCGAGTAGAACAGTTCCGCCTGCCGGCTGTGGCCTGGCCACACCCTGTTCCTCGAAACGTTTGGCAAGGTCCGCCGTGCGATCCCACCAGGCCATGGACTTGGCGAGGTCATCCACGAACACCGCGTCCAGCCCCAGCGCCTTGCCCACGTCGCGCACCGCGCTGCGCGAACGGTAGGTGATCACCGTGGCGGCCAGTGCCGCGCGCTTGCGCGAGTACTTGTCATAGATGTACTGGATCACTTCCTCGCGCCGCTCGTGCTCGAAGTCCACGTCGATGTCCGGCGGCTCGTCGCGCTCGCGGGAAATGAAGCGCTCGAACAGCAGCGAGATCTGCTCGGGCGACACCTCGGTGATGAACAGGCAGTAGCACACCACCGAGTTGGCCGCCGAGCCGCGGCCCTGGCACAGGATGTCGCGCTCGCGGGCGAAGCGCACGATGTCGTACACGGTGAGGAAGTAGTACTCGTAGTGCAGCTCCTCGATCAGCGCCAGCTCCGTGTCGATGCGCTGCTGTATGTCCGCAGGAACGCCGCGTGGCCAGCGCACGGCAGAGCCCTGCGCCACCAGCTCGCGCAGGTAGCGGTTGGCGTCCTAGCCCTGCGGCACCACTTCCTCGGGGTATTCATAGCGCAGCTCGTCCAGGCTGAAGTGGCACAGGCTGGCGATGTGCAGCGTTTCCTCCAGCAGGGCCGGGGGGTAGAGCCGCTGCAGCTTGTCCATTGCGCGCAGGTGGCTGCTGGCCGTTGCCCATTCGCCGCCTGCCCAGCTGGGCGATGCTGGTGTTGTGGTGCAGCGCGGTAAACACATCGTGCAGCGGCTTGCGGCGTGGCGACATGCATGCAGCACATCGCCGCAGGCCACCATCGGGATATCCAGCTCTCGTGCCAGAGCGTGCAGCGCGAGATAACGCTGCACCTCGTTGTTGCCGAGCAGGTGGCTGACGCCCAGCCACAAGCGGCCCTTGCACAGCCGCGCAAGCTGCAGGCCGTAGGCGCGGTTGTGCTCGTCGTCGCCCTGCGGCAGCCAGACCAGCAGGCAGCGCTTGAGGTGAAAGACCACATCGCGCAGCGCCACCCGGTACTCGCCCTTGGGACTGCGCCGCCGCGCCATGCTGATCAGGCCGGACAGCTCACTGTACGCGGCGCGGTTCGGCACCAGCGCCACCAGGCGCAGCCCTTCCTCCAGCAGCAGTTCGCTGCCGATGATCAGCTTGATGCCCGCCGCCTTCGCCGCCACATGCGCCTTCACGATGCCGGCAAACGAGCATTCGTCCGTAATCGCCAGCGCGCGATAGCCCAGCGCGGCGGCGCGCTCCACCAGTTCATGCGGGTGGGAGGCGCTGCGCAGGAAGCTGAAGCAGCTGAGGCAGTGGAGTTCGGCGTAGGACATGGGGAGGTGACGGGTAATCCGGATAATAACTGTACATATATACAGTAGTACGAATCCCGTGGATTGCAAGGGAGCCGAGGGCGGGTATGCGCGGGAAGGCGACAGGAGTGTGTGTGCAGTGACGGACGCATTTGACCGTTGGTGCCGCTATGCTGATAGTGCAGGCCCAGAGTGAGGAAGTGTGCATATACAGGCGATGGTGCTCGATACGCGCAATAGACAGGTTGACGGAATACTCCGCGTCAGTGATATACCGAGGACGACCGAGTATGCAGAGTACGATTCGTACGTGGATTGCGATCGGACAGAATTATGGACAAGCATGAAATCCGCATCATCTCGTTCCGCAAAGCCACGCGCGCTGGAAGCCCGCATCTACTTCGAAGCGATCGGAAACTGATTGGAGAGCGGCTCATTCAGCGGCAGACGCTAAAAGTCAAACGATTTCGAGCATCGGAGGCTCAGATGATGAAACATATCGTTCGCGGCATCGTTCGGCACGGATTGAAGCCTTTGCCTTCCAAGGCATCCATCTCACTCAGGATTGACGCTGACGTGCTTGAGTGGTTCAAGGCGCAGGGACCCGGGTACCAGACGCGGATGAACCTGGTGCTACGTGCGTATCGAGACGCCTCGATCTGAACTCGTAATGCTGGTGAATCAATCACCATTTGGTACTAACCATCCACCGGACTGATCACGCCCATCGCGCCACGGCCGAGCACGTGGGTGTAGATTTCCGTGGTAGTCACATCACTGTGGCCGAGTAGCTTCTGGATCGTGCGTATGTCGTAACCCTTGCTGCAGCAGTCGCGTCGCGAAGCTGTGGCGGAAGGTGTGGCACTTGACGTGTTTAGTTATGCGAGCCTCTCGCCTGGCCAATGAGACTGCCTTGCGCAGACTGGATTCATGCTGGTGATGGCGCCGAAGTACGCCAGTGCGGGGGTCGACGGCGATGGCGGATGACGGGAACACAAACTGCCAACCCAGCTCTTTGGCTGCTGAAGGGTATTTTTTGGCCAGTGCATAAGGCAAGTAGACTTCCCCGAAGCCGTCTTCCAGATCACGTTGATGCAGCTTTTGGACCAGCGCGATTTGTTCCAGGAGTTGCGGCTTGAGCTGCTGTGGTAACAAGGTCGTGCGATCCTTGTCGCCTTTGCCGGAGCGAACGGTGATGGTAGACATTTCAAAGTCGATATCCTTGACACGCAACGACAGTAATTCATTGAGCCGCAATCCAGACCCATAAAGCAGTGACGCCATTGTTTGGTGGATGCCCCGCATGTGACCGATGACCAGCATCGCTTCGGCATGGGTGAGCACCACCGGTAAGCGCGGCTTTATCCGTGCCTTCTCAAACGCGAGTGCCTCAAGCTCAACGCACAGGAATTTTCTGAACAGATAAACGAGCGCATTTAACGCAATGCGTTGTGTTGACGGAGAGCAATTGCGCTCATTTGCCAGGTTACTCAGAAATTCTTCGACGTGACGCGCTGACATACTGGCTGGGTGCTGTTTACGATGGAAGAGAATGAACCTTGTTATCCAATGTATGTAGGTCTTTTCTGTCTTCCAGGCGTAGCCGCCATCTCGCATATGACGGCGGATCTGATCCAGCAATTTGACAGGTTTGCCAGGTATTTGGGGGCGAATGTCGTCCATGACTTACCCAATTGAACTGTGTATGCGTACAGTATTGTTCGATTTTCAGGGATTTCAATGAGGGCTTTTCAGCGACAGGGTGACAACGTACTACTGAAGGGTGTTGCACATAGTTGTTTCTATTGAAGAAATGAGTTTCTATGGTGGACGTATATGATGGAATGGATAATGCGGAGAGAGCCGACTATCCGGACTGTATAAAAAGTGGAAGGTATTAACGTGTTGAACAAGAAGAAGAAATCACGTCGGTCCACTGCACCCTATTCAGAAATTAGGCGGCGGCATGTTATATGGCCGACTCCGTATACTTAGCTGTTATGCCTGCATGAGTAAGAACGTTCTGCCACTGTCTGATATGCAAGTTACCCCTACGAGCATTGTTTGTCTAATAATCACTGTTGTTACGGTCGTTCGCCTCTTCGTTGAACCAGTTGAAGTGGCTATCTTGCTGATGGCTTCTATTTTGAATGCACGGCAAAACGCAGCCTTACTGTTTGACTCGAGAAGAATATTTCGAAAGATGAAAATTCTGTGAGTTATACGTACGGCATGCTGCGTGAAGGCTATAACTTCTGAGAAGTGAACCTGTCCTCGTTGTCGTTAGTAGTAAGCTGTCTCACATAACAAGCGTCAGGTTATTGGTGACATCAAAACCGCATGTGCTATTTCAGCGCGTGCCCCAGCTGAGAGCATTACAAGTGTCTGTGCACAACGCCGTTTTGCGTGCATCTGGAATCGCCACTACGTGAGTTCGCCTGTAGCGGCGAGCGTTAGATGTATAATGCCCGTAGGCGTAATTGTGATCATTTCTGTTACCTTTCCTACCGAAAGCTTCTGAGTGAATACCAGGAGAACTGTCAAATTCCTGAGGCCACACAATGCTACTTACATAGGATGGTCCGAGTTACAACTATGAAGATCTCAAATCCCCCAGGCGAAGAATTTACACGGGATCGCGAGTCATCTGTGCGATTACTTCTAAGACGCATCGGGACGGTTGCGACGATGGGAGAGTAAGGTGCATCTTGAAGCATTCCCATTATGCACGCGAGCGATTAACGAGACTTTATTCGAAACTGAATTTTTCTCTGTACCGAAGCTGGAATCGCTCAAATTAGAGGTTTGCGGATCATAAACGTTCGAAACGTGCCAAGTTGTAGTAGCTTTATCGGCCTGACGGCTGTTTAACGGACTATTTAGTGGAAATCGGATGATTAAGTACAGATCGAATGATGTTCAGTGTCTTCATAAGAGAAATCGATAACAGATCAAGCGTCATGCGGCACTAGCTGCGGGACCTCTATTCGCGTGAATTTCGGCGTTCCGGTGCACGTAACGAGGCAATTAATTGCGCGCCTTCGAGCACCTGTGACTCACTTTCAGCTAAAACGGTTATTTTTGTCGTTAACTAGGGAAACACGCAAACATGGAGAAATAGTTGTCACTGGCCTGCTGGTTGCTTGTCAGGCGTCATTCATCTGCTACCCGTTTCCGGCGTTCTGGGCGTGGAGCGCCTCGCTGCCTTGTACGGTGTTTCGCTGGCCGAGCCCAATCTTGAAATCCTGATGCGTCATCGCGCGGTGCTATTTGGGCTGCTTGGCCTACTCTTGGTGTATGCCGCTTTCCAGCCATCGCTTCAACCTTTGGCAATCATTGCGGGCCTCGTCAGCGTTGTGTCCTTCATCGCAATTGCATGGTCAGTCGGTGGGGTTCAATGACTCCGTTCGCAAGGTCGTCATCGCGACATCATTGCCATAGTCGCGACTTGTTGTTGCAGGAGCCATCCATGTCGTCAGCCGCAACCAAAGTTAACAAGTCGATCAAGTTCGTTCCGGCCGTTGGCCTCCACCGGACGCCCTGTACAGGGCGCCGCTTATCTTCGCGTTACGCGCCTTGATAAGTGTTGCGCAACACGCTACACTTTTCACATGATCGACATCCTTCAAGCACAAGGGGCTCATAAAGTTCTACGAAACGGGGAGCAAGCAGGGTATACAAGCCCAGCACGCCCCAAAGATTCGTATGCAGCTGGCTGCTCTGGACTCAGCTTTTTGTATCGAAGACCTTGATATTCCGGTTGTCGGCTACATCCGCTCAAGGGCAACCGAAAAGGCATATGGTCAATCTCGGTAAGCGGCAACTGGCGAATTACATTTCAATTCGACGACGGAAATGTCTATGTCGTCAATTACGAGGACTACCACTGATGGCCATGCACAATCCCCCCCACCCCGGTGAGTTTCTTCAGGCTACCTATATGGAGCCGTTTGGTCTTAGCTGCCGATATCTTGCGGAGCAACTCGATGTGGCCGCGTCCACGCTAAATCGAATTCTCAAGAAGCAAAGTGGTGTAAGTCCCGAGATGGCACTTCGTCTGTCCAAGGCTTTGGGGCGTAGCCCAGAGAGTTGGCTTTCTATGCAAGACGCATACGATCTATTTGAAGCAAAGAAGGGTGCGAGGCTCAATCGTGTCCAAAGGGTCAATCTTGACGCCGCGTAACAAGCGCAAGCATCGGGACTCGCAACAAGTCGCCCGCCCATGTTGCGGGCGTTAGGCAACAGGTGGATATCATGCAAACCTATGAAATGACGATCTATGCAATAGGGGTTTTGGCTCTCTTGCTGTTGTCCCAGCTTCTTGTGGCTGACGTGGTGGGAATTCTTTCCAAGCATACCCCAGGTTCTGCCATCGGCGGCGGTCATAGTGACTTGTTGTTTCGGGTTAGTCGCACCGTTGCCAACACCAATGAGAGCATTGCAATTTTTATCCTCGCCACGCTTTTCTGCATCTTATCGGGCGCGTCTCCAACTTATACGGCCTATGGTGCTTGGGGTTTTGTACTATCGCGGGCGTTGTACGCCATATGCTATTACAGCAACTTTCAAATACTCAGGTCTGCTATATTTGGCATCTCTTTATTATGCTTGCTTGGTTTGCTCTTAACGGGTTTCCTAATGTGAGTAAAATGCCTAATAAGCACCGGCAATGCGCCTCTACGGGGCCGGACATCAAAACCACTGCGCGTTTTTGCCGCCGCAGCCGCAAGCGTTAGGCCATTAGGAAAGATCTCATGCTTGCAGTTTTACAATTCATAGCCGTCGTATCTTCTGCAATTTTTGCAGGCGCTGCCATTTATATAAATGTTGCAGAACATCCAGCACGCATGGGCTGCGACACAAAAACAGCAGTAACGGTTTGGGCTCCAAGTTATAAACGTGCTTATGTTATGCAGGCTTCGTTGGCAGTGCTAAGTTTTATTTCTGGCGTTGCTATATGGTTACTCAGCGGCGGCATCATGTGGCTACTTGCCGCAGCCCTCATTGGCGCAGTTATACCATTCACCTTTATTGTCATCATGCCAACCAATCACAAATTGCTCGCACCCGATCGCGACCTAAACTCTGTAGAAACGCGTGAACTTTTAGTAAAGTGGGGCAATCTTCATGCTGTGCGTAGTATTCTAAGTTTAATTGCATTGGTTATTTATGTCGCATTATTACTCTAGGCCTAACCACGCCCAGCACACCGCGCACTTCGTGCGCTGGACTCGTGCAAGCTATGCTTGCACTCGCCTGTTTGGGCAAAGTTAGACCGCACTATGGATAAAGCGAAAATCGCTAGCGTCACAAAGCAACTCGGCCTCATAGCTGTGGTTTATCCAGCCTGTTTGGTCGCGCTATTGAGTGCAGTGACGGCCTACCTGGAGCCGCCCTTCGTTTGGGTGGTTGGGCTGTTATCCTGGGCCGCGTTCACCGTTCTCTTTATGCGCTATGCTTTAGGCGTCAAGATGCGACGTACAGGCACTTCGTCACTCCTGCGCATGCCGGGGCGAAAGCGGTGAGCCTTCAGCGAGCTAACCCTGCGGTCAAGTCGCTCCCTTCGGTCGTTGGGGCGCGCCGCAACCGGCGCGCCCGTTACCTCAAACGTTATGTGCCACGCGACAACTGATAAATGCTTTGGACGGTGGGTAGTTCTTGATATCACGCAGGACGATCGAGAGCCAAATGGAAATGACCGGAGAGATATGAGCAAAATCTTGGCCATAGTTGCTAAAGAGATCCGAGAAGCCTTGCCGGCGACGATCTTCTTCATATTCTTGTTTCACCTGATCGGCCTTAGTAAGGCCGTAGTGCTTGACGAATACAGCTTCACTGCGCTCCGCTCAGTGGGCGCAACGGTGGGTGCACTGATCGTGGCGAAATCGGTTCTTATTGTGCAGGCACTGCCGATAGCGCGTCTTTTCTCAAGCAGGCGGATATCTAACATACTCTGGAAGACGCTGCTGTATAGCGTGGTGGCGCTACTTTTCCGCTTCGTGGAAGAACTTATTCCTCACGTTTCAAAACATGGTGAAATGCTATCAGCCATAAGGGCCACAATAGGAGCGATTTCTTGGCCTCTGTTCGCAGTCCTGACCCTCTGGATGATCTGCGGTCTGTTTCTCTACACTCTTGCGAGTGATCTGGTACAGGTGGGCGGCCCGGACAAGATCAAAGAAGCGCTGTTCAGTCGAACGCAAAGTCGAAGTGGGCCAGCTGGGAATGCCTAACAATTCATTCAAGCTGAACCTGCTGCGCGGCTAGGCTTAATTCAGGCGTTAGGCAACTCAAATGCCTCCGATCTCTGAGCTCAACGTACTTCTGCGGAACATGGAGCCACACCTCCAAGCCGGAACCTACGTATACGTCCTGAGCAAAGGCAGCCCAGACATTTCAGGATCGCAGGATCGTCGCTTCGATACGAGAAGCCGAAGGCCTTTCGCTGATCGTCGAGGAGTCTTATGCCAAGGAAATGGGACTCCACCCTCACTTCGAGTGTGCGTGGATCACTCTGAACGTAGTTTCAGACTTGCCACCGTCGGCCTTACGGCCGCGATCGCAACGGCATTAGGTGAGTCAGGAATCAGCTGCAACGTAGTTGCGGGCTTGAACCATGATCACATCTTCGTTGCGAACCATCAGGCGGCATTAGCAGTGGAAGTGCTTCTGGAAATTCATACAAACCACATGATCTGATCATGGACTGCGCTCGGCTTCATCATGGCTAGCACACTGTGATATGTGCTTCAGTTGTGCGTTGGCATGCTAAACTCACTAGCGTTGTATGCTTTGGCAGAGGATCTTCGGCAGGCACTTTAAAATTTATTCAAACCGAAACAGCTTCGCGGCGCGGCCTAATTCAGGCGTTATGTGACACAATTCGTCTTGTAGTTTGTACTATTTAAATTCAGATATATTCCGATTACTAATTTGAGGACTAGAGAAAGTGCCAAAAGCAAGTGAAATCAAGAGGAACACCGCGATCAACTATGACGGTAAGACCTACATAGTCAGTGACATCGAGCGTTCTGTTCCGCAAGGCCGTGCAGGCGGTAGCCTCTACCGTATGCGCATGTATGATGTTGTCACCGGAAGCAAAATTGACGAGACCTTCAAGGACTCAGACATGCTGAACCTGGCGGACCTCGTCCGCAAGCCTGCCATGTTTTCTTACATTGACGGCGAAGAATATGTCTTTATGGATACGGCAGACTACACGCCATACAACCTGAACAGGGAATCCATTGCGGATGAGATTCTCTTCATCAATGAAGCAACAGACGGTATTCATGTGATCATTGTTAACGATGTCCCGGTAGCACTTGATCTTCCGGCCCACGTGGAGCTTGAAGTGATGGAAACGGACCCTTCTATCAAGGGGGGTTCTGCAACGTCAAGAACCAAACCCGCAATACTGTCGACCGGCCTGACCGTGCAAGTCCCTGAGTATATTTCAACCGGCGATAAAGTCAGGGTGAATGTGGAAGAACGCAAATTTGTTGGTCGGGCAGACACCAAATAATGGTCGCGGCTAATGCAGTTGTGGGCATCTGATAATTCAGACCGCACTGAAGGTCAGGAAAAAGCCATGGTATTGACATTCAATCGAAGTAATAATCTGCCACTCCCTTTTGTCAAAATGCTGGCCAGCGTAGGGAAAATCCATGCGAATAGAAGAAATGATAGCCGCCATCCAGAAGGAACTCGACATTGATGTCGACGGTAAGGCAGGACCCCAGACGTGGGGAGCGATTTACTCGCGCCTGGTTACGAAGAAGATTGCCGGAAAAAGCCCATCGGAAGCGATATCAGGCATCGACAGTCGCAGCGAGAAGAACATCTCTACTCTTTGGCCTGAGGTGAGATCAATGGCACGAGCACTTGTACAAAAGGCTGCGCTCTCGGGAATCAGGATAAAGGTGACCAGCGGCCTGAGAACATATGCCGAGCAAGACGCTCTCTATGCCCAGGGCCGCTCCAAGCCAGGCAATATCGTCACCAATGTCAAGGGCGGGTACTCCAGTCACAACTTTGGTATCGCGTTTGACGTAGCCGTCTTCGAGGGAAACAAGTACCTGCCCGAGTCAATTAAGTACAAGGCCATCGGGGTGTTGGGAAATGACCTGGGGCTTGAATGGGGAGGTAACTGGAAGACAATTGTCGATCAGCCACACTTCCAGCTACGCCCGGCCTGGGCTTCGACCTCAACGAGAAGCAAATGCTCGCGGAACTGCGCTCAAGACAGGAAGCCGAAGCGCCGGTCTATGCTTAGCTAACGTAATTTGAACTCCGATTTTCGATGGCCTGTATTACAAAATTAACATAACAAGACACTCAATGTGGAGGCTTTGCCGCTGGACAGCCCCAGTTCGACATTTTATTGGGCACTATGGTTCACTTCGCTCGCTTCGCATGCTACGTTCCGCGTGTTGGTGCTTTGCAATGTTTCGAGCATTAATCGCGTAACAACTATTTAATATTTGGCTAATCAGATACAGGAGAAAGTTATGGCTAAGGGTCAGGATGCCAAGAAGGCAGTAAAAAAGAAATCTGAAAAAACCCTGAAAGAAAAGCGCACTGAGAAAAGGCAGAAGAAGGCCAACAAAAAGTAAGCAACCCGGTGCACAGGGCGCATTTCTGGAGATGCCTCACCGGATATGTTGGGGCACTGAACGTGGGCCGTCATCCCGCGAAAAGTGAATAAAGCCATGGCGCGTCAACAGTCCCACGATAATAGTGACGGGCCCGGTCACAGTCACGACAACCATAGTTCAACCCATGCACACAGCCATGCTCCGAAAGCATTTGATCGTGCGTTCGCTATCGGTGTCATCCTGAACCTTGGCTTTGTCGTGGTTGAAGTCGTGTTCGGTTTTTATTCCAATTCCCTGGCGCTATTGGCTGATGCTGGCCACAATCTTAGCGATGTCCTGGGCTTGTTGCTCGCCTGGGGTGCAAGCGTATTAGTGCGAAAACAGCCGACGCAACGCCACACCTATGGTTTGCGTCGTAGTTCTATTCTGGCGGCGATGTTTAATGCGCTTGTTCTGCTTGTTGCCGTGGGAGGGATTGCATGGGAGTCAATCCTTAGGTTCGGTCAACCGGAAGCAGTAGCAAGTGGCACTGTCATTCTGGTGGCATCCGTTGGCATTATCATTAACGCATTTACAGCATCGTTATTTATGTCAGGCAGAGACAGGGATCTCAATATTCGAGGCGCCTATCTGCATATGATGGCTGACGCTGCAGTTTCACTTGGCGTCGTCGTTGCGGCTGTAGCTATGAGTATTACCGGTTGGTTGTGGCTGGATCCCCTCGTTAGCCTTGCAATTGGAGTTGTTATTGGCGTTGGCACATGGGGTCTGTTACGCGAATCGCTTAACCTTGCCCTTGATGCCGTGCCGGCAAGTATTCAAGCGGCCGAAGTGGAGGCATACCTTGCCAGCCTTCCGGGAATAACAGCAGTACATGACCTTCACATTTGGGCGATGAGCACGACTGAAATAGCGCTGACTGTGCACCTTGTTAAGCCGGATGCTGTGATTGATGATGCCCTTCTTGCGCGAATTGCCAATGAATTGCTTGCGCGGTTCGAAATTCAGCACACCACGGTGCAGTTTGAACTTGGTGATGCGCCCTTTTCCTGCAAGCAAGCGCCAGTGGAAGCCGTTTAGGAGCGCTCGTGCGCGAAAAGAAGTTACGCTTCAGGGTTTCGAATGGCTATGCTCATTGTATCGGAGTGTAGTCGAACTTAAATCATCAGGACGTTGCTTATGGCTGTCGAAACAAGTATTCATGGTCGGATTCTGCTCGTAACAATGGCAAGGCCGGAAAAGCGCAATGCACTCAACAGGGACATCACCCTTGGCATAGATGCCGCGATGAATGAGCTTGAGGATAACCCACAGTTGTGGTGTGGAATTCTCTCTGGCGGAGAGTCCATATTTTCCGCTGGTGCCGATTTGGCGACTGGACCGGGTGAGCCAACAGAGCGTGGCGGTATCGTTGGGCTTATAAACAGGCACCGTACCAAGCCACTCATCGCCGCCGTTGAGGGCATGGCGTTGGGCGGTGGATTCGAGCTGGTATTGTGTTGCGACCTTGTCGTTGCATCCAGGTCGGCACTGTTTGGTTTGCCTGAGGTAAAGCGAGGCCTGATGCCTGATTTCGGCGGAGCGTTCAGAATCAGTCGGTATCTACCGGTAAACATCGCCAGGGAGTTACTGCTTACCGGGGAAACCCTGTCAGCAGATCGTGCCGAGCGTTTGGGTTTCGTAAACACCATCACTGAAAACGGCCAGGCATTTGCCGGTGCATTGGCGTTGGCAGAAAGAATATGTGGCAATGCGCCACTGGCGGTAAGAGAGGCTTTGGCGGTTTTTAACGCCGAGGTGAATGGCAACGAATCGGCTGCTGGGATCGTAGTCATGCGGCCCATGAGCGGCTGCTCAAAACAGAAGATGTTAAAGAGGGCATCGGAGCATTTTTTGAGAAGCGTCGTCCAAAATGGTCCGGGAATTAGGAAGAGCCAAAAGCGCACAGTAGGGCAGACTACAGTTGGCAGGAACTTATCCAACAACTGTCTTTTTAAAAAAAGGAGAACTTATGGAATGGTATATTGCAGTTATTAAAGAAGTATGCAGTATTCAGCGGCAGAGCGCACCGCAAGGAGTATTGGTATTTCGTCCTGTTCAACATCCTTATCAGTATTGGTCTTTCGTTGCTTGATGGAGCCATCGGAACTGTCAATGCTGACACGGGTTATGGGCTCCTGGGCAGTATTTATAGTCTGTCAATTCTAATACCTTCTCTGGCTGTGCTAGTGCGTCGACTGCATGATACAAGCCGCAGCGCATGGTGGATTCTCATTGGGCTTGTTCCCGTGATAGGTTGGATTGTTCTCCTGGTATTTGCGGTGCAGGATAGTCACCCCGGCCAAAACCAATACGGTGCCAATCCCAAAGACGCGACGACATAAGTTGCTTGCATTCGGTACAAACAAGTAGAGGTGATTTCATCATGAGCCGAAACCGAAAGACAGTGCCTGTTACAGGTGCTTCATCCGGGATCGGGAAGGCACTTGCCGAGAAATATGCCCGGAATTAGTCATGATGCAGGACGGTCAATGAGTTCAAGACAATGACAAAGGCAAATAAGGAATGATTTCAGTTTGGATAGGATTTATTGCGTTTGTGCTGCTGATGCTGGCGCTGGATCTGGGTGTCTTTCACCGCAAGTCCCACGTCGTCAGTGTCAGGGAGGCACTCGGCTGGTCCGCCGTGTGGATATCCATGGGTCTGTCTTTTTCCGTTTTTGTGTACTTCGCGTATGCAGGCCAGTGGTTTGGCCTGGGCACGGTGGTGGATGCGGTCGATGGACTGACGAACAGCGGCGCAACGGCGACGGAGAAATACCTGACCGGCTACGTCGTCGAGAAGTCCCTCAGTGTGGATAATATCTTTGTGATCGCGATGATCTTCAGCTTTTTTGCGGTGCCGCCGCTCTACCAGCACCGTGTGCTGTTCTGGGGCATCATCGGAGCTCTGGTCCTGCGCGGTGCGATGATCGGCGATCGGAGCAGAGTTAATCGCAGAGTTCCACTGGATTCTTTACTTCTTCGCCGTATTCCTGATCCTGACCGCTTTCAAGATGCTCTTTCTCAATACAGAGGACGCCGATCCGAACAAGAGCATCGTCGTGCGCGTGATACGTCGCTTCTTACCGGTGACCGACAGGTTCCACGGCGAGCACTTTTTCGTTCGTGCTGGTTCACCGCAATCGTACGAGAGCGAGTTCCCTGGTGCGCCGATGATCCAGGATGAGGCGGTGAACAAGGCGCAGCCGGGAACCCTGCTACTTACGCCCCTGGCACTCGCACTTGTCATGGTGGAAACGACCGATTTGATTTTTGCCGTCGACTCGATCCCGGCCATTTTCGCCATCACTGCCGACCCCTTTCTGGTGTTCACCAGCAACGTGTTCGCGATACTTGGTTTGCGCTCGCTGTATTTTGCTCTCGCGGGAATGATACATAAATTCCGCTACCTGAAGGTCTCATTGGGGCTGATTCTGTTAGTTGTGGGGGTGAAAATGCTGCTTGCCGAATGGTTGAAGCCGATCCTCGGAGAGCACTTCAATTTGTACTTGCTGACCGTTATTGTCGCTATTCTGGCAGCAGGTGTGTTTGCTTCCATAGTCGCTGCACGTCGTGAAAAGAGTCGCTCGACAGGCTAATTGAGAAGGGCAAGGCGCACGCAGCTGTGGAAGCTCTGGTGGCCAGTCCATTGACGTAATGACGAATACCAGGTGAGAGCGCATGCGAGTGTACGGCGACATACAATCAGGGAACTGTTACAAGATCAAACTGCTGGCAGCTTTGCTCGATATAGAGCATGAGTGGGTTCACATTGACATACTGGCAGGTGACACCCGAACCCGTGATTTTCTGGCCAGGAACCCCAATGGCAAAATTCCGCTGCTGGAGTTGGACGATGGTCGATATTTGTCGGAGTCAAACGCGATTCTTGACTATCTTGCGACCGATACTGCTTTTTTGCCGCAGGACCCTTTCCTGCGGGCACAGGTCCTGCAATGGCAGTTCTTTGAGCAGTACAGTCACGAACCCTATATAGCAGTCGCTCGTTTTATCGCCAAATACCTGGGATTGCCGGATGATCGCAGGGACGAGTATCAGGCCAAGCAGGCGGGCGGGCATAAATCCTTGGCAGTGATGGAGTCGCGCTTGTCGGCACATCCCTATTTGGTAGGTTCTCGTCTGTCGATTGCGGATATTTCACTGTATGGGTACACCCATGTCGCCCATGAGGGAGGGTTCGAGTTGGCGGGGTATCCCGGTATTCGGGCGTGGCTGCAAAGAATCAGGGCCGAGCCCAGGTATGTCGGTATGGAGTAGCCGGGGTGGCAGGCCGACATGACTGACGGATCAGTCAATGAGTCGGCAGCCACTCCGCTAGGGTGTCACGATGTTGAATGTTTCATTTGGCCGGTCCAGCAGGGCAAAGAATCCCAGCAGATCCAGCTTGCTGCCCTCAACCGAGACCTCGTCCGAGAAAAGTATGTCGCGAATGCCTGCGTTGCCGGTCAGCATCCTGACGAACAGCGGATGAGTGATGCGGATAGTGGCATTCGCAGCGGTGGCTGGCTGCCCGGTGCGATGATGCAGCACTGAATTTTCCAGCTGCAGGATATGCACCTCGTTCAGATCAGTAAATTCGATATTGAGGGTGAAGGTTTTGCCATCGGCCTTCGGTCCATTGAGCATCACCGCCATCAACTCAAAGAATTGATCGACAGGTGTGGCCTTGATGAGGTCCCCCGCGTTGGCAATGCCAAGACCTTTCTCGGGTGCACCCTGGCGCAGTTCCAGCGCGCCGGTGAGGTAGACGTCACGCCACGGCCCTGACTCCGCCTGATAGGCCAGCTGGTCGTAGGTTTGTGCCAACAGCGATTTGGCTGCGGTATTGTCGGGCTGGGCGAAGACCAGGTGATTCAGTAACTCCGCCACCCAGCGGTACTCGCCCTTGTCGAAGTCTGCCTGCGCCTTGCTCAGGATCACATCGGCACCACCCATCATGGCAACGTAATGCTGTGCGGCCTCCGCTGGCGGCAGCGGATCGAGGTTCGCCGGATTGCCGTCGTACCAGCCGAAATATCGTTGGTAGACCGCCTTGGCGTTGTGCTTCAAGGTGCCGTAATAGCCGCGATTGGGAAAACTGCTGCGCAGTGACGCGGGCATCTCCAGTTGTTCTGCAATCTCCTTCGGCGTGTAGCCCTGCGCTGCCAGTCGCAAGGTCTGGTCGTGTATAAATCTGTAGCCGTCGCGTTGCTTCTTCAGGAAGTCCATGATCGCCGCGTTACCCCACATCGGCCAGTGATGACTGGCGAAGTACACTTCCGTGTCGGGAAACAGACCCATGGCCTCGTCGATATACTGACTCCACTTGCGCGCATCGCGCACCTGAGCGCCGCGCAGGGTGTACAGGTTGTGCATATTGCGCGATACCACCTCGGCGCCGCAGAACGCCTTGTGCTGCGGCAGGTAGAACGTCAGCTCAGCGGGTGCTTCCGATCCGGGGGCATTCTGGAAAATGAAGTCCACGCCGTCGATGGTAAGCGTCTCTCCGGTGGTGGTGATCGTGCGGGTTGGCGCCGCGATGCCGGGGCTGCCGAGAGCGGGGCCCTTGCCCAGGCCGGAATCGATGTGGCCGCGCGGTGATCGTTCGAGCTGACTGCCGTACATGTACATGGAGCGCCGGCTCATGGTGGTACCGGCAATCACATTCTCGCTCGTTGCTTCTTCCATGAAGCCGACCGGGGCCACAATCTCGGTGTTCTCTCCAGCGCCCAGAACGGATAGCACCCCGCCAAAGTGGTCGATATGGGAATGGGTGAAGATGATCGCCGAAACCGGCTTGTTGCCCAGGTGTTCCCGGGCAAATGCAATGGCGGCGGCGGCAGTTTCCCGTGTGGTCAGTGGGTCCACCACGATCCAGCCGGTGTGTCCCTCGATCAGGCTCATGTTCGATATATCGAAGCCGCGCAGCTGGTAGACGCCGTCGGTGACCTTGTACAGGCCGTGATTGTTGTTGAGTGTCGCCTGGCGCCACAGGCTGGGATTGACCGTATCTGGCGCCTCACCTTTTACAAACTCGAATGCGGGCATATCCCAGACTGGGAAGTTGCCTGGGCCCGCGACCTGTAGCGACGGTGGTGCAGCAATCAGGCCGCGTGTGGCGTCGTTGAAATCCTGTTGATCGTCGAGATTCAACTGTGCGCCAAGTTTGGTATTCGCACTGATGGTGGTCTGGGTCGCTGGCGTATTGCCCTGGGCGCCTGCCGCAGTTGCTAGAGTGTTGCCATTGGCGCCTTGCGGGATATCAGTGGATTCCCCCTGGCAGGCCAGCAGCAGGGCGCACAGGGGTGACAGGAGCAGAGCGCCGCGCCAAAATTGAACGTTAAGCATAGTATTTCTCCTGACCAGGCTGCGGACTGTATACGTTAGGCTTGTAGTTTGGCCCGTTGCGACAGTGGCTGACACTAGCAGCTAGGGGCTTTATGCTCAAGCCGCAAGCGCCACGCACTTACCTGTCTGGTGGCACCTATTTGGCGCGACTTACACTATACTCGCGAGGTACGCGCATCGAAGCTTTACTACCGTCTGGTATCAATATAACTATGGGATCGGGCAATGGATGATCTGGTAGCAAGCACCACATCACTGGCGACCTCCCGGATGCGCGCGGTGCATGCCCGTCGCGACCCGCAGCCCATTCTGCTGGATCCCTGGGGTGATCGGCTGGTCCCTGCGAGTTTGCTGGTGGCGTCGTTAAATCCTCAAGGCTCCCAGTCAGAAAGCGCTCCGGGTGATGTATCCGAAGACGCCCTGGCGAGCATTACAGACGATTATCTACGCGCCAGCCCGGCGTATACCAATGTGATAACGCGGTCGCGCTACACCGAGGACGCACTGAGCGCGGCCTTCGCCAGAGGTGTCAGGCAGTATGTGCTGATAGGCGCGGGATTTGATAGCTATGCGCTGCGCAGGCCAGCCCAGGCAAAGGAGCTGCAGGTGTTTGAAGTCGATCACCCTGCGACGCAGGCACTTAAAGAAACAGCGTCTTGCCGAGTGCGGTATTACCCTCGAAGCAGGCGTGCATTTTGTGGCGGCGGATCTTGCCAGGGAGCAGCTTGATGCAGCGCTGTCAAAAACATCCTTCAACAGGGCGCAGCCGACGTTCTTCTCCTGGTTGGGTGTCACCATGTATCTCACCCGCGCGGCGAACATGGCGGCGCTTAAGAGTATCGTTGCTTGCAGCGCTCCGGGCAGCGAGTTGGTATTCAGCTACATCGACCAGAAATTGTTCCAGCCGGAAGGCGCTGCCGCCGCAGCCTTGTTTGCTGAGCTGGAGCAGACCGTTAAATCGGTGGGCGAACCGTTTGTTTCCGGGTTTCACCCGGCGGACCTGGCCGATGATATTCGCCACCTTGGACTGGAGCTCGTGGAAGACCTGAACGATTTTCAGCTGGTGGAGCGCTATGACCCCGCGGGTGTAAATGGGCTAAAGCCAGCTCGATCGAAGTCATATTGCCCGGGTGCTTGTGCGTGGAGCGAGCGCAACAATGAAGTTACCTGTTTGGCGCCACCGGCAGTCTGGGCAGTGAGTGTCTTGAGCAATGCCTGCAGGCCGGCCATGACGTGACGGTGCTGGTGCGCAGCCCCGACAAACTGCCCGATGCGCTGCGGCACCGGATTACGGTTATCGAGGGTGATGGATTGGTATTCGATGACGTGGCCAGGGCCATGCCGCCCGGCACTGATGCAGTGCTGTTTGCCGTTGGCGTCGATGAAAAAACCTCGCCACCGGACCTGTGTACCGATGTCACCCGGCATATCCTGACCGTCATGCGCCGGCGAACAGATACCGCGGCTGGTGTGGTGTGGCGGCGGCAGCAATTTACGCCCGGAGGATGTGATTACCTTTGGCGCGCGGTTTGTGCGCTGGTTTTCCGAAACCTTTCTCAAGCATCGGCATACCGACAAAGAGCATCAGTTGCGGTTGCTGGATGAGAATACCGATGTGTGCTGGATTGGCGTGCGCCCACTGCAAATGAAATCCGGGCCGAAGACAGGCAAATACCGACTGGGCTATAACGCTTTCAGTGGCTTATCCAGTATTTCCTTTGCCGATTGCGCCCACGCCATGGTGACCATGCTGGACGATGACACCTGGTTGGGTAAGGTGCCCATTATTCAGTACTGAATGCACCTCGACCAGGTTAGATCGGCGCACCATGACAGGATTGAGGGCGATAGCGCAGGAATGCATGATCAGTTTTAACACGCGGGATAATGGACGATGATACATTTGGCCAGGCTCGATCAAAGCCTGCATAAAAGACAATGCCGCGACGCCGGAGTACTTTTTTGCCGAGGGGTGTTTTATCACGGAGCTGTCAAACTCCGACTGATGATCCCGATGTCTCGATTGCCCGCGCGCGCCTGGAACCGGGCAAGACTACCCGCTGGCATTATTTGCGCGGGACGGCCGAGCGCTATGTCGTGCTGCAGGGTGCCGGTCTGGTGGAGGTCGACGAACTGCCCGCGCAGCATGTGAGTGCCGGCGATGTGGTGATCATTCCGCCCGAGGCGCGGCAGCGCATCAGTAACACAGGCGCAACTGACCTGGTATTTCTGGCGATCTGTTCACCGCGCTTTACGCAGGCGGCATACGTTGATGTCGAGGTTTGAGTCACGCGATGCTGCTGTTGCAGCACCGCATCATTGAGAGTGGAGAGTAACTGTGGCGGAACGATTCGAGAAGCTTGACGATAAACTCAAGGCGTTTATCAAAGAGCAGCACATGTACTTCGTCGGCACCGCGGGAGCTGAGGGCTATGTCAATGTGTCGCCCAAGGGCATGGACAGTTTTCGCATTATTGACGATGGCACTGTCGCCTGGCTGAACCTGACCGGCAGTGGCAATGAGACGGCCGCCCATGTTCTGGAAAATGGCCGCATGACGATCATGTTCTGCTCCTTCGACAAGCAGCCGTTGATTATGCGCCTGTACGGCCAGGCGACGACGATTCACCCGCGGGATGAGCGCTGGGCTGAATTGTACGCGCTGTTTCCTGCTTACACGGGCGCCCGCCAGATTTTCCTGCTTGCCCTGGATCTCGTGCAGACCTCCTGTGGCTACGCGGTGCCGTATTATCAGTTCAAGGGAGAACGGCCTACGCTGACCAAATGGGCGGATAGCCGTGGCGAGTCGGGCATCAAGGACTACTGGGCCGAGAAGAATACGAAAAGCCTGAACGATAAAGATACCGGAATTCTATAGGTTGCACTGATGTCAGAGATCACCTTTACCCGCGAAGAAAGAGAGATTATCTGTCGCAAGATACAGCTCTATCTGCGTGAAGAACTCGATCAGGAAGTCGGGCAGTTCGATGCCGGTTTCCTGTTGGATTTTTTTGCCGAGGAAATTGGCCCCTATTTTTACAATCGCGGTCTGTACGACGCCCAGGCGATTCTGCAAAGCCGCCTGGAAAACATCGCCGAGGCAATTTATGAAATCGAAAAGCCGACCCAGTTTTCAAGGTAGTGCGCTACCGCGCGCCTTGTTGTACCTGTTCGTGCTGTTGGTCATTTTGTCGGGACTGTTTCTGGCGTATGCCCTGTCAGTGTATGAAGAGCCACCGGTAGATCCGGGCTGGGCGCTGCCCGGGAGCGAACACTATTCCTGCCGGCGCCGTCACGGTGCGTTTCAGCGGCACCGCAACCCTGTTGTTCAGCGATGGTGAGACACAGTGGATGACCGACGGCTGGTTCACCCGCCCCGGTCCGCTGCGCCTGCTGCTGGGCAAAATCAGCCCGGACCTGCAGGCGATTGAGCAGGGTCTGGCGGCCAATCATGTCACCAAACTGGCGGCGGTGTTGCCGCTGCATTCGCATTACGATCACGCCATGGATGCGCCCGAGGTTGCCAGGCGTACCGGCGCGCTGCTGCTGGGCTCCGAATCCACCGCCAATATTGGCCGTGGCTGGGGTTTGCCCGAATCGCAGATACAGGTGCTGGTTGATCGCCAGCCGGTGCAGTTGGGGAAGTTTGTGATTACTCCCATCGAGTCGCGGCATTTTGAATTTCCCGACCCGGCAATCCGCGAGCGGGCGCTGGGCGAGCCGTTGATCAGTGCGCCGCTGGTGCCACCGGTACGCGTGTTTGATTACCGCGTGGGCACGGCGTATGTACTGCATGTCAGTCACCCGAAGGGCAGTTGGCTGATCGTGGGCAGCGCGGGTTATGTTGAAGGCGCCCTGCAGGGCTTTTCGGCCGATACCGTGTTCCTCGGTGTCGGCGGCCTCGGCTCGCAGACGGCCGACTACATGGAGAATTTCTGGCGCGAGACGGTGACTGCGGTCGCCCCCTCGCGGATTATTCCTATTCATTTCGACAGTCTCACGGCGCCGGTCGAGGGGCCGTTCAAGGGACAGGTGAAGGCGATGGCCTTCCTTGCCAGTGACGGGATACCCTGTCGTTCCTGCGCGATAAGGCTGCCGCCAATCCCGCGCTGCGCTTTAATACGCTGCCCCGTTTTGAGGAAGTCGTGCTGTTCGAGTGAGTGGCGCGGTAAGCGGTGTGCGCGCTCAGGCAAACACCCCGTGGATATACCATTGCCCGGCGAGGCGGTCACGAAACACCCAGTAGTGCTGGCCGCTGCTATCTGCTGCGATGTAATAATCGCGGCTCACCGCGTCCTGCCACCAGTTGTCCTCGATGCGTTCCGGCCCGTATATCAGTGCCAGGGCACCGTTCCAGTACAGCTGCTTACCATGTTGGCGCAGGGCCTGCGGTTGCGGCAGCAACCAGAAAGGGCGCTGGGCGCAGTGCGCTCTGCTGCTGTGTTCGTCCCCGTGTTGGTCGCTGCTGACCAGCAGCGCAAACTCCGGCAGGTGTTCGTCCCGGCAGCCAACTTTTTCAATGGCCTGTAAGCCCAGGCGGTTGCGCAGCCTGTCCAGCAGGCTGGCCAGGGGTTCGCGCTGCTTGTAGGGACTGAACAGGTCGATGCTGTCCTGCTGTCCGGGACGCAACTGCTGACAGCTCAGCGCCAGGCCCTCCACGCTGCCTTCCAGTTGCAGGTGCTCAAAGCGCATGCCGCTGAGTTGATACCAGTTCTCCCAGTCGCTGTGGCTGCTGGCACTGCGCACACACACCTCCTGCAACTGGTGATGTATGCCGACCAGCTGCCAGTTGATCTCGCTGGTCTGCAGCTGGGTGTTGCGCAGGAAACGGCACAGCGACTGCAGCAGGTGTTGCACTGCAGGCAGCAATTCGTCGTTGGTTTTTACCTCGTAGCCAAACCAGTATTCATCGCTGAAGGTCGCGGGGGGACGGTAATCCGCCTGCAAGTCCTCCCGCTGCCCCAGCAGCTGTTGCAGAAAGAGCGTGAATGCCCTGCCACAGCGCCGGCCCAGTGCTGCAGGTGGCAACGCCAGCACATCGCCCAGTGTGTGCAGGCCGGCCCGGCGCAGGGAGTCCACGGTGGCAGCGAATTCCTCCAGCAGGTTCAGGGGCAGGGGACTGAGCCGTTCGGCCAGTGGCTGCTGTATGGCCATGGCTGTGTCGTGGCTGGCAAAAGACAGCAGCCAGGCCGCCTTGGGCGTCGACGCCAGTCCGTAACGTACCCGGTATCCACGACTGCCGATGCCGCTGGCCACCTCCAGCAGCAGGGCATCCAGCCCGCGGAACAGGCTCAGGCAGCCGCCGATTTCCAGTTGCAGGCAATCGGCCTGCCAGGTGTAAAGGGTAGGGGTGATGCTATAGGCCCAGCAGCACAATTGTTGCAGGCAGCGTTGTTCGGCCTGCTCATCCCGTTGCAGCAAGCGCACCGGTTCTGCGCCCGCCAGTGCCCGCACCGTTGCGGTGCCCATGCCGTGGCGTATTCCCAGGGCGGCGGCACAGTCGTTGGCACGTATCACGCGCTGTGCGGCCAGTACCACCACTGGCTGTTGTTCGCAGCGGCTCAGGCATTGCAGGGGCAACTGGTCAAAACGCAGGCACAGCCACAGGCTCACGATTGGCTCGCGCAGCAGTGGCCTGTAATTGGCGCGGACAATGTTTCTGTACCATCACTAATACTGTATATATGTACAGTATTAGTGATGCGGGCATGCTTGTCCAGCGCCCGTGGAGAAACCCTTCTGCGGTACCTGGATGCACTTTATTGGCTCCCAGTTGTTACCTTATGTGACAAATTGGTGCGTAGATTTGTATTTTGGATCACTTTTTTAGTGTGCACTTTTCGCTCTGATTTTTCATGAATAATTCACAAAAATACGAGTTGCGGTTGAAAGGGGATGGGTAGATAGTGGTAACACATGGCCTCAAGTTATGTTACTTAAGGTTACATATGGAGAGATCTACTGATGAAAGCTTTAGTGATGACAGTCCTGATCTGTCTGGCATTCAATGCCTCTGCCGCCTGCCCTGTAAAGAGGCCGGGGGAGTTGCCGGTGTTGCCCGACGGCGCAGTCGCCAGCGCAGAGGAAATACACAAGGCGCAACTGGAGGCGGAAAAATACCTGTTGCAGGCGCAAGCCTACATGGACTGTGGCGTAATGAACCGTCGGCAGCACCTGGCGTTAGAGGCGCAAATGGAGGAGTTTTCCAAAGCCTACAGGGACAACATCGAACTCCAGGTCCGCACGAATATCATTGCAGAGAAATAACGCCAGCGCGTCTTCAGCTTGCGACGATGATCTCGGTTTCCAGATGGGTTTCCCCGGACAGGGAGTTGGTGATCAGGCAGGCTGCCTCGGCTTTTTCCAGCAGTTGCCGGGCTTTGTCGATATTTGTACCTGCCGGCACCGTCAGGGTTGCCGAGACTGTGATTGTAGTAAAACGGGTAACCCGGTCTACCCGCTCCAGCACGCCTTCTGCCGAGGCCTCCAGGTTATTCCAGACCAGCTTTGAAGCCTGAGCCACGGCGCGAAAGGTCAGGATGAAGCAGTCGGCAACACTGGCGACCAGTAGGTGCTCCGGTGACCACTGGTTTCCCGGGCCACCAAATTGTGCAGGCGGGGCTGAAATCAGTTGCGGCAAATCGTCTGCCTTCAGGACGACGTTGCCCTCGGTTTCTGCATTGGCACTGACCTGATATCGATGTGGTAGATTTTGCATTGCTCTGCGTCCTTACCTGTTGTCCAGGCAAGTATATATGCCTTTGTATCCCGCCGTGCATTGATCCAGGCCGTGTTTTTGTTGCCCCCCCTGTAATCAGGCTACCGGCAATGTCACACCCATAGCTGAACTGTGTTGGCTGCTGGCTGGCCAGGCCGGCAATTCCCACAGTTGTGGCTGTAGTGGTACATCCTCCGCCGGAGACAGTGCGACATCGACAGACTGGTTGCCGCCACGCTGTTTGAGGATGTGTACCTTGCGGTACTCGCGCATCTGCAGGCGCAGGCTGGCGGGGGCATGGTGCTGGCACGCCTGGTTGGCGCGAAACAGTACGGCCAGGCTGTCGCCACTGGCAGCGGCCAGTTGCAGTTTGCGCAATTCGCTGTAGCGGTAGTCCTGTGCGCCCAACCAGCTGAATACAGCGCTGCAGGTAGTACTGCGCAGGGCCTGTTCGGTGGCCCATAGCAGGTCTTTCCGATTCTGGGGATGGACCAGCAAAACCTGCCGGGTATCGATACCCCGCGCCGCGAGCAAAGGGGCGTAGGGTATGTAAGGTGGGGCGATGAACACCTGCCAGCGGCCCTGTTCGCTGAGGTGCTCCATGGCGGGCAGGAACAGTCCCATGGCACCCAGCCCGCAACCGTCGCTCAACAGCTCAATGGTACTGTCCAGAGGCCAGCCGCCCTGCTGTAACTGTGCGTCCAGTGTGGCATAGCCCGTGGCCAGACCCCGGGAGTCGTGGCAAGCACTGTTCGCTGCAACATGGTGATCCTGAAAATGGCGCTGGCGTCCGCGCCAGGTGTCGTTACGACGGGTGACCTGCTCCAGCATCTCATTCATGGCTTATTACCTCCAGGGGATAGTTACCCAATATACTGTATGTACGTACAGTAGTATTGAAAGAGGCGGAATGCAAGCTAGAATCACTGGGCCATCCTCGGGTTGGCGGGTTCGGGCATCGGGTGTGCAATTCGCTGGCTTCCCCGATACTCGCGAACGAATTGCACACCCGACACCCGATCCCTCCATTCCGTGCTATTACATGAAACTGATGTTTCGATGCAGGTAACACGGATCAAGGTTCTGGGTGTCGGGAATGCCTTTTTGCATGCGAGTATCGGGGAAGCAGGTGAAAAGGCGTTCCCGGCCGGCGCCGTTAACGGGAATGAACAGGGGGTGTCAGCGTCCTCGACATCGGCCCGGGTATACGTTTCGGTGAACAACCTGCTGAGAGATTACACAGCTAGTGCTGTATGCGGCAGAGCCCCAGCACGAGACGTTCGAGATTGTCCCAGGGATTGCCGTCGGCAAAGCCCTTGATACTGCCATCCACCAGGGCGGCCTGTTCCAGCAGCAGAGACAGTGAGTTCGTATCGTGGCGCGCCAGGGCGGCCTGCATGAACGGCATGCGGTTTGGCCATACGCGTCGGGCGTTGAGCGCCTGCTGTGCGCTCTGGCCCATGTCGCAATCCACTCGTGCTTCGTAGAGAGTGCGGATCTCGCGGGCCAGGGTCCACAGTACCAGCGGCGGTTCAGAGCCCTCTGCGCGCAGTCCGTGCAGCATACGCAGGCTGGCGCTGGCATCGCCCTGCAGGGCCTTATCCGCCATGTCGAACAGGTTGTAGCGGGCATTGTCGGATACCGCTGCGGTGACGGTTTGTAGGGTAATCGTGGCGTCCGTTGCCAGCAGTTTCAGCTTTTCAACTTCCTGCACCGCGGCCAGCAGGTTGCCCTCTACCCGATCACACAGCAATTGCAGTGCATCGTTGTCGATGCTCATGCCAGCGTTGCGCACTCTTTGTTGCAGCCAGCGGGGCAGGTTCTTGGCGTCCACCGGCCACACCTGGATAGTAGCGCCGGCCTTGTCCAGCGCCTTGTACCATTTGCTGTTGGTCGATTGTTTGTCAATTTTGCCGGAGACAATCAGCAGCACATCGTCGCCACTGGCGATGTCCAGGTATTCGCACAGCGCACTGCTGCCCTCCGTTCCGGGCTTGCCACTGGGCAGTCGCAATTCAATCAGCCTGCGCTCGGCAAACAGGGACATGCTGGCCGCACTGTGCAGGATATCCTGCCAGTTGAAACCGGAGCCGCCACACTCGATAAGCTCTCGCTCACTACAACCCTGTTCCCGCGCCCTCAGGCGGATCTGGTCACAGCACTCCTGTACCAACAGGGGCTCGTCGCCACTGACCAGATAGACCCGAAGAAGTTGTTGCTGCAGATGGCCGGCCAGTTTCTCGGGGTAGAGACGCATTACGGACTATTGGGTTGGGGCTGGCTACTGGCGGCCGCGAAGAATGCGATACGGCGCATGATTTGCTGGGCCAGTTCGGCGTACATCTCGGTCTGGATCAGTCGTATTTCTCCTTCCTTGCCGACCACATTGCGCGGGTTGTTCTCCATCTGCTTGACGACGGACACGGTGGTCGGTGGCATCACCTCGGCTTTACTGGCATCGAGTACCCGAAACTGTGAACTCATGGTGAGTTCGATTTCAGAGACGCGGGCCTCGGTGTTGAGGGATAGATTGCGTTGTTCAAAACGTTCCGGACTTAGCACCAGGCTGAAATTGGCGCTATCACTGTCCGTCCACTGGACGCCATTGGCGGCAAACAGCGCCGAGACATTCCGGCTGAATTCACCGTTGGGGTTGCCCGTGACCAGATTCATGCTCTTTCCACTCTTGCGGAACGGCAGGCCCACCGGTACCGACGCCACGTAGATGGAAGCCACAGGCGCCGAGCAGGCAGATCATGCCCAGGATCAAGCTGAAGTGAATAAGGCGCCTGTGCATGGTGAGTCTCTTGGTCAGGAAGCGGTCACAATATTAACTAATTTACCCGGTACCACAATGACCTTGCGTACGCTCAGCCCCTCCAGAAACCGATTCACGTTCTGCTGGGAGCGCGCCAGGGCTTCAATTGTGTCGCTGTCGGCAGTCGCTGGAACTTCCATCCTGGCCCGCACTTTACCGTTTACCTGCACCACCATTTCTATGCTATCGCGGGAAAGCGCGCTCGCATCGACGCTGGGCCAGGAGGCGTTGTGAATATCATTTGTGCCACCCAGGGTCGGCCACAATGCGTGACACACATGCGGCACTATAGGATCGAGCATCAACACTATCGCGCGCAGGGCTTCATGCATCACGGCGCGGCTGTTCACCTCAGTGTCGAGTTTGCCCAGCTCATTGCACAGTTCCATGATCGCGGCAATGGCCGTGTTGAAGGTCTGCCGGCGACCGTAATCGTCGCTGACCTTGGCGATGGTCTCATGCATTTTGCGACGGATACTTTTTTGTTGATCATTCAGGGCCGTCACATCCAGTGCCGGAGCGGGTCCTGCTGCCGCGTGTATGGCGGCCATTTTCCACAGGCGTTTGAGGAAACGGTTGGCTCCCTCCACGCCTGAGTCGGACCATTCCAGGGATTGTTCGGGTGGGGCGGCAAACATGCTGAACAGGCGCACTGTATCAGCACCGTAGCTGTCGATCAGAGCTTGCGGGTCCACGGTATTACCCTTGGACTTGGACATCTTGGCGCCATCCTTGAGCACCATGCCCTGGGTCAGCAGGCGGATGAAGGGCTCATCGGAACTCACCAGTCCCTCGTCTCGCAGCAGTTTGTGAAAGAAGCGCGAGTACAGCAAGTGCAGGATGGCGTGCTCGATACCTCCTACATACTGGTCCACCGGGGTCCAGTAATCTGCCTCAGCGTCCAGCATGGCGCGGTCATTATGGGCGCAGCCATAACGTGCGTAGTACCATGATGATTCCATGAAAGTATCGAACGTGTCCGTTTCCCGCGTCGCTGCGGCGCCGCAGCGCGGGACAGGTGGTCTCGTAGAACTGCGGGCATTTTCTTTGAGCGGGAGAGCCTACACCCTCAAATTCCACCTCGGTAGGCAGGACTACCGGCAAGTCTGCGGCGGGCACAGCTACGGCGCCACAGCTGTCACAATTGATGATGGGAATCGGCGCTCCCCAATACCGCTGGCGTGAGACCCCCCAATCGCGCAGGCGGTAGTTCACGGTGCGCTTGCCTTTGCCTTCACGCTCGAGGCGATCGGCGATGGCAGCGAAGGCCTGATGGAAATCCAGGCCATCGAATACGCCGGAGTTGATCAGCAGGCCTTTTTCCGTGAAGGCCGCGCTGGCTGAGGTCGCACGCTTCGTTACCGGTTGGCGCGATGACCTGCATGATGGGCAATCCGTAGCGGGTAGCAAACTCCCAGTCGCGCTGGTCGTGGCCGGGTACGGACATGACCGCGCCGGAGCCATAGCTCATCAGCACGAAGTTGGCGACCCAGACGGCACCGGCTGTCCGGTCAGCGGATGGGTGGCGGTGATGCCGGTATCCATGCCGAGCTTTTCCATGGTGGCCATATCGGCTTCCGCCACCTTGACATTTCCCTGCGACTCAATGAACTCGGCGAGCGCTGGATTTAACCGCACAGCTTTTTTTACCAGCGGATGCTGCAGCGCCACTGCGAGATAAGTGACTCCCATCAGCGTATCCGGGCGCGTGGTATACACGCGCAGCGCGGAACCGTCCGCCAGCGCGAAATCCAGGTCAACGCCTTCGGAGCGGCCGATCCAGTTGCGCTGCATGATGCGCACCTGCTCCGGCCACTGGTCCAGTTTGTCCAGGTCAGCCAGCAATTGTTCGGCGTAGTCGGTGATTTTGATGAACCACTGGTCGATCTCGCGGCGTTCCACCGGATTGTCGCAGCGCCAGCAGCAGCCGTTCACAACCTGCTCGTTGGCCAGTACGGTCTGGTCGGTCTCGCACCAGTTCACCTCGGCCTTTTTCTTGTACGCCAGGCCTTTTTCAAACAGGCGGGTAAAAAACCACTGCTCCCAGCGGTAGTACTTCGGGTCGCAGGTGGCGATCTCCCGGTCCCAGTCATACGCGAAGCCCAGGCGCTGCAGCTGCTCGCGCATATAATTGATGTTCTGCGCGGTCCACTGTGCCGGTGGCACCCTGTTTTTAATTGCAGCGTTTTCCGCCGGCAGGCCGAAGGCATCCCAGCCCATGGGCTGCAGCACGTTTTTCCCCTGCATGCGCTGGTAACGGGCGATGACGTCGGCAATGGTGTAGTTGCGCACGTGGCCCATATGCAGCTGCCCGCTGGGATAGGGGAACATGGCCAGGCAATAAAATTTTTCCCGCGCGTCGTCCTGCTGTACGGCGAAACTGTTGTTCGCCTGCCAGTGGTCCTGCGCTGCTTTCTCCAGCGCCTGTGGGTTGTAGTGCTGATCCATCACGGGTTACGCGCTGCGTCCTTATTGTGTGGTGATTAGTACTGAGTGAAATACCGGCATGATCCAACACTCACCAGAGTGTGATACCGAAAAAAAGAAGCGAAAAGTTCTAACAGTATTTGATCGGGCCTGCGATGGTTGGGTCTAGTTGTCGCGCCAGAATCCCACGTACATCAGCGCCATAAGTAACAAGCCGATAAAACATCCGGCGATTATGGGGGTGGAGCCAAAACTGCTGAAGGGCGTATTGCCCAGCATGACTTCCGCCTCACCTGTCAGCATGGTTGCCACGAACTGCTCTGTGCGTTTAACGATTCGGCCTTGATGGTCGATGATGGCAGAGATGCCATTATTGGTGGCGCGGAGCACGAATCGTCCGTTTTCGCGGCCACGCATCTGGGCAATCTGCAAGTGTTGCCAGGGGCCGATAGAATCACCGAACCAGCTGTCGTTACTGATGGTAATCAACAGGTCGGCATCGCGGGCGCTGCTGGCCACGAGGTCGCCATAGACGATCTCATAGCAAATAAAGGGCGCGATACGATAGGCACCGGCCCTCAGGGGCATCTGATCGGGGGGCCCTGCGCTGAAGGAGGACATCGGCAAATCGAAAAAGTCGATCAGGCCCCGCAGTAGATTCTCCAGTGGCACATACTCCCCGAAGGGCACCAGCCGTTGTTTGTGGTAGACCCCCTCGCCATAGCCTAATGCGACAACGCTGTTGTAGTAGAGGGCGCTGCCGGCAGGGCGAAACGGAGCTCCGGTAATCAGGGTGGTATTGGCGGCCGCCGCGCGTTGGGCCAACGGCTGCAAGGAAGTCCTGGGCGCGCTGGTAGTAGTTGGGAATCGCCGATTCCGGCCAGATGACGATATCACGCCCCAGTACGGGGTCGGTGGCTTCATGCAGTTGACGCAGGATAGGTTGGTACCACTGCGGGTCCCATTTTTGCTCCTGGGGAACATTGGGTTGGAACAGCGCCACCGTAAGTGGTGTTTCACTGGCCTTGGCGACCCACTGTGTGGGTTTGAGTACTGCACCGCCACCCCATAGTGTGACCAGTATTACCGCATAGGTCATACATGCGATGGGTTTTCGGCTGCGCCAGGCGAGAAACAGGCAGGTACCGGACAGAGCGCAGATGAATGACAGGCCGAATACGCCTGTTATCGGGGCCCAGCCCGATATCCAGGTATCCACATGGGCATAGCCCAGATAGAGCCAGGGAAAACCGGTGAGCAGCCAGTCACGCAGCCATTCGAATAGCACCCACAGTGCCGGGAATCCCACCAGCATGCCGCCCGGCAGGGGGCGCACAAATTGCACATAACTCCAGGCGAACAGTGCATGCAACAGTGCCAGTGCCGCGCAAAACAGCGCTGTCAGGCCGAATGCCAGTGGCACACTGGCATGGCCGTGGACATGAATGCTGACGTAGACCCAGGAAACACCGCTGCCAAACATGCCCAGACCGTAAAGCCAGCCGCGCCACAGGCCCTGGCGGGCGCTGCAGGTACTCAGCAGATAGGCGTACATGACACAACTGAGAATGCCCGCGGGCCAGATATTGAAGGGCGCCAGCGACAGTGTGACCAGGGCGCCGGCCAGAAGTGCCCACAGCAGCACAAACGGGGGACTGAGGCCGGATTCGGAACGCATGGCAGGGCGTTGCTTGATAGGCGCTAACTCTGCGGGGGACACATACGCAGGCTGTAAATTTTGCGCTGGTCGGCTTTGACCACTTCGAACTTGAAGCCGTCGATTGTGGTTATCTCATGGCGGGCGGGCATATGCCCGAAAGCCTGGATGACCAGGCCGCCGATGGTGTCAAATTCCTCGTCACTCAAGTGGCAGCCAAAATAGGCATTGAATTCTTCGATAGGGGTGAGCGCCCTCACCATATACTCGTGGTCGTCTATCATGTTGATGAAGCGGTCCGCCTTTTCATCTGTCTCGTCTTCAATCTCGCCGACGATTTCCTCCAGCACATCTTCAATAGTGACCAGACCGGCGACGCCGCCATACTCATCGATCACGATTGCCATGTGGTTGCGGTTTTCACGGAATTCCCGCAACAGTACGTTGAGGCGCTTGCTCTCCGGCACCACCATCGTGGGACGCAACAGATCCTTGATCCTGAAGTTGCCGCTATCGGGAATGAGTATCTGTGGCAGCAAATCCTTGGCCAGCAGAATTCCCTGGATATCATCCGGATTGTCTCCGATCACCGGGTAGCGGGAGTGGGCGGACTCAATGATTTGGGGCAGCATTTCCTCCAGCGTGGCATCCGCCTTGATAAACACCATTTGCGAGCGCGGGATCATGATATCCCGGGCCTGCATATCGCTGACCTGCATCGCACCTTGCATGATACTGCGAGCGTCCTGGTCGATGACCTCGTTTTCGGCGGCCACGGTGAGCACATCCTCAAGGTCCTGGCGCGTGCGCGGTTCGGAGTTGAACAGCAGCGCGATCCGGTCTATCCATGATCGATCGCTGGCGTAATTTCCTGCACGGTCTTCGCTCATCACGATGAGTGCTCGGGCTGGTTAACGTCGTACGGACAAGCGTAATTCAGCTCGCTGAGAATGGCGCTTTCCAGAGCTTCCATGATTGCTGCTTCTTCCTCTTCAATGTGATCGTAACCTAACAGGTGCAGGGTGCCGTGGACGGCCATGTGGGCCCAGTGTGCTCTCTCGGTCTTGCCCTGCTGTGCCGCCTCAGCCCTGACTACCGGGGCGCAGATAACGATATCGCCCAGTAGCGGTATGGCCAGTTCTACGGGCAGGCCGGCAGGAAAGGACAGTACGTTGGTGGCTCCCGTTTTACCCCGGTAAGTTTCGTTCAGCCGCGCCATTTCATCGCTGTCTACGATGCGCACACTGACCTCTACCTGTTCCTGTGTCGTCCGTCCGTGCAGGGCTGCCGCGATCCAGCGGCGTATGTCTTCCTCGGCGGGGACGGGTTGACTGCAGGCCGTCTGGATATCCACGTGCAGCTTCACCGTCGGCTCTTGTCCAGCGGAGTGGCGGTGTCTTCTGCGCTGTCGTAGGCCTCGACAATGCGCTGCACCAGTGGGTGGCGCACCACATCCTTGTTGCCAAAGTAAGTAAAGCCCAGACCCTCCACACCGTCCAGTATGTTGCTTGCGTGGGTCAGGCCTGAAGGGCAGCCGCGCGGCAGGTCGATCTGTGTTGCGTCACCGGTAATGACAGCGGTGGAGCCGAAGCCAATGCGGGTCAGGAACATCTTCATTTGTTCGCGCGTGGTGTTTTGTGCCTCATCGAGAATGATGAATGCATTGTTCAGGGTTCTGCCGCGCATAAAGGCCAGGGGCGCGACCTCGATAATATTGCGCTCGATATACTTGTTGACGGCTTCGAAACCCAGCATCTCATACAGGGCGTCGTAGAGCGGGCGTAAATAGGGGTCGATTTTCTGACTGAGATCGCCGGGCAGGAAGCCCAGCTTTTCGCCGGCTTCTACCGCCGGTCGCACCAACAGAATGCGGCGCACCCGCTCTTCCAGCAGGGCTTCTACGCCGCAGGCTACTGCCAGATAGGTCTTGCCGGTACCGGCTGGGCCGATGCCAAAGTTGATGTCGTACTTCTTTATCGTACGCACGTAGGCCTGCTGGTTCTTGCCGCGTGGCTTGATGGAGATGCGTTTGGTGCGAATGATCTGGATGGGTTGGATGGATGGATCCTGGCCCGCCTCCACCAGGTGTTCCAGGCCTGCCTCCTGCAATTGCAGGTGCAGGGACTCGGGACTCAGCCCCACTCCCTGGCAGATCTCAGCATAGAGATGAACCAACAGGTGCTCGGCGGTCGCGACATTCACTGCGGGTCCACTCAGCTGAAACTGGTTGCCCCGCGCACTGATGCTGACGCCCAGACGCTGCTCGATCTGGCGCAAATGGCTGTCCAAATGGCCACACAACATGGCCAGATGACGCGCGTCATCGGGTTCCAGAGTCAGGTTTTGTTGGATCAACTGTCGTGGTGACGGTTGCGGGGGAGGTTCGCTATTCAAAGTATCCTGTCGCCACTGTGGGCAGTGCAATTACTGATAAGGATATACGGGAATCCGCAGGCGTCAACCATCGAATAGCCTGCCGCGCAGGGAGTTGGGCAGAGCAGCTATGATCTGCACATCCACAAACTGCCCGATCAGGGCCTGGTCTGCCGCTGAAAAATTGACTGCCCGATTGTTTTCGGTGCGCCCCTGCAATTGCCCGGGATCCTTTTTTGAAACGCCGGTTACGAGGATGCGCTGCGTGGTGCCGACCATGCGCCGGCTGATTTCCGCGGCCTGTTGGATAATGCGCGCCTGCAGTATCTGCAAGCGCTGCTTCTTGGTGTCCTCGTCGGTGTGGTCCGGCAACTCCGCTGCCGGAGTGCCCGGGCGCGCGCTGTACACAAAGCTGAATGAACTGTCGAAGCCGATGTCCTCTATCAGTTTCATGGTAGCTGCGAAATCCGCATCAGTTTCGCCGGGAAACCCAATGATGAAGTCCGATGAAATGCTGATATCCGGGCGAATTTTGCGCAGACGGCGTATTTTCGATTTGTATTCCAGCGCAGTATGGCCGCGCTTCATGGCGGCCAGTATGCGGTCGGAACCGCTCTGCACCGGCAGGTGCAGGTGATCCACCAACTGCGGTATCTGTGCGTAGGCGTCGATCAGTGCGTCGGAGAATTCCAGCGGGTGCGAGGTGGTGTAGCGAATACGTTCTATACCGGGAATTCGCGCGACAAAATGCAGTAACTCCGCAAAATCGATGACTTCGCCCTCGTGGCTGGCGCCGCGATAGGCGTTCACATTTTGTCCAAGCAGGTTGACTTCGCGCACCCCGCCTGCCGCCAGTTGGGCAATTTCCGCGATGACGTCATCCAGCGGCCGGGAGACCTCCTCGCCACGGGTATAGGGCACAACGCAGAATGTGCAGTATTTGCTGCACCCTTCCATGACCGACACAAAGGCACAGGGACCTTCGGCCTTGGGCTGTGGCAGATTGTCGAATTTCTCGATTTCCGGGAAGCTGATATCCACGATCAGGGTGCCGCCCGTGCCGCGCTGCTGTAACATTTCCGGCAGCCGATGCAGGGTTTGGGGGCCAAACACCAGATCGACGTAGGGCGCACGACGGCCGATTTCCGCTCCTTCCTGGCTGGCCACACAACCGCCCACGCCGATAATCAGGTCGGGATTTTTCTGTTTCAGGTGCTTCCAGCGCCCCAGTTGATGAAACACCTTTTCCTGGGCTTTTTCCCTTATAGAACAGGTATTTAACAGTAATACATCCGCGTCCTCCGGAGTGTCCGTGGGGATCAGGTCGTGGCTCTCCTGCAACAGATCACGCATACGGGCTGAGTCGTATTCATTCATCTGGCAGCCGTGGGTTTTAATGTAGAGTTTTTTACTCACTGGACTGTTGCAGCGGGCCAGCCGCTGGTATCGCTCTGTGACTGAAAGGGCTGCGGATTATACAGAGTAGGCGGTGGCAAACCTAGCGTACGCTGCACGTGCGTGGTTGCATGCCGCGTAAAACTTTCGCGTGCAGGCAGTGGCAAATGCAGTACCGGGGGCGACATGAGCACCCGTTTGGAAACTGGTATTCTGCGGTCATGGTGGTAATATTGCCGCCCTTTAAAATCAGGTGCCCTGTCGCCGCCTGCCTGCAGGTGAGACACTTCGCGACAGGCGTTACACGAGAATACAATGGCCAACCAACCCGTATACAAGGTGATATTTCAGAACGGCAGTCAGGTGTTCGAGGTCTTCGCCCGTCAAATCTACCAGAGTGATATGTGGGGTTTTATCGAAGTGGAGGAGTTCGTCTTCGGGGAGCGCTCCCAGATTCTGGTGGATCCGGGGGAGGAGAAACTCAAAAACGAATTCGCCGGGGTGAAGCGCAGCTATATCCCCATGCAGGCCATTATTCGCATTGATGAAGTGGATAAGGAGGGCAGTAGCAAGGTTTCCAATGTTACGTCCATCGAGAGCAACGTCACCAGTTTCCCTTTTGTGGGTTTTCCTCCCGGCCAGAAAGGCGGCGAAGAGTAGGTCTGCGCGCAATAGCCTATGCGACCCAGTCGTTTCGTTGGTTCCTGGTTTTTCACGATACTGTTCACGCTGTGTCTGGGCTTGCCAGGCCCGGGTCCGGTTTATGCCAGCCCGGTGTACGCTGATGAGCAGTCCCTGAACAACGGGGCGCAGCTCTACGAACAGCACTGTAGCGAGTGTCACGGTCGAATAGCCGCTGATATCTCAGGCGAGCAGCATGAAACTGACGAAACCGACCCGCTGAACGAACAATCTGCAATGATAGCTACAGTACCCGTTGAGCAATCACCCCCGGTGCCAGACGACTGGCCAGCATGGGCTAAACGGCCAAACCCTGCTGCGGTTGAGGTGCGTAAGCCTGATGTCACGGCGGAAATACTGAACGAGGTCAATGCCGTGATCGATAAGGCCTACGCGACCGCGTCGGAGCAGCCTGCGCCTAAAGGTGCTGGCGTGTTTAACCCAATCCCTGGCGTCACCGACCTCTCTGACCCGGCGGCCTATTATTACGGCATCTCCGAGGAAGAGTTGTTCAACAGTATTGCCAATGGGACTGGCGCCGCCATGCCTGGCTGGCGCACCAGGCTGGACAATGAGGAGGCTATTTGGGATCTCGTGAATTATATCCGCAGTTTCTGGAGCGAGGAGTGGTTGTACTAGGTCAGTTTTCCTTAGGCTCGTGAGTAATCCTGGTCATTACCTTGCTCGCTGCAGTCGATCCTGGATTGAAGCAAGTTTCACGCAAATAACAAACGCCTCGATTGCGGCCTTGACATCCTCGAGGCTCGGGAAGGTGGGTGACAGGCGGATGTTGCTGTCCTGGGGATCTTCACCGTAAGGGAATGTAGCGCCCGCCGGAGTGAGTTTTACCCCGATAGAATCGGCCAGTTTTACCACTTTGCGCGCCAATCCCGGCAAGGTATTGAAGGAAATAAAGTAACCACCGCGGGGTGCAGACCACTCGCCCATTCCCTGGTCAGCCAGTTCCCGTGCCAGCGTGGCGAGCACACACTCAAAGCGGGGCCTGATAATTGCCGCATGCGCCGCCATGTGATTTGCCAGATTTTCCGGATTGGCCAGGAAGCGCACGTGGCGCAGCTGGTTCACCTTATCAGGTCCAATCGTCTGGAAGGCCAGATGCCGCTTGAGTGCGGCCATATTTTTGTCGCTGCTGGCCATGAACGAAACGCCGGCGCCAGCAAAGGTGATCTTGGAGGTGGAGCCAAACTGGAACACGTTGTCCATGGTGCCGTGTTGCTGGCAGAAATCGCGGATGGAGGCCAGCGCGCGGGGCATCGTCGTATAGAGTGTGAATGGCGTAAGCGTTATCCCACATCACGATGAATTGATCTGCCGCTGCAAGACCCAGGCGGGCGATGCGTTCTACCGTATCGTCACTGTAGACGCAGCCGGTGGGGTTGGAAAATCGCGGGACACACCACAGGCCTTTGATGGCATGGTCTTCTTTTACCAGTGTTTCTATCACGTCCATGTCAGGCCCAGTGTCCAGCATGGGTACGGTAATCATCTCTATACCCAGATGCTCGCAAATGGCGAAGTGGCGATCATAGCCGGGAGCAGGGCACAGGAATTTTACTGTGTCACTGTTGCCCCAGGCGGAAGCGGGTCCGGACAGGCCCTCGGTGAGAGCGAAGTCAATCGTGTTGTACATCAGCGTCAGGCTGGAATTGCCCCCGATCAGGGTTTCTTCGGACGGGATTTGCAATACGTGGGCGAACAGGGCTCTTGCCTCAGGCAGTCCCTCCAGGCCACCGTAGTTGCGCACGTCGGTGCCGTTTGCAGCGAGGTAGTTGCCCTGCGAGAATGCCATCCAGTGCATCCGACAGCGCCACTTGCTCAGTACAGGGTTTGCCCCGGGTGAGATCCAGCGCCAGGTTCAGGTCTTGTAGCGCATTGTACTGTTGCTGCAGGGTTTCCAGTTGTATCGCAAGTTCGGCGGCTGACAGCTGATCAATATGCACGGTGATGTCCTCATGTAACACAGCCCGAAGGGCGATGGAAAATTTGCGCGCAAGTATAACGGGATCTGCATTGAAGCAGTATGCTCTGAGGACACCAAGCTTGAAAAATGCGCGTCCGCCTATATATAAGAGAAGATTGACGAGCGCTGGTTAACATGGACGGAACAGGATATGGACTGCGATGAATGAGCACGAACAGCCGGTGGAAGTTATAGTAGAGCCCTCCGGGGAGACGCGTCAGACCCCTGCGGTGGCCGATGATGTCCTGCCGGATACCTTGCACCTGATACCAGTACCCTACCGGCCTTTTTTTCCGGGACAAGTGCAGCCGATAGCGATCAATCTCCGGGAGTGGGGGAGTACGCTGGAGGCAGTGCACAAAGCAGGGACACGGCTTGATCGGCCTGTCCTATCTGCATTTGTCGGCTTCAGGTAGTGCTGAGCCGCAGCAGTTTCCCGAGATCGGCTGTGTGGTGCGCTTGCATCGCCCGGCCATGGCGACGGAACAGACGGGGCAGTTTCTCGCCCAGGGCATCAAGCGCTTCCGCATTGTGCGCTGGCTGAGCGATAAACCGCCTTATCTGGTGCAGGTGGAGTATCCGCGCAGCCAGGGCGATCCCGACTCCGATGAAATCAAGGCCTATGCCATGGCCCTGATCAAGCAGATCCGCGAGTTGCTGCCGCTCAACCCCCTGTACAGTGAGGAGCTGAAACAGTACCTGGCCAACTTCAGTCCCAGCCATCCCAGTATGCTGGCGGATTTCTCGGCGGCCCTGACCACCGCCACCGGGGAGCAGCTACAGGAGATCCTGGACACACTGCCCCTGCAATCACGCATGGAAAAGGTGCTGACGCTGCTGCGCAAGGAGCGCGAAGTTGCCGAATTGCAGGGACAGATCACCAGTCAGGTCAACGAGAAGGTGATGGAGAACCAGCGCGAGTTTTTCCTGCGTGAACAGCTCAAAATAATCCAGAAGGAACTGGGTATCTCCAAGGACGACCGCACCTCTGACGTGGAAATGTTTGCGGAGCGGATCAGGAACCTCCAGTTGCCGGAAGTCGCGGCGCGGCGCATTGAGGAGGAGATGCGCAAGCTCTCCGTGTTGGAGACGGGCTCGCCGGAATACGGTGTTACCCGTAATTATCTCGACTGGGCGACATCGGTGCCGTGGGGCGTGTTGTCCGAGGATAATCTGGACCTCAAGCACGCGCGTACGGTACTGGATGAGCACCACGAGGGCCTGGAGGATGTGAAGGACCGCATCCTGGAATTTCTGGCCGTTGGTTCGTTCAAGGGCGAGATTGCCGGCTCGATTCTGTTGTTGGTGGGGCCGCCAGGCGTTGGTAAAACCAGTATCGGCCGCTCCGTGGCCGACGCCCTGGGCCGCAAATTTTATCGCTTCAGTCTCGGCGGCATGCGCGACGAGGCAGAAATCAAGGGACACCGGCGCACGTACATCGGCGCCATGCCGGGCAAATTCATACAGGCCCTGAAGGAAGTGCAGGTGGCCAACCCGGTGATCATGCTCGATGAGATCGATAAGATCGGCGCTTCCTTCCAGGGAGATCCCGCCTCCGCCCTGCTGGAAGTGCTGGATCCGGAGCAGAACAGCGAATTTCTGGACCACTATCTGGACCTGCGCGTTGACCTGTCCAAGGTCCTGTTTGTGTGCACCGCCAACCAGCTCGATACCATACCGGGGCCCTTGCTGGATCGCATGGAAACACTGCGACTGTCCGGCTATGTGGCAGAGGAAAAATTGTTCATTGCCAGGAACCACCTGTGGCCCAAGCAGCTTGGAGCGTCACGGACTGAGCGATGAGCAGCTGAAAATCAACGATGCCGGTCTCAAGTATGTGATTGATTCCTATTGCCGCGAAGCGGGCGTGCGTACGCTGGAAAAGCAACTCGCGCGCATTATGCGCAAATCCATCGTACGACTGCTGGACAAGAAGGAAGACAAGCTGCGTGTGGGCAAGAAGGATATCGAGGTGTTGCTCGGTAAACCGCCATTCCAGGCGGAGCGACTGCTGCGTGGGCTGGGAGTAGTTACCGGACTGGCCTGGACCGCCATGGGCGGCGCGACCCTGCCTATCGAGTCATCGCGGGTGCACACACTCAACCGCGGCTTCAAACTGACCGGGCGCCTGGGCGAGGTGATGAAGGAGTCAGCGGAAATCGCCTACAGTTATGTCGTCGCCCACCTCAGGGATTACGACTGTGACCCGGACTTCTTCGATATGAGTATGGTGCACCTGCATGTGCCCGAGGGCGCCACACCCAAGGATGGACCCAGTGCCGGCGTCACCATGGCCACATCGCTGCTGTCGCTGGCGCGCCGGGAGCGGATCAAGCGTCCGCTGGCGATGACTGGCGAACTGACGCTGACCGGGCAGGTGTTACCGGTGGGCGGTATTCGCGAGAAAGTCATTGCCGCCCGGCGCAGCAGGATCATGGAGTTGATCCTGCCCTTCGCCAACCGGCGCGATTTCGAGGAGCTGCCGGACTATCTGCGCGAAGGCATCAATATTCACTTTGCCCGCAATTATCGGGAAGTGTTTGAGTTTGTGTTCGACGAGCACCGGGTGGATAAGTCGCTGCATTGATGTTGCCTGGCTGTGATCTCTCGATATATTGTTTTTCGGAGCATAATCCGATAACTTAGAGTGTAATACCGACTCCCCATGTTCGTTCCTGCTAGCGGCTCTGACTGGGAAAGCCTTTTCGCCCGCTTCCCCGATACTCGCGAACGAAAAGGCTTTCCTGGACAGAGCCTTGATCTTGGCATTTGTATCGGATATTGCTGGTCGATAGCGCGAAACGAGGGCTTAGCTGGTAGGAGTGCAATTCGTTCGCGAGTATCGGGAAGCGGGCGAATTGCACTCCTACCGCCCTGGCCCGCTAGCTCCCGGCACCCGCGCCGTCACAATCGCGCGACGCGGCGCCGGATAGCCCTCAATTGTCTTGCCCGCATCATCGGGATCGAGAAAATCGGCCAATGAATGGAAGGTCATCCACGCGGTGGAGCGCTGCTCCTGTATTGTGGTGACACAGACATCCACCAGCTGCGCGTCGACAAAGCCCAACTTGCGCAGCCAGCTGAACAGCGTGGCAACGCTCGGCAGGAACCACACATTGCCCATGCGTGCATAGCGACCCTCGGGCAACAACGTATCTCCCAATTCACCCTCGATAACCAGCGTTTCCAGTACCAATTGCCCGCCGGGCCGCAGGCAGTCCTTTAATTCCTGCAGGTGGTCCAGCGGCGCGCGTCGGTGATAGAGAACACCCATGGAGAAGACAGTATCAAAAGCCTGCAGTTTGGGAGGCACCTGCTCGATGGCCAGCGGCAGCACCCAGATATTGTCCTGTTGCAGGTATTTTTGCAGCGCCCAGAACTGCACCACGAACAACGGTGTGGGATCAATGCCGATAACCTCCGCCGCGCCATCGCCGAGCATGCGCCAGCAGTGGTAACCGCTGCCACAGCCGACATCCAGGACACGGCGGCCGCGCAGCGCATCGATACGGCCTTGCAGCCGGTCCCACTTCCAGTCCGAGCGCCACTCGGTGTCGATATGTACTCCGAACAATTCAAAGGGTCCCTTGCGCCAGGGGTGCAGCGCGTGCAGTGCGTTGCGCAGGTGCGCCGTGGTGGCAGCAGTCAGTGGGTCTGTGCTGCTTGCTCCCACCCTGGATGTATCCAGATAAATGTTGTCGGCCTGCAATGGCGGGAGGTCCTGTAGCGCCTGTAGCCAGCGCGCCAGATCGCCGTAGCGTTCCTGGCACAGGCCCGCTGCTATCTGTTGTTCGAGCAGCGGTGCCCAGCGTGCCATCTCGCCGTCCTGCCAGCGCGCTATTAGCGGCCGGTAATCCATCATTTGAGCGCGATGAGGGAAGCGAAATTAAAGCACTGGAACCAGACGTCACAGCTGCTGAAGCCAGCGTTGGCGATGCGTTGTCTGTGCCGGTTGAGCGTCTCGGGCAGGAGAACTGTTTCCAGGGCGCTGCGCTTGCGGGCCACTTCCAGCTCGCTGTAGCCGTTGGCGCGTTTGAACTGGTGATGCAACTCGATATTCAGCTCGTCCAGGTGCGGGTCCTCAAAGGTGACTTTTTCTGACAACACCATCATCGCCGCCGGGCAGCAGTCCATCGGTAAATGCCGTTAATCACCTGGTCGCGCAGTTCCCTGGGGATGAACTGCAGTGTGAAGTTGAGTACCACTACCGAGGCATTCGTTATCACTACATCCTGCACATCGGCACAGGTCAGGGTAACGGGCGTCTCGTACGTGTCGGAATCGATAATACTTTGGCAGCGCTCCAGCATGGCGGTGGAATTGTCCACGCTGATGATGCGACAGTCCGGCTGCTGGATATGCTGGCGCATAGCCAGGGTGGAAGCGCCCAGGGAGCAACCCAGATCATAGAGCGCACTGCCAGCGATGGCGTATTTTCCCGCCAGCAGGCCTGTCATGGACACGATGGTGGAATAGCCCGGCACGGAGCGTTTGATCATATCCGGAAAGACGCGGGCCACGCTGTCGTCAAAGGCAAACAGGCCATGTTCGGACAGTGGATCGGCGTAGAGGGAATCGCGGGGGTCAGTCACAAACGGTTACGAGGCCGGAGTTTGGTCAAAGTGCAGGGGAAATCTCAGTCATGGCATATAATTTTAGCATGATTTATTGAACCGGAGCTGCCAAGGTTTCACTGTATTCCTGCCAGCAGAGCAGCCACAATCAAGGGTGAGTGTTTCACAGGGAGCCTGTATGACGAGATCGCAGCAACGCTTCACGCCCGACGTGCGACCGCCCCGGTTGCGGCACAGCGTCATGGAATTCAGTCGCGTGGTGCTGGAGATGGGCAGCACTGCCATGCTCGGCCCGTTATTAAAGACACTGCCCAGGGGTGATGGCCATACCATTATGACGATCCCCGGTTTCATGGGCGCTGATGGCTCCACCGCGCAGTTGCGCAAGTTCCTTAACAACCGTGGCTATCATGCCATCCCCTGGGGCCTGGGACGCAATGCCGCGGAAGTTCGCTCGCAGGATATTGACGACTTTCTGGCGCATCGCTCCCGGACGGAGGATGCCATTGCGGCGCGGGTGAAGCGCGAGTTCAAGGCCAGTGGGCGCAAGCTGACGCTGATTGGCTGGAGTCTGGGTGGCCTGTATGCGGTCGCCCTGGCCCATCGCTTTCCGCAGTGGATACGCCAGGTGATCACGCTGGGTACGCCCTACGGTGATCCGCGCGGCACTGCGCTGTACAGTGTCATGGGCAGTCTCTACGAACATGAGGTCGAGGAGGCGGCGCTGGAGCGCTGGGTTGCGCACACCTACAGTGGCGGCAAGTTGCGCGTTCCCGTGCTGGCCCTGTACAGTGAATCGGATGGCATCGTCGGCGCGGGCATCGCGAAATGCCAGGGCGATCCGCGCTACGTGACCAATGTGGCCGTGCTTGCCAGCCATGTGGGTTTTCCGTTTAATCCCGTGGTATTTGCGGTGATTGCCAATCACATGGTGGAACCTGACAAGCGCTGGGCACTGTGCCGCACCGCATATCTGCGCTCGTGGGCGCGGGTGGCGCCGGCCAGCTGAGCCTGCTGATATTGCCCGGATAGGTCGGCCGCCTGTTATTGAGGCGCGCGTACAAGCAGAAAATATCCCAACAGCGCGGCCAGCAGGGCCGCACCCAGCAGTGGGAACGCAATGCCCATTGCGAGCAGCAGTACGGTCAAGCCGGAGCGCAGTGGCAGTGACGCGCGGCGCGGCGGCACCGGCAGCCATCCCGCGCGCACGGGTCGGCGCAGCCACCACATTGCCGAGCCGCTGATGCACAGGAAAATCACCGTCATGCAGGCCAGCACATCCAGCGCGATGCTCCACCAGCCGAAGCTGCCCTGGTGCACTGCGACGCCGACCGCCATGCTCTTTGGCCAGCGGAGGGTAATCCACAAATCGGGCTTCGGCTACGATCTCGCCGCTGTGACGATCGATGTGCACCGTACGTTCATCGCCTGGCCGATCGACCTCGCCGCTCATCGAGGTACTGCTGATGGTGTAAACGCCATTCGCATCCTGCGGCAGGTTGATGCGGAACCGCGGGCCGAAGCCGAGTTCGCGCGCCATGCGATCCACTGCATCGAGATCGATCGCTGCATGCCCGCTGTGCCCGGTAACAGTGGTTGATGCGGGCAGCGGTGTCTGTTCCAGGCCCCAGGGCACCTGCTTGTGCTCGCTGTGATTCATGTCTCCGTGGGAATGGCCCGATTGCGGCGCCGGCCCCAGTTTCTCCGCCGGGAACGAATTCCAGGGCTGCACCAGCTTGCCGCCCCACACGTTGGTCCAGGCCAGGCCCGACAACAGGAAGAAGCTCAGCAACACTGCGGCGTACAAGCCGATGAGTTGATGCCAGCGCCGCCAGGAACTGCGCTGCACTTTACCCGACGCAGGCACCGCCGCGCGGCGCTGGAACCACATGTATACGCCGGTGGCCAGCATCAGCAGGGCCAGGCCGGCCACCACTTCCACCACTGTGTCGCCGATCTCGCCCAGCAGCAATGTCCCGTGGATGCGGTGCGCGAGCGCATACAGCGTGCTGTCCTTGTCCACCACGCGCAGCACGCGGTTGGTGTACGGATCGACGTCGACCGCGTAGATTCTGTCATCCTGCTTGAAATCGAACTGCGCCGGCCGGTCGGGGCCAGATGGGGAATGTAAACAGTGGCCGTGCCGCCCGGCAGCGCATCCTGCGCCGCCGCGAGCTGCTGCAGTGGCGAGCTTCGCGGCGCCGCGCTGGCGTGCACGCTCAGTTGCTCGCCCACCGGCGTCTGCACGGCGGTGTAATACAGCATGACCAGCCCGGTGGTGGCCAGCACCAGCAGGAACGGGATCACCACGATGCCGGCAAAAAAATGCCAGCGCCAGGCTGCCATGTAGCGCTGCGTGGCCCGGTTCGCCCGTGCGGTCTGTTCCTGCATGCCGTTGCTCACAACAGACTCAGAACTGCATGCGCACGCCGGCGTAGAACGACAGCGGCGCGCCGGGGTTGAGTATTTCTGCCTCGGGCGCGGCGATGTCGCGCACGCTCAGCGTGGCGACGTATTCCGTATCCAGCATGTTCTCCACCTGCGCGAACACCTCCCAGCGCTCAGTCGTGTAACCGCTGCGCAATCCCAGCAGCTTGTAGTTGTCGACTTTATAGCTGTTGGCGAAGTCGGCGTAACGGCTGTCGATCACGTCGAACGTCGGGCCGACATAGAAGCCGCTGGCGTGACGGTACAGCAGTTCGCCGCGCAGCGCATAGCCCGGCGCCGCCGGCAGCTGGTTGTTGCCATATACCGGGTCGTCGTCGAAGTTGAAATCGTTCACGGTCAGGCTGAGCGTCGGGTCGAGGCGGTGCTCGCCCGCGTCGTCCACCGCGACGCTCGCGCCCCACAGCGCTTCCACGCCGGCGTGTATCGTGTTGTCCACGTTGGTGCTCAGGCTGGTGCCGGGCGCCAGCGGGTCGTCCACCGACAGGATCTCGTCGTCGATCCAGCCGTAGTACAGCGCAAGCTCCCAGTGCATTTCGCTCGCGCGTTTCAGTGCGTGCGCGCCGCGGCTGCCGATCTCCACCACGGTGCCGTGCATGGCGTCCAGCGTCTCCTGGCTGGCGCGCACATCGTCCTCCAGTTCGAAATTGGTGGGCGGCTCGTACACGCGGCTCACATTGGAGAACAGCGTGATGTCGTCCACGATGTCGTACAGCACACCGAGCCGGGGGTTGATGCTGTCATAGTCCGCCTGCGGGTCGCGCTTCTCGCCGCTCGCCACCTCGATGTTCTCGATCTCGCGGTCAGCCCACACCGCCTGCGCGCCGTACACCAGCGTCCACTGCGGGGCGAACTGCCAGCGGTCCATGGCGAAAGCCTCGACGTTCTGCGCCCTGTTGTCCACCTTGGTGGTCAGGCCGTTCTTGTGCCCGTTGTCGTTGCGGTAGTTGCCGCCAGTCACCTTGCCGTCGCCGGCGTTGAGGCCCAACAGCAGGTTGTGCTCGCCGACGACCAGGTCATAGCGCGCCATCGCGCCGAGATCGCGGTGGTCGGTGTCGATCAGCAGGCTGAACACTTCGGTCTCGGCGGAATGTGGCCGGGCCGTCGAAATCGACGAGGACCTTGTCGACGATCGGGTGGTACAGCTCCTGCTCCTCCCAGGAGATGCCCAGCGTCAGCGCGCTGTTGGCGCTGAGCGCGAAGCGCGTCTTGTCGGCGACGCGCCACGTCTTCACCTTTTTACCGTAGTCGCCGCCCAGCGCGGCGGTGGAAGCCTGGTCCGGGTCCTCCTTCATCTGCTCTTCGCTGAGCGTACCGGGCAGGTCCATGTCGGTGTCGATCCACGAGGCATACAGGCGCGTGTCGCTGCCGTTGCCGAATTCCCAGCCGCCGTTGCCGTAGACGCTGTTGCTGTCGTCCTTGCTGTGGTCGCGGTAGCCGTCCCAGTTGTTGCTGACCACGGTGACGAGGCCATCCAGACCGTTGTCCAGCACGCCCGCGGCCGTGCCTCGCGCGTTCATCCGGCCGTGGCTGCCGCCGTTGACGAACAACTGCAGCGGGTCGGTGTTCAGCGCGGTGGGGGAGTTGTAATCGATCGCGCCGCCGAGTGTGCTGGCGCCGTAGGTCAGCGCGTTGGCGCCGCGGGCCACGGTGGCGAAGCGCGTGGAGAGCGGGTCGATCAGCCGGTTGTGGTTGTTGCCGTCGGCGGTGGTGATCGGCAGGCCGTCCTGCAGCAGCTTGATGCCGTTGACGTCGTAGTCGGTGGCGTCGAGGTTGGAGCCGCGCGATGAGATGAACACGCTACTGCCGCCGCTGGCGCTGTCAGTCCACACGCCCGGCGCATAGCGCAGCATCTCGGCGAGGTTGGGCACATTGCGCTGGAACAGCAGGTCGCTGTCGATCACTGTCACACCGCCGGGGGTGAGGGACTGCTCCCGCTGCAGGTCGAGGTGCAACTGTTGCCCATGAATCTCTACTGTTTCCAGCTCCGGGTTGTTTTCAGGGCCTGCCTGTAGCGCCGGACTTGCCGCTGACGTCAACACACATAGCGCGATCAGGGAATAAGGCCTGCCAGGCACAGACGCAAGAATTACAGGTTTTTTTTTCATAGTTATATCCAGTGAAGGTAAGGCTGCGCAGACGACGGTGTCGCACAAGATAATGTCCGGCGCAGGCCGGATCGTCATACCTGTTGCGGGCAGCGATCATAAATGAAGTTGCGGCTTGCGGGGATGCGACATAGTGTCGCAGGTGCGCCCCTGCCGTTGGCATAGCGAATAATGTCGGCGCGTGGCGTGCTGGGCTATAATCCCGCGCCTGTCCCTGGAGTCACCGCATGAAGCCGGATAATTACCCCTCCGCACCCGCCCACTTGTGGCGGCATTTCTACCAGATCACGCAGATTCCGCGGCCCTCCAGACAGGAGGCGGCGGTGCGCCAGTATGTGATCGACCAGGCGCAGCAGTGCGGCCACCCGTGGCGCATGGACGCAGAGGGTAATCTCGTGGTGACTGTCGCGGCCAGTGCGGGCATGGCGGAGCGCGAGCCGGTGATCATCCAGAATCATCTCGATATGGTGACGGTAAAAACCGCAGACAAAGAACACGATTTCACACGTGACCCCTTAAGCCTTGTCGTCGAGGACGGCTGGCTGCGCGCGGACCGCACCACGCTGGGCGCGGATAATGGCGTCGGCTGCGCGGCGGCGCTGGCGTTGATGACCGACCCTGATGTGGTGCATCCGCCGCTGGAACTGCTGTTCACCGTGGACGAGGAGACTGGCCTGGGCGGCGCGCTGCGGCTGGACCCTTCCCTGCTGCGCGGTACTCGCATGCTGAACCTGGACACCGAGGAGTGGCAGGAACTGTATGTCGGATGCACCGGCGGCGGGGGTTGGGAATTCCAGCGCACGTTTGCCATCGCAGCACCGCCTGTCGGTGCACAGCACTGGACGCTGTCGATCAAGGGCCTGGCCGGAGGCCATTCGGGTATACAGATTCACCAGCAGTTGGGCAATGCCATCAAGCTGTTGGGCCAGTGTTTGCAGGGTCTGGACGGTGTGCAACTCGCCGCGCTCGATGTTGGGGTGGCGCACAATGTGATTCCGCGCGAGGGCAGTGTGAGTTTCGTTTGCTCCGCAGCTATCAAGCGCGCGACTGGCGGCACACGTGGAGCAGGTTAAGGTGCAGGCTCTGGGCTACCTGCCGCAGGCGGACGGGCAGCTGGAGTTTGTGCTGCAATCAGGGCCGGTCGACCAGGTGCTGAGTACGTCCGACAGCGCGGCAATCCTCGATCTGCTGGCCGCATTTCCCCATGGCGCGCAGGCCTACAATCTGGAGCTCGGCTCGGCGCTGGTGGATCTGAGTATCAACCTGGCGCGTGCACGTCTGGCAGCAGGGCGAATTTTTCCTGGAGTCCAGCTACCGCTTTTTTAACGAGGCGCAGAGCCTGCCCCTGCAGCAGTCGGTGCTGGCGTTGGCCAGGGCCTTCCAACTGACCGTCAAAACCGTCGTGGGCTATCCCGGCTGGCAACCGGATATGGACAGTCCACTACTGGCCCAGGCCCGCGCGCTGCACGAACGCCTGTTTGGCACTGCGCCGGCCGTCAAGGCGATCCATGCCGGCCTGGAGTGCGGCATATTGAAAGGCAAGAAACCCGATCTGGATATCCTGTCGTTCGGACCCACCATTCGCGGGGCCCACTCGCCGACAGAGCGTTTGCAAATCGATACCGTGGAACCGTTCTGGCGGTTCCTGAAAGAACTACTGACACAATATCTGAATCACTGGAGCATCCACTATGCTGCAAGCACTTGCAACAACTCCCCGCCGACCCCATCCTCGGTATCTCCGCCGCCTGTCGCGCCGACCCCAATCCTCACAAGGTCGACCTGGCCGTCGGCATTTATATGAATGAGGAAGGAGTATGCCCGGTGTTTGAAGCGGTGCGTCTCGCCCAGCGTGCGCTGGTGGACGAGGAGGTGACCAAAGCCTATCTGCCGGCCGCCGGTGATGAACAGTTTAATCTCGGCATACAGCGTCTGGTGCTGGGAGAGGCCAGCCCCGCATTGTTGGAGGGGCGCGTCAGCAGCATACAGACGCCCGGCGGCTGCGGCGCGCTGCGCATCGGCGCGGAGATTATCCATGCGGCCGCGCCGGGTGCGCGGGTGTGGGTGTCTGATCCCACCTGGCCGGTGCATATCCCGCTGCTGGGCAGCGTCGGTCTGGAATTTAAAAGCTACCGCTACTATGAACCCGACACTCACGGCGTGAACTTCGACGGCATGGTGGAGGATTTAAAGCAGGCGCGCGCCGGGGATGTCGTGCTGTTGCACGGCTGTTGCCACAATCCCTCTGGCGCCGACCTGACGCTGGCGCAATGGGCCGTGATCGCCGATCTGGCCGAGCAACAGGGCTTCACGCCGTTTGTCGATCTGGCCTACCAGGGACTGGGCGATGGGCTGGACGAGGACGCCGCCGGTTTGCGCCTGCTGGTCGTCGCGCCTGCCGGAAGTGATAGTGGCAGCCTCCTGCTCCAAGAATCTCGGCCTGTACCGGGAGCGCACCGGCGCGGCCATTTTTGTGTGCCGCGACGCGGCCAATGCCCGCGCCATCCTGAGCCAGACGCTGGCAGCGGCGCGGCGGCTGTACTCCATGCCGCCAGCGCACGGCGCGTTGCTGGCCGGGCGTGTGTTGACGGACGATCACCTGGGGAATATCTGGCGCGCCGAGCTGCAGTCCATGTGCGAACGCATCAACGGGCTGCGCAGCAGCCTGCGCCACGCACTGGAAGCGCGCTGCGGCGGGGACTATGCGTTTATCGAGCGGGAGAAAGGCATGTTCTCCTTCCTCGGCCTGCGCGCTGAGCAGGCGCAGCGCCTGCGCCAGGAGTACAGCGTGTATATGCTGGACTCCTCGCGCATCAGCGTGGCGGGCGTCAATGCCCGCAACATCGACTACATTGCGGAGTCGGTGGCGAAAGTACTCTAGTCGGCGGCAAATAGTTTTTCGAGGTAGTAAGCCGCCAGAGCCGGCGGGTAACCGATGATATCGACCAGCCGTCGCTGGCATTCGCGCTGGTCCGCGCCGCGCTCCCGCCACACCGGCACGCGCTTGACCATGGTCTCGACGCATTCCCGTGGCGTGATGATCCAGGTGTCCTGCGGCACCTCGCCGAAGAAGAAGTCCGCCGGACAGGTGCGCATGGCCATGGGTTTCATATAGAGCGCCAGGGTCAATACGGCTTTGCGCACCTTTTTCCGCGATGTACCGGGTGAGGAACTGCATGCGTGCCGCCCCGGTCGCCCAGATCGTCGATCACCAGTACGATTTCGTCCTGGACGGGAATGGAAATGTCCTGCTGTACCGGCGGATTTTCGTGGCGCTCGTTGGGCCCCTTGTAGAGCGATACGCCGATGGTGCCGAAGTCGATGCGCGGTGTCCCGGGAGGGCGGCCCTTGGCCAGGTGATCGTACAGCAGTATCCCCGGCAGCATGCCGCCCATGGTGGCCATCAGGGCGCGGGTGATAGGTGCGCCGCCCGCTGCTTGCTCCTGCTGGTAGCGATGTACCTGTTGTGCCAGCTCGAACACCGCCATGGCCTCAACGGCATCCGGGACCAGTAAAAAGCGTGAGTTCGTCATCGGGCACGGCGACCCCTTCGGGTGCTCTCCAGAAATCGATATCAATGTCGCTGGCGGGGCAGTGTATTTGTTGTTGGTAGGTGCTCATTGCGTCTCCGTTGCAGGTGCCACTGGCACCGGATCGGTTACGGTCCGGGTAATACCAGCAGCGCGCGAAAATCATTGACGTTCGTGCGGGTTGGCCCGGTGACCAGCAGATCGTCCAGTGCAGCAAAAAAACTGTAGCTGTCATTGTCAGCCAACAGGGCTCTCGGCATCCAGTCCCAGACTCGCGGGCGCGCTGCCAACTCGCCGGTGTCAGTACGGCGCCGGCATTGTCCTGCGTGCCATCGATGCCATCGGTGTCTGCTGCCAACGCATAGATGCCGGGCGTTCCCTGCAGCGCGATGGCCAGGCTGAGCAGGAACTCGGTGTTGCGGCCGCCGCGGCCACGGCCGGTTACTGTGACTGTCGTTTCGCCTCCGGACAGGATGAGGCAGGGCGGCATGCCCGGTTTGTCACGGCGCCGCGCGAGCGCCATCGCGGCTTGCACACGAGCAACCTCGCGCGCCTCGCCCTCGATAGTGTCGCCCAGCAGCAGTACCTCGACACCGGCCTCCCGGGCGGCACGTGCGGCCGCCTGCAGGGACTGCCCGGCCGTGGCGATGAGATGGAATTGACTGCCGACAAAGGCCGGATCGTTCGCTTTCAGCGTCTCGGAGTCGGAGTCTTGCAGCCATTCGAGTACGTGCCGCCCCACTTTGATGTCATAGCGTTGCAATATCCCCAGCGCCTCGGTGGAACGGGTGGCGTCGGCCACGGTGGGCCCGGAGGCGATAACAGCAGGGTGATCGCCGGGCACATCGGAGATGGCGTAAGTGATCAGTTGCGCAGGATAGCAAGCCTGTGCCAGCCGTCCGCCCTTGATACGCGACAGGTGTTTGCGCACGCAGTTGATGTCGGCGATGGTGGCACCACAGTGCAGCAACTGTTCGATTGATGGACTGCTTATCGGCCAGCGTAATGCCTGGCGCCGGCAGTGACAGCAGTGCGGAGCCGCCGCCGGAGAGCAAGCAGATCACCAGATCTGCGGCACTGCGGTTCGACACGAGTTCCAGTATGCGAGCTGCGGCCTGTTCCCCCTGCGCGTCGGGGATGGGATGCGCGGCCTCGACCACCTCGATGTACTGGCAGGGTTCACTGTGGCCGTAGGGTGTCACGACCAGGCCGGACAATTCGCCGGCCCAGTTTTTTTCCAGTGCGCTGGCCATGGCTGCTGCCGCCTTGCCAGCGCCGATGACAATCGCGCGGCGATCGGTGTCGCGGGGTAAACAGGGCGGCAGAACCCGGTGCGGGTCCGCGGCAGCCACGGCCGTCTGGAACAGCTCCAGCAAAAATTGCCGCGGATCGTCCAGGCCTGCGCGCATGTGACGTTTACGCAGCGCCACCCTCGAGCGCCGCCCAGCGCTCGAAAGTCTGTTCCATGTCGGCCTGCACGCTCTTCAGTTCGCCCAACACCTGTTCGACCCTGGCGTGATCCCCCTGATAGAAATCGGGCCGGGAAATGGTTTCTTCCAATTCCTGTTGGCGCTGTTCCAGCTTTTCTATAACGCCGGGCAGGCTGTCCAACTCGCGCTGCAGCTTGTAGGACAGCTTGGGCTTTGGCGCGGTGCTGCTTATTGCGGCTGTGGCCGCAGGCGGCGCAGCCTTTGCCGCTGCTGCCGGTTTGTCCACCCTTGCAGCTGTCCTCCTGCGGATGGCCGCCCCCGTGCCTCCCAGTCGCTGTAGCCGCCAGCGTGCTCGCTGACCACGCCGTCGCCCTCCAGCACCAGCAGGCTGGTGACCACGTTATCCATGAAATCCCGGTCGTGGCTGACCAGCAATACGGTACCGTCGAAGGTCAACAGTATCTCCTCGAGCAGTTCCAGTGTTTCGATGTCCAGGTCGTTGGTGGGTTCATCGAGCACCAGCAGGTTGGCGGGCTTGCTGAACAGTTTGGCCAGGATGGCGCGATTCTGTTCCCCTCCGGACAGCGCTTTCACCGGCGTGCGCACGCGCTCGGGACTGAACAGGAAATCACCCAGGTAGGAAATCGCATGGCGGCGCTTGCCGTTGATCTCGATAAAGTCCTGGCCGCCGCACACGTTATCGATCAGGTTTTTCTGCGGGTCCAGTTGGTCCCTGAGCTGGTCGGAGTAGGCCACTTCCAGCTTGCTGCCGAAGGTGATCTTGCCGGCATCCGGTTGCAGCTGCCCCAACAGGATTTTCACCAGGGTGGATTTGCCCGCACCGTTGGGCCCGACGATACCTACGCGGTCGCCGCGCTGGATGATGGTGGAGACATCCTTCAGCACACACCGATCGCCGAAGCGTTTGTCGATGTGCGACAGTTCGGCGACGATCTTGCCCGATTGCCCGGAGCCTTCAACCGCGAAGGTGGCGCTGCCGGTGCGCTCGCGGCGATTCTGGCGTTCGGTGCGCAGGGCCTTGAGCGCGCGCACGCGCCCTTCATTGCGGGTGCGCCGCGCCTTGATGCCCTGGCGAATCCACACTTCCTCCTGGGCCAGTTTCTTGTCGAACAACTCGTTCGCCCGCTCCTCGGCCTGCAGTTGCTGTTCCCGGTGGCCCAGGAAGCCCTGGTAGTCGCCGCGCCACTGGGTGAGATGCCCCCGGTCCAGCTCGGCGATGCTGTTGGCCACATTTTGCAGGAAGCGCCGGTCGTGGGTGATGAGGACGATGGCGCCGGGAAAGTTGCGCAGCTGTTCCTCCAGCCAGCGTATGGCGGGGATGTCCAGGTGATTCGTGGGCTCGTCCAGCAACAGGATGTCCGGCTGGCTGACCAGCGCCTGTGCCAGGGCGACCCGGCGGCGCCAGCCACCGGACAGTTCACTCATCGTGGCCTCCGACGGGAGTTGCAACTGGCTGATAGTGGTTTCAACGCGCAGTTGCAACTGCCAGCCATCGGCCGCTTCCAGTTGTTGCTGTACCCGTGACAGGACCTCCATATCCGCTGGCGGGTCGGCCTGAATCAGGTGGTGATATTCGCTCAACAGGCGGCCGGCATCGGCAAGTCCGGCAGCGACGGCATCATAGACCGAGAGCTGGTCTGCCTCGGGCAGGGTTTGTTGCAGGCGCGCGATGCGCACGCCGGGCCGCACCCAGCGCTCGCCGGAGTCAGGCGTCAGTTCCCCCGCCAACAGTTTAAGTAAGGTCGTTTTACCTGCGCCGTTGCGTCCCAGCAGGCCCAGTTTCTCGCCGCGGGTGATACTCAGGCTGACGTTGTCCAGCAGGACCTGGGTGCCGTAGTGCAGATGAACTGAGTCCAGTCGGAGTAAAGGCATGGGGTACGCTAGTAAGTTGGTGGACGCGCATTCTACGCCAGCGGGCCACGCGCTGGCCACATTCCTGCAACCGGTATAAAGTGTGCCGCAGCACAGAAAAGCTCACCCTGGCAATCAGGGGCGAGCGTTGTTTGGGAGAACCTGATGTTGAGAGTACTGGTCTTGTTGGTGCTTTTTGCCACCGCTCATGCCTGGGGCCAGATCGCGGCACCGGATGTGACAGTGGCGCAGCTGGATGCGGCTGAGAAAAGTGTCAGTGCAAGTCTGCCAGCGGATGACCCGCAGCGCGTGTCACTGCTCAAATCCTATGCGGATACCCGCGCGGCTCTGATCAGTTTCGAGCAATTCAACGAGCAGCTTAAAGAGCTTCGCGCTGTCCCGGTCCAATGCCCAGAAGGAGGCCGCGGCGATAGAGAAAAAACTGGCCGTACACCATAACGCGCCCGAACAGGACTACAAAGTGGCATCGTCGGTGACGCTGGCGGAACTTGAGCAAAAGATACAGATCGACGAGACCGAACTCGATGCCAGGAAAAGTCAATTGACAGACATCCGTGCCGCTATCGATGCCATGCCCCAGCGCCCCGCTGAAATCCGTGCGCGCGTGACCGAGTTGGCCGACCTGCAGGCAGAGCTGGAATCCAAGCTTGGCGTGATGAACAAAAAGGTCATTAGTGGCAGCAGCGATGAGGCAGCGTTGTGGCTCGCGCGCGCACAGATTGCCAGTATCAAAGCGGAAAAGGCCGCATTGGAAGAGGAGTTGGCCAGCCAGCCGATGCGTCTGGAATTGCTCAAGGCGCAGCTTGATCAACTCAGTTACGAAATCACTGAAAGGGAGAAAAAATCGCGGGCAATGGCGCTGCGGGCGGGTGAGTTGCGCCAGGGAGAAGCCGCCAGGGCACAGGCGGCTGCAGACCTGATATTGGCGGAAGCACAGGGTAAGCATGAACTGATACAGGCAACTGGCAGCCAGAAATGCCGAGCTTACCAGAACGTTTGGCGAGCGCAGCGAGGACATTGAAAAAGCAGTGCACCAGTCAGATGTCACCAAGGGCAAGGCTGAGCAGCTTGAAACAGACCTCAAGGCCATCGAGCGCAAGCTGGAGCTTCTGGGTATGAGCAGGGCCGTTGGCGCCATACTGCGCGAACGCCAGGCACAGTTACCCGATAATCGTGAGATCGCGCAAAAAATATCTGCCAACGAGGACGATATCAGGGCTTCCAGCCTGCGACAGGTTGAGCTGGAGGACGAGCGAGGACTGATGCGCAGCCGCACCGAGTATGTCAAGCAGCTACTGGGGCAGGTCGATCCTCAGGTTGCGGAGTTGGTACGTGAAGATATCAATGACCTGGTACGCAGTCGTCGTGATCTGTTACGTAAAGCGGTAGATCTGGAAAATACCCATGTCCAGAAGCTGGGAGATCTTGATTTTACGCTGCGCAGATATGCCGAGGCGGTAGATGCCTATCGTGATTTTATCTCGGAGCGATTGCTGTGGATTCCCTCGCGTGACAAGTTTGGAGTATTCCACGGCGAGGAGGCAGACCTGTTCAGAGCAAATCCGCGAGGTTTTTGCTCCCGCCCGATGGCTGACGGTGATACAGAGTATCCCGGCGGAGATTGCTGGCGCGGCCGGTTGTCGGTGTGTTCCTGCTGTTGGTGCTGATCCTGGTTTACAGCGGCCCCCGCCTCAAGCAGCGATTGGCCGATACCGGAAAGTTTGTCGGGTATGTTCGTTCCGATAAATTTGCCAGTACCCTGCAAGCGCTGGGTTTGTCCCTGTTGTTGTCACTGAAATGGCCGCTGCTGATGCTGACAATGGCCTGGTTGTTTGAAATGCAGGACGAGGAAGCAGAATTGGCCACGGCGATTTCTATACCGGCGGCACGTACGGCATTCTATTTCTGGGGCCTGGAGTTCCTGCGTATCGCTTTATGGCCCAAGGGTCTGGTCGCCATGCATTTTCGCTGGCCAACCAACCTTGTCTCCTGATTGGCAAGCGCATCGTCACTCTGGAGCTAACGCTTCTCCCTGTCGGCATTTATGGTCGGCTTTTTCCTGAATCTTTATCCCAGGGAAGTCGGCGGGTCTCTGGGTACGCTGGCGGTCGTCCTGGCGTTGTGCGCTATCGGCGTATTTCTTCTACCGCCTTCCTGAGTTTGTACAAGGCGAAAATGCAGATGTTGTTGCAGGACACAGTCACCAAGGAAAGCCCATTCTGGAGCACTTTGGTTCGCAAGCTGTTGACCTGGATTCCCATCGCAGGAATCCTTGCCGTGTTGTTCGGATACACCTATACCGCAATCGAGATAGCATTCCTGCTAACCAGGACCTTTATCCTGCTCAGCTGTATTCTCATTTTGCATGAACTTGGTTTGCGCTGGCTGCGGATGACCCGGCGTCAAATGACCTTCAAAGCGCAGCAGGAAAAGGCCAGGGCCAGCGATGCGGAGGTAGAGATTAGCGATGACCGACGAGGTTCTGGAGAATGATCCCGATCTACTCAGTTATGAAGGTACCCGGCTACTGAATCTGCTCACTCTGTTGGGTGGGTTGTTGGGAGCGACGTTGATCTGGGCTGAGATCTTTCCGGCGCTGGGTATCTTCGACACCGTAAAATTGTGGCACCAGTCGGCAATAGTCGACGGGCGCGAAGTCGCCGACCCGGTCACGCTTGCCGACCTGTTCAAGGCGCTGCTTATTGCGATTGTAGGTTGGGTAGTGCTCAGCCGTATTCCCAATCTGCTGGAGATATTCCTGCGCCAGAAGGCGAAAATGCATGCGGCCTCAGCCTATGCATTCACGCAGGGTATTTCAATACGTATCCACCACTTTGCTGGTGATCATTGTCGTGGGCTCTCTGGGCGGCAGTTGGTCGTCCATGCAGTGGGCGGTGGCTGCGCTGAGCGTGGGTATCGGCTTTGGATTGCAGGAAATCGTGGCCAATTTTATCAGTGGTTTGATAGTTCTTTTTGAGCAGCCGATTCGGGTGGGGGATATCGTGACAGTGGGGGATGTTTCGGGAAAGGTGACCAGGATACAGATGCGCGCCACCACCATTCGGGATTTCGATAACCGTGAATTGCTGGTCCCCAACAAGGAATTCATCACCAAGCAATTACTTAACTGGTCATTGACTGACTCGGTGACGCGCAGGATGATTCAGGTGGGAGTCGCTTACGGTACGGATATGGACCAGGCAATGGGTTTGGTGGCTGAGGTGGCGAAGAAGCACCCGCTGGTTCTGGCCGACCCGGAACCAATCATTACGTTTGATGAATTCGGGGAGAGCAGCCTGCTCATCAGTCTGCGCTATCTCATCGAGCATCTGGACCAGCGTTTGCTTGTGGACAGTCAGCTCAGGCTAGAGATCAATCGCCGCTTTAAGGAAGCGGGCATCGTGATCGCCTTCCCGCAGCGCGATATCCGCCTCGATACCATGCAACCACTGGAAATAAGAATGGTGGAAAGTGGACCGGCTGTTTGAGCGCGCGTCATTGACCACGCGGCGGTGAAGAATGACAGCACCGCTGTGGACGCCGGACAGGGAGCGCATCGATAATACGCAGATTTCCCGTTTTATAACGTTTGTTAATGAGCACTGCCGTGCATCCGTGTCGCCGGACTATTTTTCATTGCATGCATGGGCACTGGCCAATACTGAGGACTTCTGGTCGGCGGTCTGGGATTTTTGCGAGGTAGTGGCTGCAGCGCGCGGCGCAGACGTTCTGCTTGATGCACACAAATTTCCGGGTGCGCGCTGGTTTCCACAGGCGCGACTGAACTTTGCCGAGAACCTGCTGCGCTACCGCGATGAGCGCCCGGCGCTGGTGTCTCTGCTGGAAAATGGCGCAGCGCCGTGAACTCAGTTATGCCGATTTGTATGGCAAGGTGGCGGCATTGGCGTCCAGCCTGCGCGCCCAGGGTGTGGTCGCCGGTGATCGCGTGGCTGGTTTTTTGCCTAACGTGGCGGAAGCAGTGATTGCCATGCTCGCGACAACCAGTATTGGCGCAGTGTGGTCTTCCTGTTCCCCGGATTTTGGCATTGACGGGGTAGTGGATCGATTTGGCCAGATCGAGCCGAAAGTGTTGTTCGCGGCGGACGGCTATTTCTATAACGGCAAGACCTGCGATTCGCTGCAGCGACTGGCGGAAATCGTGCGACAGATCCGCAGTATAGAAAAAGTGGTTGTGGTACCCCTGCTTAATCCCCGGCCTGCTCTCGAGGGTGTTCGTAACAGCGTAGTATTTAAGGAGTACCTGGATGAGCATGCTGCGCCGCTGCGCTTCGAGCAACTGCCCTTCGATCACCCGCTGTATATTATGTATTCTTCCGGTACCACCGGTGTGCCCAAGTGTATCGTCCACGGCGCCGGCGGTACGCTGCTGCAGCACCTGAAGGAACACCGGTTGCTGGTGGACCTGGATCGCGACGATGTATTTTTCTACTTCACCACCTGCGGCTGGATGATGTGGAACTGGCTGGTGTCGGGTCTGGCCACCGGCGCGACACTGGTGTTGTACGACGGCTCGCCCTTCGCCAGTGACTGGCACTGTGCTGCTGGACGCGATCGATGCGGAGCGTATTTCAGTGTTTGGCACCAGCGCCAAATACATCGCAGCCCTGGAAAAGGCCGGCCATAAACCTGTACAAAGCCACCAGCTGGATAGCCTGAAAACAATACTGTCCACCGGTTCGCCGCTATCCCACGAAAGCTTTGCCTACATTTACCGGGATTTCAAAAAGGATGTGTGTCTGTCCAGTATATCGGGTGGCACCGACATACTGTCCTGCTTTGTGGGCGGTTGCCCCATCCTGCCGGTGTATAGCGGTGAGATCCAGGCGCCGGGGCTGGGTATGGCGGTTGCATATCTGGGATGACGCGGGTCAGCCGCTGCGCGGTGAAAAAGGCGAACTGGTCTGCACACAGCCCTTTCCCTCCTGCCCGATCGGCTTCTTCAACGATGCCGATGGCAGCAAGTTCCACAGTGCCTACTTTGATCGCTATCCCGAATGTGTGGGCCCATGGCGACTACGGTGAGATCACCGAACACGGCGGATTCGTCATACACGGGCGCTCTGACGCCGTACTCAATCCCGGCGGCGTGCGCATCGGCACCGCAGAGATCTATCGCCAGGTAGAACGCATCGATGACGTGGTGGAGAGCATTGTCATTGGGCAGGAGTGGCAGGGCGACGTGCGGGTCGTTTTGTTTGTCGTGCTCAGGCCGGGTCTGATCCTTGACGACACCCTGTGTGCAGCGATTCGCCAGTCGATCAGGGACAATACAACACCCCGCCATGTCCCGGCGAAAATACTCCAGGTGGAGGATATTCCGCGCACGCATCAGTGGCAAAATCGTGGAGCTGGCGGTGCGCAACGTGGTGCACGGCTGGCCAGTTAGAAATACCGATGCCCTGGCCAATCCCGAGGCGCTTGAGCTGTACCGGAATCGGCTGGAGCTGCGCGATTAGTCGACGCTATCGCGGCAGGGATTCTGAATTTTTTCGGGTATAATTCCGGCCCTCACCTACGATTATCAAGCTATGACAAATACCGAACAGCATGCGCTATGACCGACAAGTTGCTTGGTGGCTGATCGTTTGCGCGGCAGTCATTTTCGGCATGATTTTGCTGGGCGCGGTCACCCGGCTCACGCACTCGGGATTGTCGATCGTGGAATGGAAACCCTTGCTGGGCGCGATTCCGCCGCTGAATCAGCAGGACTGGCAGGTGACATTCCAGAAGTACCAGCAGTTTCCCGAGTACCAGAAGATTAACCGGGGCATGAGCCTGGACGACTTCAAGACGATCTTCATGTACGAGTACCTGCACCGCCTGTTGGGTCGCCTGATCGGCGTGCTCTTCGCGTTGCCCATGCTCTACTTTGCCTGGCGTCGCCGCCTGCGACCGGGGCTGGCGCCCGGCCTGGTCATGCTGTTTTTTATGGGTGGACTGCAGGGCCTGCTCGGCTGGTATATGGTAAAAAGCGGCCTGGTCGATATTCCGCGTGTCAGCCAGTACCGCCTGACTGCCCACCTCGGGGTGGCCGTTGCCATTTATGCCGGTATCGTGTGGCTGGTCTTCGAGCTGTTATTCACACCAGGGAAAGCTGCCGTAACACAGAAAAGGCCTTATGCGCGCGGAGCGCTGGTGCTGGTAGCGCTGGTGTATGTGATGATTCTCTCGGGTGGCCTGGTGGCCGGCACCCGCGCCGGCCTGGCCTACCCCACCTGGCCGTTGATGGGTGACGCCTTCATCCCGCGCGGCCTGTACGCGACAACACCCGCATGGCTGGCGATGTTTGAGGACATCACCACCATCCAGTTCAATCACCGGATTTTTGCGTATGTGCTGTTTGTAGTGCTCAACGTGTTTGCCGTCCTGGTCTATCGCAGTGCGCGAACCGGGCATGGCAGGCTGGGAGCGATATTGCTGGTCGCGGCCTTGTGTTTGCAGGTAATCATGGGCATCGGCACACTGTTGCTGCATGTGCCGGTGTGGCTCGCCACCGCACACCAGGGTGGTGCGGTATTACTGCTCACGGCAACCCTGTTCCTCTGTCATGTGCAGCGGCGCCAGTAAAGAATCTTTGGGTGAGTTGGCCGCTTGACTGCGCTGCCAACTGTTGACGTTCGCCAGTTACCAGAACTTGACGGTGGCATCGGTTTCACGACGGCCTTCGGTTTGACGCCGGTCGGTCTTGGTGAGGTCAAAGCGCACATCGGCGCGACGATTCTGGCCCTTGCGACGGTTTCCCCGGCGCCGTTCTTCCCCCATATATTTTTTCTTGCCCGATTTCAACGGGTCACTGCTTGAAGGGAGCAGGATCCCTGGCGTAGAAGGACGCTTTTTTTGAAGTGATGGCACCACCATCTTTGATTTCCCCCGGCTTGTCACTGGCAACAGAAGCGGGGTCTTTTGAGTAAAACGAAATGGGTTCCGAAGACATAACACCATCCTCTTTTAATACGCCGGACGTTGATTATAGTCTGCGGGAAAAAGTTTTACAGTGCATTAAGTAGACAGGGCGTATACAGCGAATAAGGACCCGATCTGTGAAATTGCTCACAGATCGGTTCCTGCTGCCGACGTTTAGCCCATAGAGGCGATAACTTCCTCCACACTGGGTCCTTCGAGGGTGACGTGTTCCCGCGCCCGGACCTGGTCTTCGCGAATGTCGGCAACGTTTGTCATGAATTGGCTATACCACTTGCGCACCAGGTGGATGGGGCCGTCACCGTCGCACATCAGCGGGTTGTCGATAATGCACTTGTTGTTCCAGATGGCGACATCCTGGTGGAATGACTCGATATTCTTCTCGGTGTACTCCTCTACCATGGCCTTGTTCCCGGCCTCGGAGATATTAGGGTCCTTCTTCATCATCACCCCGAAGTTGATGATAAAGTTATTCATGTCCACCGGGATATGGCTGACCAGCAGGTGCGTGGTCATGGGATGCCCGTCCATCAGGCCGGTCATGGTGGTCGTCATGTAGGCAGGACCTTCATAGGTCGCCACACTGGTGATCAGTCCGCCAGCGCCCTCGGTGAGAATCTGGTGGCCCCCGACCATGTACTGCACGAACTTGTGCCCTTCCATGGTGTTCTTGAAAGACATTACTTTCGAATAGTGGATGGGACCGAAATGCGCCATATCCGCCATGTTGTCGACCAGTTCCCGGCCCAGCGACTTGATGGGAATTGCAGCCATCTGCCAGTCGGTCCATTCGCCGGAGTAGCAATCCTCCTGGCGCTGCCGGTTCCTGCTCGGGAATCGGGCCGTTGCCCTCGGCATCCTGCCACACGAAGACCAGACCGTTCTTTTCCAGCGTGGGCCACGACTTGATCACGGCCTTGTCCGGTATTTTTTTGGCGTAGGGTATGTCGTCACAGACGCCGTCGCTGCCCCAGCTCCACAGGTGGAAGGGACAGACGACGGAATTCCCTTTTACTTCCCCGCCGCACAGGTCACCGCCCATATGGGGGCAGTAGGCATCCAGGATATGGACTTCGTTGTCTACCTTGCCGCGGTAGGCGACCAGTTTGGTGCCGAAAACGTCCAGCTGGCGTGGCTTGTGGCTGACACTGCCGCCACTGCCGATGACGTACCAGCCGCGGGCATAGCGCTCGGGGCGATCATCTGTCCTGATGACATAGGGTTCCTGTTTTTTCTCATTGGTCTTTTCAATAGCGGTCATTTGTCATTCTCCTTCAACGGCGTATCCACCTTTTTTAATTATCAGCCAAGGCGGCACTGCACGGTATAGTCCCATTGGATGATAATCGGCTGATTCAGCGATCTCTTGATACAGATCAAAGGCCCGGTTCAGTCTGTCGATACCAGGCATTCATGGAGCTTGCGACCGCTGCACTACAGGAAGAAGTCGTGGTTCTCCCCGCCCATCATGGTGCCGCCCAGGTTGCGCCCGAATTTGAACGGGTTGTTGGCCACATGGGTGCGGCCGGCGTTAATGTCCAGCCACGCCCGGTTCAGCGGGTGATTGCGGAAGATACCCTGCGCACCGCAGGAGATGAACATCTGGTTGATGGCGTCGGTACACTTGCGTGAGACCAGGGCGGCGTCAAAACGCATCTTGATGCGCTCGTCGATGGACAATGAGGTGCCGGCCTTCGCCGCCGCGACCATCGCGTCAAAGTTGCGAAACATGATGGTCTGGCATTCATCGACGGTGGCAACCGCTTCGGCCAGCGCCATCTGGGCATCCGGGTCGGTGGCGATCTTGTTGCCGTCGTTGAGGCCAACGCGGTCCTTGTTCACCGCGATGTAGCTGTCGACCACGCCTTTCAGGCAGCCGATGCCGGAAGAGGACACCGCGCGCACGAAGATCTGGCCGAAGGGCAGGCGGAAAATGTAGTGGGTGTTCACCGCGTTGCCCGGGCTGTTGCACTCGAAGCCGTGCAGGGAGCGGTGGGTGCGGTACTCGGGCACAAAGGCGTCCTTCACCACGATGTCGTGGCTGCCGGTACCCTCCAGGCCACTGACGTCCCAGTTGTCGACGATCATGTAATCGCTGGCGGGCACCAGGAAGGTGCGGTAGTCGGGCGCCTCGCCGGGATTCTTCGGGGGCACCATGGCGCCGAGAAAGGCCCATTGGCAGTGTTTGGAGCCGGAGGAGAAACCCCAGTGGCCCGACAACCGGTAGCCGCCGTCGACATGTTCCACTTTGCCCACGGGCATATAGGACGATGAAATCAGGGTCGAGTCATCCTCACCCCACACATCATGTTGCGCGCGGTGGTCGAACAGGCCCAGCTGCCAGTTGTGGATCGCGACCACACCCAGTACCCAGGCGGTGGACATACAGGCTTCGGCCAGGATCATCTGTACCCTGAAGAACACTTCCGGATCCAGTTCAAAGCCGCCGTAGCGGGCCGGCTGCATAATGCGGAAAAAGCCCGCCTCCTGCATCGCAGCGACCGTGGTTGCGGGCAGGTGGCCGAGGCTTGCGGTTTCCAGGGTGCGCGCGCGCAGGGCGGGCAACAGGTTGCGGGCGGCTTTGTATAACTGTTCGGCCCGGGTCAGTTGGGGAGCGTTCATGGCGAATCCTCATGAGTGATTGATGGATCTTGCAACACTATGCATGCGGCAGTCGTAGGCCGCTCATACCCCAAATCGGCTAAGCGGACTTGATGTTGATATTTTGTTGATCTGGGTCAATCGGTGAGTTTGTATTCGTGCACTGGTTGCCGGCAGTCGTGAGGCGGTACACCGCCGCTTGCTCGGAAGGCCAAGATACTCGCCGCGGCGGTGTACCACCTCACGCCTGCCTCGATTACATCTACGATCCCGCAACTGATTAGTCTGCTACAGGGCACCTAACATAAGTGCGAGGGGCCGGATCCGCACCCCCACGGAGCGAATATCTTAGCCGTCTGAGCGCAGTGGGGGCACGGGTCCGGCCCCGGATATCGTCCAAGCTAAACTGATAGTGCAGCGATCCGGCTGAGATGGCTGTAGGGGAGTTCGGACTCCTCGTGCCACTGGTTGAAGGCCCCCTGGATGAGTCGCAGCTCGCGCTTGCTGCCCGGGTTGTCGCCGATGTCCAGGCCGCTGCGCTGCAGGCAGCGCACCACATCAGCGGTGACGATAAAGGTATCCTTGCCCATATTGCGCAGTACGCGCTGCCCGGTCATGCCGCCCAGGCGGCTGCCGCGCGTTTTCAGCAGATCGAACAAGCCGATCAGGTCCTGCGCGGGCCACTGTCCGATGAACTTGCCGAAACTGCCGTGTTCGGCGCTGATATCCAGGATGAAGCGGGCGTTGGCCTGCACGCTCAATACTTTCTGGCGATTGCGGATGATGCGCGGGTTCTGCGCGAAGCGGTCGATCTGCTCCGGGCTGAGCATGACGATCTTCTCCGGTGGGAAACCGAAAAATACGTCCTCGAAATCGTCCCATTTGTGATCGACCACGCGCCACACAAAGCCAGCCTGGAAAATACAGCGGGTCATCTGCGCCAGCCAGCGGTCGTTTTTACTCCGGGCCAGCGCCCTCGCGCTGCGCACTTCGGGCATCAATTTGCCGAGTGCGGATTGACCTCCGTGGCGTTCGCAGGCGCGTTGATAAATCTGTTCGAAACGCTCCAACTATTTGTGGCTGCCATCGCACAGGGGCTGGTTTTTCGTGGCTTTACAGCCACAGAAAAACACTTTGGCATCCTCGGTCGCCGTATAGCGCACCGGCGTAAATCCGGTGTCCTTGTGCGAGCCATCGCAGAACGGCTGGCTGGCGCTCAGTCCGCAGGCGCACCAGTAGTAGTCTTTGCCGGGTTTGACGAGAACGCCGTAGGGGGTGTCCGCGGCGCGTTTGGGTTGGTCCATAACAGATCTCCTCAGCAGGTGTTAGTACAGTTGGCCGGGCGTTGTCGCTCCGGTCGGGTCGCAGAGTTTAGGCCAAATACCCGGCCCGGTCACCGGGCGTCGACGCTGACAGTGATGCCTGGCAAATGTCACTGCGCAACCCGGTAGGCGAGCAGTACATTGCCCGGCAGTTGCCCGAACATGGAGTAGCCGGATTGCACATACAGCCAGCCGTCCGCCACCACCTGCCCGCTGACGTCGATGGCGCCGCCGTGGCCCTCGACGCCGTTGCTCGCCGTGAAGGCTTGCGCCGTCTGTGTCTGCCAGAGGATCTCGCCCGTGGCGATGTCATAGGCGCGCAGCTTGCCGTCGAGGCCGGCGCTGAAGGCGAGTTCGGGAGTAGCGGTGGCCGCTGCCGACAGGCCGTAATAGAACGAGCATTGGTACAGCTGCGCAAGATCCGGCTTCACGCCAGAGCGCATATTCTCAAGGCCGATCAGCGGCTTGTTCTGGTCGGCGATCTCACAGCCGCGCGTCACCGGTTGCTGCCACAGCACTGCGCCGCTGTTAACGTCCAGTGCAGTACAGGCCGGGCCGCGGCGTATAGCCCGGCCGCTCCCGCTCCGGGTCGGCCACCGGCACGATCAGTCGCTCACCCGACAGCGCCATGCCCCAGTGGATGCCGCCGTTGGTGGTGCCAAGGCTGATGCGGTTGCGCCACAGCACGGCACCGTTCGCATCGGGGTCGAGCGCGAACACCTCGCCGGATTTTTGTCCGGCCAGCAATACCTGGGAACCGTCGGGCCGGTCGGCGATGATCACCGATGCCCCGAAGTCGAAGTCGCCACCGGGGTCGTGCGGGCAGTTGGCGCCGCCGTTCAGGCAGGCCGCATTCCATACGTCGCCGGCAGTGGCCTGGAAGCGCCAGGCCATGGCCCCGCTGTCCATATCCAGCGCGATGATGGCATCCGAGGTGTCGGTTGCCGGGTGCGTGAGATTTTCGCCGGTGCCGATATAGATGCGATTGCGCCTGGCATCGATGGCGGGTGTGGTCCATACCGAGGCGCCGGAAGGGCCGTACTGGTCCTGGCCATCCGCGTTCTGGCCCTGCAGCGTGGCTTCATCCGTGGCGTGCCATTGCCATAACTGCTCGCCGTTACTGGCGTCGAGTGCGATAACGCCGCCGTGGGATTTGCAGCAGATGTGGCTGGGGCTGCCGGAGACAGCGACCTCGTACGATGACACCGGGACGAACAGGCGGTTGTTGTCATAGCTGATCGAGCCGCTGATGACCGAGGTATCGAACAGGCGGGCGGATGTTTGCCATACGATCTCCAGGCTCCCCGGATCCACCGCGAACACGGTCGCCACCGAATCGGCGAACACCAGCAATTTTTTCCCGTCGCCCAGCGTCGCCACCGTGATGGCCGAGCGGATGCCGCTGAACACTTTGGTATGCGCTCTTACGCAGCCCGTGGTGCGGTCCAGGGCGTACAGTTTTCCGGTTTTGTCGCCGAAGTACAGCGTGTCGCCGATGATCGCGGGCTGCGAGCGCATATCGGTTACCTGGGGAAAGGCGAGGCTCCACGCCAGTTGCAATGTCGCCACGTTGGCGCGGTTGATGCCGGCGTTTTCGCTGGCGACAAAACGCCGGTTGTGGGTGCCCAGTCCCCAGTCGGCCACGTATTCTTCGCCTGCGCTTGCATCCGGCGCACTGCACCGGTGCTGCTCGATCCAGCCGTCCGTATCCGGTGCGCTGCCCGCCAGGTAGGTGGCGATCAGAAAGCGCTCCTGCCGGCGCAGCTGCGCGGCCATGGGTTGCATCTTGCCGAACTCCAGCGCGATCATGATGCTCTCCTTGGAAAAGCCCGACAGGGCTTCCCGGGTTGGAGCGTGCATGGCCGGATTGTCGTGACAGGAGGCGCAGTGCTTATCGAACAGGCGCTGGCCGAGGTAGTCCAGTGGCAGTTTGTCGGCGTGACGGATCACCAGCGACTCCAGCGTTTTGCCCGGCGCATCCATCAGCAGCAAACTACCGGCTGCCACGAGTGCGGCCGCGACCAGCGCGAAAAGCAGCAGGGTAAAAATCTTTTTCATCGCTGCTCGACGGGCGCGCTATTGCGACAGTGGACGGATGCGCAACAGCGTGGGCACGCCGCCTTCCGACTGCCAGGTGGGGAAGTGGGAGTTGGTGGTGTAGATGGCGCCGTCGGACTCGTCGATCTCGATGTCGCGGCTGAAAAAGCGCTGGCGCGGCAGGGGAAAGACTTTCCAGGTTCTGGTGGCGATATAAAGGCCAGCACTGTATCGGACTGGTTGCCGTTCACCCACACCACACGCCGTGTCGCGTCCACATTCAGCGCGTAGGGAATTTCATTGATGACCGGCAGATGCGTAGTCCTTGAACACCCCGGTTTGCGGGTCGTAGCTGACCAGCAGGGAATCCTGGAAGGCGACGATCCACAGTACCCCGTCGGCGTCGATGCGCAGGCGCCGCGGGCCGCGGTAGGGAAAGTCGACCAGGGTGACCTCGCCGGTTGCGGGATCTATCCGCGCCAGATCGTTGGCGTACAGCCGGCCCACCCACATGGTGCCGTCCGGCGCGATGTCGATACCGTAGGGCATGGGCAGTCCGGTGGATACGCGGTCGGGTGAGGGCAGGGGACGGTGCTCGGGGTCGATGCGAAAGAGTCAGCGGCAGGGATTTGAAAATCAGCCACTCCCTGGCGCTGCGCGCGGGCAGGTCGTACAGGGTGAATGCTTTGCTGGCGCGATCAAACATCGCCACCTGCGAGGACAGCGCGAGGGTAAACCACACCCGGTCCTGCGCATCGACACGCACCGTGTGCGGGTAGTATCCCTCGTGCATGGTGTGGGTGACGAACTCCTTGGTGGTGACATTGAACTCCAGCAGCGCCTGTTGCATGGACGGGGTGATAAAAATATTGCCGTCCTTCTTCGAGTACGCCAGCGAGTGCACGCCCATGTAGTTGTACATCTTCGGGAACACTTTGAAGCGGTGTCCCATGATGCCGCCGAGTTCCATGTCGGGAGCGTGCGGCACCTTGTACACTGTGTACTTGCCGGTTTCCGGGTCCAGCTCATACAGGCGGTCAAACAGGTTGTCGCCGATATAGACATAGCCATTGGGATGCAGGAGAAAGTCGTGCATCTGCGAGAAGCCGTCGCCGATCACCCACTCGGTCATTTCCACGCCGGACAAATGCGCTTCCCAGCGGCGGCGGCGGCGGGATGGTTGTGCGGGTTTTCGCGCAGCGCGCGGTACTCGCTGCGCAGCAGCTGCGCCACGCGCTGGTGATCCTCATCGGGCAGGCGACCGCCGTAGCTGTTCATGCGTTTGATGATGTCCAGCCACTCCTGCTCGCTGCGCTCATTGCGCATAAAGGGTGAAGCCTGTTGGTGGCAGTAGGCGCAGTTGAGCTGGAACCGCTTCTTCAGATCCTCGTCCCCGCCAAATGACAGTTGCGACAGCCACTGGTTGGAGGGATAGCTCTCCGGCAGCTGCTGCGCGGTCATCGGTTGCAGCAGCACCTCCTCCGCCAGCGCATTGAGATAGCTGTCGACGAAGCCCTGCGCACGTACCCTGAAGGCGGTATTCGCGCGCGGTTCGTCCAGGCTGACGCGGCCGCTGGCATCGGTAAAGCGGGTGACGATGGCGGGGGCGGTGTTAGTGACGCCGTGCGGCGCGTAGCCGTCATCGCTGAGGTCGGCGGTTGCGGCCGCGGGGGTGCTGGTTACCATGGCCTGGGGCAGGGGATTGCCCTGGGAATCTCGCACCACCAACGACGCGCCCCACGCTGGCAGTATCGCCAGCAGGCCGAATACCAATGCGCAAGTTCTCATCGGGCGCTGGTCAGCGGCAGTTGGTCTTTAGCAGCAGCCGCTTGAACACCACGGCGTTGTGGTCGCTGTCATCGCGCTCCGGTTCCTCGGCCAGTTCCACATTCGGAAAGCGCTTGAACAGTTCCGATATCGTCAGGTAGAGCTGGCGCTTGGCCAGCGCGGCGCCGATGCAGAAGCGCGGCCCGTAGCCGAACATGGCGTCGGGATCGAACACTCTGCTCGACGTCAAATTTTTCGGGATGCTCGAAGTAATTCGGGTCGTGATCCTTCAGGTGCGGCATCATCAGCACCATGACGCCCTTGCGCAAATGCTCGCCCATGAACTCCATGTCGCGCGGTGCATAGCGGGCAAAGCCCATCTTGGACGACACACCCCAGCGATTGATTTCGCAGAAAGCGTTGGAGAAGCTCTCCGGTGTGGCCAGCGCCTTGGCGATCTGGTCCCTGTCGTTCTTGAGCAGGGCGTAGACCGACCACTGCTGTGCCACCAGCGTGGTGTCGGCGCCGGCGCCGATCAGGGCCAGAATCAGCGTGATAATATCGCCTTCCTCAAAGCCTTCGTTCTCCGCCTCGATGCGCAGCAGTGTACTGAGAAAATCACCCTGCTCGGGCGCACTGCGGCGCTCGGCAATGACTTCCTTGATGATATCGATAGCGCGGTTGCTGTCCTGGCGGGCGCTCTCGCGCTGTTCATCGGAGATGGTGGGGTTCCAGGTCTCGGTGAACGTCATGATCACCTGTTTGATATCCGGCCAGTATTTTTCCGGAATACCGACCATGCGGGTAATGGAGATGAAGGGGATGTGGAAGGCGATTTTCTCCTTGTAGTCGAAGACATCCGGCTCCCCCAACTCGTCGAACAGTTTCTTTACCTCCGGCTCGATCTTGGCCTGGATTTTATCTACCACGTTGCGCGAGAACGCCGGCGCCGTGACGCGCCGCACCAAGCGGTGGTGGTCGTGGTCCGCGAGCAGGCTGTGCCCGATCAGGGCGCGCTCGAAGTTACTCCATTCCTCCTCGGGTGGCCGCTTCGGCGCGAACTCCCAGTCGTAGAAGTCCGAGGACAGCGGCTCGGTTTTCCAGCAGGCCATGATGTCGTCCATGTGGGTGATGATCCAGGCTTGCCATGGTTCGTACCATACCATTCGCCCGCGCTCCAGAAGCGCCAGGCACTGCGGAATAGGGTTTTCCAGGTATGCCCTGGAATGGGGGTTAAACACATCCTCGATGGGTGGCAGGTTTTGCGCTAGTTCGGCCATGCTTCTCTCCTTAACACAGGCGCCAGACACCGCGGGCCTGTGTGCTTGATTGCGTCTGGGGACATGGTAGCAACTTTTTCAAAAAGGAATACATCTGTATATCCTTGTACCTGGATTACCGTGAGGACTCATACAGGAGTCCCGGTGGCCGCTCGCATTAGTCATCGCCTGGTATGTACCTTGAAATGAACTGATCCCATGGTGGGTTTTCCTGTGGAAGCCAGATGGACTCAATGTGCTCCCGGGCCCGGGATGCAGGCCAACCGAGATATTCGTAGGCGTATATTGAGTAAAATGCTGATACCCGGTAGTTCGCTGCACAATGGATCAACACCTTCTTTTTTCCCTGACAGTACTGCATGGCTGTTACGAATGCTGCATAATCCTGCTCCGCCGGAGCAGCAAAATCTACCGGCACGTAGAGATAGTCAACGCCCTGGCCGATGACGATAGATTCCTCTTTCTTTATCGCGTACTGGCTGTCATGTGGCAGAAGATTAATCACAGCCTCATAGCCGCTGGTGCGCAATTGTGAAAGCTGTTCCTCGCTCAGAAGCCCGGAGGTAGAAACTGCATCATCGATAGCGCGGAAATTATATGCCTGGTCGATGCTCATGACGTTTTCTCCAGATGGCTAACGCTTGCCGGCGGAACTGCCAGGACTGCAAGAGCTGGTCATGTAATTTTCGATTCGGCTCTCGCATGTGTTGCGCTGAGAGCGGCTCATCTTAGCCATTATTTACAGTACGGCCTGCCCTGCTTTCAAGCGCGGGCGCCACTGCTGGCGGCAGGCGATCGTACGCCTGCAGCAGCTCGCGGATGCGGCCTGCGAGGCCCCGCGGCACCTGGTCCCAGGTGAAGCGCCACTGCCAGTTGCCCGACCGGGTGCCGGGCGTGTTCATGCGGTGCTGGCCATTCAATCCCAGGTAATCCTGCCAGGGGACGATCGCCGTGTTGGCGGGCGAGGCCATGGCCTGGCGAATCAGCATCCACGGCATGCTCTCCTGCGGATTATTGAAATACCGGTAGACGCGCTCCTGCGTCGCGGCGTCCAGGCTCTCGAACCAGCCCAGCGTGGTGTCGTTGTCGTGGGTGCCGGTGTAGACGATATCGCCCTGCGCATGCCGGTGGCTGAGGTAGGGATTCTCCGGGTTCCCATCAAAGGCGAACTGCAGGATCAGCATGCCGGGGAGGGCGAAGTCCTTGCGCAATGCCTCGACCTCCGGGCCGATGGTGCCGAGGTTCTCCGCCACCAGGCACAGGTCGGGATAGTGGTCGCGCACCGCGGCGAGCAGTGCCCTGCCCGGGGCCGCGACCCATTTGCCCCTCCCTGGCGGAGGACGCGTCTGGCGGCGATTTCCCAATAGGCGTCAAGGGCGCGGAAGTGGTCGATACGCGCGATATCGAAGTGCTGTGCCGCCGAGGCGAAGCGCTGCAGCCACCACTTAAACCCCGTCGCCTCCATGAGCGCCCAGTTGTATTGCGGATTGCCCCACAGTTGGCCCTCGGCGCAGAAGTAGTCCGGCGGAACCCCTGTCACGGTAATGGGGTGGCCGCCTTCGTCCAGGTTGAACAGCGCCTGGTGCGCCCACACATCCGCGCTCTCCAGATGCACATAAATAGGCATGTCGCCGAACAGCAGTATGCCGCGCTCATTGGCATAGCGGCGCAGTTCGTGCCACTGGCAGTGAAATACGAACTGGCGAAAACGCAACGCGGCCAGTTGTGCGGACAGTTCACTGCGCGCGCTGCTCACAGGCGGTGCGCTCACAGCGCCGCAGTGCCTCTGGCCAGCTGGTCCAGGGCTGGCGCCCGAGGTCGTCGCGGAAGGCCTGGAAGCGCACATAATCCTCCAGCCAGTAATCCGCCTGCTGCAGGAACCGACGGTAGGCGGCGACCATGGGACACTCCGGCGCGGTCTCCAGAGTATGCAAAAAAAGCCGTGCTGGCCAGATCAAGGGCCAGTCGCTTTGCCTTTGGTGTGTGCCGGCCAGCATCGGCCTCGCGCTGTGTGAGCCAGCCCCGTTCCACCAGCCATTGCAGGTCGATCAGGTCCGAGTTGCCGGCGTGGACTGAAATCAATTGATAGGGACACCCGTCTGCATGTGTCGGGCCCAGCGGCAGGACCTGCCATATCTGCAGGCCGGCCGCCGCCAGCAGGTCAATGAAACGCCGGGCGTCGGCGCCGAGATTACCGCAATAGCTGTCGCCGGGCAGGCTGCTGGGGTGCAGCAGAACGCCGGCTCGGCGGCACTCCATGCAGGTTCGTCTTCACGTTGGGCTCGCCGGTTTCGCTGTGGTGGCGCATGACCCCGCCGTGACTGGGCATGCCGCCGCCGCGCGAGATGACCTCGGACAGGTAGGCCGGTGCCTCCACATTGAGCAGCAGGTACAGGTTGGCCAGGTGCATGCGATAGAGCTGGTCGAACTGGCTGACCGTCGCAGCGGGATTGTAGTTTCCGAACCACCAGAACCAGTCGGACCCCTCGCAGATCGCCAGTTGCTTTTCCGCCGCCACGATGGTCTCCGGCGTCAGCTTGCCCGAGGCGAGTTGTTCGTCAAAGGTGTTCTTGGCCTCGACCAGCAGCTCCCACGCGCGGTTTTTGTCCGGATCGCCGATCCAGGTGGAAAATGTGCCATAGACCCAGCTTCCCGCGACCAGCTTTTTCGCCATGGGCGGGCTTGGGCGATTTTTCCGCCAGGAATTGCGCCATGGTGGAGAGTCGCAGTTGCGGATGTTCGGCCAGCCTGGTGTAGAGCAGATGCAGGAAGTGGTAGCCGTTCTCAGGGTAGTACTCCCAGGCATTCTCACCATCCAGGATGATGGTGATGAGGCAGTCGTCGCGGTCCGGACAGGCGGCGGCGATGTTTTCCATGTGGCCGACAAGGTTGGCCACCGCATCCTCGGCGCGCCAGTTGGAATAGGTGAAGCCAATCAGGTCGGACAAGCCGTCGTCCCGAAACACACAATCAATGGGCGCGGCGCCAAAGCGATAGACCCGATGGCTGCAGGATGTGTCATGGGCGTCATGGCTGTTGCGCAAGACATTGCCGCCGCTTGCCACCCAGCGAAAGCCGTTGGCGGCGAACAACTCAAGCGCGGCCTGGCTCACACCGCCTTCCGACGGCCACAGGCCCGCCGGCCTGCCGCCGAACACACGATCAAAGGTGTCCAGTCCGTGCTGGATATGCCACTGCGCCCGCGCCGTGCCGCCTGGATAGTCGGTAGTCACCGGCAGATGTACGTCGGGCATGGCCTCCCGGGCGCAGTCCATATCCAGCAGCAGGGGGATGATGGGGTGCGCGTAAGGGCTCATACACAACTCAACCTGCCCTTGCTCCGCCAGCTTCCTGTAGCGCGGCACCACTGACTGTAACTGTTGCAGGATGATCGACAGCAGCTCGCGGCGATCATGCAAGGTGAAGTTGAAGGCTTTCTCCTGCAGGCGGGCAATACGTGTGTCGCTGCGCTGCACCGACTCCGCCATCCAGCTCAGGTGATACCAGACCAGCAGGTCAGCCAGGAACTGGTTGGAGGCGTAGATCAGGCTTTGCGGGTGCTCCGCGTACCAGTCCGCCATGGTCGCCAGACGTTTATAGGGTTCGAAGCGGTTGATCATGTGGTCCCTGTTGGCGCGCAGGCAGTCTCCTATCAGGCGCAGGCGCGTCTGCTGGTTGCCCGGCAGGGCGGGCTCCGCCAATCCGGCGAGCACCGGGTCATGGATGGTCCCATCGCCCTTGAGGTATGACGCTATCTGATCGATATACTCCTCGATCTGTTCCAGCAGTATCGGGGCAAAATTCACCACCGCCCGCGCTTTCGGCACCGCCTCCAGATGCGCCGCCATATCGACGTAGTCCTTGATCGCGTGCAGGTATGTCCAGGGCAGGTGTACCGCACCGGTGCGCAGATCCCGGTACTCGGGCTGGTGCATGTGCCACAGCAGCACCACACTCATGGGTTGCTTATCGGGCATAGTGCAGCCTCTGTCCCAGCATTTCCGGCGATGACCAGTACCACGCCGCCCGCGGAGACATGGAAGCGCGCCGCATCGTCTTCCGGGTTAACGCCAATGCTGGTATCCGGCGGGATAACACAACCCTTGTCGATGATGGCTTTGCTGGATCACACAGTGTCGGCCGATCTCGACCTGGGGAAACAGCACCGAGTCCTCTATGCGGGAAAAGGAGTGCACGTTCACGTTGCTGAACAGCAGGGAGTGGCGCACGGATGAACCCGACACGATACAGCCGCCCGCCACCATGGAGTCTACCGCAGAGCCCCGGCGTCCGTCATCGTCGAAGACGAATTTGGCCGGTGGCACCTGGTCCTGGTAGGTCCAGATGGGCCAGTCCCGGTCGTACAGATTGAGTTCAGGGCTGATGCCGATCAGTTCCAGATTGGCTGCCCAAAAGGCGTCCACCGTGCCGACATCGCGCCAGTAGGCGCGGCGCCCGCTGGGGTCGCTCTGAAACGGAAAAGCCGTGACCCGCCGTCGCTTGAGGGCATCCGGGATGATGTCCCCGCCAAAATCCCGACTGGATCCGTCGGTATCGGCATCGCGCAATAATTCCTCTATCAGGACTTCCGTGCGGAACACATAGATACCCATGGAGGCCAATGCCTTGTCGCTGCTCCCGGACATGGGGGTGGGATGTTCCGGCTTCTCGACAAATTCCATGATGCGCTGGTATTCGTCCACTGCCATGACCCCGAAGGCGTGGGCCTGTTCCAGCGGGACCTCTATACAACCCACGGTGATGTCCGCCTCGGCTTCCACATGAGCTGCCAGCATGGTGCCGTAGTCCATCTTGTAGATATGGTCACCCGCCAGGATCAGTACGAATTGCGGATTGTGGGTGCGGATGATGTCCAGATTCTGGTAGATGGCGTCCGCAGTGCCGGCGTACCAGGATGTTTCCATGCGCTGTTGTGCGGGCAGGAGTTCCACGAATTCCCCCAGCTCCCCGCGCATGAATCCCCAGCCGCGCTGCACGTGTTGTATCAGGCTGTGGGCTTTGTACTGGGTGAGTATGCCGACCTTGCGGATGCCGGAATTGACACAATTGGACAGGGGAAAATCAATAATCCGGAACTTCCCGCCAAAGGGCACCGCTGGCTTGGCCCGCCACCGGGTCAACTCCTGCAAGCGCGAACCGCGGCCTCCCGCCAGTACCAGAGCCAGTGTATCGCGGGTAAGACGACTGACGTATCGCGCAGAGTCCTGATTGCTCATGTTCAATTCATTGATCTCTAAACTGGTTAGCGTGCAATTATTTGATTACCATCACGTTACATTGTGAACGCTAAGCGCAGAAATTTCCTGCTTTTGTAGTTGATATAAATCAGTAGACACTAAATGGAACACTATTTTATCCGGACAGGCCCTGCCAGAGGACATTCAGCGGCTCCTCGCAGGACGCCATCATGATCCTTTCGAGGTGCTCGGTTGTCACCAGCAGGGCAAGCAGTGGCAGATCCGTGCCCTGTTGCCCGGCGCAGCCGAAGCCGCGGTGCTTATCGACGGCAACAGCATGCCCATGCAGCGTCTGCCGGACACCGATTTCTTTATCTGCAGCCTGGCGCAAAAAGACGCACCACAGTACCAGTTGCGCTGGCGCCCCGGCCAGGGCGACTGGCAGCAGGGGCAGGACCCGTACCGGTTTGGCCCCACTGTAGGTGACCTCGATCTGCATTTGTTTGGCCAGGGCAAGCACGAACATATTTACCGCATCCTCGGCGCCCACTGCTGTGAGCATGAAGGGGTGGCGGGGGTGCGCTTTGCCACCTGGGCGCCCAACGCCCGCCGCGTCAGCGTGGTCGGCGATTTCAATCAATGGCACGGGCTGCGCCACAGCATGCGCACCCGGGGCCTCAGTGGCGTCTGGGAACTGTTCATCCCGGGACTGGATTCCGGAGAGAAATACAAATTCGAACTGTGCGACACAGGCGGCAGCCTGCACCTGAAGTCGGATCCCTATGGCAATTGTTTCGAGATGCGCCCGGCCACGGCGGCCATCGTATGCCCGCCAACGCAGTTCACGTGGACTGACCAGTCGTGGCTGGCGCAGCGCGCACAGTGGGACTGGCAGCATGCACCGATCTCGATCTACGAGTTCCACCCCGGCTCCTGGCGCAGGGACGGCGCCGGCAATTTCCTGAATTTCCGCGACATGGCGCAGCAACTGGTGGATTATGTAATACCGCTGGGGTTTACCCATGTCGAGCTGCTGCCGGTGACGGAGCATCCGCTGGACGACTCCTGGGGCTACCAGACCACCGGGTATTTTGCCCCGTCACAGCGCTTTGGCAGCCCCGATGATTTTCGCTACTTCGTGAACCTGATGCATGAGCGCGGCATCGGCGTCATCCTGGACTGGGTGCCCGCGCACTTCCCCAGGGATGCTCACGCCCTGGCCCGGTTTGATGGCACGGCCCTGTATGAGCACGCGGACCCGCGCAAAGGGGAGCACTCTGACTGGGGCACCCTGATTTTCAATTACGGCCGCAATGAAGTGAGGAACTTCCTGCTGGCCAGCGCCAATTACTGGCTGGAGGAGTTTCACCTGGATGGCCTGCGGGTCGACGCGGTGGCCTCCATGCTGTACCTGGATTACTCGCGCAAGGCAGGCCAGTGGGAGCCGAACAAGTACGGTGGCAGGGAAAACCTGGAAGCAATCGACTTTCTGCGCGAACTCAACACCCTGACCCACGGGCGGCATCCCGGCACCCTGACGATCGCCGAGGAATCCACCGCCTGGCCCCAGGTCACCCGACCCACCTGGGTGGGCGGTCTCGGTTTTTCCCTGAAGTGGAACATGGGCTGGATGCACGATACGCTCAGTTATTTCGCCCAGGAGCCGATCTACCGAAAGTATCACCACGACCAACTCACTTTCGGGCTGATCTACGCCTTCTCCGAAAATTTCCTGCTGCCTTTTTCGCACGATGAAGTGGTGCACGGCAAGCACGCCCTGCTGGCCAAAATGCCCGGCGATGAGTGGCAGCGTTTCGCCAACCTGCGCCTGCTGTACACCTACATGTTCACCTACCCGGGCGCCAAGCTGCTATTCATGGGTTGCGAGCTGGGCGACCCCGGGGAGTGGCGGCATCACGGCCAGCTGTCCTGGGAGCTGCTGCAGCAGGCGCCGCACCAGGGTATACAACAACTGGTCGGGGACCTGAACCGCTTGTACAGAGGCGAGCGCAGCCTGCATCGCAATGATTTTGATGCGGCGGGTTTCGAATGGATAGACTGCCATGATTACACCCAATCGGTGCTCAGCTATGTGCGCAGGGATGGTGAGGATTTCCATATTGTGGTGCTCAATTTCACGCCGGTGGTACGTACTGGCTACCGTATCGGGGTGCCACGGGGCGGCAGCTACTCGGAAGTGTTCAATTCGGACTCGCGGTTTTATGGTGGCAGTGATACGGGTAATCCGCTGGTGATCGGTAGCCAGCCGTTGCCCTGGATGGGGCGCAAGGATTCCCTTGCACTGACCCTGCCGCCGCTGGCGGCAGTGGTGTTACGACTGGCCGAGGAGCAGTGAGCGAGATGGCGAGATTACTGTTTGTCGCCAGCGAGGCGTTCCCCCTGGTCAAGACCGGCGGGCTGGCCGATGTGGCGGGTAGCCTGCCCGAAGTGCTGCGGCAAAAAGGTATGGATGTGCGCCTGTTGCTGCCAGCCTATGCCGATCTGCTGCGCCACCTTGACGCACCGGTGGAGGCAATCGATGAGCTGCAACTGGCGGCGGGGCACAGCGTGCGTATTCTGGAATGCCGCTTACCGGGTACGCGGCTGCGCACCTGGTTATTGGAGCACCCGATATTCTCCGAGCGCGCCGGTAATCCGTATCACGATGATGCCGGCGCGCCATGGCCGGACAACGCCGAACGCTTTATGCTGTTGTCGCGCGTGGCAGCGCACATCAGCACCGCCGATACCGCGTTGAACTGGCGGCCCGACATCCTGCACTGCAATGACTGGCATACCGGCCCGGCCATTGCCCTGGTGCATCAGCAGGAGCGGCGCCCGCGCACCGTATTCACCATCCACAACCTGGCGCATATGGGGATTTTTGACCGCCAGACCTTTGACCGTCTGGGGTTGCCGGAGTCTTTCTGGCAGGAACAGGGCCTGGAGTACTACGGCCAGTGCAGCTTTATTAAAGGTGGGCTGGTGTACGCTGATGAGATTACGACTGTGAGTCCCACCTATGCGAGGGAAATCTGCCAGGCGCCTGGCGGCATGGGGCTGGAGGGCTTGCTCAGCCAACGCAGGGAGCATCTGGTGGGAATACTCAACGGTATACAGAGCGATATATGGGACCCTGCCTGCGACCCCCACCTGCAGCACAATTACGACGCTACTTCCCTGCAGAAGAAGGGGCTGAACAAGCCGATATTGCAGCGTGAACTGGGACTTGATACGCGCCAGGATTGTCCACTGCTGGGCTTTGTCGGCCGCCTGGTGGAGCAGAAAGGGCTGGAGTTGATGCTGCCGGTCCTGCGGGAGCTGCTCGATAGTCCGGCCCAAATTGTCATTCTGGGTACAGGTGAAGTACGCTATGAGCAGGCCCTGCAGGCGCTGGCGGCACAGCGGCCCGGCTCGATGGCTGTCGTGCTGGCCTATAACGAAAGCCTGGCCCACAGAATTGAAGCCGCTGCGGACATATTCCTGATGCCTTCGTTGTTTGAACCCTGCGGACTCAACCAGTTGTACAGTTTGCGCTATGGCACGCTGCCTGTGGTGCGGGAGGTCGGGGGCCTGGCCGATACGGTGACGGACGCCAGCGACCACGCCCTGCAATCCGGGACAGCCACCGGTTTTGTATTCCGGCAGCCGCTGGCCAGTGAATTTTTGTCTGCCACGCGGCGCGCTATTGCCTTGTGGCATGACCAGCCCGCCTGGCACGGCGTGCAACTCACAGCGATGGGCCAGGATTTTTCCTGGCAACGCAGTGCCGAGCGATATCTGGAGCTGTACCGCTCCGCAACAGAATGATGAGGTGATTTCCCGTTATGCCTGGGTCTACGTTTCCACTTGAAGTTCAACCCCGTATCCCTGCCGAGCTGGTGCGCCTGCGGGAGATGGCCAATGACCTGATGTACAGCTGGGATCGCTCCATCCGCTCCCTGTTTGTGCGCCTGGATCGGGATTTGTGGACGGAATGCGGGCACAACCCCAAAGCATTCCTGCGACGGGTCTCGCAACAGTGTTTGAATGATGCCGTGTTGGATCGCTCGTATATGGAGGACTATCGCCGGGTAACGTCCGCCTACGACGCTTACCGGGAGCACCGTGGACGCCCCGAACTGACTGAGCTGTTCGATCCCAAGGCAGACCTGATCGCCTATTTTTGCCTGGAGTTTGGCTTCCACGAGAGCTTCCCGATCTACTCGGGTGGCCTGGGCATACTGGCGGGAGATCACTGTAAAGCGGCGAGTGATGTCGGCCTGCCGTTCGTCGCCATAGGGCTGCTCTACCAGATGGGCTATTTTACCCAGACGATCGATGGCCAGGGCGTGCAGCGGGTCAGCCATACACAGTCACACCCGCACGATTTACCCGTGGTGCCAACCCTCACCGAGTCCGGTCAGCACCTGACTCTGGAGATCGAGTTTCCGGGGCGGATGCTGAAAGTGCGGGTGTGGACGGCCCGCGCCGGACACATCACATTGTACCTGCTCGATACCAACATACCCGACAACTCCGAAGCGGATCGCGCGATCACCCACCAGCTCTACGGTGGCGATCGCGAGATGCGCCTGCAACAGGAACTGGTGCTGGGGGTGGGCGGTGTGCGCGCCCTGCGCGCGCTCAAGTTACGGGCGACAATCTGGCACATCAACGAGGGTCATGCCGCATTCCAACTGCTGGAGCGTTGCGCCTTTCGTATGCGCGAGGGCCTCGATTTCGAAAGCGCGATGGAGCTGGTAGCCGCCGGCACGGTGTTTACCACGCATACACCAGTGCCCGCAGGGCACGATATATTCGACAAGGAACTGGTCAGGAAGTACCTGGCCCGGACAGCGGAGTCGATGGGCCTGGATTTTGAGCAGCTCTATGCGCTGGGACTTAATACCGGTGATGGTTTCAATATGACCTGCCTGGCCCTGCGTTGCACGCGGTTTCACAATGGGGTCAGTCGTATTCATGGCCAGGTGGCGGCGCAGATGGAAGCGCGCCTGTGGCCGCAAATTCCCTACCAGGAAAACCCTGTTACCTACGTCACCAACGGCGTGCACCTGCAGACGTTTCTGGCCAGGGAGTGGGCCAGCCTGTTCGACCTGCGCTTCGACGACTGGCACAACGAGCTGTTGAACGAGGAGTACTGGGAGCGCCTCGACGAGATACCTGACTACCATTACTGGAGTATTCACAAGGCGCTCAAGCAACAGCTGCTGGAACTGGTACACGAAACGGTCTTGCGTCAACAGCACCGCAACGGCGCCAGTGACGCCTTGATCAAGCGCATGGTGCGGCATGTGGATGGCTCGGACCCCGACGTGCTGGTGATGGGTTTCGCACGGCGCTTCGCCACCTACAAGCGCGCCCTGATGTTGTTTGCCGATCCCGATCGCTTGTCGCGCCTGCTCAATGACCCGGACCATCCCGTGGTGATCATTTTTGCGGGCAAGGCGCATCCGCACGACGAGCCCGGCCAGAATATGATCAGGCAGATTCATGATTTTTCGATGCAGCCGCAATTCCTTGGCAAAATCCTGTTGCTGGAGGGTTATGACATGGCCCTGGCCCGGCAGATGGTCGCCGGCGTGGATGTCTGGCTGAACACGCCTGAATATCCGCTCGAGGCCAGCGGCACCTCGGGACAGAAAGCGGGCCTGAACGGGGCGGTCAATCTCAGCGTGCTGGACGGCTGGTGGGGGGAAGGGTACAACGGCGCCAATGGCTGGGCCATTACGCCGCGCGATTCACGTTTCGATCATGGCCAGCGCCATCAGGAGGAGGCCAATGACCTGCTCAATATCATTGAGCACGAGGTGATACCCACCTATTACCGCTGGGAGAGTGGCGGCTATTCCCCGGACTGGGTGCAATTGTCCAAGGCGTCGATGAAATCCACGATCCCGCGCTTCAATGCCCAGCGCATGCTGCGCGATTATGTCACCAGGCTGTACCATCCCGCGCAAAAACAACGGCGTAAGCTGGAAGCCAACGGCGCAGACCTGTCCCGCCAACTGGCCCACTGGAAGCAGCGGGTGCGCCAGGCATGGCCGGGCGTAAGTATGCAGCTGATGATTCAGCCACCCGCACACCTTTACCACGATGATAAAATTCTGCTCAAGGTGCGGGCCAATTTGCACGGGCTTGCGGCGACCGACGTAAAACTGGAATGCCTGTTCGGGCGTGCCGCGACCGGCGATGACATTGATGTGGCGCAAGTGGGGGAGCTTACTGCCGTCGGGGTGGAGGGCGATTGCACGGATTTCCAGATTGAGCTCAGTCCCGAGATCGCCGGGCTGCAGTACTACAAACTGCGCATGTACCCTTTCCATGACGCCTTGAGCCACCCGTTTGAGTTGGGGTGCATGATCTGGGCCTGAAAATGGAACTGATCGTTTTTGATCTCGATGGCACCCTGTTGGACGCCAGGTCACAGGTATCCGCGCACACGCGCGATACGCTGCAACGGTTGCGCCAGCGCGGTATCGCCTACACCGTCGCGACCGGGCGCACGCTGCATGCCGCCCGCGATTTATTGCAGGATCACAGCTTTACACTCCCGCATATCTACAAAAATGGCGTGGTGATCTGGCGGCCTGACAGCGATCATTACAGTCATAGCAATCTGTTGACCACCGCGGAAATCCGCTGCGTAGTGGCGGCGTTCATGAGCGTGGCTGTAACGCCCTTTGTATTTACCCTGCAGCCGAAAAACCGCACCGTGGTGTACCACCCGCCCATGCGCACCGATGCGGAGCGCCGCCTGGCGACACTGTTTGCCCGGGATCGCGGCCTGGAGCTACTGCCCATTGCGGACATGCCCGCTGCTGCGGACATTACCAACGTCAGTGCGCTGGGCTCGCGCGAGGCAATAGAGTCTGTAACACAACTGGTTGAATCCGAGGAACACCTGGTGGCCTATGCCGGTACTGCCCTTGAAGGTGACGACTTGCACTGGGTGGATATTCACCACAGCGCCGCCAGTAAAGGCGGCGCTGTCGCGCAACTTAAACAGGATCTGGGGGTGAGCCGGGTGATTTGTTTTGGCGATAGCGACAATGATCTCAGCATGTTTGCCGTTGCGGATGAGAGCTATGCGCCCAGCAATGCCAGGGCAGAGGTGCGGGCCGCCGCCACCGCGGTGATTGGTCATCACGACGAGGACGGTATTTCACAATTCCTGCGTGAGCGGTTTGGCTTGTAGGCCGTCTCGGTTGAGAAGTTCATGGCACAACAATGCGCTGAGGTAGAGTAAACCGGGCGCGAGCTGGATACTGAGTCTTCCCACACCGGTAAAGTCCGACGCCGCCACGCCGAAGCCGGTGAACAGGAACAGGAACAGGAACGCCGTGACGGCAGCAGCGAGGGCAACACTGATTGGCAGATAGGTCCTCGTCATAGCGCCCGGCATAAGCAGGCCCAGCGGTATGATCGCCAGCAGCAGGTATCCCAACAGGTGCCAGTTGTCGTGCAGCCAGATACTTTGGAGCATGCCGACCAGTCCCTCGGCATGAAACCTGAGATCCAGGTAGTCGAGTGGGTTGCCGGCAATTTCCAGACCCGGTGGCCGCACCAGCCACAGCAGGACCAGTACCAACGGGAAAAGTACACAGAGCCTGGCGGCCTCGCGGCGTGACATAAGTATGAACGCCATGGCGGGAACGAAGGTCAGCGACCACACCATGCCTTCGTCTTTGATGAGTGCACAGGAGATCGCGAAAAAGAGCGCCAGCACGCCCTGCCAGCGCTGCCGGGTAGTGAACCAGTTGTGGAAGGCCATCAAAGCGGCGCAATAAGCAGCGCCCAAAAATATATCGGCGTAGCCAGCCAGTGCCACATGAGTGTTCAGCAACGGCATGGAGAGCAACAGATAGGCGAACGAGATTGCGAGCACCGGGCCGAGACCCTGTGCGCGCAATTGGCCGTAGAAGGCACTCCCCAGGGCAATCAGGCAGAGCAGCCAGGGCAGATTCATCAGGCTCTCGTCCCAGCGTCCCAGCGCGAGGTTCATCCACACCTGCAGGAGCGGAACGGCCACTGGATAGTGGGGGTGCAAGTCTGTGAAGATGCCTGCTCCGCCTATTTCCCCCCAGGCATCCTTCGTTACAAAGGGGACGATACGGTTGTATTCAAACCAGACCCTGGCCTTGGTCGCCCAGTGCGTGGTCGCATCCCAGGGAAACAGCGGGCGCCACACGATTTCCAGCCCCAGCGTTGTTACACGCACGACCATCAGCAGCAGCAGAAAACAGAACAGGGCCTTGTGTGCTGCTGGCATGGCAGAAAAGTAAAGCACCGGGGTGGGCACTGACGGGGCTCTTGCTCCTCTGAGCAGTTGGGTGACAAGTGCCAGCGCTATCAGTGCCACGACCAGGGATGCGGTAGCCACAAAAGTCAGTGGTATTTGCAGCGTATCCAGGGCGCGCATCAACTGGGGAATGAGCAGCAGGCCGAGCAGCGTGCCATTGCCCCACACCAGCGCTGTGCGACCGGCACAATTGAAGCGGCACAAACTGTTTCAACCATAGTCCACCCAGTAGTACCGGTAGCGCCAGAGCCAGTGTGGTGAGTAAGGCGTCCATCTAGTTAAGCCGCAGTGCGGTACCCCGGGGATTGGAGAACACCAGCTGCGCGTCAAAGGCGCCTGTATCGGGAATCCACAATTTATTTCTCCCGGGATCAAAACGTACGGTCGTGGGATTGATCAGGACGACATAGTCGCCACGGCGAAAAAAATCCTGCGCGAGGTAATACACGACCCGGTTCTGGCCAGTAGACATTGAAAGGGTACAGAAAATAGGCAGCACGCTGACCCGGAATATTCGTCATTGCCAAGCACAAAAATGCGGGCATCTGCCGGTTCCAAAAGAGGTATTACCTGCGAGACAAAATCATAGACCTTCGCATCCGGCCCGACTGCGAGCTTCTCCTGCGTACTCTTGCCGGAAAATGTGCGATAGGTATCTGCCAGTTGATGCAGCAAGCGATTTTGCCAGCTCAGGTCCAGGATGATCCAGCAAGCGAGAAAAATGAGCGCCACGACTTGCCAGTTGAACGTGAGCTTTGCTCGAAACACCAGCAGCAGCAAGCCATAGCCGATAAGGCTGAGTAGGAGATAAGCGACGATCAGCGGGACGGGGTAAAAAGAGGATACCTGGGTCACACCGGTATGGGTGTTCATGGCTGCGCGGTTCCAGGGCACGTAGCGTGTCAAGTCAGAATACAGTGCCCGCAACTGGCGTGTGGGTGATGCGGGGAAAAGTGAAAAATCCCTGACGCGGACCACCTCACCAGCCTGACCAACAATTACAACGCTAAGAGAGGTTATAGTCCCGGTCCAACCCGCCAGCTCATTCGTTGCCAGCCATAGCGACTTTCGCGCATGACTCTCCACCGGAGAAGTGTGACCTTTTTGCCCTGTATCGACGCTGTTCCATGCAAAAGTGACTTGCGGGTCCGACGAAGAACCTTCAATGTTCAGATGGAGGAAAGGGTAGCGGCTTGCTTCAATCTGTATGCTGGCCAGGTTTACGATACCGATGCCAGCCGCGTTGAGCTCAAGCGGCAGTTCTCCATCGCTGACCGTGCCCGCGCCCACAATTACCCTGGTAGTGGCAGTGCTCATAGTGACCGGAGGAATTTGCCTCGCCAGTTGCGCCGGGCGGGGCGAAGAACAGGATTAAACTCGTGATTAACGCCACTGCGCCCAGGAGCAGCGAAATGACAGTAATTCTTAGCATTCAGGTCAGTTGCATGGCAAAGTTGGCGGACTGGATGGCATCAATGATTCTAGGCAGAACGGTTTGAGAGGATAGCATTGGAGCTCATCGGAATACATCCATCGCATGCAGCTTTGCACTGTGTGTGTCGAAAATTGCCACAGTGCGCACTCGCCCCGGGCGGGAGCAAGGGATAATATTGAGCTCATGCGTTTACTGCTCCTAGTATTGTTGCCGCTGGTGCTCTGTGCCTGCGGCGGCTATGAGTTAAAAAATCTGGCCAAGTCGGATATTGACCTGGTTACTGACCAGTTCATAGACAAAACCCGCTCCAATATCCTGGAGTTGTTGGTTTTGCTTTATGAGCGCAATCCAGACCAGTTGCGCAAGATACCCGGTATGACAGTCGAGGGTCGGTTGGCACAACTTAAAGTGCACCGCTACAAATTGCAGTTCGCGGAACTGGATTACAAGCAGGATATCGATGCCCTGAATCTCGCCTTTGATCCAAACTTCAGGGGTGATCGTGTTTTCGCCCTGATCGTGGGCGTGGGCAGCATGGTGCGGCAGGCTTACCAATACCAACCCGAGATGTTTCTGCCCGATGAGCTCGATTCCCAGGTGCTGCTGGTCAGTGCCTACAATATAGAGGAGTTGCAGTCGAAATTGAAAAATACGCGCAAGCCCAATGGCGAGCACCTGATCATTACCTATGAAAATCGCGGCGTGGTCGACAATCTGGAGTTCGAGCGTTTATTCGGTGAGATAATCGTGCTGCAGGAGATGATGGCAGATATTGTTGGCGATGCCGAAAACCGCACTGTGACGGGCGCGGTGCGCGCCGTATCAAGTGTCTTTATTCCACTGCCGATCTAGGCTCCGCGGTCACCAGGGACGCAGCGATCTTCTGTGCCAATTCCGCGAGCAGGACTTTTTCGGCGTCGACCAGCGCGCTGTAGCCACTCGTCTGCAACGCGCGTGACTCCGAGAAGCGATTGAGAGCGACCACCTGATCGGCGCGGACCAGCCACCAGTAAGCCACTATTACCGCCTTGCCATCGCGCGTGCCATGGAGCTGGTCGATACGGATATTGACCACTGTCGAATTGCTGGTGAGTTTCGCAGGTAGCAGTTCCTGGCCATGGGCTTGCGCTATTTCTGTCGCAAGGAAGTTGCGTACCCCGTCGAAGACAGGCTCCGCCCAGAGATTTTGGCTGGCGGGGCGCATCTGGCCTTCGGCTGTCTCCATCACCAGACCGGGTTGATCCAGATAGGGTGCGATCTCCACTGCGCCCAGTGAAAAATCCCTGGAGGGCTGCAGCGCGCTGGACGACAAATCCTGCCCGGAGCGCAACAGGTAATAGCTGGGTTCAATGGTCTGGCTGGCGCAAGCCGGCCAACAGCACCACTAGCAATAATAAACGGGCGATTTTCATTATTTACTCACCTCGGGAATGGGGTCAGGCACTGGAGTCGATGGCAATAGCACCGCATTGGGTTGTCCGGACAGCGTACGGGTCAGGGATTCCAGGTTGCCCAGGGTACGGTTCAGCGACAGCAGGCTCGAATTGAGACTTTGACCGGCCTGCGAATCCGGCGACAGATTGTCTACCGCATTCCTGAGTTCCTGTAGCGTTTCGTTCAGGTTCGCCGGCAGTTGCTGCGTGCTCTGGTTTTCCAGTAGCAACTGCAGGCTCGCCAGATTCTTGTTCAAGGTGGCGATCGCGGTATTGGTGCTGGCCACGGTGTCGGCCAGGGGCAGCGCATTGATGTTGTCCAGGAGAGCATTCACTTTTTGATCGAGTTGCGCCAGTCCCGAGTCCATGGTCGGGATGGTGGTGTACTCCATGAAGGATCCCAGTGAGGCCGCTTTGGCCCCGGCGAAGAAATCGAAACTGATGTACTTGGCCCCTGTTATCAGGTTCCCGCTCGCCATGGTCGCACGCAAGCCGTTGGTTACCCCGATCTCGACTGATTCCCGCATGGTTGCAATGGAATCTTCGCTATCCGGCAATTCCATGCGGCCAGGTTCGATATAAATCAGGATGGGAATAGCAATGCCCTTGCCCTGCTCACCCAGACTTTTGGTTATCTCCAGTCCTTCCTTGAGCATGATCCGCTCCACTTTGCCGATCTGTATGCCGCGGAATTCAACGGGCGCCCCGGGCAGCAGCCCTTTGACCGACTGATCGAATGAAACCACATAGTAGGTTCCGTGGCGGAAAGGATTTGCCAGGATATCCGCATAGGAGGTATGCAATTTGAACTCGGTGTTCTGCGCTACCTTGTCCCCCTCCTTAAAGCCTTCCGGCACACCGAAAGCGACACCGCCAAACAACAGGGTGTCCATTGCGCCGGTTTCGACCTTGAAGCCACTCGCGTCAGCGCTGAGGGATACGCCGCTGACATCCCAGAAGCGCACGCTGCTATTGACCAGTTCATGGTAGGGAGCATCGATGAATATCTCGTAGTGTACGCGCTGGTCGACAGGATTGAACTGCATGCTTTCAACGCGCCCGACCTTATAGCCCTTGAACAGTACCGCGTCGCCAGTGCCGACAGAGGATGCGCGGTCACTGGTCAGCTGCAAGCGCAATCCTGGAGCGCCCGCGGGGGTCTCCGGCGGCTGCTCCAGCCCGACAAAGCTCCGTGCACCCTTATCTCCGGTGCCCGGCGCCAGCTGTATATAAGCGCCGGACAGCAGCGTATCCAGACCGGAGACGTTATCAGCGCCCACCCGTGCGGTGACGACCCAGAAGCGCGTATCCTCGCGCAACAACGGCAGGGCCTGGCGATCCAGTTTGACTTTGGCTATCACGCCGTCGAACGCGTCGTTCAGGCGTACTTCCTCGACGACTCCCATATCGACATTGCGATACTTGACCTTGGTCTTGCCCTGTTCCAGACCATCGGCGGTCATGAAAGCTGATTTCGATTTCCGGACCCTCGTTCAGCCAGGTGTGCGCGACCAGATAAATACCCAGCACCAGTGCCAGCAGGGGTATTAACCAGATACCGGAAAATGTGCGGCCCCGACTGATCTTTGCTTGTTCAGTTGTCACTGTTTTTCTCTTCCATGTTGTCCCAGATGAGGCGGGAGTCGAAACTTTCCGCTGCGATCATGGTGACGATCACCACACCCGCGAAAGACAGGGCCGCAATACCCGGTCGAATAACCAGCAGCCCGCCGAGGTGTACGAGCGCGACCAGTATGGACACCACGAACACGTCCACCATGGACCACTTGCCGATGAATTCGGTAATGCGGTACATGATCGAGCGCTGGCGCGGGTCCAGTGGTGAGTGTCGCTCCACCGTCCACACGAGGTAAAACATCGCCATCAGTTTACCCGATGGCACCATCACACTGAAAATAAAAATGACTGCGGCTATCGGCGCCGAGCCCAATTCAATCAGCAGGATCACTCCGCCCATGATAGTGCTGGCCTCGGTGCTGCCGAGTTGATCGGTGTACATGATCGGGTAAAGGTTGGCCGGTATATAAAGCAGGCAGGCAGTCACCAGCAGCGCCAGGGTGCGCTGTATGCTGTCGCTTTTGCGCAGGTGCATCGTCGACCCACAGCGGGGGCACTGATGCACTGTGGTGGGCGCCAGTTTGTAACACACATGGCAGGATGCCAGGCCACGATTGGCAGCTGTCGTGAGTGCCGTCATCCGGCCCCCAGTGCTTCAATGCGTTCCCAGCACTGGTAGCGGTCGAGGTTCGCCACCGCTGCGGTGAAGCAGATTGCAAATGCCGCATACGCCCAGAAGGAGGCGCCCACCACCACGGTGGCCATTGCGGCGATTTTCACCAGTGACACGATGACGCCAATAATGAAAACCTCCACCATGGACCAGTTCTGGGCGAGAAACACACTCTTTGCAACGGGGGCCAGCCAGGGATGATAGACGCCCTGGATGAGGGCGCTGCTCAGAGCGAGCATCAGTAGCAGTATTACCCCGGGTATAACGATGATGAACGCAGTGACCATCAGGGCCACAGCGTACATCTCGTTGTCCCACAGCGCACCGGGGGTCTCGCGCAGTGTCATCACACTTTCCATGCCGGTGCTGGAGAAGGAAAGAAACGAATAGCTGTTGGCCAACACCAGAAATATCAGGCCAGCGCTGGCAAAGGCCAGTATCCGTTGGTAGGCATCATCGCGATAGCGCGTCAGGAAACACCCGCAGCGCGGGCAGGACGCGCTTTCGCCGTGTCTGCAGCGTCCCGACATGGACCAGCAGGTCACAGCTGTGGCAGGCAATCTCGCCAACGCGGCCAATATCTGTCGCTGTCATCGCCGGTTTCCAGGGAGCTTCACGCTGGCGGAATATACCAGATCGGTGAACTCCAGGCGCGCTCCTGGATGACCTTCTGGTGCCCGGCGGCGCAACAGTTTTCCATCCCGGCGGGAATGCTCTGCGGATTGTCACAGCGCACACCGGCAGCCGCGCAGATACGCTGGCTCCAGCGACAGCTGGGATTCTCCAGTACACGGGTGTAGTAAAAGGCCGGGCGCTTTCGGGTTGAAGTTGTTGTCCTGCCACACACGTGCACAACTGGTGGTGGCCGCTACCGGAAGGCTCGCAGGTGTTGATATCCACGCTGGCGTCATTGTCGCCGCCGGCCACATCCAGTACCTGCTCGCGTAACTCGCCGTCCTCATACCAGCCCTTGATGATCTGGATGCGCTGCAGCGGGCTGCCCGGGTACTCAGCGGTGCCATTGTCCATGCTGGCGGAAATCACGAAGCGCGGGGCGCCACCTGCAGCGCTGGCGGGCGGCAGATCCCCGCCCATGGGCACGCCGCCCGCATAGCCCTGTGCGACCATGTCGCCCGCTGCGCACAGCGTATCCGGATAATCCCAGCCGCCGAAAAACCGCAGTACCGGACGGGTGCCGCTGGTGGCGTAGGCCTCGCGCCGCTGCATGGCGGCAAACAGCGCATCGCGACTGTTCTCTTCCGCGTACAGTACGGCCAGGCCACCGGGGCCGAATTCCAGTTCATCCGGCAGTCCCGCCGGCACGCCCTCCCGCGCGCCCATGCCGGCGCCACCGTGGCCGGGATGATTTTTCTCCATGGTGAGTCCCGGCGCCGCGATATGGGTATCGGTGCTGGAAATCAGGCCGTACTTGAAGCTGTTGACGCCCAGTTCGGCCTGCTGTTGCAAGCCCTTCTTCAGGGCATAGCGCAGGAAGTTAGCCTCTACCGGTGGCTCCGTTACCGGTATTATATCTTTGCCCAGCACGGGACTCAGCCAGCTCAGCGCGTCAAATTTCATGGCCCCGGTATTCTTGCCGCCGAAGCGGTCATAGCCCAACAGCTCAAAGTTGCAGTACTCATCCTCCGACCAGGTCGACAGGCGGCTGTCACATTCAGAGGCACCCTTGTGCTGCATGACTTCAAACAGCGGGTTCCAGCGCGCGCGGCGCGCCGCTTCCGCCGCGGTCACCGGCTCCTCGGGTATGTCCTTGTTGGTGATGCGGGCGGTTTCGAACATCAGGCCGCCCGACAGGTTGGAGTTGTGCGGAATGGCCACAGCGTCGCAGCCGGGTTTGCCGGCCACACACTCCTGCTCCAGATAGTCCCAGAGCTGCACCTGGGACGGGCGTTTCCAGCCAGCTCATGGCGCGGTCCGGTACCTGTTGATTGCGAAATATGACGTTGTGGTGCAGGTTCTCGCCGGTTTCGCCGCCTGCGGTCCACTCATAGCCCACGAAACTGGTGAAGCTGCAGTCGCTGCTGCGATCATAGGCGTCTTCGGCAGCCTGCTGGATTTGCCTCCACATGTCTGCCGCCTTCTCAGTGCAGATCGCATTATTGTCACCACACAGTCCCCAACGGTGCTTATAGCTCAGGCCCTGCGGCCCCAAACGTCCAGAATGTGTAGCGTGGAATATGGCGTTGGATCAGGCAGACCGGATGCCAGTACCCGGGCTCGCCCGGTGTCGTGCACATATGCACTTCACCCAGAAACTCCGCGTGATCGGTGACCGCAGTAAAATCCAGCGGGCGATCCAGCAGTATGGTGCGGGTGGCGCGGTCGTTTTCGTCGTAGGGCTGGATACCCATGGGTGCGCCCTGGGCAAAGCGGTAGGCGTCGGCCGGTGTGTTGCGTGTATCCTGGCTGCTGGCGTCAAACGACCAGGCGGTGTGTACATGGAGGTCGCCGAACAGCGGGCGGCGCTCGGGCGGTGTAGTTGCTGCACGGTTCGCGTTCTTCCGTGCGGGTAAACGGCGGTGGCGAAGACTGCACTTCAGCAGTCTGGACGGGGGGTATGGCTTCACCGGCCAGGGTGGTGCCGCACACTGCCAGCGCTGCGGCCAGGGTCAGGATTCTGCGAAGGGCCATAATCAATTTACCTGTAGATGAAAGCGGATTTCACGCCAGATTGCTGCGTCCCATCATACATCGGTCAATCCCTGCCTGCGCAACCATTGCGTGCAGGTTTGCTCCGCCGCACGCAGCTGCTCGTGCTGGCCGAGGTAGTAATGAGTGGCGCCGGTGATCTCGACGAATTCCTTGTTGTCATTGGCCACCGCCTCAAACAGCCGGCGCGCGTGGCTCGGCGTGCAGGCGTCGTCGGCGCCATTGCTGATAACCAGTGTGGGCAGGCTCATATTGGCGGCATCAACAATGCCATTGGCATTGGACTCGTCATAACTCCACTGTGACAACCAGCTGCGCAGCGTGGTGAAGCGGGCCAGGCCGACCGGCCCGTTGTTGACGACTTGCGGGTCGCCGAGAAAGCAGCTGTTGGGTTTGCGTTCGTTGGGATCGATCGTCTTGTCCAGCCATACCGGCGCTGCCATGGTGCCGTGCACCGTAAAGGCGAATTCGTCATTGGGCCGGCCCTGCGCGCGCAATGCGTCCAGCTTGTTCCTGACCCAGGCGGTAATGCGTCGGTTGCGGGCGATCTGCGCCGCCTGGTAGCGCGCCTGGAATTCCTCGCTGTAGGGCGCCTGGTTGGGATTGCGCGGGTTGTACAGGTCGAGCTCGGGATCGCGGATCTCGGGATTCGACTCGTCCATGATGGAGGCGTCCATCCACTCCGTTAGTGTCAGTGCGCGGCTCACATGGGCGGCCAGCAGTAGCATGCCGTCAGCGGGAATGAGCTGTTCCTCCTGCAAATTCGGGGGATCGCCGGCGGGCGTGCAGGTCACCGTGGCGTACTCGGCCTGGCGCTGGTAAAAAAGCGCCAGGGAGCCACCGCCACTCCAGCCCCCCAGGATCACCTTCTCATAGCCCATGCGCTCCTTCGCATCCCGGATGCACTCGCCCAGATCCACCACCACTTTTTCCATGATCAGCGCGGTATCGTTATTGGGGTAGCGGCTCTGGCAATAGATGACGTGATGGCCCGCTTTCGCCAGCGCCATCGGCAAGGGCAGGTACTCGCCGCCGCCGATAGGGTGCATAAAAATAATCACGGTGCTGGATTTCGATGCCGGTGGCCGCAGCAGGTGCGAGCGCAACACCACCCTATCGACGCCGCCGTAGACATCCTTGAAGAGCGCGGATTTTTCCTTGAACAGCAGCAAATACGGTGTTCTTTCGATACCCTTGTCGACATCGACAAACATCAGTTGCGTCTCCGCCCGCGAATTCTTGGCAGAGCTTGCGTGGTGCCCGCAGCGCGGTACAGCGTGAATCGATGGCGTCGGCGCCAAACAGCTCGATCTTTCGCGCCCGTGTGCGCGCCGTCCACTCGGCGATTTGCTGCCGCGCAGCGCGTTCCTCTTCTAGTAGCACTGCATCGTGCTGTTGCGGTCTTGTGCGTGATCTCCAGGGCGTAGCCATTGGGATCAAAGAAATACACGGACTCCACAAAATCGTGATCGATGGGGCCAAAAATAAAATCGCCGGCCGCAGCGATTTTTTCTTTCCAGGCCAACATTGATTCGGCGCTGTCTGTTTCAAAGGCGATGTGAATATCGAAGCTGTCCTTCAGTTCAAAGTGCTCGGGTTTTGCGTGACCCGGCTCGTCAAAGAACGCGATGTAATTGCCATCGCCAAGTTCCAGGAAAAGATGCAAAAACGGCCGCTCCTGCTCTGTTCCGGGAGATTTTTCCAGGGACAGGGCCGCGGCCAGTTTCAGGCCCAGGATATCCTCGTAAAACCAGCGCGTTTGCTCGGCGTCGCGACAGCGCAGCGCCAGGTGATGAATAGTGTCCAGTGGTCGCAGTGCTGTGGATTCAGGCATGATAAAAGTCCTCTGCTTATTATAGTTGGCAAGAATAGCAGCGCAGACGCGGAAAGCACCCGCCGCCCTAATTGGAAATACCCAAGCGGCGCAGCTCAGGCTACACTGCGCTTTTGCCGGGTAAAAAAGTAGTTTGACCATTGCCGGGGAATCCGTTGTACGCTGGTCACAAGGGTTGCCTGAGCATTCTTGCGAGAGGGATATAGCAGGTGAGTAGACTCGCACTGGCGCTCGCGCTGGTATTTGTATCGATAGCGACAGTCGCCGGTCCTGCCGCTGTATCGCCTGCATGGAAGATTGTCTATACCCGTCAACCCAGAGCCACCGCGCCGGTGCCTGGCACGCCAATCAAGGAAGCGGCAAACTGGCAGCACGCCACCGACGTCGCGAGGATAAACGGTGGTATTGCGGAGGCCGATGTCGTTATCGATGACCTGCAAGGTCACGTTAAGGTGATTCACGACTGCACTACGTCAAAGGCGATTTGCGTCGCACAGGAGGCGCGCGTCAGCCCGGACGGGACAAAAATCGTCTACTCGGTGGGCATGGGCAATATGCTCGTACCGGTGACGGCCGAGGGTATCGATCTGGGCATCACTGAGATTCCCGGTTTAACGGACGCTCAGCTGTGGGTTTACGACCTGACCACAGGCAAGAGTGCGCCCATCCCCCATCGTCCGCCACGGGCGATTGATCGCCAGCCCGAGTGGCTCAACAACGAGCAAGATCGTCTTCACCAGCAACCGGGGCAATACCTACCCATTCAATTTCCGTGGGGAGCGCATCAAGGCCTGGACCAGTTTGGTAACGGCCGCTGTTTCAACGCGCCTTACTGCGTCTCCCAGGAATATGGCTATGGCCTGGAGGCGAGATCCATGCAGTTGTGGACGATGAACATCGACGGGACAGATGCCCGCAACATAACACCGCACGAAAACAACGCGCTGGCGCCGGCTGTCATGAGCTAACGGCGATATTGTGTATTCCTGCTGGAACGCGCATGAGAACAAGAATTTTGACGCATCGAGTGGGAACTCCAACAACGCCGGCACCGCGGCAAACAAGTGGTGGCTGTGCCGCACGGACGGTAACGGTGCTGACGGAACGGTTATCCTGAATGCCCACAAGTCTCCTTACCTGAGTACCGGGACATTATTGCCTGCCTGCTGTTACCGGAGGGGATGGGATTTCTGAGTTGCGCGCTATCAGATCTGTTGCCGAGATATTCAAAGGAAAGCTGGCGATCACCAACTACTACCGTGCGAACCATGTAGGGAGTATGGGCGTTATTTTTGGTATGGATTACCGCGATCCCCATGTGGAAGGTTGTTCGACGCTAAACTGCTTTGTCCATCGCGATGCAGCTTCCACCAACAACAGTACCGTGAAGGGTTCCGGGCGCTATATCCCGTCCACATTCAAAGCCATCACTCCGTTTGGCCAGGATCAGGATGATACGGTGAGGTTTATGCACGGCAAAGCCGTGGGCAAGGCTGGCTATCCCGCGCCCTACAACGCCAAAGAGTTTCTCATAACGTATGGCGCCGGCAATTGTTACGAGGTCACCCTGGCGGAGCAAGCCAACAGGAAGTGGACTGGACGGCCAGCCAACCTGCCAGAAGTCCATTTATAAGGTCAAGGTGCCGATGGTGACCGAATCCGTTTGATAAAAACCAGATGGAGTAGATCGCTGGCGGGGAGCCGTGGCAGGCCTGGGATGCCAGGCCCATCGCGACGTTATCAGAGCTTATACGGACAACCCGCTGCCTGTACAGGCCGCCTCCGCTTGGATCCGAAACAGGGGCCTGCTACCTGCAGGTTGTGGATGCACGCAAGGCGGAGTTGTATCCCAGTGCGGAGCAGTACAACTGGCAAACCAACCTGTATGAACAGTGCGCTTTCCAGGGCTGCGCGGTAAATACGGAAAACCCCAACTTTCACGCCAGGAATATAGCCAACCTCACCGTATTCCTGCCCGAGATGTGGGACATGACCTACAGCGACGGCAATGAGGAGACTTATGCCCACACCCTCAACAATACGGGACACAAATCCATCGCCACGTTGGGCTCGGCGCCGCTGCAAGCCGACGGCTCCGTTAAAATGCGCGTGCCCTGTGAAACGCCCATCATCATGACCGGGACCGATGCCAATGGTCTGGTGATTGCACACGATGCCATGCTGCACTCACTGCGCCGGGGTGAATCGAGAACCTGTCACGGCTGCCACGACGGGCATTCCCAGGAGCGTGCCGCGCAACTGGGGCAGAGCGCGGCGCAGCGCTTCGAAAACACGCTCGCCTATCAAACCACACCACCCATGCCGCAAAAAACGCCGCCGGTGACTTTCGCCGCAGTGAGCCCATTCTGGTCAACAGGTGCTCTGGTTGTCACAAGGACATGACCAACGCCGATGGTTTGTTGTATTCGCGGGTCGCGCAGGATTTCGAGCAGTGGGACTGGCCCTGGGCCAAACTGCAACCGGGACAGGGCGAGCATGCCTCGGTAGTGAACGTTCGAATCCGGGGCCGCGGCAAGGGCTATGCCGCAGGCGATATTTTGCAATTCAAACCGGGCGGCGCGGCGGGTAAAGTGGCCGCCGTGGGTCCCGCAGGCGGAATACTCGCCATTCGCCTGATCGCCGGCGGTGATGGTTATGCGCCATTGACGCCGGTTACGGTGAAATCCGCCAGGGGCTCTGGCGCCAATCTTGTGGCGATGACGGATCGGTTTTTTCTGTCACGGCCTTACAGCAGCAAGTGGGTCGCCAAGTTTGCCAGGGATTCCCTGCTGTACTGGAAGTGCATGGGCTCACGCCAGGACGGGCGCACCGACGCGCAATACAACAACGATATTGATTTCGGCGCGGCGCACCCATCGGGGGCGACTCCGAGAGTGCGGGGTGATCGGGCGCTGGATTGACACTGGAATACAGAACTAACGAAGCATTGGAGTTGCGTAATGGAAGAGTATGACGTCTGTGTGATCGGCGCCGGATATGGCGGCGCCACTGTTGCCGCGCTGCTGGCGAAAAGCGGCTACAAAGTCGCCCTGCTGGAAAAAACCGCGCGCGCCGGTGGTAAAACCCAGACCACGGAGCGCAAGGGCTATCGCTTCGAAATGTTCGGCGCCGTGGGCATTCCCGCGTTCAATTCCCGCTTTCACGAACTGGTGGACACACTGGGTATTGCCGAGCGCACACCGTTTGTGGTGCCCGAGGGTAATGCCGCCTCGATGCGCTACCTGAACAAGGACGGCCAGTGGAAGGTCAGTTACAACCCGCTGATGGCAACCGGTTCGGAACAGGAAATGACGACCATGAAGGACACGCTTCGGGGTGACCGATGCGGAGCTGGAAGCTTTGGGCGCTTTCTATGGCGAGATTCTCAGTTTAAGCGACGCGGACATCAATGCGCTGGATGACACCGGCGCTTACGCCTGGATGGAACGCTTCAACCTGGCCACCCCGCTGGTGAGCCAGATCTGCATGAACCTGAATACCCTGTTTGTGGTCGCGGTGGACAGGCTGCCGGCCTCCGAAATGATTTTTGCCCTGCGCGACCAGGTGCTGGGCGGCGCCGGCCGCTACCATATCGGCGGCTACGGCCGTGTGGCTGAAGTGTGCGCCGACTATGTGGTGGAACACGGCGGCCTGTACCTGACCAAGACCCGCGTGCAGAAAATTCTGGTGGAGGACGGTCGCGCCGTTGGCGTGCGGGTCGATGGGCGCGACATCCGCGCCCGCGCCGTGATTTCCAACGCCGGCATCCAGCCCACGGTACTGAAGTTGGCGGGCGCGGAACACTTTCCCGCGGAGTATGTCGCGCGCATTACCGCGCTGGAGCCGAGCTGGGCCATCTGCGGTTTCCGCTATGTGCTGGACAAGCGCATTTTCGATGCCGCCCTGATTCCGGTATTTTCCGACGAAAGCTGGCTCAACGAGGAGCGCTACCAGGACATGCTGCAACGGGCAAGTGGCCCAACGTGCCGCTGATCGCCATCGATGTGCCCTCGGAGTTCGACCCGGGCCTGTCGGATATTCCCGGCCACCAACTGGCGAACTGCCAGGTGTTTATGCCGGCGGACACCGAGTCTGCGCTGGTCGATGAGGCGATTGCGCGCTGTGAGGCGGTGATCGACGAGCTGTGGCCAGAGCTGAAGAACCACATCGTGCGCAAGGAACCCTATGGCGCGAAACAGATTTCCAGTATGAGCCGCGATGTGGCGGTGCCCGGTTGCGGCGGCGAGGCGGTGGGTATCGCCCAGGTGGTGGGGCAGTGCGGCAGCAGTAAACCGGATGCGCGCACACCGCTTGCCCGGCCTGTACATCGTCGGTTGCGACGCCGGCGGGCGCGGCGCGGGCACGCACCAGGCGGTTGATTCAGGGTTCAATGTGGCGGCAATGGTGGCGCAGGACCTGGGGTGAGGTGCGTGGCGGATGCCTGTTGTGCTCTGTTTTGCTTGCCACGGCCAGGTCGGTAACGCCCCCCACAGCTCAGAGGGCTGAGATATTCGCTGTGGGAGGCGTTACCGACCTGACCTCGCATCGAGTGAGTCGAGCTAGTCGTGCAAGAAGAGAGGCAGGTATGGTGGGTGAAGGGGCCATGTCTCGCCGGAGACGCAGCTCTGGCAGCCAGAGAGGCCTTCACCCACCGTGCTCTCCCGGGTGCGCAGAACTGCAATCAAATGCAAGTCTTCATTATTCCAACTGGCCCTGCAAATCCCGCAGGAATTCGCAGATGCGCTGGTTGGTTTTCTCCAGATATTCCGGACTGTGGTAAAAACCGTGCCCTTGTCCCTCGTACAACGCTATCTCACAGTGTCCACCGGCCGCCTGCACTGCGTCACAAAACGCTTGCGCAGATTGCACCGGTAGCTCCGGGTCCTGCGTTCCCATTAAAATCAGTGACGGCGGCACGGCGCTATCGATATGATGATACGGGGAGACGTCCTGCCAGTAATCCTTGACCAGGTGATGGTCCGGTGTGCACGGCGCCAGATCCAGCGTGGGATTGTAGAGCAGCTGCGCGACCGGCCTGCGCACAGCAGATGGCGTTGCGCCGGGCCAGGGGCAGGCCCGAGCCGAGCGCGGCGGCCAGGTGTCCACCGGCGGAGCCGCCCCCGACCACGATCCTGTCCGGATCGATGCGCAGTTCCCCGGCGTGCGCTATCAGGTAATCCAGCGCGGCGCGTGCGTCTGCCATGGCGCCGCGCACATCAGGTTGGTTGTTTGCCCCCAGGCGGTACTGCGCGGAAAAACAGCTGAAACCCTGCGCGGAAAAATACTGGCACTGCGGATAGAACTCTTCCGGGCCGCCATACAACCATCTGCCGCCGTGAAACAGCAGCACGGCAGGTGTCGGTGCAGCGCCGGTGCTGTGCTTCGCCATGAAGGCGTGCAGGGTCAGTTTTTCGTTGCCATTGACGGTGTAGACGATTTTCTGGTCAGGTCGCACCTCCAGCAGATGCAGTTTTTTTACCGCCACCAATAGCAGCAGTGGCAGCAGCACCAGCAGCACGCCGCTGACAAAGTACCAGTATTCCTTCGCCATGCGCCTGCTCACCAGTCCATCTGCAACGACACGCCGAAGCGGCGCGTGTAGGTGTATTCGAGGATTTGCGCCGCTTCCACGCCGACCACTTCCTGGCCGCCGATGGACGACGGGTAGAACTGGTCGAACAGGTTCTGCACGTAGAACTGTACGCGGTAGCGGCCGTTGCGCGCCGCCACGCCGGTGTACAGGTCAAAGGTGTTGTAAGGGTCGCCGGTCAGCAGCGGATTGTTCGCCGTGTCGAACTGCACCTCGTCGCGCCAGAAGAAATTGAGGTTGACGAAGCCGTCGAAGGGCTGCGACGGCACGGGGATGTAATAGGTTCCGGCGAGGAACACCGCCCAGTCCGGGGAGAAGGGCATGTCGGCGCCGGAGAGATCCTGCACGCCGTTCACGCAGCCCTGCGCTGCGGTCTGGCCGCGCGTAACACGGCGCGTCGGCCCAGTCGGAGAAAATCGCGTCGGTGTAGGCCAGTGAGGCCTGCACGTCGAAGTTCTCCAGCACGTTGGCGTTCATCTCGATTTCCACGCCCTGCGTTTCCAGTTCGCCGGCGTTGGTCAGGAAAAAGATCGGCGGGAATGCGCCGGCACCTGGGCGGACGCCTGGAAGTCCTTGAACGTGCTGTAATAGGCCGCGCCGTTGAGGCGCAGCCGGTTGTCCAACCACTGCGACTTGATGCCGGCTTCGTAGCTGGTGGGAATTTCCGGGTCGACAAACACCGTTGCCGCTGGTCGGCCCGGAAGGCAGCGAGTTGGAGCCGGGTCCCTTGTATCCCGCGCGCGAAACTGGCGTACACCATCGCGTCCTGCGCGATGTCGTGCTCGCCGATCACGCGCCAGGAACCGCCCTGGTCGTCGGTTTTCGCATCGACGCTGCCCGGCGGGGCTTCCGGCAGCGTGCCGGGTATGGCAGCTGACGGTTTGTTTGTGGGTCAGCTGGTCGTCGTTGTAGCGTGCGCCCAGCACCAGGCGGCTGCTGTCCGTGACGTGCCAGGTCACCTGGCCGAACACCGCGGCGCTCTGGTTGCTGGCGTCGGTATCATTGAGTACGGAGAGCGCGCCGGAGTTTGGCGCCGGCGCGAAGATCGATGCCATAGAGATCGATGTAACGGGTGAAGTCGTCGGTGAAATCCTTGTAGAAAAAGTAAAGGCCGGCCACATAGGTCACGTTCGCATCCGCCGGCGAAGTGACGCGCAGCTCCTGCGTGTACTGCTCGTACTTCTCGTACGCGTCATTCAGCGGGAGCGCGGTGCGCGGTGCATACATGTCGGCGCGGGCCGCGCCGTACACGTTTTCATTGGTGTAGGCGGAGATGGAGGTGAGCAGGTAGTCGTCCAGCGTGTAATTCGCCTCCAGGCTGTACGATATCGACTTTGGTCTTTCCCCTGGATGTGTCGTTGTCGAATATCTTGTCGTTCTTCGGCCCGACCGGGCCGCCTTCGCGATCGGCGATGCTGCCGGCGGTGACCTGGCGCAGCGGGGCAACACAGCAGTTGTGGTGGCGGTCGACATGCGTGTAATTGAGCTGCGCGTCGAGATCGTCCGTCACCAGCCAGCGCAGCTTGGTGCGCGCGCCCCACTCGTTGCGGTCGTTGCCATCCTGGCCGCCCGGGTACTGGTTGTCGATGATGCCGTCGCTGGTATTGCTGTACATCGAGACGCGCCCCAGCAGTGTGTCCTCCACCAGCGGGCCGGAGGCGTAGCCGTAGAGGTTGACCAGGTTCTCGCTGCCGTAGGCGGTGCGAAAGCCGGTGGTGAATTCCTCTGTTGGATTGTGCGTCGTGATATTGAGCAGGCCGGCGCTGGAATTCTTGCCGAACAGCATGCCCTGCGGGCCGCGCAGCACCTCGACGCGCTCGCACATCGCTGAAATCCAGGATCGAGCCCGACAAACTGCCCGAGGCGACGTTGTCCACCATCGTGCCCACGGACAAATCGACCATGCGGCTGAAACTGCTGGTGCCGATGCCGCGAATCAGGATGTTGCGGCCGGCGTCGCTGGTGTTCTCGGTGAAGGTAAAGCCGGGCACCAGCCGCTGCAGGTCGGTGATCTGCGTTTTATTGAGGTTCGCCAGCTCGACGCCGCTCACCACGGCGATGGAGATCGGCACATCCTGCAGGCTTTCGGCCCGCTTCTGGGCGGTGACGATCACCTCCTCCAGTTGTTGTGCCTGCGCGGCAAGGGGAGTGAGCGCGAGAGCCAGCTGCGAAGATGATCAGCGTGCGCGGGAAAATAGTCATATGCTTACCTGAGTGTAACGTTATTATTGGAATGCGCTCGGGTACTATGGATTATAACCATGTATAAAATCAATCATGCGGGGACCTGCTGTCGGGCTGGCGCGATATTGGTAGCACTGGTCTGCAGTGCACTGGCCAGCTGCCGCGCGAGCGTCCCAATATTGTTTTCATCCTGTCCGACGATCATGCGGTGCGCGCGGTGAGTGCCTATGGCGACAGCCTGGTGCAAACCCCCAATATCGACCGCATCGCCGCCGGCGGCATGCGCTTCGATCGGGCCTATGTCGGCAATGCGATCTGTGGCCCCAGCCGCGCGACGCTGCTCACCGGCCTGCACAGCCATGCCAACGGGTTTTACAGCAACGAATGGTCCGGTCCTTTTGACGGCGCCAGCAAACCCTCCCCAGCCTGCTGCAGCAGGCCGGTTACCAGACCGCGGTGATCGGCAAATGGCACCTGTACAGCGACCCGGTGGGTTTTGACCACTGGGAAGTGATCGACAACGTGCTGGAGCAGGGCACCTACTACAACCCTGCGTTCCGCAGTCCCGCCGGCGTGGAGGAAACCACCGGCTATGTGGCGGACATTGTCACCGACAAATCCATCGCCTGGATGGAACAGGCAGAACACGTCGGGCAAGCCGTTTTTCCTGCTGTACAGCCATAAGACACCGCATCGGGACTGGCTGCCCGGCCCCGAGGAACTGCGCAACTGGGACGAGAAAGCGCACTATTGCGGAGCCCGATACCCTGTTGCGCAACCTCGATGGTCTGATCACAGGCGCGCCGCGAGGCCCGCATGCGCATCGCAGACTACATGACCGACACCGATGTCAAGCTGAGCATGGCCAACAACGCTGACGCCGGAGCAGGCAGCGCTTGTGGCAGCAGGCGTTTGCCGCGGGCAACCGACGCTTCGAAGCGGCCGAATTGAGTGAGGAGGACCAACTGCGCTGGAAGTACCAGCGTTACATCAAAAGCTACATCGCCTCGGTGCGCAGCATGGACCGGCAGATCGGCCGATTGCTGGATTACCTGGAAGCGCACGACCTGATGGAAAACACCCTGGTCATTTACAGCTCGGACCAGGGCTTTTTCCTGGGCGAGAACGGCTGGTTCGACAAACGCTGGATGGATGAAGTGTCCTCCCGCGTGCCGCTGTTGATGCAGTGGCCCGGACATATCGCCGCCCGGCACCACCTCGGATGCACTGGTGCAGAATATCGACTTCGCGCCGACGCTGCTGGCCGCCGCCGGCGTGAAGCCAAAAACGCCCATGCACGGCGTCAGCCTGCTGCCATTGTTTGTAGCGACCGGCAACCGACCCTGAACCCTGGCAGCGCGACCTGTACTACCACTTCTACGAAAATCCCGGCTTTCACGGCGTGGCGCGCCACTACGGCGTGCGCACAGCAGCGCTACAAGCTGGTGTACTACTACCAGAATGACGAGTGGGAGTTATTCGACCTGCAAACGGATCCGGGTGACCAGGTGAATCTCTACGGTAAACCGGGATACGACGACATCACCAGCGACCTGAAACAACGCCTGCAAGCACTGCGGACGCAATACCAGGTGCCGGAAGCCGATCCGCAGGCGCCCTGGTACCACGGCGCGATGGTGCGGCTGTGGAGCAGTTGATGATGTGGTTATGAGGGCGCTGCGTATTTATCGCAGGATGCGAAACAGCGCCCAGGTCGAAACGATTGCCAGGACTGGCCAGATCAGCAGTAGATCGAAACGTATATTTGCCTCAGGCGTCGCAACGAGAACCAACCATTTCCACAGGGCATATGCACTCCAGGCGAAGGTTGCCCCTAGCAGCCACGGGGAAGGGCGATTCTCACCCCGTGGGATGAACCGCAGTGTCAGGTAAGCCGCCAGGAAAATGACAGAGACCGCTACTATGTGTAGCGGCTGCTCCTACAATTATCTCAGCCAGAAATTCTATTGGGTCTCTCCCGGGACCGGATGTCACCCACCACGGATGACTGGGCGCCTCAGTTTCTGTAGCGTACTTCTCCGGTGTGGATCGCGTTCCCAGGGCCGTACTTTTCAGCAACTGACTCTGCAGGATAGGAGGGCATTCCCTCAGGCCTTTTTTATAAGACCGACAATAAATAGCAGGACAATTGCGCCCACCGTGGCGGTGATGATGGAGCCGATCAAACCGCCGGCCGATATTCCCAGCACTCCGAAGAGGAAGCCGCCTACTATCGCCCCCAGGATACCCACTACTATGTTGCCTACCAGGCCAAACCCGCCACCTTTCATTATTGTGCTGCCCAACCAACCGGCCACTGCACCAATAGCCAGAAAAACTAACAGACTGGTAACGTCCATTGTGACACTCCTCTTTACTGTTGATTCAAAAAATGGCGGCCACGAACCTAATGCGCCGTTCGGTGCCTCATTGAAGGTAGGCCAGTACTTGTACTCTGTAAAGCAAGCCGCCAAAAAAAGCAGCATCCACAATTTTGCCAGATCTGCGCGCGAATGCTAGTTCAGGAATTCAATGCGCTGCAGGAAAGATGCAGCCTTCCCGTCATTTTTCGAGGAGGTGGTGTCAACCTCTATACTTATGCCGGAAACGGGCGGGATAGAAGCCAGTCCGAAACTTTTCCGGAACTCCTCCGCGAGGTTAATTTCTGAAATCGCTATCTTTCCCTCTCCTGGATGATCGACGCAGATAAAACTACCTGTTTTTTTGTAGTAGTGCCCCGCGTAGGGTTGCTCCAGTCGGTCGGACTCATTCGGGCAGAGAAAAAAGCCGATGAAGTAAGGACTGTCTGGCACGAACATGGAGCCGCTCGAATACTTCTCATGGCCGAAGAAGACGTAAACCATGATGGCCTCGTTATCGACACCGTGTTCGTACGAAGCGCCCTGGGGATAGGTAGAAACTCCCCAGTGCAGGCGAACGTGATTGGCTCCGGGTATATCCTGTTCATGCGCGATCATGCCGAACGACGGATTGTTGACCTGAATATGAAGTGCATCCTCGGTATGGTAGAGATTGATTTTGTGCCCGTCTGTCGCATCCTTCTTAACCACAAAATTCCGGCTTGCCAACACATTCCGGGCGGGAGAGTTTGGCTCTGCACCAAAATCGAACTGGTGAATGACCTCATTCGCCAGCGACGGTGAAGCAGCGACCATACCCGTCATGCACAGCAGTCCCAGGAGGCAAACGCTGGAGATTCTGACATCAAAAAAAATACGCACACCATAATCTCCTTGAAATTGCCTCTGGGGCGATCATGGTCGCCCCAAAATATGCAAAGTAAAAAGTGTCAATAGTTTATGTTAACTACACCAGTATTTTGTTTGTAAATTGAAGGGCACCAGAAGGCGCTTGTTACCGGCACGGCCAGATTCCGCAAGGTATTGATGCGGTATGCTGGCCGTGCGCCGATCGTTTAGTTCTGCAGATTCAATGGCGCGATGCGGCTGCCGTCGAACGACACGCCCCCCATCAGGCCGCGGTTGGCGAGCACGAAGCCGATCACCGGCTGCTGCAGCGTGGTGGTCGTTGCCTGGGCCGAGAGACCCGCTGAGATAACGGTGACGGAAGCATCCACGCCGGCGCTCCAGTCGCGTTTGCCGGACTGGAACTGTTGCAGGGACTCGTCGGTCATGAACAGCAGGAACATCGCAGCGGAGCGCACGCCCGCCTGGAAGCCGAACGAGCCGCTAGTGATGGTATGGTAGCTGACCGATTGTCCATTGACCCTCAATACTCCGTCGCCGCGGGACCCACCCACCATCAGCGCCGCGCTCAGCACGGACGGAAAGATCGCCACGCCGCGCGCCTTTGAGAGCAACTGATCGGCGCCCTCCACATTGGTTTGCAGCGATTCGATCGCGCGGTCAGTGTCGCGTTCAATATCCGCCGCGCGACGCGCGGGGTCAATGGCAGAGGGGGTCGTGGCGGTGCATGCGGACAACAGTAATGCGGTAAGTAGGAAAGTGACGTAGCGCTTTAGCATGGAGCAACCTCTATTAGTTGATTTCGTTTTATTTAATAGTATAGCAACCGCTGCATATCCTCCAGCATGTGGCTGCCTTGTTTGTATCAGGGCTCCATCCCAGGCATTATTTCGCTGGCCGCTGTGCCCGTGCCCGCCAACAGGCACCGCAGAAATTTCTCCGCAACGGGTGCAGCGCCGCGCTAGTACGTTTATGCTGCATGTGATCGGATGGACGATACAGCGCCCTCGCAGCTCTATAGCGGGCCGGGGAGCGTGGAGACAATCAGTGAAAGCGCTACCAAAAGCAGTGAAAATGGAAGGCATAGCGGCACCATATGGATGGAAAGAGAGCGAGATTGTCATTAGTTTGCAAGCTGTTTCAAGGTAACACGGGACGCAAGCGGCTCGGCGGTGCGTGCAGTAACCTGTGCCGTACCGCGGTCCTGTTGCTGGCGACACTGTTGCCGCTCGCTGCCAGTGCCGATCCTGTTTACTCCGAGGCCCGTGCACCGTGTGCCAACGTCGCGCCGCTGAAGCAGGCCTTCTTCGGTGACCTGCACGTCCACACGCGCTACTCGCTGGATGCCGCTACCCAGGGCACGCGCACCACGCCGGCACAGGCCTACCAGTTCGCCCTTGGCGAGCGTATCGGTATTCAACCGTGGACCGAAGAGGGCCGGGCGCAGCGCTCCCTGCAGCTGGCGCGTCCGCTGGATTTTGCCATGGTGTCGGATCACGCCGAACTCATCGGTGAAGTGCATATGTGCAATACCCCAGAGGTTGAGGGCTACAACGCCTGGGAGTGCAAGGTTTACCGCAACTGGCCCCGGGGGGCCTTCTACCTGTTCAATTTCATGGCGACTATGCGCCAGACGCACCTGGGGCTGTGCGGGGAGGATGACGCGCTCTGCCTGCGCGCGGCGCTAAAACCCTGGCAGGAAATGCAGGAGGCAGCGGAGCGCTATTACGATCGCAGCAGTGAGTGTAGTTTCACCACCTTCGTGGGCTACGAATGGACGGGTATGAATCCCCCCAGCGGCGGCAACCTGCACCGCAACGTCGTTTTTCGCAATGCCGAGGTGCCCCGCCTGCCGGCCAGTTTCATTGATGAGCCATCGGCGCAGGCCTTATGGGGCTCGCTGGATGAGAACTGCAACGACAACGACAACGGTTGCGATGCACTGGTGATACCCCATAACTCCAACCTGAGTGCGGCCGCTATGTTCAACAGCCTGGCGGACGATGGCAAGCCCATGAGCAAGCAGTATGCGGCCACGCGCGCGCGCTACGAGCCGCTGGTCGAGATCATGCAACACAAGGGCGCCTCTGAATGTTACTTTGAACCGGGTGTCACTGAGGATGAACTATGCGCTTTCGAACAGTTGCAGAAGGACAATATTGCCGGTCTCAACAATCCGCCGACACCCGACACCGGTTTTGTACGCAAGGTGCTCGCTGATGGACTCGAGCTGGAACAGGACCTGGGCGTAAATCCCTACCAATTTGGTGTGATCGCCAGCACCGACACGCATCTCGGAACGCCCGGCGCAGTGCAGGAGGACCAGTTCCTGGGCCACGGCGGTGATGGAGTGCCGGCGGCGGATGAAGTGCCTCCCGGCCTGCCGGAAAAATTGGAGTACAACCCGGGCGGTCTCGCCGTGTTATGGGCTCAGGAAAATACGCGCGATGCGCTGTTTGACGCTATGCGTCGCCGGGAGGCCTATGGCACCAGCGGTCCGCGCATCATCAGCCGCTTTTTCGGCGGGTGGAATTTTCCTGCCGATCTGTGTGCATCACCGGATCGAATTGAGCGCGCGTATGCGCAGGGTGTGCCGATGGGCTCGAGCTTGCCCAACGGCCAGGACGCGCAGCTGCTTCCTACCTTCCTCGTCGCCGCCAGCCAGGATGTCGGTACTGCGAACAGTCCCGGTATACCGTTGCAACGGCTGCAGGTGATCAAGGGCTGGATTGATGCCGAGGGACAGCGTCAAGAGCGCGTGCTGGATGTGGCGGGCGATGCCGACAATGGTGCCTTCGTCGATCCGAAAACCTGCGCCACGGGCGGGCGCGGCTTTGCCGAACTGTGCACCGTGTGGGTCGATAAGGAGTTTGATCCTGCGGCACGGGCCTACTACTACTCGCGCGCTGTGGAAAATCCAAGCTGTCGTTGGAGTCAGCGCATGTGTGTCGCTGCCGCTGTGGACTGTGCGCGCCCCGATACGATCGGTGAAGGCTATGAGGGCTGCTGCGCGGCGGAGCATCGCCCGGTTATCCAGGAGCGGGCCTGGTCTTCCGCGATCTGGTACAGCCCCCCAGCATGATGTTCAATCAGCTGGACGGTCTATTAAACTAGTCGCAGATAATGCAGCCCGTACCACGCGCGCCGCTGTTCGACAGCAGTTATACTGCGACCAAAGTAATGATGCACTCCGGAGAGTTTTCAAGATGTCTAATACCAGCAACGTGATACTGATTACCGGCGGCGGCAGCGGCATGGGCCGCGAGGCTGCCAGGCGTTTTGCCGCAGAAGGCGCGACCGTGGCGTTGTTTGATGTGAATGCTGCCGGTATGGCGGAAACCGTCGGCACCTTCGACAGTATTCACAGCTGGACGGTGGACATGACGGATTTCCCTGCGGTGTGCGCAGCAGTGCGCGCGGTGGAAGAAAAACTTGGCCCCGTCGAGCGCCTGTACAACTGCGCCGCCATCATGCCGTTTGGCCTGCTGGTGGAGCAGGACAACGCCATCATCCACAAGCAGATGGCGATCAACTACGGTGGTCTGGTGAATATCACCCAGGCGGTACTGCCGGGCATGCTGCAACGGGGTCATGGCGACTTCGTCAGCTTTGCCTCCATGGCAGCGATTATTCCGATGCTGTACACGGGCGGCTACACAGCATCCAAATTTGCCGTGCGGGCCTTTACCGAGACGCTGTATCACGAAAATATGAATTCGGGGATTCGCTTTGCCTGTGTCTGCCCGCCCGCAGTCGCCACGCCGTTGCTGCAACAGGGCAGGGACACCGTCTGGCCGAAAATGCTGGAGAGCCAGGGCGCGCCGATCGCGCCGCGGGTAGTCATTGATGCGATCGAGGCAGCCCTGAAGAAAGGCAAGTTTTTCGTGTACCCGACCCGGGATGCCAAAATCGGTGTGTTCATGCGTCGCCTGTTCCCAGGCCTGATCTGGAAGCAGGTGCACCAGGTTGAAGGGTTCTAGCCACCATGCGGATTGCGGTGCCGAGTAATCGTGTCTTTCAACTGGTAACTGGGGTCAGAGTAAAAATCGTAAAGGAACCTTCACTTTGGTCCCATTTACGATTGGCGGTTTTTACTCTGACGCCACTCACCTTCACTGCATTCATGTCAGTTGCAGCCACTGCTGCTCCGGAACCGGCGCTGGAGACCAGGCTGGTAACTGGCACCCTGGCGCCCCAGGAAGCCCTGACCTCTTCCGTGTCTGTGCTTGATGCAGAACAGATTCAGGCCCTGAACAAAACCACCGTCGCCGACCTGCTGAAAACCCTGCCTGGCCTTTTGGTGGAAGAGCAGGGTGGTCCGGGTGGCTTGACGGCAGTATCCATCCGCGGTGGTGAATCCAATTTTACCCTGGTGCTGGTGGACGGGGTGGCGGTGAATGATCCTACCAATTTTCGCGGCGGCAGCTTTGATTTTGCCAACCTCAACCCGAATATGGTGGATCGTATAGAGGTGGTGCGCGGTGC
>CAWJQO010000006.1:0-163007 GCA_963844975.1 uncultured Gammaproteobacteria bacterium | reverse complement strand
ACAGCATGTCTGGTGGCACCGTTGGTTCATTTCTAACGCTAACGACCGCTTCTGAGCGATTTGCGACCTTAGCATCTTCGACTCATCTAGGACCGCAATCCTGCCCAAAGCGGAAGTACCCAGGTTGTCCAGGCATCGCTGCAAAAGGGCAGTATACTGCAGCTCTCGCGATGGGGGGCATCTGGAACAATGACACAACTGGATTTGGTAGAAGTGGACGCCACCGGGCTGGCCTGCCCCATGCCATTGTTGCTAGCCAAGCGGGCCCTGAACGCCATGCAGGTTGGACAGCGACTGCGGGTGTTGGCGACAGACCAGGGTTCGGTGCGGGACTTTCGCGTTTTTGCCGAGCAATCGGGTCACCTCCTGCTCGACAGCGCTGAGACGGATGGGATTTACAGTTACCTGCTGGAAAAGAGGTAGCCTGTTTTCAAATCGGCTACTATACTTTTCCAGCTGAAGTTTACTATTGAAGCCGAAAAAAGGAGAAGAGGTCATGCGCGGATGGATTTTGGTGGCTGCCTTGATGATATCGGGTGTCGCAGTGGCGGCAGATACGAACACATTTCAGGTGCGCACGGCGAACGACCTCGTGCGGGTCTGCAGCCTGGCCCCGGACGATCCGCTCTACCCGAATGCCATGGGACTCTGTCACGGCGTCCTGCTGGGCGCGTGGGGCTACTACGATTCAACGGTGAGCGCCGAGAACCGGTTTGTCTGCGCACCGAACCCGACACCGACACGCGCCGCGGTCATGAACGGTTTTGTGACATGGGCCAGGTCGAACTCGCAGTACATGAATGACGTCCCTGTCGATACCTTGTTTCGCTATCTCGCCGAAACCTATCCGTGCGCGAAATGACCTGTCGACGTAATGCAAAGATGAGGAGAACTGTAATGAACCGTAACAAGATAATTCCCTGCGCACTTGCCGCCGCTGTGACGCTTGCCGGCTGTACCGGATTCAGTGACACGCAGCAACGCACGGCGACCGGGGCCGCCATTGGCGGCGCTGCGCTCGGAATCGCGACCGGCGACTGGGGCTGGGCTGCTGCTGGCGCTGCGGCTGGTGCAGCGGGTGGTTTCCTGGTAGACCAGAGCAAGAAGAACGAGGAACAGGCCTTCCGAACGCGGCGTCCAGCATGGTCAGAGCACCAACTCAAATTGACGATCAGTCGCCCTAGGATCGGGAACGGTATGCAAATTTGATACACATATGATCAGCAGGCTCAGTCCTGAGATTTTCATCAACGGAGAAACTACCCATGCAGCGAATTAACCGAACCTTCTTTACCCTTATGCTTGCCGCCTTGACCACAGTGATCCTGGCCGCTCCGCGCCAGGCACTGGCGGCCGATGTGGCGCAAATCGAACGCGACGCAATAGCTGCCCTGGCTAAATTGTACGACACAACCCCTGCGGCCAAGGTGCTCGGCGACAAGGCAAAAGCCATATTGGTTTTCCCCAGCATTCTCAAAGCCGGTTTGATCATTGGCGGTCAGGGTGGCAATGGCGCCTTGTTTGTCGATGGTAAAGTGGTGGGCTTTTACAATACGGCGGCGGCTTCCTACGGACTGCAGGCCGGCGCGCAGGAGTTTGCTTATGCCATGTTCCTGATGACCGACGCTGCCATCGAATCCCTCAAAAAAGCAGACGGCTGGGAAGTGGGAGTGGGGCCCAGCCTGGTTCTTGTGGACGAGGGCGTCGCCAAGTCGCTGACCACCACGACCGCCAAGGATGACGTCTATGCCTTCATCTTTGGCCAAAAGGGTTTGATGGCCGGTATCGGTATACAGGGGTCCAAGATCACCAAAATCAATCCCTGATATGACGTGAACCTGTCCCTACCGCCGACCCCCGCCGCCAACCGCCGGGCGGGAGGTATTGCGGTGGTGGTTCTACCCTGGGTCGATCTGTTATCGGCCTTGCCTCGCCATCGTCGCGTCGCTTCTCTCGCCTGTGTCTCATCGTCAATCTCATCACGGTCATAGTCGCCGCCATAGTAGAGATAATCGTCATCCCTTTCCTCGTCCTCGGAACCGGCAGGATTGGCAGGACTCTTGCGGGGCTTGGCAGGTGTTTCGGGTGATGGCGGTGGCCTGGGAGTGATCGCTACCGGATCAGCGGAATTGGTCGGCGGCACCTTGACCTCTGCAGCGCCTTGCGAGGGCATGTCACTGAAGACGGTGTTGCCCTGGGCATCCTTGCTTTCGTAGACCTCCGCGCTGGCTGGACCGCTTAACGCCGCGGCAAGAATGCAGAATAAAAATAATTTCGAAACACGCACTGGAAACCCTCCTCCTGTATACACCGTGATGGTAGCCCCTGTGTCCTTGCGGTGCATATATTTTTTCGCGTCAGTAACCCGGCGGTGCTTGCACCGTTATATAACTCACGCCACCGCCCGAGTAGACCTGGTTGTACCAGCTGCTGCCGCAGTTGTAGTAGGTTACGCCGTTGATCGCCTGCACCGCAGGCGTGCAGGGCAGTGTGGAAATGGTCGTGGTGGATTGCACGTAGTCATCGTCTGACGCCTCAGCCACCGCCGCCGCAGCGCCGACCGACGACCGCGCCGACCACCAATGCCTCGCCGTTGTCCCAGTCATCGTCGCAGCAACGATCCCAGTCGTCGTCAATTTCGTCGTCGTAGTAGTCCTGCCGGTCTTCGCGCGCGTCGTTGGCATAATCCTGCCTGTCGACTCGTCCTGATTGCTATCATACTGCGACTGGCGGTTCTGCTGATTACTATCATGCTGTGTTTGACGGTTTTGCTGATTGCCCTGGTACTGTGTTTGCCGACTCTCCTGCGACTGGGTGCGCTGTGCCGCAGCTTGTTGCTGACGCTGGCCACCCCCACTGGCGCGCGCCTCCGCGCCGCCGCGCGATGAAAAACTGCCGCCTGCGGCTGCTCCACCCCGCGAGTATCCACCGCCGCCGCCACGGCCACCGCCGCCACGGCCGCCCCGTGCCTCGGCCTCATAGAAGCTTGCCGCGACCAACAGCACTGCGCTGACGAGCGCAACCAATTGAATCGAGCGCCTGGAATTCATGGCGTTTCTCCTGTCTGCGCCGCCGGTTCCCGCCTCATGCGGGCGGTCTCGACGTAATTGGCCAGAAACTGAATGGGCTTGCGCGTCCGCCGGCGGCTGGAACTCGAATTTGCTTGCGGGCACCGCCGGGCTGAAATTCCAGTCGGAGAACTCGGCCCAGAACTGTGGTGCGCCCTCTTCGAGCTTGTAGGTCAGCACCACGCGCTGGATCAGCGGCTGTTCGCCCTGCGCAATCCAGATCTGGAAGTCGACGTCAGCGCCGCGCGCCGCGAGGTGATCGCTCGGCACGCCGCGGCTAACCGTTTCCTCCACGTAGTCCAGCTGCTGCACGCGGCGCTTCAGTTCAGTGGGGAACTGGCGCACCAGGAGCATGGCCAGTGGCAGGCGCATGCGCAGGTCGCGCACGAAGTGCTTGATTGCCGCATCGACATCGCCGGCAATCGCCGACCGGGCATAGACGTTGTTGGCATGATCATAGGCCGTCAGGTTCTTGCCGTCGAAGACCACGGTGCTCTGCTTGCCGTCACTGCGCTCGACCTCGACCCGCAACTGATTGGGACGATTGACCAGCACCTGGCGCTGGTCCCCAAACTCGATCTTCTGCCCGTTCGCCTGGACGGCATCGTAACCGTCGCGGATCGTTACACTGAAGCGCGCCGCATCGGCCATGTGCTGCGCGGCACGCTGCAGGATCATCATTGCTTCGGGATCGACGAGCGGCTCCACCGGTTCCTGCGCAGCGGCGGGAGCGAGATACGACAGGAACAGAAACAGACAAGACACCCAGCTTCTCGGGAACACAGTAAAGACCTCCATCGCGCGCATCGCAAACTCCTCACACTGGCGCAGACGGAAGTCGACTGCTCCGAAGGATGGTAATCTTTAGACTAAAAATGCAATCAGGCATGGCGCCGGTTGCTTGATCCCGGTCAACTTTGGCGCCACCACTTATACCGAATGTTATACCGTTGCTTGTCAATCTTTCAGGCATGGGTGAGAATGATGTCGGTTTCCGCATCACTATTAATACAGGGTAGTCCTGACCAATGCCGTCAGGATGGTCATAGTCGTGTAATTGGACGTAGTTTCCTGTTTCCTTCGAGGTAGTTCCTCATGCAGTGCAATTTGGCTCTGGCCACACTTGGTTTGCTGGTTTTGGTACTTACAGCTTGCTCCGATCAGGAGGCGCCCGCTGTCGCTATCCCGGAGGTCTATGTGGCCGAGGTCGTGCAGCAGGACGTGCCGATTTACATGGAAATCGTCGGACAGACACGGGGGTCGCAGGATGTGGACATCCGCGCCCGGGTCGAGGGCTTTCTTGACACCATCAACTTTACCGAGGGTGCCTTCGTACGCAAGGGCGATCTCTTGTACCAGATCGATCCAAAACCCCTGCAGGCGGCACTGGCCAAGGCCAAGGCCGACCTTGCCAGAAACCAGGCCCAGCTTGACCAGACCACGGTTACGGTCAATCGCATGAAGCCGCTGGCGGCACAGCAGGCGGTCAGCCTGCAGGAGCTGGATAACGCACTGGCTGCGCAGAACGCGGCAATTGCCCAGGTTGACGCGGGCCGTGCGGCTGTTGACAAGGCGGAGCTGGATCTCGGTTATGCGACCATCACCTCCCCGATTGACGGCATCGTGGGCATCACGGAGGTTAAGGCGGGCAACCTGGTCGGCAGTGGCGAGAGCACCCTGCTCACCACGGTCTCGAAGGTGGACCCGATCATTTTCCGCGGCGGCATCAGCGAGGCGGATTATTTGAATCTGGCGCGCAATGTAGAGGCGAGCAAGGCCTCGCGCGAAGGGAGCGCAATTGCAGCCCAACTGTTTCTTGCGGATGGGAGCATTTATCCCTACCCGGGTAGTCTGGATGCCGTTGAGCGGGCTGTCGATCCGACCACCGGTACCCTGGCCGTGCAGATTTCCTTCCCCAACCCCGAACGGCTCTTGCGCCCCGGGCAGTACGGCCGGGTACGCTTCGCCTCGGAAATCAGGCGCGATGCGCTACTGGTGCTGCAGCGCGCCGTGCAGGAATTGCAGGATCGTCACAATGTGGTCGTGGTAGATGCCGATAACAAGGTCAGCGTACGTAGCGTTAAGGTTGGTCCGCGCGTGGACGATCTGTGGGTGATTGACGAGGGACTCAAGCCCGGTGAGCGCGTGGTGGTGGAGGGCCTGCAGCGCCTCCGCGACGGGATGACGGTGAAGGCAGTACCAGTGGCCGCATCCGCTTCTTCTCCTGCGGTCCCGGCCGCTCCCAGCGCAGCCGAGCAATAGCCCGGTGGCGGAGTTCTTCATCAATCGCCCCATCGTCGCCATGGTGATTTCCATCATCATGGTGCTGCTCGGCCTGGTGGCGATGTCCAGTTTGCCCATCTCCCAGTACCCCGAGATTGTGCCGCCGATGGTGCAGGTCACCACGACGTTCGTCGGCGCCAGCGCCACCGACGTGGAGGCTTCGGTCGCCACGCCGCTGGAGCAGAAGATGAACGGCGTCGAGAATTCAATCTACATGAAATCGACCAACGCCAATGACGGCACGCTGACGCTCAAGGTGAGTTTCGATGTGGGCACGAACCTGGACACGGCGAACGTGCTGACCCAGAACCGCGTGTCGGAGGCGACGCCGATGCTGCCGCAGGCGGTGAAAAACTACGGGGTCTCGGTAAAGAAATCCCTCTCCTTTCCGCTGCTCGTGCTCACCCTCAGCTCTCCCAAGGGTAGCTACGACAACAATTTTCTCTCGAACTACGCATCCATCAACGTGGTGGACAGCCTGGCGCGCATTCCGGGCGTCGGCCAGGTCAACCTGCTGGGCGGCAGCGACTACGCCATGCGCATCTGGCTGCGGCCCGACCGCATCGCCAAACTGGGCATCACGGTGCCGGATATCGTGAATGCCATCAATCAGCAAAACCAGCTAAGTCCTGCCGGCCAGATCGGTGGGGCGCCTGCGGCGCCGGACACGGAGTACACCTATACCGTGCGCACCCAGGGCAGACTGCTGACTGCGGAGCAGTTCGCCGACATCATCATCCGCTCCAATCCCGACGGCACCCAGGTCTTGCTCAAGGATGTCGCGCGGATCGAACTTGGCACCCAGTTGTATAACTCCATCGGTCGCCTCGACGGGCAACCCGCCGCCGTCATCACGCTGTTCCAGATTCCGGGTACCAACGCGCTGGAAGTTGCGGAGCGCGTCAAGGCCACCATGAGCGAACTCTCCGAGCGGTTCCCCAACGATCTTGAATACGGCGTTTCACTGGATACCACGCTGCCGGTTAGCGAGGGCATCACCGAGATCGTGCATACCCTGTTCGAGGCGATCGCACTGGTGATTCTCGTGGTGTTTATTTTCCTGCAGAACTGGCGCGCCACACTCATTCCCCTGCTCACGGTACCGGTCTCGTTGATCGGTGCTTTCATGTTTTTTCCGCTGCTCGGCTTCTCGATCAACGTGCTGTCGCTGCTGGGGCTGGTGCTGGCGATCGGGATTGTCGTCGATGACGCGATCGTCGTGGTCGAGGCGGTGATGCACCATATCGAGCAGGGTATGGCGCCGAAAGACGCTACCCGCCAGGCAATGAAGGAAGTATCCGGCCCCGTGGTGGCGATCGCTCTGATTCTTACTGCGGTATTCGTGCCGGTGGGTTTTATTCCGGGTATTACCGGCAGCTTCTACCAGCAGTTCGCCATTACGATCGCGATTTCGGTACTGCTGTCGGCGTTCAATGCGCTGACGCTGTCGCCTGCGCTCGCCGCCATGATGCTGAAACCCACACACGGACAACGCAGCTTCATGACGCCCTTTTACGACCGCTTCAACCGGCTTTTCGGTCGCGGGACAGACAGCTACGTCAGCTTCACCGGCATCCTGATCCGCAAGTCGGCGCGCAGCCTGTTGTTCATTGTCATGCTGTCGGGCCTGACGGTTTTTCTGGTCGGTCGCATTCCGGCTGGTTTCGTCCCCGAGGAGGACCAGGGCTACCTGCTGGTCAACGCGATGCTGCCGGACGCCAGTTCCTTGCAGCGCTCAGATGAAGTGATGAAGAAGGTCGAGTCCGTGCTGGCCGGCAACGATGCAATCGAGGCATACGTCACCATTACTGGCTACAGCCTGATTACCGGCGCCTATTCTTCGAACATGGGTTTTTTCTTTGTGCAGCTCAAGGAGTGGGGCGAGCGCACGACAGCCGGAAACACATGCCAACGGGGTGGCGGCGGCGCTGAACAAGGAGTTCGCCCGGCAGATTCCCGAGGCTATGGTCGGAGCGTTTGGCCCGCCGGCGATACCGGGCCTGGGAACCGGTTCCGGATTTACGCTGCAGCTGCAGGACAAATCCGGCGGCACCCCGGAATTTCTCGCAGAGCAGGCGCAGAAATTCATCGCCGCCGCCAGCGAGCGCCCCGAGATCGGCCGCATCTCGACGATGTTTCGCGCCAGTGTTCCGCAGATCTTCGCGGATATCGACCGCAACAAGGTGCTCAAGACCGGCGTGCCCTTCGAGGACGTCAACACGACGCTCGGCGCATTGCTGGGCAGTTCCTATGTCAACGACTTCAACCGCTTCGGGCGCGTCTACAAGGTCTACGTGCAGGCCGAGCCTGAATTCCGCCGCAGTCCGGAGCAGCTCGGTTTGTTCTTCGTACGCAGCGCGGCGGGCGATATGGTCCCACTGAATACGCTACTTTCAACGGGGCCGACCAGCGGCCCTGAATTCACGACCCGCTTTAACCTGTTTCGCTCTGCGGAGATTTCCGGTGCGCCGGCGCCCGGCTACAGCTCGGCCCAGGCGCTGACCGCCCTGGAGGAAGTGGCAGCAGCCACACTCCCGGATACCATGGGCTACCAATGGGCCGACATGTCCTACCAGGAAAAAGCCTCGCCCAATCCCCTGCCATTTTTCGGCCTGGCCATCCTGCTGGTATTCCTGGTATTGGCCGCGCAGTACGAGAGCTGGGCCCTGCCGTTCAGTGTATTACTCGGCACTCCCTTTGCCGCCTTTGGCGCGTTTTTTGGCCTCTGGCTGGCGGGACAGTTCTCAGCCAAGTTATGTGAACAACGTGTTCGCCCAGATCGGCTTGATCATGCTGATCGGGCTGGCCGCCAAGAACGCGATCCTCATTGTGGAGTTTGCGCGCATGCTGCGCGAGCAGGGCAAGGATATTGTTCCGGCAGCGCTCGAGGCGGCCAAACTGCGTTTTCGCCCGATCCTGATGACGGCGTTTGCCTTTATCCTCGGCGTGGTGCCCCTGCTCACGGCGAGTGGCGCCGGGGCTGAAGCGCGCAAGGTCATGGGCATGACGGTATTTTCCGGCATGCTCATCGCCACGCTGATCGGTGTCTGCCTGATCCCCGTCCTGTTCGTGACCGTTGAAAAGGTGCTGCAGTGGCGCCGCGGTCCAGAGGATCGCCCGACACAGGGATCCTCGCCAGTGTCCACGACAGACGCCCACTGATATGTTCAGCTTCCCCGGTCAGCTTCGCAAAATACTCACGCTCGGTATCTTCCCGTTGCTTCTGGGCGGATGCCTGTTGGGCCCGGATTACGAACGGCCCGAGGTGGTGGAGCCGGCCGCTTTCCGTGGCGTCGAAGGCAGTGCGCAGACCCAGTCTTTCGCGGATGCCAATTGGGCCACCGTAACCAACGATCCCGTCCTGCATGAACTGATCCAGACTGCGATCACGAATAACCTCGATTTGCGTGTCGCCACGGCGCGTGTTACCGAGGCCCGTGCCCGCTACGGGATAGTACATTCGTTCATCTACCCCGAGGTTGGTGTGGCAGGTGGCTACTCGTCAGAGCAGAATTCGCAGCTCGTCGATCCGACACAGGAGAGCGGCGCGGGTCGCAGCTACCAGAACTGGGATGTCGGTGTACAAGCCTCCTGGGAGCTCGACCTTTTTGGGCGTATCCGGCGCGAGAGCGAGGCTGCATTCGCCGAGTACCTTGCGACAGAGGAGGGCCAGCGCGCGGTTCTGGTTTCTCTGGTTGGAGACGTGGCCTCCACTTACCTCCTGATGCGTCAACTGGATATGCAGCTCGACATTGCGCGGCAAACCTCGGTCACCAACGAGGAGACCGTGGAGTTTTACCGCAAGCGGCTGGATGGCGGGCTATCAAATCGCCTGGAAGTCGATACGGCAGTTGCAAACCTGGCACGCACCAATGCGCTCATCCCGGAGCTCGAAAGCCAGATTGCGGTTGCCGAGAATGCCCTGTCGCTGCTCCTCGGTCAGCCGCCTGGACCGATCAAGCGCGGCGTCAGCGCTGACGTCCATGTATCTGCCGACCACGGTCCCGGTGGGGCTGCCTGCGGCATTACTGGAGCGGCGGCCCGATGTGATGGCGGCTGAGCAGCAACTGGTGGCGGCAAACGCCAGGGTGGGGGCGGCAAAGGCCCTGTTCTTCCCCAGGATCTCACTCACGGGACTGTATGGCAGTGTCAGCGGCGATTTCTCAGACCTGCTGGATAATGACGCCGAGGTCTGGAGCGTAAACCCCAGCCTGTTCGCGCCGGTATTCCAGGGCGGTCGGCTTACGCGCAACTATGAAGCGAGCAAGGCGGTGTACGAACAGGCATTTGCGCAGTACCAGCAAGCGGCGCTGAACGGCTACCGCGAAGTTGCCAACGCGCTGGTCGCGCTGCGGACACTGGGGGAAACACGCGCCACACTGGAAACGGGTGTCGAAGCGCTGCAGGACGCGGTGAAGCTGTCCCGGCTGCGCTATGACACGGGTCTCTCCAGCTACCTGGAAGTACTCAACGCCGACCAGGAGCTGTTCAACCAACAAATCCAGCTTGCCCAAACCGAGGGTGATGAGTTACGTGCGTATGTGGAACTCTACCGGGCACTCGGCGGGGGCTGGCAGCAATAAAAAGGACGCGCGGTATGATGAACTGGCTGCTCATTTTTGTCCCTATTGCCATAGGGTTGGAGTTTCTTGCACCACAGCAGCATCTTTATATTTTCCTGGCCGCTGCGCTTGCGGTTTTACCACTCGCCGGATGGATGAGCCGCGCCACCGAACATCTGGCCGAGAAAGCAGGAGAGGGCGTGGGCGGACTGCTGAATGCGACGTTCGGCAATGCGGCGGAACTTATTATCGGGATCGCCGCGTTACGTGCCGGCTTGTACGATGTGGTCAAGGCTTCGATCGCTGGCTCGATTGTCGGTAATATCCTGTTAGTGCTTGGGGCTGCCATGCTGGCCGGTGGTTTGCGGCATTCAGAACAAAGCTACAACGCGGCCGGCGCGCGCTCCGAAGCCACACTGCTAACACTTGCCGCCATAGCGCTTATTTTGCCCGCTACCTATAACAACCTGGTCGGCTCACAGTCTGAACAGGGTTTGTGGTTTATGAGCATTTCCATTTCGATCGTTCTACTCGTTGTGTATGTGCTTTTTCTGGTGTTCTCTCTCGGCTCTCATAAAGTACTTTTTACAGGCTCAATCCAGGGAATGGAAGTTGAAGAAAAAAGGGCTTCCTGGTCGGTTAATAAAGCACTTGTTGATTCTGGCCGTAGCAACTGCCGCCATTGCCTGGGTGAGTGAAATTCTGGTGGGTGCGATTGAACCCACCGCGCATGAATTTGGTTTAAATCGAGTATTCGTCGGTGTGTTCATTGTGGCTATTCTGGGCAATGCCGCCGAACACGCGACCGCTATATCCGCCGCCATGAAAAATCGCATGGATCTGTCACTGTCAATCGCTATTGGTTCCAGTGTGCAGGTTGCGCTGTTCGTGGCGCCGGTGCTGGTGCTGGCCAGTTTATGGATAGGTCCAGCGCCCATGGATTTATTATTCGGCACCGGCCTTGTCGTCTCTATTTTGTTATCCGTGCTGATTACATCGCAGGTCGCTGGCGATGGGCGATCAGACTGGTTAAAAGGCGTGCAGCTGCTTGCCGTTTACTTGATTTTAGGGATCACGTTCTTCTTTGCACCCTCATTACCAGCGCCTTAGAAGGTACTACCTACAGTGAACAAGTCATGAGCAATGACATCCCCACTCCAGAGGCTGGTCGCGTAGCGCATCTAGCGGCTGCGGAAGCGGGTTGGAAGCGTTGGCTGCCGGGCCTGCAAACACTGTCCCATTACAAAGTCTCGTGGTTGACGAGCGACATCGCTGCCGGCCTGGTTCTGACTACCATGCTGGTGCCGGTCGGTATAGCGTATGCGGTAGCTTCCGGGGTGCCCGGCATTTACGGCTTGTACGCCACCATTATTCCGCTGCTGGCGTACGCATTATTTGGCCCGAGTCGTATTCTGGTGTTGGGTCCCGATTCGTCGCTGGCCGCCGTTATTCTGGCGGTGGTGCTGCCGCTGTCACACGGTGATCCTGTGCGCGCCATTGCCTTGGCCAGCATGATGGCCGTGGTATCGGGCGTTGTGTGTATCCTGGCTGGCGTGTTGCGTCTGGGTTTTATCACCGAACTCCTGTCCAAGCCCATTCGTTACGGTTACATGAATGGTATTGCACTCACCGTGTTGATTAGCCAGCTACCCAAGGTATTTGGATTTTCCATTGAGAGTGAAGGCCCGGTAAAAAATGTTCTAAAGATCATCGGATCGATCCTTGACGGCAAAACCAACATCACCACGTTTGTAATCGGTGCGTCCGCATTAATTATTATTTTGTTACTCAAACGTTATCAGCGCTTTCCAAGCATTTTGCTGGCCGTGATTGGCGCTACGGTGATCGTGGGCGTATTCAACCTTGATCAAAGTGCCGGTGTAAAAGTGCTGGGATCACTGCCCCAGGGCCTGCCATCATTCGCATTCCCGTGGATTGATTTTGCGGATATTCAGGCGGTGATCATCGGGGGTTTTGCGGTGGCCTTGGTATCGTTTGCCGATACCAGCGTATTGTCGCGCACGTATGCCGCCAGGACGCACACCTATGTCGATCCGAACCAGGAAATGATCGGTTTGGGTGCAGCCAACCTGGCTGCCGGCTTTTTTCAGGGCTTTCCCATCAGCAGCAGTTCATCGCGTACGCCGGTGGCAGAGGCCGCCGGTTCAAAAACGCAACTCACCGGTGTGGTGGGTGCGCTGGCTGTTACTCTGTTATTGGTTGTTGCTCCCGATCTTTTACAGAATTTGCCCACCAGCGCATTGGCCGCTGTGGTGATTGCATCGGCTATTGGACTCTTTGAGTTCAGCGATTTGCGCCGTATCTATCGCCTGCAGCAGTGGGAGTTCTGGTTGTCCATGGTATGTTTTGTGGGTGTGGCTGTGCTCGGCGCCATACCCGGTATCGGATTGGCCATTGTTATCGCTGTGATTGAATTTTTATGGGATGGCTGGCGGCCGCATTATGCGGTGCTCGGTCGTGTGGAGGGCGTGCGCGGTTACCACGACCTGAAACGCTACCCTGACGCGCGACGTGTTCCGGGTCTGCTACTGTTTCGTTGGGATGCGCCGCTGTTTTTTGCCAACGCCGAGTTATTTCAAAATTGCATCCTGGAAGCGGTCAACCAATCACCGACGCCGGTAAAACGCATTGTTGTCGCAGCAGAACCGGTGACCAGCGTGGATATCACTTCAGCGGATGTCATTGCAGAGCTGTATGAAAAGCTTAGCTATTCAGATATCGAATTGCACTTCGCCGAAATGAAGGATCCGGTAAAAGATAAATTGAAGCGCTTTGAATTACTGGACAAGTTAGGTAGTAATATTTTTCATCCGACTGTCGGCGCGGCTGTCGATGCGTACCTGGAAAAATACACGGTGGATTGGAAGCCTTGAGCCAACTGCAAGAACTGCTTGAGCAGCGCTGCAAGCTGCTTTTCTGGGCGCTAATCGCATTGCTGGTTGCGCTGCCGTTCCTCGGCGAGACCTCCCATGGCCAGGTGCTATTGGTTATTGTCAATGTCGCTGTGCTATTGGCCGCAGTTGCAGCGGTGGGGCGGACAAGGACGTCGTTCCTCATTGCTGTGATTCTGGTTCTGCCGGCGCTTGTTTTTCGATTGCTGGCGGTCCGTTCAGGCAGCCCCGGGTACTCGGCCATGGCCTACGGCTTCAATGCTGTTTTTTATGTCTTCATCCTCGTCAGTCTTATGCAGTATGTGTTCCGGCTGGACCTGATGTCCAGGGACAAGCTGTACGGGGCTGTCGCTGCATACATACTGATCGCCATCTTCTGGGCCCAACTGCACGGACTGATACAGTACTTCTACCCCGGCGCGTATACATCGGCAGGGCAGATACAGTATCTGGCTATCACGGATCTGATCTATTTCAGCTTCACGGCGCTCTCGACGGCCGGGTTCGGTGATATCGCTCCTGCGTTGATTCAATCGCGCTACCTGACCGTTCTGGAGATGGTCGTAGGAGTGATGTTTGTCGCGATCCTGATTGCGCGCCTCACGGGTGTCTATCCGATTGTAGACAGAAGATCATGAGCTCCGCGCGAAAGAAGGTTTCTTTCCGAGCCATGCCTTCCGTTAGCGGATCCGCGCAGGCAGCAAAAATGGCTTTGGCAGATATACTGGGTATGTCGGGGTTGTTTGCGATGATGTAGGTCGCTGTAAATGTTCGCAGCAGGGTGTCGGATAAGCGCCATGTGCGCTACCTGTCTCAAAATTGATTGCTAATTATTAACAGGGGAATGTCATGTCAAAGAAAGAACACAAGCAGGACAAGAAGAAAAGCGAAAAGGAGCAGGTTAACAAGACGGAAGAACCGGGAAAACCTGAAAAGCTCGGTCGAAAAGAATACGACAAAAAGCTGGAGCCCTTACACGTCGAGCTGGTCAAGCTGCAGCAGTGGGTCGTGCACACGGGCGCTAGAGTCGCCGTCGTATTTGAGGGACGCGATGGCGCCGGAAAGGGTGGCACCATCAAGGCGATAACCGAGCGGGTCAGCCCGCGCGTCTTTCGCGTGGTCGCGCTGCCGGCGCCGACGGAGCGCGAAAAAAGCCAGATGTACATGCAGCGCTATATCAAGCATTTTCCTGCTGCGGGGGAGATAATGATTTTCGATCGCAGTTGGTATAACCGCGCCGGCGTCGAACGGGTGATGGGCTTCTGCAGCGAAGAAGAGGCCGAAGGCTTCCTCAAGGGGGTGCCGCTGGTCGAGCGCGCCATGGTAGACAACGGTATCATCCTGTTGAAATACTGGCTTGAGGTCAGCCCCGAGGAGCAGGAGCGGCGTCTGGGGAGCCGGGTTGATGACGGCCGTAAAATATGGAAGCTGTCGCCGATGGATCTTAAGTCCTACAACCGTTGGGATGACTACACCCGCGCCCGTGACGACATGTTCAAAGCCACCGATACACCGTGGGCGCCATGGTTCGTCGCCAATTCTGAAGACAAGAAGCGTGTACGCCTGAACCTGATCAGCCACCTGCTCAAACAAATTCCCTACGAGGAATTGCCGCAGGAGAAGGTTAAACTTGGCAAGCGGAAAATCGGCAAGTACAAGGCGATTGACTATCCATTCAAGATTATTGCGGAGAAATTCTGAGCATAAGGGCGTGCGCCTTCATGTCTCCTCTCCCGGTGCTATAACTGGAATCTTTCCGTGCTGAAGCTGTTTGCAAATTTTTTCGGCCAATCAGACGGCGGCCAATCGAAATTGCCCCCGGCGCTGGTCAAACTGGCGATCGAACGGGCCGTGGATGCGACAGATCCACGCGTACGGATACATTCCGGTTATGCGAAGGTCCTGCGCAAGCCAGTGATGCACGCCGTCGAGTATGTGATTGACCTGGTGGACGGTTTTCCACAGCCGGTTACGGTAGGCAAGAATGCGCTCACGGACAACCCGGCGTTCGCCGCACTGTTGTATTCCGAGGCGCGCATGGAGCAGATCATCGAGCGGGACGCTGCGCTGCGCGAGTTTCGCGCAGCAAATCCCGCGACGACCGACCCCATCACGGCGCTGCTGGTCGCGCAGAAAACCGAAAAGCACGGTTTCGGGCATGCCCAGGTCGCCGGTCAGGTATTGAGCGATGTGCCCCGGACCACGGTTGGTTTCGACCAGCACCGCCTGCTGGAGCCTGCTATCGGTGAACAGGAGACACGGCGCCTGCTCAAGCGCCGTGCGTTCGATCACCTGCTCTCGATAGCGCTTGCGCAGATCACGGAGCGTAAAGAGGAGCGCGAGAACCTGACCAGCCGCAAAGCACTGCTGCGCAGCAAACTCGATATAGTGCGGCGCGGTGGTGGTTTTGCCCAGCACACCGCAGCGGTTGATCAGACCCAGCTACAAACCCGCCTTGAAGACATCGAGGTGCAGTTGTCAGGGCTTGGCGCCACCGAGGACACATTGGCGGATAATCTTGCTATTATCGCCGGGGTGCTGGCAGAGGCCGAGAAACACTTTTGGTCTGAAGACAAAGTCCTGTGTCTCGACAAACTCTACGTCCTGCATGACAAGCCCGAACCCTCAGCGCCGCCGACCGTATTTAAAGAATTGCATAACAGTGAAGGACTACAAGTGACATTTTTGATGATCAGTATTGGGAGCAAGCTATGAGTAACGACATCGAAGACACCGGCATGATCGAGGCCCTGCTGCAACGCCTCAACGATTTCCGCCTGCCCCGCCTGCTGGAGCTCAAGGAGCGAGTGGATCGCGGTGAAACGATGAGTGAATACGATATCGAGTTTCTCGAGGGCGTATTGGAAGACGCACATCATGCCGCTCCCCTCGCAGATCGGCATAAGGAGCTGCAGCCGCTGGCGGCAAAAATGACCGCGCTTTACCATGAGATAACTTCAAAGGCGCTGGAGAATGAGGCGAAAAACAAGGGCTAATAGCGAGATTGACGCTTCCCCTGTGGGTACGCTGACCAGCTGGCTAGCGCGCATCGCACCGGGCTTGCCGGCGCTGCTTGGTTACCGCCGCGCTGATCTTCCGCACGACCTGATTGCCGGTCTTTCGGTCGCCGCCGTGGCGCTGCCAGTCGGCGTCGCTTACGCCCAGCTCGCCGGATTCAATCCAGCCGTCGGCCTGTATGTGAGTATCCTGCCGCTGGTGGCCTATGCCCTGTTCGGGACCTCGCGGCAACTCATCGTCGGGCCCGATGCCGCAACCTGCGCTCTGGTCGCCGCGGCCGTGACGCCACTGGCGGCCGGCGATCGCGGGTCTCTACCTGTCGCTGACGGTTGCCATGACTACACTCGCTGGTCTCTTCTGCATCGGTGCCAGTTTCCTGCGGCTTGGCGCAGCTCGCCGACTTCCTTTCCAAGCCCATCCTCGTTGGCTTCCTGAACGGCATTTCGCTGTACATCCTCGTCGGCCAGCTTGGCAAGCTGCTCGGGTTCTCCCGTCGACTGCGCGGAGGCATCGTGCCCAAGCTGGTGGAAGTGGCGCAGAAAGTCGATCGGATCCACTGGCCGACACTGGCGGTGGGTCTCGTTACTCTCGTCACCTACTGTCGTCTCCAAACGATTATTGCCGCGCTTGCCCGCGCCCTTAGTGGCACTGGTCGTCTCCGCTCTCTGCGTGGCGCTGCTGGGACTGGATGCGCACGGCGTCGCGGTGGTGGGGGCGGTCCCAGCAGGGTTGCCGGAGTTCAAGCTGCCGAGTTTTTCGCTTGCCCAGCTTGAAGCGGTGGTCGGCCCGGCAGCCGGCCTCGCGCTGATCACTTTCACCAGCATGATGCTGACGGCGCGCAGTTTCGCTGCCAAGAATCATTATGAGATCGACGGTGACCGTGAGATGGCTGCCCTCGGCGCGGCGAATATAGTTGCCGCAGTCTCGCAGGGCTTCGCCATCAGTGGCGCCGACTCGCGTACCGCAATGGCTGACGCCGTCCGGCGGTCGCACCCAGGTCACCGGCCTGGTTGCGGCGGCGGCGATTGCCATCGTCCTGCTGTTTCTCACCGAACCGCTGCGCTACGTTCCGATGGCAGGGTTGGGCGCAGTCTTGATCATGGCCTCGCTGTCGCTGCTCGATCTGCGCGACGCTGCGTCAGTTCTATCGGTTCAGCCGCTTTGAGTTCGCCCTGTCGCTGCTGGCGACCCTCGGCGTCATCTGGGTCGGCGCCATCGATGCCATAGTGGTGGCCGTCGTCCTGGCGTTGTTGCATTTCGTCCACCTTACCGCGAGGCCGCGTGTCGAGATCCTCGGTGAGGTCGAAGGGCTGCCCGGCTTCCACTCGGTCGCTCGCCACCCGACGGCGCAGACCCATAACGGGTCTGCTGCTGTTCCGTTTCAACGCCCCGCTGGTGTTCTTCAACGCGCCTTATTTCAAGCAGCAGGCGCAGACGGCCATTGACGCGGCCGGTCCCGACCTGAAGTGGTTCGTGCTCGATGCACTGCCGGTGACTCAAGTGGACGTTACCGGGTATTTCGCGTTGGATGATCTGGCGCAGACGCTGCGGACAAAAGGCGTCCAGCTGATGTTGGCCGGACGAACGACCGAGTCGAATCAACGGCGCGAGGCCGCGGGGATCGCCGAAAGCCCTATATTTGCTCGGTTCTTCCCGACGCTTGCGCAGGCGGTGGAGAGTTTCCGTTCCAGTACCACGCCGCCTTGAGCGGCGTCCTGGTTCGTTAGTCAATCAAGGGATTTATCGCGACAGTGACGCAGCACCGTGCGGGCGCGGATCAGAAGCGGTATTTCACCGCGAATTGCAACTGATTGGCGTCGCCGCTTTCTCCATCCTCGTTTTCGCGGCTGCCCCAGAGGTATTCGCCACCGATATCGATGCGCGAAATGGGTGACCAGATCAGATTGGAGGAAAAGCGCAGCGTTCGCTGATAGGCATCACCCGTCAGGAAGTCCGGATTGTTGACGTCCACCATGCCAAAGGTGAAATTGGACCGCAACTGTTCGATGTCCCACCAGTGTTGCCACGATGCGTAACCTGCCATCACATCGAAGAGCTGCAGGTTGCCGTTGGCGGGATCGAAGATGCCATCGTAATTGCCGATGCTGGAGAGGTCGTTGATGTAACGGCCGATGCCATTACCCCGATTGATTTGGAATAACAGTTTGTCGCGCTCATCGAAATTGGGTGTGGCGTAGCTGCCGCTGAGCGACACGCCCCAGCCGAACTCTTCAGTAACGCCTCCGGATGTCGCTTGCGCTCGCAGCTGCCTGGCCAGCAGCGAGAGTTTCGTATGCAGGCGTTCGCGGGGCGAGAAACGCCCGGCCAGCACGATGTCCGGTGTGCGGCTGATCCCTGAGCCATTATCGATTTCCGGCTCGGGATCTTCCAGTGCAAATTGCAGCTCGTACTCATCGCCAAAACGCGGCATGAAGCGGATCTGGCTCTGGCGGACATTGACGCGAGCGTTCAGGCCTTCGAAATCGAGTTCCTCGGGCGACGCTTCCGGGTCGACAAAAGTCGACCAGGTTTTGCCGGCGAGCATACGGTTCCACTGACCGAAAGCGTGCCTGAGGCGGAAAGTTTCACCGTCCCCGGCGAAGTCTCCCTCCACGAAACCGCGCATCAGGCCAAATTTTGTCGGCTCCCTCAGATCGAAATTCAGCCGCGATTGATCGGCCGTTATGCTGCTCTGCGCGACATCCGTGGCGCCGTCGCTGCCGCCGACGGGAATCGAACCGACGATAAAACGGTCGGCAATCTGCAGCGGATCATTGTTGTAGACGACGGCGGTTTTAACAAAGCCGCCGATGGCCAGCGCCGCGTTGGTGCCAGGAAGACGCCAGGCGCCCTTGAAGTCTTCCAGCATCTCTCTGGTAGGGTCGTCGGTTTGTGCTTTTGACACGGATTTTCCAATTTTGTCGCTCGCGCTTGCGACGGTTGGAGCTCCAGTGTTTGCCACTGCCGGCGCTGCCGCGGGTGTCGCGGTGGGAGGAGGTACCGGTGCGTCGGAATCGACGACCTGCTCTACGGCAGGCGTGACGGGCGGCTTGCGCAGTGTGTCCAGTTCGCGGGTCAGCGTGGCGATTTTTTGCGCCTGTGCCTCCAGCAGGCGCCGCTGCTCCGCCAGTTCCTGTTGCTGCTGGCGCAGTAATGCCATGACTTCATTCAGATCCGTAGCTTGCAGTGATTGCGAGGCGGTATCTTTTTGCTCCGTGTCCTGGGCTGCAACGCTTTGCGCGTGCGCCCCTGCTGCCAATAGCAGCACCAGTATACCCAGCGCCAGAAGGGATGGATTTTGCTCACTTCGTAACATTCACCACGATCCTGCGACTACTTCGTTTGCTGGCCTGCAACAGCGTACGCTCCAGTCTAGTAGAGTCGTATAAGATTGCCGGAATCGAAGTCGACCTTCAGGCTGAACTGCACGCGGTAGTCCGAGCCGGTATTGCCGCTGATGTCTTCGCGCTCACCCCATATGAACTCGGTGCCGAGCATGACGTGTTCCTCCGGGTAGTGCAGCAGGTTGATCTGCGCAATCTGGCCCTGCTTGAACTCCGTGTCGGCCTGTCCGTCGCTGGTATCCAGGTCGATCATCGACCAGCCCACCGAGGTAGACCACTGGTCGTTCCAGAAGTGATCGTAGTAGGTGCTGATACCCAGTGTCGGCACCGTCTCGGCGTTGGCTTCGAGTATATTGGCAGAGTCGGGGGCAATGTCCAGGCCGCCATCATTCATGTAGTTGCCGATGCCCTCGCCGTAGGCGAGCTGCAGTTTCAGTTTGTCGGCGCCGACGGTATTCAATGCCGTGCTGGTGTTGACGCCCCAGCCCACTTCGTAATCCTTATCGCCGTTATCCAGTCGCTCATAGCCGAGTTTGCGCACAATGCCCGCCACCTGGTAATGCCCGAAGTCGCCGTTCTGCCGATAACGGCCGGTCAGGTCGGGGATGTCGTCATAGGACTGGAATACCTGCTCCGCCGTGGAATCCGTCGAGTTGCAATCCGGCGGCGCATTGGGAATGTTGCAGTCGTCGGTATCGCGGAACCGTCCAACGCTGAGCGCGGTGTCAGGGCTTTCGAGGCTCACCGCGAACTCGTCATCTCCCATGGGGAAGGTGTAGCGCGCCTGCTGGTTACGGTAGAACACCATGCCGGTCGGGCCCCAGTAATCGATGGTGTTGGGGAAGATGTCGATGTCCATGAAGTTCGACCACGTCTGGCCCATCAGGAAATCCTTGTAGGTCGCGTAGGCATGGCGCACGCGCAGCGTGGTCTGGCCCTGGTCCGCGCCCACGCCAAACAACTCGCCCTCGAGCTTGTAGGTGATGTCGTCGCCGTAGTCGCCCTTCACACCGAGACGCGACTGGCGCACGCTGAAATCGGAATTGCCATCGTTGCCGAATGTGCCGCTCTGCGTGGGAATCGTGGTCACCCGCAGGGTGTCCTCCCAGTTCGGGTCCACGCGCTTGAAATCGTAGATGGCGTCGGCCTGGGCGAAACCGTACACCGCCATGGAGAGCTTGCGCGCGGCGCTGCTGCCAGCGCTGGCGGTCGCGGGCGCTGTGGTTGCAGGCACCGTGGCTGCGGGCGTTGTGGCACTGGGCACTACCTGTTGCGTGGTGGATGCCTGATCGTTGGTTTTGAGTCGCTGCAATTCGGCATTCATGGTTTCCATCATGCGCTGCTGTTGCTGCATCACGGCCTGTTGTTGTTGCAGTTGCGCTTCCAGCGCGGCGATGCGCTCCGCGTCCGTGGCCGCGTGGGCGTTGAGTATGGTCGAGGCCCAGAGCACCGCCAGCGGCAGAAGGGTTTTTCGATGGGTGAACATTCTATTCTCCTCAGTGGTGGCGGTTACTTGGCTGGTGTTACAGCGTAGGGATTACCGCCCAAGGCGTTGGACACGTCCGCAATCGCCTTCTGCGCCCGCACGCTGTTGCCGGCGGCATCCAGTGGCGGCGAGATCACGGCAATGCCGAAGCGGCCCGGCGAGACAGCGATGATGCCACCGCCGACGCCGCTCTTGGCGGGCAAGCCGGTGGCGTACAGCCACTTGCCAGAATCGTCGTACAGCCCGGCCGTGGCCATGACCGCGAGCAACTCGTCCACGTTCTCATTGCGCATCACCTGCTTGCCGGTGACCGGGTTCTTGCCGCCATTGGCCAGCGTGGCCGCCATGATGGCCAGGTCGCGCGCGTTGACGTTGACGGAACACTGCTCGGTGTAAATGTCGGTGGCCTGGTCGGGGTTGTCCTTGATGCGGCCATAAGCGTACATGAGTTTGCCGATGGCCTGGTTGCGCTGGTTGGTCTCCGCCTCTGACTTGAAGACTTCCTCGTTCACCGACAACTTGCGCCCGGCGAATTCACCGTAATAGTTGAGAATCTTGTTCCAGATTTCCTCGCGCGACTTGCCGGAAACCATGCTGGTGGAAGCAATTGCGCCGGCATTGACCAGCGGATTCATCTCGGCGCCCTTGTACTGCTCCACCGCCACGATGGAATTGAACACCTGGCCGGTGGCGTCCACACCCATGTTGTCCTCGATCGCTTCCGGCCCGCTTTCCTCCATTACCAGCGCCGCGGTGAAGACTTTGGAAATGGACTGGATGGACACTTCCGATTTGACATCACCCGCGGTAAACACCTGGCCATCGGGCGTGACCAGCGCGATACCGAAAATATTCGGGTCTACCTTGGCCAGCGCCGGGATGTAGTCCGCGTTGGCGCCCTCCTGCAGCGTTTTGTATTTGGCGATAGCCGCATTGAGCGCGGCTTCGATCTCTGCTTCCTGGAGTGTCCTGGTTTTTGAGTTGAGTGCTGCATCGATGTCAGCTTCGTTAATTGGTGCGGCCGCTTGCAGGCCTGTTGCGAAGATGAACGCCGCCCAGCAAAGCCGTGCAGCCGAGTAAAAAGACTCTCATAATATTTTCTCCAGATAGCTATGGAATACAAAATTACCGGCCAGACCAGCCTTCGCCACCGACATGACTGGCTTTTATAACCGTCGATTTGCGTCCACCGTTTATAGACTAAGTGGCTGATACTGGCAAGCCAATATCGCCAGCGAGGTTACACGCTCCGATCACGACTCCTTTATTTGTACTTTGCCCTTGGTTTGGCGTTGGAGTTCTCGTACCCTATCGACCAACAATACTATTCAAATTTGATACAGGTGCTTCCCGATGCGATGGCTTTCCTCGCGCTTTTTCGCCTTCCTCTTGGTCTGTGTGGGATCTTCGATCTACGGCGGACCGTTAGCGGCCGATACCCAGACAGAGCAAGCCATCCTCAAGCGCCTGGCCGCGCTTGAACAGAACCAGCGCAAGCTCGAGGCGGAGCTGGACGCAAAAGACGCGCGCATCCAGGAACTGGAGCAGCGCCTTGGCGCAGCCGCCGGTGGCCAGCGATCCAGTTGCATCAATCCGCATCGCAGTGGCACCTGTGACTGCAACAGCACCGGTGCCCGCAGCAACGCCATCGCTACTGCAGCTGCCGCGCCCGCGCCAACGCAGCAGAAACCCGGCGACGGCAAGGACTCTATTGGCCGCTTTCACCCCGGCGGACCGGGGTTTGCGATTGCCGACACGCCTATGGGCAGCCTCAATTTCGGCGCGTGGGCGTATGTGCGCTATCTCAACCAGCAGGCGCTGGACGATTCCTACACTGACAGTTTTGATCGCACCTTCGAACTGGACCAGCGCAACGATATTCAGTTTAACAAGGTCAATCTGACGTTCAACGGCTGGGTGTACGACCCCGACTTGCGCTATCTGCTGTACACCTGGACGAACAACACCAGCCAGGGCGACGGCGCCCAGGTGGTGGTGGCGGGGAACTTCAAATACCGCTTCAACAAGGCCGTGGATGTCGGCGTGGGGATCGACGCCCTGCCTGGCACGCGCAGTATGTACGGTACCTTCCCCTACTGGAACAAGGTGGATATGCGCACCATGGCGGACGAGTTTTTCCGGCCCAGTTACACCACCGGGATCTGGAGCGCAGGGGAACTCGATAAGGGGCTCACCTACAAGCTGATGCTGGGCAATAACCTGTCCCAGTTGGGTGTCAATGCCGCCAAGCTGGATGGCGACCTTGATACCTGGTCCGGCCGCATACAGTGGCAGCCCACCACTGGCGAGTTTGGACCCGGTGGCGGGTGGGGAGACTTTGAGATGCATGAGCAGCTGGCCACTCAACTGGGCTTGTCTGCCACCTACAGCCGCGAGGATCGCCAGAGCCAGCCGGGTACCGAGGATGTCAATAACTCGCAGATACGGCTGTCTGACGGCACCCGCCTGTTCCTGCCAGGCGCCTTCGCGACCGACGGAGGCATCGAACGCGCCACCTACCAGATGGTGTCGGCTGACGCCGCGCTCAAGTACCAGGGTTTTGAGTTAGCGACCGGGTATTACTCCCGCTGGCTGGACACGTTCAAGACGCAGGGCGAAATCCCGGTGGACGACCTGTACGACTACGGCTTCGAAGTGCAAACGAGCTATATGTTCATGCCGCGCACGTTACAGGGCTACATCGCCAGCTCCAAAATTTATGGCGAGTATGGCAATCCCTGGGACACCGCCGTGGGTGTCAACTGGTTCCCCATGCAGCAACAGGTTGCTGCGCGTGAATGGCGAGCTTCTCTATACCAACGATTCTGCTGTCGGTAACTCCAGCGCCCCGTATCTGGTGGGTGGCGACGGGCCAGCATTAAATACCAATATCGAGATGAAGTTTTAGCAGTCGGAGTGTATCGCATGCCCGGATTCGATCACCAAAAGTTCACCATGAAGCACTGCCAGCCGCGAATGATTCTTGCTGCCGCAGTCCTGGCCTTGTCGTTTCCGGCAAGCGCCGATGAGGCGAAGGAGTACTATGACAGCCACACCCACCTGACCAACTACGTACAGGAGGGTCTCACCGCACGGCAATACCTGGAGGCGGTCGGTGACCGGGTTGGCCGCTCTGCCCTGTTTGGCATACCGCTGCAAATGCACTGGTCCGACCGCGTGACGGGAAAAGTTGCACCCACGTATTACCTTGATTCCGACACTGCCCTCTATTACTACTCATTCACCGATGCCTATATCGCCGAGCAGTATCGCAAGTCTTTCACCCGCACAGCAGGCGCGCTTCGAACCGATGATCACCGGTTTCAACCCGGCCGACATGTATGCCGCCGATCATATTCGCCGCGTACTGCAAACCTATCCCGGCGTGTTTACCGGCATCGGCGAGTTCTCCATCCACAAGGAATTTGTCTCCGCCAAAGTCAGTGGCGATGTCGCGAGCCTGATCGATCCAGCGCTGGATCGCATATTCGATTTCACTGCCGAGAGCGGGCTGCTGTCGATTTTGCACTCCGATATTCATATGCCGTTCGTGAAGCCTGAATTCCAGCGGCTGTATTTCGATCAGGCTGTAGACCTGTTCAGGCGTCACCCGAATTCAACTATTATCTGGGCGCATACCGGGCTCGGGCGGGTGGTGCAGCCGGTGGCAGAACATCTGGCCATGCTGGAGGAAATTCTGGCTGATCCTGCGCTCAAGCATGTGAACTTCGACATCTCCTGGGACGAGGTCGCCAAGTATGTGGTGGCAACGCCGGACGCTACCCGTTTGACAGCGGCGCTGATTGAAAAATATCCCGATCGCTTCCTCATGGGATCGGACAATGTCGCCCTGACCGAACCGCAGGCGTTATTCGCCGTGTTCAACCAGTACCAGCCGCTGTGGGATGCGCTGTCGCCAGAGGCGAGCAGGGCGGTGCGCAAGGACAATTTTGCCCGGCTGTTTGACGCAGCAGCCAAGAAAGTGCGGGTCTGGGAGAAGGCTAATCCCGCACCACGTTAGTAGAAGTCCCACTGAGCACTGGCAGTAAGAATATTTATGATTGAAATCTTCAAAAAGTGGTACCGCCGTTACCTGTTCGAGGAAGAATCGGTACTGCTATTGGTGTTGCTGACCATCGCCGTGGTGTTGTTGATGACCATAGGCGATATCCTGGCGCCCGTGCTGGCCGCCGATTGTGCTCGCCTACCTGGCCGAGGGCCTGTCCAAGCAATTGCAGAATATCGGCTTGCCCCACTGGCTTGGCGTGGCCATGCCTATCTGGTATTCGTCGGCGTCTTTTTCGGATTCAGTTTTGCACTCGCTGCCGCTGGCGTGGCGCCAGACCCTGAGTCTGCTCAGTGAAATGCCCCGTATGCTGGAGCAATGGCAACAGTATCTGGGCGTCCTGCCCGATCGGTATCCCCATATCTTTACGGCCGAGCAACTTTCCGGCCTGGTCAGCATTGCGCAGCGTGAACTGGCGGGACTGGGCCAGACCATCATCACGCGCTCACTGGCTTCGATACCAGGGATATTGACCGTGCTGGTCTACCTGATCCTGATCCCCTTGCTGGTGTTTTTCCTGCTCAAGGACAAGCAGCAGATTCTCAACTGGGTGGCAGGCTTCCTGCCGGCCGAGCGACCCTTCCTGCGGCGCATCTGGACGGAAATGAATGAGCAGTTTGCCAATTACGCCCGGGGCAAGGTGCTGGAGATCCTGATCATTGGTTCCGTTACCTACTTCGCCTTTATCTGGCTGGGCATGGATTACGCCGCGCTGCTGGGTTTACTGGTGGGACTGTCGGTGATTGTGCCCTACATTGGTGCGACGCTGGTGACGCTGCCGGTAGTCATGGTAGGGTTCTTCCAATGGGGACTGACCTCTGAATTTTATGTCATGTTTGCGGTCTACATGGTTATCCAGATACTGGACGGCAATGTACTGGTACCGCTGCTGTTTTCGGAGGCAGTAGACCTGCACCCGGTGGCCATTATTGTCGCCGTACTGTTTTTCGGCGGAATCTGGGGTCTGTGGGGCGTATTTTTCGCCATACCACTGGCGACCCTGATCAAGGCCATAATGAATGCCTGGCCGACTTCGGAGCCGGTTGCTCCGCAGGCCATGTAGCAAAAGCAAATCTGATGGAGTCTCTGATGTCCGTGTTGCATCCCCGGCAAGGCTTGAAGGCCCTGCTATATCTGTTTGGCGTCATGCTGCTGGCGTCCTGTGTCACCACCTCGCCGCTGGGCGAGCAGCCGGTCAAAAGCCCGAATGATAAGTACCAGTATCGACTGCTGACCCTGGACAACCAGATGGAAGTCCTGCTGATTTCTGACCCCGACACGCCCAAGGCTGCCGCCTCCCTGGATGTGCTGGTGGGCAGTGGCGATAATCCGCCCGGCCGCGGCGGCCTTGCCCATTTTCTGGAGCACATGTTGTTCCTGGGCACGGACAAGTATCCCGATGCGGCGGAATACGAGCGCTTTATTACTGAGCACGGGGGCACGCACAACGCCTATACCAGCTTTGAGAACACGAACTACTTTTTTGACATCAATGCGCCCGATCTGCCGGTGGCGCTGGATCGTTTTGCCCAGTTCTTTATTGCGCCGCGTTTCGAGGCGCAGTATGTAGACCGGGAGAAAAATGCGGTCGAGGCTGAATATCAGATGGGACTGAAGAGCGATGAGCGTCGCGGGCTGGACGTGCTGCAGGAGGTTATCAATCCGGAGCATCCCTACAGCCAGTTTTCAGTGGGCACCCTGGATACGCTGGCGGATCGCCCCGATTCCGCAGTGCGCGACGAGCTGATCCAGTTCTACAACAAACACTACTCCGCCAATGTCATGCGTCTGGTGGTGCTGGGCTCGCAGTCTCTGGATGAGTTGGAGGCGCTCACCCGTCCCCTGTTCAGCCAGGTGCCCAATCACTCCTTTGAACGCGAGACCATTACCGCACCCTTGATTGCGCCGGGTAGCCTGCCGGTATTTGTAGAGCTCCAGCCTCTGGCGACGCAGCAGCAACTCAATGTTTCTTTTCCAATTCCCGATTACCGCGATCAGTACCGCGTCAATCCGAGCGTGTATTTAGGGAATCTGGTGGGGCACGAAGGCGAGGGCAGTTTGCTGTCGCAGTTAAAGGCAGAAGGTCTGGCGCAGGGCTTGTCCGCTGGCGATGGCCTGTCCTGGCATGGGGGCGCATTGTTCAGTGTTGTCATCGCCCTGACGGAAAAGGGCGCGGCCGATCCGGATCGGGTGTTGCAGCTACTTTTCGCCTATCTGGACAAGTTGCGCGAGGAGGGCCCCCAGGATTGGCTCTACGCGGAGCAGTCACGCCTTGCGGACCTTGGCTTTCGCTTCCGCGAGCAGGGCAGTCCCATGCAATACGTGAGTGCGCTGGCCAGTGGCATGCAATATTACGCGCCCCAGGACATTCTGCGCGGCCCCTATATGATGGACGATTACCAGGAGGCAGTACTGGCACAGCTGCTGGAGCAGATCAGGCCGGATAATGCGCTGGTGACGTTCAGTGATAAAGCCGTGAAAGGCGATCGGGTCTCCAAATATTACGAAGTACCCTATGCCCAGAAGCCGCTGGATCTTGAGCGCGTTGCCATCGCTGCTGATGACGCTGGCGCAGCGGCCATGCATCTGCCCGCGCCCAATGAATTTATAGCGGAGGATGTCTCGTTGGTGGCGCTGCCCGAGAGCATGCCCGCCGCGCCGCAGGTCGCCCTGGAAATTGACCGGCAGAAAATCTGGTTTATGCCGGACGCTGAGTTCAGGGTGCCCAGGGGTTTAACCTATATCAATTTTCGCTCCCCCGAGGTGGGACAAACCGCCGGGCAGGCGGCGCTGGTGTCACTTTATACCGCAATGCTGACGGATCAGGTCAATGAGTTTGCCTATCCCGCCCATCTGGCCGGGATGAGTTTTGACTTCTACAAACACAGTCAGGGCATCAGCCTGCGGGTGGGTGGCTATAACGACAAGCAGACCCTGTTGCTGCAGCACTTGTTGGAGCGCATGGTCGAGCCCAAATTCAGCCAGCATCGGTTTGATGATATTCGCGCTGACATGATCCGCAGCCTGCAGAACTCTGTGGCCAAGCGCCCCAGTAGCCAGGTGATCGACGACCTGAATGAAGCGCTGGTATACGGTGAGTGGGGTGAGCAGGCGTTGATTGCAGCCCTTGAGAAGACCGACATGAGCGATCTCGACGACTACATCCGCCGCTTCTGGACCAGCGCCACGGCAGAGGTATTGATCTACGGCAATTACCATGCCGACGAGGTGCAGCAGCTGTCAAAGATGCTCGAAAGTGTGGTCAGCAGTGCGCCGGCACCGATACTGCCTGAGCTCAAAGTATTGAAACTGGCCGCGGGGGAGTCTGTGCAATACCCGGTGGATGTGCAGCACGATGATTCCGTCGTGGCCTGGTATCTGCAGGGTGCAGGAGACACCTGGCAGGACAAGGCCGCCACAGCGTTAACGGCGCAGATCATGTCATCCGGTTTTTTCCAGGAATTGCGCACCGAGCAGCAATTGGGGTATGTGGTTGGCGCCGTCAATTATCCGAAAGCGGAAGTGCCGGGCCTGGTGCTGCTGGTCCAGTCGCCAGTGGCTGACGCCAATGCCGTTGCGATGGCCATGCAGGAGTTTATGCAGCGGGTAGAGCCGGGACTGGATGAGGCGCAGTTTGAACGCCACAAAGTGTCATTAATCAGCGATATACTGCGCCCGGACAAAAATCTCAACGAACGGGCGGAATACTACTGGCAGGCTATCGCGCGCAAAGAGTTTGATTTCGCCGGTCGCGAGGCTCTTGCTGAAGCGGTTAAAGCGCTCACGCTGTCCGACTGGAAAGCTTACTATGACGAGGTTTTCCTCAAACAACAGCACTCGTTGCAAGTGGTGGCGCCGGGTAAATGGAAGCTTGTGCCGAAGGGCGATTTTCGTGTGTATGACAGTGCTGAAGCCATCAAGTCCGGTCATGCGACCTATGTCATAGAATGACCCTGGTTTGGCGCAGGTGTTGTTGAATTGTAGTTCCCGTATGGAACAAGATGCATATGAAAGAAGATACAAACCCCCTGGAGACGCGCGAGTGGCTTGATGCGCTCGACGATGTAGTCAAACACGGCGGGCCGCAGCGCGCGTCCTTTCTGTTACTGGAACTGGCCAGGCACGCGATGGGCTCCCGCCTGCGTTTGCCAGCGGCGATCACGACGCCCTTTTGCAACACCATCGCGCCCTCCGAAGAAAAAATGATGCCCGGTGATGTCTTTATGGAGCGCCGCATCCGCTCGCTGGTGCGCTGGAATGCGCTGGCCATGGTGATGCGCGGCAATGATAACGACGAGGGCCTGGGCGGACATATTTCCAGCTTTTCCTCCAGCGCCACCTTGTACGATGTAGGCTTCAATCATTTTTTCCGCGGCACCGACAACGGCCACCCTGGCGACCTCGTTTTTTACCAGGGGCACAGCGCGCCGGGTATGTATGCGCGCTCGTTCCTGGAGGGGCGCCTCGATGAAGCGCAGCTGAACAACTTTCGCCGCGAGGTCGACGGTCGCGGCCTGTCGTCTTACCCGCATCCCTGGCTGATGCCGAACTACTGGCAGTTTCCCACTGTGTCCATGGGCCTGGGCCCGATTCAGGCGATCTACCAGGCGCGCGTGATGAAGTACCAGCAGGATCGCGGTCTGGTCGACCACGGCGATCGCGAGGTCTGGTGTTTTATCGGGGACGGGGAGTGCGACGAGCCCGAATCCCTCGGCGCAATATCACTGGCCGGCCGCGAAGGCATGGGCAACCTGAACTTTGTCATCAATTGCAACCTGCAGCGCCTGGACGGACCCGTGCGCGGCAACGGCAAGATCATCCAGGAACTGGAAGGCGTGTTCCGCGGCGCCGGCTGGAACGTGATCAAGGTGATCTGGGGGCGCAAGTGGGATCACCTGCTGGAGAAGGATAAAACCGGGCTGCTGCAGAAGCGCATGGATGAAGTGTGCGACGGCGAATTGCAGAACTACAAGTTCAACGGCGGCGCGTATACCCGTGAGCATTTCTTTGGTAAATACCCCGAGCTGCTGGAACTGGTCGCCGACCTGTCGGATGACGACATCATGTACCTCAACCGGGGCGGACACGATCCCTATAAGGTTTATGCAGCGTATGCCGCCGCCGTGGCGGAGCATGAGCGACCCACGGTGATCCTGGCGATGACCGTGAAGGGTTACGGCACGGGCGAGGCGGGCCAGGCCAACAACGAAACGCATGCGTTGAAAAAACTCGATTTAAAAAGCCTGAAAGCTTTCCGGGACCGCTTTGACATTCCCATCAGCGACGAGGAACTGGAAAATGTCCCCTACTACCGGCCGCCGCCGGATAGCCCCGAGATGCGCTATATGCGCGAGCGCCGGGCGGCACTGGGCGGCCTGCTTCCCGCGCGGCGTTCGCACATTGAGTCGCTGGAGACGCCGCCGCTGACCGCCTTTGGCACGCACCTCAAGAGCAGTGGTCAGCGCGAGATATCCACGACTATGGCGTTTGTGCGCATGCTCTCCAGCCTGGTCAAAGATGCGGATCTCGGCCAGCGCGTGGTGCCCATTGTGCCTGACGAGGCGCGGACCTTCGGCATGGAGGGCATGTTCCGGCAGTTGGGCATCTACTCCTCGGTGGGTCAGCGCTACACGCCGGTGGATGCGGGCCAGATCATGTTTTACAAGGAGGACATCAAGGGCCAGATTCTGGAAGAGGGCATCAACGAGGCGGGCGCATTCTCGGCCTGGCTGGCGGCGGCCACGTCCTACAGCACCAGTGCGTATGCCATGGTGCCCTTTTACATTTTCTACTCCATGTTCGGGTTTCAGCGCATCGGGGATCTGGCCTGGGCGGCGGGCGACAGCCAGGCGCGCGGGTTTCTCATCGGCGCCACCGCCGGGCGCACCACGCTCAACGGCGAGGGCCTGCAACACCAGGACGGCCACAGTCATCTGCTGGCGGGCACGATTCCCAACTGCGTCAGCTACGACCCGGCGTATGCCTATGAACTGGCGGTGATCATCCAGGACGGCTTGCGCCGCATGTACCACGAGGGGCAGAACCGTTTCTATTACATCACCACGATGAACGAGAACTATGTGCAGCCCGAAATGCCACAGGGCGTGGAGGAGGGCATCATTCGCGGCATGTATCGGCTGAAGACCGCCACTGCGGCGGGCCAGTGGCGGGTGCAACTGCTTGGCGGGGGAGCAATCCTGCGCGAGGTAGAGGCTGCTGCTGCCATTCTGGAGCGTGACTACCAGGTGGCCGCCGATGTGTGGAGCCTGACCAGCGTCAACGAACTGCAGCGCGAGGGCAAGGCGGTGCAGCGCTGGAACCTGCTGCATCCCGAGGAACAGCCGCGGGTACCCTACGTCACTGCAATGCTGCAGGAAGCGGGCGGGCCATTTGTGGCAGCGACCGACTACCTGAAATTGTACGCCGACCAGATCCGCGAATTTGTGCCGGGCAGCTACACGGTGCTGGGCACCGATGGTTTTGGCCGTTCGGACACGCGGCGCAAATTGCGCGAGTTTTTCGAAGTGAGCCGCGAATATATCGTCATCGCAGCGCTCAAGGCGTTGGCGGATGAGGGGCATATAGAGCGCTCCCGCGTGGCCCAGGCCATGGGCGCGCTGGGTGTGGATCCGGACAAGCCCAACCCGCTGACGGTTTGAGAACAAAGGTCTGAGCAAGAAGGAACGCAACGTGCCAGTACATCAAGTCACAGTTCCCGATATCGGCGGTGCCGAAGGTGCTGAAGTCATCGAACTGCTGGTCGCGGTCGGTGATCAGGTGGCGTTGGACCAGGGCCTCATCGTGCTGGAATCGGACAAGGCCTCCATGGAAATTCCCTCGACCGTGGCAGGTACTGTGGTTGAGCTGCTGGTGGCGGTGGGTGACCACCTGGCCGAAGGTGCGCCGGTAGCGATGATTGATGTGGCCGCGCAAACGGTGGACGAAAGCGAGACGCCCGCTGTGAGTGAAGTGCCTGCCGGCGGCAGCGGAGCCGCCGACGGAGCAGACTACTGGCGCAGTGGTCGCGCCACCAACGCCAGCTACCGTGGGTCCTGCAACGGTCAGTGTAATGGAGCCTGCACCTGTCGCAGCAAGCGCGCCCGTGCAGCGGGATAACTCCGCAGAGTCTGTTGCTGTGTACGCCGGCCCCGCAGTGCGCAAACTGGCGCGGGAATTCGGCGTACAGCTGGGGCAGGTCCAGGGCAGCGGTCCACAGGGCCGTATTCTCAAGGAAGACCTGCAGCAGTTTGTGCAGCAAGGCGTTGCGCGAACCGGCACCGACGGCAGCCGGCGGCGCCGGAACTCCCTGTAGTGCCCGAGACAGACTTCGGCAAGTTCGGCGAGATCGAGATTACCCAGCGCAGCAAACTGGACAAACTCACCGCCGCCAACATGCAGCGCAGTTGGCTCAATGTGCCCCACGTCACCCAGTTCGATGAGGCGGATATTACCGACCTGGAAGAGTTTCGCGCGGGGCTCAAGGCCGAGGCACAGCGGCGCGACACGCGGCTCACGCCCTTACCCTTCCTGCTCAAGGCCTGCGCGGTCGCGCTGCGCGACAATCCCAGGCTCAACAGTTCACTGGCGCGCGGCGGCGAGGATCTGGTCTACAAAAAATACATTCATATCGGCATGGCCGTTGATACACCGGCCGGCCTGATGGTGCCGGTGCTGCGCGACGTCGATCGCAAAACCATCTGGGAACTGGCGCGCGAGGTCGCAGAGCTGGCGGCCAAAGCCAGGGAGCGCAAACTAAGCCCGGGGGAGATGCAGGGCGGGTGCTTCACGATTTCCAGCCTGGGCAATATCGGCGGTAGCGGTTTCACACCCATCGTCAATACGCCGGAAGTGGGTATCCTCGGGGTCTCGAAAGCCGCCATCAAACCGGTGTGGAACGGCGCGGAGTTCACGCCGCGCACGCTGCTGCCGCTGGCGCTGTCCTACGATCACCGTGTCGTTAATGGCGGCGATGGCGGGCGCTTTCTCACCCAATTGGTGGCGCTGCTCAGCGATATTCGCCAGCTGAGTTTGTAGGTGATTGCCAGGCCCGATCGCATCAATGCAGCAAATTCGCCGCAGAACTACCGTTTCAGACCCCATGCGCGCGCCAGGCTATGGCACGCGATAGACAAAGAATTCGTCTGCGCGGTGCAACTTGGCGGTAAACGGCGGATGGGCGAAAATACTGCTGGTGGAACGAGGCTCCAACAGCAGGGGTAAGAGCAATCCCTCGGGCTGGCGCACTTCGATCCACAGATCGCCCGGTTCCAACAAAAGCTCCACCGGATAAGTGTGCATAGCCGCCGGCTCGCCCGGTTCAGAGGGCTTGTCATGCGCATTTATTTTCTGCGCATTCACGGCGAGTTTGCGCCGGTTGGTAATTTTCGTATACCTGAGATGGTGTCGCGTTAACACCGCCGCGACGGATGGCTCATGGGCCGTGACGACATAGGCTTGCGGCAGGTCCAATGTATGCGCCGTGGCTACCGCACGATGATCGTCGAACCACCACTGCTCCGCCACGCCCGTATCGCGCCGCCGCATCTGCAAGGCGATGCGCGGTTGGGTTTTATCGCGTTCATACGCCGTGTACAAATACACCGATCGTGGCATGGGCGCCACGCGGACCTCGCGCGTTATCGCCATAATCTCATGCGCATGCGCGCGCACCACCTTAAGGAAGCTTTCAATACTGAGGACCTGCTCGGAAACGCGCTCCTGGATGTTCCTGTGTGTCGGGAAGTTACCTGGTGGATCCAGTCGATTCTCGACCAGAAACGAAAACGCGCCCAGCATTCCGGCTTTGTTGCGCAAGTTCTGCAGCGACAAGCCGCCATTGGTGATCACTTGGCGAATACTCGTGATCTCGCCAATGTAACGCTGGGCCGGCAAGCCCCGGCGCTGAACTTCGTCGATGACTTCGGGCAGTATGCGGTAGAGACTCAGGCGTCTGATCCCGGGCGCGATGTTGGTATTGTTGCCGATCTCAAACTGAGCATGGAAATCCGTTAGATAGCCCTCGCGGCCCAGGGTTTTCTTTTTCAGTATTGCGGATTCATGAACATCAAGCACGACTTGCGGCCGTACGCGCAGGAGCAGATCATTGATCGCGCGGCTTTCGGGTTGGGACAAGAGCGCGAAATCCGTGCTCAGATTCACATTGTTGGCGTTGACGCGCCGCTGGAGATCGCGTCCGTCGGGATTGGCATTCGGGACGATGATGAAATCCGCGTCATCGAGAAGCGATTTCATCTCGCCCAGCGCAAGACTGCGCGCGATCAGCAGCAGCGCCTCGCCGCCAGAAGGTTCGGTGCCGTGCTGCGTGCCGACGAGCAGTATAGTCAGGCGCGGCAAGGAAGTGGTATTGCTGTTGCGCGCGGGCGGGGGCTTGGAAATCCATACGGCGTCGATCGACCGCCCACCGGCGGATCGGCCTATTTGTTCGTGGCGTATGAAAGGTGCCAGCAATGCCAGTTGCTCAAGGAATTGGCTGATTTCGGCTGAGGTGGTCAGGCGCGTATAGCCGCTGCGCTCCAGCGCACTTGCGGGGGCGAGCGGATCGCCCGCCGCCGCGATAGAGAACAGCAGCGCGACCGCGAGGGGACCAAAGCGCATCGGTGAGCTCATATTTTTCTCGATCCCATGGAGCGCGATCCGTCCCGTCACTGCCAGGCCCAGTGTCGCCCGATGGCTTGGCGTAATTGATCAATGGCACAGGGCGGCTCGGCGGCGGTTGGCCACAGCTGCGGCTGCAGCGTGTCGAGTTGCGTCAGCGACTGATCCGGCCAGCCGGCAGCGCGGATGGCGTGGATAAATTTCAGGGTGCGAAAGCCGTCAAACCACTGGTGGAACTGGCGCTGGAACTGGTCGCTCGATGTGCTTTGGCGCTGACAGTGGGCGAGGGCGGCTTCTATTCCCAGCGCAGCCAGGGCCATGCTGTGCCTGTTGCGGCACAGTCTGCGTCGATGCCGTGCCTGACCAACAGTTGCGCCATGTCCTGTGCGGGCGCGTGTGCCAGCTCGGGCAGACCCGCGAGCAGCGCCCTGAGCGCTTCGAAACAGCGCGGGTGGTAAAAAAGCGCGGCCTCGTGCGGCTGCGCGGCGCTGAGGATGGCCTCCACCGCCGGGCCGGTGCCGAAGGGAACCCGTGAAGAGCGCCGTGACTGCAGCTGCAATACAGCTGCCGGACAGCCGGGCAATCGGCCCGAGTTTAGCCAGTTTGTTCAGCAGATAGAAATCCTCCGCGCCAGCGCGTTGCGGGAAGCCGCGCACATGCGCGTACGCGCTGGCCCGTATCGCCAGACAGCTGCCCAGCGTGTGGTACGCATAGGTCGAGCCCGCGTATTCCAGTCCCAGCACATAGTGGCGCAGGCGCAGTTCATACAGGGAGGTCGCGGTGTCGCAGGCCGGTTCTTCGCCTGGCACATGGCGAAACGGGAACACGGCGGCCACCGCATCGGGTGCTGCGCTGCCCAGTTGTTCGAAGTAGTCCGGTGGCAGCGTCGCGTCGGCATCGGTGCAGCACAGCCACTGGCCGCTGATGCCCCCTGCGGCCATCCACTGCAAAGCGAGATCGCAGCCAGTCTTGCGCGCCAGGCCGACGCCGAGCGCGGCGGGTGTCGGCCCGTACAACGCTTCCATATCGAGCAGGTACAGATCGGTGTGCGGGTTCAGGCAGTGAATCGACACAGTGCCGCGCTGCTCGCGCTGCAGGGGCGAATCCACAATGGCAGTGCGCAGCTCGGCGTTGGCCTGCGGGTCGCTATCCGAGTCGGGGCGATTCAGTACGAGGATGACCAGTGTCCTGCCCTGGGCTGCGGGCAGTTGCGTCAATCGTCTGCAACAGGGCAGGTGCTTCCCGGTAGGCGGGCAGCACCAGCACCTGCTGCCAATGTGCGGCGGTAAAGCTGTGGCCTGGCAGCCCCGTTTCTATGTGCCGTTGCAGGTAGCGCTGCAGGGCGACACCGTCGCGCATTACCGTGCACAGCCCATCAGTGCAGCGCAGCCCGGATTGGCAGGGCGGCGACAATAGCCGCCTCGATATCCAGCAGTTCATGCCAGCGCTGCTCGATCGTGTCGCGGTCGATGTATTTGTGCGCCAGTTCCAGGAACAACTCGAAGTGCCGCTCCTCGGAACGCGCGATGGATTGGTAGAACTTTTTCAGGAAGCCGGGCTCCAGTGCCGCGGCCACCAGAGCGAAGCGCTCGGCGCCGCGCGCCTCGATGATGCTCGCAGTCAGCAGGCGATCCAGCAGATATACCTCCCTGCCCTGGCGAATCGATTCGCGAAATTTCACCACATAGGGATCCTTGTGGTCTGGCCCGATGGTCAGGCCGCGCTGGTGTATCCACTTGAGCACCTCGCGGTAGTGGGTCAGTTCCTCTATCGCCAGGTCGGCCATGGCGGTCACCAGTTCAATGCGATCGGGATAGTGGGACAGCATGGAGATCGCCATCCCCGAGGCTTTTTTTTCGGCGGTCGCGTGGTCGAGCAGGAAACTGCCAAAGTCCGCCATGACCGCATCAGTCCAGGCGGCAGGCGTGGTGTAGCGCAGGGGCGATTTGGCATACGGCTGCATCAGGGTAGCAGTAACAGAGGCAGGTATTGAACTGTAAGTGAGCGGCGAACACAAGATTGGATGACTCGCACACGGCCCATCAGGACCTGTGGCAGCGCGCAGGCCCTATGTTAAACTTCCCAGTCGCTCCCGGGTCAGGCAGGCTGCGCACACCCGACATTGACTCACACACCAGGACAGCCTTGCCAATGATTATCAAGCCACGCGTACGCGGTTTTCTCTGTATCACCACTCACCCGACGGGTTGCGCTGCCAACGTCAAGCGGCAGATTGACGTCGTCAAGGGCAGGGGGCCCATCGCCAACGGTCCCAAACGCGTGCTGGTGATTGGTGCATCCACCGGCTACGGACTGGCGTCGCGCATCACTGCGGCCTTCGGTTGCGGCGCCGCCACGCTGGGCATTTTCTTTGAGAAGGAGGGCACCGAAGCAAAGCCCGGTACGGCCGGCTGGTACAACTCCGCCGCGTTCCACAACTATGCCCGGGCCGCCGGCCTGTATGCGAAAAGCATCAATGGCGATGCGTTCAGTGATGAGATCAAGCAAAAAGCCATAGCCACCATCAAGGCCGATCTGGGCCAGGTCGACCTGGTGGTTTACAGCCTGGCATCGCCGCGCCGGCAGCACCCGGTCACCGGCGTCGTGTACAACTCCACGCTCAAGCCTATCGGTGGCGCTGCCGTGCAAAAAGGCGTGAATACCGACAAGGAGGAAGTGCAGGATTTTCACCTGGAAGCGGCCACGCAGGAAGAAATAGACAACACCGTGGCGGTCATGGGCGGCGAGGACTGGCAGATGTGGATCGACGCGCTGGACGAAGCCGGTGTGCTGGCCGAGGGCGCGAAGACCACGGCGTACACCTACATCGGCGACAAACTGACCTGGGATATTTACTGGCATGGCACCATCGGCGCCGCCAAGAAGGACCTGGACAAGCGCGTGATCGCGATTCGCAAGCAATTGGCCGCGAAGGGCGGGGATGCCCGCGTATCAGTACTCAAGGCGGTGGTTACCCAGGCCAGCGCCGCCATACCCGCGATGCCCATCTACCTGGCGTTGCTGTTCAAGGTGATGAAGGCGCAGGGTACGCACGAGGGCTGCATCGAGCAGATCGACGGCCTGTTTCGCGACTCGCTGTACAGTGCGGCACCCTACCTGGATGAGGAAGGGCGGCTGCGTGCCGATGGCAAGGAACTGGATCCGGCGGTGCAGGCTGCGGTGGCAAAACTGTGGGATCGCATCAATACGGATACCTTGCGCGAGCTGTCAGACTTCGATGGCTACAAGCGCGAGTTCCTGCAACTGTTCGGTTTTGAGGTGGACGGCGTAGACTACGATGCCGAGGTCAATCCCGCAGTCGCTATCGACGGCATGGTCTGACGCAATGCTGGAGCACGGCATCCCGTTTCGCCTCAACAGCCGCGTGCGGCGACTGGTCGCGCCCAACCCGGGCGTGATGACCGGGCCGGGCACCAATACCTATCTGCTGGGCGATAAGGAAGTCGCGGTGCTGGACCCCGGTCCCGCGATTCCTGCGCACATCGACGCGATCCTGGATGCCGCCGGTGATCGCATTCGCTGGATCGTCTGTACGCATACTCACCCGGATCATTCCCCCGCCTGGCAGGCGGTGGCACAGGCCACCGGCGCGCAGGTCATCGGCGCTTCACCCCCGGACGACATGTTCCAGGACAACACCTTCAAACCGACGCTTGAGGTGCAGCACGACCAGGTGCTGGCGACGTCGTGAATTTACGCTGCGCGCAGTGCACACCCCCGGTCATGTGGGCAATCACTATTGCTACTTCCTGGAAGAGGAGGGGATGCTGTTTGCCGGCGATCACATCATGAACGGCTCCACCGTGGTGATCATTCCGCCCAGTGGCGATATGAAGGCGTATATCGAGTCGCTGCAATTGCTGCTGCACTATCCACTCAATTCATTGCCCCCGGACACGGTGACGTGATGCCCGAGCCCGCGGCGGCGGTGGACTGCGCTGGTCAGGCACCGCCTGATGCGCGAACAGAAAGTCATCGCTGGTCTGCGCAGCACCGGACGCGCACCGCTGGATGAACTGGTCAAGGTCGTCTACGACGATGTCGATACCAGCCTGCACAAAATGGCGATGCTGTCGCTGCACGCGCACCTGATCAAGTTGCAGCAGGAACAGCGCGCGCTGCACCATGCGGCGGATGACACATTGGAGTTGGGGAATGGCGTCAGAGTAAAAATCTGGCGAGAGAGTAAACTCTGACCCGATTTGCCGAGTTTTTACTCTGACCCCAAACCATCCCATCTGCGTAGGTCACCATGAGCGACGACTCCTGAGACACCCACCAGCGTCACCCGCCTGCCCACCGCCATCTGGGCGCTGGGCTTTGTCAGCCTGCTCATGGATGTCTCCTCCGAGATGGTGCACAGCCTGTTGCCGGTGTTCCTGGTCACGGCTGTCGGCGCCAGTGGCCTGGTGGTCGGTGTCATCGAGGGCCTGGCCGAAGCGCTTGGCGCTGGTGGTCAAGGTATTTTCCGGCGCGCTCAGTGATTACTGGGGCAAGCGCAAGGGCCTGGCGGTGCTTGGGCTACGGCCTGGGCGCGCTGAGCAAGCCGCTGTTTGCGCTCGCCTCCGGTGCCGGACTGGTACTGGTGGCCCGCCTGATCGATCGCACGGGAAAGGGTATTCGCGGCGCGCCGCGCGATGCCCTGATTGCAGACATCGCCCCGGCGGCGATGCGCGGCGCGGCCTTTGGACTGCGCCAGGCCCTGGATTCGGTGGGCGCCGTCCTCGGGCCGCTGCTGGCGGTCGGCCTGATGCTGTTGTGGGCCAACGATTTCCAGGCGGTATTCTGGGTGGCGGTCATCCCGGGCCTACTCTCTGTGCTGGTGCTGATATTCGGTGTGCAGGAACCCGTGCATCATCACCCCGGTCGCGGCATCAACCCTATCCGCCGCGAGAGCCTGCGCCTGCTGACCCGGCCCTACTGGATTGTGGTGCTGCTGGGAACGTGTTTTGCGCTGGCCCGATTCAGCGAGGCTTTCCTGCTGTTGCGCGCGGCGCAGGGTGGGCTGGCGGTTGCGTGGATACCGCTGGTGCTGGTGGTGATGAACGTGGTGTATGCCGGTTCGGCCTACCCGTTGGGACGACTGGCGGACAGGATGAGCCATACCGCTCTGCTGGCCATGGGCCTGGTGGTGCTGGCGCTCGCTGATCTCGTTCTGGCCTACAGCAATCACTGGACGGTGGTCGTGCTCGGCGTGATCCTGTGGGGCCTGCACCTGGGCATGACGCAGGGACTGCTGGCCGCCATGGTCGCCCATACGGCGCCGGCAGAGTTGCGCGGCACCGCCTTTGGCGCATTTAACCTGGCATCCGGCCTGGCGCTGTTGGTCGCCAGCGTGCTGGCCGGACTGTTGTGGGATCAGTTCGGTGCGGCGGCAACTTTTCTGGCCGGGGCGGGCTTCTGTTGCATTACGTTGCTATACCTTTTCCGGATTGAAAAATCAGGGATAATGGCGCGGTCCGGCGTGGAGCCGCACAGACTTAGAAAACTGCAGGAGACTATAATAATGAACGGTTTGATGATGAACCAGCAGCTGTCAATTTCCGTCGATCGTGGAGCACGCGGAGCGCGTCAATGGCAGCGGCGGAAATCGTCTCGGTCACGGCCGACAACCCGCGCCACCGCTATACCTATCGCGAGGCGTTTGCCCGGGCGCGCCAACTGGCCGACATGCATGTCGCACTGGGGGCTGGCGCAGGGCGACCGCATCGCCACGCTGGCCTGGAACGATTACCGCCACTTCGAAACCTACTATGCGGCAGCCTGCAGCGGCTATGTCTGCCACACCATCAATCCCCGGCTGTTTCCCGGAGCAACTGGTCTACATCATCAATCACGCGGAAGATCGCTACGTGTTCCTCGATCCGGATTTTGTGCCGCTGGCCGAAGGGCTGGCGCCGCAGTGTCCCGGTGTGCGGGGCTGGGTGGTGCTGACCACTGCCGAGCGCATGCCGCACACCAGCCTGCCCAATGCGCTGTGCTATGAAACGCTGCTGGCGCAGGGGCGAGCATCCATTCCAGTGGCCGCCGCTGGATGAAAACGCCGCCTGCGCGCTGTGCTACACCTCAGGCACCACCGGCAATCCCAAGGGCGTGCTGTACTCGCATCGCTCCACCATGCTGCACGCCTATGCGACCATGATGCCGGATGCGCTGGGCATTTCGCGCCGCGATGTCGTGCTGCCCATCGTGCCGATGTTCCACGTCAACGCCTGGGGCAATCCCTATTCCTGCCCGATGGCCGGCGCCAAGCTGGTGTTTCCCGGCAGCAAGATGGGCGACGGCAAAACCCTCGCCGCGCTGATCAATGAAGAGAAGGTGACGCTGTCCGCGGGCGTGCCCACGGTGTGGCTGGGCTTGCTCGCCCATCTCAAGGCCTCCGGCGAGCGCGTGGATTCGCTGCAGCGCATTACGGTGGGCGGTGCGGCCTGCCCGCTGTCCATCATGGAGGACATGGACCGCTACGGTGTGGAGACGCGGGTGGGCTGGGGTATGACGGAGATGAGTCCGCTGGGCACCGTCAATGCCGCTACCGCCGCGAGGGCGCAGTACAGCGCACAGGAGTTCGCCAAAATTCGCCTCAAGGGCGGCCGGCCGATTTTCGGGGTGGAGATGAAAATTGTGGATGATGCGGGTAAGGAGTTGCCCTGGGATGGCAAGGCCTTCGGCTCGCTCAAGGTGCGCGGCCCCTGGGTGTGCTCCAGCTATTTCAAGCTGGAGGGTTCCAGTGCGCATGCGGAGGAGGGCTGGTTCGAGACCGGCGATGTCGCCACCATCGACCCCGATGGCTTTATGGCCATCACCGACCGCACCAAGGACGTGATCAAGTCCGGCGGCGAATGGATTTCCTCCATCGAGGTGGAGAACGTGGCCACCGACCATCCCAAGGTCGCCGAGGCGGCGGTCATTGGCCACTTCCATCCGAAATGGAGCGAGCGCCCGCTGTTACTGGTGGTGCGCGGACCCGACGGGCAGGATCTGACAGCCGAGGACATGCTGGCCTGGTTCGACGGCAAGATCGCCAAATGGTGGATGCCCGAGGCGGTGGAGTTTATCGACGAGTTGCCGCACACGGCCACCGGCAAGGTGCAGAAGGTGGCGCTGCGGGAGATGTACAAGGATTACGTTTTTCCGGCGTGACGGCGCGGTGGGAGTACACTGGATTTGCGCTTTACAGGAGGCTCGGCATGAGAAACAAGTTTCTGGGTACCGGCGAGATAGGCTATCACCCGATGCGCAAGTTGCGCACTATCTACGCAGGCTTGCGCTATGCCGTGATCTACGACCTGAGCGTCGCGTGGAAGTTGGTCTTCTCTTTGCTGGTGCTGGCCGCCGCAGTGTTTCTGCGTGACTGGATGGATTCTGTCCTGATCATTGTCGTCACCGCTATGGTGCTGTTTGCGGAGACAATGAATACTGCCATCGAGGCCTTATGTGATTTCGTCGAGAGTCGACATAACGAAAAAATTGGCATCATCAAGGATATCGCGGCGGGAGGAGTCGGTATCGTCATGTTCGCCTGGCTGCTGGTGCTGGGCTTTGAGGTGGAAGAGATGCTGCGCAAAGCAGTGTCGGTTCGGTACCAGTAATACAGCTCCCCATCGACCGCAACCACCGAGACCGGCACCAACGATCTGATCAACGCCCGGCTTGTTTCGAGTGACTTCAGATTTGAGTTTGTTGTAAGCTGGCCAGCCCACATTTCGATTATCAGGCTTAAAGAAACGCCATGCTCACATACCTCATCTTCGGCGCCGGGTTGGCGTTGCTTGTCATTGGTGCCGAACTGCTGGTCAAAGGCGCCTCGCGCATCGCTGCAGGCTTCGGCATTTCACCGCTCATCATCGGGCTCACCGTGGTGGCTTTTGGCACCAGTGCGCCGGAAATGGCGATCTCCGTCAGCTCAGCGCTGAAGGGCGAAGCCGATATTGCCGTGGGCAACGTCGTAGGCAGCAATATCTTCAATGTCCTGTTCATTCTTGGTGTGTCGGCGCTGATCACTCCGCTGGTGGTGAGCGAACAACTGGTACGAACAGATGTCCCTATCATGATCGGCGTTTCTGTCCTCGCCTTCGCCTTTTCGCTGGACGGGCGCATCAGCTTCCTTGAAGGCGCAGTGCTCTTCGGCGGCATCCTCGCCTATGTCGCCTGGCTCATGCGCGTCAGCCTGCGTAGCGGCGAGCTAGGGGCGTCCGTTGAAAGTTCCACGCACTGGGCAATCGACGTGGCGCTGATCGTGGTGGGCCTGGCCCTGCTGATCCTGGGGTCGCGTTGGCTTGTTCGATCGGCCGTCACCATTGCCGAAGCCATGGGGGTGAGCGAGCTTGTCATCGGTCTTACTATCGTCGCGGCAGGTACGTCCCTGCCGGAAGTGGCCACGTCGATCATTGCGACCATCCGCGGACAACGTGATATCGCTGTTGGGAATGTGGTGGGCAGCAACATCTTCAACATTCTTGCTGTGCTGGGCGTGACGGCGATGGTAGCGCCTGACGGACTGCCCGTATCAGAGGCGGCCATCAACTTCGACTACCCGGTGATGTTGGCCGTAGCCGTGGCCTGTTTGCCGATCTTCTTCGGGAGCTACGTCATCAAGCGCTGGGAAGGCGGGCTGTTCCTCGGCTACTACGTGGCCTACATCACCTACCTCATTCTGGCAGCCACCGAGCACGATGCCCTGCCGGTCTTCAGCGACGTCATGCAGGCTTTCGTGATACCCCTGACGGTCATCACTTTGGGCACCATATTGGTTCGCGATATTGTGGCACACCGCAAGCGCAAGGCCGGTTGAGTCCTGGCAGTTGCCAGCAATACTGCAACCGGGGCCAGCCACTTTACGCAGTTGACGGGAATATGCTGAATCAGCGCTGAAGTGGTGATCGCAGTCGGACAAGCCCATAGCGAAATGGCTTGCACAGCGCAGCGCGGATCTGGAGAAACAACATGAAATTATTCAGGCGGGACCGACATCCTGCAACGCCCGGACTGCGACCAGGGACGCCGGTCCAATTACTCGCGGCTTGCGCCGTCGCCACATTGCTAGCCGCTGGTGTCGCCCAGGCTCAGCAACAACCTTGCCCGACCGCGTCCAGGTTCGGACCCAACGATGAGGTCGGCAATCTTAACCACGTCACGCCCCAGAAGACGCTCGCCGCCGTTAAGCTAGTGACACGCGGGAAGGCGTATCAACTTGGCATTGAGACGAATAAGGATACGCCCGCATACCCGCCGCGCACCTTCGCGATCACCATTGTCCAGCCCGGGCAGGTGGCAGGCACCTTAATCGGCCCGAACAAGGGCACCTATAATGACGACATTCTTGCCGGTTGGGTCGGGGTCGGCTCGCAGATCGACGGTCTGGGCCACGTTGGTATCGATAATCTCTATTTCAATTGCAACAGGGCTGTCGATTTCGCAATGACTGACGGACTGACCAAGCTTGGTATTGAAAATGTGCCCGCCATTGCCACGCGTGGTGTCCTGCTCGACATGGCCGGCTATTTCGAGACGGATATGGTCAGGGAGGGCACGGCATTCAATCGCGCAGAAATAGAGGGCGCAATGAAACGTCAGGGCATCACGGCGATAGAGAAGGGCGATGTGGTGCTCTTCTACACTGGCTGGACCAGGTTGATTGGCAAGGACAATCAGCGCTTTGGTTCCGTTGAGCCCGGATTGGGTGTCGAGGGTGCGAAGTACCTCGCGTCCCTAGGCGTTGCGATGATCGGCGCCGATACCTGGGGCGTCGAGGTTATTCCTGTCGAAAAAGACGCAGGTTTCTTTGAGGTGCACCAGATCCTGCTGGCGCTGAATGGTATCCATATCCTGGAGAACATGAACACAGAGGAGTTGGTGAAAGACCAGGCCTGGGAGTTTCTGTTCACACTCGGGCCCTCACGCATCACCGGAGCCGTGCAGGCGATCATCAACCCAATCGCCATTAAGTAGCGGCGTTCCGGGGTCAGAGAGTAGAAACTCCTCTGGCGAAACCCTTGGCTTGATACGGAGTGGCAAGGACGCCTGAGCTGTTAACCCGGCTTGCCGTCCACCCTCGGTCGCAGCAGCACGGGAACATAGCGCAGCAGAAAGAGCGAGAACGCGATCATCCACAACACGGCGGAGAGCCGCCAGGCCCAGAGCGTTAGGGCAATATCCAGCAGCGGCAGGAAGGCGCGAATAATGGCTGCCGCGAATAGCAGTCCGAACGCCACCGACAGGTACGCAGGAACCTCCAGCGGCCGACCTGTATGTCCCAGGGATACCCGCGACATCATGGCCAGGATCATCCCGCCGATACTGCCGATGGCCAGCAGGTGAATCACGTTTTTACTGGCGGCCGGGTCGCCGCCGATGAGGGCCAGGCCGAACATGGCCAGCGGGAGGCACAGGTAGCTCAGGTGCATGGACCACAGCAGAGGCACCTTCAGGGTTTTCCAGCCCTGCCAACGGGCGAGTCGTATGCAGTGGATAATGCCTGCGGCCAGGCACAGCAGCGCCAGCCCCGGATTGGTCTGTTGCGCGGGCCACAATCCCACTATCAGCGCGATGAGGGCCGTGCTGCTGATAGCCGAGTAATCCAGCCATGCCGGTAATGGCGCAATCTTCAATCCCAGGCGATTGCCGGTAAACAGGGGAATAACACGGCCGCCGATGATCACGATCAGCACAGTGATCATCCATACTGCGCCATAGTGTAAGCGGGTGCTGAGGACCGGATCGTCCGCGTGCCAGTAGCTGGCGCTATTGAACAGGGCCAGCGCGATGAGTACGGGTGGGAACAACATATTGCGCCACTGGCGCACGGCCCATACCCGTTGGGTGAGCTCGTAGATCAGCAGCGCGATAAACAGCATCTCCGCCAGCCAGGCGAATAACAGTTGCCCGGGCAGCAGCCACAACAGGCAGCGTGCGGTCAGCCACAGGCCGAACAGAAGTTGCAGTCGCCAGCCGCGGGTTCCGGGCAGGCCGGTCCAGGTGGCCACCGCCGTCAGCAGGAAACCGGCCACCACCGGCAGGGCAAAGCCGAATACCATCTCGTGCGCGTGCCACCAGCCGGGAAACAGGGTGAAATCCCAGCGCTCGGGCCACCACATCCAATACAGCCAGCGGGCCATGCCCAGCACCGCGAAACTTGCCGCCAGCAGAAAGCCCGCCCGGAATGCCAGCTGCCACAGGGCGGGCGGGCTGCTTGTTGCTGTGGCTTGAATAGGCTGCATAGAATGTTTCACCTCGCCTGAAATCATTGGCACGTTAACACATGCACTTGTCCGCGCTCTCTATTAGTATAAACGTCCCTGAAGTATTCACTCGCCGCGAGATCAAACCATGTCACTGGACTTCGACAGCGCCCGCCTGCCCAACCCGCACATGCGGGAAGAGCACCACGAATGGCGCACACAGTTGCGCCGCTTTATCGATACCGAAATCATGCCCCATGCCGATGACTGGGATGAGGCCGGCCACATCCCGATCGAGCTGTGGCCCAAGGCGGCCGCGGTTGGCTTGCTCGGCATGGGCTATCCGGAGGAATTTGGCGGCGTGACAGAGGGCATCGACTGCTGGCATCGGTGGATTGCCAGCGAGGAGCTGGCGCGCATCGGCGCTGGCGGTATTGCCGCCAGCCTGATGGTGCACAGCATCGGTCTGCCGCCGGTGATCAACTGGGGTTCGCAGGCGCTGAAGGAAATGGTGGCGCCTCCGGTGCTGGCGGGCCTCAAGCATATCTCACTGGGCATCACCGAGCCCGGCGCCGGCTCCGACGTGGCGCAACTGGCGACCACCGCGGTGCGCGACGGGGATCACTACATCGTGAACGGCTCCAAGACCTATATCACCGGCGGCATGCGCGCCAATTGGGTGTCCACGGCGGTGCGCACGGGCGGGGAGGGCGCCAGGGGTGTCTCCATGCTGCTGATACCCACTGACGCGCCCGGGTTTCAGCCGTACGCAACTGGATAAAAAGCAGGGCTGGTGGGCCTCGGATACCGCCACCCTGTACTTCGACAATGTGCGGGTGCCGGTGACCAATCTCATCGGCGAGGAAAACAAGGGTTTCCTGGTGATCATGACCAACTTCAACGGCGAGCGCATGGGCATGTCGGTGTCCATGGAGGCGCTGGGCCGGGTCTGCCTGGAGGAGGCCGTGGCGTGGGCGCGCGAGCGCAAGACCTTCGGCAAGCGCCTCGCGGACCATCAGGTGATCCGCCACAAGATCGCGCAGATGAAGCAAAAACTGAATGCCACCCAGGCCTATATCCGTATATGCTTCGAGGCGATTGAAGCGGGCAACGCCAACCCCGGCGATATCGCCCTGCTCAAGGTGCAGGCCAGCGAGACCATGGAGTTCTGCGCCCGCGAGGCGATGCAGATACTGGGCGGTATCGGCTACATGCGCGGCAGCCGGGTGGAGCGTATTTACCGTGAGGTGCGGGTCAACGCCATCGGCGGCGGCTCCGAGGAAATCATGCGCGACCTGGCGGCGCGCCAGTACGGGTTCTAGGACGGAGAGTGAGTATGAAACTGTGGCATTGCGCCAGCTCGCGCTCCCTGCGCCCCCTGTGGACGCTGGAGGAGATGGGGCTGGACTATGAACTGGAAATCCTGCCGTTTCCGCCGCGCGTGTTCCAGCGCGAGTATCTCAAGGTTAACAGCCTCGGCACGGTGCCGTACTTTGTCGACGGCGACACGCACATGACGGAGTCCGTCGCCATCTGCCAGTACCTGGTGGATCGCTACCAGCGCTACGACTTCGGGCTGCAGCCGTCGCATCCCGAGTACGGCGCCTACCTGAACTGGCTGCATCACGCGGACGCCACGCTGACCTTCCCGCAGACCATCGCCATGCGCTATTACTACCTGGAGCCTACGCCGGAAAAGCAGGCGGTGGCCGACGACTACGGCAAGTGGTACATCTCGCGGCTGCGCCGCCTCGATGCGCATCTGGAGTCCCACGAGTACCTGGTGGACAACCGCTTCACCATCGCCGACATCGCCGTAAGTTACGCCCTGTACCTGGGCCGCGCCATTCACTTCGACAATCAGTACCAGCCGCAGACCGCCGCCTATCTGCAGCGCATGATGGCAAGGCCGGCATTCCAGCGCGCCGATGCCAGGGCGGAGCCGATGCAGCTCCCAGCAAGAGGATAATGATCATGAGTGCAAGTGAACAGGAATTAAAGGAGTTCCGGGCGGAAGTCGCCGCCTGGATGAAGGACAACAATCCGCCGGACCCCGGCTTCCTGCTGCCGCAAACCTTTATGGAAGTGGGCGACGAGCGGCAGCTGGAATTCCTGCGGCAGTGGCAGCACAAGGTATGGGCCGCCGGTTACCTCGGCATGGCCTGGCCGAAGCAGTACGGCGGCGGCGGGGTGGAAGCCGTGTTCCAGAACATCGCCGACCAGGAGATGCGCCGCGCGGGCGTGCCGATCTGCTTCAACGTGATCGGCCTGGGCTGGGCCGGGCCGTTGATCAACGATATCGGCACCGAAGCGGAGAAGGCGCAAATACCTCAAGGGCATCCTCAACGCGGAAGACGTCTGGTGCCAGGGCTTCTCCGAGCCCGAGCACGGCTCCGACCTCGGCAACGCCCAGACGCGCGCAGTGCGCGACGGCGACGAGTACGTGATCAACGGCCAGAAGATCTGGACCACCATGGGCAACTTCGCCAAGTACATGATCCTGCTGGCGCGCACCAATCCCGATACGCCGCGCAAGTACGACGGCCTGTCCTATTTCCTGTCGCCGATGCATGTGCCGGGCATCGAGACGCGACCCATCCGCAAGATCACCGGCGAATACGGCTTCACGGAAACCTTTTTCACCGATGCGCGCATACCCGCCGACTGCCTGATGGGCGAGGAAGGGCAGGGCTGGAAGATCGCCATGCAGACGCTGCAGTACGAGCGCGGCGCCGAGGCGGGCGCTGCCGGCGGGCAGTCCATGGTGCGGGTCACGGTCGACGACATGATCAGCCAATTGCACGGCGTGTCCGGCGCGACGGTGCAGCCGGTGCTGCAAGACCCGGTGGTGCGCGACCAGCTGGTGCAGGCCATCATGGAGGAGAAGGCGACTGGCGCTTGGCGACAGGCGCGCGCATATCGCGCACCTGACATCGCGACTACCCCGGGTCGCTGCCGCTGTCCATAAACTGCGCGCTACCGAGATGACGCGGCGCATGCGCCAGCTGGCGATCAACCTGCAGGGCGCCGAGGGCGCGCTGTATGTCGGCGATGACGAGGCGCGCCAGGGCGGCTTCTGGCAGCGCGCGTATTTCAACAGTTTTTCCGCGACGATCGGCGGCGGCACCAGCCAGGTGCAGGCCAATATCGTGGCCGAACATGTACTCGGTTTGCCGAAGTAGGGAGCTGATTATGTCAGTGATTCGGAAATACCAGCCCTCAGCTTCAGTGACGAGCAGGCCATGTTGCTGGACGTGGCCAGGGAATTTCTGTCGCGACAAATCGCCCATCGCCGCTGTGCGCGCGCAGCTGGATACCGCATCCGGTTTCGACCAGGCGCTGTGGGATGAGATGGTGGCGCTGGGCTGGACCGGCATCGCCCTGCCGGAATCCTGCGGCGGCTCCGGGCTGGGCATCGGCGCGCTGGTGCCGGTGGTGGAAGTCCATGGGCCGCGCCATGTTGGGTACGCCGCTGATCAGCAGCGCACTGGCCGGACAGTTGCTGCTGCGCGCCGGCAATAGCGAGCAGCGCGAGCGGCTGCTGCCGGCGATCGCGGCTGGCGCACCGGCTACTCTGGCCCTGCTGGATAACGGCGATTGGGGCGATGCGAGCGTGACGCTGGTGCTGGATGACGAGCGCGTGCTGCACGGCGCAAAGAAATTCGTGCCCGACGCGGCTGTGGCCAGCGCTGTTTGTAGTGTCCGTGACCTAGCGCGACAGTGTGGCGCTGGCCGTGGTGCGCGCGGATCAACTCGGCGCGGGAGCAGTGCGCCCGAATACCCTGATCGACCAGACCAAGCGCTCGGCCAATGTGGACTTCAGCGGTGTGCGCGTCGATGACAACAATGTCATCACCGGCCCGGCGTTGCTGCTGCGCTGCGCGATATCCGCCTGTTGGGCGCGCTGCTGGTGGCTGCTGAAGCCACCGGCAGCGCCGCGGCCTGCCTGGATACGATCGTGGACTACCTGAAGACGCGCAAGCAGTTCGGCAAGCTGATCGGCTCCTACCAGGCGCTTGAAGCATCCGACCGTGGACATTCTCACTGCGACCGACTCGGCACGCTCGTTTATCTACCACGCCGCCACGCTGGTGGGGGATGCGGCGCTGGACACCGATGCGGAAATCGCCTGTCGCATGGCCAAGGCCCATGCCACCCAGACGCTGTTGTATGCCGCAGACCGGGCGCGTACAGTTTCACGGCGGCATGGGTTTTACCTACGACTGCGACGCGCAGTTGTACATTCGCCGCGCCCAGTGGAGCCAGCAACAGTTTGGCGATGCCCAGCACCACCGCAAGCGGCTGGCGACGCTGCTGCTGGATTGATGCGAGCAGCGGATGTGGTGGCACCAGCAGCAGCTTTTCGCGCTGGGGCAGCGGCCACCAATCGGTTATACTTGCCCCCCGCATTAACGACCCTTATTTCTCATGGCAAAAAAGCACCGCGGCCCGAAAGCCAGCACCTTGCCCCGCACCCTCTCCGCGTCACTGGCCGGTATCCGCGCGGGCAGCGCGCTCGCCGTGGACAGCGTGGTGCAGCGCATCATGGGTCGCGGTCCCGATGATGAAGATTCTGAATTCGCCCGCCGCGAGGCACGCCACTTCGTACGGGAACTGGGCAAGCTCAAGGGCACCTATATCAAGATCGGCCAGATGCTGGCGCTGTTCGGCGAGCAGTTTCTGCCGCGGGTATTGGTGGACGCACTGCGCGACCTGTCAGACCAGACCGAGCCGCTGCATTGGGATGCGCTTGAATCCTCGGTGCGCGACAGTCTGGGTGCGCGCTACCAGGAACTGGACATTGACCCGCAGGCGATCGCGGCCGCGTCACTGGCCCAGGTGCATCTGGCCAGGATTCGCGCCAGCGGCGACTGGATCTGCCTGAAAATACAGTACCCGGGGCTGGCGCAGGTAATCGACGCGGATTTTGATGCGGTGGTGCGCATGCTGCTGCTGGCGCGCTGGGTGAAGACGGGCCGCGAGCTGGATGACTGGCTCGAATCCATGCGCGCCCACCTGCACAACGAGATCGATTACCGGCGCGAGGCCGCCTTCACCACGAGAATGGCGTGAGCTGGTGGAGAGCGTGCGCGGTGCGCCGCAGTCAGCTACCATGTGCCGCAGCTCTATCCGCATTACTGTACCGACGCGGTGCTGGCCATGGAGTTTATCGAGGGTGTCTCGGTGGTCGACCCGGACGTGGCCAGCCTGTCGCTGGAGCGTCGCAATGCACTGGCCAAAGGCATGCTGGAGCTGTTTTTCTACGAGCTTTACGAATGGGGCCTGCTGCAGACAGACCCGAATTTTGGCAATTACCTGCTGCGACTGGATGATCGGCGCAAGAAAATTGCGCATGATGAACTGGTGCTGCTCGATTTTGGTTCCGTGCTGGATTGCGAGGAGGATTTTCTCTACCACCTGCGCCAGACCATCGCTGCCGGACAACAGCAGGACGTGCCGCGTCTGGTCGATGGCCTGATTGGCCTGGGCTGCCTGCAGAGCGATGCCAGTGCGGAAGGGCGTAAACTGTTTGCCGATTTTTGCCTGCACCTGCTGGAGCCGCTGCGGCCGCCGGCGCAGTTGCCAGCCCAGTACCTCAACGCCAGCGGCGAATACTGCTGGGGTAAATCCGCGCTGATGCGACGCGCGGGGAAACAGGCTGCGCTCTCGGCCACCAGTCGTCACTTCACCACGCCGTCCCGCGATTTTGCCCTGATTGCGCGCAAGCTGACCGGATTGTTCAATTTTATCGCGGCACTGGACGCGCGAGTTTAACGCCCACGCCATGGTGGAGTCGCATATCCGTCGCTGGCGGGAGAGAGAGCGACGTGCCGCGAAAAAATAAAGGCAAGGATGACGATATCGCGGTCCATCCCCACGTCCCGGGCGGGTCGGTTTGCGCGCATGGCGCGCATGGCCGGTGGTGTCGCCGGCGGTATGCTGGCAGAGGGCACGCGCCAGTTGCGCGCCGGCAAGCGACTCTCCGCCAGGGATATGCTGCTGACGCCGGGCAACGCCCGCCGCGTGGCGGAACAACTGGCCACCATGCGCGGTGCGGCGATGAAGGTGGGACAGATTCTCTCCATGGATACGGGCGAGTTCCTGCCACGGGAACTGACCGATATTCTGGCGCGCCTGCGTGACGACGCCAGGAACATGCCGCCCGCACAGTTGCAGCAGGTCATGCGCAACACCTACGGCGCCGACTGGGAGACCGTGTTCTACGGTTTCGACGCAAAGCCTCTGGCCGCGGCGTCTATTGGCCAGGTGCACAGGGCGATCTCCCCGGATGGTCGCGAGATCGTGTTGAAGGTGCAGTATCCCGGTGTCGCGGACAGTATCGACAGCGATGTGGACAATATTGCCACCCTGCTGCGGCTGTCGGGCCTGCTGCCGGCCGGGCTGGATATACAACCGCTGTTGGACGATGCCAAGCGCCAGCTGCACGACGAGGCCGACTATCTCAAGGAGGCGGAATTTCTGCAGGCCTTCGGCCGTTTGCTGCGCAAGGACAAGCGCTTTGTACTGCCCGAGGTGCTGCCGGAATTGACGCACCGCAATGTGCTGGCGATGACCTATGTCAGCGGCGGACCGATTGATACCATCATTGACCTGCCGCAGGCGGAGCGGGATCGGGTGATGTCTGCCCTGATTGAGTTGATGCTGCTGGAGTTTTTCGAACTGAGGATGGCGCAGACCGACCCCAATTTCGCCAACTACCAGTACCGACGCAAGACCGGTGAAATCGTGTTGCTGGATTTTGGGGCCACGCGCCGCTTCAAGGCCGCCTTCGTCAATAACTACAAGAAGCTGGTGCGCGCGGCGATTGCCGGGGATGAAGACAAACTGGCTGCAGCCGCCGAGCGGCTGGGCTATGCGATGGGCGATGCGGACAGCGCCTACCGGGAACTGGTGCTACAGCTGCTGACGCTGGCGCTGGAACCGGTGTGCACCGATGTGGTCTACGATTTTGCCCGCTCCGATATGGCGCGCAACATGTCGAAACTGGCGGAGGACATTGGCAGCTACCGGGATTTCTGGCAGGTCCCGCCTACGGATGCGGTGTATTTTCACCGCAAGATTGGCGGTATGTTCATGCTGGCCAGCCGGCTCAAGGCCAGGGTCAATGTGCATCAGTTGATACGGCGCTGGGTGGCCTGACAACCCCTGTTCGTTCCAGCTATCGATTATCGCCGAACACTCGACATTTCTGGTTCGTTTGCGCTAACGGCTCCGGCTGGATATTAAACATCCTCTGTTCATTACCGCGATCGGCTCTGGCCAGATACACAAACCACTGTTCATTCCTGCCATCGGCTCCGGCCGGGAAGGCCTTTTCGCCTGCTTCCCCGATACTCGCATACGAAAAGGCCTTCCCGGTCGGATCCTTGATCACGTTACCCGCATGGATTGTTGGTGCTACTTACTAGTACGGAAAAAGGGTTTGGGTGTCGGGTGTGCAATTCGTTGGCGAGTATCGGGTGGCCCGCACAGGGGAAGCCGGCGAATTGCACACCCGACGGCCGAGCCCGTCTCCCAGAACGATCCGTCTCGATTCCACACGACAGACATTGCCGTGAACAACCAGGTGGATTTACACAACTAGCGGGTTTTGCGGCGCGATTTTTTGTGCTTCTCCTTTTTCGACAGCGCGGCGTCGCGCAACTCTTCGAAGGACGCCTGCAGGCAATCGGCGTAAAACGCCGGATCCGGCAGCATATCGCGGCAGGCGGTAAACGACAGGTTGATCGTGCCCCGCTTTTCCTGCACCGAGCTATACACGATGTGGAACAAACCCACGTTGGGCATTAGCGGACCGAGGCTGATGGTATCGATCAACGCGGCGCCGCACATGTACAGCTGCATGGGTGGTCCTGGCACATTGGTCACGATAGTGTTGAACACGACGCTGGCTTCGGCCAGGCCCGTCGCGCTCGCGGTGCGTATCGCCAGTGACAATACATTGCCCGGCATCACGTCGGTCAGGTCGACGGCGAAGCGCGGCCCCAGCGCTTCGGCATAGGCCTTGGCGGACAAGGCTTCCTCGTGTACTGCTGCCAGCCGCTTGCAGGGGTCGGCGATATCCGTGCGCAGGGCCACGTTCATAAAGCCCACCATGTTGCCCCCTGCGGCGCGCTCCTGTGCCGAGCGCACGTCGATCGGGCAGCCAGTGACCAGGCTTTGCGTCGGCAGTTCACCCTTGCTGTCCAGGTATTTGCGCAGGCCGCCGGCCACGATAGTCAGCATGACATCGTTGATGGTAGTGCCCGGCTGCGTGTTCTTGATCGCACGCACCACCTCGAAATCAAATTTGCGGCCCTCGACCACCCGGTGCCGCGAAATCCGGCCCTGAAAGCGGGTTTTCGGTTTGTCCTCAATGTTGTGGAAATGTTTTTCCTGCCGGCCCTTGCGCAGGCGCATGAAATGTGGGTCCGGCCTCCTTCAGCATATCCATCAGCTGGCCGGGCTTGCGCCAGGCGTCGATGTACGCCTGCCCCAACATTCTGGCCACCGAGGGTCGCTCCACGAGCCACGGGGGCGCAGCACCCACATCCCTGGTTTCGGGAGTGAGGTCGTGCACGATGTTCATGAACTGGGTGCCGGTAGCTCCGTCCATGGCGCAGTGGTGGACCTTCATCAGCAGGGCGAAACACTTCGGTGGATAGCCCTCGATGTTATTGAGTCCCTCGATGACGTAGATTTCCCACATCGGCTTGTCGCGCCGCAGGGGCTGGGAGTGAATACGGGCCGTCAATATGCACAGCTGGCGCCAGTCGCCCGGTTTGGGCAGGGCGATGTGGCGCACATGGTATTCCATGTCAAAATCCGGATCCTCCACCCAGTAGGGTCGGCCCAGGTTATACGGTACAAAGGCGAGTTTGCGCCGGAAGATTGGCGAGAGATGCACGCGACTCTGCAGCATGTTCAGGATCTGCTTGAAGCGCACCTTGCCATTGGGCGCGGTGGATTGATCGTAAATGTTGACGCCGCCTATGTGTTGCGGCAGGCCATCCAGCTCGGCGTGCAGGAACATGGCGTCCTGTCCGGATAATTGTTGCATGAGAATCTCTGTGGATGAATGAATCCAGCGTCCAGCATACGTGCATGAGCGTTGGCGTCAATACACAAAAGAAGCGGCCCTGCCAGCTCCATTGATTGGAACTGGCCGGGCCGAAATGTTCCCGCCCTAGTTGGCGGGAACGACCTGGGGTCTTTCGTTTGCTTCCTCGCGGCGTATGCGCACGACCAGGGGTATCAGTACCACCGCAATCACCGGCGTAAAGATCGCCGCCAGCAACAGCAGGGTTGAGTTCACACCCATGCTGTCCAGGGCATAACCCAGCAATGGCCCGGTGCCGATGAAAATCGCCCGCACCGCAAGGCTGACCAGCGAATTGACGGTGGCGCGGAAATGCCCGGGCACCCGCCGATTCAGCGCCTCGTAAAACAGGCTCATACTCAAACCCCTGGACAACTGCAGTGCAAAGCCGAACATCACGCCAATCCAGCCTGCACCCAGCGCCATGCCCAACAATCCCAGCAGCGGCAGCGCACCGATGAGGCACAATACATTGCGCGTGCCCAGGCGTTGTTCCAGCGCACTGGCGTATCTGGCTGATACAGCCGACCGTGAGCGCGAGTGCCGCCCAGATGTAGCCGTAGTAGTCGATCGGTATCTGCTGCATCTCCCAGTATTTCTGGTAGATCCAGAACACGTAGACCGCCAGCAGTCCAAATACTGTGATCGCGAAGGCGGTCCACAACACCACGGGTTTGCCGAACAACAACAATTCGATAATGCTGCGCGCGTTGTCCTGATGGCTGACCTCAAGTTTTGGCCGTGGTACTTCCACCAGCGCAAACGCCAACACCAGCGGTGCCAGACCGATAACCGCCTGCGCCAGGATCACGGCATCCAGCGACCACAGCAGCAACAGGCTTGCTGCTACACCGGCGATACCCGACGCGGCCGCCTCTACTGAAATCAGGCGACTGAGTGATTTCCCCGCGCCTGCGCCGCCGGCCATATCATGCTCCTGCAAATACACTTCCGTGTCGTACAGCAGGGCGAGGTCGGCACCCGAAATCAGGCTGAAGCCAATGCCGAGAATGACTTCGTACAGCAGAAATTCGACAAAGCTATCCGCCCACAGCAGGCACAGGAAGCCCAGCGCGAAAAATGCCGCACCCACCACAATCGTGTTGCGCCGACCCCAGATATCCGCGAGGTAGCCGGAGGGGACTTCGAGCAACGCGATGGTCAGGGCGAACAGTGCCTGGGTCTGCAACACCTGGCTCATGGACAGGCCATGGCCCTGCAGCAACGGCACGAATACGGGGTTCACCACCATAAAGCTGTTGAAAAATCCCAGCAGATAAATGGTGCGGATATTGTTATGCAATGAGCTGTTCACTTTTCTTGTCCCTGTTGGTCCGGGACCCTGAAAAGCGGAGGAGATTTCTTAAGGGAATAAAAAAAGGCCTCCGGATTCAGTGTTCTCGGAGGCCTCTTTTAAAGAATATTTACTTCAAGTGCTTCCAAAAACCTCGCTGTCTGCCCACAGGCAGCAGCCGGCATCACGGCGATAGAGCCGTGGCGCTTGTAGGTGCTTGCCTGTGAATGAATAAAGTGGTCATGTGTTTCACTTGTTCGGTTAAATACTGCTGTGCCTTTTGGCACCGGCGGCATAATGCTCCTGCCGTGTGTCGCGCGTCAATAAAAATTGCGGTCTGTGAAAAATTCACAGCGTTTCGGATTTGCGAAACGCCGGCGGCACAAAATCCGGCTGCAACGTTTTTAGCGGGTGCGACGCTGTCACCTGTCCCATAAAGGGTGGGTGAATGGAATAGCCCAGCAGCGACTGTATTTTCGGCGTCATCCTGGCTACCTCCTGCGGCGGAATTGCCAGGAAGAAATTTTCCTGCGGTCGCGCCCAGGGCTGGCAGTACTGATTGGAAAACGCACGCCGCGTGCCGGTGCTGTTATTGGCGCCGCCGCGGTGCAACAGGGTGCCGGCGAACACCAGGCAGGTACCGGCCGCCATTTCGACTATTGACACCCTGGCCTGCAAGTTTGTCAGCGAAGTGCCGATCTGCATTCGATATCACCGGAATGGTAATACCCCGCCACTTTATCGTCATCCCACAGGTGGCTGCCGGGGATGACTTCGGTGCCGCCATTGTTCGCGGTAAACGCCTCCACCGCCACGATGGTGGAGAGACTGATCATGGGGCGGGGCCTGGGAATCGGGTAGAACGCATCGTCGGTGTGCCAGGGCTGGGGTGTCTCCTGTGGTCCGATGACGATCGCCTGGCTGGCGGTGAGCAGGTAGTTGGGCAGGAACAGCGCGTCACACAGCGCCATGATCCGCGCGTCCTCGGCGATATCCTGGAAGATGCGGTTCCGGGCGACCAGCGTGTAGATGCGCTCGGTGCGATGCCCCTCAAAATTGTTGCGGCCCCGGTGGTCGCCCAGCATGGCGTCGTAGAGGGTGTTGACTGCAGCCAGCCGATTGGCGCTCAGGAAATCCGGGATCAGGGCGTAGCCCTGCTCCTGTAATTGCCGCAACACCTCGTCGCGGTCCGGGGTGGCCATAACGTGTTCCTCTGCCAATCTGCAACGCCAATAGGCTACACCATCACGCCGGTCTGCCTGGCTTGCCGCGCGCAGGGTGCCTTTCCGCCAATACGCAGCTATGATGGAGCGCTAAAAGACCAATAAGAGAAGCGAAGCGATGCGTATTTTTTCCAAGCTGGTGTGTGTGGGTGTGCTGGGCCTGGCCTTGCTCGGATGCAGCGACGGCAGTGACAATGGACTGTCCTCTGGCGCCCGATGAAGGCTCGGTGTTTATAGGTCGCCAACGGCTGTTTTGCGATTTCGCCTGACGGCCAGGCGGGCTTCATTTACGGCCGCCGACATGCGGCGGCTCAAGTTCGGACGCCTATGCCCTGAGCGCCGATGCCGCGCCGAGGATGCCAGCCGCTTTTTGCTGCGGCCCTCTGATCTGGGTAAATACCTGCTCTATGATGAAAACAGCGGCTATCTGGTATCCGACGGCCAGACGCTGCGGCGCCAGACGTCGCTCACCTCCGACATCAGTGAGGTCAATGGCAAGGTCGTGGTGCAGGACCGCTTGCAGTCCGAGGGCGAGTGGCAGTTGCTGGCCGCGTCCGAATGGCCAGTTCATGCTGCAACATATCAAAACGGGCACCTATATCGGCGCTGACGGATCCATGGTGGCCGAGGCCGATGCGGCCGACGCTGTCGTTCGTCGAGCAAACCGATTGTGCGATATTTCCGGAGCTGTCGCGTCGATGCAACAGGCGACGTTACCGTCACGGAATTTGAAGACGGCTCGGTGTTTGGTTTCGTCGAGACCCATGCGCACCTGTTCACCAATCTCGGTTTTGGCGGCGGTGGCGTTTTTCACGGCGCGCCCTTCCATCCGCTGGGGGTGGAGCACGCCCTGGGTGACTGCGCCCTGAATCACGGTGAGGACGGGCGCAAGGATTTTATGGGTGCGACGTTTAATGCGGGCGTGGGCGATTTCAATGACCTGCTGCCGGCCATTGTAGCCGGCGAGCTGCCGGAGAAGGATCACGACACCCAGGGCTACCCGGAGTTCACCTCCTGGCCGGCCGCGCCCTTCAGCGCCACGCACCAGGTGCAGTATTACAAGTGGCTCGAGCGCGCCTACCTGTCCGGATTGCGTTTGCTGGTGCAGGATGCCACCACCAACCAGGTGTTGTGCCAGCTGGTGACCGGCATTGGCGCCAACCCCAAGCGCTACGACTGTAATGACATGATCGCGGTGGACCGCATCATTGAAGCCACCTACGCCATGGAGCGCTACATCGATGCGCTCTCCGGCGGCCCCGGCAAAGGCTGGTTCCGCATCGTGTTCAGCCCGGCCGAGGCGCGCGAGCAGATCAAGGCCGGCAAGCTGGCGGTGGTGCTGGGCATTGAAACCTCGGACCTGTTCGACTGCTTCCTGGTGCCCTTTGGCGAATTCAGCAAATGTACCGAGGCCGACGTGGTCGCGAAGCTGGATGACTATCATGCCAGGGGCGTGCGCGTATTGTTCCCGGTGCACAAATTCGACAATGCCTTTTCCGCCGGTGATGGCGACCGGCGGGTCAGCGACATCGGCAATTTTGCCCACACCGGTCACTACTCCAACTTCGTGTTGTGCCCCGCGGAACTGCTGACCTTTCACGGTGGCTTTGACGATGGCGGCCTGAACTTCGCCAATCTCAACCAGCCCCGCGACGTGTACGATTCACCGCCGCCGTTTGATATGAGCGGTTTTGACGCCAACCCCATCGGCACCCTGTTGCCGAACATTGGCCTGCTCAGCGGAGGCCCACTGGAGGGCGAGTACTGCCAGAACCACGGCCTCACCGACCTGGGTGAATTCCTGATGCTGGAAATGATGAAGCGCGGCATGGTGATCGAAGTCGATCACATGCCCAGGAAGAGCTACAAGCGCGCCTACGAGTTACTGGTGGAAAACGATTATCCGGCCGTGGGCAGTCATGGCCGCAACAATAATGGCCTGCTGTACGAATTGGGAGGCGTGTCCAAAGTCCAATTTTGGTCGGTGTCGCTCACGGGATGAACCGGCCACTATGGACGACGGCTTCCAGTCGCGCATCCAGTTGATGCGCGACAAAGGCGCCTTTCCCGCTGAGGGTTTTGGTTTTGACCTGAATGGATTTGCCGGCGCTCCGGGGCCCAGGTTTGGTGAGAACAGCGACTGCGCCGACCCGCAAACCGATGAGGGCATTACCTATCCCTTTAAATCCTATGCGGGCGATGTCACGCTGGAGCAGCCGGTGGTGGGCAATCGCACGCTGGACTTCAACACCGAGGGCATGGTGCACCTGGGGCTGGTCGCGGAACTCATTGAGGACGTGCGGCGCAACGGCGTGACCGATAAGGAACTGGAGCCGCTGTTCAAATCCGCCGAGGGCTACCTGCGCATGTGGGAGAAATCCGAGCGCCGCGGCGCGGAGCTTAGTCAGTAGTGAGCGAAAAAACACCCAACCACCATCTCAGCCCCATGCCCTGCCCGGTGACCCTGGCGGATGTGGATTTGTTCGGCCCCGGCGCGCAGGAGCACTGGTACGAGGCCTATCCGATACTGCATCGGGAAGCGCCGGTGCTGGTGCTGCCGGGGCAGGGACTCGATGGCGTCAGCGATGCCTATGTGCTGAACAGCTACGCGGACATCGAGCGGGTGGTGAAGGACCCACAGCGCTATCACCCCGGTGATGAGCTTGCGGGTCCAGGAATTGCAGGCGTTAGTTGATCGGGGCGAGCAACCGCCGCGGGATGCCTCGCGTTTCAATCTGGCCCTGGACTCGGTGCGTACCCTGCGTCCCACCATCGAATTGTGGCGTGCCCATCGCCAGGAACTGACCGACCCCTGGGTGGGGCCCGGCGCCCGGCGCCACACGCAGATGATCACCGAGATAACCGATGACCTCATCGATCAGTGGATCGAGCGGGACGACGGCGACGGCAGGGGTACGGTGGAATTCATCCAGGAATTTGCCCGGCCTCTGCCGCAGAGGGTGACAGCCAGGGTGTTGGGCTTCCCGCTGGAAGATGTTGACCAGCTTGCGGCCTGGGGTTCGGCCCAGGTGATGCAGTACGTGTATGGCAAGGGCCATCTCAACCAACTGAGCGAGGAAGAGACGGCGCTGCAGGCACAGCGGCTGGACGGCTTCGCCGACTATCTGGCCGATCAGGTTGCCCGCAAACGCAAGAACCCCGCAGGACGACATGATCAGCGCCCTGACACAGATTCGTTACAGCGCGCTGGATCGCAAGCTGACCGACGAGGAAGTCTACGGCATTATCTACTTCATGGTGCTGGGCGGACTGGAAACGACGCAATATGCGCTGGAGGAAGAGGCGCAGTTGCTGTGCGACCAACCGGCGCTGTTCGACGTTATCAAGGCCAGCCCGGACAAGATACGCGCCTTCACCGAGGAGGCCATGCGCCTGCGCGCGCCTACCCAGGGCCTGTCGACCCGCGTCACTACCCGCGATGAGGAATTCCAGGGTGTGCGGGTGCCGGCCGGATCGATCCTGCATATCCGCTTTGGCGCCGGCAACGTCGATCCGCAGCAGTACGCCTGTCCCTACCAGCTGGACCTGGAGCGCAAGGCACTGGGCAACCACCTCACCTTCTCGCAGGGGCCGCGCACCTGTCCGGGCGCGGGCATTTCGCGGCTGGAACAGATCATCGCCTGGGAGCGCTTGTGCGCGCGTCTGGATGGCCTGGAGTACGCACCGGGCAATACCTTCGAGCACCAGCCGCGGCATCATGCTGGGTACGCTCGCGCTCAAACTGCGTTTTCGTCGCGCTGCCTAGTTGATCTGGTAGATCCGATAGCCCAGGCCGGTGTCGGTTTAACGCCCTATACCCACTGCCCAAATTACATTGCGCCAGAGGTAGCGCGCACCGTTCTGGACGCGACCTTTCGTCCCTGTTAGCGTCACACTCTGACGAACTTCACAGGTCTCCCGGGAATGAGCAGTTTACTGGCGAAAATTCAGATACACCCGGGCAAGGAAGCCGAGTTTGAGGACGTGATGGCATATATGTATCGACAAACCCATGGCTCAGAGCAGGGCGTGCTGCGCTATGAGTACTGGCGTGGTCGGGAGCCGGGTTTCTATTATTGCCTGCTGTCGTTCCGCGACGCTGTGACGTTCTGGCGGCATCAGGCCAGCGACCACCACGAGGGCGAGATGCAGCGCTTCGGGGAGTGCATCGCGGCGCTTGATCTGGAGGTCATCGACCCGGTGCAACAGGCCTCTCCGTTGCCGACCACAATTGAAGGCCGGCTGCCGCCGGGAGAGTCGCTGGCCGTGCAGGAGCAGGCACAACGCTTCCCCATCACTGAAGCGCTGTGGTGGCAGGACCTGCGCGGTTAGTCCGTCGCTTTCGGATTGGATGCTTATGTATAAGAGCAAAGGTTACACAATGACCATGAAGAATGATGGCGCGAAGCGTCCACACAGGTTCAGGACAATCTGGCTTAATACGGCTGTATTACTGCTCTCAATTATTGTCGCCCTTGGCATCGCAGAATTTCTGGCGCGGCAGTTTTTCGATATTTCCGCATCGCCACCATTTTATGTTGGAGAATTTGAAAATAGGGCGAGCGAAAATTTTGTCGTCGATGAGCATACGGGATGGCGCATGCGCAGTGCCCATACCTTTATCGTGGCGAATTGGTGAAGAAGCAAAAGACCATATCTATAAAGCCAACGCCGATGGATTTCGTTCAGATAAGGAATTTTTGCAGCAGGGCCCCGTGGTATTAGTGGGAGACTCCTTTACCTTTGGCACTGGCGTAGCTTATGAGCATACATTCGGGGCCTTGCTGGAAAATCGCCTGGGCACCGCACCGGTATACAATTTTGCCATGCCAGGTTTTGGCATCGACCAGATGTGGATGGCGTTGAAGTATCAGGCATTCAGATTTGAACCGAAATTGGTCGTGGTTGCATTCGTTGATGAAGACTTTACGCGCAGTCTTACCGCATACCGAAAATATGAAGGCTTTAACAAGCCCAGTTACGTTTTTGATCACGGTACGCTCAGGCTGCAGACCCGGGAAGACCAACCTCCGGCACTGGCAAAGTACATTCGACGAAATCTGGCGTTGGCCAACGCGATCAGTCTAAACATGGAACAATTGGGCCATCATCTGCCGCTGGGTACATGGTGGACCATCAATGCGGAGATTTTGCAGCAGATTGCGTTGGATGCTCGGGAACAAGGCGTCCCGGTGTTGTTTGTCAGATTACCCTCGATTGGGCAGCGGGAATTTGCCACGCTGTCCAGTCACATGGACAGTATGGGAGCCCACTTTCTGGACCTGGGAGATAAAACAAGGGACGACGCCGGGCAAGAGATTTTTATCCCGGGCGACGGCCACATTAACGAGCAGGGCCATCGCTTGGTTGCCGATGCCATTTTCAATTGGATTGACGCCAATCAGCGTGAACTGATTGCCGAGTAGTGGCATCTATCCGCGAAGATATATCAGCCAGTTAAAAGCCTTTGTAGGTAGATCTGGCCCAGGCATGGGCGGCATCGCTGCTGACCCAGCGTATGGCGTTGTGCACCAGTCGACGAACATGTTCGTTGGCCATGGCTGCGGCATCGTCACCACCCTGTAGGTAAACGATAGGGCTATTGCCCCAGCGTTTCACCCAAGCCCACCAGGTTGGAACCTGCGGGGTGGTTCCAGTCGACACGGGAATGCATTTCTCCGGCCACCGCTCTGGCCGCGGAATAAAAATTACTATCCTGAAAGTCGTAATCACTGCGTAGCAGCGGCACCACATCCTCTTCGAAGACGGGGCACAGGTACAGTTCATCGGTGATCTCAAAGTGCTCGGGAATACCTTCTGTCACCGGGTGCGAGGCGACTGTGCGCACACTGTGCGTCACCTGGTGACGGTAACCGGAATCCGGCCACTGCTGGCCGCGCAATGATGCCGGGCGATAGTGAAAACGACCGCCGACAATCTCGGCGTACTCCGGCCAGGCCGGCCAGGCGGCTATGGCGTGGTGCATAAAGACCATGCCCACCCCTTCTTCCAGCATGGCGAGGTAATCGCTAACAAAATCAGGGTCGGGTGTTACCAGGCGCGGAGCATCGGCGGCGGTAAAATCAATGCCGGGCATGTCATAGCACAGGATGGCATCGTAATCGCGCGCCGCCTGCGGTCCGAGGCAGCGTTGTGCGGCGGGCTGCTCCACATGGCACACATCGAATTCATCAAGCCCCTGCAACAGACCGGCAAAAGCGTCACGCTCATAGGGGTGGCCGCGCGCGATGGCCAGTAAGCGTTTTGGTGCGCTGTAATTGATGATACTCATGTGCGGTACTCAGGCATTGACGGCGACCAACTGCTTGCCCATGTTGCCGCCGCTGAACAGGTTCTGCAGCGCCAGCGGCAGTTGTTCGAAGCCTTGCAATACCGTTTCGTGATGACGCAGTGCGCCACTGTTGAGGTGCTTTACCAGTGACTCAATGGCTTCGGGGAAGCGCGCGGCGTAGTCCAGGACAATGAAGCCTTCCATGCGGGCCCGGCGATAGACAAGATTGAAATAGTTCACCGGCCCGGCAATTGGGCCAGTCTCATTGTAGCGGGAGATGCCGCCACACAGCACCACGCGGGCATGGTCAGCGAGATTGTCCAGGGCGATATCGAGAATTTCACCACCGACGTTATCAAAGTAAACGTTCAGGCCATCGGGACACAATTCGGCAACCCGCTGGGCGGTATCTTCGGATTTGTAGTCGATGGCGGCGTCAAAGCCCAACTCATCGACCAGCCAGGCACATTTTTCCTGCGCCGCCGGCAATTCCCACGACCCGTGCACCGGCGATACGCGCCAGTTGCCCGGCAATCGAGCCGGTAGCACCGGCAGCGCCGGACACCAGCACGGTGTCACCCGGCTGTGGCTTGCCAATTTCCAGCATGCCGAACCAGGCAGTGATGCCGGTAATGCCGAGCACGTTCAGGGCGGTGGCGGGAGCTACACCCTCCGGCACTTTTCTCAGCGGTACAGAGCGCCCGTCACTCACCAGGTAGCGCCGCCAGCCGAAGGCACCCGTGACCAGCGTACCCACCGGCAGTGTCGGGGTTATCCGACTGCAGTACAACACCGGCACCCTGGCCGCGCATCACGTCGCCAATCTGCAGCGGCGCGACATAGTCTACCCGCGCTTCCATCCAGCCTTTCATCGCCGGTTCCACCGCCAGGTAGCGGACCTCTACCAGCACTTCACCTGCGCCTGGCACCGGCATGGGCACATCGACCACTGAAAAATCACCCGGCCTGATGACACCCCTGGGTCGGGCGGCGAGCACAATATGCTGGTTGTGTCGTGCTTTACTCATGTTGTTCCTCTTATCTGGTCTTCGTGTGCCTGTGGTAGAGCGGCACATCACCTTCCATGTCGACAACCGGTTGGCATTGGGCAGAGATTGCATGCAACAGTGCCGGCAGGGCTTTCAGGTGCGGCCCGACGGCGAGCTTGCCGGTGTTCATCAGGCTGACCGCGATGTCGCGCTGCGGATCAGCCCAGCAGACGATGTTGGCGTAACCCAGGTGGCCGTAGGCGTATTGTGTGTCCATGCCGTAGATCCCTACAGGCGAGCCGCCCAGCATGAAGCCGGCGCTGTAGCGCATGGGGAGTTTGAGCGTCTTGTCCAGCGCAAACGTTCCGAGTGAGCGGGTCGCCCGGTGTACGGTCAGGGGATCGAGAATCTGTTTGCCCTGCCACTGGCCGTGGTTGAGCAGCATCTGGTAGAAGCGGCTGACCTCCTCGGCCGTGCCAAACAGATTGGCCGACGGAATCACGGCGCGGTAGAAGCGCGGGTCATTGGTCATCGCCACCGCCTGGTCCGGATGCGCGCCCAGAATACCGGTAAGCGCGCGGTTGATCAGGACATTGTCCAGCCCGGTGCAGGTGTTGATCGCAACGCGGGCCTGGTCGCGCTTGGTCAGGCCATAGCGGAAATAGCGCATGCCCATGGGTTTGCGAATATAGCGGTCCAGGTACTGCTGGGCGTCGAGCCCGGTGGTTACCTTGATAAGCTCATTGAATATAAAGCCGGTGGTGATGGCGTGGTAGGCCTGGACGCGGCCCTGGTGATCAGTCGGCTGCGCCTCGCAGATCAACTGCAGTGCTGCATCGTGGTCGTACAGCAATTCAAGTTCGATATCGTTGGGTACATCTGCAATGCCACCCCTGTGGGTGAGTAGCTGCAGCAGGGTGATACCGCCCTTACCCTTGGCGGCGAAGGCCGGTATGTAGTAGCTCACCGGATTCAGCAGGTTGACCTCGCCCTGCTCCGCCAGCAAATGCACCAGCACAGCAGAGACCGCCTTGGAGGCGGAAAACAGGCAAATGGGTGTAGTGACCGAGGCGACCTCACCTTCACGGTAGTGTCCCAGACTGCGGTTGAGCACGATCTTGCCCCGGCGTCGCAGGCACAGCGAGAGCAGCGGGTAGACGCCGCTGCGATACAGGTTCTGGCACGCTTCCCAGATGGCATCCACGGCAGCCGGATCGAGGTCCGCACTGCGCGGATCAACCTCCGCTGCGGTGTCGATATCGGTCACGGACGCCAGATCGTCGGGCACCGCCACTGTCCTGAACAGGCGCTGATAGAAATGGTCGCGATAGTGGGTCAGTTTTCTCACAGGGACTCCTCAGATAGGCAAGACCGAACAGCGTCGATCATATAACAGGACCCGGCCAAACGGTTGATCTGGCGCAACCGCCGTGCAGCGGGGAAGACGAGCTGATCATTTATTGGTCGAATGCGCCGTTATCAACACGAAATATCTCAAACGGTGTATCCAGCGGCCGGTTGAGCACAAAATTCACGACCTCGCTTTTGATCACGTAGAGTTCTGACTCCGCAACGGTCGCCGTGGACAGGCCACTCTTTTGCGCCACTGTCACCACCTCACCAGAGGTAAAGTTCGCATTCGGGCGTACGCGGCTGACACTGTCACCGGACACGGCATACAGGTCGCCGTCCAATACCGCGAGACCGTCCGGTGAGGGCAGGGTGTCACCGGTCAGTACGATGGGTTCTATACTGTCGGCATCGGGAAGGCTCACGCGCAGCAGTGATGCCGGCACGAACTTTGCGATAATCAGCGCACTCTCATCGGGGGTAAGGGCGATGCCGTTCAGCCCGAGGCCGGCGCCAGTGACATCTTCAAATAGCGGGTCGGTGGCCAGTATGCTGCCGGTACCTGTTGCCGGATCCAGTCGATAGAGGATAGGGGTTGGCGGGGTCGGTCACGTAGGCCACGCCCGCACTGTCCAGCACCAGGTCATTACAGGAACCGTTGGTGGCCAGCGCGCCCAGCAGAAACTCCATCTCCAGTTGCGCCGTTGACAAATCGAACACCCAGACACGGTTATCAATGCCATCGACCTGCTGTGCGCAGACCCACAGGCGCCGTTGCCGGGCGTCGACCTTGGCGCCAACCAGTCGCGCGCGGTTATCGCTGCGCGAAAAATGGATTCCTCACCCGCCGCGTCGATGCGCACAATGCTGCCGCCCTGCAGGCTGGTGGCGTAGAACACGCGCTCCTGCGGATCAAACGCGACACCCTCCGGCACGCTGTCGTCACTGCTGAGTTCATAGCGATCAGACAGCGGTATCAGTGTGATGTGTGAATCATTGGAATCACTGCAGGCGGTTGTCATCGCCACAATGCACATGAGTCAGACCGGCGGTTGCTTTCATTACAGTCGTTTCCTGTTCTGTGTATTCCATGTTGGCTACTGAATAACGTCTGGCGAAGCGCTGTCAAGGGTTTTCACCGGGAACCAGTAGCTCATAATCCCAGGCCTCTATCGTTTCCTGATGCTGCACGAATATCTCATTCATTGCGGCAACGGTGTCAGCGGTCAACGAGGCAATTTTTTTGGTGTTCAGGTCGGTAATGGGGCGATTGAGCGTGCCATCGATGGAATGGACTTCAAAGCTGGCGGCATATCCATGTCACCCAGCTCCGGCATGAACGCCGCAAGACGCTGACAGGCCTGTACCGGATTCCGCAACTTCGACAGCAGCGTCGAGCCGGAGTAGGGTGGGCACAGCACGAATAAGTAGGAAGGCATGGTCAGTGCGATCCATCCTGTTCGCTTTCATTTGCCTTGTCCCCATTTGAAACTATCAGAAAAGCGCTCCGTATATCGTGCAGTTCGCCACTGGCGATACGAGGATCCAGAACGTGCGCTTGACTGCCGGCTTAGAACTGTTTTACCACATGCCAGAATCTGCGGCCCGTCGGGATGGTAAATAGCGCGGCCACAATTCCCCCCACTGCGTCAATTAGTTCCCAATTCATTGTGTTTTCCCTTTCCCTGATTTTTTCTGTGATGATACTACCTGCCTTCTAAAAGCGTGAAAGCGATCCGCATAGCCCTCCCCTGCATGCCACCTTTTCAGGGAAGACCAATTGACCGGGTGCGAACGGGCAACATCCTTTGCCTGTTCCAGACACTGCTCATCCTGGTATTCATAATAGTTGAGCAGCCTGTCTTTGATGCAGTCCGTTGGGCTAAGCAGCTTTATCGTGCCTACAGCGGTCACCAGTTCTGCCACCTGGGAACGTTTTATCTGCTCGTGGCCCACCGCTAGTGGCGCGGTAGGAAACTCCAGGACCCACGGGGAATCTTTATGCGCGAAATATCGAGTAGATCCTCTGGGTCTGAAACCGATATTAGCCAACGCCGCTGCAATCGCTTTCTTGCGTGCGTAAGTCAGGTCGATGAAGTCCAGGTCGAACGAAGCAAAACGTTCGTTGGTGTAGACGCACACACACGAACCACCGACCAATACCACTTCGATCCCGGCTGTTGCCAGGGTCTCGACGACCAATGCCGCCATTTCGGCGCGACTGAGTTGGCTGATTGCCATCACAGCGGTTTACCGCTGCGCCGCGGACGCTTGCGTTTGTAGTGTAAATCGTCCTGCAGGTCTGGCGGACAGAAGCTGAGCGCCTTCAACAGCAGGTTCTGTACATCCTCGGAAAACGAATACCGTCGGTTGAAGCTATAGACCCTGGTGCGGCCAGATTGCTCTGACGTCAGTAATCCATCTCGCTCCATGCGCGAGAGTTGACTCTGGCAGGTAGACACACGCATGTTCCAGAAGTCCGAGATTTCTTTGGCGTAGCCCTTCTTGCGAGCAGCAAGAAACATTAACACCCGTTCAGCGCCCTCGCTCCCTAATACGGCTTCCAGCATAACCGGGCCCCTTCCACTAATTACCGAGTACTTCGGTTATATTACCGATATATTCGGTATATTGGAAGGCTGACAAACCAACACCATATATCAAGGGACCGAGGCTATCTGGCCAGGTGTACCTACGCCGACGTCACAACAGCGGGCTCATCATGCCCACCGTGTTATTCCACAGACGACGCCCCAGCGACCAGGCTGCTACATCTGCGCTACTGACTTGCCGTGATGCGGCAAGATAGGCCCGCTGCCGGTCTTGCATTTCGCCGGTCAATGCCTTGTCGAAAAACAGGATGTTGTTCTCGTAGTTCAGATCAAAACTTCGCCTGTCCATATTTGCTGAGCCGATCAGCGTGATGTCATCGTCCACGGTCACCGACTTGGTGTGCAGCAGGCCGCCTGAAAACTCATACAGTTTGACCCCGGCTTCCAGCAGATCCTGGTAATAGCTGCGGCTGGTAGCTGCCACCTGCCAGGAATCGTTGCGTGCCGGGAGTATGAGGGTGGTAACGACGCCGCGATGTGCGGCGGCACACAGCGCCGCCTGCATGGATTCCTTGGGGACGAAATAGGGCGTGGTGATGGTCAGCGTATGGCGCGCTGCATGCATCAGGGTCTCAAATGTTTCGGGCATGGCGGAGTCGCGCACCGTCGGCCCCGTGGCAATCACCTGCGCGGTGAACCCTGGACCTGTTACGTGAATGTCCTGCTCAAGGATATCGCGAATGTCCTCATCGACGCTGGTCATCCAGTCACCGATGAAAATGTGCTGGTTCTGCCTGGCGATGGGTCCCTCAAAACGCATCAGTACATCAACCCAGGGCGCGAACTTTGGTTTTACCCGGAACTCCGGGTCCGCGCAGTTCTGGCTGCCGCAGTAGGTAATCCGGTTGTCGATAACGACGATCTTGCGATGATTGCGCAGGTCGATGCGGCCGCGCACTACGCGCATCAGCAGATTACCGATGCGCAATGCCTCCGCAACCTGCACACCCGCATCGCGCATCTCCTTCCAGCTCTTCGAGCGAATCATGGCGCGCGAGCCCAATCCGTCTGCCATGGCGCGGCAGCTTACGCCGCGGGCGGCGGCGCGCTTGAGTGCGTCAACCACCTTGCGGCCATTGTTGTCCTCCAGCCAGATATAGAAAATCAGGTGGATATGGTCTACGGCCGCATCCATATCCGCCACCATGGCATCGATCGCGCTGTTGGAGTCCGCCATCAGATGTGCCGAGTTGCCGCCTACCGGCGCAAAGCCGTTGATGGTCTCGCCCTGTCGGAACAAGGGTTCGCTGCGCTCGGGTATATCTGGCAGCATCCATCTATCGTGTTTTGACTGGATGGGAATCGCTGGCGGCATGGTCGCCAGCGCCGCCGCTGCACGCTCCGCGCGTTTGCGGCCGATATTGGTCTCACCAAATAAAATGTAGGCCCCAATGCCTACTATTGGTATCACGGCGATGGCGACCACCCAGGCGACGCGTGACTCCGGGTCACGATGCGGGCGCAGGATAGCTCGCACCATGAACGCCAGGTGGAGCAGTACGGTTCCTGCGTAGACTACCGTGGTCCACATTTAGCTGGCCCTCACCATTAACTCCTGCATACCATACCACGCCCGATACGGCCATTTAACCACCATTAAGTACTCCGGTCGTTTTGCGGCGAAAAGCAACAGTGTTACAAGAGAAAACCAACCTTGCCGGAGTATCTACGAAAAATAGTGACGGGAGCTATCACCCCGGGTGAGATAAAAATCAATTTGGTGAACCAGTTTTAAGGGCAATCTTTGTAAACTACAATGACGCAACTGAGATATGGTAGCTACGGGTGGACTTGAACCACCGACCCCAGCATTATGAATGCTGTGCTCTAACCAGCTGAGCTACGTAGCCACAATCAGTTGCAGGGACCAGCGGTCCCGAAGAGGCGCGCATTTTCCGCATTTTGTCGGGGCAAGTCAAGATTCCAGCGGCCCGCGTCGCTGCTAGACGTTAAAGCGGAAATGTACTACGTCGCCGTCCTGTATCACGTAATCCTTGCCCTCCAGGCGCCAGCGGCCGGCATCCTTGGCGCCCTGTTCGCCGTTGTACTTGATGAAGTCGTCATAGCTGATGACCTCGGCGCGGATGAAGCCCTTCTGGAAATCGGTGTGGATGACGCCGGCGGCTTCCGGGGCGGTGGCGCCGACCTTCACCGTCCATGCGCGCACTTCCTTAACACCGGCGGTGAAGTAGGTTTGTAACTGTAGTAACTGATAGCCCGCTCGAATCACACGGTCCAGTCCCGGTTCGTCCATGCCCAGCTCCCGCAGGAACTCCAGGCGCTCCTCGTCAGCGAGTTCTGCGATTTCCGCTTCCAGCTTGTTGCAGATGGCGACGACCACCGCTCCTTCCTGCGCCGCGATTTCTTTCACCACATCCAGGTAGGGGTTGCCCTCAAAACCGTTTTCATCGACGTTGGCGATGTACATGGTGGGCTTGGCGGTAAGCAAAAACAGTTGCCTGACGAGCGTGCGTTCATTGTCATCGAGCGTGAGGGAGCGAACGGGCCGCGCCTCATTGAGATGGGGCAGGAGCTTGTTTTCAAGCAGGGCCTTCATGGCAATGGCGTCCTTGTCGCCGCCCTTGGCGTTGCGGATAACTCTCTGTAGTTGTTTTTCGCAGCTTTCCAGATCGGCCAGCGCCAACTCCGTGTTAATGGTTTCGATGTCGGCCCGGGGGTCGATTTTATTGGACACGTGAATGACATTGTCGTCTGCAAAGCAGCGCACCACATGGGCGATAGCGTCGGTCTCGCGAATATTGGCCAGAAACTGGTTGCCGAGTCCTTCGCCTTTGGAGGCGCCCGCTACGAGTCCGGCGATATCGACGAACTCCATCGTGGTCGCGATTTCCTTTTGCGGTTTGACGATCTCTGCAATCCGGCGCTGGCGCGGATCGGGCACCGGTACGATGCCGGCGTTGGGCTCGATGGTGCAGAAGGGAAAGTTCTCCGCACCGATGCCGGCATTGGTGAGGGCGTTGAACAGGGTGGACTTACCGACATTGGGTAAGCCGACGATTCCGCAATTGAAGCCCATAGCTTATCCCTGTCTCTGTAGGCAGCTCAGGCTGCAGTAAAACTGTGTAATCGGGTCATCGCCTTGGTGCTATCCCCATCCAGCAGCAGGGGCAGCGCGGCGATGGCCTCATTGATGCACGCGTCGATACGTTCGCGATCCTCCGGTGAAGGAGCACCCAGAACATAGCCTGTCACGCGGGAGGCGTGGCCCGGGTGACCGATGCCGATGCGCAAACGGTAAAAATCCTGATTGTTGCCAAGCGCCGGGATAATATCCCGCAATCCGTTGTGGCCCCCGTGTCCGCCACCCTGCTTAAAGCGCGCGCAGCCAGGTGGGATGTCCAGCTCATCGTGGGCGATCAGAATGTGCTCTGGCTCGATCTTGAAAAACCCCGCCATTGCCGCGACCGCAGTGCCGCTGCGATTCATGAAAGTGGTGGGAATGAGCACGCGCAGGTCGTGACCGGACAGGGTAAGCCGCCCGGTCAGGCCATAAAATCTGGATTCCACCTGCAGCGAACACCCGCACTGCCGTGCGAGCGCTGTAACGAAATCGGCGCCTGCATTATGACGAGTGCCCCGGTATTCGCTACCGGGGTTGCCCAGTCCCGCAATGAGTTTTATACCAGTCAATGCGAATACCGCTGTGGTAAGCGCCGCAGCGAGGGGATTAGTCCTCGCTGTTGCCTTCAGATCCGCTGTCTTTAGCGGCCGCAGGAGCAACGACATCCAGTCCATCATCGCCGCCTTTGGGAGCGATGACAGAGGCGATTGCCAGGTCGTGATCTTCGCCCAGGGCCAGTGCGACGGAGGTCACGCCCGCAGGCAGGGTAACGTCAGAGAGGTGAATAATCTGGCCGGTTTCCACTTTCAGCATATCCACTTCGATGAATGAGGGGATATTGGCGGGCAGACACTGCACTTCGATATCCGTAGCCTGGTGCTGGATCATGCCGCCCTGCATTTTCACACCGTAGCAGGTGCTTTCATTGAGGAAGTGAATAGGCACGTGCACCTTGATTGCCACATTGTCATCGATGCGCATGAAATCTACATGCGTGACGCGATTTTTGGCGGGGTGACGCTGCAGGTCCTTGAGAATCGCTTTTTCCTTGTCCTTCCCGATATTGACGATCAGGACGTGAGAGAAGAAAGCCTCATTTTCCAGCGCCTTTTCCAGATCCTTGCGGATGAGGCTAAGCGGCTGGGGAGCCTTGTCGCCACCATAGATGATGGCCGGGACCCGTCCGTCGAAATGACGCAGGCGGCGGCTCGCACCTTTCCCCAGGTCAGTTCGTACTTCTGCGTTTAATTCAAATTGGTCAGACATAGTCGTGACTCCTTTGATGAGTCATTACGGCACCTGCGACCAGTGCAGTAATGAGTGGGTGTATACGCTGTCTCTACTGAAACAGCGCGCTGATTGATTCCTCATTGGCGACCCTGCGCATGGACTCGGCCAGCAGGTCGGCAATGGTGAGTTGGCGAATCTTGTTAATGGTCCTCGCCTCGGCACTTAATGGAATCGTGTCTGTTACCACCAGCTCATCGAGCTGGGAGTTCTTGATGTTTCCCAGAGCGTTGCCCGACAGTACCGCGTGGGTACAGTAGGCAACTACCTTGGCTGCGCCTCTTTCTTTCAGGGCATCGGCGGCCTTGCACAGGGTGCCGGCCGTATCGACCATATCATCTACCAGCAGGCAGGTGCGGCCATCCACTTCCCCGATCAGGTTCATCACCTGGGCTTCATTCGCAATGGGGCGCCGTTTATCGATGATGGCCAGGTCAGCGTCACTTAGCTGCTTGGCAATCGCCCGGGCCCGGACCACGCCGCCAATATCCGGAGAGACCACAATCAGGTTGCTGTAGTTGCTGGCCTCAATATCCTCGATGAGTATCGGTGACCCGTAGATGTTATCCACCGGGCACTTGAAAAAGCCCTGTATTTGCTCTGCGTGCAGATCGACGGTCAAAACCCGATCAACTCCGACGGTGACCATCATGTCCGCCACTACTTTGGCAGTGATGGGTACCCGGGCCGAACGCACGCGCCGGTCCTGGCGGGCGTAGCCGAAGTAGGGGACCACCGCAGTGATGCGCGTGGCCGATGCCCTGCGCAGGGCATCGATCATGACGACCAGCTCCATCAGGTTGTCATTGGTCGGTGCACAGGTGGATTGCAGGACGAAAACATCCTTGCCCCGCACATTTTCGTTCAGCTCGACGGCCACTTCACCGTCGCTGAACTTGCCGACATCTGCCTTACCCAAAGACAAATACAGCCTGCTCGCTACTTTCTGGGCTAGTTCCGGGTTGGCGTTACCCGTAAAGACCATCATTTTTGAGGACACTGTGCTCTACCTTCAGGTTTCTCACGAAAAAACATGGGTAAGAAAAAAACAGTGCCATATCCCACTGGCATATGGCCCCGCCTGTATGGCTGGGGTGGGAGGATTCGAACCTCCGAATGCCGGGATCAAAACCCGGTGCCTTGCCGCTTGGCGACACCCCAAACTATCTATTGGATTACACTAATTCTTCTGGTAAAGGCGATGCGTTTACGCCTCGAGCGAGGATGCTGGTCCACTCGTCGGGCAACTCTTTTCGGGCCTTCCTGGCCTGCGCTGCATTGTCGAAGCTGACGAATGCACAGGCCCCTGTGCCGGTCAATCTGGCCTCTCCGAAATTAGCCAAAACTTTCAATGCCTTATCGACCTCAGGATAGAGGTCCCTGACAAGTTGCTGGCAATCGTTTCGGGAGTCTTCCTCAAAAAAGGTCGCCATTTTGATGGGGATGCTGTTGCGTGTCAATTGCCGATGGGCAAATATTTCGGCGGTAGACACATGGCAATTCGGCACGAGGATCAGGTACCAGCGTTCGGGTAGCTCAATGGGTGTGAGAATATCCCCAACGCCCTCTGCCCACGCGGTTCGAGCGCCCACGAAAACAGGTACGTCGGCACCCAACCGGGTACCCAGCGATTGCAGCGTTGCCCGAGTTAACCGCAAGTCCCACAGGTGGTTGAGCGCCAGCAGTGTGGTGGCTGCATTGGAACTGCCGCCGCCCAGGCCGGCACCAGTGGGTATGTGTTTTTGCAGCACAATATGCGCACCCAGCGAACCCTGTTGCAGCACCTGCGCGGCACGCACAATGAGATTGTCCTCCAGCGGAATTTCCGGTGCGTTACTCTCAAGCGTGATGCTGCCACTATGGTTGGGGGTAAACAGCAACTGGTCTCCCCAGTCCAGCAACTGAAACAGAGTTTGTAACTCATGGTAGCCGTCGGGGCGACGGCCTGTGATGTGCAGGAACAGATTAAGTTTGGCTGGCGACAGGAGAGAAAGGGAGGCGGACATCAGCTTGGGGACGTCTGCCAGTGTGAAATGACTACCTTCGCTCGCGTCGCGCCACGCTGGATCTGCAACCGGGTAGGCAGCGTGAACTCCTGAAACTGCTCATACTTCTCGTAGCGAACCTCCCAGTCATCCTGCTGCAGGCTTTGCAGTAACTCTGTCTGCGGGTCGAGTTTGAGCCGCTGCACTTTGGAGTCGGGCGAGGGGAGGCCCTTGAGCCAATGGGTCAGGGCGAGGAGGGGCAGGTCCCAGCCGGTATTCAGCACGATGGCGTCAGGCGTGGAGATATCCAGTGTACGGTGCTCATCGCCCTGGCGAATATCCAGTCGCTGACCGTCGCTGTAAATCGTGGTGGCACCAACACCCAGGGGGCCGCTCAATTGCAGATGGGTATCCTGATCATGCTGTTGCCATACCAGGCCGGCGGACTCCGCTGCGTCGGCGGTGCGCACGGCCAGTTTGCCGCTAGCCGTCCACTGCTGCAGCTTTGCCAGCTGCTGGCTGTGCGCTTGCCAACCGGCGGACGTGGGTTCGCGCTGATCCAATCCCGCACAGCCCGCCACAAGCAATAGCAGTAGATACAGTGTCAGGTGCTGGCGGTTGAGCATTTTAGGGTTGGCTCTTTGCTGGAGAATCCTTGGGTGGTAAGGCGTCCGGTGCATCTATCCCCAGTCGATCCAGTGTGTCGAGTAATATGGGGTGACCCGGGTCGCGCAGTAACGCACCCTGCCAAACTGCCATCGCGCCATCTTTATCGCCCTTGACCCATAGCGCCTCGCCCAGATGAGCGGCCACCTCAGGATCGGGAAAATTGCCATAGGCGCGGCTCAGGTACTGCACTGATTCATCATAACGCCCCGTGCGAAACAGCACCCAGCCCATGCTGTCCAGGATGGCGGGTTCATTGGGCTGCAGTTCCATCGCGCGCGATACCAGTTCCAGCGCTTCCGCATAGCGTGTGGTGCGATCAGCCAGCGTATATCCCAGGGCATTGAGGGCGGCGGCGTTGTTGGGGTCGGCTGCGAGAATGAGGCGCAAATCCTTTTCCATCAATACCAGGTCGTCCTGCTGTTCACCGAGCATCGCTCGCGCATAGCGCAGGGATGTGCTGTCTGGTGCTTGTGCAAGCGCCTCGTTGAGTAACTGCATTGCATCGTTTGTTGCGCCAGCGCGGGCCAGGATATCGGCTTCCAGGCCATAGAGCTGGTCGCGCAGCTGGGGGTATTCTTCTCGCTGCTCATCGAACCAGGTATGGCTGCGCTCCAGCTGCCCGCCTTCGACCAGTAGCTGCCCGATACGGCTATTCGCCGCAAGGTATTCCTCGCCATCCCGGACCTGCATGTAATTGGCAATGGCCTCTTCGGGGTCATTGTCATCTTCGGCCATGCGGCCAAGGTAATAGTACGCCTCATTTTGTCGTTGGCCCAAAGCGATTGCCTGGCGCAGGTAAGCGCTGGCCGCATCGTTGTCACCAATCTCGCGGCTTAGGAGTGCCAGGGAAAATAGCAGATCGCCATCCTCCGGAGATTGTTCCAGAAGAATTTCAAATTGCGCGCGTGCCGCAGGCATATCAGTTGCAGTTAGCAGACGCGCATACTGCACTCGCAACAGTTTGGCGTCAGGATTCTCCTGCAAAACCCGTTGCAGCCGTGCATAGGGATGTTCCGCCTTCTGCTCCAGCAGGATCCTTGCTTCCAGCAGTATGGCCTGGGGCTGTTCAGGTTCCAGTTCGAGCAGCTTGTCAAGATCATCCAGTGCCAGGTCATATTCTTGAAATTCTGTGTGAATCAGGGCCTGGGTTAGCAGGAGGCGGGTATTTTGCGGAAATTCGGTGGCCAGTTTATTGATGGCCTGCACCAGTTCCGTGCGCTGTTCAACGCTCAATTGTCCAAAGCCGTTCAGCAGTATGGGAAAATTGGCCGATCCTGTCTTGCGCTCTACCACCACGAGGTAGGGCAGGGCCTCAATCGTCCGACCCTTTTGGGCCAGCAGTCCCGCCAGGGTATTGTTAGCCTCAGCATTTTCCGGATCCAGTTCCACCCAAAGTTGGGCCGACTGCAGCGCCTCATCCTCCCGTTGCAGGAATTGCGCGAGGTGCGTCGTGTGTGCGCTGACGCCAGGGTCACGCAACACGGCCGCCTGCTCCATGTATTGCTCCAGCGTTACGTCGTAGGCCTGACGGCGCAGGGCAAATTCCGCAACCAGCAAGTCGTACAGGCTGTCATTCGGGAATGGCCTCTCCGGGCCTTTGGCAGCTGGCTCCGGTTTGGTCACGGCATCCTGCTCGGAGACAGGCGTTTGAGCAGCGCAGGCCGCGAGCAGCGCACAGATGACAGCGAGGGCAAAGAGTCGCGACATGGTGGTTTAAAGCGAGGTAATCCAGCGATAAGACAGGTGCTATGATGACACAGTCGGAGCATGAAACCCACTGCGCGGCTTAACGGGTTGTTGCACGATCACCGGGATGGCATTTTCACAGCGCTGTCATTTCTCACCTAACTGGTTAAAATTGGGAGAGTTTTTTTTGCAAATTGTGCTAAGGTCCGCCCGATTTCGAGAGGCTGCAAGCCTGTCGGAGCAGCCCTGCTACAGAATGTTGTGGAGCCAGTTACAGTGGCCATGAATTTGATCGCTTTGGGAATCAGTCATAACTCAGCCGCTGTGGAAGTGCGCGAGCGGGTAGCTTTTGCACCTGAGCAGGTTGGTGAAGCGCTGGTGGATGCCTGTGAGGAGGCCGGGGTGGATGAGGTCGTCATCCTGTCGACCTGTAATCGCACCGAGCTTTATGCCATCGTGCCGGAGGGCAGCAGCCTGGGTGACAAGGCGCTGGAGCTGATCGACTGGATAGCCAACTATCACCACCTGTCGGCGCGGGAGTTACGCGATTGCGCTTACCATCATGAAGGGGAGCAGGCCCTGCGGCATCTGGTGCAGGTCGCCAGCGGCCTGGATTCCATGGTCCTGGGGGAGCCGCAGATATTCGGGCAGCTCAAGTCCGCGTATGTGGTGGCGACGGAAGCGGGTACCGTGGGCAGTGAGTTAGGCCGCCTGTTTCCGCGCATATTCTCTATTGCCAAGCGGGTGCGCACTGATACTGCCATTGGCGAGAATCCCGTGTCAGTGGCTTATGCCGCAGTGGATCTGGCGGGCCATATTTTTTCCGACTTGAGTCAGTGTAATGCCCTTTTGGTGGGCGCGGGGGAAACGATCGAACTGGTGGCTCGCCATCTTATCGGGGCTGGCGTAAGCAGGATTGTGATTGCCAATCGCACCCTGGGTAGGGCCCGGGAGTTGGCGCAAAAGTTCGGCGCCGAAGCGGTACTGCTTGCCGAGATCCCGCAGCAGTTGGCGGACGCGGATATCGTTATTACGTCCACCGCCAGCCAGTTACCTATCCTGGGCAAAGGCGCAGTGGAACACGCCCTAAAAGTGCGTAAGCATCGTCCGTACCTGATGATAGATATCGCTGTGCCGCGGGATATTGAATCCCAGGTCGGCGAGTTGCCCGACGTTTATCTTTATAGCGTCGATGATTTGCGTGAGATCGTTGACCAGAACCTGCGCAGTCGCAGCAGTGAAGCGCGCAAGGCCGACCTGCTTATTGATGAGGGTGTTCGCCTGTATATGGAGGAGGTGCGCAGTCTCGCTGCGGTGGACACGGTCAAAGAGTACCGATCTATGGCGGAGCAATTTCGCGAGCGGGAATTGCAGCGCGCCCAGCGCGCACTGGCCAGGGGCGATGACCCGCGACAGATACTGGCCCAGCTGTCCCGCGCCATCACCAACAAGCTGATTCACGCACCGACTGCCGGGCTCAAGCAGGCCAGCGTGGACGGTCGCCAGGACCTGATAAACAGCGCCCGCAAACTACTGGGACTCGAGGGTTTGGCTCCGCCGCCCGTGACCGACGAAGAGCTTGAGCAGGCAGATCCTGAGTTGGCCTTGCCAGCGGTGGAAACCACTCGACGCACATTGCAATGAAAGCCTCACTTCTCACCAAGCTGGAAACGCTTACAGACCGGCACGAGGAAGTATCGGCGCTGCTCAGCGATAGCCAGACCATTGCCAACCAGAACAAGTTCCGCGATCTGTCTCGGGAGTATGCCGAACTGGAGCCGGTGGTCGCCTGTTATGCACGTTACAGCCAGGTGAAAGCTGATCTGGAGGAAGCGCGGCAGATGTTGGAGGACGCCGATCCGGAGGTACGGGACATGGCCCGCGAGGAGCTGGACAGCGGCGGAGAGCGCCTGGCCGATCTGGAGGCAGAGCTGCAGACTCTGCTGCTGCCGCGGGATCCGCGCGACTCTCACAACGTCTTTCTGGAGATTCGCGCAGGTACCGGTGGTGATGAGGCGGCGATTTTTTCCGGCGACCTGTTCCGCATGTATTCCCGCTATGCGGAAAACCAGGGCTGGAAAATAGAGGTTTTGTCGGAGCGCCCCGGTGAACATGGCGGCTATAAGGAAATCATCTCCCGGGTTGAAGGTCGCGACGTCTACGCCCAGCTCAAGTTTGAATCCGGAGCCCACCGTGTGCAGCGTGTGCCTGATACCGAGTCCCAGGGCCGCATTCACACTTCTGCCTGTACTGTAGCGGTTATGCCTGAGGTGGAGGATGTCGATGAGATCGACATCAACAAGGCCGATTTGCGCATCGATACGTTCCGCGCCTCGGGTGCGGGAGGCCAGCACGTGAACAAGACCGACTCTGCGATACGCATCACCCATATCCCCACCGGTGTGGTGGTGGAGTGCCAGGACGAGCGCTCGCAGCACAAGAACCGGGCCAGGGCCATGTCTCTGCTGCAGGCCAAACTGCTGCGCAACGCCCAGGACAAACAGGCCAGCGAGCAGGCGGAGACGCGGCGCAATCTGGTGGGTACAGGGGATCGTTCCGATCGCATCCGCACCTACAATTTCCCCCAGGGCCGCATGACCGACCATCGCATCAATCTGACGTTATACAAGCTGGACGAGGTCATGGAGGGTGAGCTGGATTCGATCATCGGTCCACTGCGGCAGGAATACCAGGCAGACCAATTGGCGGCGCTGTCCGACAACTGATGGTGACCGTGCAGGAATTGCTGCGCTCGGGGGACGATCTGCCGACCGAGAGCGCGCGGCGCGACACCGAAATTCTGCTGTGCCACTGCCTGGGCAAGCCCCGCGCCTGGCTGTATACCTGGCCGGAGAAAGAGGTGTCCCCGGAGTGTGCACAACACTTCAGGCAGTTGTTGGCCCAGCGCAGAACAGGGATGCCGGTCGCCTATATCACCGGTGAGCGGGAGTTCTGGTCACTGCAGTTGGCAGTGAACAGCGCCACCCTTATTCCCCGTCCTGAAACCGAAACACTGGTGGCCTGGGCGCTGGAGTTGCCGTTGCCAGAAACAGCGAGCGTGCTGGATCTGGGTACCGGCTGTGGCGCTATCGCCCTGGCGGTGGCGAGCGAAAGGCCGCTGCTGGCAGGTGACTGCGATCGATGCAAGCTCACAGGCCCTGCAGGTTGCCCGGGCCAATGCCGCCAGGGCGGGCCTGCAGCGTGTGTCCTTCCTGCAATCGAACTGGTACGAAGCTGTCGGCGAACAACGCTTCGACCTGTTGCTGGCCAACCCACCCTATATCGATGGTGACGACCCGCATCTGGCGTGCGGTGATGTACGCTTCGAGCCGCGATCGGCACTGGTCTCCGCCCATGGTGGTCTGGCGGATCTGGACCTGCTGGTAACAGGAGCCCCGGCGCAGTTACTCGATGGCGGCTGGCTGTTGCTGGAACACGGTTTTGAACAGGCGGATGCCGTGCGCGGGATGTTGCGTCATGCGGGTTTTCGTCAGGTGAGTACGCGCCGGGATATGGCGGGACAGGAGCGAATTAGCGGGGGTTGTTGGCATGCTGACTGACGCGCAGCTCATGCGCTATAACCGACAGATTCTGCTGCATGATTTTGATATTGCGGGACAGGAGCGGCTGCAACAATCCCGGGTACTGATCGTCGGCCTGGGTGGCCTGGGCTGTCCCGCGGCGCTGTACCTGGCGGCGGCCGGTATCGGTACACTGGTGCTGGTCGACGGGGATGAGGTGGAGCTGAGTAATCTGCAGCGCCAGATCGCGCACACCGATAATGATATCGGCATCAACAAGGCCCGCTCGGCGGCCGCCGCAATCGCTGCTCTCAATCCGGATGTAAAGCTGGAGGTGATCGAGCAGCGACTGACCGAGAGCGCCATGCCGGCGCTGTTGGCGCGCGTCGACCTGGTGCTCGACGCCACTGACAACTATCCGGCGCGTTTCGCCCTGAATCGCGCCTGCATCGCTGCTGGCGTGCCACTGGTGTCAGGAGCAGCGGTGCGCAGTGAAGGACAACTGGCAGTCTTTGACCCGTTGCGCGGCGGACCTTGTTATCGCTGTCTGTATGTAGAGGGAGATGCGCATGCCGCGCTCAGTTGCAGCGAGAGCGGCGTATTGGCGCCGCTGGTGGGCGTGATCGGTTCCCTGCAGGCCATGGAGGCCCTGAAGGTCCTGACGGGCTTCGGCGAGCCACTGCGCGGCAAGCTGCTGTTGGTGGATTTGCGCAGCATGGAGTTTCGCCAGTTGCTGCTCCGCGCGCGGGCGGATTGCCCGGCCTGCTCGCACCTTCATACCTAGCAATCCGCCTGGCTCTGTTTAATTACCGTATTTTTCCTCCATTTCCTTCGAGAATGCTTCAGCCTCTTCGTCTGACATGTTTTCCATTTCCGCCATAGACTTTCCCGTCACCTGTTTTACTGCGTCTGCTCCCTGGCCTTCGGAAAGTGCTTTACGGGCAGTCTGGGCGGTTTGGGCTCCTTCTTCGATTTTGGCATCATATAGGCTATTCACTTCAGCATCAGATTTTCCAGTTGCCGCTGACCCCAGCATCTTTCGCTTGCTATCCATTGCGTCTCTGTTTTGTTTGGCGTTCATTTCATCCGCATCGTCTTGCTATTGCCGTTCGATTTGCAGCTTTTTCTCGCTGCGCAGCTTCCTGCTGCGCCCGCTCCTTCGCTGCGTCTCGCGCATCCTGCGCCGCGTCTCCATCAGCCAACGCATGTACACTGGACAATATCGAAATCAGGATTAGAAAAAAGTAATCTTGCATGGCATCTCTCCTGTTGTTAAACAATTATTTCCTAACAGCTAAATACAGAGACCATGCCGTATAACAACCACGCTCCCCGTGTCAGAGTCTAATTGATATTTAATTCTTTGCAATTCAACCTCCAGCTGATTTGGCTGGCGCGTTCATTCGCACGGAATGGGCCATTGATCGAATGACTCGGATCGCCCTTGACTTGTCCTCGTATCTTGTCTGTCTAATCGGACAATGGAAAATGTTTATAGGAATACGGATGTCCAAGCTGAATATGTAGGTTATTAGTGGTACTGGCGTTCGGCTGGACTGGCGCTCTATGGTGTGCCCACGGCCTGAAGGACAGCGTTCGGTTCCCTGTCTTGCATGATCGAGGGCGAGCAGGTCGCCGGCAGAATGCTGACCGTCAACCGGATCTTTACGCAGCGATGAAAAACGCCGGCCTGATGGTGCTGATGGCCACGATGCTCATAGCCTGCGGGCGTCCCGACCCCGAACCCGCTCGCGAAGCGCCACCGACAGCACCGCCGCAAGCCGACATCATTCCGACGCAGGCACAAATTGACCGCTTCCTGGCCGAAGGGCCGGATCCCACCTTGCGCAAAATCTCGGTGGCGACTACTGGCTGCACTACAAATTGATGCAAGCAACCGGAATGGATAAAGAGCTAGGCGGTGAAGCTCAGGCCATCGAAGCCTTGCAGGCATTGGGTAATGCCTACGAGCGCAAGATACGTGCCGCCGAATTGGAGCTGCCGAAGATCATCCCGGTAGCATTCACCGGAGAAGGCATGCAAAGCGGCCTTTTAGGCATGGGCCTCGGCAGTTTCGTCGGCTTGATCACCGGCAGTATGGTCAGGGCGCGGTAACAGCATGTCGGACGAAACGCTCGCCAAGCTGCACAAGGCGGGGCCGATAAAAGCTACCGATGCATCTGGCTCATTTGAGCTGGAATTCGGAAAGGACGGCTCGCTGACCCAGTCGTTGGAGTTCGAGGTAAATGAGAACGGTATCAACGGCAAGGTGCGCATGAAGTCGAAGATGGATGCCTGCCCCGATGCAGATGGAAGAGTCACGGTCGAGAGTGAGGTCGACTCGCAGATGAGCGTCAAAGGCAAGCCGGGTACCGGTGGCCGTGTGCAGACCACATTCAAGTACGAGCGCTACCTGGACGACGACGCTCATCTGCGCAACACCGCCGATGGCGTCGCCCGCAGCCTGCATATCCGCATGGGTGGCTACGAGAATTTCGAGAGCCAGTCAGTCGAACTCACCTTTGGCCATAAACGTGATGGCAACATTATCTTCGAACACCACGACGAACAGGGCTTCAGCATTTTCAGGCCGGATGAAGTAAAGCGAAGCGCAGAAATTGGCGAGAGGACGCGGAATTTCTGCAGACAATGAAGGATGCCCAGAGCTCGGGCCAGCCCGGCGGTGCACTGCCCGTATCCGCCGAAGATTGTGAGCGGACGAAAGCTGCAGTACAGGTTGAGCACCCCGATGGCAACGGAGTACGTCGCCGGACTCAAAACGAAGAAACACATCATCCGAATCCGCAGCAATCCTGCGTCGGATAAGATTACTGCCAAGACGTGCGATATCACCTGGTTGATGGATACGTGGCTGGAAATATGTACTCCGGGAGCATGAGCAGGATTTCGTGTGCACGGGCACGGGACCTATGTCGTGAAGACCGATGGCGAGGTGGCGGTCGGTATCGACGCTACGGGGCCAGGCAGCGTCGAGACACCCATGGGTACGCAAACCGCCGAGACGTCTACATGTGCCTCCCGTATGACGGCGCGGAGTGCCAAGCCGCCGCGCAATAGCTGGTCTGGCTTTTGTAGCCAACCGTGTCGTCGATACCTTACAGGCGGCCCGCGTTCTAGAGCAGGTGTCACGCCTTACTGGGCAAAAGCTTGTCCATCGGCACCTTCGCCGGCACACTCTGTTGCCCTTTTCACGCCGAGCAGCCTTGCGCGCCGGCATGCTCACCCCAGAACCAGATCGCGCCGTCCTGCGTTCTGGCGAATGAGAAGTTGCCGCCGAGCCAGTACGCCTCGACCTCCGGGAGTGCGATCGCTGTCGGCGTCGGCTGATAGTCGCCGGAGATGCCGGCGCCGAGTTGCCCCCAGTCGCTGTTGCCCCAGCCGATGAGCGTGCCGTTTCGTCTACGGACGATAAAGTGGCGGCCATAGCTCCCGGCCTTGACCTCGACCGCATCGTTGATGCCCTTGACCGGTTGAGGCGTCGGCTGGCCGGGGTCGGACGACTCGCCGTACAGGCCGTTGCCGAGGCCGCCATGCACGTTGTATCCCCAGGACCACACCCGTCCATCACGCGTGACAGCGACCGTCGCCCCTTGCATTTGTCGCGATCGACACCACGTCCTTCAGCGGCAGTTCCGTGGGAGGCTGCGGTTCTGCCGTCACGTGACCGAGCCCGAGCGGATCCGTCGCTCATTTTGTCCCCACCCGATCGCACGCCCGTCTTTCGTCAAGGCAAAGCCCAGCGACGGAGCGCCGGTGATGCGGGCGATGTTCTCGAGGCCTGGCAGGGGATCGGCTGCGGCACACCGGCACCCCCCTGTCGGGCTGATCACACCTGTCGACACCTGCTCGCCTCCGGTCAGCAATCCGGCAACCCGCCAAATGCGCTCAAGCGCCGTCAGCCAGCGGGCTATCGACTCGGAGCCGGAGGCGGCATCCCCAATGTCTGGCAGCGACACCGTGCGTACACGGAGGACACTCGGGCCACTGGTGGCTTCGGTCAGAAACGCGGCAGTTCCCCCATGCGCGTACTGTGCCATCGGCCAGACGCTGCGTATTGCCATCGGCCACGATCTGGGAGACACCCTGCAGCCCGGGAATCACTTCAGGTGTGTGCCGTTCGGTGGCGCCATTTAAACTGACGCCCAGCGTGCCGTAATAGCCACGCCCCCACGCCCACACAGTGCCGTCCTCGAGTAGCGCGAACGACGTGTCTTCTCCGGTAGCGACCTGCACGGCCTTGGCGGGCAGCGGCACGCGCTCGGCCGGAAAGAATTGGCGGATGCCCTTGGGTCGGCCCAGTTGCCCGGAGCGGTTGTCGCCGAGCGCTACGACCGAGCCGTCGGCGAGGAGCACGAGTACGTGGAGCGACGCAGCGATTTCCACCACTGTGGGCGGGGTCTGCGCGCGTACCGGTAATGCCGCACCGATGAGGGCAAGGATCAGTGCGAGCGTCAGCGATCTGTTCACGGAAACCTCCTTTATGTCCTCGGTGGGACTATTTCTTCAAGCCCGTCTGCATCGCGTGGCTGACTGCAGCTACGCGGCGTTCACTGCCGGTGTCTTGCGGGCCGACCTTCAGCGACTGCCTGACAGCGTCAAAAACAGCGACCAGATGATCCACGCCGGGACATCCAGTGCGTGACACCATGCGCCGGAATGTCTAGGACAAAAAAAGTGGGCTGTCATAAGCAGAATTTCTTCCTGATCCCTCCCGCTGAATTTTAAGAAGTGGTGAGCTGGCCGCTACACTCTTCCCGACAGGGGCGCGACATCTTACCAAAAACACCACCTGTGAAAACTACCGGGGTGCAGAAAAAGTCTTGAGTGTTCTTGCCAGTCGCCAACTGAGCACGACGCCACTCAGGGCGATGCCGGTAATCATGCTTTTCCAGAATCCTGTCGTGCCCTCCAGGGGATTTTGCGCCACGACGATGCCCAACCAGTAACCCAGCGGGAGTGTGATCAACCAATAGGCGCAGCACAGCACAATAAAGGGAAAGCGCGTGTCCTTGAACGCCCGCAGTGAGAACGTCGCGGTGATTTGCACGGCATCCAGGACAATGAACAGGGCGGCCAGTCGAATCAGTGTGCTGGCCATGCTGTGGATGGCCTCATTATCGGTGTAGGCACCAATGATCAGGCCGGGGGCGGACAGCAGCAGAATCATGCAGGCCAGGCCGACCATGAGTGTAATTGACGCCCCGCAGCCAATGGCCAGTCTCACCCCGGCCTTGTCGCCGGCGCCAACGGCGTGGCCCACCCGTGTGGCCAGGGACGCGCCGATGCTGACCAGTATCATGTAGGTCGCATCCCACACATTAAAGGCAATCTGATGAGAGGCCATGGCGGTGTTTCCCAGGGTGGCAATAAACAGGGCAATGGTGGAGAACGCAGCCATCTCCAGAAAAAAGGAGAGGCCCATGGGCAGGCCCAGTCGACATATCTCCCGCAGCGCCTGAATATTGGGTGCGACGAATTTGAGCGGCGGCAGGAAGGGTTTTAGCGTGTCGGCCCGGGCCATATACAGGCTGATGAGAAGCGGGCTCAGCCACATGGCGATGGCTGTCGCCCAGCCGCAGCCAGCGGCGCCCAGTTCCGGCGCCCCCCATTTGCCGTAGATAAAGGCGTAATTCAGCGGGATATTGGCGATAAACCCGATGATACTGGCCACCGCAAAGGGACGCATAATGCCGATGCCCTGGGTGTGGCAGCGCAGGGCCTGGAACAGCGCTGCTGCCGGCATGCCAAAGGCGATCGCCTGCAGGTAGTCATGGCTCTTGCGCTGGGTATCGGCGTCCAGGTGCAGCAGGCTGAGCAGCGGATTGGTAAAGTAGCACAGGGGGCCGGCCACCAGTCCCAGCAACAGCGCCAACCATAGTGCCTGGGGCAGCGAATCGCGTATATGTTGCAGGCGCCCTGCACCAAAATCCTGGGCGATGATCGTGGTAGCACCCAGCATGACCCCGGTGAATACCAGATAGATCGGCAACCAGATGTTATAACCAATCGCGATGGCGGCCAGATCATCCGCGTTGTAGCGCCCCGCCATGATCGTATCGACCACCCCGGTGCCAACCTGCGCGACCTGGGCGATAATCATCGGCCAGGCGATGGCCAGCAACGCACGACACTCGCCGATATAGTCGGGTATTCTGCTACTTTTCATAGTGGTCGGTCAGGCCAATGCCGATGAAAATCGGCGGGTGTCTGGTCGGCGAAACCTTTTTACTCTTTCTGTTGTCACAATGGATCGATCATCATGGGATATTTTTTATGCAGGCATTAGTGCAGGGGTATTACATCATACACAACGCCATTTTTTCGCGCCTGAAATATCTGGACGGATTGGCACCACTGGCCCTGCGCCTCTTTCTTGTTCCTGTGTTCTGGATGGCCGGAACGCAGAAAATAGCCGGCATGGAAAACACCATCGAGTGGTTTGGTAATGCCGAATGGGGCTTGGGCCTGCCTTATCCCAGCCTGCTGGCGCACCTGGCCGCCTACACTGAGGCGATTGGCGCACTCCTGTTACTGCTGGGTCTTGCCACACGCTGGATTTCAATACCGCTCATGTTCACCATGGTCGTTGCCATATTCACAGTCCATTGGGACCACGGCTGGGCCGCTATTGCCGACTCCAGCGCGGAGGAGGTGGCGGTGCGCCTGGGTGCGGCGAGGGATATTCTGCAAGAACATGGCAATTATGCATGGCTCACGGAAAAGGGCGGATTTGTCATCCTCAACAACGGCATTGAATTCGGCGTGACCTATTTGCTGATGCTTTTCAGCCTTCTATTCACTGGTGGCGGACGCTTTACCAGTGTCGATTACTTTCTCTCCAGGCTGTGGCCAGACAGATCTTGACGCATGCCGCTGAAACGTATTGTCGCGAGTCTCCACCTATTCAGAGCACGAAGTGGTAGACTAGCGCGTTTTTTGAGCACCCCAAGGGTAAGCAGAGTTGATCAAGAGTTTAGTCAATCGTATGGCGAAGAATAACGAAGTTCCCCGCAGCCCCAATATTGCCACATCTGGCCACGGCCAACCGCCCCGCCAGGAGCCCTCCCACAGAGCCACAGTGTCCGATAAAAAGCGCGAGGATGATCAGGAGGAATCACAGGACAAGCGACGCAAGCGCCGCCGCTCACGCAAGTCCGCTGCCGCTGCACTCTCCTGGTCTTTGGATGATTTCACTGTTGAGCCCAGGGAAGGAGAAACCCGTTTCCACGATCTGGATTTGCGTGACGAGCTGATGCACGGCATCGCCGATCTGGGCTTTCATTATTGCTCACCCATCCAGGGAGCAATACTGCCGCATACCCTGCAGGGCCACGATGCGATTGGCAAGGCCCAGACGGGTACCGGTAAAACGGCTGCTTTTCTTATCACTATTTTCAATGATCAGCTTTGCCATCCGTTGCAGGGCGAACGCTTCGTGGGTGAACCTCGCGCCCTGGTTATCGCGCCCACCCGGGAACTGGTAATGCAGATTGCCGCCGATGCTGAGGAACTGGGCAAATACACGGGCTTGCAGGTGGCGACCCTGATCGGTGGCATGGACTACCAGAAGCAGCTCAATCGGCTCACTAATAGCGTGGTGGACCTGGTGGTGGCGACGCCAGGCCGTCTGCTTGATTTCATGGGGCGCCGCGACTTATACCTGGATCATGTCGAAATCCTGGTATTGGATGAAGCTGATCGCATGCTGGACATGGGTTTTATCCCGCAGGTCAAACGTATTGTGCGCGCGACACCGCCGAAGGAAAACCGGCAGACGCTGTTGTTCTCCGCCACGTTTACCCAGGACATCATCAACCTGTCCCAGCAGTGGACGTACCAGCCGATCAAGGTGGAAATTGAGCCGGAGAGCGTCGCCGCCAGCGCGGTGGACCAGAAAGTCTATCTGGTCAGCAGCGAGCAGCGTTACAAGGTACTCAACAACCTGTTGCGCAGTGAGGGTTGCACCAGAGCGATTGTCTTCGCCAACCGGCGCGACCAGGTGAGTCGCCTGCACGAACGCCTGCGCAAGTCTGGCATCGCCGCCGGCATCCTGTCGGGTGAAATTCCCCAGGCCAAACGCACACGCACCCTGGAGCAGTTCAAACAGGGTGAAATCAAGGTACTGGTGGCTACCGATGTGGCGGGACGCGGCATCCATGTCGAGGGCGTGAGCCATGTGGTGAACTACAACCTGCCGGAGGACCCGGAGGATTACGTGCACCGTATCGGCCGCACCGGGCGCGCCGGCGCGACAGGCACCTCGATCAGCTTTGCCAGCGAAGATGACGCGTTTCTGCTGCCGGACCTGGAGGCGCTGTTGGGGTCGAAGCTGGAGTGCACACACCCGCCCGAGGAACTACTGGTTTAGTTCCTCACACCACAGTAGAGTCGCGCCCACTACGGCAGCGGGTACTACAAAAAAGTTGACCAGCGGTATGCCGGTGCACAGCGCCACCAGACCGCCGAAGCCCATGCTGCTCAGCCGACGTGAACGCACGGCTGCCTTGACCTTGGCAAAACTCAGCTGGTGGTTGTCCATGGGATAGTCCACGAACTGTATGCTCATCATCCATGCACCCAGTAACAGCCATGCCACAGCGCCTATCCCCGGGATGAAGGAGAGCAACAGCGCGAAAAGCGCCATAGGTATGTAGTACAGCAGCTTGAGTATTTCCCGCAAAATGCTTCTTGGCACTGCCAGCAGCGCCGCACCCAATCCTTCCAGTGAGGCGACCGGCTGCCCGGTAATCAGCTCCTCAGCCTTCTCAGCCAGCAGCGCATTGAAGGGCGAAGCGATAATCAGGGCGACCGAGGTGAACAGATAGCCGGTTATCAGGCTCACTGTGATGCCGATGAGTGGCCATAAAATCCATTTAATAAAGTGCAGCCAGTCGGGAATACGTGACAGCATCCAGTCCATCAGGTCGCTCATGTAGCTGAAGCCAATACCGATCAGGGCACCGAAGATCAGTATATTGATCACCAGGGGTATGAGCACAAACGGGCGCAGCGAGGGATGGTTTAGCAGCCGTGCGCCGCGCGTCAGATAGCTGGCCCCGCGCGCGATACTACCCTTCATCCTGGCGCTCTCCTGTGGGTTGGCCGCAGGCAGGGCACAGGCAGCGTTCGCCGGCGGAGTCCGCTGCTTGTGCCCTGGCCACGGGGCTAATGGTGACGGTCTGGCACCAGCAGCTTGCCGCAGGCTGTCCCGCGGCTATCGCACATTGGTTGTCGCTACCACACAGTGGGCAAATCGCAGCCGCTTGCTTCGATTCGATCATATGTCTGCCATATTCAGTCGTGCCGAGGGCTATAATACCGGACTGCAGGCGGGGTGGGTAATGATGAGCAGTGACAATGACAAGGTTTTTTCACAGGCAATGTCCGATGTGGTGCGCCTGAAACGCGAGCCCAGGGTCGACCTTGCCCGCAAAACACCGCCCGACAGTGACCCTTCCCTGGAACACCGCCGGCGCGCGGCAGCACAGTTGCCGGAGCTGGACCGTAACCAGCTTACCGATAATGCGATCGCGCCGCTGGACGCCTGGTTTGTGCTCGAATTCAAGCGTCCTGGCGTGCAAAACGGCGTTTTTCGCAAACTCAAACAGGGCCGCTATGAGATCCAGTCGAGGCTTGACCTGCACCGCATGACGGTCGAGGTCGCCCGTCGGGAGATTTTCGAGTTCATTGTAGAGTCCCAGCAGCTGGGACTGCGCAGTGTGCTGCTGATTCACGGCAAAGGGTCCAGTAACGCGGAAAAAGAACGCAGCTCGATTCTCAAGGGCTGTGTTGACCACTGGCTGCGCGAGCTGGAGATCGTGCAGGCGTTTCACAGTGCCCAGCCGCAGCACGGCGGCACTGGCGCGGTGTATGTACTGTTGCGTAAAAGTGAGGAGAAAAAGCGCGAGAATCGCGAAAAGTTTTCGAAAGGGCGAGTACCTTACGATGCCTAGCTGCGTTACCCCATCTGGTTGTTCACAGAACGATCCGCCAATTTGATTCGATGTGGATGACCGATGCTAGCGGGTTCGGGCGTCGGGGTGCATGCGGTTGGCGGGCTCTCGATGCCTCCGGGAGTGCAATTCGCCCGCTTCCCCGATACTCGCGGACGAATTGCACTCCCGACACCCAATCCCTCGTTCCGTGCTATCATCAGACCAATGTCCGATGTAGGCGACACGGTACAAGGATCTGGCCGGGAAGGCCTTTTCGCCTGCGAGTATCGGGGAAGCAGGCGAAAAGGCCTTCCCGGCCGGAGTCGATGCCAATGATCGAAGATATTGTATCCGGCAGAGCCGATAGGATGGCAGGAGTGACCCCGACTTCACTCGGACATTGACCGGTGATCTATCGATCCAGACTAACCCGCCCCGCAGCCTTCAGGATATCAGCGTATTCGACCCCATGCCGGTGAGTAGAGATGATCTCCAACACGGTGCGCCCATCCTTGCCGATGGCGTTCAGGTCCCGGCCGTCGTTGCAGAAGAACGACACAAACAGTTCGAAATCGTCAGCGCGCATGCTCTGGTAGGCTTTCAGCAGCATGTGGAAATCCTCCGCTGAGCCATCGTGGGACTTAACTTTCAGGAAGCTCTTCACATGGTCCTCGGTCCACACCTCGTCGAGAACTGTTTTCTTGTCTTTGCGCATCGTGCTGCTTCCCCTATACCAACTTTTTCGCGAGCAGGTCATTGACCATCTGCGGGTTCGCCTGACCTTTGGATAACTTCATTACCTGGCCCACAAAAAAACCTACCAGTTTTTTGCGCTTGGCCTCGTCAGCGTCCAGGTACTGTTTTACCTGCGCTGCATTGGCGGTGATGACGTCATCCACAATGGTTTCCAGTGCGCCGCTGTCGCTGACCTGTTGTAAGCCCCGCGCCTCGATAATTGCATCGGCGCTGCCTTCGCCCTGCCACATCGCCTCAAACACCTGCTTGGCGATTTTTCCAGAAATGCTGTGGTCGAGGATGCGCCGGATCAGACCTCCCAGGTTGGCGGCGGACACCGGGCAGTTCTCGATGCTTCTCTCATCGCGATTGAGCTGGCCGAGCAGTTCCACCTGGACCCAGTTGGCGGCTATCTTGGCATCGCCGCATTCTGCTGCAACCGACTCGAAGTAATCGGCTAGCGCTCGGCTATCGGACAGGACATTGGCGTCGTACTTGCTGAGCCCATACTGTGTAAGAAAGCGTTGACGTTTATCCGCAGGCAATTCGGGCAGGGTGCTGCGAATGGCTTCGATGTAGGCGTCATCTATGACTACTGGCAGCAGGTCTGGCTCGGGGAAGTAGCGGTAGTCGTTGGCGACTTCCTTGCTGCGCATGGGGCGCGTTTCGTCACGTTCGGCATCGTACAGGCGGGTTTCCTGCACGACCTTGCCGCCATCTTCCAGAATCGCCGACTGCCGTTCAATTTCGTGGCGAATGGCTTTCTCCACAAACCGGAAGGAGTTGACGTTCTTGATTTCTGCCCGCGTGCCGAGCGTTTCTGAGCCGGCGGGACGCAGGGAGATGTTGACATCGCAGCGCATGGATCCCTCCGCCATATTGCCGTCGGATATGCCCAGATACGTTACCAGGCTGTGCAGTGCCTTCAGATAGGCCACGGCTTCTGCCGCGTTGCGAATGTCTGGTTCAGACACGATTTCCAGCAGCGGTGTGCCTGCGCGGTTGAGGTCTATACCGGTCTGGCCGTGGAAATCCTCGTGCAGCGATTTTCCTGCATCTTCCTCCAGATGGGCCCGGGTGATGCCGATAGAGCGGGTATTGCCATTTTCCAGCAGAATCTCGAAGCTGCCCTGGCCGACGATCGGGGACTCGAACTGGCTGATCTGGTAACCCTTGGGCAGGTCCGGGTAAAAGTAGTTTTTGCGGTCAAACACAGAGCGCTTGCTTATGTGGGCGCCAATGCCCAGACCGAATCTGACCGCATAGCACACGGCCTTTTCGTTAAGTACCGGCAGCATGCCTGGCATGGCCAGATCGACCGCGCTGGCCTGGGTGTTGGGCTCGGCGCCAAAGGCGGTGGGCGAGCCGGAAAATATTTTGGACCTGGTCGCCAGTTGCAGATGTACTTCCAGGCCGATCACGCTTTCCCACTGCATCACTGGTGTCCTCCTTGTGCGGAGCCAGGCGTGCGCAGGTGCCAATCGGTGGCCTGCTGGAAGCGATGGGCCACATTGAGCAGGCGCGCCTCCTCAAAATGACGGCCAATCAACTGCAGTCCCACCGGTTTGTTGATCCACAAAGCCAGCGGGCACGGACATACCCGGCAGACCGGCGAGGTTGACGGCGAGGGTGTACACGTCTTCCAGATACATGGCGATGGGGTCGTTGGACTTGGCGCCGAGTGCAAAAGCCGGGCCCGGTGTGGTGGGGCCGGCAATAATATCCACCTGCTCAAAACAGTTCATGAAATCCTGTTTGATCAGGCGACGGACCTGCTGGGCCTTCTTGTAATAGGCGTCGTAATAGCCGGCGGACAAGGCATACGTGCCCACCAGGATGCGACGTTTGACTTCGTCCCCAAAGCCTTCCTGCCGGGTGCGGGTATACAGGTCGTGCAGGTCGACTGGATTATCGCAGCGGTAGCCGTAGCGCACACCGTCAAAGCGGGACAGGTTGGTGGAGGCCTCCGCCGGGGCAATGATGTAGTAGGTGGGAATGGTCAACGCGCTGTGGGGCAGCGACACATCGACCAGCGTGGCACCCTGCGCTGCAAGCTCCTGCAGCGCGTTATCGATGCACTTGCCGGTGGCATTATCCAGTCCCTCACCGAAGTATTCACGGGGCAGGCCGATTCGCAGCCCGTCCAGGCTGTCGCCGAGCGTCGCACAGTAGTCTACGGTGGCCGCAGTCGATGACGTGGAGTCCAACGGGTCGTGCCCGGCCATGGTATTGAGCAGTAAAGCGCAGTCCTCGGCGCTGTGCGCCATAGGGCCTGCCTGGTCCAGACTGGAGGCAAAGGCTACCATGCCCAGGCGGGACACGCGGCCATAGGTAGGCTTCAGGCCGGTGATGCCGCAAAAAGCGGCGGGTTGGCGAATAGAGCCCCCGGTATCGGTGCCGGTGGCCGCGGGCGCCAGCAGGCCTGCCACTGCGGCGGCAGAGCCGCCGGAAGAGCCGCCGGGCACCAGTTCTGTATTCCATGGGTTGCGGGTCGGGCCGTAAAAGCTGCTCTCGGTGGAAGAGCCCATGGCAAACTCGTCCATATTGGTCTTGCCCAGCAGCACCGCTCCAGCCGATTTAAAGCGCTGGATTACCGTGGCATCGTAGGGCGGCACGAAGTTGTCCAGCATGCGTGAACCGCAACTGGTGCGCATGCCGTCCGTGCAAAAAATATCCTTGTGCGCGATGGGAATGCCCGTCAGCGCGGTGCCATTACCGGCGGCCAGGCTCTTGTCGGCGGCCGCCGCCGCAGCCAGGGCCGCCGTCTCATCGACACTGATAAAACTGTTGTACTGGCAATCCAGCGCGGCGATCCGGTCCAGGTAAGTACGGGTCACCTCGACACTGGAAAACTGGCGTTCACGCAGCCCTTTTACCAGCTGGGCGACAGATTTATTGTGCATTGCAGAAGTCCTGATGCGGCACCAGCCGATTATTCGATAACCCTGGGAACCAGATAGAGGCCGTTTTCGACGGCAGGAGCAATGGCCTGGAAGGCATCGCGGCGGTTGCTCTCGGTCACCTCGTCCGGGCGCAGGCGTTGGATGGCGTCCAGTGGATTGGCCATGGGCTCCACATCGCGGGTATCCACTGCCTGCAACCGGTCCACCATGTGCAATATTTCCGTGATGCGCCGGGTGACCTGGCCGATTTCTTCGTCAGAAATGCGAATACGGGCCAGTTCCGCAATCTTTTCAATGTCGTCTTGCTTGATAGTCATGGTGATGAAATCGCACGGAGCCGCCCTCGGGGCAGCAGGGGGCGTAAACTTATCACATTTGCGCCTTGCCCAAAATCCCTGTGGTTGGTACAGTTGCACAATTAAGCCAACTCCCAATAAAACCGGCTCTGCGATGGTTTTTTCAGCCGCAAATGTCGGTAATTAGAGATGTACAGAGCACTCTAACACGGGGTTCCCCGTTGTTTTCACAGGGTAGCAGGAATTCATGTTTAAAAAGCTCCGCGGAGTGTTCTCCAGTGACCTCTCCATAGATCTCGGTACGGCCAACACGCTGATCTATGTGCGCGATAAAGGCATTGTGCTGAATGAGCCTTCTGTGGTCGCCATTCGCATCCACAACGGCCAGAAAACCATCGAGGCGGTTGGCACTGAGGCCAAGCGTATGCTGGGCCGCACGCCCGGCAATATCACTGCCATTCGCCCTTTGAAGGACGGCGTGATCGCCGACTTTCTGGTCACCGAGAAGATGTTGCAGCATTTCATCGCCAAGGTGCATGAGAGCAAGTTTATCCGTCCCAGCCCGCGGGTGTTGGTGTGTGTTCCTTGTATGTCAACACAGGTAGAGCGTCGCGCCATCCGCGAGTCGGCCCTCAGTGCGGGTGCCCGGGATGTCCGCCTGATTGAGGAGCCCATGGCGGCTGCGATAGGTGCGGGGCTCAGTGTGGACGAGGCCACCGGTTGTATGGTGGTGGATGTTGGTGGTGGTACGACAGAGGTGGCCATCATTTCCCTCAATGGCGTGGTGTACCGGGATTCCGTGCGCGTCGGCGGTGATCGCTTCGATGAGGCCATCGTCTCGCATGTGCGACGCCGCTATGGCAGTCTGATTGGTGATGCGACCGCCGAGCGCATCAAATTGGAGGTAGGTTGTGCCTTCGCCGGCAGTGAGTTGCGCGAGATCGATGTGCGCGGCCGCAATCTGGCGGAAGGCGTACCGCGCAGCTTCACGCTGAACAGTGATGAAATACTGGAATCACTGCAGGATCCACTGGCGGCAATTGTGCAGGCCGTAAAATCCGCGCTGGAGCAGTCGCCACCGGAACTGGCAGCCGATATCGCCGAAAGCGGTATAGTGTTGACGGGCGGGGGAGCCCTGTTGCGCGACCTTGATCGCCTGATTTCCGAGGAAACTGGTCTGCCGGTCATTGTCGCGGATGACCCCCTGACCTGCGTTGCCCGTGGTGGTGGCATTGCCATGGAAAGAATGGATCGGCGCACCATAGATTTGTTGTCTACCGAGTAACGCGCGCTGGTGGAAGCTCGTGCTGTGCGAGTGTCTGCCGGGCCTGTTCCACGCTGTGTCAGGTCGGGCGCGTTGTGCGGTACTGTGTGCCGATCAGGGCCACTGAGGAGCCGACATCAAGCCATTATTCGTCAAAGAATCCTCCCTTGTGCTGCGGGCGTTGCTTGCGATCCTGATCGTTGTCGGCCTGATTACGGCGGACCTGCGTTACAATAACCTGCAATCTGCTCGAGCGGTGCTCGACACTATCGTCTCCCCAATATTCTGGGCGGCGAACCTGCCAACGCGTTTCCTTGAATGGACCCAGACCCACGCGCAAACGAGAACCCAGCTGCTGGAGGATAATGAGCGCCTGCAAAGGGAGAACCTGATACTGCAGGGTCGCTCACAGCAGATGGCTTCGCTGCAGGCCGAAAATGTGCGGCTGCGAGCCCTGCTGAATTCCAGCGCGTTGCTACGCGACGATGTATTGGTGGCAGAGCTGGTCGGTGTGTCACCGGATCCGGAGCGGCTCCAGCTGGTATTGAACAAGGGTGAAAGCGATGGTGTATTTTGTCGGACAACCCCTCATCGATGCCGATGGATTGATGGGGCAGATTGTGGAAGTCAGTAGCGACAGCTCGCGGGCGCTGTTGATAACCGATGTGACACACTCTGTCCCTGTGCAGGTGAATCGCAATGGCGTACGAGCAATTGCTGAAGGGACCGGTGAGCTGGGATCGCTGGAAATTCGCTATGTATCGTCAACTACCGACATTCAACCGGGCGATCTGTTGGTAACCTCTGGTCTTGGGGGACGATTTCCCGAGGGGTACCCGGTGGCGGTAGTGACGGAGGTCGAGCGGGATACCGGTGAAGCTTTCGCCCGCGTGCGGGCCGCGCCAAGTGCAGCGCTGGATCGCACGCGGCATGTACTGCTGGTATTCACCTCCCCCGAAAGCCAGGAAAATTAACCCGTCGTGGACCGGCAAGGGCATGCCTACAGCGTCATCCTCCTGACCTTTCTGGCGGCTTATGTATTGGCGGTCCTGCCGCTCCCCCCCTGGTTGCAGTGGGGACGGCCCGATTGGGTGGCACTGACGCTGATTTACTGGTGTATTGCGCTGCCCCATCGGGTTGGCATCGCCACCGGTCTGGTACTTGGGCTGGGTATCGATGTGCTGGAAGGCTCGGCACTGGGGCAAAATGCTTTCGCTCTGGTAGTGGTGGCGTTGCTGTCCCTGATCCTTTACCAACGCCTGAGAGTCTATAGTCTGTGGCAGCAGGCGGGGGTAGTCTTCATTCTGGTCGGGATCAACCAGCTGATCTGTCAATGGCTGCAAAATATTGAAGGCGTGAGTACCCTGCCCCGATTGTTTCTGTTACCCGCATTCTCCAGCGCTCTGCTGTGGCCGGTTGTTCTGCATACGCTGCGCGGTTTGCGTCGCCATTACCGGGTTAGCTGATATGCCGGATACGCGCTTGATCCTGGCCTCGGCGTCACCGCGTCGCAGGGAATTACTGGACCAGCTGGAGGTAAGTTATACCTGTCATCCTGCCCATATAGATGAATCGCAACGTGTCGGTGAAGTACCGTCAGACTACGTGCAACGTATGGCGCGGGAAAAGGCGCGGGCGGTTGCCACCCACTATCCGACCCCCGCGTATGCTGTGCTGGCAGCGGATACCGTGGTGGTGATTGACGGCATGGTGCTGGGCAAGCCGCAGGATAGGGTAGACGCGCTGGCTATACTGGCGCGTCTCAGCGGGCGCACGGCATAGCGTACTGACCGCAGTATGCCTCTGCTGTGCTACGGGTATGAAGTCTGCTCTGGTGGAAACAGAGGTGGAGTTCATCACTCTTGAGTGATGAGATCTGTGCAGCTTACCTGGACACAACAGAACCCTGGGATAAAGCCGGGGCATATGGGATTCAGGGATTGGCTGGAGCCTTCGTGCGCTCCATAAAGGGTAGCTACACTAACGTGGTCGGTCTACCCCTGTGTGAAACCTGGCAGCTGCTGAGCGCCAACAACATAGCAACTGCACTGAATAAAGTAGTTCCAACCTGAGTCAGGGGGCGGACCGGTGAGTGAACAAATTCTGGTCAATTTCACTCCGATGGAAACACGGGTAGCCCTGCTGGAAAATGGTTCCACCCAGGATATTCACATAGAACGTTCGGTCAACCGTGGCATAGTGGGTAATATATACGCCGGCAAAGTGGTGCGAGTCTTGCCGGCTATGCAGGCGGCCTTCGTCGATATAGGGGTAGGGCGCACCGGCTTCATCCACGTCTCGGATATTGTCATCGTCGACGGCAGCGGCCGGGAAGACAGCAGCCGTTCTGCCAAGAATATCGCTGACCACCTGCACGACGGCAAGAAAATTATTGTGCAGGTGACGAAGGATCCACTGGGCACCAAGGGTGCGCGGTTGACCACCCTGTTATCAGTATCAACGCGCTACCTGGTACTGCTGCCGCAAACGCACCACATCGGCATTTCGCAGTTGATCGAGGATCCAGCGGAACGGGCCCGGCTGCAGGAGGTGTTGACAGAAGCGCTGGCAGACGAAGATATGCGCAATGCCGGTGGCTTTATCCTGCGCACTGCCGCTGAAGGCATTGGACCAGACGAAATTGCGGCGGATTTGCGCTATCTCAAGCGCTTGTGGGCCGCAATATCGCGCCGCGCCAAGGCTGCCACTAAAGCCGAATTGCTGTATGAAGATTTGCCGCTGCATCTGCGCATTGTGCGGGATCTGGCGCGACTATCGGTAGAACGTATATTCATTGATAGCAGTGAGTGTTTTCAGGTGCTGCAGGAATTTTGCCGCGACTACATGCCAGAAGTGGCCGGATTGCTGGAGTATTATAGCGGCGAGCGCCCGCTATTCGATCTGCATGGCGTGGAGGATGAAATCCAGCGGGCACTGGGTCGCCGGGTGGAACTCAAGTCAGGTGGACTACCTTATCTTCGATCAGGCGGAGGCCATGACAACTATCGATGTAAACACCGGATCATTCGTTGGCAGGCGCAATCAAGCCGAGACCATTCTCACGACTAACCTGGAAGCCGCTGCTACCCTCGCCCAGCAATTACGGATGCGCAATCTGGGGGGCATTATAATTATTGATTTTATTGATATGGAGGATGCCGGAGCACCGTCGGCAAGTCCACCGAACTCTTGAAAAAATTATGCAGCGCGATCCAGCGCGCAACCAGATTGCCGGGGTCTCGGAACTCGGATTAGTGGAGATGACCCGCAAGCGCACCCGGGACAGCCTGGACCGCGTGCTGTGTGAAGGCTGTCCAGTTTGCCAGGGTCGTGGTGTAGTGAAAACGGCGGAAACAGTTTGCTACGAAATTTTTCGTGAAATCATGCGCGAGGCCAGGGCCTATGAAAATGATACGCTGATGGTGCTCGCCGCACAGCGAGTGGTGGATCGCCTGCTGGATGAAGAATCAGAGCATCTTGCCGATCTGGAGGAATTTATCGGCAAGACGATCAGCATGCGAGCGGAGACTAGCTATAGTCAGGAACACTTCGACATAATCCTGTTCCAGACTTGATTGAAGTAGTGGGTGGAGGCGTTCTCGACTGGCGCCAACTCCCGGACCATTAATACTCGCGGAACCGATTCTTGGAAAATCCTCTTTTTAACCGATTAGCCAATGCACTCTGGGGATGCATTATCATCCTCGTGGTGATGCTGGCAATCTATGTCAGTGTGGGGCGCATGCTCACCGCGAACATGGCGGGCTTTCGCACAGAAATATTGCAAGCGCTGAACGAGCGCGTGCCGTTTATTATCGAGGCGCGACAGGTCAGCGGCGAGTGGCAGTCCTTCACTCCTGTCATCGTTTTGACCGAGTTGCGCCTCAGTTTTCCTGGTAGTTCCAATCCACCCCTGGAGTTGTCTGAAGGACGGATATCCCTGGATGTACTGAACAGCCTGCGTACACGGTCACTGCGTATGACCCGCATTGTGCTCACCGACCTGAGCATGCGCGGCGAGCTATCCCGTCAAGGGGCGCTGCGCCTCGCGGGCTTCGAAGGACGTGCCGACGAGTCCTCTGAGCAGCTGCGGACATTTCTGTTAAATGTTGAGTTGATTACCCTGCGCAACAATCGGCTGATACTAACCATGCCCAGTGGTGAGGTACGCGATCTGGGTCTCGATTTGCAGTTGTCCCGAGAGGGAAGTTTCCGCCGCGTGGAAGCGACACTGTCCTCCAGTAGAGGTGCGCGAATTGCTGTTCTGGGGCAGGGTGTGGGTGACCCTTTTCAGCCTGAGCTTTTTTCAGGACAGCTTTACCTGAATATTCATTCTACGGACCTGGGCGCAGTAAAGGAGCTATTGTCGGATGAGTCGCTCCCTGTGTGGGCCAATGGTGCTGTGGACCTGCAGCTTTGGTTAAACTGGGACAGGGGTGATCCGTCTCTGGAAGCGCGACTGGAGGGTCATGATCTGCTTGTCACGGGACAGGACTCTTCCTGGCAGGTGCCCCTGCAGCGCGTGGCGCTGCAGGGGCACCTGCTACACAGGGAGAATCGCTGGTCTCTCTTTGTAGCGGATTTGCAGGTGGAGCAGGACAGTGTTGAGTTAACACTGCCGCGGCTGCAATTAGACCAATGGGATAATGCTCTGCGAATTCGTGCGTCTGATGTGCCGCTGGAGCCGATCATTTCCATGATTTCCCGCCAGGGGGCCGTTCCGGAGACTCTGCGTAAGGTTTTAACTGCGCTGCATCCCCGGGGTCAGCTGCCTTCCCTGCAAGTGAGTATCGGTGACATACAGCACCCGACTGATGATTGGCAGGTAGGGGCGAATTTTACGGCGCTCGCCGTGGATTCATTCAATGGCGCGCCGGGTATAGCATCTGCCACCGGTTATACGCAGATCACTCCAGGCAGTGGTTTTGTCGTACTCGACAGCCAATTGCTGACCCTGGATTTCCCCGCTATTTATCTCGAGCCACTGCAACTTTGAAGACTTGTACGGCACGTTGCATCTGGATTGGGATGACGACACTTTCAGGCTTGCCAGCGGCCTGCTGACTACGCAGGCAGAGGAGGGTACGGCAAAGGTGCTGTTTGGCCTGAATATCCCGCTGATTCCCAACGACACCGGAATCGAAATGGATTTGCTGGTAGGACTACAGAATTCACATCCCATCCATCGGGGCAAGTACATTCCCTATGTGCTTGATCCATCCCTGCGGAACTGGTTGTCTGACAGTATCGGTGAGGGGCGCATCGAGCAGGGGGCTTTCCTCTGGCGTGGCAGCCTCAAGCCAGGTGCGACACCACTGCAGCGCACGATCCAGTTGGCATTCAATGTTGCGGACACCCAGCTGAGTTACCATCCCGAGTGGCCAGCCGTGCTGGTACAGCAAGGTATCGTGCTCATCGACGATAGCGCGGTCAGTGTCTGGGCTGATCGCGCTAGCCTGTTCGAATCCACTGTGGAGAGACTGTCAGTTGAGACCCGAGTTAATACCCAGGGCCAGATCACGCTGGCTCTTGCAGGCAAGGTACTCGGGCCTGCCGCTGACGGCCTGAGGGTGCTTAATGAGTCGGCCCTTGCCGGGACAGTGGGGCCGGCCTTTGCCGACTGGACGGCAATCGGTAGTTTGGAAACGGACGTTGCGCTATGGATGAACCTCAGCGACAAATCCGTTGTTCCACAAGTAGATGTTGCAACCCGCTGGCACGATGTGGACCTGTTGGTTATGCCGGGAAATTTGTCTGTGCAAGCAGTGAACGGGGAGTTTGCATATAGCACTTCACGGGGAATCAGTTCCACGGCGCTGACGGGAGAACTCTGGGGTGAAACGGTCAGTGCCACTCTGGAGCAAGATAAACGCGCGCCAGGAGAGAGCTACGCTCCTGCTACCTCTGTGGTGGATGTCAAGCTGGCCAGCAAGGTAGACATGGCCGATGTGCGTGATTGGTTGCAACTGGAACCCCTGGCATTTGTCAGTGGACGAACCGCGGCTGAGGTGGACATCCGGCTCGCGTCCGGCGCGCCTCCCGTGATTACCGTGAGCAGTGAACTGGAGGGCGTCAGCATCGATCTTCCTCAGCCCTGGAAAAAGAGTACTGATGAGGCGCAACACCTGCATCTGGAGATGCTCCCTGACGAGCGGTGGTATGCCATTGTCACTGGATCTTGGGGAGCAACTCAAATTCAGGCTCAATATTGCCGATGGTATGGTGCGCGGCGGTAGCTTGGGGATCAACGCGGAGCCATCAGTTGCACAGGAGGGCGTGCTACTGGTCACTGGCCATACATCCTTGATTCAGGGCGACGAGTGGCTTGACTTTATTGACAAGTATCTTGGCGGGGCTGGGTCGGAAACGCCGGCGCTGCCCGAAGAACCCATACCTTCTCCTGCCGACTTTGCGCCTGAAGGATCGCTTGCCGCTGGTTCCGACGGTCACCAGGCAGATCCAGCGTTCGTGCCGTTTGCTGTAGTGATAGACGGGTTGCGCGCTGACACCCTGGTGATTCTGCAGCAGGAGCTGCGGGATGTCGTATTGAGTCTAGGGCAGGAACGAGCCGAATTGAGCCTGTCCCTGACGTCGGATTGGTTGCGCGGAGCGCTATCTTTGGCCCGCGATGGTGGTCCGTCACGCCTGGAGATTGAACACCTGGATCTCGACCGTCTGCCCGACTTCAAACTACCCGGCGCTGGCAGTGAGTCTGCGCAGGATTTACCTGTGGTGGATGTTACCTTGCGCAACCTGTTCAAGACCGGGCAACGCCTGGGAGAGCTCAGCTTTGTGCTGCACGGCCAGGGGGGTGAATTTACCGCAGAGAAAATTACCGGGGAACTTGCCAGCCTGCGATTGCCCGCCGCACGGCCCGGACGGTTGGTTTGGCATCGGGGTGAACCGGGTTATACCGAATTGCAGGCCAGTCTTGATTTCGATGATCTGGGTCAAACGTTGGAGTATTTTGACTACCAGCGCATGGTGGAAACCGTGGGCGGCAATCTGGGGGTCCAGCTGCGCTGGCCAGGCGCTCCGCAGGACTTTTCACTGCGCGAGGGGCAGGGCATCATGCAGGTCAAGATTGGCCAGGGAAGCTTCCTTGAAGCGACTCCCGGAGCCACCGGAGCGTTGCGCGTGGTCAGTATTTTGAACCTTGCCGAGATTGTGCGGCGCCTGAGCCTGTCCCACATGTTCGGATCGGGCATCCCTTTCGACTCTGTTGATGGTGAAGTCGCTTTACATGACGGCATGCTGGAAGTTGCGCGGATGGAGGTGAAGGGTAGTTCCAGCTTTCAGTTCAGTGGTGTTTCTGATGTGGAGAAAAAAAGCCTGGAAGGTGAATTAGTGGCGACTTTGCCGCTCGCGAGCAATCTGCCCTGGATTGCTGCTTTGGCCGCCAGTTTGCCCGTAGCGGCGGGGGTGTATGTAGTCAGCAAGGTTTTCGACAAGCAAATGAAACTCCTGTCCAGCGCCGTCTACACTATCGGAGGTTCCTGGAACGATCCCCAGGTGAGTTTTGACCACATCTTTGAAAATACAACAAAACCGGCAGCTCAACTACCTGTTCCAACTCCCGCTCAGTCGGGATCGCCATAGGTTTCCTGTAATTCCTTGAGATAGCGGAACAGCTTGCGACTGGCTGACGGCGGTTTATGGCGTTCTATTTCCCGCTGATGCTGCAAGACCAGTTGCCGTAACTGCTGCCTGTCGGCTGCGGGAAAGCGCATCATGCCAGTTCCACTCCACCCACGCCTGCGGCCAGAATATCCTCGCGCAATTGCTCCAGCTGGTGGAATGCCACTGCGTTTTGCTGCTGCGTTTTGTGCAGCATCAATAGCGCCTGCTCTATCGGGGCGGGGTCGATGTTGCGCATAAGCTTGCCGATGAATTGCAGGTGGCGTTTGTGGGCGCTATTGCTGCGCATTTGCCGGCACTCCCGGATCGCCGACAGGAGTTGTTCATTGTCGATAGGAATTTGGGCCAGTTGTTTGTCACTTAATCCCACCAGCGACTCTCCCATCGCCTGCAAGCCGAGCATGTGTCGTTTGCGCGCGCTTTTGCTGGGTGGTTCCTCCGCTCCCTGGGACTCGTCTTCGCGGTACTCAGGCATAGAACAGTGTCGCCAGTCCGAGAAAGGAGACGAAGCCCACCACATCGGTCACCGTGGTAAGCACGACTCCCCCGGCCAGCGCCGGATCGATACTTACCCGTGTCATGAGTAGTGGTAGCACCGCGCCCATCAGGGCGGCCGTTACCAGGTTGATGACCATGGCTGCGGCGATGAGCAGGCCAATGTTCCAATCCTGAAACCAGAGGGATGCAGCAATGGCCACTACAGCCGCCCACAGGACGCCGTTCATCACTCCGATCATCAACTCCCGGTTTATCAGCCAGGCCTGGTTATTTTTAACTACCTGTCCCATGGCTATACCCCGCACCACCAGCGTCAGTGTTTGCGTACCGGCGACGCCACCCATGGACGCTACTATCGGCATCAGCACCGCCAAGGCGACAACCTTCTCGATGGTGTCCTGGAAGAGGTTGATGACCGAGGCGGCGATGAAAGCGGTAATCAGATTGATGCCCAGCCAGATGGCGCGGCGAGGCGCGGCACGCGTGAAAGGGGCGAATGTGTCTGCATCCTCGTCCAGGCCTGCCATGGACATCAGAGAGCGATCGGCATCCTCGCGGATGACATCGACAACGTCGTCAATGGTGATACGACCCAGCAGTTTGCCATTATCATCAACCACGGGAGCCGATACCCAGTCGTTGCGCTCGAACAGTCGCGCCACCTCAGTGTCAGGTGTATTGACCCCAATGGGTTCCACATCCGTGATCATCATCTCCCGCACGGAGGCATTCGGGTCCGATACCAGCAAGGTACGCAGGGGCAATAGACCGATGAACTGATCGGCACGGTTGACCACGATCAGGTTGTCCGTCATCTCCGGAATTTCGTCGTGACGTCGCAGGTAGCGCAGCACCACATCCAGGGTTAATCTGGCCCGGATGGTAATGGTGTCGGTGTTCATCAGGCCGCCGGCGACGTCATCCGGATAATGCATCACCCGTTCAAGGCGCGCCCGGTCCTGATGATCCATGGCGGTGAGAACTTCCTGCGTGACGTGATCGGGCAGTTGTTGCAGGATGTCGGCGATGTCGTCGTCTTCCAACCCTTCAGTAAGCAGGGCCACTTCCCTGGCGTCCATATCACCGAGGAATTGTGCCTGTAGATCATCGCCCAGTTCACCAAGGACTTCGCCCTCGCGGTCGACTTCCACCATTTGCCACAGGATATGTCTGAATTTGGGTGGTGAGGATTCGAGCAGGTGGGCGACGTCGGCAGGTGACAGTCCATTGAGCATTCGGCGCACGTCGACGAAGGTGCCGCTGTCCAGTGCTGTGGACAGTCTGTCGAGAGTTTGTTGGGATGCTGCTTGATGCTGAACCATTTTATCTCCCGGACAAAACCCTCAGGCCAGACCCGCTGCCCGATGAATTATCCGGAAAAGTTATGAGTGCAACAACGTGATTAGTTACAGATTTACAGCCTATTCGGGCTCGTCGAAGCGATTTTCAATGAGGGTTTGTAACGCGACCAGAGCCTCCTGTTCATCACTGCCCTCGATTTCAAAATCCAGTACCGTACCTTTTCCAGCGGCCAGCATCATCACCGACATGATACTTTTACCGTCAACAAGTTGACCAGTTTTCCCTGTTTGTATGCGGCTGGAAAAGGCTGTAGTACAGGCCACGAATTTTGCCGCCGCTCGCGCGTGCAAACCGAGTTTGTTGATGATTGTTAGCTGGGTCCGAATCACATGCTGACCTGTTTACAATAGTTCCCTGTGTCTTACATGGATGGTCGGATACTGCTCTTTGTAGTGCTGGAACAGTCGGTTGGCCAAATATACTGACCGATGTTGGCCTCCGGTACAACCCAGTGCGATATTCATATAGCTGCGATTGCCTTCCCGATAGCGCGGCAGCCAGTTATCAAGGTAGTGGCAGATATCGCGATACAGTTCCGTGGTCATGGGCTGGTTTTCGAGAAACTCCCGCACCTCGGCATCAAGACCGCTCTTTAGCCGCAACTCCTTTACCCAGTGTGGATTGGGCAGCATCCTTACATCGAATACGAGGTCCGCATCGGCGGGTACTCCGCGCTTGAAACCAAATGACTGCACCAGAATCGACATGCTTCCGGCGCTGGTTCCCAGCAGTCGTTGCTTGATAGCATCACGCAATTCGTAAACAGTCATCTGGCTGGTGTCCAGCACCAGGGATGCACTGCTGGAGATCGGCTCAAGCAATTCGCGTTCCCTATCGATGGCTTCCGCCAACGGGATGGATTCCGTGCTCAGTGGGTGACGGCGTCGCGTTTCACCGAAGCGCTGCAGCAGGATGGTTTCCTGTGCGTCAAGAAACAGGACCTGAGTGTCAACCGACGACGGCAGCGAGTCGAGTATTGATTGGAAATTCTCCAGGTCCTTCCAGGCATTACGGGCATCAATACATACCGCTGTACCCTGAAAAAAGTGAAACTCGTCGCCGCTGGTTTTTTCCATGAGCGCGGGCAACAGAGAAACGGGGAGATTATCGATGCAGTAAAATCCCTCGTCCTCCAAGCTGGTGCAAGGCAGTACTCTTGCCGGAGCCGGAGCGTCCACTGATGATGATCAATCGCACAGGTAGGGCGTGCATGGCGGCCTTTTTAATGTCCCCTGTGCTTTTGCTTGTGTTTGATAAGCTGGCGGTCCAGTTTGTCCGCGAGAGCGTCGATGGCGGCGTACATGTCCTCCGACTCCGCGTGTGCAAATAGGTCCCCGCCCGATATGTGGATAGTCGCCTCGGCTCTTTGCACCATTTTCTCTACGGTGAGGATGACATGAATAGTGGTGATCTGGTCGAAATGGCGTTGCAGGCGCTCTAACTTGTTTTCAACATATTCCTTCAGGGGGTTAGTGATTTCAAGGTGGTGACCAGTGATCGTGAGTTGCATAGATAGCTCCCTTTACGAGGTTGAGATGGGTGGTGCCCGACACCGGCAGGGCCGGATAGTTATATGTAGATTCTAGACCAACCGTTTGCGCTCGTTGGACGGTGGTATAAAAAGTGTTTCACGGTATTTGGCGATGGTGCGCCTGGCGACTTCAATTCCCTGCTCTTTCAGCAGCGCGGTGATCTTGTTGTCGCTCAACGGTCGGCGCGGGTTCTCCGCTGCCACCAGCTTCTTTATCAGAGCCCGGATGGCTGTCGACGAACACTCGCCGCCTGCGGTGGTCGCCACATGGCTGGAGAAGAAATATTTAAGCTCAAAAATGCCCCGGGGCGTGTGCATGTACTTGTTTGTGGTGGCTCTTGAGATGGTGGACTCGTGCATTTCTACTGCCTCGGCAATATCGTGCAGCACCAAAGGCTTCATGGCCTCCGCGCCATACTCGAGGAAATTCCGCTGATGCTCGACGATTTTGCTGGCAACCTTCATCAGGGTTTCATTGCGGCTATGCAGGCTTTTCAGGAACCAGCGCGCTTCCTGCAGGTTATCCCGCAAATAGGTATTGTCGGCGCTGTTATCGGCCCGCTTGATCAAACTTGCGTAGTCACTATTGATACGCAGCTTGGGGGCGATATCAGGGTTTAGCTCCACCAACCAGCGACCATTCTTTTTGCTGACGAAGACATCTGGCACGATGTACTCAATCTCCTCGGGTACTGCCGTATGGCCTGGATTGGGATCCAGCGATTGAATCAGGGCAAGCACCTCCTTGAGTTCATGCTCTTGCAGTCGGGTGCGCCTAAGAATCTGGCCGTAGTCGCTGCTGGCCAGTTGATTCATATAGCGACTGATGATCAACTTGGCCTCTTCCAGCCAGGGTGTGGAGGGCGGCAATTGGTTCAACTGCACCTGCAGGCATTCCTGCAGGTCGCGAGCGCAAACCCCTGGAGGCTCGAACTGCTGCAAGCGGTGAAGTACAGCAACTACCTCGTCAAAGTCAATGTCCAGGTCGTTCAGTCAAGGACTCATGAATGTCCTCCAGGCTCGACATGAGACGCCCATTGGAATCCGTCGCGTCAATAATGGACAGGGCGATGAGACGGTCGGTATCGGAGAGTCGCGTGAGGCCCAGTTGCCACAGGAGTTGCTCGCGCAGGGATTCACTGGCTGAATTGCGTGCTGCCATATCGCCATCGAAATACTCATCGCCCTGCGGGGCTGGTGCGGACGCTGAAGGCAAAAGATCTTCCCACTGTATATCAACAGGGAGATCATCGGGCATTGTCGTTGGCTCATTAGACTCACTGGAAGCCCATTCGGAGCCATCATCCAGACTGCCGGAGGCGGTCTGCTCAAGGTTTTGCATGGGACCGGCACTGGAAACGGCTGTCTAATTCGTCAGATCGATCATCCCTGGGTTCGAAGGTATCTTCTTCTGATAATTCTAATAACGGGTTACTGTCCAGGGCCTGCTGTATCTCCTGTTGGAGATCCAGGGTGGACAACTGCAATAACCGGATGGCCTGCTGCAGCTGCGGTGTCATCGTCAGCTGGTGACCCAGTTTGAGCTGGAGTGATTGCTTCATTAGAAAGCCTGGATCATCCTATAGCTTGCGTCCGCAGCGAGTCATGTAATCAGGATTGAAAATTGAAGTGTATCCCTCGCTCCCTGTGCGTGGCAACAGCTTGGCGTGGAAATTGCTTGGTTTTTCACGTAATTGAAAAACTCGCTGGCAGCGAGGCCCCGGGCGTGTGGGGTCGTCGGTAAAATTCTGCAAGATGCAACGCGGCAGCGTCGCCTACATACGAAACTGTTCTCCGAGGTAAACCTGGCGTACATGTGCATTGTTGAGCACCTCGTCCGTGGTCCCGGAGGCTATGATGCGCCCCTCACCGACAATGTAGGCTTTTTCGCATATATCCAGAGTGTCGCGCACATTGTGGTCGGTGATGAGTACGCCGATGCCCCGGTCGCGCAAGTGAGTAATGATCTGCTTGATGTCGGTGACCGAGATGGGGTCCACTCCTGCGAAGGGTTCGTCCAGCATAATAAAATCGGGCTCCGTGGCCAGCGCGCGGGCTATTTCAATGCGCCGCCGTTCACCTCCAGAAAGCGACTGGCCCAGGTTGTCACGCAGGTGCTGGACATGAAATTCTTCCAGCAATTCATCCCGCCTGGCCAGGCGCTGTTTTTTGTCGAGATCGGAGCGGGTTTGCAGTATGGCCAGAATGTTGTCGCCGACGGTGAGTTTACGAAATATCGAGGCTTCCTGGGGCAGGTAGCCAATGCCGCGACGCGCCCGCTCGTGCATGGTGAGAGCGGTAATATCTTCACCATTGATAGTGATGCTGCCGCTGTCAGCCGGGATAATTCCTATAATCATGTAAAAGCAGGTGGTTTTACCTGCACCGTTTGGTCCTAGCAGGCCGACGATCTGGCCACTGTCTATCGCCAGTGAGACATCATGTATCACCTCCCTGCCACGATAGGTCTTGGCCAGATTATTCGCTCTTAGATGTGCCACTGTCGTTCTCTTTCTGTTGCACGTTGGGCGGTATCACGACGACCACCTTGTTGCCTTCCTGCGTTTGGTCGGATTCCGCCGTGATCAATTGCTTGGCGATTAAGTATTCAATGGAATTCCCAGCCACGACCGCGCCGTCCTGATCGATACTGGCGTCAGTTTCCAGGAGTACCCGCTCCTCGGCTCTAAAGTAACGGATGATCTTGGCATGTGCATTGACGACGGCCTCGTCTAACTCTGGCTGCTGACGCATCTTGGCGGGATGCCCCTCGGCAACGATCTCCTCGGCATCCTCGGAAGTGTGGAAAATGGTGAGTTTGTCAGCCTCCAACTCCATACTGCCTTGTACCAGTTTTACGTGGCCGCTATAGATAGTGACTCCTTTCTTTTCATCGCGCAGGGCCTTTTCTGCTGTGATGTGGATAGGCTGGTTGCGATCATCGGGCAGAGCCTGGGTCAGGCCTGCGGGAAAGCTCAAGAGCAGCAACAGCATTCTCGCGCAGATTTTCAGCAATCTGGCGGTCTGGTCAGGGCTGCAGCTGGACATAAATGGACTCCACTTTAGGTATTGGCAAAAATTGGCTGATCTGACCTGGCATCAGTCGAAGTCTGCTGCCGGCGCTGACCACTCACCTTTAGCCGACAGAATGAATTCACAAGCTTCGCGAACGGCGCCGCAACCGCCATTATAACGACTGCACCAATCAGCCGCTTCGCGTACTGTGGAACCGGCATCGGCCACGGTCATACCCAGGCCAGCCGCTATAATAGCGCCGAGGTCCGGCAAGTCATCTCCCATATAGGCGCATTCCTCCATGGAGATATTGTGGCGCTGGCATACTTCAAGCAGGGCTTGGCGTTTATCCTCCCGCCCCTGTACAACATCCTCGATTCCAAGTTCTCGCGCGCGACGGGCAACAATTTCTGATTGGCGGCCGGTGATGATAGCCACTCTGACTCCCACCTTCTGTATCAGTTTGATACCGAGGCCATCCTTGATATTAAAGGCTTTCAGCTCATCGCCACTGCTGCTGTAATAAATCAGGCCGTCAGTCAGGACGCCATCCACGTCCAGGGCCAATAGGCGAACGATTGCGGCGCGATTCTCAGTGGGAGTCATAACAGTCCAGTATCAGGCGATGCCTGCATGCAGCAGGTCTTTCAGGTGGAGGACGCCGGTCAGGTTGTCGTCGTGGTCGAGTACAACCAGAGAGCTGATCTCGTTTTCCTCCATGATGCGCAAGGCTGCAGCCGCCAGCATGTCAGGATCTATTGTCTTGGCACCAGTGCTCATCAATTGCCCAATAGATGTCTCATTGATGTCCAGGCGTGCATCCAGGGCTCGACGTAAATCCCCGTCGGTAAAAACGCCTGCCAGTTTACCGGCGGTGTCGACCACCGTCGTCATGCCCATGCCTTTATTGCTGATCTCGAGTAGCGCCACAGACAGCTTGATGTCTGCATTGACAATGGGTATCTCCAGGCCGGATTTCATAACATCACGCACTTTGAGCAGTAGTTGTCTGCCCAAGGTTCCACCCGGATGTGAAAATGCGAAATCATCTGCAGTAAATCCGCGTGCCTCCAATAGCGCTATAGCCAGCGCGTCGCCCATCACCAGTGCCGTGGTGGTGCTGGAAGTCGGCGCGAGATCCAGAGGGCAGGCCTCGGTATCCACGCCTGTATTGAGATGTACGTCAGAGGATTGACCCAGCGGAGACTCTGCATTGCCGGTCATACTCACCAGGGGAATGCCCAGCCGCTTAAGCAGGGGCAACAGGGTCAGGATTTCCGGTACGGCACCGCTGTTGGACAGGGCGATAACGGCATCTTCAGCGGTGATCATCCCCATATCCCCGTGACTGGCTTCGCCAGGGTGGACAAAGAAAGCGGGAGATCCAGTGCTGGCCAATGTGGCAGCAATCTTGCGGGCGATATGGCCCGATTTACCCATACCGGTGACAATGATGCGGCCCCGCACCTGCAACAGCAGTTCGCAGGCCCGGCTAAAATCAGCTCCAATGCGCTCCTCCAGCGCGGCAACGGCAGCGGCTTCCATGCGGATGGTGCGCTGTGCTGAGGCGGTGTAGCTGATGGAGCTCTGCTCCGGCATAGAAAAATCCCTTGGCTTACGCAGTCTACTGTTGCAAATAATAATACAGGGCCTGGTCCGACACTAACGCTGATCGCAGGAGCCAATTATACAGGGCATTACCTGTCAGCGTGGTATAAAACCTGGTAATGACTTACAACATTGCTATTTCGTGCATCCAATGTGGTTGTCGATGTAGAAAGTTAATTTCACCGGTCCGTAGGAGTCGCTATTCGCCTGCTTTTCTCATAAAATGCCGTGCTTTTCGTGAGTGTTCGGGGGCCATGTGAATGAGACTGGTGAATCCTCGAGCATAGGTCCCAACATGGCGGCCTGCAAAAGTATTCCGGGGGTTTCAAATGGACGCAGCGACAGTCAAGGTACTGTTACAGAATCACATGCAGGATTGTGAGTTTCACGTGCAGGGAGATGGAAGCCACTATGACATCGCGGCCATTGGCACTGTATTCGAGGGCTTGCGACCGGTGAAGAAGCAGCAACTGGTTTATGCGGCCTTGAAAGATCAGATTGCAGACGGCAGCATACATGCAGTGAATATCCGCACCTATACTCCAGCGGAATGGCAGGCGCGCGCGTAGGCCTGATGTGATGACTGTGGCCGCGAATGAGAAATTATTTAGGAAATACGCCGGCTGTCGCAACTGACTTCGGTTCCTGAGAGCGCAGTGCGGTAGTTATTATGAGCGAAAAACTGACCATAGCCCTTACCAAGGGGCGCATCCTGAAGGAAACACTTCCGGTCCTGGCCCGCGCCGGCATCAAGTCGCTGGAAGATATCAGTACCAGTCGCAAACTGGTGTTCGAAACCAACCGCCCGGGTGTGCAGTTGGTGGTGCTGCGCGGCGCTGATGTCCCCACGTATGTGCGTCACGGTGCTGCGGACATGGGCGTGGTTGGCAAAGATATATTGATGGAACAGGGAGCCGAGGGCCTTTACGAGCCGCTGGATCTGGGTATTGCCCGCTGTCGTCTCATGACTGCGGGGCGCGTGGGCTGGCAAAGCAACGGTGCCCGCATCAGGGTGGCGACCAAGTTCGTCAATATCACCCGGGAGTATTTTGCCCGCCAGGGCGTACACGCGGACCTGATCAAGCTGTATGGCGCGCTGGAACTTGCGCCGATCATGAATCTGGCCGACCTGATTGTCGATATCGTTGATACCGGTAATACCCTGCGCGCAAATGGCATGGAGCCTTTGCAGGAGATTGCCGCTATCAGTTCGCGTCTGGTTGTGAATAAGGCTGTCCTGCGCTCCCGATACACCGCCATCACGCGGATTATTGAGGACCTGACAGCGGTGGTGGAGGCTGGGGATGCGACGGCTTGACACCACCAGCGCAGATTTCGATAGTTCACTCGCGTCGTTAATGGTCCGGGAGGAGGATGCCGAGTCTGCCGTGAGTAGGACAGTTGCGGCGATCATTGCCGATGTTCGTAGCGCGCGGAGATGAGGCGCTGCTTGAATATACAGCGCGGTTTGATCGATTGGCAGCGGACACGGTAGCGCAGCTGGAAGTATCCCGGCAGCGGCAAGTCGCTGCTCTTAACAGGACTGACCCGGAACAACGCAAGGCGCTGGAATACGCTGCACAGCGGGTGCGCAGTTTCCACCAGCACCAGTTACAGCAGAGCTGGCAGTATTATGACGACGCGGGCAATCTGCTCGGTCAGAGAATCACCCCGTTGGAACGGGTGGGAATTTATGTTCCGGGTGGCAAAGCCAGTTATCCCTCTTCCGTTTTGATGAATGCCCTGCCCGCCAAAGTGGCTGGGGTGGACGAAGTTATTATGGTAGTCCCGGCTCCGGGCGGCGAGATCAATGACCTGGTTCTTGCTGCGGCGTATATTTCTGGCGTGGATCGAATTTTTACTATTGGTGGTGCCCAGGCCATTGCAGCCCTGGCGAGCGGCACTGCTACCGTGCCCGCAGTGGATAAGATCGTCGGCCCCGGCAATATCTACGTGGCGACCGCCAAGCGCCAGGTATTTGGACGCGTGGGTATCGACATGGTGGCTGGCCCATCGGAAATCCTGATCATTTGTGACGGGGGTACCGATCCGGATTGGGTGGCGATGGATATGTTCTCGCAAGCAGAGCATGACGAGAATGCCCAGTCGCTTTTGTTGTGCCCCGACAGTCGCTACCTCGACGCCGTACAAGCCAGTATTGAACGCCTGCTGCCGACCATGGAAAGAGCGGACATCATTCGTATATCCCTTGCCACCCGCGGGGCCATGATAGTTACCCGTGACCTCGCCGAAGCCGTAACTGTCAGTAATCGTCTCGCCCCGGAACATCTCGAGTTGTCGGTGGCAGATCCCGCAAGCCTGCTGCCGCTAGTACGGCATGCCGGTGCTATTTTTATGGGTCCATTTACTTCCGAAGCTGTTGGTGACTACTGCGCTGGCCCCAACCATGTGCTGCCTACCTCTCGCAGCGCGCGTTTTTCCTCGCCGCTGGGCGTCTACGATTTTCAAAAGCGCAGTTCTGTCATCATGTGCAGCGAGCTCGGAGTAGAGGAGTTGGGTGCGGTGGCGTCAGTACTGGCCCGGGGTGAGTCACTGACGGCTCACGCACGCAGCGTCGAGATACGCCTTGAAGATAAGCGGCGGCACTAACGACTTGTTGCGGGACCGCTGGACTGGTTCAGGACGCCTATCACGGCGTGCAATTCCAGGCTCTGTCGATTGCGCTGCACAGAAATGGCCACCGCCTCTCCGGGCTTGAGCATGGCGATTCGGTGCATGGTCAGTCTGCCGTCCTGCACCAGCTCACCGTCTATGTGAGTGATGACATCTCCCACTTGCATCCCGGCTTTTTGTGCCGGGCTGTCCGCGGCTACCTCCACCACAGACAGTGCCTGGTGCTTGCCTTCCAATGTTGCAGTCGCACTAATCGGCTCTACGCTCACGCCCAGCCAGCCGCGGATGACCTCGCCAAAATCAATCAGATCATGCATGACAAACACGGCAAGATTTACCGGGATGGCGAGACTTATGCCGATGCCGGTGGTCGCGTTTTGCGTCTGGTTGTCGCCGGTATAGATCAGGGTATTGATACCCAGAAGGCGCCCTTCAGTATCGATTAATGCACCACCTGAGTTGCCCAGGTGACTAATTGCGTCTGTCTGGATGTAGTCCTCATAGGGGCTTAATTGCAGGCCATAGCGTCCCAGGGCAGAAACGATGCCTTGGGATACCGAGTGTCCGAAGCCCAGGGGATTGCCTATCGCAAGTACCACATCTCCGACTCTTGCTGCGTCGGAATCGCCCAACGTTATCGGCTGCAGGTCGGGCAACTGGACCTGCAGTACCGCAAGGTCGGTGGCTGAGTCGGTACCAATCACCACAGCATTGGCAGAACGACCGTCGTAAAGCATCACCTGGATGGCATCCGCTCCCGCAATAACGTGATTATTAGTAAGTATGTGACCCTGTTTGGTCAGAATAACGCCGGAGCCAAGTGAACGTTCGATGCGTTGACGGTGAGAAGGGGCTTGGATGAATCGTCCGAAATAGGAATTATCCTGCAGTGCATTACGTCCCTGTGTCACCAGTTTGGCGGTATAGATATTAACCACAGATGGTGTGGCTGCATGTACCGCCGTGGCATAACTGACAGGCGCCTGCTGCACTACCCCCGAAGGTGTCCCCACGGGTAAGACCCAGCGGTCAAGGATCAGTAAGGCGGCCAGCAGCCCCGCTATTGTTGGCCAGATGATGAATGTCAGGTTTTGTTTCATGCAGTACCGTGTGTATTGTTTGAGGCTGCATTGTATATGATGCGTGCCTGGTCCTACCAAGATGGTAGGACAGCAACTGTAAACACTATAGGTACCACTGATATGAGCGTAGCCCTTGTCGAACTCAGCCACTATCTGGATCAGTGTTTGCAACCCGACCTGTTTCAGGATTACTGTCCCAACGGCTTACAGGTAGAAGGCCGGCCTCGCGTCGCCCGCCTCGCCACGGGCGTTAGCGCCTGCCAGCGATTTTTGGATGAGGCGATAGAGTGGGGAGCTGATGCCCTGCTGGTGCATCATGGCTATTTCTGGCGCGGCGAAGCACCACAAGTGGTGGGGATGAAGCGGAGGCGCCTCGCTGCACTGCTGCAAAGCGAGGTCAGTCTGCTGGCCTATCACTTACCTCTGGACGCCCATCCTCAGTTCGGGAACAACGCCTGTCTGGGTCGGTTGATGGGCCTCGACCCGGCGGAGCAGGAGCCACTGCAGCCGGGGATCGTGGGCGGATTGGGCAATATTGGCAGTTTTCCCGTGGCGATTCCCGCCTCGGATATGGTCGCCAGGCTGGAGGGATTAACGGGACGCAGGCCTTTACATGTGGGAGACCCGGGAGCGTTCGTACGGCGCATTGCCTGGTGCACTGGCGCTGCTCAAGACTACATTGAAGCGGCAGTGGCAGCCGGCGCTGATCTGTTTGTGACCGGAGAGGCTTCCGAGCAGACCGTGCACACGGCCAGGGAGGAGGGCATTCATTTTATCGCGGCAGGACATCACGCCACGGAGCGCTACGGGGTGCAAGCCGTGGGCAACCATGTGGCAAAGCACTTTTCTCTGGAACACCGCTTTATCGACATAGACAACCCGGTATAGAGCAGCGGGCGATCAGGCTTCACGCCATTTTGTCAGAGGCTGCCGTCAGCGGTTCACGCTCCAGGCCAAACTCCTCATTGAGCATGCCCTTTTCGTCTGGCGAATGCTTCGGCGCATAGTCAAGTGGAGGTTGGATGTGGGCCAGGTGGGCTGGGATCTCCGCTGGGTCGTGCCTGCTCTCCAGTCGCTCAAGGGACACCGGGCCTTCACCCTGGCACAGGCTGGCAGCGCCTTGCGCCAGATGATTGTGGACCTCCCGATAGCTCTCGGTCAGATTATTGAGAAGTTTTGCGGTTTCCGTGAAGTGTTCAACCACATTGTCCTCGTACGCCTTTTTATCCTGCATTACCTGATCCAGCTTGAGCGCAATATCCCGATATTTTTTTGCCTCTGCAGATGTCCGACGGCCAGTCGCCCAGCCTACTAACAAGCCCAAGATAGCCAGTGCGGCGCCAACAGCCAGCACTATTCCCAAGCTATATTCAGGTGATTCCACAGAAGACTCCTCATGCTTGCAATAAGTGAGGGGAGTATACCTCGAATGCATGACAGGCAGTAGAGTCGGACGCCTCTGGCGGTGACGTTGCCAAGCTCTCAGGCTGTGGTTAAAGTGTGCCGTTTGCAAGAAATGTGCGACTGGGCAACCTGAAACATGACGACTCCCTGGCAACGCTATCAAGCCGACCTGCAGCGCGAGGATTTTTCCCACGACTCCGCCCAGGAGCAGGCTGTGCTCCTGCTGCAGGACCTGTACGAGCGTCTGGTAGCGAGTCCCGGGAAACATGACAGTGGTTTGAAGGCCTGGGTGCGTCAACTCCGCCGGGTAGAGCTTGAGCCGGAGGTTGGACTCTATCTGTGGGGAGGCGTGGGGAGAGGCAAAACGTATCTGGTGGATGCCTTCTTTGAATGCCTGCCATTTAGTGACAAATTGCGCGTACATTTCCACCGGTTTATGCAGCGGGTTCACGCCGAACTGACCAGTCTGGAGGGACAAAAGAACCCATTGGAAACGGTTGCGGAGCGGTTCTCCCGAGAGGCTCGTGTGCTTTGTTTTGATGAGTTTTTTGTGACGGATATCGGCGACGCCATGATTCTGGGGGGGTTGATGAAGGCGCTATTCGCCCGTGGCGTGACACTGGTGGCGACCTCCAATATTGAGCCCGGGAGGCTTTATGAGAATGGTCTGCAGCGACAGCGCTTTTTGCCAGCTATTGCACTGCTGGAGAAATACACCAGAGTCGTTAACGTGGATGGCGGTGTAGATTACCGTTTGCGCACACTGCAACAGGCCGAGTTGTATCATTTTCCACTCGATGCAGGGGCTGACAGGAGTCTGCAGGACAGTTTCTCGCGTCTGGCGCCAGAACCGGGAAAGCACTGGGAGCGACTGGAAATCAATAATCGCTACCTGACCTGCCGCTGTGTGGCAGATGATGTGGTCTGGTTTGACTTCGCTGAACTGTGTGCCGGACCTCGTTCTTCGAATGATTACATTGAACTGGCGCGTATTTTTCACGCGGTACTGGTCTCCGGCGTGCCGGAGTTTCTGCCGGACAAGGACGACCAGGCGCGTCGCTTTATCAACCTTGTGGATGAATTCTACGACCGCAACGTTAAGCTGGTATTGGCGGCGGCCAAGCCGCTGCTGGAACTGTACGCTGGGGGTCGGCTAGAGTTCGAGTTCCAGCGAACAGTTTCCCGCTTGCAGGAGATGCAGTCTTACGAGTACCTTGCCAGAGAACATCGACCTTAGATCGGTCGGATGCGGTAGAGGTATACCGTAGGAGAGGGAGGCAAGCCTGGTCGCTCAAAAAGCTCATTCGCTCTACAGGCGTGCCTCCCTCGCCGGCTCAGACCGCACTACCGGCGAGAAAGTTGTGGTGTAATGACACGCGGCTGCGCGAGGCATTTGGACGCGGGAAGGCTGCGTGGTGAATAAGCTTTTTGAACAAGCGTGGCCTTCCCGCGTCCAAATGCCGGGGGAAGTAGCTAGTTTAATCGGGCTACAGCTGGGTCCAAACAGACGAGAGCACGCGAAAATTATTGCATTCTCGGCTTGAAATGAGTGGGTCCATTGAGTAGTATGCGCGCTCTCGAAATTGGACTCCTCCAAGAGGCAGTTGTTGATGAAAACTATTAGCGCCAAAGCGGAAGATGTGGCTCGCGACTGGTTCGTGGTGGATGCCTCTGACAAGACCCTGGGACGCCTCGCCAGCCAGATAGCGCACCGATTGCGCGGTAAGCACAAGGCCGAATATACCCCCCATGTCGATACCGGCGATTACATCGTGGTTGTGAATGCCGAAAAGATACGCGTTACGGGTGCCAAGGCTAAAGACAAGATGTATCATCATCACACCGGTTATCCTGGCGGTTTGAAATCCATTTCTTTTGAGAAATTAATTGATAAAGCTCCAGAGCGGGCAATCCAGACTGCGGTGAAGGGTATGTTGCCCAAGAATACGCTGGGTAGAGCCATGTTCAGGAAGTTGAAAGTGTATGCCGGAACCGAGCATCCACACGCGGCGCAACAGCCCCAAGTACTGAACATCTAACGGATAATCTATATGGCATCTACTCAATATTATGGAACTGGCCGTCGCAAGACGTCCACCGCCCGCGTATTTCTGCAAAGCGGTGCTGGCAGTATTACCGTTAACAAGCGTCCGCTGGACCAATATTTTGGTCGAGAAGTGGCCCGCATGATCGTGCGTCAGCCGCTGGAGCTTGTTGAATTAACTGGAAAATTTGATGTCAACGTTACCGTTGCAGGTGGTGGAAGTTTCGGCCAGGCCGGTGCGATTCGCCACGGCATTACGCGCGCCCTGATGGAATATGATGAATCACTGCGGGGCACTTTGCGCGGTGCCGGGTATGTCACCCGTGATGCACGTGAGGTGGAGCGGAAGAAGGTTGGTCTGCGCAAGGCACGCAAGCGTCCCCAGTTTTCCAAGCGTTAAGCATGTGGGATGTATCCCCAATGTTGGCGGGGATGTGCACACAATCAAAAACGCCCGGATGCTGTGCATACCGGGCTTTTTTTTGAGCTGGTTAAAGGCGAGTGGTTGCCGACTTGTGTTAGCTCAGGGTTTTGCTAAAAATCGCAGTAAAATCAAGGTGTTTTCCTTGTAACAGTGCGGCAAAATCATTACCATTTGCACCTTTTTTGAGATCTGCGGTCTGGACCATTCCGACTGGTGGCAAATTGATCTGTAATCTGGGGAGAGAAGCATGAGTAGCGATGGCGTTAACTCCGGAAGGAGGAAATTCCTGACGGCTGCCACGAGCGCCGTGGGGGTTGCCGGCGTGGTCGGCGTGGCGGTGCCCTTTGTGGGTTCATGGAACCCGTCGGCCAAGGCCAAGGCGGCGGGCGCGCCGGTAAAGGCCGATGTCAGCAAGCTGGAACCTGGCCAAATGGTAATAGTCGAGTGGCGCGGTCAACCAGTCTATGTTGTGAATCGCACCGCAACCCAGCTTGAAGCTTTGCCGGGTCTCAATGGGCAGCTGAAAGATCCCGAGTCCACGAACACAGACCAGCAACCGCCGTATATCACCGGCATTGATCGCTCAATCAAGCCAAATCTCCTGGTCATAGTCGGTCTTTGTACGCATCTGGGTTGTGCCCCCAAGTTTGTCCCCGAAGTGGGTGTGGCGGATCTCGGCGGCGATAACTGGGTTGGTGGTTTCTTTTGCCCCTGCCATGGTTCCAAATTTGATCTGTCCGGCCGAGTTTTCGCCGGAGTGCCAGCTTCAGCCAATCTGTTAGTTCCCCCTCATTCATTTGAGAGTGACAAGGTCTTGGTGATCGGCGTGAATCCGGAGGGTGTCTGATGACTAATATGCTGATTGGATTACGCGATTGGGTCGACGCGCGCCTCCCCATCATGAAGGCGTGGAACACCCATATGGGCAAGTACTATGCGCCCAAGAACTTCAATTTCTGGTATTTCTTCGGCGTGCTGTCCCTGTTGGTGCTGGTCAACCAGCTGCTGACGGGAATCTGGCTCACCATGAGCTACACGCCCAGCCAGGAGGGTGCCTTCGCATCGGTGGAATACATCATGCGGGATGTCGACTTCGGCTGGATATTGCGCTACATGCACTCCACCGGCGCCTCGGCGTTTTTCGTCGTAGTGTATCTGCATATGTTCCGCGCCCTGTTGTACGGCTCCTACAAAAAACCCCGGGAACTGATCTGGATTTTTGGCATGCTGATTTTTGTGGCGCTGATGGCCGAAGCCTTTGTCGGCTACGTGCTGCCCTGGGGCCAGATGTCCTATTGGGGCGCCCAGGTCATCATCTCCTTGTTTGGTGCCATTCCCGTCGTCGGTGAGGATATCGTTACCTGGATTCGTGGCGACTACCTGCTCTCGGGCATCACGCTCAATCGCTTTTTCGCCCTGCACGTTGTGGCCCTGCCGATTATTCTGCTCGCCCTGGTCGTATTACACCTGCTGGCGCTGCACGAGGTTGGCTCTAACAACCCCGATGGTGTGGATATCAAGAAGCACAAGGATAAGACGGGAGTGCCTCTGGATGGCGTCGCTTTCCACCCTTATTACACTGTGCATGACCTGCAGGCGATTGGTGTCTTTCTGTTCATATTCTGCGGCATCATTTTCTTTATGCCGGAGATGGGTGGTTACTTCCTCGAGTTTGCGAATTTTGAACAGGCCGATAACCTGAAGACACCCGCGCATATCGCCCCTGTATGGTATTTCACGCCATTTTATTCGGTGTTGCGCGCGGTACCGGATAAGTTCTGGGGCTTCATCGCATTTGCCGCATCAGTGGCCATACCCTTCGTGTTGCCGTGGCTGGACCGCAGTCCTGTGAAGTCCTGGCGGTATCGGGGCAATATCACCAAGGTCATGCTGGTCCTTTTCGTCGGCATCCTTCCTGATCCTGGGCGTGCTGGGTGTCTGGGCTCCCACCGAAGCGCGCACCATGCTCGCCCGGATATGTACTGTCATCTACTTTGCCTTCTTCCTGCTTATGCCTTTCTGGACTTCGATCGACAGTACCAAACCGGTCCCGGAGCGGGTCACCATGGATGGAGGTATCGGCTTCTGGGGTAGCATGGGCGCGCTGCTGCTAATTTTGGCTTTGACGGTTTTACCACTGAAAGCTGTGGCTGCGGGTTCCGAGTACGAGTGCGGAACCATGCCGTGCGACGAGTTTGTCGCCAATCCCCGGGATAAAGCGTCGCTGCAGCGTGGTGCCCAATTGTATATGAACTATTGCATGGGCTGTCATTCCCTGCAGTACTCGCGCTACAACCGGGTGGCAGAGGATCTCGGTATCCCGGAAGACCTTTTCCAGGCCAATTTGATGTTTGACCCGGATGTCAAAGTCGGTGCCTTGATGCATAACGCCATGGATAAAGGACATGCTAAAAAGTGGTTTGGTGTGGCGCCACCCGACCTGACGCTGGTTTCGCGCGCGCGCCAGCCGAGTGGCTGTATACCTATTTGCGCACGTTCTACCGTGATGACAGTCGCCCCTATGGCGTCAATAACAAGGTATTCAAGGACGTGGGGATGCCGCATGTGTTGCTGGAATTGCAGGGCATGCAGGAATGCGCTCCGGGGCCTGTTAAAGCTCACAACGGTGGCGTCAAGCGCGACCCCCTGACCGGTGAGGACATACTCGAGGATCCTTGCGGTAAGTTTTCAATTCCAGTCGCCGGCGTAATGACACCGCCAGAGTTCGATGCGGCGATGTATGATCTGGTAAACTTTCATGGCCTATGAGGCTGAGCCGATGGTCGCCGACCGTCACCGCATAGGTATGTTTACCTTGCTCTTTATTGCTTTATTTACCGTTTTCGCATGGTTGCTGAATCGTGAATACTGGAAAGACGTACACTGATTCGCAAGTAATTGATGGTGGTGGCGCAGGGACTTTGGTCTCTGACGCCGCATTGTTTTCTTTAGGAAACAACTGAGGAATCCCTGATGGGTGTTGTGGCAAAGCGGTCTTCAATGACTTTTTTTTCTGATAGTACCAGTCACTACAGTCACCGAGTGCGCATCGTTCTGGCTGAGAAAGGCGTTACGGTCGACCTGGTCGAATCCGACGCGGCCCATCCGCCGGCGGAGCTAGCTGATCTTAACCCCTACAACAGTCTGCCGACCCTGGTGGACCGCGATCTGGTGCTGTACGAGTCCAAGGTCATGATGGAGTATCTGGACGAGCGTTTTCCGCACCCGCCGCTGTTGCCTGTATATCCGGTGGCTCGCGCAGAAAGCCGCCTCTTCATTCACCGCATTGAGAAAGACTGGAGTGTATTGGTGGATGCCATCCAGCACACGAGGAGCGACAACGTTATCAAGAAATCGATCAAGGAATTGCGCGAGAGTATTGTGGGCATCGCGCCCATTTTCGCTGAGAAGCCTTTCTTCATGAGCGATGAATTTACCCTGGTTGACTGTTGCATTGCTCCTATCTTGTGGCGACTTCCCTATCTGGGCGTGGAAATTCGCGCCAGCAAGCAGACCAAGCCACTGCAGGCGTATATGGATACGCTGTTTAACCGAGAGTCCTTTCAGGAGAGCCTGACTGAGCAGGAACGGGAAATGCGTCTGTAGGGCAGCTGTTCCCCGCTTCTGTAGTCGCAGAGTCGAACATGAATTCCAGTCGCCCCTATATCATGCGCGCGCTCTACGAGTGGATTGTGGACAATGATTTCACACCCTATATTCTGGTAGACGCGTCGATGGCGGATGTTATGGTTCCCCAGCAATTTGTGAAGGATAACCAGATAGTCCTGAACATTTCCCCCGATGCCGTGGTTGATTTGAGCATATCCAATCAGGCTGTCGCTTTTAACGGACGGTTCGGCGGTGTCGCAACCGACGTCTTCGTGCCAATATCAGCTGTCGTAGGCATCTACGCCAGAGAAAATGGCCAGGGTATGGTGTTTGATCCTGAAGATGCAGTCAGTCCACCGGACGATTCGCCGCCGGAGCCTGGCAAGCCCGAGAGGAGGCCTTCTCTCAAAATTGTAAAGTAGTATGTGCATCGCGGAGGATGTCCGGGAGCTACGCCTGAGCTAGCTGGACTAATCCACTGGCTCGAACAACCGCACGACCCGCTGCACACCGGACACACTCGCAGCCTTATCGGAGATACGTTCAGCCTCATCCTGAGCGACAAGTCCCATAAGGTAGACTACGCCGTTTTCCGTGACAACCTTGATTCGCGTGCCCTGCTCATCGCTGCTGACCAGCAGTGCGGTCTTTATCCTGCTCGTAATCCATGCATCGCTAGTGCGCGTGATTGCGGAACTGGGTGGACCGATTTCCAGTTCATTGTATATCCTGCGCACACCCTGGATTTTGCGCACTATCTTCGTCGCCTCGTTCTTTAGCACTTGGTCGTTGACTTGTCCCGCCAGTAAGAGGTAACCGTTATAACTGACCACCACCAGGTGGGAGTCGTGGTAGGCTTCGTTCTCCGCGTGAATGTTCACTGTGGCCTTGATTTCGATGTTTTCGTCTTCAAGCATCTGAGCCGTCGTGCGTTCGTTCGGTTTGTCGGCTATGGTGCCCATCTGCATATTTGCCAGTAAACTCCCGCAGCCAGACAGCAAGAGCATGCAAAAAATAAGAAGGGACGCGAAAATCGGCCGCATGTTTTATTCCCGGTTATAGTTTCCGAACAGGCTGTGATCAATCAGTTCACAAAAACTGTGAATCACCATGGTGTGCATTTCCACAATGCGCGCCTGGCGCGTAGCGTGGACTTGCAGCTGTACGTCCTCGGGTCGAATCAGTGCGCCGAGTTCGCCGTCCCGCGAGTTCGACAGCAGGATGACACCCATGTTCCGGTCCTGGGCCGTTTGCACTGCCCGCAACAGGTTACCGGCACCTCTGGAGCTGTTTATGCACAGTAAAATATCCTCGGCCTGGCCTAATGCGCGTAACTGACGCGAGAAGATATCGTTGATACTGCCGGATTGGGCTATCGCCGTAACACAAGCACTTTCCGCGCCGAGGGTGAGGGCGGGGAGTGCGGGTCGATCCTCTTCAAAGCGGTTGATAAGATTACAGGCAAACAACTGGGCCAAGGCGGCGTCGACGCCATTGCCGCACGCGATAATTTTGCGATCCGCCAACAGGGCCTTGGCCATCAGTTGGCTGCTCTGCTCAATCGTTTCTGCCAGGCTATCTACGGACATGGCTATGGTTTCGATGGTGCTCTGGAAATTATCAGCAATGATTTGGTAGTAGTCCATGCGGGTTATTCCAGATCCTGTAGGTCAGGCGGTGAACGCGCTGCGGATCCAACGAATCCGAAGCCGGGTACCGGATTGTGGGGGCTCGAACACAATCACGTCAAATCGGCAGGGCATATTCGCCCATTGTGGTCGCGCTGCAGGAACAGTTGCGCTGTCCGTACAATGCGTTGTTGTTTGTGCATGTTTACTGAGCCCGCAGCGCTCTCGAAGAAACGATTGCTGCGCGCCCTGACCTCCACAAAGACCAGTTGCGCGCCGTCCTGCGCGATGAGATCTATTTCACCTGTCTTGCCGCTGAAGTTACGTTCCAGCAAACGTAGGCCCTGGTCCTCCAGCAGGCTTACTGCCCTGTCTTCACAATCATCCCCCAGAGATTTCATCGTTGCAGTGTGCTTATGTGCCCTGCTGTGGAGAGCCCAGTCTATCTACTGGGCCTTTAGGGCGCCCCCATCAAATGTGGCCGCAGACAGTTCCCGTTGGATGCGCAGGTTTGGATCCATGCTCAGCAGGCCGGTGTGTCCACGGAACAGGGCATCTGCTCCGCTCTGTAGGCGGATAAAATTTGACTGCACCAGGAAGGCATCCGCCCCCAGCGCATTGAGCTGAGTGTAGTTGTCGCTGCCGGCAGCACTAGCATTGAGGGTTGCTCGCAGGCCTGGACTGTCACCCAATAACCATGGCGTCTCTACCAGGTGGATCCCGTTCAGGTCCTGGTTGCGCTCGTCGGGAACGCCGCTGTAGATGGTGGGAAGTGCGTATACAGGGAGATTTCCCGCATAGTGAAAGGCCAGCATCGGTTTGATTGAGCGCGCCTCTGCTCCGCTGCGGCTCAACAGGAAGATGACATCGATGTCCTGGCGGCGGCGAGGTGTAAATTCGATATCACTGCCCAGCACGGTGCGAAGGTCGTGTGCCCTCTGCTCGCTGGCGTCCAGTAAAAGTGCGGATTTTATACTGCTGGAGTAATCGTCATAGGTATTGTAGGTGGCACTACTGGTGACCGTGCCGCCCAGGTCGGTCCAGCGTTCCCGCAGGGCGGTTTCCATTTTGCTTCCCCAGTCCCCTGCTGGTTTTATGATTAGAGCCCTGCGAAACCCGGCGCCTAAAGCGAGTTCTGCAACACTCACGGCCTCGTCTTCAGGTGACAATGATAGTTGCACCAGAGCGCTACCCGACGCTGGCACCATCTGGTCAATACGATTGAGGCCCAGTATGGGAATGGGTCGCTCCAGGCGCGTTGCCAGTTCGGCCAATGCTTCCTTGCTGAGGGGCCCAACGACAATGCTCACCTGCTGGCGCACCGCCTCGTCATAAGCGCTACTGGCGGAGGGATATTTATCCATGTCCAGCACGAGCAGTTCATTGGTCGCGCCACCGGCGGCGCGGTCTGCGTAGTATGCTGCCAGAAATCCGTTCAGGATTGCTTTTCCGGCTGGCGCCAGTTCCCCGCTCAGCGGCAGCAGGAGGGCCACCTTCCCGCTATTTGGGCCAGATTTAAGCAGGTAATCCAACCCCCCTGGGAGTGGGTTGGCAGCAGGATGTGAGGGGTTGTCACTGCGCCACCGTGATAATTTACCAGAGGAGTTAGAGTCGTCCTCGCGATTGATTAGTGCAAGCTCCAGCCAGCCCCGCCACTGCGGATCGGTGGCACCAGGCAGGTTTGCCACTAATTGCGCCTTGTCCGACCTTTCCAGATTGCGCCACACATTGCGCTTCCACGCAGCTGGCAGTGTCGCCTGGGGCGCCACGGAGAATTTGATCAGCCAGTTGTGCGCTGGCAAGCGAATCGCCCTGCATTTCCAGGATGTAGTACTTGAAGCTGAGGATGCGGTAGCGCAGACCTGAATCTAATGCCCGGATTGTTCAGCCTGCTCGAGTTGCGCCAAAGCTGCCTTTTGATCACCGCGGATATAGCTGATGCGCGCCTGCAGATAACCCAAGTAGGCGGCGTCGTTTTGTTCCAGTTCGTTGGCGGGAATTTCTTGCAGTGTGACGCTTGCCTGCATCCAGTCAAATTTTGCGAGCGCCTGTTCGGCGTTGTTGAACGTGGCGTTGTGGGGGCTGGGGGGTAGCGCCAGTGAAGTACCCTGCTCCTGTGCGGGTTGTTGTTTTTCTGGCGACGGTGTCGCCGGCTCCACTGCTTTTTTCTGCGGCTTGTCGGCGCAGCCCCACAGGAGGAGAGTCAGCAGGATCAGTGCTATCGACCCGACTCTGGCCGCGCTGTCTGGAATGGTTGTCTCTCATGCTATGCTGCACCGACAAGTTAGTAGGTCTCGAATCTTCGGGATTTACCAGGCGCAGACATTATAAGGGGAAATTGTGGATTCCGGACTCTATGTCGTGGCAACACCCATAGGTAACTTCGGTGATATGTCACAGCGCGCCGTAGAGGTGCTAAAGAGTGTGGATCTCATCGCGGCAGAGGACACCCGGCACAGTCAGCGGCTGTTGCAGTTTTTCGCCATAGATACTCCCACCACAGCCTACCACGACCACAGTGATGAGCGCGCCCTGCATCGAATCGGCAGCTGCCTGGAGGGTGGCGGCAGTGTTGCACTGGTGTCCGATGCGGGTACACCGCTGATTTCTGATCCCGGTTATCGCCTGGTGCGTTATGTGCAGGACAGGGGTTTCGCGGTGCGTCCTGTGCCCGGCGCCTGTGCCGCCGTCGCTGCCCTGAGTGTGTCGGGTCTACCCACGGACCGGTTCCTGTTTGAGGGCTTTCTGCCCGCCCGGGAGGGAGCAAGAGTTAACCGCCTGAGTGCGTTGGCCGCAGAGCCGGTGACGCTGATTTTCTATGAGGCACCGCATCGGATTGAAGCTTCATTGCAGTCGATGATCCAGGTGTTCGGTGGTTCACGGGAGGCAGTTCTGGCACGGGAAATCACCAAAATCTTCGAGACGATCAAGCGCGGTACGCTGTCAGAGCTGGGGCAGTTTGTGAGCGGCGACAGTAATCAACAGAAGGGAGAAGTTGTGTTGATTGTCGCGGGCAGGGGCAAGGTCGAACAGGAAGTTGGCACCGATGTTGCCGCGCTCCTGTTGCGCTTGTCACAGGAGCTGCCGGCCAAACAGGCCGCAGCGGTAGTAGCGGATTGGTCAGGCCTGCGCAAGAAACAGTTGTACGAGCATCTGCTCGCGATGAGGCGAGCGCGGGGCGAATAGGGCGGGGCAGTGGGTCGCAGTTCACTTGCTCTTGCTAGCCCTACGGCGTAGTCTTGGCGCCGAGTCGGTCAGGCGATCGCTTCTCACCCGCGTTTTTCGCGGTTGGGGGGAGGAAAGTCCGGGCTCCATAGGGCAGAGTGCCAGGTAACGCCTGGGGGGCGCGAGCCCACGGCAAGTGCAACAGAAAGTATACCGCCTGGTTCGCCAGGTAAGGGTGAAATGGTGCGGTAAGAGCGCACCGCGCGGCTGGTAACAGACGTGGCGAGGGTAAACCCCACTCGGAGCAAGACCAAATAGGAATCCATCAGCTGCGGCCCGCAGTGGATTCGGGTAGGTCGCTACAGGCAAGTGGTGACACTTGTCGCAGATGAATGATCGTCCACGACAGAACCCGGCTTATCGACCGACTCATCTTTTTTGAACAGCGTCCGTGTTCGCAGTCAGTGGGACGGGCGATTTCAGGCCTGTCAGGTTCATAATTCAGCTGCTTCTGCGTCGCATGGCCCAGGCGGCCAGCAGTTAGCTCCAGGAAACCCGTCTTTCATTATATTTTTATCTCATAAATTTATCTATTTTTATAACTATAAAAACTTTAACTTAATGTAAATCATTAGGAAGTCAATTTATCGGGCTGTTTTAAACGATTATTCTTGTATAAGTTCTGTCGCCAAACTTGTACTGTTCCCCTCCGAAATCCCCCTAATTAGCTGAAATCACAACGTTTTTTCGACCTGGCTCACTTGACACTGTCCCGATTGCGGACCTATAGTGTTGAAAAGTGGAAATAAGTGGGACTTTTTGGCTTTTTGTGGGTTTAAAAGCCAGATTTGCGTGGGGAAACTGCCGTGTTTCGCGGAGTACAGCACATCAATATGGACGCCAAGGGGCGGCTGGCCATGCCAGCCCGCCAGCGCGAACCATTGGTTGCCGAATCTGCAGGTCAGGTCGTCGTCACCATCGATACCCAGTCCGCCTGCCTGGTGATCTACCCCATGCCTGAGTGGGAGCGAATCGAAAAGGACATTCAGAGCCTGCCGACACTCAAGCCCGCGGTAAAACGTTTCCAGCGCTTGGTGTTGGGTTATGCCACTGACCTTGAATTGGATGGCAATGGCCGCCTGCTGCTGCCCCAGCCCCTGCGCGACCATGCGCAGCTGGAAAAAAAGCTCGTGCTGGTGGGCCAGGGCAATAAATTGGAATTGTGGTCTGAGGCGCTGTGGTTGGCGGAGCGAGACCAGGCGCTGCGGGATTCCGGCCCTGAGGCCGAATTGCCCGACGAATTGATGTCGCTGACGCTCTAGGTGGCCGCTATGCATCAAACAGTTTTGTTACGCGAGGCTGTTGATGCTCTGGTGACGCTGCCCGACGGCTTTTATGTGGACGGTACCTTCGGTCGCGGCGGCCACAGTCGCTATATCCTGCAACGTCTCAATGACAATGGCCGTGTGTTAGCAGTTGATAAGGATCTGGCTGCCCAGGCGGTGGCGCACGAGTTGGCAGAGAGCGAACCCCGGTTTGAATTTTTTCACGGGTCGTTCGCTCAGCTTCCCCATCAACTGCGTCGGATGGGGATCGACGCAGTTGATGGCATCCTGTTGGATCTTGGGGTTTCCAGTCCGCAGTTGGATAACAGTGATCGCGGATTCAGCTTTATGCACGATGGCCCGCTGGATATGCGCATGGACTCCAGTTGCGGGGAAACAGCGGCCCAATGGTTGTCACACGCTGATTTGCAAGATATTGCCGGGGTGTTAAAGGAGTACGGGGAAGAGCGTTTCGCCCGGCGCATAGCCTCTGCAATCATCGCTGCGCGCGAGGAATTCCCGATTGAAACCACGAGTCAGCTGGCACAGGTGGTCAGTGCGGCTCATCCCCGGTGGGAAAAACATAAGCATCCGGCCACCCGTTCGTTCCAGGCGATTCGTATCAAGGTGAATCGCGAGCTGGAAGACCTGCAGGAGTTTCTGTCCGTCGCGCTGGATATGTTGCGCGTTGGCGGTCGTCTGGTGGTGATCAGTTTTCACTCGCTGGAGGATCGCATGGTAAAGCGCTATATGCGCGATATGGCGCGGGGCGATTCGCTGCCCCGCGGAGTGCCGGTAACCGAGAGTGCACTCAACCGGCGCATGCGACTGGTTGGCAAGGCAGTCAGAGCCAGTGCGGAGGAGGTGGCGGGCAACGTGCGTGCGCGCAGCGCGGTGATGCGCGTCGCGGAAAAAATCAGTTAAACCTGGGTTTCGGTTAAATGGGGTGGCAAAAAAAGAATGATAAGCGCAAGCACCATGCAGCGTAAACAGCGGGCCGGCAGGGAACTGCTCACCTTCAACGCCGTGCTGCTGGTGCTTGTTCTGGTGTCCGCATTTGCCACGATTTATTCCACCCATGCTTGTCGCGCCTTGTATACACAACTGCAGGTTCTGGAATCCTCGCAATGGTATTTACAGGAAGACTACGGGCGCCTGCTGCTGGAGCAGAGTACCTGGGCCTCGCACTACCGGGTGGAAAAAGTAGCGCGCAGTGACCTGGGCATGGGAGCGCCGAACCTCGCACGGTACAAGGTAATACCGCAATGAAGCGGGTGGACAGGCAGCCGATGTCCCTGCGGCGCTTTTACCTGGTGGTTGGTGTGCTGTGCTGTATGTTGGCCCTGCTGGTGTGGCGGGTGCTGTCCCTGCAAATACTCGATATGGAGCACGGCTACGAATTCCTGCAGGGCGAAGGAGCCAAGCGCACGGTGCGCACGGCAGAGATACCGGCGTACCGGGGGGTAATTTCTGATCGTCGCGGCGAACCGCTTGCAGTGAGTACCCCGGTGGTATCGATCTGGGCGAATCCTACGTTGCTCAAGGATTCGCCACGCTTGGGCGAGTTGGCGCAGGCGCTGGGCATAGAGCCTTCCGTGTTGCAGGAAAAACTGGCCCACTACGAGGGCAAGCAGTTTATGTATCTGCTGCGCCATCAGGTACCCGCAGTTGCGCGTAATATTCTGGATAAACGCATTTCGGGCGTGTTCGGTGAGCGGGAATACCGTCGCTTCTATCCCGCCGGCGAAGTGGCAGCGCAGCTGGTTGGCTTTACCAACCTCGACGGTCAGGGGATTGCCGGTCTGGAACTGTCCTACAACGACTGGTTGCGAGGCACGCCGGGGCAGAAGCAGTACATCAAGGATCTGCACGGCGAGGTGGTGCGCGATATCGGAGTGCTGCGACCGGCACAACCAGGAAAAGATCTCAGGCTGAGTATCGATCTGCGCCTGCAGTATCTGCAGCACCGCGAGTTGCAGCGTGCGGTCACCGCGCTTCGGGCTGCTTCCGGTACGGTCGTGACACTGGACAGTCATACGGGCGAAGTGCTGGCCATGGTCAATTACCCGGTCTATAACCCCAATGGTGACAAGGCGGGCAGTCCCGACAGTATGCGCAATCGGGCTATCACTGATATGTATGAGCCCGGTTCCACCATGAAATCGCTCACCCTGGTGGCGGCACTGGAAAGTGGCCGCTTTACGCCGGAAACCATTATTGACACATCGCCGGGCCGTATCCGGGTGGGACCGAAGGTTTACCCCGATCCGCGTAATTACGGTGCAATCACCTTGACCCGGGTGCTACAAAAATCCAGTCAGGTGGGGGTCACCAAGATTGCCCTGAACCTGGGGCATGAACCCATCTGGGAAGTCTTTAACCGGTTTGGCATCGGGCAAGCACCCGATACCGGCTTTCCGGGCGAGAGTGCCGGGAGTCTGCCGAATCGGCCGCGCTGGTACGCGACGGATAAGGTATCGCTGGCTTTTGGCTACGGCATTACCGCAACGCCCTTGCAACTCGCCCATGCCTACTCGGTATTTGCTAATGACGGAGTGCAGCAGCCGGTCTCGTTGCTGGCACTTGAGGGTGCTGTGCCGGCAGGTAAACGAGTGATTTCCCAACAGACGGCCGCACAGATTCTGAACATGCTCCATGCGGTGACCGACGATGAAGGTACAGCAAAAAAGGCGCGCGTACCCGGCTATCAGGTCGGCGGAAAAACCGGGACGGTGCACAAGGTCGGGGTCGGCGGTTACGAAGCCAACAAATATGTTGCCCTGTTCGCAGGCATTGCACCAATTGATCACCCGCGTATTGTTACCGTGGTAGTCATCAATGATCCCAAGGGAGCGCTGTACGGTGGTGGAGCCATTGCCGCGCCGGTTTTTTCTGAAATGACCGGCGCCACCCTGCGCATCCTCAATGTGCCTCCTTCCGAAATTAGTACCGCAGGCGAGGCGGCTAAAACCGCGCCGGGTGGTGCAGCTTGATGTTAGCGGCGCGCCCAGCTGCGGTGGCGGCGATGTCACTGCCGGAACTGCTGGGCAGCAATAATCGGGGCATTTGCCGATATCATGATCAGTGGTATGCAGCTGGACAGCCGCAGAGTGCGACCAGGGGACCTGTTTCTGGCGCTGCCCGGAGAAAAGCATGACGGCCGCCAGTTCATCGAGCAGGCAGTGGCCAACGGTGCAGCGGCCGTGGTGGCCGAGGCTCCGGTCGCGGGTTTTGTCGACGCGATTCCGGTGCCACTGGTAGAACTGCCTGAGCTGCGTTTTGAGGCCGGCTTGCTGGCGGCCCGCTTCTACCGCAACCCCAGTCACGCGATGCATGTGGTGGGAATTACCGGTACCAATGGCAAGACGACGACCAGCCGCATTATCGCGCAACTGATCCGTGCCCTGGGCAAGCCGTGTGGTGTCATTGGTACCCTGGGCGCCACACTGAAGGACGATGTCAGCGCAGCGGACAACACCACACCGGACCCGCTGGCGCTGCAGCGCCAACTGGCACAGTGGTTAGCGCAGGATGTCTTCGTCGTCAGCATGGAAGTATCCTCCCACGCATTGGAGCAGGGCCGGGTAAACGGTGTGGAGTTTGCAACGGCTGTCTACACCAATCTGTCTCACGATCACCTCGATTATCACGGCAGTATGGATGCTTATGCGCGTGCCAAATTGCGTCTGTTTGCCAATGAAAGTTTGCGTCACGCGGTGATCAATGCGGATGACCAATTCTCCAGTCAGGTACGCGCTGCAGTAGCCCCAGGCGCTCAGGTACTGACCTATTCCACCAGCGGCGCAGCGGCTGATATGAGGGTTGAAAACGCCCGGTTCCATGCTGAAGGTGTGCGGGGTGAACTGCACAGCCCGTGGGGTGTGGCGGAGTTTTTCAGCCCGCTTCCCGGAGACTTTAATCTGGCGAATCTGGCAGCGGCGGTGGCAGCTCTGGTGTTGGCTGGAGAGGATTTACTGGCAGTACTGGAGGCAGTTGCCCATTTGCGCCCCGTCCCCGGTCGCATGCAGGCCATCCCCAATACGCTCGATCTACAGGTGATCGTGGATTACGCACACACCCCGCATGCACTGGAGCAGGTACTAAAGGCGATAAGACCCCATGTCAGCGGCTCCCTGATAACAGTGTTTGGTTGCGGCGGCGACCGCGACCGGGAAAAGCGGCAAGTGATGGGACGTATCGCCTGCGCTCTGTCTGATCGCGTGGTGGTTACCAGCGATAATCCCCGCAGTGAAGAGCCCCTGCAGATCATGCGCGATATTGAATCGGGGTGCAGTGGTCAATATACCCTGGTGGCGGACCGTGCCCAGGCAATCGCAGCGGCAGTGGCTGATGCCAGTGCCGGTGATTGCGTGGTGATTGCGGGCAAGGGCCACGAGGACTACCAGCTTGTGGATGGTGCGCGTTTGCATTTCAGCGATGAAGCCCAGGCGCGAGCGGCTCTGGCGCGGAGGGCTGCATCGTGATGCGAACGATGAGTCTGTCAGAATTGCAGATGCCACTGGCCGCGCAATTGCTTGGCGTCGACTGCGACATCCTGGGCGTGTCCACTGACAGTCGAACCCTGCGTCATGGTGATTTGTTCGTGGCGTTGCGCGGTGAGCACTTCGATGGCCATGCCTATGTATCGCAGGTGCAGAGCCGAAGGCGCTGCAGCAGCGCTGGTCAGTGCGCCCGTGGCGGGCTCGCTGCCTCAGCTACAGGTGGCCGATACACAGAGGGCTCTGGGCCTGCTGGGTGCGTACAACCGCCAGCTGTACAGCGGCCCATTGGTCGCCATCACCGGTAGCAGCGGCAAAACCACGGTCAAGAATATGGTGCAGGCCGTGCTTTCCCGGCGCGGTGAAACCCTGGCCACTGAGGGTAACTTCAACAATGAAATCGGCGTACCGCTGACCCTGCTGCGCCTGCGGCCGGGAGTTGAGTTCGCCGTGGTGGAGATGGGTGCGGCCAAAGCGGGGGATATCGACTGGTTGTGCGAGTTGGCGCGCCCGACCGTAGCGCTGTTACTCAATGCCATGCCGGCGCACCTGCAAGGATTCGGCAGTGTTGACGGAGTGGCGACGGCCAAGGGCGAAATATTCGATCGTCTGGGCGAGGCCGATGTCGCTGTCATCAATGCGGACCAGCCCTGGGCCAAGCAGTGGCGCAAGCGCGCCGCTCCAGCCACCGTGCTGGATTTCGGTCTGCAGCAGCCGGCAGCGATCAGTGCCCGCAGCATTCATAGCCGGGGTGTGGAGGGCGTCAGTTTTACTGCGTCTACACCGGTGGGCGATATCGCCATACGCCTGACTCTGCCTGGCGTGCATAACGTGTCCAATGCGCTGGCGGCGTTGGCGGTAGGGCTTGGCCTGTGAACTCTCTCTCACGGACATTCGCGATGGCCTCGAATCGTTGCAACCAGTGCATGGTCGGTTACGCTCGATTCGCTCGCCGCAGGGAGTTACCGTCATCGACGACTGCTATAACGCCAATCCCGGTTCGGTGCGCGCGGCAATTGACATGCTTGCCGCGTGCCCCGGTCGGCGCACGCTGGTGCTCGGTGGCATGCGTGAGTTGGGTGCGAACAGCAGTGCCCTGCATCGGGAAGTGGGGGAATACGCTCTGGCTGCCGGCATCGATCAGTTGTGGGGAGTGGGCCCGGAACTCGAAGTCTGTGTAAACGCCTTCGGCGCAAACGGTCGGTACTTCGAAGATCGCGCCGCCGCCTGTGTCCGCGCTGCAGGGGCAGTTTGGTGCGGGCGATACGGTTCTGGTCAAAGGTTCACGCAGCGCTGGCATGGAACAGGTATTGCAGGCACTGCTGCCGGACCTGAAGGCACAGGAGCACTGAGCCATGTTGCTGCTGCTGGCGGAATACCTCACCCAGTTTCAAAGCGCATTTCGTGTGTTTCAGTACCTGACTTTGCGCGGAATTCTGGCAGCCGGCACAGCGCTGACCATTTCGCTGCTGGTGGGACCTGTCATGATTCGCCACCTGAAGTTTTACCAGATGGGGCAGTCGATACGCAATGATGGTCCGCAGAGCCACCTTAGCAAGGCAGGTACGCCAACCATGGGCGGCGCGCTGCTGCTGGTGGGAATCGCCGCTTCCTGCTTATTGTGGGGAGACTTGCGCAATCCGTACCTCTGGCTTGCACTGTCGGTCACTGCGGTGTTTGGTGCAGTTGGCTGGGTGGATGATTATCGCAAAGTGGTCGAGCGCAACTCTCGCGGTTTGCCGGCGCGCTGGAAATATTTCTGGCAGTCGCTGGCAGGTCTGGCCGCCGCACTCTATCTCTATCTGGCGTTTGATACACCGGCTACGACGCAGTTGTATGTACCGTTCTTCAAGGATGTTGCCTGGCCCATGGGGCCGTTTTTCATCCTGCTGACCTACTTTGTGATTGTCGGCTCCAGCAACGCGGTGAACCTGACCGATGGTCTGGATGGTCTGGCAATTCTGCCTACCGTGCTGGTGGGGACTGCGCTGGGGATTATTGCCTACCTCACGGGGCGCGTGGACTTCGCCGACTATCTGCATATTCCGTACATCGCCGGCAGCGGCGAGTTGGCAGTGTTCTGCGGCAGTATCGCCGGTGCCGGACTTGGCTTCCTCTGGTTCAACACTTATCCGGCGCAGGTGTTCATGGGCGATGTTGGCGCACTTGCCCTGGGTGCAGCAATGGGAACGGTGGCGGTGATCACTCGCCATGAGATTGTATTTTTTATCATGGGGGGCATCTTTGTGCTGGAGACCGTATCGGTAATTCTCCAGGTAGGCTCCTTCAAATTGACGGGCAAGCGCATTTTCCGCATGGCCCCCATACACCACCATTTTGAATTGAAAGGTTGGCCGGAGCCACGCGTCATCGTGCGCTTCTGGATTATCACGGTAATGCTGGTCCTGTTCGGGCTGGCGACGCTGAAGTTGCGCTAGGCGAGAATGAAATTGGCCGCAGAAATGCTAGCGAGCAATGACAACAGGGTAGTGGTAGGCCTGGGCGCCACAGGTCTGTCCTGCGCTCGTTATTTATACAAGCGCGGCCTGTCCTTTACTGTCGTGGATACGCGTACGCAGCCGCCCGGACTCGCTGCATTGCGTCGCGAGATGCCGGACGTGGCTGTTTTTGCCGGTGAGTATCCGGCAGATCTTGTCGCCAGTGCCGCTGAACTGATAGTGAGCCCAGGTATTGCCATGGATGCACTTATCGTGACCCAGGCCCTGGACGCGGGCGTTGAGGTCCTCGGAGACATCGACCTATTTATGCGCGAGGCCGCTGCGCCGGTGGTGGGAATCACGGGTTCCAATGCCAAGTCCACGGTGACTGAGTTGCTGGGGCAGATGGCGCGGTACGCACAGTTGAACGTCGGAGTGGGCGGCAACCTGGGTACGCCCGCACTGGATTTGCTGGCGCCGGAGCGTGACCTCTACGTGCTGGAGCTTTCCAGTTTTCAGTTGGAGCGTGCCGGTCGTTTGGATCTGGCGGTGGCCGCAGTATTGAACATCAGTGCCGACCACCTGGACCGACATGGCTCGATGCAGGGCTATCTCCTGGCCAAGCACCGCATCTTCCGGGGATGCAAGAAAGCAGTCGTGAATCGGGATGATGCCATGACGATTCCACTGGTGAGCCCGGAAGTAGAAGTCGTAAGTTGGTGCATGGCGGAGCCCGAATTGCATGGTTTCGGTCTGCGTCAGAAAGGCGGTGTGGAATACCTGTGTCACGGTTCACAGACTTTGCTGCCCGTGGCAGAGCTGGGTCTCTCCGGGCGGCACAACGTGGCCAATGCCCTCGCGGCACTCGCCCTCGGTCACAGCGCCGGCCTGCCCATGGCAGCTATGAAGGCCGCGCTGCGGACCTTCAAGGGACTGCCCCATCGCTGTGAACTGGTAGCAGAGATAGACGGCGTACGTTATGTCAACGATTCCAAGGGCACCAATATCGGCGCTGCCGAAGCCGCGCTGCGAGGACTAGGTGGGGAGCGCGATATCCTGCTGATCGCCGGTGGCCAGGGCAAGGGTGCGGATTTTTCCCAACTGCAACAGGCGGTGGCGCGTCACTGTAAGTTGCTCATATTGATGGGCGAGGATGCGCCGCTGCTACAGCAGGCACTGTCGTCCAGTGCTCCCGTGATTATGGTGTCCTCTCTGGAGGAGGCGGTCAACGTGGCAGCGACGCAGGCGCAGGCGGTGATGTTGTGTTGCTGTCGCCGGCCTGCGCCAGCTTCGATATGTTCAGTGGTTACGTACAGCGTGGAGAAGCTGTTCTGTGCACTGGTCAAGCGGCTGTCGGAGAATCTGCGATGAAACTTGCTGGCAATCAGGCCCCGGCTGTTGACGTGCCCGATATGACGCTGGTCCTGTTGGCGCTGGCCCTGTTGCTGGTGGGACTTGTGGCGATCAGCTCCGCGTCGATTGAGTATGCTGAGTGGCACTTCCAGAATCCCTGGTATCACAGCCAGCGGCATTTGATCTACCTGTTGGCTGGCATCATTGCGGCGGTGGCCAGCTACCGTGTGCGGACGGAGTTTTGGCAGTCTACCGGATGGTGGTGGTTGTTTGGGGCGCTGGCGCTGCTGATACTGGTGCTCATTCCGGGTATCGGCCGTGAAGTTAACGGCAGCCAGCGCTGGCTGCCCCTGGGGCCTTTCACTCTGCAGCCCTCGGAGTTTGCCAAGCTTGCCGTGGTGGTGTATCTGGCGGGTTACATGGTGCGCCGCGAACATGAAATGCGGCACCAGTGGCAGGGCTTTCTCAAGCCCATGGCGGTGTTGTTCGCCACCACCCTGTTGTTGTTGATCGAGCCGGATTTTGGCGCCACGGTGATTGTCGCGGCCACCGCGTTTGGCATGTTGTTTCTGGCCGGGGTCAAGGTCGGCCATTTTATGGTGGTGGTACTCGGTGCACTTGGCGCCCTGGCGGTGCTGGTGATCTCTGAGCCCTATCGGGTGAAACGCTTGACGGCCTACACCGATCCCTGGGCTGACCCTTATAACACCGGTTTCCAGCTGACCCAGTCGCTGATCGCCTTCGGGCGGGGGGAGTGGCTGGGTGTCGGCCTGGGCAACAGTGTGCAGAAGCTGTTCTATTTGCCTGAGGCGCACACCGACTTTGTCTTCTCCATCTGGGCGGAGGAAACCGGTTTCGTCGGCGCGGTTGCTGTGATCGGATTGTTTGCGGCCCTGATTGGCCGAATCCTGTGGACCGGGCGCAAGGCGCTGTTGGCTGACAATGACTTCGGGGCGTACATCTGCTACGGCGTTGCCCTGGTATTTTCCGGCCAGGCCTTTGTCAACATGGGTGTTAGCTCAGGCCTGTTACCCACCAAGGGATTGACGCTGCCTTTCGTTAGCTATGGGGGCACCAGCCTGATTGTCTGTTGTGCCATGTTGGGTCTGGTGCTGCGCATTGAGAGTGACACGCGCGCGTTACCGCCGCGCCGGAGGCCCGCATGATGGCTGCGCAAAAACCGCTGGTCATGATGATGGCAGGTGGCACCGGCGGTCACGTTTATCCGGCGCTGGCTGTTGCCACAGAGTTGTTGTCACGCGGCTATTCGGTGGAGTGGGTGGGTACTGCACGCGGACTGGAGCATCGGGTTGTCCCTGCCGCCGGTATTGTATTGCACTGCCTGCCGGTGCGCGGTGTGCGCGGAAAAAACCTGCTGCACAAGCTGCTCGCACTGTTATTCCTGCTGTTCGCCTCACTGCAAGCGCTGTGGCTGGTTTTTCGTCGCGCTCCGGGTTGCGTGATCGGTATGGGCGGCTATGTCGCCGGTCCGGCTGGAGTGGCTGCGTGGCTGTTGCGCAAACCACTCTTGATTCATGAGCAGAATGCGGTGGCTGGTACCACCAACCGCATGCTGGCACCGCTGGCGACCAGGATAGTGGCCGGTTTTCCCGGCGCGTTCAGCGCAGATATTGCATACACCGTGACGGGCAATCCTGTGCGTCGCCAGCTGCTGATGGCGGGAGCGACCCACGCATACGACTACGCGGGCCAGCGACCACTGCATTTGCTGGTATTGGGCGGCAGCCTCGGTGCACGTCCTATTAACGAGGTGCTGCCGGGTGCGCTGCAGAGCCTGGTGCAGAGCCGCAACCGTACTATTGAGGTGTGGCACCAGACCGGCGACGGACACGACGAAGATGTGCGCCGTCGCTACGGGAAATTGTTGGACCAGGGTGTGCGGGTCGTCCCCTTTATAGAGGATATGGCGGAAGCTTATGCCTGGGCGGACCTGGTGCTGTGTCGCTGTGGTGCTCTGACGATTGCTGAGTTGGCCATTATGGGTCGGCCGTCGATTCTGGTGCCGTTGCCGCATGCGATAGACGATCACCAGACAGCTAACGCCCATGCACTGACGGACTGTGGTGGCGCCACGCTGTTGCGCCAGAGCGACATGAATGAGCAGTCTGTGCAGAACTTGCTGCAGGATTTTCTGGTTAATCCGCAGCGCTTGTCCGCCATGGCTGCAGCGGCTTTCGCTGCCGCGACTCCCGATGCAGCCGAGCGCGTCAGTGACTGTTGTGAGGAGTTGCTGTATGCCTGACAACAGAAGCGCCTACAGTCTACCCGAGATGCGTCGCATTCGGCGTATTCATATGATTGGTGTCGGCGGATCCGGCATGAGCGGTATCGCCGAGGTGCTGGTGAATCTGGGTTATAAGGTCGCTGGATCTGACCTGCGTGCCAGCGCGGTAACAGAGCGTCTGGTGCAGCGCGGTGTAGAAGTGTTTATCGGGCATGCAGCTGAAAACATTGGCCATGCCGATGTGGTGGTCAGTTCCAGCGCAGTCGATGAGACGAATCCCGAGGTGATAGCCGCTCGCAAGGCCAGGATTCCGGTGGTACCCAGAGCGGAGATGTTGGCGGAGCTGATGCGCTATCGCCACGGTATTGCGGTGGCCGGCACACACGGCAAGACAACCACCACCAGTCTCATAGCGGCGATCTTTGGCGAGGCCGGTCTGGATCCAACTTTCATCATCGGTGGACTGGTGAACAGCGTCGGTAGCAACGCGCAGCTCGGTGCGGGTCGTATCCTGATTGCCGAAGCCGATGAGAGTGACGCTTCCTTTTTGCATCTGCAGCCCATGGTCACCGTGGTGACCAACATCGAAGCGGACCACATGGAAACCTATGGCGGCGACTTTGCTGTGCTGCGGCGCACCTTCCTGGAATTTCTGCACAACCTGCCATTCTATGGCGTCGCTGTGCTGTGCATCGACGATCCTGTGGTGCGCAGTCTGTTGCCGGAAATTTCGCGACAGGTCATTACCTACGGGTTTGCGGATGATGCGGATTATCGAATTTGTGATATGCGCCGCAATGGGCTGACCACGGCCTTTGTGGTGCAAAGACCGGGCGCAGCGGCACCGCTGGCTATTAGCCTGAACATGCCCGGAGCACACAACGTACTGAATGCCACCGCAGCTGTGGCAGTGGCCTGCGACGAAGGGCTTGCAGGATGCCGCCATTCAGCAGGGACTGGCACGCTTTGCCGGGGTCGGCCGACGCTTTACCCGACTCGGTGAAATCGCCTTTCCCGGCGGCTCGGCGCAGTTGGTTGACGATTACGGGCACCACCCCACGGAGGTGCGGGCTACGCTGGAGTCTGTGCGCCAGGCCTGGCCGCAGCGCCGGGTGGTGATGGTCTACCAGCCACATCGGTATACCCGTACGCGGGATTTGTATGAGGATTTCGTCGCGGTGCTGTCCGGCTGCGATGTACTGGTGCTGCTGGATGTATACCCCGCTGGCGAGGCTGCCATTCCCGGTGCTGACAGTCGCAGTCTGACACGCAGCATACGCCAGCGCGGTCAGGTGGAACCGATTTTCGCAGAGCGCATTGAGGATGTTCCCGAGCTGCTGAGCACATTAGTCGTTGATGGCGACGTGGTTGTCACGCAAGGCGCCGGAAATGTATCTCGCCTGGCACAGGACCTGAGCACGAAGTATGTCAAGCAGGGGGCGCTCCTATGAGTCTGGAGCAATTGCGGCACGGCAGGGTTGCGGTATTGCTGGGTGGCAACTCGCCAGAGCGGGATGTTTCACTGCAAAGCGGCCAGACCGTAGTAAATGCTATGCAGTCGCTGGGATTGGAGGTGCTCACTGTGGACCCGGCCCAGCCGGACTGGGCTGCACAATTGCATGGGGTGAGGCTTGCATTTATTGCCCTGCACGGCCCCGGTGGCGAGGACGGCAGCATGCAGGGCGCACTGCAAACCCTGGGCATTCCCTATACCGGATCTGGCGTATTGGGCTCTGCCCTGGCCATGGACAAAAAACGCAGTAAACAGTTGTGGCAGGGCATTGGACTGGCCACTGCAGGCTTCGTCGCGCTCACCCCGGACTCGGACTGGCAGGGCATCATTGATCGCTTTGGCAAGGTGTTCGTCAAGCCAGCCTGCCAGGGTTCCAGTATCGGAATGAGCAGTGCGGACAGTGCGAACGCACTGCGACAGTCTTTCGAGTTAGCCAGTCAATATGCGGGCGAGGTACTGGCAGAGCAATTTGTTGATGGTCCGGAGTACACCGTGGCAGTACTTGGCGATGATGCCCTGCCATCGATACGGCTGGAGACTGACAACGAATTTTATGATTACGAGGCGAAGTATGTCTCCGATGACACCCGATACCATTGTCCCAGTGGGTTGAGCGCCAGTGAAGAGGCGGAGATTGCCGCGCTGTCGCTGCGCGCGTTCCGTTCACTGGGGTGTTCCGTGTGGGGTCGGGTTGATGTGATGCGCGATGCGGCTGGTCGGTTTTTTGTGTTGGAGGTCAACACTGTGCCCGGTATGACCTCGCACAGCCTGGTACCCATGGCTGCGGCAGCCTCCGGCATGAAAATACCCGAGCTGGTACAGCGAATTGTGGAATTGAGCCTGCAGGAGGGACAGTAGCATGGCTGCAGTAATGGACAGGCCTGGCGCGGATGCGCAGCGCAGAGGGGGTCGACCTGACAAGGAGCGAGTGCCGGGAAGATCTGCTGTGAAGCGCTCTGGTCGTCGCCCGGCGCAGGGCGCGACCCGCAATACCATGATGCCAGCTGAGCGCTCCGGCTGGTCGTCCGCCTGGCTCAACCGGCTATTGATCCTGCTCGGTGCGGCGGTAGTGCTGGCTGCCGCTATCAAGGCCTTCATCACCCTGGAGAGCCTGCCGGTACAACGCATCAGTGTCACCGGTGAATTGGAACACACGCAGGCACAGGCGGTGCAGGACATAGTGCAGCCAGGTCTCGCCGGCGGCTTTCTCAATGCGGACTTGCAACAGATTCGCGGCCAACTGGAGGGTTTGCCCTGGATCTACAAGGCCACCGTGCGACGCAAATGGCCCAACGCACTCGAAATACACGTGGTGGAAGAGTTGCCTATCGCCCGCTGGGGCCAGGATGGTTTTCTCAATCACGAAGGTGGGATATTCCACTCTGGCAAGAGCGGCGACTGGGACGCCTTGCCGCTGCTGCTGGGTCCGGAGGGCTCTGCCCAATCGCTGATGGCGAAATATCAGCGGTTGGTGGAACTCCTGGCACCCCTGAATCTCTCGGTGGAGCAACTCGCCGTGGATGAGCGGGGACAAATGGAGGCGGTGTTGGCCGGCGGCATGCAATTAAATTTGGGCGGTGAGGATTTTCTGGGCCGCATGCAGCGCTTTGTGGGGATATATCGCAGTGAGCTGGCCGCGCGGTGGACGGAGGTTAAACGGGTGGATTTACGTTACGAGAACGGTATCGCGGTGGCGTTCAATGAGCCGTCGCAGGAAGAATCGTCACAAGTTGCGGGATTATAAAAATACAGTGGGATGTCAAGGGGAGACACTGCCATGGGCAGCGTGCAGGATAAAAAGTTAATCGTCGGTCTCGATATTGGCACCTCGAAGGTGGTGGCAATAGTCGGCGAGATCGGTCTGGACGGCAGCATAGAAATCGTGGGCATCGGCTCCAATCCATCCAGGGGTATGAAGAAGGGTGTGGTGGTCAATATCGAGTCCACCGTGCAATCCATCCAGCGCGCGGTGGAAGAAGCCGAACTGATGGCGGGTTGCCAGATACATTCGGTCTACGTTGGCATTGCCGGTAGCCATATCCGCAGCCTCAACTCACACGGCATCGTGGCGATCAAGGACAAGGAGGTGTATCGCGCGGATCTGGAGCGCGTCATCGACGCCGCCCAGGCTGTTGCTATTCCCGCCGACCAGAAGATTCTGCACATCCTGCCGCAGGAATACATCATTGATAACCAGGAGGGCATCAAGGAGCCATTGGGCATGTCCGGCGTGCGCCTGGAAGCGAAGGTGCATCTTGTCACCTGTGCGGTGAACGCCGCCCAGAATATCGAGAAATGTATACGCCGCTGTGGCCTGGAGGTTGAGGAAATTATTCTCGAGCAGTTGGCCTCCAGTTATTCGGTGCTCACTGATGACGAGCGTGAACTGGGCGTTTGTCTCGTCGACATCGGCGGCGGCACGACGGATATCGCGATTTTTACCGAGGGCTCTATTCGCCATACCGGAGTGATACCCATTGCCGGTGACCAGGTCACCAACGATATCGCCATGGCCCTGCGCACTCCCACCCAGCACGCCGAGGAAATCAAAATCAAGTATGCCTGCGCGCTGACGCAGCTGGCCGGTGCGGATGACACCATCAAGGTGCCCAGTGTGGGTGATCGCCCACCGAGGGACCTGTCCAGACAGTCGCTGGCGGAGGTTGTGGAACCCCGCTACGACGAACTGTTCACCCTGGTGCAGGCAGAGCTGAGGCGCAGCGGATTTGAGGACATGGTGCCAGCGGGCATCGTACTGACCGGTGGCACCTCCAAGATGGAGGGCGTGGTGGAGCTGGCCGAGGAGATTTTTCACATGCCGGTGCGTGTGGGGTATCCGCAGACGGTGCGGGGCCTCAACGATATTGTGCGCAACCCGATCTATGCCACCAGCGTGGGCTTGCTGCATTACGGAATGCTGCACAGGCCTGATAGCGGATCGGCGGCAGCGGGGAAGTCGGGTAGTTCCACTGAAGGTTTATGGAGTCGGGCCAAGGGCTGGCTGCAAAGTAATTTTTAGTAGTTTGGTAGTAAGTAGTGTTGTGTGTAGAGCGTCGCGTGAGAGCGCGGCAGATTAGTATAAAAGGGGAGTAAGACCATGTTTGAATTAATCGATGCTGTTCCATCAAACGCAGTAATCAAGGTAATCGGGGTTGGGGGTGGTGGCGGCAATGCCGTCAAGCACATGATCGAAAACAATGTCGAGGGCGTGGATTTTATCTGTGCCAATACCGACGCCCAGGCACTCTCGGATATTGCATCCAGGACGGTTCTGCAAATGGGTGGTGATATCACCAAGGGATTGGGTGCAGGCGCCAACCCGGAGATTGGTCGCGCTGCGGCGATGGAGGATCGCGAACGTATTGCCGATGCCCTGCGTGGTGCCGATATGGTGTTCATTACGGCGGGTATGGGTGGTGGTACCGGCACCGGTGGCGCTCCCGTTGTGGCTGAAGTAGCTCGGGAGCTGGGGATACTCACGGTAGCGGTAGTCACCAGACCATTCGCGTTCGAGGGCAAGAAGCGCTTGAATATCGCCCTTGAAGGCCTGGCTGAACTGGCGCAGCATGTCGATTCACTGATAACGATTCCCAACGAGAAGTTGCTTGAGGTGCTGGGCAAGAATTGCAGTCTGCTGGAAGCGTTTCGTGAGGCCAATGATGTACTGTTGGGTGCGGTACAGGGTATAGCGGACCTGATCATTCGCCCCGGCATGATCAACGTGGATTTTGCTGACGTGCGCACTGTAATGTCCGAAATGGGCATGGCAATGATGGGGACTGGTTATGCCAAGGGCGAAAATCGCGCCCGCAAGGCGGCCGAGAAAGCGATCAGTAGTCCGCTGCTGGACGATATCAACCTGGCTGGTGCGCGGGGCATCCTGGTCAACATCACCGCCGGTTTTGACCTGTCTCTGGGAGAATTTTCCGAAGTCGGAGAGACCATCGAGGAGTTCGCCTCTGAAGAAGCGACGGTGGTGGTGGGTACCGTAATAGACCCCAATATGAAGGAAGAAATCAAAGTAACCGTAGTGGCTACTGGCCTGGGTGGCGGGGCGGTACGGGTGCCATTGCAGATCGTGGAAGGCGTGGTCAAAACCGTGGCTGCAGACCTTGAGGGAGAGATCAATTACAAGGATTTTGAACGGCCGCCCGCGATGCGTAATTCGCGCCGGTCGGCAGGTGGGCAGGTTGCCGCGGCTCCCGGGAATGCCAGCGAGGAATATTTTGATATTCCGGCGTTTTTACGTCGCCAGGCTGATTAGCTGATCGCTGCCGGCTCTGGCTTCGGGCCAGCCGATTAAGGTGTTCATTGGCGCCGGGGTTTTGCTACCCGGCCATTGCAATACCGGCCAGAGTCTGGCTCGCTTGTCACAGGATGCTCGCCGGTATCGGCACCGTTATTGACTTGGCATTTCGGCATGTTTTGTGGCATAGTTCCGTGCATAATTCACATTTGCACTTGCCTGTCAGTGAATAAATGAAATTAATTCTTATTAGTCGCAAGCATGGCGGTTCGCGCTCTATCGAATTGAGCCGCTGGTCACGTGCGCTGCTGTCCCTTTGCTGCCTGGGGTTGCCGCTGGGCCTGGCAGCCTCGGGTTACCTCGCTGGACAAGAGAGTGGGGCGCGGACCCTGCGCGGAGAGACACTGGATGCGCTGCAGGATGAGTTGCAGCAGCAGTCAGGCGAATTGGGGGATCTGGAAGGATTGACCCAGAGTCAGATGCAGGCCATGACGATTAACCTGGCAGAGCTGGAGGCCAGGATGACCCGGCTGGATGCGCTGGGACAGCATCTGACTGCGGTGGCCAATCTTGACGAGGGAGAGTTCGACTTTAGTCAGCCCCCCGCCTTGGGTGGCCCCATGATTGGCGAATCCAATGTTGATTTCACCACCAAGAGTCTCGACTCGCAACTGGACCGCTTCGAAGCGCACCTCGATGATCGCGAACAGCAGTTGGAGATTGCTGGAGTCATTACTTACCAACCGCAAACTGGACGAGGAGGGCTCGTTGTCGGGTTTTCCGATCAAAAAAGGCTATATGTCATCCCGCTACGGGTGGCGTAAAGACCCCATCAACGGCAGATCGGCCCTGCATAACGGACTCGATTTTGCCGGAAAGCCAGGCTCTGAGGTCGTGGCTGTGGCCTCCGGCGTCGTTACCTGGACTGGTAGGGACGCAGGTTACGGCAATCTGGTAGAAATTTCCCACGGTGACAATCTGGTCACGCGTTATGCGCATAACAAGGAAAATCTCGTCCATCCCGGCGATGTCGTGCGCAAGGGCGATACCATCGCGCTGATGGGTTCCAGTGGTCGCACCACCGGGTCCCATGTGCATTACGAAGTGTACAAAAACGGCCGCTCCGTTGATCCTTCGAGTTACGTGGCCCGCACCCAGCCCTGAGCAATACCTGATTACGCTCTACGCTTCCCTTCGGTTCCTTCCGGACGGGCTTCTCTATTTTGAATACGATGAACAGCAATGATAAGCAAAACTCTTAAAAACGTTTTCGGTACGCGCAATAGTCGCGAGCTGAAGCGCATGGGTAAGGTGGTCAAACAAATCAATGCCCTGGCAGATGAGGTGAAGGCCCTGGACGATGTGCAATTGGCGGCCAAAACCAGTGAGTTCAAGGCGCGCCTGGCAAATGGAGACAGCCTGGACAGCATTCTTCCCGAGGCCTTTGCCGTGGTGCGTGAGGCAGGTGACAGAGTGCTCGGCTTGCGTCATTTCGACGTGCAGTTGATAGGGGGTATGGCGTTGCACGAGGGCAAAATCGCCGAAATGCGCACTGGCGAAGGCAAGACCCTGGTTGCCACCCTGCCGGCGTATCTGAATGCACTTACCGGCAACAGCGTACACCTGATTACGGTAAACGATTATCTGGCTAATCGCGATGCCCACTGGATGGGCCCGCTGTACAACTTCCTCGGCATATCATTTGGAGTGATCCGGTCAGGCCAGACAACCCCGGAGAAAATCGCCGCCTACAAGGCAGATATCGTCTACGGCACCAATAATGAATTCGGCTTCGACTATCTGCGCGACAACATGGCTTTTTCCCTGGATGAGCGGATGCAACGCGGCTTGCGCTTCGCCATCGTCGACGAAGTGGACTCCATTTTGATCGATGAGGCCCGCACACCGCTGATTATTTCCGGTGCATCTGAAGACAGCTCGGAACTCTATCGGAGGATTAACCGCATGATACCCACCCTGCGGCTGGACACCGAGGGAGAGCCCGGGCACTACACTATTGACGAGAAACAGCGCCAGGTGGAACTGACAGAATCCGGGCACGAGTATATCGAGGAACTGATGATAAGCTCGGGCCTGCTGGAGGAGGGTGACAATCTGTACGGCGCTACCAATCTGAATTTGTTGCACCACGTCTATTCCGGATTGCGCGCCCATGCCCTGTACCATCGGGATGTGGAGTACATCGTGCAGAACTCGCAGGTGGTACTGATCGATGAGCACACCGGTCGCACGATGCCGGGTCGGCGTCTGTCTGAGGGACTGCATCAGGCCATCGAGGCCAAGGAAGGCGTTTCAATCCAGAGCGAAAGCCAGACGTTGGCATCCACGACCTTCCAGAATTACTTCCGCCTGTATGACAAGCTTGCCGGTATGACGGGTACCGCCGATACCGAGGCATTTGAGTTCCGCCAGATCTACGGCCTGGAAGTGCTTGTCATTCCCACCAATGTGCCGCAACAGCGCAACGATCTGAACGATCTTGTTTACCTCAGTGTGGATGAGAAGTTCGACGCGATCCTGGCTGATGTGAAGCAGTGTATGGAGAAGGGCGCTCCGGTGCTGGTGGGCACCGCTTCCGTGGAAACCTCTGAAGCCATGTCCGCGCGTTTTCGCAAGGCCAAAATTGAGCACAAGGTGCTCAATGCCAAGTACCATGAGCAGGAGGCGGAGATTATTGCGCAGGCTGGTCGTCCGGGCGTGGTTACCATTGCCACCAATATGGCCGGGCGCGGTACCGACATCGTGTTGGGTGGGAACCTGGAAGCGGAACTGCATGCGCTGGGGGATGTAGACCCGGCGGTTAAGCAGCGGGTGCGTGACGCCTGGCAGCAGCGACATGACCAGGTGGTGGCGGCTGGCGGTCTGCACATTTTCGGCTCGGAGCGCCACGAATCCCGGCGCATTGACAATCAGTTGCGCGGCCGTTCGGGACGCCAGGGAGATCCGGGTGTATCCCGTTTCTATCTCTCCATGGAAGACAACCTGATGCGAATTTTTGCCTCTGACCGGGTGAAGGGTTTTATGCAGGCTCTGGGTATGGAGAAGGGCGAGGCCATAGAGCATCGCATGGTGACCAACGCCATCGAAAAGGCCCAACGCAAGGTGGAGGGCCGCAATTTTGATATCCGTAAGCAGTTGCTGGAATATGATGATGTCGCTAATGATCAGCGCCAGATCATCTACCAGCAGCGCGATGATCTGCTCAGTGAAGCAGATATCTCGGACACCATTACGGCGATCCGGCGGGACGTGGTAGCGGACGCTATCGACAGCTACATTCCCCCCATGAGCGTGGCGGAGCAGTGGAATGTCCCGGGGCTGGAAAAACAGCTGGAGGCCGAGTTCGCCCTCTCACTGCCATTGCAGCGATGGCTGGAGGAAGATGACAAACTGCACGAAGAAGGCCTGCGCGAGAAAATTTTCGAGGCGGTCCAGTCAGCCTATGATCGCAAATGTGCCGAAGTGGGCCCGGACATGCGCAGGATCGAGAAGCAGATTATGTTGCAGGTACTGGATACCCTGTGGAAGGAGCACCTCGCCACCATGGATCACCTGCGTCAGGGTATTCACCTGCGGGCCTATGCCCAGAAGAACCCGAAGCAGGAATACAAGCGCGAGTCCTTTCAGCTGTTCGAGCAATTGCTGGTCAACCTCAAGTACGAGGTGGTGAAATTTCTCAGCCATGTGCAGATACAGCGCCGCGACGAGGCGGCGGCGATAGAACAGCAGCGTCGGGAAGCGGCCGCTCGCGAGCATCTGGCATTTCAGCATGCACAGGCTCCCTCTATGGCTGGGGAGGCGAATGAGTCCGAGTCAGAGGATCCAGCGATACCGCAGACGTATACCCGTGAGCAGCCCAAGGTGGGACGCAATGAGCCATGCCACTGTGGCAGTGGCAAGAAGTACAAGCATTGCCACGGAAAACTGTGAGACCGCGTACCTTACCAGTGGACAGAGTGTGTCATTGAGATGGCAGTCGGCGAAGACAATCACGGTCATTTGCAAGCCGTTCCCGGAGTGCGCTTGGGTACGGTTTCCGCGGGCATAAAGACTCCGGGTCGCAAGGATCTGGTACTGATTGAAGTCGCCGACAACACACGCTGTGCCGCCGTGTTCACCCGCAATGCATTTTGCGCCGCGCCGGTAACCGTGGCCAGGGAGAACCTGCTCTCCTGTTTCCACCAGCCGCGGTATCTGCTGATCAATACCGGCAATGCTAATGCGGGAACGGGGCTCGCCGGGATAGCAGCAGCCCGCTCCTGTGCGGAGGCTGTGGCTTTGATAGCCGGCGTGGATGTCCATAGTGTGCTGCCCTTTTCCACCGGTGTGATCGGAGAACCACTGCCGGTGCAGCGCCTGGAGCAGGCGATTCCCGCCGCCTTTGCAGCACTGTCCGCCGATGGTTGGGCTGCCGCTGCCCAGGGCATACTTACCACGGACACACGCCCCAAGGCACTCTCCGTCTGCTTCAGCTGTGACGGCCGCGACTACGTGGTAACGGGTATCGCCAAGGGTTCAGGCATGATCCGCCCGAATATGGCGACCATGCTTGCCTATATCGCGACGGATACAGCGGTAGAGCAAACGCTGTTGCAGGAGATGTTGGCGGAGCTGGCGGATATTTCCTTTAATCGCATTACCGTGGACGGCGATACGTCCACCAATGATGCCTGCCTGTTACTCGCAACCGGAAAAGCGGGCAATGTCCCGGTGAGCAACCGCGCATCGGCATTGTACAAAGCCCTGCGCGAGGCGGTAGAAGAAGTGTGTATCAGCCTCGCCCAGAGCATTGTGCGCGACGGCGAGGGTGCCAGCAAATTCGTGACGGTGCGGGTCAATGGCGGGCGCAGTGAAGCTGAGTGCCTGGACGTCGCCTTCACCATCGCGCATTCGCCTCTGGTGAAAACTGCGCTGTTCGCCAGTGACCCCAACTGGGGGCGATTGCTAGCTGCCATTGGCCGAGCCGGTTTACCTGAACTGCAGGTCGAACGGGTGGGACTGTATCTCAATGACGTGCTGATTGCCGAGGGTGGTTGCCGCGCCGCGAGCTACACGGAAGCGCAGGGTGTTGCCGCCATGGCGCCCGAGGATATTGTCATCCGGGTCGAACTTGGTCGTGGTGAGGCTACAGCTGCGGTATGGACCACCGACTTTTCCTACGACTATGTGCGCATCAATGCCGAATACCGCTCCTGAATGGCATTGGTTCATGTGGCGGTAGGTGTCATTCTCGATGCAGATCGCAACGTCCTGATTACGCGGCGCGCAGCAGCACGCCCATCAGGGTGGTTTGTGGGAGTTTCCCGGCGGCAAGGTGGAAGACGGGCGAATTGCCCCTGAGTGCGCTGATGCGGGAGTTGCGCGAGGAGCTTGGCATTGTGATCGGTCGCACCAGTGCATTGCTGGAAGTTCACCACGATTACGGCGATAAAACGGTGCTGCTGGATGTGCATGTGGTGTGGGATTTCAGCGGCGAGGCACGTGGTCTGGAGGATCAGCCGCTGGCCTGGGTGACGCCACAGGATCTGGCCAGTTATGCGTTTCCGGCGGCCAACATGCCGATTGTCGCGGCGCTCAGGGAAATTGCTCGCCTCGTGACCCTTCCTGTGCTAGTGGGCGGTCTCCGCCCGCAGCAGAAATTCCTTGTGTAACTCCTCCACCTGACTGTCCAGTTCCTCCAGGGAGCGGCTGTTATCGATCACAATGTCTGCGCGCTCCAGTCGGTCTGCACGACTCATTTGTGCTGCCATGATGCGTCTGACCTGCGCCTCGTCGTTGCCGTCGCGTTGCATTGTTCGTTGCAACTGCAACGCTTCAGGCACATCCACGACGACCACGCAATCGACCAATGCCTTCTGGCTGGTGTCCAGCAACAGTGGTGAACTGAGAATGGTGTAGGGACTGCGCGAGGCGCTGATCTGCTCCAGTATCTCCTGCCCGATCAGGGGGTGGGTCAGCTGCTCCAGCCAGCGCCTGTCATCATCGTTGGAAAATACCCGGCTGCGCAGAGCCGCCCTGTCCAGACTACCGTCTGCCTGCAGGATAGCGTTACCAAAGTGTGCGGCGATGGCCGCCAGGGCGGGTGTGCCGGGTTCGACGATGAGCCTGGCGACCACATCCGCATCCACCACGGTAATGCCGCGCTGTTCGAAGCACCGGGTGACTGCGGACTTGCCGCTGCCGATGCCGCCGGTGATGCCCACGACCAGCGGCACCTCAATGGGCTCCCAGGGTGCCCAGATAGCCAGACATAATATCGTCACCCCAGAGCAAAGCGATCCAGCCGGCCATGGCCAGGTACGGACCAAACGGAATGGGGATCTCCTTGCCGCGGCGCTTGATGATCATTAGTGCGATACCACACACAGCGCCCACCAGGGAGGACAGCAATATAATCAGTGGCAGCGCCTGCCAGCCCATCCACGCACCCAGCGCGGCGAGCAGTTTGAAATCGCCGTAACCCATACCCTCCTTACCCGTGAGCAACTTGAACACCCAGTAAATGCTCCACAGGATGAGGTAGCCCGCCATGGCGCCGATGACCGCGTCGGACAGGCTGGCATAGGTTGCGGTCAGGTTAAACAATAAGCCCAGCCACAGCAGCGGCAGGGTGATGTCGTCTGGCAACAACTGGTGGTCTATGTCTATCATGGTCAGGGCAATTAACGACCAGGTGAGCAGTGCGGCACCGAGCAGGGCGGGAGACAGGTCGAAAAACCAGGCCAGTGCCAGTGTCATCAGGCCGGTGACCAATTCCAGAACGGGGTAACGCGGTGAAATGGGTGTTGCGCAGTTGCCGCATTTTCCGCGCAGGAGAAGATAGCTGAGAACAGGAATATTCTGCCAGGGCTTAATGGCTGCCTTGCATACAGGGCAGTGGGAGTTGGGAGTGGCCAGATTGAGGGGCGCCTCCTGTTTCTCCTGCTCGACTTCGAGCAATTCGCAACAATCCCTGCCGCCACCGGGTTTCCATCATCAGTGGCAGGCGGTAGATGACGACATTGAGGAAGCTGCCCACTACCAGGCCCAGGCACAACAGGCCCGCATAGAGCAGGCTCAGCGGCACGACGGTTTCTGGCATGGCGCAATCGCCTCTGCGATTGACGCAGAGACTAGATGACTGATCCCAGCATGAAGATGGGCAGGTACATGGCGATCATCAAGCCACCCACCAGTACGCCCAGGATAGACATGATAAACGGTTCCATCAGCGAACTGAGGCTGTCCACCGCGTTGTCTACCGCTTCTTCGTAGTGGGTGGCGACCTTGTCCAGCATATCATCGAGGGCGCCCGACTCCTCACCGATGGAAACCATTTGCAGCAACATGTTGGGGAACAGGCCCGTCGCTTTGATGGAGTTGTAGAGGGTGGTGCCCGTGGTGACGTCGTCGCGGATACGGCGTATAGCCTTGGCATAGACCGAGTTGCCCGCCGCTCCGGCGGTGGAATTCAAGGCATCCACCAGCGGCACCCCGGCGGCAAACGTAGTGGCCAGCGTGCGCGAGAAACGTGCGATCACCGCATCGTGCACGATGCCGCCAACAACGGGTATGCGCAGCGCCAATTGATCCAGCCACTCGGAAAATCTTACCGAGCGCAACTTGATCTCCCGGAAGGCGAAGATCGTGGCGATAATGCCGGCAAACATGATGTACCACCACGCGATAACAAAGTCCGATATGTTCATCACAAACTGGGTGAATGCCGGCAGTTCAGAACCGAAATTCTGGAACGTTTCGGCGAAAACCGGCACCACTTTGATCAACAGGATGGCGCACACGATTAATGGCGACACAGATCACCGCAATCGGATAGGTCATGGCCTTTTTGATCTTGGCTTTTAACTGTTCGGTTTTTTCCTTGTAGGTTGCCACGCGGTCCAGCATGACTTCCAGAGTACCGGAATCCTCGCCGGAACCGACCAGGCTGCAGAACAGATCGTCGAAGTGGCGCGGGTATTTGGCCAGGGAGGGGGCCAGTCCACTGCCGGAGGCCACATCATTCCTGATGGATTTGACCAGTTCCCTGCATGCGGGGTTTTTCCAGTCCATCCTCGACAATTTCGAAACTCTGTACCAGCGGCACACCGGCCTTGAGCATGGTGGCCAGCTGCCGGGTGAAAATGGCAATATCGGCCGCCTTGATGGGCTTGCCCTGGCCGCCGAACAGCGGCTTGGCTTTTTTGCGTACGCTTTTGGGCTTGATGCCCTGCTGGCGCAATTGCGCTTTGGCCATGGCCTGGCTGATAGCCTCGATTTCCCCCTTGCTCGGACGACCGGCTTTGTCCGTCCCGTTCCAGGTAAAGATATCTCTCCTGATTGCGCTCGTTGCCATTGTAGTGTCCGCCCCTGTGTCTTGGTTATACCGACTTTTGCCTAGTCTACGGTGATTCGATTAGCCTCTTCCAGGCTGGTCACGCCCTCGGCGACTTTTTTCAGTGCCGCCATACGCAAATCGTGGAAGCCTTCGGCTCTGGCCTGCGCGCTGATTTGCATGTGAGTTGCCCTCCTCCATAATTAGCCTGGCGATGGAGGGTGTTATCTTGACCACCTCGTAGATGCCCACGCGCCCCTTATAGCCGTTGTTGCACTAGCTCACAGCCCACCGCGCGCATGATGGAGGCCCCTTCCAGCATTGCTTCGGTGAAGCCTTCCTCAAGCAGCGTGGCATGGGGGATATCATCCGCCGGCAATGTGCAGTGCTTGCACAGGCGCCGGGCCAGTCGCTGGGCAATGATCAGGTTCACGGAAGACGCCACGTTGAAGGCCGGGACGCCCATATTGAGCAAACGCGTGATGGTTTCCGAGGCGCTGTTGGTGTGCAGGGTGGACAGCACCAGGTGGCCCGTCTGGGCTGCCTTGATGGCGATTTCTGCCGTTTCCAGATCGCGAATCTCGCCCACCATGATGACGTCCGGGTCCTGGCGCAGGAACGAGCGCAGAGCCTCGGCAAAATTGAGTCCCACCTTGGGATTCACGTGAACCTGGTTGACACCTTCGAGGTTGATTTCCACCGGGTCTTCGGCGGTGGAAATATTACGCTCGGCGGTGTTGAGAATATTGAGGCCGGTGTAGAGCGACACGGTTTTACCCGAACCGGTTGGGCCGGTGACCAGAATCATGCCCTGAGGCTGGTTGAGGACTTTCAGGTACATTTCTTTTTGCGCTGGCTCATAGCCCAGCGCGTCGATGCCCATCTGCGCGCTGCCGGGATCCAGAATCCGCAGCACGACTTTTTCGCCATACAGGGTCGGGAGTGTGTTGACCCGAAAATCAATGGCCCGGTTGCGTGACAGCTTCATCTGGATGCGGCCGTCCTGGGGCATGCGGCGCTCGGAAATATCCATCTGGGACATGACCTTTAGTCGCGCAGCCAGGCGCGGGGCGAGATTGCGGGGCGGCTTGACCACTACCTGCAATATACCGTCGGTGCGAAAGCGCACCCGGTAGGTTTTTTCATAGGGTTCGAAATGGATGTCCGACGCGCCCTGTTTGATGGCGTCTATCAAGCACCTTGTTGATAAAACGAACAATGGGCGTTTCGTCAATCGCATCAGTGCCGTCATCCCCGTCGCGACCTTCGTCAGTCGATGATGTTGACGTCATCAAGATCCGACGTGTCCAGGCCATCCAGTCCATCGGCAAGGGAATCCTGCGCCTCGACCCACTTGGTGAGCGCTTTGCCCAGCGCGCGCTCTTCCACGAGTATGGCGTCGGTATTGATGCCCGTGTGAAATTTGATCTCATCCAGGGCCGCGAGGTTGGTGGGGTCCGAGACGGCGATAAAGAGGCGATTGCCGCGGCGAAACAGCGGCAGCGCATGGTGCTTGGTGATCAGCGTCAGGCTCTACCAGCCCGACGGGAATGCGTATCGGTATTGAGGGCATTGATATCGAACAGGGGTACGCCGAATTCGTGGGAGGCCACCTCTGCCACGAGCCGGCCGTTGACATTTTTCTTCTCGACCAGGAACTGCACGAAGTGCATGCGCTCCAGGGAGGCTTCCTTCTGCGCCTCGACGGCCTGTTGCGCGCGTGATTAACGACTCGGCCACAAGGCGTCCAGCCAAACCGCTGAGTTGCCCAATTGCTTTATCGTTCATCTACTGCAGGCTCCTGTCGCAGGTGAGGAGTTGGCCTCAACATATTGATTTACCACAGAGGATTGATTATACCCACCTGTCGGCTCCACGACAGCTTCTGATTAAGGTATAAATCATACAATTGTGCAACATGCCAGCAAATACTGCGGTCGGTGTCACTGGGTCGATCCTGGCTGAGGGCTGCGCCGCTGGACCGGCGGCTGTGGGGCTATCCTCGGCAATTGGGTGGACATGGATTTGTTATCGATACCGTCGTCAGCAGCGGGTTCACAGGTCCATGTCACAGTCTCGTCCGCAGTGTCAGGGATGAGGTTCAGCACCTTGTTATCGGCATTGGAGCCGGGAATCTTGAATTTGACGGCGATGGTCCCTGTTTAGGCGTGTACGTTATCTGCACAAAGTGAACATAATTATAACTGTTCGATTCATATTGCAGCACACTGGGCAGGCCCGCAGCAGCGTTGTCTGCTGGCAGGTCCCTGTTAGTGGAATAATAGTCACTGACCGAGGTTTTGGCTTCAGCGGCGAATGCCAGGCCCTCGCCGACCTTGGTGCGCACGACATAATCCTGATACGCGCCCAGCGCGAGGACCGCCAGGATACTGATAATGGCGACTACGGCCATCAGTTCGATGACGGTAAATCCTTTATTCTGTTTCATGGTGTTGTCCATCGGTTACGGGCAAATTCAGCGTTGGTCATAGTCCTTCAGCTGTTGTTTCCGAGGGTAAAAAGCAGACAACTCTGCGGCCAGTTTCTCCACGATAGGGCCAACGTCTGCACCGGCGGAGTGTGCCTTTTGCAACTGCTCCGACAGGCCCTTGACCGCCGCAATCCGGGTACGCAGCGCCGCAATGCTCTTGTTCATCTGTTCCGCCTCGGGCTGGAACATGTCCTTGTCCCGCAGCGCGATGCTGGCGTTGAGATCGCCCTCGCCCAGCCTGCGCTATTTCGCGAGCGAAGACATAAACCGGCCCGGCAATACGATGGCTGGCCTTGAGACTGCCATACCAGATGGCGGCAATGAGAATAAATTCTACTGCCGCAATGCCAATGGTCATCTGCGTGGATAATTGCCAGCGGTTGCTCGCCCGGGAACAACATGCGCACGATGATGAAGCCGTTGACCAGCAATACCGCCAGCGCAGCAATCAACAGCGAGTACTGGTACTGGAACTGCTTGTTGATCACGATGGTTTTACGACGATTGTCCATGTCACAGCCCACATTAAGATTATTTGATCAAAGACTAAACCACTCTCTATCCAGGCGCACAAGATGAGTCTGGTTTGCTGCGGGTAACATGCGCAGTTTTGTGAAGTTAGTGCGCGTCATTGCGCCTGCTAACGCTGCGGCGGCAGGTCAGCAGGTGTCCTGGCGCAGATAGCCAGCGGGTAATTGAGATCCTGCAGGGGTCAGCAAACGTGTGACACGCGGTCCAGCGGCGCGGTAGGCAAGCCTCGCATGTGACAAAAAACGTCACAATCTCACCGTGGATGACACTGTGCAGGTGCTGAGCGCTGTCGTGGGATACAGTGGCGCGGCTGCGATCGAAAAAAGCAATGCTAACTTATTGATTTAAAAGTTAAAATATATTTATTCTGGACTTGTCGCAATGTTGGCACGCAATCTGCTGTACTACTCCTGCACATGGCTTGCTCCGGTGAACGCAACTGGTCATCGGGGCATGCACTAACTGAAACTGGAGAAGAGACATGAACATTCAAAAGCAAGTACAAAAGGGTTTTACCCTTATCGAACTGATGATCGTGATCGCGATCGTCGGTATTCTGGCAGCCATCGCGCTGCCCGCTTATCAGGACTATATCGTCCGTTCCAAAATGTCTGAGCCGCTGGCCGCGCTGGCCGAAGCCAAGACGTCCATCGCCGAGTTTTACGCCAGCCAGGGCTACTGGCCAGCTAGATGCTACCGCGGCTGGTATCAACACCAACCCGAACAAGCCGATCATCGCATCCCTGTTATACGAGCCAGCACCAACGGTGCGTTGCTGACTGCCGGTATCCAGGGTGGTATCGTCCCGGGTGCAGATCGCTAATGCACAACGACGTCGGCTTCTCGCTGTCCGCACTGACCAGGTCCGACCGTTCCATCGTGTGGGTGTGCAAGCCAATCAGTACAGACCGGTGTGACTGCCGCAGTGAGAGGCCAAGTACCTGCCGGCCAACTGCCGCGGACTAATAGCCAGGCACAAGGTTCGCAATAAGCCCGGCTCTGCCGGGCTTTTTTTTGTCCGTTGTATTTATGCTTGGCCGGCTGGCCAGGGGTTGCGGGCGGCTCGCGTTTAGTGAGCACCGCGCGCGAGTCGCGATGCCGCTTTTCCAGGCGAGGGGACGAATGACAAGAACTGACTACCTGCGGGAGCGTTGCTCGTGCTGGCGTTTCTCGCCTACAGCACGGGGTTTGGCGGGCCCTTCCTGTTTGATGATTTCGTCGCACTGTCCGCCAATGCGCTGCTACAGATTGATGGCACCGTGTTTGACGCGTGGCGCAGCGCTTCCCTGAGTTCCGGCTCCGGCCCCTTGCGCCGCCCCATTGCCATGTTTACTTTCGCGCTCAATCATGTCGCCCTCGGCGGACTCTCGCCCTTTGCCCTCAAACTGGTCAACGGCCTCATCCATGCCGCTATCGGCGCTCTGATCTATTTGTTGGCCTCCGCGCTGTTCGCGCAACTGCGCCCGGGCGCAGATCGTACACAGGCGCGCTGGCTGGGCCTGCTCACTGCCGCTATCTGGCTGCTGCACCCGCTGCATGTCTCGACCGTGCTGTACGCCGTACAGCGCATGGCGCAGTTGGCAGCGCTGTTCATGGTCGCCGGGTTGCTGGTGTTTGTGCGTTACCGGCGCGCTGGGCGCGTGTTGGTGCGAGCGCTGGCGGAGGTCGCTGGCAGCGGGCCTCTGGTTGGCGCTGCTCACGGTGTGCGCCGCCTACAGCAAGGAGAACGGCGCCCTGTTGCCGTTGCTCATCGTGGTGGTGGAAGTGTGTGTCTTTCGCGGCGTCTGGGCCGGGCGCACCGTGGCGCCGCTGCAGCGCGCGGGCGTCGCGGTGCTCGGCCTGTATTTCGCGCTGTTGCTGCTGTGTGTGTTTTTCCCGCCGGATTTTCTCACTGCACGTTTCGCGCGCAGGGAATTCAGCCTGCACGAGCGGGTGCTGACGCAGCTGCGCCTGCTCTGGCATTACCTGTCCTGGCTGGCGCTACCCAACCTCGGCGCCATGGGATTCCAGCACGATGATATCGCCGTCTCCCGCGGGCTCCTGCAACCGCTGTCCACCCTGCTCGCGCTGTGCGCTTGGTTAGTTGCACTGTTCGCTGCGATCGACTGCGCCACCGCTCGCGGCTGCCGTTGTTCGCCCTGTTGTTCTATCTGGTCGGGCACAGCCTGGAATCCGGTGTGTGGCCCCTGGAGATGGTGTACGAGCACCGCAACTACGTGCCGAGTATCGGCCCGTGTATGCTGCTCGCCGCGCTGCTCGCCCTGCCGCTGATGCGCGAGCGATGGTTCCAGGCTGGTCGGGGGAGTGCTGATCGGCGCAGTGCTCGCGCTGCTGCTCGCCCTGTTGCTGGTTCGTGTTGACACCTGGTCCGATGAGCTGCGCCTTGCCGGTATCAACGTGAAGAATCACCCGACGTCATCGCGTTCCAACTACTTCTATGCGAACGCGCTGCTGACCCGTTACCGCCAGAGTAAAGAGCTGGGGCTCGAGCAACAGGACTCGCGGGACGCGCTGATTGCCTCGCGCTATTACCTGGAGCGCATGTACGAGACCAACCCGCGCGATGTGGCGGCGCTGGTCATGCTGCACTCGCTGGATACGCAGTTCGTGGCGAATGCGGCGGATCGCCGGGACTGGCTGGGTGAATTGGAGATCCTGCTGGAGAGCCGACAACTACAGGCCTCCGATCTGAATGCGCTGTACGGCCTTATCGGATGCCTTATTGAGGGAGGTTGTGATGCGGATCGCGAGCGCATCCTGCGCATGTTGGCGAGCCTGGAAGCGCGTTATCCGAGCGATCTGACCGTGCTGGGGCTGCGTTATACCTTACCTGCTCAAGACCGGCGCCAGCACTGCCGAGTTGCAGGCTGTGCTGGACCTTGCCCTGGCGCTCGACCCCGGACGACAGGAGTTTCTCTACCGCCAGATCGAGTTACACGCCAGGTCGCAGAACGTCGACGGATGTATGCGACAGTAGGGCAGTGGCTGCTGCAGGACCGGCGGCGCCTGCGGCTGTTGGGTATCAAGGGCTTGTTTACCGCGCCCGCGGACGCGGAGCGCTAGCCGTTGAGCGCCCGCACACAGAGCCTGTGGCCGCTGCCAGTCGCCTTGCTGGTGCTAGCCATGAGCGTGTGGCTGTACTGGCCAGGCAGCAGCGGACCGACACTGCTCGATGATCGCTCCAACGTGGGCGTAATCGGCAATTTGCTGGAGCAGCCGGATACAGCCGCCGACTACATATTCGGCAATCTTTCCCGGTCCGCTTGGTCGGCCTGTTTCCATGCTCAGTTTCGTGCTGGAAGAGTTGTACCTGCAAGACGGTAGTGCCGATCGCAAGCGCGTCAACATCGTGCTGCACGCACTCAATGGCGCCCTCCTCATGTGGCTGTTCAGCCTGTTGCTGGGTTTTAGCGGCTACCTGCGCATCGCTGGTTTGCGCTACTGGCTGCCGCCGCCTGGTTGGTTACGCCACTGTATGTGAGTACTGTGCTGTACGTGGTGCAGCGCATGGCAGAGCCTCCACGATGTTTATGTTGCTCGCCTGCATTGTTTATTGCTACTGGCGTCAGGTGTTGTTCCGCCGCCCGATGGGGTTGTTTGGCAGCGCACTGCTGCTGGCTTGCGTGGCGCTTGCCGTGCTCAGCAAGGAGAACGGCATCCTGGTGATTGCCGTCATCGTGCTGCTCGAGGTGTTGTGGTTCGCCGGGCGCGATGCTGACGGCGCGGTGGATACTGTGTTGCGACGCGCAAGTCTTACGCTGCTCTGGCTGGGTTGCGCCGGCGTGCTGCTGGGGCTGTTGCTGGGTATTGAATCGATTCGCGCAGGCTATGCGTATCGCGATTTCACGCTCACTGAACGGTTGCTGACGCAGGCGCGGATTCTTTGGGACTACATCGGGCAGCTGCTGTGGCCGGAACTGGACCGCCTCGGTGTGTTTCATGACGACTACCCCTTGTCCACTGGCCTGTTCATGCCACGCGTCACGGCCCTTGCCGTATTCGCCTGGCTGCCTGTTGATCCCGGTATGCCTGTTCGCGGTGCGCCGCCACACCGGGCGGCTACTGGTGTGCGCCCTGCTGCTGTACCTGGTGCCGCACTCGGTTGAATCCAGCGTCTTCGCGTTGGAACTCTACTTCGAACACCGCAACTACTTTCCCGGCATTGGCATCTTCCTGTTCCTCGCCGCCGGGCTGGGTAGCCTGGGCGCGCGCTGGCCACAGCTCGTCGCCCCGCTGCTCGCCTGGTTTGCGGTTTATGTGCTGTTACTCGCGCTGCAAGCCGGCTCCCAGGTACAGATCTGGTCGAGCGCGCCTCTGTTGCGGCTGAATCACGTCAATCAACACCCGGACTCGTTTCGCGCTAACGAGGAGATGGCGTTGCACCTGGCGGGTGTCGGCGCACTCGATTCTGCGCTGGAGTACTCGCGCCGGGCAGGCGAATTAAGTACTCAGGAGCGCCCCGGCGACCGGCAAATCCGCGATATAGCGCTGTACTGCCTCGCCGGTCGGGCGGTGCCTTCCCAGTTGTTCGACGCACTGGGTACCATCAATCCCCAGCGGCCCTTCGCGGTAGTCAGCACAATGAAAGGCTTCGCCAGTATGCTGCAGCGTGAGAATTGCGCCCGCGCGGACCGGATCGCGTTCGCTGATCGCATGGCTGAGATTTTTCTCGGCGATGGCTCCGTGGCTACAGCTTCACCCAACTACTACCGGGTGCTGGCGGGCATGGAGACGACCTTCAGCGTTTTGACAATGCGTACGCCTATACGAGCAAGTTGCTGGAGCATTTGCCACGCGATGTGCGTGGTATGCTTATGCATCTGCACTTTACCACCGCGCTGGGTAAGGAACGCGAAGCGCAGGCGCTGGTGCAGCAGTTGTTGAAACTGCAGGAGGAGGGGCGACTGAACCTCGGCGACCGCAAGACGCTGGCGCTGTATTTGTGAAGAGAGTGTGAAGAGTGTGAAGCGTTGGCTATTTTCCACAAGCACGTTACGTGCGGGTCACCGTTCGTTATATGCTCTCTCTCTGCACCGTTCTGCTGGCCTGTATCCTGGCCTATGGGGTGGCGCTTGATGGCCCCTTGTTATTCGACGATATTCCCAATCTTACCGCGAATCTCTTTCTGCACATTAATGGCAGGGTTTTTGACGATTGGCGGGTGGCAGTACAGAGTTCGGATGCCGGCCTGTTGCACCGTCCGTTGGCGATGTTTACGTTCGCGCTGAATTATGTCGTCTCAGGTGGTTTTTTTCCCGTAAGTTTGAAAGCGACAAACCTCGTCATCCATCTGTTGAACGGTGTCCTTGTCTTTTGCTTTTGCCAAACGGTTGTTGCGCGCACCGGCGTTAAGAAACCTGCAGTTGGGCCCTATGAGTGTCACGTTGTGGCACTGCTGGCGGCTTCGATTTGGCTGCTGCATCCACTACACGTGACCACAGTCTGTACTCCTCCAGCGTATGGCGCAATTGTCGACACTGTTTACCCTCGCAGGTCTGCTCCTGTTTTGCCGTTATCGCCTGCGCTGGGCGGAGTCAGGCGCTGCAACGGGGGAGCTTATTGCGACCTTCCTGTGGTTACTGATTATTGGCGCGGCTGCTGTCCTGAGCAAGGAAAATGGCGCCCTGTTGCCTTGGTTGATAGCGGCAGTGGAAGTCACGTTGTTTTATGGAATCTGGCGCGGTCAGGGCCGGTGGCAGCTGGTCTGGCTGGGCTGGGCAGTGTTTGCGCTACCCGTTGTACTGGTGCTGCTGGTCTGGCTTGTCTCTCCCGAGACGCTTGCCGGGCGATTTTCCGGTCGAGAATTTTCACTAGAGGAACGCCTGCTGACCCAGGCCCGCTTGCTGTGGACCTACCTCGGCTGGATAGTACTACCCAATATTGTCGACATGGATTCTTTCATGACGATATCGCGATATCGCGAGGCCTGTGGTCGCCTGCTACGACAGCACTGTCACTGCTGGCATGGGTTGGCGCTATCGCAGTGGCGCTGCGGCTGCGTAAACGCTATCCGGTGCTTGTGTTCGTGCTGTTTTTTTATCTGGTTGCGCACAGAGTGGAGTTTTCTTTCTTGCCACTGGAGATGGCATTTGAGCACCGTAACTATCTGCCCAGTGTGGGCATTTGCCTGTTTATTGCACTGGCGTTATATGGACTTGCCGCGCAGTTTGCTAGGCTGCGATTGCGGGTGGTCGTTGGTACTGTGTTGGCAGTGCTGATGGTGCTGCTGGACCTTAGCGCCAGTGTCTGGAGCGATCAGATGACCCTGGCGAGATACAATGTGGTAAATCACCCGGCATCGCCCCGGGCCAATTTTTATTTTGCCACTGCACTGTTCAAGCGTTTGGATCAGGCCGATGCACTGGCGCTGCCTGAACAGGAACGGCGTGAACTTGCAGTGCAGTCACGCTACCATTTTAATCGCATGCATGAGCTTGATGGGCGCGAGTTTGCCGCGCTGGTGATGCTTTACCAGATTGATACATTGTATTTTCCACGTTTGGCAGAGGAAAATGACTGGCTGGCAAAGTTGCAGGTGTTGGCCAGGACCCGGCGTTTGCGACCATCAGATGTTACCGCCCTGGGTGCGCTGG
>CAWJQO010000005.1:0-43604 GCA_963844975.1 uncultured Gammaproteobacteria bacterium | reverse complement strand
GAGGATCGTCTCGCCCTCGAAGAACGTGCCCACGAGGATGGCCCAATACCCATATTGCTGGATCAGTTCTTCCAACGACGGCAATACAAATCCTTCCGAGCTGCCGCCCGCGGCGGACCGTGCCACATCAACCACTGTTTGCATCTTGTCATGCGGAGGGTGGGGGTGCCACAAGGGGAACTTGCCCGCACTCCTTAGATTTTCAAGGCCGCGAGGGGATCAGACGAACCGATGCACCCCCTTTTCGGAGGTTTCTCCGGTGCCGGGCCCGAAACGGTACTCCGGGTCGAGGAGGGCGTCGATGCGGCCCATGACGAGATCGGCCACGCCCTGGAAGTGCCCATTCCAACGTTTTTCGGTTTCGGGAGTGAACGGGCGGAAGGGCTCGGGGACGGCGAAGGAAGCCAGTTCCTGGGGGCCGATGAGGCGGCCGAACCGGTAGGTGACGCGTCCATGCCGCGCCCAGGGTAGTGTGCCCGGATAGAGGCGGTCAGAGCCGTTGCAGCCCACCGGCAGGATGGGCAGCCGGTAGTGAAGCGCCACCTGACCGATACCTGGCCGTCCCCGCGTCAACCGTACGCTGCGGGTTCCCTGGGGGAAGACGAGGAGGTCGCGGGCGGCGGCGAGGCTCTCCTCGTGGAGCGCGACGAACCGTTCCATCATGAGGGAGTGAAAGGCCGCTCATCGCCTCGGCGTAGGATTCGCGGGAGGGGTCGAAGCGGCGGCCCAGGATGTCGCGCGGACGGGTGAGCACGGCATCGGGGACGCTTCCCGGCGGGGGGCGCAGCGCATCGCTTTCCAGACGGGTGAGCCCCGCCCCGCCTTCCACCCAGGTGCGCAGATGCCGATACTCGGCGTCGTCGGGCACCCGCCCCGTCACGTCGCGGAAGTCGCGCACCACGAGGTAGCCGCGGCTCACGGTCGGGATGGTTCCCATCCGTTCCATCACCGCGCCGAGGATGGGATTCTCGTAGTACTTCCCCTTCATCCAGGCCGAACAGAAACGGCCTTTTTCGCGCCACCAGCGGAACATGAAGGGGAAGTAGTCGACACGATAGGTGTGATTCATCGCCACCAGCACCGGCCCGGCGGGAAGTGCGGGGAGGTCCTCGAAGATCACCTCGACGCCGGGCAGGAACCGGTAGTTGGGCCATACCAGGAGACAGGCCGCAACCCGCTGGAGTACGGGCCGAGCCGGAAGGCGGATGCGGCGCAAGCGCGCTAGTGTGAGTCCGCTCATCGGACCGCGCCCCCCGGCCCGGCGATGAGCGATTCCTCCGGTTCTGCCCCCCTCATCTTCTCCCTCCCGGCAAGGCGTTTCCCGGCGTACACTGGACCAATTCTTTCCACGAACGGAGACGCCCATGGAACCAACCCGTTGTTTCGGCGGCAAACCCGGCCCGATGCGCGGCTACCATGATCGCGAGTGGGGGGTGCCGGTGCGCGGAGAACGCACGCTCTTCGAGTTCCTCATACTCGAAGGGGCACAGGCCGGGCTCCAATGGGAATTGATCCTCAAACGGCGCGAAGGCTACCGGCGCGCCTTCGCCCCATTCGACCCAGAAGCGGTGGCCCGCTTCGGGGAAGATGAGGTGGCGAGGCTCTCCGCCGACCCCTCCATCGTGCGCAACCGCGCCAAGATCGCCGCGGCCGTGGCCAACGCCCGCGCCGTCCTGGCGCTACGGCAAACCGACGGTGGGCTCTCCGATTTCCTCTGGTCGTTCGTCGGCGGCCGCCCGCTCGATCCGCGTTTCACCGCGCCGGGACAGTGGCCCGCGAAAACGCCGGTCTCCGAGAGAATGTCGAAGGAACTGATGCGCCGGGGATTCCGCTTCGTGGGGCCGGTGATCTGTTATGCGCTCATGCAGGCGGTGGGGCTCACCAATGATCACACGGTCGACTGCTTCCGCCACGCGGAGGTGGGCCGATCAGCATGCGGAGATGAAGGCGGCGAAAGGCTATTTGCCCGGGAATACCCACACATACAAGCGCACCGGCATCTCGTGACGGCCGACCAGAGCCGTTGCGCCCGCCGCCCCGCCGATCTCCGCCGCCGTGAAGGTGAACATGTGGAGCCCAGCAGCATTGCACTTGCCAGGGTGAGGTAACGCGCAGTTTGTTTATTCGTAGTCATAAATAACTTCCTCTTGTTGGCGTTCATTGGAACGTCTGCCCAAGTAATGAAAGCAGATCGGTTTCGATCGTACAGGAGAAAACCGTTATCAATCCGTTGGGCTTTTGTTATGTCTTAACAATCATGTAGTTACAGACGAAGGACCAAGCGAGTTTAGTCACGCCAGGTCGTTTTTAAGAGGGAGTGTGTAAAGCAGATGGTAAAAGCATGCCGAAACACCTCCGTTTTTTTCTAATTCAAGGCTGTTTGTTAGCACCGCGTTCTGGTTTTGCCATCAGGCGATCGGGAATCCTCCCTTCGCTTCTCATCGCGTCGATGCGTACCCGCTCCGCGGCAATGTGCGCCTCTATGCGCGTGAGCAGGGCCTGAAAGCACGGCGCGGAGCGCATGCCATCAAAGGCCGGATTATCCACGATAAGCTTCCAGAATAATCTCGGGGCAGGTGTATAGGCCTGCTCAAGCGCGACACAGGCCTCTTCGGTGCGGCCCGCGTGCGCCAGCAGTGTCGCCTGCACTTGATGCCGGATAAGTACATGGCGCGGTATGCTCGACTCTATGGCACCCATTCTTTGCTCGATGAGTTCTTGCAAGCGCAACGCCGCAATTGCATCGCCGCTGGCATCGAGCAACTGCACCAGGTTTGCATAGGCGAGCAACCGCCACCTGATAGCATCGGGCGGCAGGATTTCCGCGAACGGAAGCGAGGCAGAGAGCAGTTTCAGGGCCCGCGCAAAGTCATGGTCTGACAGTGCCTGGCGCAGAACAAACTGTGAGAAAAACTCAGGGGAAAGAACTGAAGTTGGTCCGAATTTCCCTTCGTAAATCATGTCAGCTACATGATCGATATCCTCCGTAGCCAAAAACATTCCCAGCTGACCTGCAGCCGTGGGGGGGCTATTGACCGCTCGGGCGCTGTCGATGTCGCCCACCGCCATATAAAGTAACATCAGATGATCGCGCAGGGGCACGGCGCGCGGGTCGAGCGCCACCGCCTGCTCGGCATAGCCGATGGCATCGGCGAAATTGCCCTCGACAGCCATACAACTTGACAACTGCATGAGCGCCGCGCGATAATTCGGGTTCAGCTCGAGTGCACGGCGATCCAGCTCGGCAGCTTCCGGCCACATGCCCTGCCTCAACATCAACCCCGCCTTGGCATGGAAATTGCCCGGAGTGAGCGGGTCGAGCGCAATGGCGCTGTCGATCGGTGCTCAATGCCAGATCCATCTGCAGCGCGGATGCCGACCTGCAAATTCGCCAGCATTTCATAGCCGCGCGCATAGCTGGGGTTCAATTCCAATCCACGGCGCAGATCGCGCTCGGCCGCGCCTGCATCATCTGTTAGCATGGAACGCAACGCGTAGGCTTCCCCGAGCCCCGGATCCAGCTCCAATGCCTTGTCTAACAATGGCGCCACCACCGGGCGGGCAGCTTTGATACCCGTGGTGGACTCGGCCTGGATCAGGATGGCATCGGCAAGTCTGGCGTAGGCCAACGCATAATTCGGGTCCAGGGTGAGTGCGCGCTGCAAGTGCTCGATGGCCTCCTCCGCATCGGCCACGGACCGCGTGATAAGAAGCTGGCGTGCGCGCAGCAATTCGAGTTGCGCCTCCGCATTGCTAACCCTGCCCGGGATTGCGACAACCTCAACGTCTCTTTTCAGAATGCGCTGCACCGCGCGCGCAACATCTACGGCAATGTCCTGCTGCAGTGCGAACCAATCGGCTAGCGCGCGATCGTAGGTCTCAGTCCATAATTGCAGTGCCCGTCTCGATATCGACCAGCTTGGCCCGGACCTGCATGTAGTCCACTTTTCTGCGCACATTGCCGCTGAGCACATAGCGCACACCCAGGCGCCGCCCCAGTTCACGTGCGTCGCGGTTTTGATCCTTGAATTGAAATGCCGAACTGCGGGCCGTGATGCGCAGCTCGCGATTGCGCTCCAGTGTTCCGAACAGCTCCTCGGTCAGGCCATTCGCAAGGAGTTCATTGGCTGCTTCGTCACTCAAGTTAATAAACGGCAGTACCGCCATGCGTGGCGGGCGCTTTTGCCGCAGACCTCTGTATGCGTTGGTGCGGGCTCGCGTCTCCCACCAAGCATCGATGCTGCGTCAACACGACAGCGACCAGCACAATCGCTGCAACTATGCCCAGAAATACCAGCCGCAACCGTAGCGGTGATGTAGCGATACGTGCGGGACCCGCATCAACCTGCACCAAAGGTATCGTGGTAACGGCGGCTATCGTGGGTTGTTGGGCTGGGATTTGGTAGCTGCTGCCAGCTCCCTGGGCGCCTCCTGATCCACTGCCACCGGCTGTGGAAAGCTCGCAACGTATCCCTTTCTTGTGAACGGTGCGGATGTAGCTGTCGCCCCGCCTGCGGCAAGCGCCTGGCGCAGGTTGAATACCGCACGTCGCACGGCCTCGTCGGAAACGACACGCCCGTCCCACACGGCGTCGACCAAGTCGGTCGCGGCTCAGCAATTCGCCGGGGTGCGCGACCATATATTCGAACAAGCTGGGCGACACGCGGTTCCAGGGTGACGACATGCGACCCGTTGCGCAGTTCGAGGGTATTCGGGTCCCAAACCCAGTCGTCAAATCGGATCGATTGCGTCATGTCTATCCCTGTAGAGAGCGTCCACGGTGCCATTGTCGACAGAGTTCAACAGGCGAATGGGCTGGCCCTTTACCACAGCACTTATTATGGGGATAAAATGCCATAACAACTTGAAGAATGACAGGACAAATACCAGATTGTCCACAGCGCCCGTTAAGTACTGCCGGGCGCCGGAAACTTACTCGACGTTCAGGCGCGCCTGCGCCTCCATCGCCAGTGCTCCCGAGGCATCCAGGGCCCACAAACGCACCTCCCCGTCGTCGCGCCGTCCCTGCAATCGCAGGGGCAATCCTTCCAGCAAGGGCCGGATCGCACGAAACTCAAACGCTGCCACCTCAGCCTCAGGGATTTCCCTGTGCAGCAAATCCAGCAGCAGTGTCGCGGTCAGCGGCCCCTGCACGACCAGGGAGGCGTAACCCTCCTCGCGCGTGGCATAGTCGCGGTCGTAGTGGATGCGGTGACTATTGAAGGTGAGGGCGCTATAGCGAAACAGCAGCACGGTGTCGGGCCGCATATCCCTTGACCACTGCGCCACCGCAGGTGCCGGCCTGGGCAGCGGGACGACATTGGCAGCACCCGGCTCGCGATACACCAGGTCCTGCTCTTCCTCAATGGCCAGATTCTCGCCCTGAAAAATCTGGTGGCGCACCGTGACAAAAACCAGCTCGCCATTGCGGCCCTGTTTATGCGTAATAGTGGCGATGGTCGAGACCCGGCGCACCGCCTCACCCACTGTCAATGGAGCGACAAAACGCAGGCGACTGCCGGCCCACATACGCTGCGGCAATGACACCGGAGGCAGGAAACCTCCGCGCCGGGGGTGCCCGTCAACGCCGAGGCCCGCAGCAGCCACCGCATCCTGAAAATACAGCCAGTGCCAGCACGGTGGCATTGAGTCGCCAATGAGAGCGCGCGGATGTTCATAGTCCAGGCTCGCAGACAACGCTGCCACTGGTGCAGCGCAAAGCACATCACAGCGCGTCTCTGTCTTGCCAACCCAGCGTTGCAACGCTTTGATATCAACAGTACTCACGCGTGCATGCGCCACGTCACGACAACCGCGCGCTCAGGCTTCATCACGATACTCCCGGCGAATCGCGGTACTGTGCTCACCCAGCGCCGGCACGGGCCGCAGACTGCTTTGCTCACCCGCAACCCTGACCGGCGGCGACACCAGCTCAATTGGGCCTGACGCAGTGGCTACCTGCGTGCGTCGCAGTTGCGGATGCTGCGCCAGGTCGGCAACGGAATTGACAGCCCCAAAGGCGATGTTTGCCTGCTGCAGTCGTTGCGCCAGAGCCACACGCGAAAGCGTTGCAAACACGCGATTGATCTGGGCGTCCAATGCCGGACGGTTGCTACAGCGCGAACGTTCGTGGCATACCTGGAGTCGGCCAGCAGATCCGGGTGCTGCAGCACCAGTTCACAAAAATTCGTCCACTCCCTCTCGTTCTGGATAGCTATCACCACTTCCTCACCGTCGCCGCAGGCATAAGCACCGTAGGGCGCTATCGAGGGGTGTCTTAGACCCACACGAGCGGGCGCCTTGCCAGTGTACTCCTGATATAGCAGCGGTACGGTCATCCAATCGGCCAATGCATCGAACAGAGATACTGACAGCCCCTTGCCCAGTCCAGTCTGCTGACGCTCCAGCAACGCTTCAAGTATTCCGGCATGCGCATACATACCGCAGGCGATATCGCAAACCGACACACCCACCCTGCCCGGCTGCTGCGGCGCACCGGTAATGGAGGCCAGGCCGCTTTCACACTGCACCAGCAGATCATAGGCCTTCATCTCTCGGTAGGGTCCGCTGTCGCCGTAACCGGTAATATCAACCGTGATCAACTGTGGATTGGCACTGCGCAGTTGTGTCAGAGTCGAAGCCGGCGCGGGCAGCAGCGCCCGGGGCAAGATTCTGGATAAAGACATCCGCCTGCTGCACCATACGTTGCAACAGGTGGGCATCGTCCGCGTCCTTTATGTCCAGGCAAATGGATTCCTTACCGCGATTGACCCACACGAAATAGGCGCTTTCACCCGCCGCCACGTCATCATAACTGCGGGCAAAGTCGCCCTCCAGGGCGCTCGATCTTGATGACCCGCGCGCCCGCATCCGCCAGGCGTGAGGTGCAAAAGGGCGCGGCCACGGCCTGTTCCAGGGCAATCACCAACACGCCTTGCAATGGCAGCGCCATCAAAAGGACCGTGGCAGGTCAAGTTCCCGCGTGGCCACATGAGACAGGATCAGATTGGTCGATATCGGCGCGACCTGGTACAGCCGCGTTTCACGGAACTTGCGCTCGACATCGTATTCCGTGGCGAAGCCGTAACCACCGTGCGTCTGGATACACATGTCCGCAGCAGCCCACGACGCCTCAGAGGCGAGCAGCTTGGCCATATTGGCCTGCGTTCCGGCAGGCTGGCCCGCATCATAGAGATCGACGGCGTGCTGCACCATCAGGGCCGCCGCCTCGGTCTGGATATGCGCCCGGGCGATGGGAAACTGAATCCCCTGGTTGGCCCCGATGGGGCGGTCAAACACCTTGCGCTCACGCGCATAGTCAGCCGCCCTGGCAATAAACCAGCGCGCGTCACCGATACACTCGGCGGCGATCAGTATGCGCTCGGCGTTCAGGCCATCGAGAATGCACTTGAAGCCCTGTCCCTCGACTCCGATCAGGTTCCGTGCAGGCACCCGCAGGTCATCAAAAAACAATTCGGTACTGGCGTGATTCATCATTGTGGCGATGGGCTTGATGGTTAAGCCGTGTCCCACCGCGTCGCGCATATCAACCAGCAGCACCGACATCCCGTCAGTATGCTTGACACACTGCTCGCGCGGCGTGGTCCGCACCAGCAGAATCATCAGGTCGGAGTGTTCAGCGCGGGAAATAAACACCTTCTGCCCGTTGACCACATAGTCGTCGCCGTCGCGCACGGCATGGGTACGAATGCGGGAGGTATCGGTACCGCTGCCGGGCTCTGTCACGGCAAACGCCTGCAGGCGCAGCGAACCATCGGCAATGGCCGGCAAAAATTCAGTCTTTTGGGCTTCGCTGCCATGGCGCAACAGGGTACCCATCGTGTACATCTGCGCATGACAGGCAGCGCCGTTGCCACCGCTGCGGTGTACTTCTTCCAGCACTGCGCAGCCTGCACCCAGCGGCAGGCCCGAGCCGCCGTATTCACGGGGTATCAGGGTCGCGAGGTAACCTGCCTGCGTGAGCGCCTGGACAAAATCCGTGGGATACGCCTTTGCGCCGTCCAGCTTACGCCAGTACTCGCCGGGAAAGTGCGCACACAATGCGGCTACCGCCGCGCGAATTTCAGGGTAGGTCTGGTCGGTAGCCACGTTAATCATCCTTGCGCGAATCGCACTGTCAGCGCTACAAAAACCAGGAGCCGCCATCCACCATATGGGTTTGCCCCGTGACAAACGCGCTGCTGTCTGACGCCAGGTAAATAATGGTGCCGGTGAGATCCTCAACCTGCAGGTTGCGCTGTATCAATTGCCCGGCCGCAATCACCTGCTTGGCTTTCTCCAGCTTCTCGCCAAAGAATTCCTCGGTGCCTTCGGTCATCACCGCCGAAGGCGCCACCGCATTGACGCGGATACGGTCCTTGCCCAACTCGCGCGCCATGCCCCGGGTCATGCCGATCACCGCCGCCTTGGATGCCACGTAGTCCAGGCCGTAAGGCAGGCCATAGACCGCCGCCAGCGAAGAAATATTGATGATGGAGCCTCCCCCGGCGGCACGCATCGGCTCCACCACCGCCTTGCAGCACTGCCACAGGCCCTTTACGTTGATATTCATCACTGCATCCCACTGCGCCTCATCCAGATGCTCAAAGCGCGCGCCCTTGAGTCCACCGTAGAGGCCGGCGTTATTGACCAGCACGTCGACCCTGCCGAAGGCGCTGACCGCCGCTTGCGCCATCGCCGTGCAACTGGCCATGCTGGAGACATCCGTCACGCACGCCTTTAACCTGGCCGCCAGCGGCTGCAATCGCTGCGACGGTTTCATCGCAACTATTCACGTCACAGACGAGAACTGCCGCGCCCTCACGCGCCATAGCCTGCGCATAGGCGCGACCCAGTCCGCGAGCAGCGCCGGTGACGATTGCGACCTTGTCCTGAAGTTGCCCCATAATGATCATCCATCCAAAACTATTGAGCCGTTATTTTGTAACCCCAAGCATATACTTGGCTACCGCCAGCCGCGTTTCCGCGTCAAGATAATCCTGTGGCGGCATCTCGGGGTAGTCGTCCCGCTTCTTGGTCGGGCTGGCGATAAAGTCTGCAATGCCCTGTGGGTTGTCCATATACAACGCCTGGATGATCTGCACGGGCGGTCCGATCATGCGTCCGGTGTAGGTGTGGCAACCGGCGCAGATACCGAGGTAGGCGATCTTGCCTTTGTCCTCTGCCTTTATTTCCCGCGGCGGTACCGGCGCCAGCAAATAATTACCAATACTGTGCGGTATTAGTGAAGCCACACTCGGCAAAATCGTCGATACCCACCGTGACGTACTGATGTCGGTTGATGATGCAGCTGTCCGCCGTGGGACCAATGCTGCCGATATCGGGATTGCCCGTTTTCAGCTCAGTCAACATATACGCCTTGATCTCCGGGATGGGATCAGTGCCATTGTTGATCATGGTGTTGTTCAGGATTTTTACGCGATCCGAATTGGGATCAGACTCCGGGTCGGCGGTGACATTAGTGGCGTGCCCATGGTCGGTGATCATGATGCCAATATTTTTATTGTCCCTGATGATATTGCCCTCGATCACCACGTCATCGGCCGCCATCACCAGTATGCCCGTGCCCGCCGGAATACCGGCCACCGTGGAACCCGGCGCGCCAAAATTGGGGTGATTATTGGCGATAATGAAGTTGTTGCGAATGATCACGTCGAAGGTGGTTTTAATGGGCAGTCCGGGTGTAATGAAGGCGAGGATGCCGCCGGTGTTGTTATACACACGGTTCGCTTCCACGACTGCGTGGCGGCTGTTCTCGATTTCAATACCCGCGACGCTGTCAAAGACGTCGTTGTGGGCGACATGCACGTTGTCACTCATGCCAACATAAATCGCCGCGTCCTCGATGCCGGAGACCACGTTGTGTTCAACGACACCATTCTGGCCAAGCTGGGGAAAAATGCCATAGATGCCGGTATCGATAATGAGGTTATTGCGTATCTCCCAGTTGTTGCCGGCCTGGCTCATGATGCCATTGCCTTTGTAGCGAGTGATGGTGAAGTTCTCGATAACGATATTGTTGCCGGAAAAAAGGATGGCATCATTCAACTTGTCTTCACCATCCAGCACAGCGCGCCTGCCCGCTTCGATAACACCGATCAGGCGAATGCCATCTTTATCGATATAAACCGTCTCCTTATAGGTTCCTGGCATGACCTGTATCGTGGTGCCGGGCGCGGCATTCTGCACCGCCTGCTGGATGGACTCTCCGTCCTTGACCACGACCACCACATCCGTCATCGGGGGCCCGGCCACAGACTTGCTGTTACCACTGAGTGTCAGCGCGTTGTCCTTGGCGCTAAAGCCGCCAGCTGTAGGTGGCGCCGCCACTACCGGAAGTAACGACTGGCGCGCCAGCCCCGCCTTTGCCTTTGCCAATCGACAGCCCCGCTGCAAATGCAGCAACGACCAGGATCAGACCGATAATTTTTCCCGCTTTCATGAGGGCTCTCCAGGATTCATTTTTGTGTTTTCGATGTGTGCTGTCGGTCGCGGTGCGACGGGCGTCAAGCCCGATGGCAGCTGCTCTGGTATTTGAGGCTTTAAACTCTCATCAGTCAATGTGCCCAGAAAATCGACCAGCCGGTCCAGCTCATAGTCGGTCAGGTTCGGCGATGAGATATGCCAGTGCAGGTGCAGGTCGACACCCTGCGGGCACGGCATGACCCCGACCCCCATTGTAAAACTCGGCGACCGCGTGCAGGTTGTCAAACTTACCCGAGTGCATGTAGGGCGCGGTCCTGTCGATATTGCGCAGGGTAGGCACTTTAAATCCCGCTTTCAGCTTGGGGGCAGCAAAGGTTTTCTCCGCCCCGATATCAAGAGGCCGGCCATCCGGCTCCGGCGCGCCGATCACCGCAACCTGCTGGTTGGTAAACAAGGGTGGTGTATGGCATTCGGCGCAGCGCGCGACAAAGGAACGGAAAACATTCAGTCCTTCGATCTCCTGCTGTGACAGCGCAGCGTGGTAACCCTGGGCATAGCGGTCGTAGCGACTGTTCAGGGAAATGAGTGAGGTCTGGAATGCTGCAATCGCCTGGTAAATCTCATCGAGCGAAATGCCGTCTCCCTCGCGCTGCGGATACGCCTGTTGAAAGAGTGACTGGTAGGCGGGAATGCCATTCAGAGTAGCGAGCAAGCGCTCCGGCGTGTTGCCCATTTCGTTGGGTGCGAACAACGGGCCCAGCATCTGTTCCTCCAGTGTGTCGGCACGCGCATCCCAGAAGAAGCTTGTTCAGGAAGGCCACATTCCACAGCGTGGGTGCAGCCCGCGCGACTTCCTGGCCGCCAATACCGATTGAGCGCGGCAGACTGTCACTGAAGCCGCGCTCGCGGATGGTGGCAACTGGCACAGGAGATGGAGCCATCCCCGGAGAGCACCGGGTCGAAGAACAGGTAACGACCCAGATCAATCTGCTGCGGCGTAAATCCGTCCCGGTGCGGCGGCAGGGCGGTCTGCGTGCCACCCAGCCCCGCGCCCTGCACGGAATCGTAGAACTCATACATCGTGCGCAGCGTGCAGTGTCCGGCCGCGGTTTTTTCGAAACTGGGCGGGCAGTTATCGCGCAACACAATATCCGCCGACCCGGCGCTGGCAGCGCCAACCCACAGGAACAGCAGGAGCGGATACCAGCTTGAGTGCGCGCGCTGTCATTTGCCCCGAACCTAAAGCGCCTTGGCCAGGGACTGGATATAGGCGATGACATCGTCCAGGTCTTTATCCGTGGGCAGACTGGTCGCCATCATTTTCATTTGCCGCCCGTAGGTATCTTCAGGATGGGTGCCACGTATGCCCAGCTGGAAATTCTGGTACTGGTGTTTCAGGTAGGCTGCGTCCAGAGCAGGCCAGACCCGGCGCATTCAGGCCTGGATTTCCCTCTGCCTGGCCGCCGTGGCAGGCGCCACACTTCGACTGGTAGTAGTTATTGCCATTCTTCAGGTCACCCGCCTGCGCCGTTTTCGGTACCGGCCGGCGGCAAGGCGCTGAGGTAGTTCGCAACGAGGGGAATAGCGGCATCGTCCAGCGTGCCAGCCATCGGCTTCATCTGTGCGCCCTGGGTATCGCGGGGGTCAGCGCCGCGTACGCCGGTTTTGAAATGCTTGAGCTGGCGCTCCAGGTACGCTGCCCCCTGGCCCGCCAGGGCCGGCGCGCCCAATGCGGCATTGCCCTGCGCCGCATCCCCGTGACAGGCGATACAGGGTTGGTACTGCGCTGGCGGCATCTGCTGCGGCCTGCACCGCCAGAGACTGCCATGACAGGCACGTCAACATTAGTATTGCCAACAGGTATTTCATGGTCAGTCGCTCCTGTGTACAGGATCAAGAAAAGGCGGGCTGGGAAACTGAAGCGGGCAAGTAAACCACAGTATGTTACTTATGACTACTGTTTTTATTCCGATGACTTTCAGTTATTCTAGGTCCGATAACCAGCCCCATAATAATGGATAACAACAAGGAAGACCCGAATGATCCAATTAAAAAAATTACAAGGCCTGCGCCGCGAGTCTGCGCACCCGGGAAAACTTCTTCTGGTAACTGCCATCGGCATCGCCAGTGGCAGTGTCCTTGCCCAGGATGCAGAGCGAAGAGGATATAACACGCAGATTGAAGAGGTCGTGGTGACCGCACAGAAGCGGGAGCAGGACACGATGACCGTACCCATCACCGTCAACGCCTTCACCGCCCAGGATATGGTCAATACCGGCGCCGACAACATCCAGGATATCTCCGACTTTATGCCGGGCGTGGAAATCGGCGCGGGCGGCGCGACCCAGGTCACCATCGCCATCCGCGGAATCGAAAGCCCGAATATCAGCTCCGGCGGCGATCCCTCGGTCGCCACCTTCTACGACAATGCCTATATGCCCAGGGCCGCCACATCCATCCCCTTTACCGATATCGCGCGCATCGAAGTATTGAAGGGCCCACAGGGCACCTTGTTCGGTCGCAACGCGACGGCGGGCGTTATCAATATCGTGCCCAACAAACCTATCCAGGAGTCTGAGGGTTTCGTCAAAAGCTCGGGTCGGCAACTACGGCCTGCTGAATGTGGAAGGCATGGTCAATGAACCGGTGACTGATGATATCGCGGTGCGCGCCAATGTATTTTCCCACCAGCGCGACGGCATTATCGAAAATGTCGGTATCGGCGACGATCTGCGCGAGGAAGGTTTTATCGCCGCCAGGACGTCCATACTCTACGATCTGTCGGAAGACACCAGCATTCAATTGGCCGGCGACTATGAAGACCGCAGCGAAAGCCCCGGATACTCTATCGGCGTCAGCCAGTACGCCTACAGCACAGATCCCTACAACAGCAAGGCCGCCAACGACGTCTACGATCGCGAAGAAAATCGTGATATGTACGGCGTGTCCCTGCAGGGCGACCATAGCTTCAACGAAGAGATGTCGCTGTTCGGTATCGTCAGTTACCGGGACTGGGAAACCTGGAACAAGCAGGACGAGGACGGCACCGAAGACCCGACGCGCTACCTCGACACCAACAACATTGAGGAGTCCAACATCTGGTACAGCGAGGTGCGCTTCCACTTTGTGAATGATCGTTTTGACGCCATCGCCGGTGGCAATTACAGCGTGGAGGATGTCTACCAACGCACCGATATTGGCCTGCTGGCAGATTCCTACATGCAGTTCGTCAGCGGCGAATTTGGGCTACCCGCAGGACACCAGTCTCTGGCTACAGAACCCCAATGCACCTGAGGATTTCTGGCTGACCCTTTCCCAGCTGGCGGGCTCATTCGTAACCCCACCGTTACCGGGTATAGCGGTACTGCCACCAAGCTTCGCGGGCCAGTACTTTACCGAAACCATGGACAACACCGGGGATTTCACCAACGCGGGCATCTTTGGCGATGTCACCTACAGCCTGACCGATACAGTGCGGCTGTCGGCAGGCCTGCGCTACAGTTTCGACAATAAAACGTACTCCTGGCAAACGTTTCCCCAGCAGATCGACTGGCCCTATGCGCCCGGCTCGCGTCGCCTACTATCCGGCGCAAACCGGCGCTGACCCCGCCAATTATTTCGACAAGTTCGAGGACTCCCACGACTGGAGCAAGACCACCGGACGCCTGGTGGCCGACTGGCAATTTATTGACAACGCGATGACCTACCTGTCCTATGCCACCGGCTACAAATCCGGGGGCTATGATGGCCAGGTATTTTCGGCCTACGTGACCGGCCCCTTTGAACCGGAGGAAATGACCAGTATCGAGTGGGGTGTGAAGGGCGATTTCTTCGAGGACGTCCTGCGCGTGGAAGGCTCCCTGTTCAACCAGGATCTGGACGGCCAGCAAACCTCTGCGGAGACCAAGCAATGCACGGCAGGCTCTACGCAAGCGCAATGCAACGAACAGGATGCAACTGCCCAGCCCACCATCATCAGCCAGGATGTGACTACCAACGGCGTCGAAATCGTGGTGCAGTGGCATGCCCTCGACAGTCTGCTGCTGACCGGGTTGACGACGGTCCGTGACGCGGAAACAACACCCCAGGCCTATTTCAATGGCGACGGGGAGCCAGTGGGAGGCAGGAAGCAAAGTGATAGCGCCAACACCGACTACACCCTGCGCCTCGACTGGACACCTGAGATTCCCGTGGGTTTCCTGCTGGTGCACGTTGACTATGTGTTTGAGGAAGCGGAAGACCCCAGCGATACCGATGCCGCGATTTACACGACCGGCCCCTGGTATTTCCAGGACAGGGAGATACTCAGTGCCCGTATCGCCTGGACCAACGAGGCCGAGAACTTTGAAGTCGCGGTGTGGGGCAGAAACCTGCAGGACAACGAAATTGCGGACAACCCGGGCGGCTTTGTAGCCAGCAACCTGGGGGCCTATAGAACCAGCATAGAAGATCCGCTCACCTACGGTGTGGACCTGCGCTACTCGTTCTGATGGGGAGATAGCTAACCGCGCGCTCAGGTAGGCAGACTGCGCTCCATATTGGCGGCTATTGATGCCGCCACCTGTTTGGCGCGCTCGGCCCGCTCTCCAATAAAGTGCTCATCCACAGTAGCGGTGAAAAACGCCAACCAGCGCTGGAAATCCTGTGCCTGCAGGGGCCGTTTGCCATGGAGCTGGCGGTGGATGTTCATGGTGTGGCGCTGGTAACGCTTGTCGCCCAGCAACAGCTTGCACCAGTAATCCTTGATATGGGGCAGGTGCACGGCGAGGTCGATAGCGGCCACGTCGACAAATATCGGCGCCAGCTGCTCATCGGCGAGCAGGCGCTCGTAGAAGCGGTCCACGAAGAACTCAATGTTCTCCCTGGAATCCATGTCTGGCCTGCTCTCGCCAGTACTCATAACACTATTTCTTCTTTTTACTCTTCTTCGCCTTGGTCACATGCGCCATCAGGCGCCGCTTACGCTGCACCTGGCGCTGGGTCAGCTTGTTGCGCTTGTCCGCGAAGGGATTTTCACTGGTGCGAAACTCAATGCGCACCGGCGTTCCCGCCAGTTCGAGCTCGCGGCGAAAGATTTTTTCCAGATAACGCTTGTAGCTGTTGGGAACATCGGCGGTCTGGTTACCGTGGATGATGATCAGCGGCGGGTTCTGGCCACCGGCATGTGCGTAACGCAGTTTGATACGTCGACCATTGACCATCGGCGGGGGATGGTCAAACACGGCACCTTCCAGGATGCGCGTCAACGCATTGGTGTTCAGCTTGCGAGTGGCAGACGCGTAGGCGCTGTTGATTGACTTGTACAGATGGCCGACCCCGGTGCCGTGCAATGCCGAGATGTAGTGCGTATCCGCGTACTCGGCGAAGCGCAGTCGTCGGTCCAGTTCGCTCTTGATCCAGTCGCGCTGGTCGGCATCAATACCGTCCCACTTGTTCACCGCCAATACCAGGGCGCGACCCTTGTCCATGCAGTGCCCCAGCAAATGCATATCCTGGTCCACGATACCCTCATGGGCGTCCATGACCAGCACCACCACATGGGCATCGTCCACCGCCTTGAGGGTTTTCACGATGGAGAATTTCTCCACCACCAGGGTCACGTTCTTGCGCCGCCTGACACCGGCGGTATCGATCAGGGTGTATTTCTGGTCCTCGCGCTCGAAGTCGATATAAATGCTATCGCGCGTGGTTCCCGGCTGATCGAAAACAACAACCCGCTCCTCGCCCAATAAGCGATTGACCAGGGTCGACTTGCCGACGTTGGGGCGCCCCACGATGGCGACGCGAATGCTGTCCGGATAGCGCTCGCGCTCCGCTTCTTCTGCGTCCTCGGGAAAGGCCTCGAGTATGCGCTCTATCATGCTGCTCACACCCCGACCATGGGAGGCGGCGATCGCGTACATGGTGTCCACGCCCAACGCGTAGAAATCGCCGGTGGCAATATCCTCGTTCAGGCCATCGATCTTGTTCACCACCACGTGAAAGGCCTTGTTGCGCTGGCGTAACCGACTGGCCAACGTCTCGTCCGATGGCATTCAAGCCCTCGCGAGCATCGACAATGAACAGCACGACATCGGCTTCGTCGATGGCGGTGAGCGCCTGCTGCGCCATGGGCGAATCGATCCCCTCTTCCTCGCCGGTAATGACCGCCGGTATCGATCACGACAAAGGGGCGACTGCCTATTTTGGACTCACCGTATTTTCGATCACGCGTCAGGCCGGGAAAATCAGCGACAAGCGCATCCCTGCTGCGCGTCAACTGGTTGAACAGGGTGGATTTACCAACATTGGGGCGCCCGACCAGGGCGATCACCGGTATCATTATTCTTTCGCGGTAATCTCATACGCGACCAGTTCACCGCTGTTGCCATACACGTACAGCACGTTGCCTTCGCTCACCATATCGGCTCGCGCGCCCGTCGTCATCGACCCTGACCCGCCCGACAAATTCACCAGTCCTCCTGCGACAACACATGCACGTAGCCCTCGAAATCTGCTACCGCAACATAACTGCCCACCGGAGTCGGTCGCGACAGTTCGCGGTAAGCCAGGTCCGCCTGGGTCCAGCGCGCCCCCTCGCCATTGCGCAAATAGGCGGTCAAGTGTACCGTCCTCGTCGGCGACATAAATGTTGCCAAAGCCCTGGGAGACACCCGAGTACGACGACACCTTCTGCTGCCACATCCTGGTGCCAGTGTCCACATCGATGGCTACCAGGTTCCCCTGGTAACTGGCAGCATAGAGCTCACTGCCTGCCAGCTCCATGGTTCCGTCAACATCGACCAGACGTTCAATCTCGGAGCGACCCTGGGGTATCGCCACGCGCACTTCCCAGACGATGGCGCCGGTGTTCGCATTCAGCGCCAGTACCCGGCCATTGGCAAAACCGGCATAGACCCGGTCATTGTGCATGATCGGCGAGCTGGTGCCGCGCACGGTCAGCACCGGGATATTGCTGTCATAGGTCCACAGCAGTTTACCCGTGGCGAAATCAAGGCCCTGCAGCTTGCCGTCATTGGTCTGGACAACCACCACGTTGCCGTTGCTTTGCGGCGGAGACAAAATCTCTCCTCGCACTGGAACAGACCATGTAAGCGCGCCGGATCTGGCGTCCAATTTCAGGACATAGCCGTCACTACTGCCCAGTAACAGCGCATCTTCATACACGCCGACACCACCCGACAAGGAGGTCTCAAGCATCAACTTCCCACAGAGTATCGCCAGAATTGCGGTCGAATGCAGCGACCTCACCATCGGCGGAGGCTATATAAATCGTTTGCCCACTAATAGCGGGTCGCAACCGGTAAAGGCCTTCACCCTGGCCGTCACCAATCCCAACTGACCACAGCTCCTCGATGTTGACGGTTTCTTCGATGTCCGTTAGTTCTGCCGGCGCCGTTGCCTCATCATCGTCGGACTCAAACCAGCCCGAAACCGTGCTACAACCGGCCAGGGCGAGCACCATGGTGAGTGTGATTAGATGTCGCGATATCTGCCGCATGGTCCTATTCCTCCGGGGCGTCGACGGTGTCGTTTGTGGCCGACGCTGCATCCACCGCACCCGGCGCTGGATTTACGGTCGCACCGAGGGTACGTGCTGGTACTGGCGTAAGACTCTGCAACTTCTGTTGCAATGCGGACAGATTCACCCCTTGCCCACCACCGCCAGCGGACGCCACTGCCAGGCTGTAGGCGTCCCGCGCCTCGTCATTGCGGCCTGCGGCCAGCAGGATATCGCCTTTGGCCGCCGCATAAGAAGCGCCATAGGCACCCGGTTCCGCCTCGGCCAGGATGGCCAGTGCCTGATCGGTTGCACCCGATGCAGCCAACACCCGGGCCAGGCGCAATTGCGCGACCTGCGCTATATCACTGCCCTTTTCGGCCTTGCCCAGCACCCAGCGCAGCTGTGCCTCAGCGTCCGGCAGCTTGCCTTCATTGACTGCCAGAGCCGCCAGTTGCAGGGCAGCAAACTGGGCGTAGGTAGTACTGCCAAATTCACTCTTGAGCTGTTCCGCCGGCGCAGTAGCAACCTGTGACCCGGAGCGTCTCGTCCTGAGTGCCAATCGCCTGCAACAGCGCCTGATACAAATCGGAGGCCTGCTCCTGCTGACGCAGCTTCGTTCGCCTGCCAGGCCTGCCAACCAAAGACCCCCCCCAGCGCAACAACCACTGCCGCTACCATGGAACGACCATTTTCCTTCCACCAGCGACCTAGCGCTTCGACCTGCTCTTCTTCCGTACGGTATTGTTCCACGTCGCTCTGTCCTCTTGTTCAATCTCAGGGCGCAAATACTGCGCACAATGTCGTTACCAATTCATTCAGGGGCACGGTACGCTGCCCGGTGCGCTCGCCATCGCGCTCGCGCAGGGATTTGATCGTGACCACCTGCGCCGCAACTTCGTCCTCACCCCAGATCAGGGCAAGCCGGGCACCGCTCTTGTCCGCCTTTTTCATCTGGCTTTTAAAACTTCCACCACCAGTGTGCTGCACAATGCGCAGTTGGGGCTGCGCCTCGCGAACGCGTTCGGTGGTTACCAGTGCCATACACTCGGCTGCGTTACCCACCGCGACAACATACACGTCAACTGCGGCCGTGTCCGCTACAACACCCTGTTCCCGCAACAATAGAACGAGACGCTCCATGCCCATGGCGAAGCCAACGGCCGGAGTTGCCTTCCCGCCCAATTGCTCCACGAGGCCATCATAGCGCCCGCCTGCGCAGACTGTGCCCTGGGCGCCAAGGTGGTCGGTGACCCACTCGAATACGGTTTTGTTGTAATAGTCCAGCCCGCGCACGAGCCGCCGGTTGATCGCGTAAGTCACTCCCGCCGCCTGCAGCAGCTCACACAGTCGCGCGAAATCGGTGCGCGACTCATCATCCAGGAAATCCTCCAGCGTCGGCGCGCCGTCCAGCACTGCCTGGGTGTCCGGATTCTTGCTGTCCAGAATGCGCAGTGGATTGCTGAGCAGCCGTCGCTGACTGTCCTCATCCAGCGCATCTACATGACCCTGAAGGTAATCGACCAGGGCCGCACGGTAAGTCCTGCGCGCCTGCGCACTGCCGATGGAATTGAGCTGTAATTCCACGCAATCTGCGATGCCCAATTGCCGCCACAATCTGGCGCACAGCACGATGAGCTGGGCGTCCATATCCGGCGTGTCGATGCCAAATGACTCCACACCCACCTGGTGAAATTGTCGATAGCGGCCTTTCTGTGGCCGCTCGTACCTGAACATTGGGCCCGCATACCACAAGCGCCGGGGAACAGTGAGCATCCCCTGTTGAATGGCGGCCCGCACACAGCCAGCGGTGCCTTCCGGACGCAGCGTCATACTGTCACCATTGCGATCATCGAAGGTGTACATTTCCTTTTCGACGATATCGGTAACTTCCCCGATCGAGCGCTTGAACAGCGCGGTCTTTTCCACCACTGGCAGGCGAATCTCACCGTAACCGTAACTGCCCAGAACGGCGGCGACAGTTCGTTCCAGAAACTGCCAACAGGGCGTCTCGTCCGGGAGGATATCGTTCATCCCACGAATGGCAGTTATTTCACTCACATACGCTCCAGTGCACGACGCTGTCAATCATGTGGATGATTTAGCAATTAATTGTTCTTCCAGCGCCGCGCGCGCCTGCTCCAGTTCGGTGGCGCGCTTTCGAATCACTTCTTCGAGATGATCAATAAAATCCTCATTGCTGATTTTGTGGTGCGGCTCGCCATCGATATAGATCAGGTTATTGGGAGTCGCGCCAGTGAGTCCCACGTCCGCTTCGCGAGCCTCACCAGGTCCGTTAACGATGCAACCGATGACGGCCACATCCATGGGAGTGCGAATATCTTCCAGGCGCTGCTCCAGCATGTTCATCGTCCCCACCACATCAAAGTTCTGCCGGGAGCAACTGGGACAGGCAATAAAATTAATGCCATTGGCGCGCAACTGCAGACTCTTGAGGATATCGAATCCGACCTTTACTTCCTCTACCGGGTCAGCCGCCAGCGACACGCGCAGGGTATCACCGATACCGTCCATGAGCAGCATTCCCAGTCCTACCGCCGATTTCACGGTGCCGCCACGCAAGCCTCCGGCCTCAGTAATACCCAAATGCAGGGGTTGCTCTATCTGCCTGGCCAGCAGCCGGTACGCCGCGACTGCCATAAATACGCCAGATGCTTTTACGCTAACCTTGAATTCGGGGTAGTTAAACTTGTCCAGAATATCGACATGGCGCATGGCCGATTCCACCAGTGCCTCGGGCGTGGGTTCACCGTACTTGCGCTGCAGGTCCTTGCCCAGCGAACCGGCGTTCACCCCGATCCGTATCGGTATGCCCTTGTCCCGTGCGCTGTCGATGACCGCGCGAACTTTGCTATCACGGCCGATATTCCCGGGATTGATGCGCAGGCAATCGACCCCGTACTCGGCCACCTTGAGTGCGATCTTGTGATCAAAATGAATATCGGCCACCAGCGGTACCGAAACTTGTGCGCGAATTTGTCGAAATGCCTCAGCTGCCTCCATGGTGGGTACCGATATTCTCACGATATCTGCACCCGCATCCGCGATGGCTCGCACCTGGGCTACCGTCGCCACCACATTACAGGTGTCAGTATTGGTCATGCTCTGCACGCTGATCGGAGCGTCGCCACCCACGGCAACATTGCCCACGAATATCTGCCGTGAAATGCGGCGCTTGATTGGAGACTCGAACCTTCATTCCTCACCTCCCGTGGTTAGCGGTGTGTCATCAAGGTGCTGTTGCCTGCCCTCATTTAGCAAAGGCAAGGACTGGCCATCCCAACCCTTTTCCCACCACCAGAGCGCCACTACCAGTACCAGCAATATACCCAGACCAATTACCACACCAAGACCCGTGCGCTGCAATTGCAAAGGCCTGGTGCTCCATGCGTTTTTCCTGATGCACCGGCTCTGCCACATTCAATGCATCAAACACAGACATCAGTTGCTGTTCGTCCAGACCCAGCAACCGCCCGTAAGCTTTCACGTAGCCGCGAGCAAATGGCGGACTGCGCAAGGCCTGATAGTCATCGCGCTCGAGGATAGCAACATAGTTAGGCATCAGATTGAGACGATCCGCCGCTTCACGTTCAGACATACCCTGCGCCGTCCTGGCTTTTTTTAACAGCGATCCGGGCGTGGTGAAGGCATCGAGTTGCACCGCCTCATCAGTCACTTTTCACAGTCCGCTTATAGGCCTCGTATTCAGCAGAGTTAGGGAATCGACTGCTCAGGGCCAACGCATAGCTCGCTTCGGCATCACGATCTCCTGCAACCCGGGCCAAACGGGTACCCAGTAACAGGGCCCGCGCTGTCTGCTGCCGCGCCACAGCTCGATAGGTACTATAGTACTGGTTCGCGGTGGCATAATCCTGAGCATCAAAGCGTATCTGGGCGAGCTCCACCAGGGCAACCTGGTTGGTTCGATCCATTGCCAGAGCACGCGCAAAGGAGGCCTCGGCACCCTCAGTGTCGAACAGCTTTAGCTGGCACATACCCAGATTTACGAATGCATTGGGACGACCTGTGTACAGCGTATCCTTGATCACCTCGTTCAGTTGCTTTTGCGCATCCTTGTAGCGCTCCTGGGTGTACAGAAAAGCCGCGTAATTATTGCGGGCCCGGGAAATATTCTTATTGCCCTTGAGTGATCGCCTTTTTGAAGTTTTCTTCCGCAAGCTCATACTCGCCGGTACTCTGGTAAACAAGGGCAAAAGCCTCGTAAACCTCCGGGTTATTGGCATCAATATCTGCGGCCAGCTGCAGATTACGCTTGGCCGCTTCCCAGTTGCCCTCACCAATATACTGCCGGGCCAGGGACAGCCGCTCTTCCAAGGCTTTCTCGGGCGAGGCGTCCTCGGTGAAGCCGCCGGTGGTAGTCGTAATGCACCCGCCCAGTATCGTACACAACAGCACCAGATATAACGGCGAAACACATCTTTTAATGTTGGTCTGTAGTTTGAATAACATGCCTACCCCACTGTAATTATCTGCGCATCGCTATCATTGGCGGCGCGGTACCGACCACTACGTCCGGTGCGGTCCACAACCTGGCCGACCAGTTGGCCGCAGGCGGCGTCGATATCATCGCCACGTGTAGTTCTTACAGTGACAATATAGCCTGCATCGACCAGCACTTGCCAGAAGCGCGAAACCGCATTGCCGCTGGGCCGTCGATAATCTGACTGCGCGAAAGTATTGAAGGGGATGAGGTTGATCTTGCAGGGCACGTCCCGCAACAGTTCAGCGAGTTCGCGCGGCCTGTTCGACGTGATCGTTAACCCCCGCTATCAGGGTGTACTCTATCGTCACTACACGGTTTTTATCCGCTTTGCGCGGCCATATAGTTACGGCAACTTTCAAGCAACATGGCAATCGGATACTTGCGATTGATCGGCACGAGTTGATTGCGCAATTCATCATTAGGCGCATGCAGGGACACCGCCAGCGATACCTCGCTGACCTCGGCCAGTCGGTTCAGGGCGGGCACGACACCAGAGGTGCTCAGGGTCACCCGACGCTTGGACAAACCGTACGCCAGATCCTCGAGCATGAGGTCCATGGCGGCCACCACATTATCGAAATTCAACAGTGGTTCACCCATACCCATCATCACCACATTGGTGACGATGCGGCCATTGCCGGACTGAAAGGCGTCGTAGGACTTGATTGCCAACCACAGTTGGCCAATGATCTCAGCAGCACTCAGATCACGCTGAAAGCCCTGTTTTCCTGTGGAGCAAAAACTGCAATCCAGACTGCAACCCACCTGCGAAGACACACACAGCGTGGCGCGATTACCGGCGGGAATCAGCACCGTCTCAACCAGGCCGCCGCCATCGACCCGCACCGCCCACTTGCGCGTGCCGTCGCTGGAATCCTGCTGGCTGGCAATTTCAGGCGGTCGAACCTCGGCAACTCCCAGTAGTTTGTCCCGCAGCGACCTACCCAGATTGGACATATCCTCGATCCGCGTGACGCCGCCGTGGTGTATCCACTTCAGGACCTGGTGTGCCCGGAACTTCTTTTCGCCCATATCCAGAAAGTACTGTTCCATCTGCACCCGGGACAAGCCCATCAGGTTGACCTTGCCCTGTTGCGGGCCGGCCTGGAGCGAGATGCCGGGTGTAGCGGTCATGGACAGATTCCAGTCGGCGTGCGCCTAGCGCTCGCAGAGTTCGCTGGCGGCGAAGAAATAAGCAATCTCGCGGGCAGCAGACTCCGGGGAATCGGAACCGTGTACCGCGTTGGCGTCAATGGAGGATGGCGAAGTCTGCGCGAATGGTCCCCGCAGCGGCATCCTTGGGGTTGGTCGCGCCCATCAGTTCACGGTTCTTGGCGATGGCACCTTCGCCTTCCAGTACCTGGACCACAACGGGGCCCGAGGTCATAAACTCGATCAGGGCGGGGAAGAATGGGCGCTCCCTGTGCTCAGCATAGAATCCTCCGGCAACAGAATCGCTCAGTCGCAGCATCCTGGAGGCCACGATCTGCAGCCCATTAGACTCAAATCGCGAGTAAATCTTGCCAATAATGTTTTTACCGACTGCGTCGGGTTTGATAATGGACAGGGTTCGTTCTACGGCCATGAGATATCTCCAGACAGGCTCACTTTGGAAAGCGCGCAATTATACGGATTTTGAGCCACCGTTTCACCTGCAAACCCGGTTCGCCGGCAGATTCTTTTTCTTTTAGATCAGTGGGTTAAAAAATAGCAGGTCAAATGAAGGAAGGAAATCTAGGCCCGCTCTTCCATCCAGGCCGCCTGGATGGCCTCGAGAATCTTTTCACCACAGTGCTTGGGATCATCACTGAAGTCCGGCAGCGCCAGCACCCAATCGCGCAAATCCACGAAGTTTACCGAGAGGGGGTCCACTTCCGGGTGGGCCTCCAGCAACTCAATGGCGATATCATTAATATCCGTCCATTGCATGCGATCTGTCCCCCTTAATGTTGCTCGGATACCATGTTGATAGTGTAGCGCGGAATTTCCACCACCAGGTCATCCGCAGCAACGATGGCCTGGCAACTCAGGCGCGAGTCCGGTTCGAGTCCCCACGCTTTGTCCAGATAATCATCTTCCAGTTCATCGGGCCCCTGCAACGAGTCGTAACCCTCCCGCACAATGACATGGCAGGTGGTACAGGCGCAGGACAACTCACAGGCGTGTTCGATTTCGATATGATTGCGCAGTAGCGCACGGCAAATACTCTCCCCGGGCCGCGCATCAATCACAGCCCCTTCAGGACAGAGTTTTTCATTGGGTAGCACTACGATTTTTGTCATTGCGACACCTCGTCATCCAGTGCATCCAGGGATACTCCGGCCAGCGCATCCCGAATGCTCCTGTCCATGCGCCGGGTGGCAAAGGCTTCGCTCTGGCGCCCCAGTCGCTCGGTCTGCGTCCGTATTGCATCCGCATCAACACCGTCAAGCAGGGCCTGCAAAGCGGTCATTTGAGCGACAATCTCCGCGCGCTCCCCGGTGCTCAACAGTGCGTCGCCATCCGTTGCCAGGGCCGACTTTCAGCCCTTCCAGCAGCTGCCAGGCTGCCAGCCGCTGTTCCGCCAGTTGGCGCGCCAGCTTATCTTCAGCGGCATGGCTGAACGATGCCTGCAACATACTGGTAATCTGATCATCGCTCAATCCAAAGGAGGGTTTCACTGTGATACTGGACTGGGAGCCGGTAATCTCCTCCCGTGCGGCCACATTGAGCAGCCCGTCGGCATCAACCTGAAAGGTCACGCGAATCCTGGCTGCACCCGCGACCATGGGAGGAATGCCGCGTAACTCGAAGTGCGCCAGCGAGCGGCAGTCGCTAACCATTTCCCGTTCGCCCTGTACAATGTGCAATGCCAGCGCCGTCTGACCATCTTTGTAGGTGGTAAATTCCTGGGCTCGGCTCACCGGGATAGTGGTATTGCGCGGAACAATTTTTTCCACCAGTCCTCCCATGGTTTCAATCCCCAGCGAAAGCGGGATCACATCCAATAACAACAGGTCGCCCTCGGGGCGGTTGCCCACCAGCATATCCGCCTGGATCGCAGCCCCGAGCGCCACCACCTGATCCGGATCGATATCGATAAGGGGAGAACACTGAAAAAAATCGGCCACCGCCTCGCGCACGAGCGGGACCCGGGTGGAACCGCCCACCATCACAATATTATCGATGCCGGTCTGCAGTTGCGCGTCGCGCAGGCAACGGCGGCAGGAGCGCAGCGTGCGCTTTACCAAAGGCAGAATCAGTCTTTCAAAAGTCTCCCGTGTCACATGGATCGAGCCACCCGAGGGCAGCACCCCCGTGAGGTCGATGTCGACCGCCAGCTCATCGGACAGGCGCTCCTTGGCAGCGCGCGCCGCGGCCTGCAACTGCCGATACTGGCCAGCAGCCAGGGCAGGCGCACCGCATTGCTGTAATACCCAATCTGCGAGTGAGGCATCCAGGTCGTCCCCACCCAAGGCGGTATCACCACCTGTGGCAAGAACCTCAAACACACCCTTGTGCAAACGCAAAATGGAAATATCGAACGTACCACCGCCGAGGTCATAGACGGCTATTACACCCTTCTCCGCGTTATCCAGTCCGTAGGCAACAGCCGCTGCGGTGGGCTCATTCATCAGGCGTAACACCCGCAGCCCCGCGAGGGTAGCTGCATCCTTGGTGGCCTGACGCTGTGCCTCGTCGAAGTAAGCAGGTACCGTGATCACCGCCCCGTCAACCTCACCGCCCAGCGTTGCCACCGCGCGGTGACGCAGGACCCGCAGAATGTCTGCCGAGACCTCGACCGGACTTAGCTCCCCGCTACTGGTTACAAAACGCACCAGTCCTTCTTCACCCTCTGCAAGACGATAGTGAGAGCGCCTTGCATCGTTACAGGCATCTTTACTGCCACGCCCCATAAATCGCTTTACTGACATCAGGGTATCGGCCGGATGTTGCGCTGCCAGCGCGAGCGCTCGCAGGCCCACCAGCGGTGCGCCAGCATCCGTATAGTTGACCACGGAAGGCAACATTACCTCCCCGCTCTCGTCAGGCAGCACAATTGAGCGGCCACCACGCACCGTCGCAACCAGGGAATTGGTCGTACCCAGGTCAATACCAATGGCCCGCTTTACCTGGTGCGGAAGGGGCGACTGTCCCGGTTCGGCGATGTGTAGTAGCGCCATGCTTGACCTTGTAATCCTATCTATCGATGAGTCTGGATTCGATCTGCTCGGCTTCCTGCAGCAGTTTGTCCAGATATTGCATTTTGACACAAGCGCTGGCCGCGGCGGACATCTCCCCGGCTGCGTATGCCTGGGAAAATTGTCTTTGCAGCGCCATGATATCCTCGCTGATTTCGGTGACCAGATGCTCCAGAACGGTTTCTGGATCAATCAGGCCTTCCATGGATTCGAGTTTTTCGCGCAGTTCCATCTGCATAATCAGGAAGCCGCCGTCAATATGCTGCTCAGCTATATCTTTGCTGGTCATACCAGACAGTTCCAGTAGATAGAGCACCCTGGACAGCGGCTTGCGCAGTGTGGTGTAGGCTTCGTTGATCAACGCGGAGTACTGCACCGCCAACCGCTGTTCATGCGCAGACGCACCAGCGTAACGATCCGGATGTAACTCTTTTTGCAACTGCCGGTAGCGAGCGCCCAGTTGCGCCAAATCCACCGCGAAGTCCACTGGCAGTTCAAACAGCTGGAAATAATTACTTTGAAATTCAGCCAGCGACATATCGGGAGCGTCACACCGCCGATACTAAACGGTGAAACTCTCCCCGCAACCACACTCGGCCGAGACATTGGGATTGCGAAACTGTAAACCCTCGTTCAAACCCTCGCGCACGAAATCCAGCTCCGTGCCGTCCAGGTAAACCATACTCTTGGGATCGATAAATACTTTTACCCCGTGATCTTCAAACACCTGGTCCTCGGGCTGCGCTTCATCAACAAATTCCAGTACATACGCCATACCAGAACAACCGGAAGTGGTGACCCCCAACCGTATGCCCAAGCCCTTGCCCCGGCTATGCAACTGGCCCGCGACATGTTTAGCGGCAGATTGCGTTATGCTGACACCCATACTAGCGCAGGCTCCTTTTTTCTCGCAGATCCTTGACTGCCGCCTTGATAGCGTCCTCGGCCAGCACCGAGCAGTGAATCTTGACCGGCGGCAGCGCCAGCTCTTCAGCTATCTGTGTATTGCGAATCTGTTCGGCCTCATCTAGATTCTTGCCCTTCACCCACTCTGTCAGCAGCGAACTCGACGCAATTGCCGAACCACAGCCATAGGTCTTGAACTTGGCGTCTTCGATGATGCCCTCTGCATTGACCCTGATCTGCAATCGCATGACGTCTCCGCAAGCCGGTGCACCCACCATGCCAGTACCCACGTTTTCATCTTCTGCGTCAAGTTTGCCCACATTGCGGGGATTTTCGTAGTGGTCCAATACCTTGTCACTGTAAGCCATTGTGTTCTTCCTCCAATTGGAATTAGTGGGCAGCCCATTCAATGCTGTCCAGGTCTACGCCATCCTTGTACATGTCCCACAGGGGGGACAGCTCCCGTAATTTTTCCACTGCGCCACGCAATTGCACGACCGCTGCATCCACATCGGCTTCTGTAGTAAACCGCCCGAAACTGAATCGCAGGGAACTGTGCGCCAATTCATCATTCAGGCCCAGCGCCCGCAGCACATAGGATGGCTCCAGGCTTGCTGATGTACAGGCAGAGCCACTGGATACCGCGAGGTCCTTGAGCGACATGATCAGTGATTCACCTTCGACAAAGGCGATGCTGACATTCAACGCACCTGGCAGACGGTGTACGTCGTCGCCGTTGATATACACTTCCTCGATGTCCTTGATACCATCCCAGAATCGCTGGCGCAGCGCCTGTAGTTTTATCGCCTCCTGCGCCATCCCTTCACGCGCCACCCGGGCGGCCTCTCCCATACCGACGATTTGATGCGTGGGCAGGGTACCGGAACGCATGCCGCGCTCATGCCCACCGCCATGCATTTGGGCCTCCAGTCGCACCCGCGGCTTGCGTCGTACATAGAGCGCACCAATGCCCTTGGGTCCATACATCTTGTGCCCTGACATGGACAGCAGGTCGACCTTCATCCGCTCCATATCAATGTCGATTTTTCCCGCGCTCTGGGCTGCATCCACATGGAACAACACGCCGGCATTGCGCGTGACTTCGCCGATTGCGGCGATATCATTGACCGAGCCAATCTCATTGTTGGCATGCATGATGCTGACCAGGATTGTGTCCTCACGCAGGGCGGCCGCCACTGCTTCCGGACTAATCAGGCCTTTGGGGCTGGGGTCCAGGTAGGTGACCTCAAAGCCTTCACGCTCCAGGTGGCGACAGCTATCCAGCACCGCCTTGTGTTCGATTTTGGAGGTAACGATATGCTTGCCCTTCTTGCCATAGAAGTGCGCCACACCCTTGATCGCTAGGTTATCTGACTCGGTAGCACCCGAGGTCCAGACGATCTCCCGGGGATCCGCCTTGATCAGGTCGGCGACCTGACGACGCGCATTCTCCACCGCCTCCTCCGCCTTCCAGCCATAGATATGGGAACGCGATGCGGGGTTACCAAAATTTCCCTCGATAGACAGGCAGTGAACCATCTTCTCCACCACGCGGGGATCAACCGGTGTGGTCGCCAGATAGTCGAAATAGATCGGTTTTTGCATCCTGCTCATCGCTCCGTGTACTGTTGCTCGCCGCCCGCCTAAATTTCTGTCAGGGCCAGTGTAGCGCCCTGATGGCTGCGCGCAGTCTGGCGTGCTGAAATGTGCTGGACTTCCCTTCTCTCCACCAGGTTGGACAGACTGATCTGGCTGAGGAAGCCATGAATTTGATCGCTCAGGTCACACCACAGGTGGTGTGTCAGGCACACTTCGCCCTGCTGGCAATCGGCGGTGCCACCGCAACCGGTAGCATCAACCGCCTCGTTCACCGCGTCGATGATCTGTGCCACGAATATGTCATGGCCACCGCGACTGAGACGATAACCACCGCCCGGACCACGCACACTGCTGACCAGATTGTTGCGCCGCAGCTTGGCGAAAAGCTGCTCCAGATAGGACAGCGAGATATCCTGCCGTCCCGAAATATCCGCCAGGCTGACGGGACGATCAGCGCCATGCAGGGCGAGATCCAGCATAGCGGTTACCGCATATCTTCCTTTGGTTGTGAGTCGCATAGCGAGCCTCCTGTATCAATCAATGATCAAGTATGCAATAGCCTACTAAATTGGTCAACTATAAAGCCTAGTATTTTTGTCGGGTAAATAGCACTATGCCCCCCGATTCCGCGCCCGCGCAACCCATTTTTGGGTCTCGGTGAGGATACCGCGCAATATATTGAGCTCCATTTCGTCCAGGCGTACCCTGCTGTATAAACGGCGCAAACGAGACATCAATTGGCGTGGTGCGGCAGGGTCGAGAAACTCAATATCGGTCAGTGTTTCTTCAAGATGGGTATAAAAAAGCTCCATTTTGTCCCTGGAAGTAAAGGGCGTATCCCAATACTCAAGTCTCATTGCCCGGCACCTCTGATGGCGCCAGCAGCATACGTAACTCATAGGCAACAATTTGCACAGCCATGGCCAGGTTTAGCGAACTGTAGGCTGGTGAGGTGGGGATATGGAGGTGCAGGTTACACACCTGCAGTTCCTCATTGGTAAGGCCGCGGTCTTCCCGACCAAACAGCACAGCGACCTGTTCCTGTGACGACGCCACCGCCATACGCTCCGCGCATTGACGGGCATCCAGCAGTGGCCACGGAATACGTCGCCCGCGCGCGCTGGTCCCCACTACGAACTGACAATCCCCGATTGCAGCATCCAGTGTGGGTACCACCACCGCCGCGTCCAGGATGTCCGTCGCTGATACGGCGCGCCCATCGGCCTCGCACTTGGAATAATCCCGCGGAGCCACCAGATAGAGCCGCGTGAGACCCATGTTCTTCATGGCGCGCGCAACAGCCCCGATATTGCCGGGATGGCTGGTATTGACCAGTACGATGCGAATATTGTCCAAATTCATTGGCGGGTTTCGAGGCTGCCACAACGGGCGTGGCAGTTTAGCAGAAAAGGACTCAGCCCAATAAAGGCTTAACCACCTGCAACACCGCTTTAAAACACTTGGGATTGCCGCACACGATATTGCCCGAGTCCAGATAATTGTCAGACCCATCGATATCCGCCGCCAGACCCCCGGCCTCGCGCACCAGTAACACACCGGCAGCGATATCCCACTGCGCCAGACCCAATCTCCCAGAACGCGTCCAGACGACCCGCCGCGACATAGGCCAGATCCAGCGCTGCCGCGCCAGCACGGCGGATACCGGCACATTGCGAGGCCAGCACCTCAATGGATTTACTGTAGGGCTCAAGCTTGTCATCACAGTGATTCTTGAACGGGATACCCGTACCCAACAGCGCACCGTCCAGACTGGCCAGATCGCTCACTCGAATACGGTGGCCATTGAGTTGTGCACCGCGACCGCGTGAGGCCGTGAATTCTTCATGCCGTACCGGGTCCACCACCACCGCATGCTCGATCTTCCCCCGGTACATGCAGGCAATGGACACCGCGTAATGGGGAATACCGCGAATAAAATTGGTGGTGCCGTCCAGTGGATCGATGATCCAGCGGTACTCCGCCTCGGCATTTCCTATGAGGCCGCTCTCCTCACCGAGAATCGCGTGGTCGGGATAGGCCTTTTGCAGGTGGTAGATAATCTCCCGCTCGGCGTTGATATCGACTTCGGTGACGAAGTTGTTGACGCCTTTTGCTTTGACCTCAAAGCGATGTAGCTCATCGGACGCCCGCACGATGCTTTCACCCGCCTTGCGGGCAGCGCGCAACGCGATATTGATCATTGGTTCCATGGGTGTGTCCTGGAGAGTGGGTTAGGGGGTGAGGTCGTCCTGCTCAGACGCCTTCCTTGACGGGAATCAGCAGGTCCTCCTTGGTCACGCCCAGCATCAGCGCCGCAGCAGCAGCCATATAAACAGAAGAATAGGTACCTGCCGTAACACCCACAATCAAGGCGACGGCAAAACCGAAGAGCATGTCACCGCCGAACACTGCCAGTGCGATCACCGTCAGCATCACTGTTCCGGCGGTTGCAATCGTACGTTCCAGGGTTTCGGTAAGTGAGATATTCACCACTTCGACAGGAGTCTGCACGGCGCAGCTTGCGGAAATTTTCCCGGATGCGATCAAATATCACGATAGTGTCATTGATCGAATAACCGATAATCGTCAGCACCGCCGCCAGTACGGTCAGGTTGAACTCCATCCCGGTCACCGAGAAAAAGCCCAGCGTGATGATCACGTCATGCACCAGGGCGATAACGCGCCCAGCGCAAATTTGAACTGGAAACGAAACGCGACGTAGAGCATCACCAGGAACAGCGACAACAGCATGGCCAGACCACCCTGTTCGCGCAATTCATCGCCCATTTGCGGACCAACGAATTCGGTACGGCGCACTTCCACGTCACCGGTAAAAGACTCCTGCAGCACGCCCAGCAGTGCCGTGCCCTGTTGATCCGAATAGCCCTGCGGCAAACGGATCAGCACATCCTGATCGCTGCCGTAGCCGGCCACGATGGCGCCGGCGAAACCCTTGGTCTCAAGAGTGTTGCGAATGTCCTTGAGGTCAACAGTTGTGCTGTAGTGCACCTCCACCAGTGTGCCACCGGTAAAATCCAGGCCCCAATTGAGCTGCCGGGTCGCCAGGGACCCGATAGAAACTAGTATCAACAGCCCTGAAATCGACACCGCCAGTTTAGCCTGGCCCATAAAATTAATCGTTTTCATGGCTGACGGCCCCCGATAGATAACTTCCTCACGCGACGCCCACCGTAAATCAGATTGATCAGGGCGCGGGTCCCCATGATTGCGGTGAACATGGAAGTCAGGATTCCGACCGACAAGTGTCACCGCGAAACCCTTGACCGGCCCGGTGCCCACGGCATAGAGGATCACGGCAACAATCAGGGTCGTGAGGTTGGAGTCCAGAATAGTGATAAACGCACGCTCAAAGCCCGCGTGAATCGCCATTTGCGGCGATACCCCCCGCGCCAACTCCTCCCGTATTCGCGAGAAGATCAGCACGTTGGCGTCCACCGCCATCCCCATCGTCAACACGATACCGGCGATTCCCGGCAGTGTCAGTGTCGCCCCGAGCATGGACATCACGGCCACCAGCAACACCATGTTGAAGCCCAGGGCAACGATGGCTGCGACACCGAAAAACCGGTAATAAACCACCATGAACAACACCACGAGGGCCAGACCGTAATAGGACGACTGCAGGCCCTGCGGATATTTTCAGCCCCCAGGGAGGGCCCGACAGTGCGCTCCTCAACAAAGTAGATGGGCGCCGCGAGAGCACCGGCACGCAGCATCAGCGCCAGTTCCGATGCCTCCAGCTGGTTGTCCAAGCCAGTGATCTGGAACTGCGCACCCAGGGCGGACTGGATAACCGGCGCAGTAAGCAGTTTTTTCTCATCGTAGGGCACCTTGACCACGACTTCGGCGCCATCCGCACCGACCTCATAGCGGGTACGGTATTTGCGCTCGATGAACAGCACACCCATGCGCCGCTTGATATTGTTGCGCGTGGCCCGGGACATCAGCGTACCACCTTCGCTGTCCAGGCTGATCTGCACATTGGGCTGCCCGTTCTGGTCAAAACTGGCCTGGGCATTGGAGACCCGCTCACCGGTGATAATGACATCGCGCTCCAGCCACTCACTGGCGCCCGCCCGATCCGCGCTGCGGTATTCAAAGCGCTGCTTGTCGGACGCAGCGGCATCCATGTTAGCCACCAACCGGAACTCCAGGTTGGCCACCTTGCCGAGAATGCGCTTGGCCTCCGCCGTGTCCTGGATGCCGGGCAATTCAACCACGATGCGGTTCTGGCCCTGGCGCTGCACCAACGGTTCGGACACACCCAACTCATTGACCCGATTGCGCAACGTGGTCAGGTTCTGGCTTACCGAGTAATCCGCGATCTCCTTGCGGGTCAGCCTCCGACATGGTCGCTACCAGATTCCAGCTGTCGCCCTCATCCACCCGCTCAATGCACCAGTTCCGGACTGTCCTTGGCGATGAGCTCCCGCGCCTGTTCGCGCAAGGCCTCAGTCTGGAAACGCGCTTCTAGTCTTGCCCTGCGGATTGAGTGTGACAAAGCCGCGAATACGCTGTTCACGCAGCGCCCGCTTGGTGGCATTGAAGTAGAATTCCATGCGCCGCTCTATCGCGGCATCCACATCCACTTCCAACTTGAAATGCACCCCACCGCTGAGATCCAGGCCCAACTTCATCGGCTGTGCGCCGTAATCTGCTGAGCCAGTCCGGGGTAGTGGGCGCCAGGTTGAGTGCCACGATAAAGCCATCGCCCAGGGCGCGAGAGACCGTCGCCTGGGCCACCAGCTGCTGCTCCACATCGGTCAGCCGCAGCAAGGCATTGCGGCCATCTGCCGTCAATGGTTTCACCAAAATGTTTGATACCCGCCTGATCAAGGGCTGCCAGGGCCTTGCCCAGGGTCTTGTCATCGATCAACTGGGCGCTGCTCTCCCCGGTAATTTGCAGGGCAGGATCCGGTGTGTACAGGTTAGGTGCGGCGTAAAACAAGCCCAGCAGCAGCACAACAAGCACGAGGAGATATTTCCACAGCGGGTACTTATTCAGCATAGGGTCGCTCTAACTGGAAAACGGGATTCGGGAACACCATCGGCCCCGCATGAAAAGTGCGCCATTATAAATAAACTCGCTGCGGCCACAAGCACGGATTCATGGCAGTGCTCAGCCCAACCAACGCCGGGCATTGCGGAACAGCCGCAGCCAGGGGCCATCCTCACCCCACTGCGCGGGCGCCCAGGAGTGCTGCACGGTGCGATAGACCCGCTCCGGGTGCGGCATCATGATGGTAGCGCGCCCGTCCGCGCTGGTCAGCCCAGTAATGCCATGGGGCGAGCCGTTGGGATTGGCGGGATAGCGCTCTGCCAGCGACAGGTCGTTTTCGATATAGCGCAACACCACGGTGCCACTGGCGTCACAGGCGGCCTGCGCGCGCGCATCAGCGAACTGGGCGCGACCTTCGCCGTGCGCCACGACGATGGGCAGGTGTGACCCCGCCATATCCGACATCAATATGGACGGACTGGACTCCACCCTGACCAGCGCCAGGCGTGCCTCAAATTGTTCAGAACGATTGCGCACAAAACGGGGCCAGTGTGCAGCACCGGGAATCAGCTCTTTCAGTGCGGAGACCATCTGGCAACCGTTGCACACTCCCAGCGTAAAGGTATCCTCGCGCTGGAAAAAGTCACTGAAGCGCGCGCGCACCAACTCATTGAACAGGATGCTCTTGGCCCAGCCTTCACCGGCGCCCAGCACGTCGCCATAGGAAAAACCGCCGCAGGCCACCAGACCCCTGAACTGCGCCAGATCGGTGCGGCCACTGAGAATATCGCTCATGTGTACATCAAACGGGGCAAAGCCCGCGCGGTGAAAAGCCGCGGCCATTTCCACATGGCCATTGACCCCCTGCTCGCGCAGGATTGCCACAGCGGGGCGCGCGCCGGTGGCGATATAAGGGGCGCTGATGTCCGCCGCTGGATCGTAGCTCAAGGCTGCGGAAAGTCCGGGATCATCCACTGTGTGGCGCTCGTACTCTTCCCGCGCACAGTCGGGATGATCACGCAGCGCCTGGATTTCATAGCTGGTGCGCGCCCACAGTTGCTGCAGGCGCGCGCGACTATCACGCAGTATTTCCTGCGCACCATCCGTCACAGACACCGTGTCACCGCTCTGACTGCCTGACCGATCACGTGCAGACAGTCCCGCAGACCCAGTGCAATTGCGCGCGACCGGAAAATCTCCAGCTGTGCAGATGGCGATCTGCAGTACGGCGCCGACTTCTTCATTAAAGAGTTTATCCAGCGCATCGCCGGGCAGTCCGGACAGATCGACCTGCAGACCACAACGACCGGCGAAGGCCATTTCCAGCAGTGTCACCAACAGGCCGCCGTCTGAGCGGTCGTGGTAGGCCAGCACCTCGCCCCGTGCCAGAAACTCCTGCACCAGAGTGAAAAACGCCTTCAGGTCAGCCGCACTGTCCATGTCCGGCACCGTGTCGCCGGTCTGGCCGCAGGCCTGGGCCAGGGCCGAGCCGCCCAGTCGATTGGCGCCGCGCCCCAGGTCCAGCAGCACCAGCACTGCATCCGCCGCGGGTTGCAGTTGCGGCGTCACTGACAGGCGGGCATCGACCACCGGCGAAAATGCGGAGACGATCAGGGACATCGGGGCCGTCACGGATTTCTCCCCGTCACCCTCTCGCCAGGTGGTGCGCATCGACATGGAATCCTTGCCCACGGGAATGGTGATGCCCAGTGCCGGGCAAAATTCCATCCCGACCGCTCGCACCGTGTCGAACAGGGCCTCATCCTCTGCGCCGTAGCCGGCGGCGCACATCCAGTTGGCCGACAACTTGATATCCCGAATATCCGCAATCGCGGCGGCGGCAATATTGGTGATCGCTTCAGCCACCGCCATGCGCCCGGAGGCAGGCCCGTCGATCAGGGCCAGCGGGGTGCGCTCGCCCATGGCCATGGCCTCACCGGCAAAGGAATCGTAGGACACCGTCGTCACCGCGCAATCCGCCACCGGCACCTGCCACGGCCCGACCATCTGGTCTCGCGCCACCATGCCGGTCACTGATCGATCACCAATAGTGATCAGGAAACTCTTGCTGGCGACAGCCGGCATTTGCAGCACCCGCTCCACCGCCTCCGGCACAGTAATATCGAGATGCAGTGGCGGGTGCGCGACTGACTTTCGATGAATCTCCCGACTCATACGCGGCGGCTTGCCGAACAACACGGACATCGGCATATCGACGGGGGCATTACCGAATTGGCTGTCGCTGAGTTGCAGGTGCATTGCCTCAGTGGCCTCACCTACCACAGCGAAAGGACAGCGTTCCCGCCGGCAAATGGCTTCGAAGCGCGCCAGATGTTCAGGCTCTACCGCCATCACATAGCGCTCCTGGGATTCGTTACACCAGATTTCCAGTGGCGACATGCCCGGCTCGTCATTAGGCACGTTGCGCAATTCAAAACGACCGCCGCGGCCGCCGTCCTTCACCAGTTCAGGAAAAGCATTGGACAGGCCACCGGCGCCGACATCGTGGATAAAGGCGATGGGGTTGTCCGCACCCAGTTGCCAGCAACGGTCTATGACCTCCTGGCAGCGCCGCTCCATCTCCGGGTTCTGGCGCTGCACGGAGGCAAAATCCAGGTCCGCGTGGCTCTGTCCGCTGGCCATGGAGGACGCGGCCCCACCGCCCAGCCCGATCAGCATCGCCGGACCACCCAGCACGATCAATTTGGCGCCAGGGCGGTACCCGCCCTTCTCCACGTGCTCCTGCCGGATATTGCCGTAGCCACCGGCGATCATGATGGGCTTGTGGTAGCCCCGAACTTCGGGGCCATCAACCCCCGGCGCTGCCATTTCAAAGCTGCGGAAGTAGCCGCAAAGATTGGGGCGGCCGAATTCATTGTTGAACGCTGCTGCCCCGATCGGTCCCTCCAGCATGATGTCCAGCGCGCTGACAATGCGCCCGGGCTTACCATAGTCAATCTCCCAGGGCTGGCCATACCCCGGGATATTCAGGTTGGACACGGAAAATCCGGTCAGGCCGACCTTGGGTTTGGAGCCGCGCCCCACGGCGCCCTCGTCGCGAATCTCACCGCCGGCGCCGGTGCCCGCGCCGGAAAATGGTGCGATCGCAGTGGGGTGATTATGGGTTTCCACTTTCATCAACAGGTGAATAGGTTCACGGGAGAAATGGTATTCACCGGACTGCGGATCGGGATAAAAACGACCCGCGACTGGACCTGCCACCACCGCGGCGTTATCGGAATAGGCTGAAAGCACATTCTCGCCGCCGCGCTCGTGGGTATTGCGAATCATTTTGAAAAGTGAATGCGCCTGCGGCTGCCCGTCGATGGTCCACTGGGCGTTGAAGATCTTGTGCCGACAGTGTTCGGAGTTGGCCTGCGCGAACATCATCAGTTCAATATCGTTGGGATTGCGGCCGAGGCCGGTGAAGCTATCGTGCAAGTAATCGATTTCATCCGCGGCGAGGGCCAGGCCAAGAGATTGGTTCGCAGCCACCAGCGCCTGACGGCCGCCGACCAGCACATCCACCGTCGTGATGGGTCGCGGTGCAGCGTACTCAAATAATTGCTGCGCCGCCTCCAGCGCTGGCAAAACAGTCTCCGTCATTCGATCGTGCAGCAGTGCTTCAAGCGCTTGCCGCGCAGCGTTCGCCAGATTTGCAGGCAAGCGCACATACCATGCAACGCCACGTTCCAGACGCTCGATCTCATCAAGACCGCAGTTGTGGGCAATGTCAGTGGCCTTGCTGGACCAGGGGGAAATCGTGCCGGGTCGCGGCACTACCAGCAACAGGGTGGCATCGGCCAGCGGATCACTGCTTGCGGCTGACAGTTGTGGTCCGTAGGCTAGCAGGCTGGCAAGTATCTTCTGACGCGCGGCTGCCAGGGGTCGCCGCAACTGGGCAAAGTGCACGTATTCGGTATGCAGCAGCTGGATATCGGGATGGATGGTGGAGATTTTTTGCGCCAGTTTTTCCAGGCGAAATTCGGACAAAGCGGGAGCGCCGCGCAGGGATAACATGCTGTGAAGAACTCCAGGAGGAGGTATTGCTGGGAGGCGTCATTGTACTGTATCCGGACTCGCACCGTTAACCGAAATTGCGCTCAATTGCCATAGCAATTATGACTGTGAGTGGCTGATGAGCGCCGCTAGAATACAGCCATGAGACTTCGCACATTGCTACTTTGGGCGGCGTTGCTGTCCCTGTTATGCGGCTGTGAGCAGCCCGATTCCCTTGCACAGATCCTTGCGCGGGGAGAACTGGTTGTGGTGAGCCGCAATAGTCCCACCACCTACTACCTGGACAAGAACGACCCTACCGGGTTTGAGTATGCGCTGGCCGAAAGGCTGGCACAGGAGTTGGGTGTCGACCTGCGGATGGAGACGGCCTTCAACCTGCCCGACATTTTCACCAAACTGCAACGCCATCAAGCGGATATCGCGGCTGCAGGCCTGACCCTGACGGAAGAACGAAAAGCCAGCTACCCTCATACAACGCCATACCTGAATTCCACACCATTGGTGGTGTCCGTGGCGGAGCACGTCCAACCGCGCAGTATCCCCGACCTGGCGGGATTGAAAATCGTGGTGCTGGCGGGATCCAGTCATGCAGAGATGCTGCACTCACTTCAAAAAAGTGAAGCTCCAGACTTGCATTGGGAGGAAATCGACGAGTCCGATACCCTGCAATTGCTGGAGACGACTCGACGACGGGCAGGCGGACCTGGCCATCATCGACTCCAGTGAATTTACCGCCCAGCAGAGCCTCTACCCACGCCTGCAAGTCGCCTTCGAACTGACCACGGAGCAGGAGCTGGTTTGGTACCTACCACCACAAATCGACAACACTCGGCTACTGGCATTGATCGACAACTTTATACAACGACTGCAAAAGGACGGCACGCTAGCGCGTCTGCGCGATCAGTACTTTGGACACAGGCCGAGTATCTCCCCCGATCGTGCCGATGAGTTTGCCCGGAACATGAGGCAAACCCTGCCAATCTATGAGGCGCTCATCAAACAGGTTGCCAACGAGTACCAGATGGACTGGCAGTTGCTGGCGGCCCTGGCGTACAAGGAGTCGCAGTGGAATCCCAAGGCCACCTCCCCCACCGGCGTGCGCGGCATGATGATGCTGACCGAACCCACTGCCAGGGATCTGGGCGTGGATAACCGCCTGGATGCGGCGCAGAGCCTGCGCGGTGGCGCCCGCTACCTGAAAGATATTATGCGCCGCCTGCCGAAACGGATCCAGGAACCGGACCGTACCTGGATGGCGCTGGCCGCCTACAACATCGGCATTGCTCACCTGGAAGACGCGCGGGTATTAACGCAACGCCAGGGCGGCGATCCGAATCTATGGCAGGATGTCAGGGAGCGCCTGCCACTGTTGCAAAAAACCGAGTACTACCAAGATACCCGCTACGGCTACGCTCGCGGGAGGGAAGCCGCCGACCCTGGTACAGAAGGTCCGCCACTACCGCAGCATCCTGGCCTTGCAGCAGATTCCGGACAACCAGCCTTTGCCACCTATTCGATCTGATGATTATCTTCCTGACGCACTGCGCGGTATCGAATTACTAGCGCTGTAGCAGCGTCACTTGCAATCGCGATATTTCCAACCCAGAAAACAAATCTGCTAGCGTCGCGCCTTGAAAAAAGCCTGCAGGCGGGCACCGGACTCCTCTGCCAGCACACCACCCTGCCAGATGACGCGGTGATTGAACCAGGGTTCCTCCAGCAGCGCGCAGGTACTGCACACCACTCCGGCGCGAGGCTCCATGGCGCCAAACACCAGCTGTGCGACCCGCGCATGCACCAGCGCCCCGGCACACATGGTGCAGGGTTCCAGTGTGACGTACAGGATGGCGCCCGGCAGCCGGTAGTTGCCCACGACTCGCGCGGCATCGCGCAGCGCGACAATCTCCGCGTGACCGCTGGGGTCCTGTGTGGCAATCATCTGGTTCCAACCCTCGCCCAGCAATTGCCCATCGCGCACCACAACAGCACCCACCGGCACCTCGCCTTCGTGGGCGGCGCGGTCCGCCAGCGCCAGTGCGCGGCGCATCCAGTCCTCATGAGTCATAAGTGAGGGAACCCTGGTTATCTCAATTTTTCCAGCATAGCCTTCGCCACCAGTTCTGATGACGCCGGATTCTGGCCGGTAATCAGGTTGCCATCCGTTACCGAATGGGGCTGCCAGTCGTCGGCCCTGGAATAGTTTGCGCCTTTCGCCCTCAACTCGTCTTCCAACATAAAGGGCACAACATTGGAAAGTTGCACGGCATCTTCTTCAGTATTGCTAAAGCCGGTGACAGACTTGCCCTTTACCAGTGAAGAACCATCCGGGGCCATTGCGTGCCGCAGCACTGCCGGCGCATGACACACGGCTGCAACCGGCTTGCCAGCGGCATACATGGTTTCAATCAACGCGATGGAGTGACGATCTTCCGCCAGATCCCACAGCGGCCCATGCCCGCCGGGATAAAATACCGCATCGTAATCATTGGGTGAGATGTCTGACAATTTCAGCGTATTGGCCAGCGCGGATTGAGCGGCGCTATCACGCTTGAAGCGCTCAGTTGCCGCCGTTTGGGCGCCAGGCTCATCACTTTTCGGGTCCAGCGGTGGCTGCCCTCCAGCGGGTGAAGCCAGGGTGATAACCGCGCCAGCATCGGCCAACACATAATAAGGGGCAGCAAACTCTTCCAGCCAAAAACCTGTTTTCTTGCCAGTGTTGCCGAGCTGCTCATGCGAAGTTAAAACAATCAGAATTTTCAATTGGGTGTTCCTCTCTGTCTCGAAACATTTGAACAAACGCTGGAAATCAGGCTGCCGCCGCCGATGAATTTTACTTCCAGAAATATCTGTTATTGGAGCTGCGATGGATGCACGTTCTCATGTCGCATCCACCCTGATTTACAGAAGCAGTACTCTTATTCCCACTCAATCGTAGCCGGCGGCTTGCTGCTGATGTCATAGGTCACGCGGGACACGCCGGGGATCTCATTGATGATGCGGTTCGAGGTGCGCTCCAGCAATTCGTAGGGCAGATGCGCCCAGCGCGCGGTCATGAAATCCACCGTCTCTACGGCGCGCAGCGCGATCACGTATTCATAGCGGCGGCCGTCGCCCACCACACCCACCGACTTCACCGGCAGGAATACGGCGAAGGCCTGGCTGGTCTTGTGGTAGAAGTCGTCGCGGCGCAATTCCTCGATGAAAATCGCATCCGCCAGGCGCAGCAGGTCGGCGTACTCCTTCTTCACCTCCCCGAGGATGCGCACACCCAGGCCGGGACCGGGAAAGGGATGGCGATAGACCATATCGTAGGGCAGGCCCAGTTCCAGGCCTATCCGGCGCACCTCGTCCTTGAACAGTTCGCGCAGCGGTTCGACCAGTTCGAAATTCATGTCGTCGGGCAGGCCGCCCACATTGTGATGGGACTTGATGTTGTGGGCCTTGCCGGTCTTGGCCCCCGCGGACTCGATAACATCCGGATATATAGTGCCCTGGGCCAGCCACTTCACGCCGGTCAGTTTGCCGGCCTCCTCGTCAAACACGTCGATGAAGGTATTGCCGATCACCTTGCGCTTGGCCTCCGGGTCGGACACACCGTGCAGCTTGGCCAGGAACATGGCCTCGCAGTCCCGGCGCAGTACCGTCACTCCCATGTTGCGGGCGAACATCTCCATCACGTGATCGCCCTCGTTCAGGCGCAGCAGGCCGTTGTCTACGAACACGCAGGTCAGTTGCTCGCCGATGGCGCGGTGCAGCAGGGCTGCCACCACGGAGGAGTCCACACCACCGGAGAGGCCCAACAGCACCTTGTCGGAACCCACCAGGGCCCGCACCCGCGCAATGGCATCTTCGACAATATGAGCCGGTGTCCACAGCGCCTCGCAGCCGCACTGCTCCAGCACGAAATGTTCAAAGATGCGCACGCCCTGCAGGGTGTGCGTCACCTCCGGGTGAAACTGGATACCGTAAAAGGGCTTGTGCTTGTGCGCCATGCCGGCAATGGGGCAACTTGGTGTCGCGGCGATCACCTCGAAGTCCGGCGGCAGTTCCACCACCTTGTCGCCGTGACTCATCCACACATCCAGCAGCCCCCTGCCCTGCTCGTCGATGTGGTCGCGAATATCGTGCAACAGGCCGCCGTTGCCGACCTGCGTGATCTGGGCGTAGCCGAACTCGCTGACGTGCGAACCGGCCACCCTGCCGCCAAACTGCTCGGCCATGGTCTGCATGCCGTAGCAGATGCCGAGCACCGGCACACCCAGTTCAAACACACTCTGTGGCGCTCTCGGCGATGCGGCGGCGGCGACCGACTCCGGGCCGCCGGACAGGATAATACCGCTGGGATTGAACGCCCGGACCTCGTCATCGCTCAGGTCGAAGGCGCGCACTTCACTGTAAACGCCGACTTCCCGCACGCGCCGCGCAATCAACTGGGTGTACTGGGAGCCAAAATCCAGAATCAGGATCTTGTGGGCGTGGATGTCTGCGCTCATGTCAGGCGGGCCCTAGCGCACCGGATAATTCGGCGCTTCCTTGGTGATGGATACATCGTGTACATGGCTCTCTGCCATACCGGCGCTGGTCACCCGCACGAACTCAGGGCGGGTGCGCATGGTTTCCATGTTGGCACTGCCGGTATAGCCCATGGCGGAGCGCACCCCGCCCATCAACTGGTGGACGATGGCCGAGACCGGGCCCTTGTAGGGTACGCGACCCTCAATGCCCTCAGGCACGAGCTTCTCAGTACCCCGGCTGGTGTCCTGGAAATAACGGTCCGAGGAGCCCTGTGTCTGGGCCATGGCGCCCAGTGAACCCATGCCGCGGTAAGCCTTGTAGGTGCGGCCCTGGTAAAGCTCAACCTCACCCGGCGCTTCTTCCGTACCGGCGAACATACTACCCACCATGACCGAATGCGCACCGGCCACAATGGCCTTGGCGATGTCCCCCGAGAAGCGGATGCCGCCGTCGGCGATAATCGGAATATCTGTCCCCTTGAGCGCCTCGCTGACGTTGGCGATGGCGGTAATCTGCGGCACCCCGGTGCCAGTGACGATACGGGTGGTGCAGATCGAGCCGGGGCCGATACCGACCTTGACCCCATCCACACCGGCCTCAGCCAGCGCCACAGCAGCAGCAGCGGTGGCGATATTGCCGCCGATGACCTGCACCGAGGGGTAGCTGCGTTTGATCAACTTGACCCGGTCGATCACGTTGCGCGAATGGCCGTGGGCAGTATCCACCACCAGCACATCGACACCGGCGGCGACCAACGCATGCACGCGGTCGTCGGTATCGGGGCCAGTGCCCACCGATGCGCCGACGCGCCCCATCTGGATAAACCCGAATAATGGTCGGCGCTTCCGCGGAAGATTTCTTCCGAACAAAAGCCGTCTCGAAGATCTGAAC
>CAWJQO010000004.1:0-150881 GCA_963844975.1 uncultured Gammaproteobacteria bacterium | reverse complement strand
ACATGAACGCCAGGATCAAGAAACTGCGCGCCCGCTCGCTGCGAGCCGTTCCCGCCCTGTCCAGCGAGCGCGGCCGGCTGCTGACCCGCTATTACCGCAGCGGCGCCGCCGACGGCCTCTCCGTCCCTTGCCAGCGCGCCCGCTCCTTCGCCTATCTGCTGGACCACAAGACGATCGGCATCCTCCCCGGCGAGCTGATCGTCGGCGAGAGAGGCCCCGCGCCCAAGGCCACGCCCACCTACCCCGAGCTCTGCTGCCACAGCCTGCGACGACCTGGACATCCTCGACACGCGCGCGAGAAGATCCCCTTTCGCGTCAGCGACGCAGACCCGCGCAGGCCTACGCGCGACGAGATCATCCCGTTCTGGCAGGGCCGCTCCATGCGCGAGTGATCTTCGCGCGAGATGACGCCCGAGTGGCAGGCCGCCTACGAGGCCGGCATCTTCACCGAGTTCATGGAGCAGCGCGCGCCCGGGCACACCGTGCTGGACGACAAGATCTACCGCCAGGGCATGCTGGATTTCACGGCCGAGATCGAGCGGCCAGCCTGGCGCGCCTGGACTTCCTGAGCGACCCGCAGGCCTACGCCAAGCAGGAGGAGCTGCAGGCCATGGCGCATCTGCTGCCGACGCGATGATCCGCTTCGCCGAGCGCCACGCCGAGCAGGCGCGAGCAGCTGGCCGCGGCGAGAGCCGACCCGCGCGCAAGGCGCGAGCTGCGAGCGATCGCGGCGGTCTGCCGGCGGGTGCCGGCCCACGCCCCGCGCGATTTCCGGGAGGCGCTGCAGTACTACTGGTTCGTCCACCTGGGCGTGATCACCGAGCTGAATACCTGGGACGCGTTCAACCCCGGCCGCCTCGACCAGCACCTGTATCCCTTCTACCAGCAGGGACTGGCCGACGGGACGCTGACCCGCGAGTCGGCGCGAAGAGCTGCTGCAGTGCTTCTGGATCAAGTTCAACAACCAGCCCGCGCCGCCCAAGGTGGGCGTCACCGCCGCGGAGAGCGGCACCTACACCGACTTTGCCAAGATCAACATCGGCGGCGCTGACGCGCGGACGGCTCGGACGGCGTCAACGAGGTCACCTACCTGCTGCTCGACGTGATCGACGAGATGCGCCTGCTGCAGCCCAGCTCGAACATCCAGGTCAGCACGAAGAACCCCGACGCATTCCTCAAGCGCGCGCTGCGAGATCATCCGCACAGGGTTGGCCAGCCCTCGGTCTTCAACGCCGACGCGATCGTGCAGGAGCTGGTGCGCCAGGGCAAGTCGCTGGACGACGCGCGCGCGGCGGGTCCAGCGGCTGCGTGGAGACCGGCGCCTTCGGCAAGGAGAGCTACATCCTGACCGGCTACTTCAACCTGCCCAAGGTGCTGGAGATCACGCTGCACAACGGCGTCGACCCGCGCACGGGCAGCGCAGTCGGCCTCGAGACCGGCGACCCGGCGCGCCTTCGCCAGCTTCGACGAGCTGTTCGAGGCCTTCGAGACGCAGCTGCGCCACTTCGTCGACATCAAGGTCCGCGGCAACGACGTGATCGAGCGGCTGTACGCCGCGCTACATGCCGGCGCCGTTCCTGTCGCTGCTGATCGACGACTGCATCGCGCAGGGCAGGGACTACCACGACGGCGGCGCGCGCTACAACACCACCTACATCCAGGGCGTCGGGCTGGGCACGATCACCGACGCCTCGGCGCATCCAGCACGCACGTCTTCGACGAGCAGGACGCTGACCATGGCGGAGCTGCTGGCCGCGCTGCGCGACGATTTCGCGGGCCGAGAGACGCCTGCGCCAGCTGCTGCTCAACAAGACGCCGCGGTATGGCAACGACGACGATCGCGCCGACGACCTCATGCGGCGCGTCTTCGAGGGCTACTTCACCGCCGTCGACGGCCGGCCGAACACGCGCGGCGGCGACTATCACATCAACCTGCTGCCGACCACCTGCCACGTCTACTTCGGCTCGGTGACCGGCGCCACGCCCGACGGGCGGCAGCGCCGGCGAGCCCGCTCTCGGAGGGCATCTCGCCGGTGCAGGGCGCCGACCGCCACGGCCCGACCGCGGTGCTCAAGTCGGCGGCCAAGATGGACCACGCTGCGCACCGGCGGCACGCTGCTCAACCAGAAGTTCACGCCGCGCTGCTCGCAGACGACGACGGGCTCGACAGCCTGGTGCAGCTGGTGCGCGCCTATTTCAAGCTGGACGGGCACCACATCCAGTTCAACGTGGTGGATGCCGCCGACCCTGCGCGACGCCCAGGCGCATCCCGAGCAGCACCGCGACCTGATCGTGCGCGTGGCCGGCTACAGCGACTACTTCTGCGACCTCGGGCCGGCGCTGCAGGACGAGATCATCGCGCGGACGGAGCACCAGGAGTCTCTCGAAGCGATCTTTCGTGACGCGTAACGCGCTCGGTCAAAACGGAAGAGAAGAATAAGAAAATACAAATCCCAAGCACCAAATTCCAAATAAATGCCAAGTTCCAAATTCCAATAGAGACCAAACAAAGGCAATTTCAGGTTCTTCCTCTTGTTTTGGTCATTGGTGCTTGAAAGTTTGTTTGTTATTTGGTGCTTGTTATTACGGACTTTTCGGCACGCGAAGCGTGCGTCATCGTCACGGTCACGAGACAGTCGAATTATCTCTCGCTCCGGTGAAAGTCAGGGTTATTGCCGACGCAACCTTGCCGCCGTCAGGTCGCTCACTTCGAACGTGATGACGATCGGAGCAGCGAGCTCGCCTCGCCAGATCTTGGCGTCGATCTCCCAGCTCAACCGTCCGGTTGTCTCATCCACCTCGATGTCACGGTCCAAGGGCGGAGAAGAGGAGCTTGTAGGTTAATTGTCTTCGTCGATATCCCTGGCCTGGGTTGATAGGTAAATGATCCCCGGCACCGTAAAGCATCGGGATCGGTGAGGGCACGAGCTCGGGCGGAGTATTTGGCACGCGGATATAGTCCCCGCGGAAGACGTTGGACATTTCGCCGTCTTTGAGCGGCCGTAACCATGCAATGGATCCAATCGTTCTTTTTAAAATATTTTTTTCGAGGACGCCGGTATCCGCGGGGACCTTTTCCCCGTTGACGAACCACTGGAAGCGGAATTCGACCTCTTCCATCTCGGGCTCTTCCAGCACCGGAATGGCCGTGAGGTCAGTCTGCGAGTCCAGGCTCTCCGCATTATAGGCGATATTTCTATGAACAGGCGGCTCCCCGGGCCCACGCCTTCCCGGCCATCTTCGCCGGCCCGGAGTGTCTGGCTCCGGTCTCGGGGGTGTCTTATGGCCCTCCGGCGGCCCGGTTTTTTCATCCCGGCCGCAATAATTGAAACATAAAGATAATGCTAGGATAACGAATGCGACTTTTTTCATCTTCCACCGCCCATTGAGAATATTTTCACTGACTAAATTATATCCATATTTTTGAAATATGCAACTTCTTAGCAAGGCATAAAAAAAGGGGGGATGGACGGTTCATCCCCCCTGTGCAAATTCAATTGACGGTTATCTCTTTTTCTCCCTGAGGAAGAGGAGTCCGCCGGTATAGGGCACGCTTCGGCAGGAGTTTGGGGGTGGTGCCAAGTTCCCCGGGGAGATCGACGCCGCCGACCTGGCCGGCGCCCTCGATCATGATGAACTCAGGACCCTTCCATCATGCCGCCGCCCCGATATCCTGCCCTCCTCCCGGTAGCCGGTGACGTTCCCGCCTTTGCAATAATCCACGGTAATCTCATAGAAGCGCATGGCCCCCGAGGTGGGCGCGTTGCACTCCTCGTGCCGTCTGAGGAGGTAGCGATATACTGATAGGTGTTGAAGAAAATATGCGGCAGTTGAGATTCTCGTCGGGCAGGATGATCGGGTCGGGATCGAACAATTTTTCGCCCTCCGCAGCAGTTGGGAAAACTGAAATACCAGCCCCACTTGTTGTCCACCTTGATGTCGGTGGAGCCGGAGAAACCGTCCGTCGTCGAGATGAAGGTCAGGGGGACCAGATTGCTTGTGTCAACTTGCTGGGGGTCGCTCCGGTGTCCATCAGGCTGACGAACTTACCGGGGGTATATTGGTCCGGGAACGCAGGCGGTCGCCGGTGCCGAAGCTGACCCAGTAATGCTGGCAGGTATCCTTGTGGATGAGCCGGAGAGATGGAGGGGGGGTCATAGGGGCGTACGACTATGTTCTCGGTTTGCAAAAATTTAGTCGGATGTTTCCTGGATGGTCAACAGGTCGTCTGGTGCCTGACGGCCCACCGCGGTGATGAATCCCATGGCCTTGGAGCCCAGTCCTATTACGTTTTGCCCGAGCTGGAATGCACGGGAAATTGCTGACCATATAGATATCGGCCGGAAGCCCGGTGGTGATGGTAATGCCGGTGATGGTTCCGGTGGCGAGATTGGTCGTCAGGTCCTTCCGGTAGAGGGAATAGGTTTTCCAGTTGTTCGTATGGCTGTTGCTGGTGTCCACTTTGAACATGTGGCCCGCCACGTTGCCGAAATAGATGGTGTCGATATAGCCGTTGTTGTCCTTGTCGACGGCAGAGACGGCCGAGGGGATGCAAAAATTGAAGGCCCCGTACTTGGTCAGTTGCATTGACCTCACCACCCGGAAGGATTAGTATAGGTCGCGGCTTTGATCTCCAGTTCGGGGGTGCCCGTCCAGTCGTCGGCGCCGCTGGTGCTGTCGTACCCGACCATCCAGATTACGTCACTTGTGGCTGCATTCAAAACGAATACCGCCTTGCCTTTGCTTGTCATTGACGTTCTCGTTGTTGAAGGCCCGGCCGCCGGTCACGACGACAGCCCAGCCATCATAGGTGGATGCTGCCGTCGGAATATAGGTCTTTTTCCGATGATCGGCTTGCTCCAGCTGGTGCCGCTATAGGCGGCATCCTTGAATTCCAGTAGAATCGGGGGCCGGTTTCGACCTTTGTGATGTTGAGGGCATAAAATGAGCGGCCGCCGTCCTTGAGGCCGAACAACAGGATGGTCTTCCACGGGTTGGTGGTGGCGCCGTGGACATAGATGTCCTCGGCGATCATGCGGCCGTCGGTGGTGTAGGCGAACTTTTTGTCGACGGCGATAGTCTTCAGGGTGGGCAGTACCTCGTCGGGGATGAAACCCCAGAGCTCCCTGTCGCCTTCGGCGGTGGTGGAATCATAGGAATCGGGGGTGTTGGCGTCGATCATGTGGATGATGCCGGTGTTGGTGCCGACGTAGAGTACCTTGCGGCGATTGATGTGGGCCAGCGGAACGTTTCGTAGCGGTCCGGGTCGTTCGGGTTACCGTCGGTATCCACGTCGAAGGGACGCACTCGGGGAGGGGTTGTGGTTGTGGAGGAAGAGCTTTCCAGGGCGCGCCGACTAGACGATGTCGCTATGGAAAATGTCGCCGAAATTGAACTTGCTGGAGATGGTGCTGACGATCGTCTGCGTTTTCGGGCGATCGAGAGAGCGGATCGGCCGAAGCAGGATCGTCCATTTCCGACAGCTGGAAAAGGGTATGCAGGCTCTCGGTGTTCGCCGCCAGGGTAAAGTTCAGGGGCACGGGCGTGCCGCTGCTGTAATCCGCGTCCACAGCTGCCGCGCCGTCTGATGCTCGATAATTTGTCAGTGGCGTCCCAATTGGCAGTTTTGCCATTTCACGATTTGGATACAGGGATTGCCGGTGACGCTCTGACATGTCGCCTTCAACATAAAGGGCGTCGCGGGCGGGGCCTGCTCCTCCGGTAAAGCGTACGCTATCGGAGATCGGCGTACCAGCGGTCATAGAGGGTGTAGGACTGCGGGTGGCCGTCCCAGATCTCCTTGCTGGAGGGCATGAAATAGCCTATGAAAGTGGCACCTTCGCCCACGGCGGTGGTCACTTTCTTGGGGGCGGTGTAGGAGGCGAAGGCGAAGTTGCGCATCATGATGTTGGTGATGGCGCTGGAGAGGGCGGCTTTGAGGGCTGCGTAATCCGTGGCTGTATAATATTCGCCGTTGCCATTTTTCGCTGTCTTCTTGAGGATCTGGTTGTCGATGGCGAAGCCGATGGTGAATGTTTCCATGACCTGCTTGCCGGGCATTTCGGGGTAAATGTTGTCTGGGAAAATATCGTTTTGATAGATGTAATAGGCCACATCGTCGAGATAATCAGTGCCGTTTTAATTAGTCATCTAGCATGTCTGCTGGGGGCAATACTCCTTGACGCAGCAAACTGCACTGGTCTTCATAATAGAGAGGATTGGAGGGATCCAGGCAGATGTTATATTCACCAAAAAATTCCGCGTGATCTGTGACCACGGCAAAGTCGAGGGGTCTTTCCAGCTGCGCAGACCGTGTGGGCAAGCCATTTGCGCTGAAGGGATGCAAACCGATTTGCTCGCCTTTCGCAAACCGGTAAGCTTGCTCGGGCGTTGTCTCAGTTCCCTGGGTAAAGGCATCGACGGAGAACGTCGTATGGACATGCGTATCGCCGAAATAGGGGTTCCCCTGGGGATTGAAGTTATCGCAGTTAACTGAAGTTCCATCTTTGTCATCCAAAGACCAACTGCTTTGCATGAAAAAGCTGCAAAAGATAGCCAATAGGATGCGCAACGGAATCGATTTCATAACAACGCCTACCTTTAACTTATCGCTCTTTTGGCTTATTTTTACCACAAATTGCCTTGTTACAAGACCTGCGGCTGGCGAATTACTAATTCAGTCACAAAATCAGTGCGTTAGCAACCCGGATCAAGTCGGACCATGCCAGGATTTCGAATTGGAATATGTCCCGGCCTCGGCCAGCTTACCACCATCGACCCTGAAAACCGACCCCCTCTCCAGTTCGGCAACTGTTCGGTTTCGATTGGGTTACCGGCATCGTTTAGCAGTTTACCAACAAGTTAACTTGTCACCCTGGGAGACTTAAGCTGCTTGTACTGAAGCAACCCAAGCTCAACCTGTCATTGGCCCGCGCAGACATTCAGCCCTATCTTTTACGACAGTCTCTGTTATAGTGCGCTCCGTTTTGGCGCACTTCGGTCTGCGCCTCACTTCAGCCTCACAATCTGTGGAGGCTGTTACCATCAAGAATTCCAAGCCTGGGCCGGACCATTCGCGAGTACATTTTTGTGATTCGCAATCTGGTCAGGCACTCTCATAGAGAGAATCAGGAGCAACACAAAAATGCTATTTAAAGATCTCGGCCTATCGGCTGAACTGCTAAGCGCGGTCGAAAAGAAGGGTTACCGTGAGGCAACGCCTATCCAGCAACAAGCCATACCCCTCATACTGGAAGGCAAAGACATACTGGCCGGAGCCCAAACGGGCACAGGTAAAACCGCTGGCTTTACCCTGCCCGTGCTGCAACGGTTGCAGCAAACCCATAGCTGCAGGTCAGAAGCCTTATCCCAGAGTGCTGGTGCTAACTCCAACACGGGAACTCGCAGCCCAGGTGCATGAAAGCGTGCGGGACTACGGAAGGTATCTGCCGTTTCGCTCGACGGCGATTTTTGGGGGTGTCAGCATCAATCCTCAAAAACAAAAGCTCATCAAGGGTGTAGATATAGTCGTGGCCACACCCGGTCGCCTGCTTGATCACCTACAGCAGCGCAGTATTAACCTGTCTAAAGTAGAAATACTTGTTCTGGACGAAGCGGACCGAATGCTCGACATGGGCTTCATCCGTGACATTCGAAAAATATTGAATGTGATTCCCAAGCAGCGTCAAACGTTATTGTTCTCAGCGACCTTTTCGCAAGAAATCAGGGCGCTGACGAGCTGAATTTCTGAAGAATCCTTCGATGATACAGGTCACACCACAAAATACCGCTGTTGAACTGGTCACCCAAATCGTTTATCCCGTCGACAAAAATCGGAAGCGCGAGTTGCTGGCACATAAAATCAGTGAGGAAAACTGGCAACAGGTTTTAGTTTTTACACGAACCAAGCACAGCGCAAATAAACTGGCAGAGCAACTTGGTAAGGATGGTATTACATCAACCGCGATCCACGGCAATAAGTCGCAGGGCGCGCGAACCAGTGCACTCGCGAACTTTAAGGCCGGCACCGTCAGAGTTCTGGTCGCAACCGATATTGCTGCACGCGGTATAGATATCGACAAACTGCCACACGTGGTGAATTATGAACTTCCAAATGTACCCGAGGATTATGTGCATCGCATTGGACGAACCGCACGAGCAGGACAGAAAGGCCACGCGGTATCCCTGGTGTGTGTTGATGAACTAAAACTTCTTCGCGATATTGAAAAACTACTTGGTAAAGCTATTGGAAAGGTCAATCTACCAGGTTACGACATTGACCCACGCATCCAGGCCGAGCCTATTCGCAACGGTAGCAATCGTAACAACACAGGCAATCGAGGCAGACAGGAATCACTCACGAAGTAGAGGCCGACTGGCAGGTTAAACTCAGTCCAGATTCCGTATTCTCCCTGCTTCCCATGCGCGCAAGGCAAAGCCCAGCGCGAATGAGGATAAGCGGGATACTCATTCTCCCCGGCAAAAGGCCGCGAGGTCGCGGGCGGTATCCCGACTGATATCCGGACAGCACATCGGGAAGATCTCGGTCCCATGAATGGTACCCATCACCTGTCGGCAACGCGCGGCGACACCGTTCTTGATGAGCAAACGGTAAAAGTTGATCCCCTCGTCACGCAGCGGGTCGCATTCATTCACGCTGATAACCGTCGGGGGTAGCCCCGCCACATCCTCGTCCCCGGCAAAACCGGGCCAGGCCAGGGGATTACGTTTCTCCAACTCCTCGATGCCATAGGCCATGGCGCCGTTGTTATTGTGCAGGTCCAGTAACAGACCCATTGTTCTCGATAGAGGACGGGTTTTGAGGCAGCGGCCAGATTCCGGCAATATAGGGACACAGAGCGTACAGGCCCTGTATGAGGTGCAGTGCGCCCTCGCGTTTCAGTCGCATGCCGGTCGCCAGCGTCAGGTTACCACCACCGCTTTCACCGGCGACAATAATCCGGGAAGCGTCGATACCCAGGGATGTCGCCTGACCCACCAACCATTTGAGTCCGGCAACACAGTCATTGAGTCCCGCTGGATAGGGAGCTACTTCCGGCGCCGAAGACGGCGTCAGTGCATTGCGAAAATCGACCATGGCCACGGCTACTCCCCGGGCAGCGATAATCCTGCCCCAGGCGCGGTAATTGCCATCAAAGCAGGACATGGCCTGCATGCCACCGCCGTGTATATAGTAGACGCAGGGCAAGGACTCTGCAGATTGTGGTCGGATGAACTGGATCAGGATTTTGTTCCCATCCGGTTCGGACCTGAACTCCAGGGTGCTGGTTTCCAGGCCATCGGAGGGGGCGATCTCCTGTGTGTCACACAATTCCAGAAAGCCTTTCAACGCTTCGGCCATCGCTCGCGCCTCCGGGGTATTGGCGCGCTCCAGCATCTCCTCCCGGCTACTGACATCGGCCCCTTCGGGGAGCTCTATAGCACCCATCAAAGCCTTGATACGCGGATCGATACGGGGATCGTCCTTCATGCTGAGTTTGCTCATTGTGTCATCCGTATCATGTGAGTTCGAACTGAAGTGTAATCGGAGTGCTCGGTGCATAACAACTCGCAAGCAACTAAACCCGGCGACAGACCCAGGTTACAATGGCGGCATGTATATCCCTGCATTGCGAGGAATCAGACTGATCAGTGCGCCAGCATTCTCAACCCAGGGTCCAATGAATAGAACTGCGCTGGGGGGTGCAGGATGAGTTGGCTGCCCCTGCCTTCACGCGTCAGGCGCGGCCTGCTATCCCGTCGTTTACGCAAGCGTCGCATCCCCTTGCGTATCTGGCTACAGGTCGAAAAAACCGATCCTCTATTGGCCCGCTTCGACCGCGCAGGGCGACTGAAGTTACGTATGCTCGCATCTGAGATTATATGGCGAACGCACTTTTTTGCGGCGCGGGGTATGGTTTTAACGGAGCTGATGAAAGCCTGCCTGGCAACCCGTATCGCCATAGTTGTCTTTGGACTGGAGGATCCAGAGCAAAATACCTCCCTGGCCTGGCTGCGCAACTGGCGCGAACTTATCGTCTATCCCTCGCCATTCAAACCTCATCGCCAGCCGGTCTCTCCATTAGGCGGCAGCCCTCTTGGCCTGGTAATGCATACCGATCCCGTCGAATCAGGTGAAACCAGCTACCAGGGTCCCTTGATTATCAGTTGGCAGGATACCAAACCACGAACTCTACACAGTGTGCCAGCCCAGGTACTGATCCATGAACTGGCCCACAAGTTAGATATGCTCGACGGCTACAGCAACGGGCACCCGCCCCTGCACGCGTCGATGGATCAACAGGTCTGGCATGACACGTTTGAAGCAGCGTACCTGCATCTCAGGCACCGGGTGGAAACGGGACACAAACACGAACTTGATTCCTATGCCGCTACCAGCCCGGCGGAGTTTTTTGCGGTATGTTCCGAGTATTTTTTTGCGGCGCCGGAGCGATTACAGATGGCCTATCCGGACGTTTATCGACAGCTGAGCTTGTTCTACAAACAGCAGCCTGTGCCTGGAAAACCAGTAACTTTCTCCCAATGTGCATTAATGCATCCCGGCAGAGGAATCACAAGGCTACTCGCTGGTCGGATGTATCTGTGTCCAGTGGTTATTGATCAGTTCCATCAATTTATTGCGCTGCTCGGGCGTCACCTTATTCTTATTGGCCAGCAACAAGCCCTGCACACATATTGTTTCCACCGAATCTGCGCCTTTAACAGCGCCAGGCGCTACCCGCATACGACGATAGATGGCCTCCCCGCTAGCCGCTTTCTGGGTAAGGCGCTCATCCCTGATCTTCACAAAACGAAATTGATCGGGGTTGGCGATAACCATGTCGATCTCCGGTGAGTGTTCATTGAGTCCGTGGACGACCATCACGGCCTCCTCTATATTCGTTTTCGGGTGCGCAAAATTGGTCATCATCTTGACGGTATCGCCGTAAATCAGCGTGGTCTGCCCAAGCTCGGGGACCAGGCTCTTCATATAGTTGAACGTCACCCAGATGCCGCTTTTCGAGCTCTTGATGCCCAGATGCAGCCGACGCGATTCCTGCATGTCCTTGTCAGTACGAATGTCGCTGTCACTGTTGCTGATAATGAACACACATTCCTGCCCAACATTCTCCAGTGTTTCAATTGCCTGCGCCGCACCCGGGTTTTCATTGAGGAAAAACTGCAGGGCATCGGCCTGGGCAAAGGCCAGACTGACCGGACTGTTCTTGTCCAAAAGTGCCTTCAGGTTAGCGAGTGAACCGATGCTGGCATGATTCTCCACGGTCAGACCCATGCCGCTGGCCACCGCCTGCAGACGGCCAGCGGTGTTCCAGTAGCCGCCTCCCTCCAGACCTGAACTAACGACGATAGGAGCTGCTGCGGACGTCACGTCGTTCTGGGAAAATGCAGTATTGACAGTGGAACCCAACAGGCACACCACCAGCATTCTGGTAAAAAAGCGTTTCATATGCTTATCCATTAATGGTTTGCGGGTGGAGAATTTCAGGGTATCAGACAGATCATTCCGGGGTAAAGGAACTGTCCGATGCAGCCTCTATTCCCAACGTCAGCCGGGGGTTGATACCCGACGACAAATAGACTATCCGACAAAAACCAAGGCAGCGTCAGGGCTAGCCACAACTTCCCGTAGAAGGCGATTCCGGCATTGTTGATCAGTTGTCCACCACGCCGTCGCAGTTATCATCGATGCCGTTGGCGGTATCCTCCAGTGCACCCGGGTTGATGTCGGCGTGGTAGTCATCGCAATCCTGGGCTGTCTGCGGGCAGCCTTTGGACGTACCGTACTTGGGATAACCATCGCCGTCGTCATCCACACACCTATGGGTCAGGCCCAGTTCCTCAATAACGATTTCCCGCTTATCACGCACCATTTCCCTGGCGAAAGACATGCCCCACCACGTGTCACCTTCGCTGAAGTAATCGCGCTGGTAGGCGGCGCACCCCTCTCCCGGGCGAAATTTCACGATGGATATGCCGGGTTGTTCGTAGTACCCGGCATCGGTGCTGCCGAACCATTTGTTGACCACCATGTAGGTCATGCTGTCATCCGGATACGTCTGCCACATCTCGTCCAGCGTAACCAGCTCCATGTCCGAAGACCAGTCGAACACGACATCCAGGTAGTCCCACATCTCCTGGCGGGTATAGTTGCTCAGGGTTGATTCCCGGTAGACGGCCCCATCTTCCCCGACCCCGTCTTCCCCCGAGCCCCGTTCAGCCCAGAAGTTGATGACGTTGTGATAGTGATTCACATCCTTTATGCCGGTAACAGGATCGAACCTCGCGTTCACTTTGAGTATGGAGCGGGCTGTCTCTACCCTCGTCGCTTCGTCGGCATCACGATGACAACCGGGTATCACCTGTGCTCCAGGTATCGACGTGATCGCGATCACGCCGAGGAAGCGCTGATTGATTACCCCGGTAACGCTACCGTCAGACACCGAGTCGGTGATATCGACCCAGTCATACCGGTGCAATACCGTGTTCCACACCTTCTGCAACATACGCGGGTTGACGACGGAGTCATCGACTGGCTGCGTCAGCGTGGCAAGCCGGTCCGAGGCGCAGCCGGTGCGCCAGTCGGCGCTCGAGCCAACCAGTAGCGCGGCTTCCAACATGTGCCCGTTGGGCAGCGGCGGCAGAAGCGGCTCCTGGGGGTCCGCCAGGCTCGCAGTGTGTCCTGCCACATTGACATGGCAAAAGGTAATGCTCGCGCCGCCCTGCAGCGGCACGGCCACGTCATCCCCGTACGGCGTGTTGTGGGGTTTCGCAACCAGCTTGATCAACTCCCATCCGCCTACCGGGCCCGCATCCGGATCCGTCAGCAGGTTCATGGGATTGGCCATGCCCAGATAGAAGCCGCTGGCGTCGGACAGCACGGTGCGAATCCCGTAGCTCGACGGGTTGCCCATGCCGTCCATGCTTTCAGGCAGGGCCGGCGAGTTTGCGCTGGGGAAGTACCACAAATCTGCGCCCCGTGTTGTTAGCGGTGGCAGGTTCACATCGGGTACATTCAGCAGTTCGGCCCGCACCCAACTCCAGTCCATCGTACCCACCCACAGCCGGTTGCCGTACACAGCCATCGTCCAGGTGTAATTATTGGTGGGATTGTTGAAGCCTGCATCACCCCACAGCGGATCCTCTCCCATGTTGTTAGGCAGCGTCTTCCAGGCGCCGGCCACATAGACTGGCATCTCCCCATATCCATACACGACATCCAGGTCTTCCTGCGCGGTGCCGAAGTCCCTGCCGCGAAAGATACTGATAGCACGTTCGCTTCTGAGCCCCCACTGAAGCTGTTCCTCGGGAGCTGTCGGCGCCGTGTCCGGATAAGCGGAGAAATGGGCCAGCGTGGATGTCAACGGGACATGCATGGTTCCCCAGTACAGGTATCCCCCGAACGAGGCCAGAGCCCCGCCACCGTAGGTCGACGCCGTTACCGGGTCTGCCTCGTATTCGCTGACGGTCCACACTTTGGTCCACTCCGTGGCTGGTCCACTAAAGCCACCGGGCGGCAGCGCTGGACTCATGTACAAACCCGCTTCCAGGCTGCCGACCAGCTGACTGTTGGGCCATGACGTCACAAACAGCTTGCCTTCGTGCTCGGCAATTTCCGACGCCATCGAGTCGATAATGCCGACCTCCGTAAACGCAAAGGGGGTGGCGACACTGCCCTGCCAGCGGAGCACGCGACCGGACTTCGCCGGCGGCGCCTCGCTTGTTCCCACGCCCGCGTACAGGACGCCATCGACCACCACGAATTTGCGGATGTTGATGTAGTTCGGCAGGGTTGTAGACCCCAGAAACGCTCCGGTGCTGGCCTGGAAGGCGAACAAATTCAAGCCCTGCCTCAACGATAAGGTAGGCCCGGCCAGCAATACCACGTCGTTGAGGGTACCCGCAGCCCGCAGGCCAAGCGTCAGGGTGAGCAGGGTGGCGTCAGGTCCGGGCGGTACTTTCTCCGTGAGTGTTTGTGTGGCGGTGTTGTAGACGTAGATATGCGGCGGGCGAAAATCCCCGATCATCGGGGGAACCGCATTGGCCGGGATAGGGGGAAACCCGTTGCGCACCACGCTGCTCTGCCCGAATTCACACACGTACGATGACGTTGCAAGGGGATTGTCTACACCCAGAAAGCCGCCGAGGACAAGACAGTGCGTATTGGCCATCGTCCCCAACCAGATATCGTCACCCGATTTCGCCATCCCCCAGATATAGGCCTGGTTCACTTTCGCCTTGCCCGTATTGCAGGGCGGCCCCGCAGGGTAATCCACGCCAACGCCGTCAAAACACTCATCCGGCGCGGCCTTTTCCAGCAGCGTACCGTCAGTGGTTGGCAGTTCAATCGGACTGGGGAGTGCACTGACCACTCCGGGAATCGAGAGATTTAGCACGAACAACAATGCGCCGAACCTGAGTACCTTCTTCGCCACACCTGAGACCTTCATGGTTGACTGTTCTCCATTTTGACTAGCGGCAAAGTCACCGCACACGGGGGCATCGAGAATTGAGGTCGAAGTACAGCGGCACGAACAGCCACCAAAAATCCCTTAAACACACCCTCCACGGGCAACGCTTCTATTATCATCGTAATTCCTGGAGAACAACTAACCCATGATACAGATCAACCATGCCGGTCAATTCGCCCATTTTGCACTGACTTCACGCCTGATAAGCACTATGCTTGGCTCTGTTTTCAGTGATCCTTCAAAAATACATAACGCGTCTGGTGCGAGAATATGAATCTGACAAAAGTCCAACTTCGTTTGCCTCCCCCGCAGGGCAGGGGGGCCTCCCTTTGAGTGAGCCTGCCTGGATTCACGTGTTTGACCCCTGCGCAGAAGCGCACGTTCCTGTTGAAACGGTCAGCGGCAAGGTCCCGAGCGAGTTAGTCGGCACGCTCTACCGCAACGGCGGAGTGCATTTCCCCGATGTTAAGCACCTGTTCGACGGTGACGGCATGATCCGCGCGTTGCGCTTCGAACCCGGCGGCACCGTTCGTTACCAAAGCCGCTTCGTGCAGTCAGCGGCCCATCGTTACCGCGTGCAGAACAAGCGCTGGCCAGGTGTGGGGTTTGGAACCAGGCCGCGATTTCGCCTTCCGCGACTGCCAGGTCGTGTGATGGGTGCGAGCAACGCGGGCAACACGCATGTCGTGTTTCACAACGGCGCGCTCTACGCACTGTGGGAAGGCGGTGAAGCCTACGAGATCGACCCGGCATCACTGGAAACCAAAGGTGCGCAGAACTTCGGTGGCCTTGTAAGCATCGAGCACCCGTTCAGCGCGCATCCAAAGCTCGACCCGCGCACGGGTACACTTTGGAACTTCGGCATGGTCTACGGGCGCTACAACAAGATTCGCCTGTACGCCATAGACAAACACGGCAAGGCTACGCTTGCGCATTCTGTCACGGTGCCACATGCCGTTATCAATCACGACTTCGTCCTGAGCGAGAAACATGCCGTGTTCTTTCTGAGCAGCATGCGCGCGCGACTCAACGTGCTGCTCATGCCATTTGGCCTGCGCACCATCGACGAGTGCATGACGTGGGACGAACGCTACCCGACGCTCGTTGTCGCCGTACCGCTCGATGGCGGCGAAGCGACGATGTTTGAAACGCAAAGCTGGGCGCAGTTTCACTTCGCGCGCGCCTCGGAAGCGAGTGGTGAGCTCGTGGTCGATTTCTCGCGCACCGTCAATCCAGCGATGTTTGGCGCCGCGGCCCGCGACTTTCGCCACGCCACCTTCGATGCGCCCTACGGGCAGCTCAATCGAGCGCGCATCGATCTCAAAGCCAGGAAGCTGCTCTCGCTCGAACCGCGCGTCGACTTCAACACGGAGTTTCCCGCAGTCGATCCACGCGACCCGTTTGCCGACGACCTCGTATTCACCGCCGCGACGCCGAAGGGACAAAAGGGCCTGCAGCGCGCCATCGGCTGGCTCAGGCCGAGCGATGGCACCAGTGAGATCTTCGACTTTGGCGCAGGCTGCGCGGTGAGTGAGCCAGTATTCGTGCCAAGGAGCCCGAACGCCGCACTGAGCGACGGATTCTTGCTCGCGTTTGTGCACGACCCGAAGCAGCAGGGCACTTTAATCGCAGTGTTCGACGCCAGGACACCGTCGAAAGGGCCTGTGTATCTTGGGCGCGTCGGCGTGAATGCGGGCTTCACGTTCCACGGCTCGTGGGTCGCCGCTGCGTAGCGACATTGGCCTTGGCCACCCGCCCCGGCACCCCTCGCGTTCCAGACAGCGGCCGACACGCTGACTGGTCAGTTGAACCCGCTCCTGCAGATCTTCCTTATCCGGTACATCTTGCACTTCGGCGTGATCCAGATCAACATCAGCCAAAATACTGTCTGATAGCCTGAAAATATATTGCCAACTTATGCTCCCGGAGATTTCGATGAGCCAATGTCATTTTGCAAACTTCCCCAACGTGACCGCTGCGGAGACCGGCGTCAACGGTATGCCCTACGAGGCACTGAGGGATATTCGACGGCCTGGCCCCGTACACTATAGGGATGGCTCCTGCCAGGGCGTCCTCTACTGGCTGATCACCGGTCGCGATGAGATCGATTTCATCTCCAGGTTCATGCGGCTTGCTTTGGCCGTTGTTCTGGCCTGTTTCCTCGTGGCCAGTTGCTCCGATGGCAGCGACAATCGCGAGAGCGGCGAGGCCACTCACGCCGGGAATGTTGCCACGCTCGTCAGTTTGCTGCCGGCAGACACCCGTGGCGTCTTCGCGGTCGATCTCGCCGCCCTGCTCTCGGGTGAGTCGTCCGGGGATGTCACCGCGCTGCTGGCGGGCGAAGGGGGCGATCCGATCTTCGACGAGCAGTTCGCAGCCATCGGATGGCTCGCGGGGACGATCGACGTGTCCGGTGAGATGGCGAGCGCGCTGCTGGCACAGACGACCGATGCTACCGATGGCTTGTTCCTGTTGGCCACGTTGCGCAACGACACCCTCGAAGAGGTGGTAGTCGGGGCCATGCCGGAGTCCGCTGGCACGTACGGGGCGAAATCCCGTGCGCTGTACGTGGATGGGAACGGGAACTACCTCACGCTCCTTCCGGGGAGTCTGTTGGTTATCGGTGAGAAGTCCGCCGTGGAATCCGTGGTGGACGTCTTCGACGGGGCGACGCCCGCGGGCGCGAGCGACATCGTACCCTTCTTCAAAGCGCTCGATGTCGCGACCCATATCAGCCTGGTCTACGGCCTGCCGGCCCTGTTCAGAGATGTGACCCCCGACGGGACCCTCCGGGGCGCGGCCGTGATGAGCGGCGCCTTCAACGTGGTCGGCGGTGATATCGCGGGATCCATGGTCTTCCACACGCTCCAACGCTGTGCAATTTGTCAAGGAATACAACGTTCTCAACCAGTACGCGGCAGAGGGCGAGAACCCGTCGGAGGAGCCGCTGACCCTGGCTGAACCGGTCGCCGGTGGCCTCGACCAGGTCGTGGTAACCCTGCCCCCCAGCCCCATCGACGCTTCGGTGGACGAGACCGTCGCCGTGCGCAACATCGCCAAGAAGCTGTTCGTCGGCATGGAGGCGCACGACTACGCAAATGGCGTCTCCAGCACCGGCAACCTGCCCTGGATCGACCTCATCATCAAGAGCGAGGCGGACGGGGACACGCCGCCGTCGCCGGGCGCGGTCTTCTTCCGCTGGGAGTTCAAGGACGAGGCCGCCATGGTAGGCCTTCGAGGCGGAACGTGCTCCCGCCGGAGTTCAAGCTGGCCCCCACCCAGTTCCTGGAGAGCGACCCTCCCGAGGGCGTGCACGCCCTCCTCCTCATGCTCTACAACGCGGGCGGCGGCTCCATCGTGGACGGAGCGCGCGCAGAGTGGGACGTCTTTGTCAGCCCACCGAAGGGTGCGGATCCCGATGCCCCTGAGCGGCCCCGGTACATGATCATCCAGGCGGTCTCGGAGAATCTGTCGTTCGACCCGGTCAACCTGCTGTCAAACGGCGGATCCGGTCTCATACCAGTTCGTAGGCAATAACGTGGTGGCAAGCGTGGGACTAAAGGTGGCAGGCGGCGCGGTTCCCCTCTTCTTCAAGTCGACCTTCCCCAAGCCTGATCCCAACCAGTCCGCTGGTCACGCGCTGGACCCGGGAGATGGCCATCGGCAACGACTACATGCACTGGACCAACGCGGTCTACGACCACCTTGTGTACAACGCAACGACGTACAACTGGGAAGGCTACTTCATCGACACCGCGCAGACCACGATCACCGACAACTCTCGTTGGGCGCAGTACCTTAAGCCCGACACTGAAGGATGCGACGTACTACGTGAACACCCTGGAGTACGTCGCCTCGCCGCTGGCGAACCTGGACTCCCCGTTCCTCGACGTCACGCCCGAGGAGCGGGAATTCCTGCTCGCCTTCAAGGACAACGGGCACCAGAGGGGCATCATGCTCATGGATGTCGAGGAGCTGTTCCGGGGCAAGGATGACGCCTATGTGGGTCTCCGCGTCGCCAACGAGACGCCGTCGACCTACTACAACTTCGAGATCACCGATCCCGATGGGCTGGCGGCTGCGCTCGATCTCCCCGCCGGCCACAGCCTCGCTCCGACCAGGTTCTTCGAAGGCGGGGCCGAGGGGTACTACCTGACCCTGTCGGTCTTCGAGGTCGAGGACGCCATCGAGGGGATGCGAGCACAGTGGAGCGTGTACGTCGACGATGGAAGCGGGCGCCCGCACCAGAGGGTCCTCGACCTGATGACCGCAGACGTGGGCATCGATCCGGTCAGCATCTTCAACCTGCCGAGCGAGGTGCGTCATGGCCTCGCAGAGGGCGTGCTGAGCACCCGGCTGTCCTCGGCGGCGATCACCTTCGACGCCTCGTTCGAGACGGCTGGCACGACAGACGAAGCGCTCACGATGGACTGGATCGAGTCGGGCGACAACGTCTGCTACACCAACGGCATCTGCGACAAGTTCTACTACGACGCCGGGACGCTGGATACGCCCGTCCATCGCGCAGCCGATGTCACGGTGAACGAGTTCTCCACACCGTGGAGCGAGTTCGTCAGCGCGACGCCGGCCATCGTCTTCTACCGCGACAACGCCCAGCAGTACGCCGTCAAGCGCTGGCACAACCTCGAGGTGGAGGTCGAAGTCGCTCCGATCGACCCGCTGGACGGGCGCTACCCACACCATCAGTGGCAGCGGAACGCTGGTCGGGCGAGACTGAGCCAGCATCGCGGACTCCACCTACACCTACACCGGCGACGCCTTGGTCGAGGGCAATCAGTTGACGTTCCTGATCGACCAGGAGGTGGCCAACGTCCTCGGGATCTCCCACATCTACACCAAGGGCACCTTCGACCTGACGACCGGGAAGGGCACGCAGACGGTCATCGATGCCAGGGCCCCGCCCTGATGTGTAGCAATATCGTACCGGGCTCGGAAGCGCCCTACACCGCCCAGGACCTCAACGCGTCCAACCCCGACATCATCACCTGGAAGGTCAACGTCGAGGTCGACCTGACCACCTTCGGCATGGCGGACAGCGCGTCCACGTTCACCGCGACACGCAAGAACTGAGCCAGCGATGAGGACGTCGCCGCTGTGTAGCGGCAGTCCCGAATGCTGGGTGTGCTCTGGGGGCGAATGCGCAACGCCCTCTTGCCCGGCCAGAACTATGGCGCCGCCAGACAATGGGCAAGGATCTGAGCCGCGTTTAACGCTCGGAAAAGGCTATGACACCCGCTTCATTATCGCCTGATAAATCTGCTGCGAAAGTTTCACTGCCAGCGACGGTGACAGGCGATTGATATACCAGAGTATTTTGTAACCGGCGGGAATGACGATGACCGGGTCGTTCTTGGCAATTCGATGCAAAGCCTTCCTCGCAAAGAGATCCGGCGGCATGCCTTTTGCGCCCTGGAAGAATTTGTCCAGCTTCTCTTGCGAGTATGAGCCAACCCATCGCTTGGGGGATGCGCCCTCTTGTATCATGGGCGTCATGATAGTCCCGGGACACAAAACGCTGACGCGAATGCCGCTGTCGGCAAGCTCGGCGCGCGCGGCCAGGCTCATGCCGACGATGGCGTGCTTGCTGGCGGTGTATGGAATAGTTGTGGGCCAGGGAAATACGCCAGCGAAAGATGCGGTGTTCACGATGTGGCCAAAACCCTGCCGGGCCATGTATACCTGCGCCGCCCTGAGGCCGTACACCACACCCATCAGGTTTATCTCGATGATCCTTTGCCAGTGCGACAGCTCGAAATCCTGCAACTTCCCGTTGAGGGCGATTCCGGCATTGTTGAACATGTAGTCCAGGCGCCCACAGCGATCTACCGTGGCCTGCAGCAAGGCCTCAACGGCCCGCGCATCCGTGACGTCCAGGGCATGGGCGCTCGCCTTGCCGCCGCGGGCACAGATATAGGCCGCCACTTCCGTCGCCCGCTCGTAATTCAGGTCAGCCAGTACCACCTCGCAACCACGATCCGCGAGGTCCCTGCCCAGTGCCTCGCCAATACCGGAAGCGCCGCCGGTAATGATCGCAACGGCACCCTCGTAGCTTCTCAACCGCGCATTGCCACTACCCATCGCCGTCGTCATCCACACACCTATGGGTCAGGCCCAGTTCTTCAATGACGATTTCACAGTTATCGTCGCCCTCACTGGTAGCTCTGCAGCTCAAGGTCTGCAGTGTCAATCGGGGTAAGGGGGGCGCAATCCTCGTCAATCCCGTTGCCGGGGATTTCCATTGCGCCCGGGTTGATGCCGGGGACGAAATCATTGCAGTCCAGACCACTATTCGGGCACCCACTTGAAGCGCTGTACTTGGCGTATCCATCACCGTCATCATCGAAACACCTGCCGGCGAGGGAAAAGATGGTGATGTACATGTTCCTCAAAAAATTGACGTCGGGTTTGAAATCCGGGATGTTCCACCAGGTATCCCCCTCGCTTGAGTAGTCCCTGTGATAGTAGGCACAGCCCTCACCGGGGCGAAACTTGACGATCGACATACCCGTCTGCCGGAAAAACTCGGAACCGAACGTACCCGACCATTCCACTGTCGCCATATAGCTCATATTGCCGTCCGCCTGAGTGTGATACAGCTCATCCTTGATGACGACCTGTCTATCGAGCGGGAAACCATACGCCGAACCGGAGAACATGGCCGAGAGATACTCCAGCATTTCCTCTCGGCCCGAGTTCGTCAGTACGGATTCTCTATAAACCACATCCTCGGCCCAGTAGCCGATCAGCGACTCGTAATTCGAAGCATCCACCGTGACGAGCGCCCGGGCGGTCTGCACGCGGCTCGCCTCGTCGGCAGCAAGCGAGCAAGAAACGGCGACGTTATCGGAGCCGTTATCGGAGCCGTCAGAGCAGCCGAATAACAATACTGAAAGCCAGATAGCCCCAATGGTCAGCACTCTACCCATGAAACACCCCCGTGAACGGTTGAACTACTATTATCATTATTAGGCCAAAGCCAGTGATCTAAAATGATTCAGATCATCTTTGCTGAGTAAGTGGCTCAACTTCGTAACCAAACCCGCTGATCCTGCACAGCAATAATAGACACCCTGTTATGCGATTAAACTACGCTACAGAGGTGCATCGTGAAAAATCAAACAGGAAAGAAAAAGGCAGCCCGCAGACAAGATACCCAGGAGTTTCGGTTGGAAGCACTGGCCTTGGCTGACTCATAGGCGACCTCGTGGCCATTCTCAGCCTGCCCTTTACGCCCCAAATCAACAAAACAGTCAAGACTGTTTTTATTTATCCCTGATACTGTTAGGATGTGTCGCTGAAGATATCCCGCAGCAGCAAACCATTTCTTGTGCCGGGAGCATCGATAACAATGCTTCAGTTCATTACCCCGGCCAGGGACGGTCTAACGGGATTGTGCTGATCAGTCTACACATCGCATAAAGTAACGGATGCAAGCCATGCCCACGCCCGAAGACATTCGATCCACTGTCCACTCCTACATCGACATGATGTGCCGGAGCGACATCGACGGCATCATGGCGTTGTACGCTGACGACGCGACTGCAGAAGACCCGGTGGGAGGTAATCTTGTGCAGGGTGTCGATGCGGTGCGCACCTTTTATGCAATGCTAGCGCCCGCCCTCCATGTCGAATTGCAGGGGCCCATCTGTGTCGCGGGCAACCAGTGCGCATTCCCGCTACTGGCCCAACTCACCATGGGAGACACGACGCAATACCTCGACGCGACCGACATCTTCTGCTTCAACGAGGAAGGTAAGATCACCAGTATGCGGGCCTACTGGAACCCCGCCGAATTGCGAGCGGAACGCTATGCGAGTTGCTAAGTTAAAGGGGCGTTGGGTTGTTGTTACCGGGGCCGGTGCCGGAATCGGGCGTGCCATTGCGCTGGACACAGCACGCCGGGGTGGCAATGTAGCGATCTGCGATATTGATGCTGCACGGCTAAAGGAAACGCGTGCGCTGTTGGCCGACTATGGGGTCGATGTCATCGCATCCCCCGTGGATGTCACCAAACGCGCTCAGGTAAAAAAGTTTGCGGCGCTGGTACATAAGAAAACAGACGCCGTAGATATTCTCGTCAATAATGCAGGCGTTGTCATCGCTGCGGACATCCTTGACACCACGGCTAAGGACTGGGAGTTTATTATCGGCGTAAACCTGATGGGGGTTATACATTTCTGTGACGCTTTCTGTCCCGCAATGATCAAGCGAAACAAGGGTGGTCATGTTGTCAACATAGCGTCCATGGAAGGCTTTGCCGCCATGGAGGGATTCGGCGCCTACTCCACCACCAAATTCGCAGTGGTAGGCTATTCCGACGCACTGCGCCAGGAACTCAGCCATCATAAAATTGGCGTGAGCGTCGTCTGTCCCGGAGTTGTTCGCACCTCACTCACCGCGGACATGCGTTCACGCGGTGACTATGAGGCAGGAATAGCCGAGCGAATCCATCAGCAACACGAAAAGAGCTCTTTTGGTCCCGAAAAAGTTGCCGATGCGGTATTCAGCGCTGTGCGATTTCAATACACCACTGCGGCCCGTCGCCCCGGAGTCGTGGATAACCTATTATTCGAACCGACTTTCACCCCGCGTCACAAGTTTCATCCTGCAACAGGTGGCGCATCGCGTGCTGCGTAATAACTGAACTTCTCCGAGTGCCAGGTCTATACTGTTGGCTGACCATACAGAGTAACCGGAATGAGTATCGATAAGGACATGAGTGCTGACAAGCATGATCTAAACGATCTGACCCCGGAGGAAGCCCGCAGAAAGCTCGAACACTTCCTCGCAATCACTGAGGAAAACACCAGGGTCGACGAAGGAAATTTCGTGAAATCGATTCGGCCGACTCAACAATGGCTGCCTTGATTCTGCCCGGCGGCTAATTTCATCAGGACAGATAGAATCTGGTGACCCGTTTTTAAGTACCAATTTTATTAACTGAAGAAAAGCGTAAATACTGATTGCGAAAGTAGGAGGTATCTATACTCTTGAACTAACGCTAGTTCGTTGGAAGTAACTTCGTGACGCTGGATTATACAGACAGACGCAAGCATCAGCGGATCGAGGTAGTAAAGGCCATTTTTATTGAAGTGGTGAGCCGAAGCAGGCCGAAGTGAATCCGACAATACGATTATCCGATGCGAAACCGTCGATGTCTCTGTGAGTGGTCTGCGAATCTACGTAACCCAAGCTATAGCTAAAGGCAGTACACTCAATATCGCCGTGCCGATGGACGACTGGAAGGAAAATCTTGAGCTGATTGGCGAGGCCGTATGGGTAAAACCTCTTGAGACGGGGGAGGGCTTTTGGGTAGGCCTCGAACTGCGTGATTCCAACCTGGAGAATATGAAGAAGTGGTTCAAGGTGGTACACACCTTGTCGAGCACTCCACCAGTCGGTACTGGATAACTAACTCATCCAGCTCGGTGAAACCTTGTAATCGATCTACTACAATGGCCCTGCTCCACCCTGAAACCGCACTCAGCCTGAGATTTGAAAAGTGGCTGGCGGATACCCCGCAGGGCGCGCGGCCTTGGGGGTCGGTGGCCGATCGACAGTTTATTTCACGATACCGTTACCACTGGTCGTTAGTACACTTTGGTTACCAGGAGGAGCAGTTTAAATGTCCGCGATAGTTGATGTTCTCTCGACCGATTACCACGAACATCTTTACCAGCGCTACGCATTGCTGCGCCACGACCACCCTCTCTACTTCGATGCAAGCCGCAACATCTGGATGATTACCCGCTACGAGGATGTTCGCCAACTGCTGCGCCATCCCGACGGCACCCTCAATGGCAGCACCGGGCACAGCTACATTCCCTCCCTGGCGACCTCCGACGGCGAACTGCACAAAAAGGTCCGCAGCCACGTGATCCCGATGTTCTCCAAGGCCGTGGCGGCACAGTTGACACCCATGATCACAAAAATCGTCGACGAAATTTTTGCGCGCCTTCCGACAGCCGGCGAGATAGACATCTACGGCGAGGCCATCAAGTGCATCCCCCAGGAATTCATGACTCGCTTCCTCGGATTCCCGGAGGAGTCAGCCCCGCTCTGGTACGCGCTGGGCGATATTCTGATGGGCCAGGATCCGCAGGACGACTTCGCCGACCAGCGCCGAGGTCGCCATCAAGGACCTGGACGCCGTCGCCGTTATGGTACAGACCGTGCTGGAAGAAAAGCGCAGCAATCCCGGAGATGATCATCTCAGCTGGCTGGTGCAGCAGGAGGCGGAGGGCCTCCTGGAACCCAGAGGAATCCACGTTGTTTGCCAATTGTCTCGCTTTCGCCGGCGTGGATACCACAATCAACCTGTTGGGCAATGGCACAGGTTTGCTGGCGCGCTTTCCCTGACCAGCGAGCGAAGTTGATTGCCCAACCGGATTTGCTCGACGGGGCTATAGAGGAGATGTTGCGCATGGAGGCGCCAGCCCAGGGACTGCCCCGCCGCCTGACAAAGGACCTGGCACTGCACGGTACAATAATTCCTGCGGGTGAGGAGATAAGCCTGATGTTCGCCGCCGCAAACCACGATCCGGCGCATTATCCCGACCCGGATTCGTTCGACATTGAGCGGCAAAACAAGGACCATCTAGCGTTTGGCTTTGGCTTGCACAAATGTATCGGGCAGCATCTGGCTCGACTGGAGGCGCAGGCGTACTTCCCGCGCCTGCTCCAGCACTTTCCCAACTATGAAATTATTGAGTCTCGCTGGCGCCTGTCGCACTGGGCACGGGGCTATGCCGCGCTGGTGATCAGGGCTTAAGCGTCTATCCATGTTAGATTCGTCAGTTACTCTTCGAATCGATGAGTTAATTATTTTCGCTGAGTCTGGCAGACTGCGCGCTCGCGAGTAGTTAATTTTTAAATACTATCCATAGCATAGCCCATAGACTCAGGGCAGGTCGGGTACTGCTACATCTGCACCCGGGTATTCATGCCGGCGGTAGAATAATACGACGATCAGCGTCACCAGCCCCATAAAACCCATCAGAGTGAAGTTCTGCACGAACGATGTCTTGTCTGCAACACGGCCGTAGGCTTCGGAACCCAGTGATGCACCCAGGTTGGCGATCGACATATAGATGGCAAACTGAGTGGCAGAAACCTGCGGCGCACAGATCGCCATGGCCAGAGCAATGATGCATACCATGCTGATTGGGCCTAGCAGGACCCAAATGGACATCATCACTCGCACGTAGAGGGTGTCCTGCCAGTAATGTTGTGTGCCTGCCAGAAGGAATGTATGTGCAGCCACTACCAGGATGATAAATGATTGCATGCGCTTTGCACCAAAACGATCTATGAGCGGTCCCAATCCGAGCGCGACGATGGCGCCTAGCAAGCCCATGGTCGCGACCAGATTCGACCACTCCGGAGTGGTAAAACCGAACAGGTTGATTGCTGCCAAAGGCGTCAGAGCACTTCCGTAACCACCGACAAGTCCATCCAAAAACATGATGGCTATCACAACCATACTGATTCGCGACCAGAGTACAGCGCGAAGACCACCAAAAAGACGGCTGTATGAGTTGTTGATGGCGGGCAAGCTACCGGGTCCACCATCACTCCATGGCAGCAGCCTGTCTCCTTCGCGCTCCCGCACCATAAGACAACCGAGAAATATTAGTGCGGAACAACATGCTGCCACCGCCGCCGCAACACCCAATCCCCAAGTCACGAGTATGATTCCGGATGCTGCAGAGCTGGCTGCCCAACCTATGGCTTTACCGAAACTCATCGATGCGTTGAGTCGTCCCTGCTCCGATGCCGGCACCAGTTCGATAGCCATACTGTCGACCGCGACATCCTGTGTCGCCGCGAATATGTTAACGAGCACTCCGCAGACCATCAGCAGGGGAAACTGGTTCATCGGATGGTCTATCGTAATCAGGGTGAGCAGGCTGAATGTCAGTCCAAGTTGTGCAGCGAGAACCCAGGCCCTACGCCTGCCCATTGCAGGAAACTGATAACGGTCCATCAGTGGCCCCACTATCAGCTTGAATGCCCATGGCAAATAAATGACGGCTAGATAAGAACCAATGTCTCCGGCATCTGCGCCCTGCGCCGCTAACCAGGCCGGCATAGCAATAGCCAGTAATCCGTCAGGAATGCCCTGGGCGAAATACATCATCATGCCGGTGACAAATCGAATCCTTGCGCTACCAGTAAGATAAAAGTTTGAGTTCATGGCGATCATTTACGTCCTTCTTATAGATGCCGAGAATATAGCAAATTCGAGGCACAGACGATATTTTTCAGCTATAAAAGCGCGATATTGACAAATACTCACCTCCAGCCAATATTATCCATGAGTAACTTGCAGGCTCCTGCGCCTTGGTCCAAGCTAGCCGCCAGATAAGAAAGCAGTCAGCGTATTACCGCACCTGCACGATATGCTACATGTCATAGGGAAGGGCGTAATGAAGAAGAGCACCCACGAACTCCTTGGCGAGGCAACACCCGAGGAACTTCTGTCTTGCATCCAACTTCTGGCCATCAGCGTGGTCCAGCACCGGGCGAAATGCGGATTCGTGACTCTGAGTAAAACCACGGAACAGCTTCGCTCCACAGAGGACCAAACGGCGGAAACCGGTTTGTTCGTGCAGAGCAAACAGGTTTTAGAAGAGGCGCTAGAAATGGTGAGAATGCTCGCCGCTGAGTCCGCATCGACAACGGCAACCCAAGCAGAACCGGGCGCTACATCCCCCGAGAACAGAACACAATTTCGAATTAGAATCACTGTGCCGATTAAAGTGTTGTGGCCACAGGACTCAAAGCCCGTTAACGCAAAACTTATCGATATCTCCTGGGGTGGTGCGTCAATTCACGTTGACGAGGCAAAGATTGATTCGGGCGATACGTTGCAGATTATTCTGCCCAGACGCCAGGGCGGTTCAATATCAATTGAGGCAAAAATTCTCAGGGCCAGTCGACATCCCGACGGAAATGGTCACATAATCGCGACCCGTTTTTCCAAACTCAGTACACGGGATGAAGCTAAACTCGAGGAGATCCTTGAACATCTAGCACAATCAGCGGACGACGGAGGCCAGCGTAACCATGCAAGACTGACCCAGCGCCTCGACATTCAGTTCGACAGTGATCAGGAACTCCTTTCGACTTTGGATGATATATCTGCCGGGGGATTGGGAATAACGGTACCTGACCCTGTTCAGATAGGGCAATCGTTGCAGATTGTAATTAGTGCTCTCGATGAAAGTTGCTTCCTGAAGTTACGCGCTCGCGTGGTTCGCCAGGAACCACTTAAATTTCGATCGATGGTAGCTTACCGTGTAGGCCTGAAATTCGAGCATCCCTCCGAAGAGTTGGAGAAGCGCACCAACGAACTTATCGGCAAGATGGCGGCGATGAGGAAGAAGTGAGCAGGCATGCACCTTCAGGAAGACCCTGTTGTATCGCGCTTGCTTTGTTGCTATTTTAATTTGTACAGTTGGTCGTTAAAAACCTTAGGAGATATACCAAATGGCTATAGCAAAGAAAAAGGCACCGAAAAAGCGAGTTGCGACAGCTCCCAAGAAGTCAACTGCCAGGAAATCACCTGCGAAAAAAGCAGCCGCCTCCCAACAAGAAAGCAGCGAAAGGTAATTTTTTCAGAAATGCGCTGAAGGATGCGCGCGGGCAGATGGACGGGGTTGTCGATTCGGTGATGCTCAAGGCAAAGGAAATGGCGGCCAAGGAAAAATTGATGCGAAAGAAAGCCGAGCTCGCCACCAAGGCTGAAATCGATAAGGCCAGACATCTGGCACAGCAGGCCGAAAAGTGGATGAGCGCACGGATCAAGTCTGACACCAGAAAAATTAACAAGCTGGAGAAAAAGCTTACCAGACAGCTGCGCGATGTTGAGCGCAAACTGGTCGCCCAAGCCAGGGCCGCCGAGAAAAAAGCAAACAAGCAGGGCCGTGCGCTGAAAAAGAGATTTGAATCAGAGACCAAGAAGGCATTTGGCAAAGCACCGGCCCAGTAAAAAAGTAGCCGTAGCCAAGAAAAAAGTGGCACCGTTGAAAAGAAAGGCCGCTACTGCCAGCACAAAGTCCGCGCAAAACAATATCGCCTTACCGGAGCTTAAAGGAACCTTACCCCATGCTCTTTGGGGAGCTCAGCCAGTTCTGTGGCTGAGCTCCCGCTTGGCATTGTAACTTTTGATAAACACATCAAGTAGTTGTGCATGGCAATTTCGTGATTTTCGCTTCGATCCATCGCCTCCTCCTGACATTGCTTCGACGGCAGTATGCCATCGGTTTATCCTCGCAAGTAACTATTGACCCGGTCTGTATAACGACCTGGTGTCCCTCTGCTGCTTATCCATCGCCTCTACCTATATTGAATTTCGCCCCTAAGCCCCTCGCAAAGGCCTACTCTTGTGATCTGTCAACAGGCGATATGCACGTAAATAAGTGTAGTGTGGCAACTTTCTTTTGGGCTAACGGCATACTGCTCTGCATTGAGTGCTAAACTGAAACTGGGCAAAGCTATCGGCTCTCCTTAGACTTTCAATTGAAAGAATGAACTAGGCACGCCAGCGACAAAGGCCAACAACCAACAGAGCTGATGAATGAAATGGTCATGGAAAATAGCACGTGTCGCAGGCATTGATATCTATATTCATGCCACCTTCCTATTGCTCATCTATTTAGTCGGTATCAGTTACTGGAAGCAACAAGGCACCATGGCCGCAGTAATTTCCGGGGTTGCTTACATTCTTGCGCTGTTTTTCTGTGTGGTCCTGCACGAATTCGGTCACTCCCTGACAGCCCGTCGCTACGGAATTCGAACTCGAAATATTACCCTGCTACCCATTGGTGGAATCGCTACGCTGGAAAAAATGCCTGACGACCCACGCCAGGAGATCAATGTGGCTATTGCAGGACCAGCCGTAAATTTCGTTATCGCTATCATCCTGTATCTCTATCTATATTTTAGTAATGCTCAGGTCACAGCTGAGCAATCTGGCGTGACTGGAGGATCCTTTCTCTATCGCCTGATGATGGTTAACATTTTTCTGGGCGCCTTCAATCTACTGCCAGCTTTTCCGATGGATGGTGGCCGCGTTTTACGCGCAACGCTGGCGTTACGCATGGACCACGCTAAAGCCACACAGAAAGCGGCTAGCGTTGGCCAATTTCTCGCAGTAGGTATGGGCCTGCTGGGGATTATGTACAATCCATTTCTGTTGTTTATCGCAATCTTTATCTGGTTTGGCGCCTCCATCGAAAGTGACGCAGAACAACTTAAATCAATTCTGGGCAACGCAAGAGTACGACATGCCATGCTCAGGGAGTTTCATACCCTCTCGCCAAACGACAATCTGGCCAGGGCAGTGGAATTAACCCTCGCCGGTAGCCAGAAAGATTTTCCGGTCGGATATCACAATAAACTGTACAAAGTCCTGCATTATGGCGATCTGGTAAAGGGCCTGCAGGAACGGGGCGAGCACGCCCTGATTTCTGAACTGCCACTAGAGGATATTCTCAGTGTGGATATTGATGAGCCACTGGGGAAGCTACTTGAAAGTATGCAGGGAAATCCTCGACAGACGATTTGTGTAACTGATAGTGGGCAAGTTGTCGGATTGTTGAATCTCGCAAATATTATTGAAATGATCAAAATTCAGGAGGCGTGTAAAAAAGCACGGTATTTCTCCAAACTAGCGACTCTCACTTTGGAGTGTCAATTCACTTCTGAGTTATCGTTCGGACCCAGTCTCAAACAAAACATGACAATTTGGCACAAGTAGTGGTACGTTATCGCCGTGAGAGTTCTTCCTATCATCATTTTTTTGATCCCGCTTCTTACTCTTGCTGATAATGAGGATGACCCTACCTGCAGCGCCTACTATGGCCTCGATGTTTGCACCCCAACTTTCGGGTTGAGTGATGAGCAAATAAACTACTCGGAAAAGAATAATTATACTTTTGATACTACAATTGAAAAAGCACCAATCGCTGTTTGGAACCAACCTCACTGATGAAGACATGAATCAAATACAAACGAGAGAATGCTTTTAAAAACATTGACTCGTTTCGCGCTTATATGAAAACCATCGAAAACCCAGACCGCACAGGTAATGATAGCGAGTTTTCAGTAAAGAAAAGAATTTTAGATAGCACCGATTTCGGTTTGGATTGTCGAATCGTGGCCGACAGTATTTACGAATTACCCAACAGCCAATATTATGACTGTGCTTTACAGCGATACTTCTGATTCATTCAAAGCCAATGGCATGTTAGTTTTGTTGTAACAAGCTCTCCAGGCAATGCTCGCGTATGGCGTAAAATTTCTTTAACGCAATTATTTGTTCCAGCGCCTGCTGCCTCAAAACAGCTGTTTTTATCACCTGATTGACGTTTAATCGCCAAAATCATTTTATTCTTGTCCGTGTGTTCTGTGCTGACAAATTCAAATACTTTCGTGCTGTAACCATTGGCTTCCAATAATAATGCTCGCAATGTGTCAGTAACCATTTCGGCCTCCTGTCCCAGATGTACGCCATACTGCAGCATGGGCTTGAGAATTTCAGGGCTATGCATTTGCGTACGTATTTGTTTGTGGCAACAGGGCGAACACATAATAATGGACGCCTGCGACCGTATGCCATAATGAATGGCATAATCAGTGGCAGTGTCACAAGCATGCAGGGCGATCATCACATCACAGAATTCTGGCGCATGAGTTTTGACGTCGCCACACAAAAAATATAAACCTTCACATCCTATCTTGACCGCCGTTGCATTGCATAGATCAACCAACGACTCACGCAATTCCACGCCGGTTACTTTTGCTTCGTTGCGCAATACCGTATGTAAGTAATTATGCAGGGCGAAGGTCAAATAGCCCTTTCCGGAACCAAAGTCGACCACTGTAAGCTGCATGATCCAGCGGAAGGCCAGAGCTGACTATCGCCTGGCTGAAAATCTCAATGAACTTATTTATCTGTTTCCATTTCCCTGCCATGGACGGAATTAATCTGTGATTTTTATCGGTAATGCCCAGAGCCGTCAAAAAAGGATGTGTGATATCAATAAAGCGTTTTTTGGCGCGGTCGTGCTCAACTGAAGTCGAAGTGGTAGCCACATTTAACGGCCGATGCGTGTGCAATACGGCACTGCCCTTTTTACTCAACTCTAATTGCGCTTCCTCGCCATGACTAAATAAATGTGCATTTTTGAATTCACTCACCAGCAAACTTTTAACTATTTCCAACCCTTCAACGGGGATAAAATTTTTCGTGATATCGCATGTCTTATAGCTATAGACAAAAGACATAGCCGCTTTATTGCGTAATTCGATCGGACGTATGGTTACACGCTGTAAATCTTTTTCAGTGCCACGATACTTGCTCAGGACAAGCTTAACCCACTGGCCATTTTTCTGATTGCGCTCCAGCAGTGAAAAAAATTGGGTTTGAGCTTCCTGATTACTGATAGGCATGGTTTCAGTCGAGTAAACGCTGTGTAAGACCACCGTAAGCGTCAATACGCCGGTCGCGCAGGAACGGCCACATGCGCCGGACAGTTTCATTGCGCACGGAATCAAGCTCGACTATCAATTCGGTTTCGTTGCTGGAATCAGCCTGAGCGAGTATTTCGCCCTGACACCCGGCTGCAAAGCTGGAACCCCAGAAGACAGCTCCGCCCGGTTCGGTGCCGACCCGGTTGACGCTGAGAACCGGAACACCGTTGGCGACAGCGTGCGAACGCTGGATGGTGATCCATGCATCGCGCTGGCGTGCCTGCTCTTCTGGCATGTCGTCGGGATCCCAGCCGATCGCAGTAGGATAGATCAGCAGATCTGCTCCGGCCATCGCCATCAGGCGTGCCGCCTCCGGATACCACTGGTCCCAGCAGACCAGCACGCCCAGTTTTCCAAGCGAGGTGGAGATGGGCAAAAAACCCAGATCACCAGGAGTAAAGTAGAATTTTTCATAATATCCGGGATCATCAGGAATGTGCATCTTGCGGTATTTCCCCGCTATGTTGCCATCGGCTTCCAGCACCACTGCGGTGTTGTGATAAACCCCCGGCGCCCGTTTTTCAAAGAGAGACGTCACAATCACGATCGAGAGCTCGCGGGCGAGCGCACCGAAGGTTTCGGTGGAGGGGCCAGGAATTGTTTCGGCGAGCTCAAAACGGGAGGGATCTTCCTGATCGCAGAAATACAGACCGGTATGCAGCTCCTGAAGTACCACCAGTCTGGCACCGCGCTTTGCGCAGCGGCGGATGGCGGCGATACTCTTTTCAATGTTGGCCGCGCGGTCATCAGTACATGACTGCTGCACCAGGCCTGCAATTAATCTGCTCATACCACTCCTTCGGGAATCTGCATGGTGATGCAATGCAGGGAACCATGCTGAAGAATCAATGTGCTGCAATCTATACCGATGATCTCGCGGTCGGCAAATGCTTTTCCAATCACTTCCAATGCCAGGGAATCCGCCGGATCATTGTAGGTCGGGACGAGCACCGCGCCGTTGATCACCAGGTAGTTGGCATAGGTAGCTGGCAGGCGGTGGCCTTCGGAATCATATTTCGCGCCGGGCCAGGGCAGGGGCAGAAGGCGGTAACCCGAAAACTGCTCCAGCTCCTGTTCCATCGCTTTGAGCGAAGCAAAGTGTTCGTCGGCCGGGTCGTCGCACGCAACATAGACAATGGTCTTGTCCGGGCAGAGCCGGGCAAGCGTGTCGATATGGGCATCGGTATCATCGCCAACCAGATGGCCGTGTTGCAGCCACAGAATAGTTGAAACCCCTAATTCAGACTTCAACCGCTCCTCAATCTGCTCCCTTGAAAGATGCGGATTACGGTTAGGATTAAGCAGGCATTCGGTGGTTGTAAGCAGCGTCCCCTGTCCGTCGCTCTCGATACTCCCGCCTTCGAGAATCAGGTCAACTGTTCGAAGCGCGGTAGTTCCAAACGCTCCGGCGGCGTGCAGCTTACGGTTGACAGCGTTATCTTTTTCAGCCGCGAATTTTCCGCCCCAACCGGTGAAGGTAAAGTCGAGCAGTACAGGTATTCCATTCTCTTCGATGGTGATCGGCCCGAAATCACGCGCCCAGGTATCGTTGGTCGGCAGATCCCATTTATCGGATCGAATCAGGATGACCGGCTCAAAGCGCTCAATCGCTTCAATGATGGCCTGCACTGTACGCCGGACCTCTGCGAGCATGGGGCTCCAATCGGTGCGCTCATGCGGCCACACCAGCAGGATGGCATCCTGTGACTCCCACTCTGCGGGCAATCTTCGGTTCAAGTACATTCACCAGCGCAGGATTTCCAGTCGTTGGAAGAAACGCCAGCATACTAGCATATATTGGCGAGGACATGATGCACCAACGCCGTTTGATCTCTTCGATGGAGTCAGGTCGCTATAGATTCTATAGGGATTACGTCAGATTTTTCGACAGCGCTACTGAGTGCCAGTTCTTTCTTCGAAAAATCGTGCTAAACATGCTCCAACAGTCGGCGCCAGGACTCAATATCTGTGTCACTTGACTTGAGGAGTTTAAAGCCGGCCAGCCAGCCGCTCCTGCCGTGCTCGTTTGGTCTGCACCATTTTACTTCTGCGGCCATGTAGAATGGTTCTTCCACTGCAGGCAGTTCTGCACAGACTGACAAGATCGCGCCTACTATTAGTTCGCTCTCAATATTGACACTGAAACCACCGTAGGAGACTTCCACCACCTCGCACTGCAATAGTAACCCTTCAGATGAATCGGTCGCGGCTATTGCCTCAATGAAAATCCTGGTGTCCATCTTAATGCGGATATGACTACGCTCTTTTTCTTCCATGCGTGCTCCAGCCACTGCAAAATAAAATTGACTGATATTACCGACTCAGTCTGGATAAAGGGTAAAACCCGTATGGTCTGCTCTGCACTACAACCAATTCGAGTTTTTCAATTTGATATAAAGACAAATGCAAGCCCCCACGGTCGAGCCAAGCACGACAAAATAACTGTAATGCCAACTGAGTTCTGGCATGAATTTAAAGTTCATACCGTAAAGGCTGAATACCACGGTGGGCAAAGCGAGAATCGCTCCCCATCCGGCCAGCTGCTTCACAACGTCATTCTGTCCTATCGACACCATGGCGAGATTAATTTGCATTGCACTGATCAGCATCTCGCGCATATTGTCGCAGCTTTCGATAACGCGGCGAGAATGGTCCTGCACGTCACGGAGATAGACGCGGATTGATTTGGGTATGACGTCTTCATGAAAACGCATCAGTTCGTTGCATATATCGACGAGTGGTTGCGCGGCATCGCGCAGCAACATCAGCTCACGTTTAATGCTGTAGATGCGCTGGAGTTTTTCGGTCGATATCCGTGCGTCAAAAATATCCGCCTCAATCTGGTTGAATTGGCTGTGCAACTCGGAAACGGCCACCAGATAGTTATCAACGATAGCATCGAGCAAGGCGTAAAGGGCATAGCCCGTGCCCAACGCCAGTCGCTGGGGATTGTTCTCGCAACTGTCTCGAACCGTCGAATAGCTTTTCGATTTCCCATGGCGCAGTGTAACGAGATAATTTTTGCCGGCAAAGAAGTGGGTCTCCCCGAACACGATTTTATTTTCGATCAGGGTCGCCGTCTTGACGACAATAAAAAGCGATTCCCCGTACGTTTCGAGTTTGGGACGCTGATGCGCAGCGCGCGCGTCCTCCATCGCAAGTTCATGCAGGCCAAACTCCTCCTGCATTTTCTCAAGCAACACATCGTCAGGCTCATGAAGTCCGATCCATAAAAACACATCGGGTTGCTTGATAATTTCGCTGATGTCATCGATGGGAAAGTCCGCAAGGCGCATTCCCTTACGATAAGCGACACAATTGACTATTGTGGACATAGGTAGATCACTCGTAGTGGCGCCGACGCATGACAATAATCAGAGCGACCAATCCCGCTGCGCTGATCAGCAGGGAAGTCATTTGCAGTTCCACCAAATACGGGTCCCTGAAGGATTCAAGTAGACCCTTGGCCCCGTCATGGAGCACGAGGTACAGCAGCGCAATTTGACCGTTGAAACTGCGCCTGCCGTCGAACCACATGAGAAACAGGCCGACGCTGAAAGACGCGGCCATGAACAGGAAGTGCAGCGGCAACACGGGAAGGCTGGGGAGGTCGCCGGAGGCAAGCAGGCCCTGCTGGAAATGGTGGTACCAGACACTGCTGCCAGGCGCGTAACTGAGGCAGTAAAACTCCGTGCACTGCACTCCGGTACAACAGCCATTCATGAAACAACTGAAGCGCACCAGCGCGAACGCGAAACACACGGTAATGGCCAGCACATCGAGGAAACGGGCCAGGGGCAATTCCGGCAAAAGCCATCGCTTCAGCAATGGCCCCAGTAATACCATCGCTATGCAGGGCGCCAGGATAACGCAAACCTCCACGCAATTCGGCGGACAGTGGGCTATAGAGCTCCCAACCCCGCACGTGCAGTGAAAACAACTTCGCGCCGAGAAAGGCAACCACGGCGACCAACAACAGCAGCACCACCGTGCGACCGGTTCGAACGCCATCCTGGCGCAAATAGAGGATAAAAAACAGTATCCCGAAAATCGCGATGGGCGATATCAGTAACTGCAGTGCTTCAAGGCCAAACAGACCGTTCGGATACATGCCCGGACCCTGGGGACTTAAGAGGGAATACGCGCATTATAGAGCCGATGCGCGTATTCCCCCTAAAGATTTAGCCGCAGCCGGGGGGTAGATCGCAGCATCGCCGATACCATCATCGTCGGCATCCGCCTGGTTGGTATTGGCAACTGCGGGGCAGTTGTCGAGGCCATCCAGGACGGTGTCCTCATCCCTGTCGATGCCCATGCGGGTACCGGAGCCGGGCGGTGCGCAGGTATAGGTGAGCGGGCCTCCGTTGGCAGCCGCAGCCAGCGCAGCGTATCTGCTGCATCAGAGAAAAATTCATTCTTGTCGGTGCGGAACTGCCCGTCGGCCTGACGCACCGCGCCTCGCTCAACCCCATCGATAGAGCCCTTCACGATGAGGTCACATTCCTTCACCGTACCGCCCAGCATCAGCGAAGTGAAATTGGTGCACTTGCACGCTGGATCAGCAGGTCCATGCGCGGGTTCACGACGGCAGCGTTGGTGGCGGTGAGGGTCACCTGCTGGCCAACGATGGGCGCCAGGTCGGAGGGGAACTCCAGCGTGAAGGCTTCGAGATTGGCTTGCTCGGTCGTCATTGAGGTTGAACACGCTGGCCGTCGAGGAAGTTGCAGCACGGTGTCGACCGAGCCGTCATGCAGGACGCCGAAGCCGCGGATCTGATCACCCGTGTGGAGCCACCGGCCGAGTTGCCAAACATGCCCACCTTTGGTATACGTTGCGCATGTGCGCAACCTTCACTGTCTGGGGTTCGCCCTCAAAGCTCTGTTTGCCGCCGGTGCCGAAAAAGCCCTGCGCAGGATTCAGGGTGTGGCAGCCGTTACAGTTCGCGACCGTATCCGACCGTTGGGTGCGTTAGGCCGCCGTGGAACGAGGTTCTTGGCCGGTCGCAGCGCGTTGTGCTGACGGCGTGTTGTTCAGCGGCCGGATCGGGTTGGGCGGCAGCATGATCTCCAGGGCGAAGTCGGTGAACTGCTGCATCTCGGGCTCAGGTAGATAGTGCCCTCCTTGCCGACCAGTCCCTCAAACGCCACGATGAAGTTGCGGAATGAGAATTCCTCGGAGCAGGGCGCACCGGTGGGCATGCCGCGCAGGGATCCAGTGCCGAAGAAGCCGTCCACACGGTCACCGCGCCAGTGCAGCGCGCCATGGGTCGCCATACCGCGCAGGGTCTGCGTGGTCATCGGCCCTTTCATCGGGTGGAAGGTGGTCTTGCGGCCGGCAGGAAGTGACTCGCCGTACGGCTGGGTGTTGGTTGTCACGATGATCGTCCGGGTTGCCCAGGTTCCAGGCGAGCTGGTCCATGTCGCCGAAGATGTGGCAGCTCGAGCAGGACGCCTCGCCATTGCCCGATGTCGCGACGGCGTCGTACAGGAAGGGGCGTCCCTGCCACGACCGCGGGCGGCTCCGGGTTGTGCAGCGCGTGGGTCTGCAACCACGGTATTGGTGTTCAGGTCGATCACCTCGACCTGGTTGTCGAATCGCGTGAGGACGTAGAGGCGCTTGTTCAGCGCCTCCGATTCATCCAGCACCATGCCGCCGGGGCCGCCGCCGGTGGAGATGTAATTGGCGCTCGCCGCGGTCGGGTCGAAATTCGCTTTCGAAGTTGGGGTCCTCGATGTCCGCCACATCAAACACGCCGATTTTGGCGGAGCCGAAGGCCGCCACGTAGAGCGTCGTGCCGTCGCTGGAGACCACCGGTTGCAGCGGCGTCGCGAGGCTGTGGGCCTTCTGCGCCTCGATAGCGGCGTGGTCGGCACCGGGGTCCGTGTGCAGCTGGCTGTAGTCGATATGCTGGTTCAGGTGCTGTACGTCGATGCCGGGGCCGGCGGGATTCAGCACGGTGATGCGTGATTCGGACAAGTGGCCCTGCACGGTGCTGCCGCCGTGGATGCCGGGACCCTCAAAATTGACGTGGTTCGGCAGCTCGGTGTTGGTGACATAGACCTTGCCGGTGACCGGGTTCACCACCATGTTGAACAGGATCGTGCCGACGTGGTGTAACACGCTGAGCCGGATGCCAGTGTGTTGGCATTGACGGAGAAGACGTCGTGGTCCGGCAGGTTGAACTTGACCAGGCTGTTCCAGTTGGTGCCTTTCGAGTCGAGCCAGTTGGCTGCCGTTGAACTTGACGATCACGCCGGCTTCGGAGCGTACGCTCTGTCGCACGCGGATCGACGTCATTCTGCCAGCAGTTGGTGCCGGGCCCGGGCACGCCGTTGGTGCCAAAGCCATTGGGCACCACCGTTTCATTGATCACGGTGGTCTGGTTGCCCGACTGGAACGCCGCCACATAGACCGTGCTGCCGTCAGGCGTGACCGCCAGGCCGCGCGGGGTGTCGGCGAAGAAACTGAGAATCTGCAGCGGCGTGCCGCCGAAGGTGGTGCCCAGGTTGTTGGCATCGAAGACCCAGACGTCGGCCCGGCCGATGCCTTCCGTGGTGAGTTGCGGGTCGCCGGCGCCCGGCACGCCGGCAATCGAGGCGTCCGTGCGGTGCTGCCCGCGGTGGGCCGTGGTGATGAACGCGCGATTGAAGCCCGTGCCCGCAAACACGATATCCCGCGGCTCATCGCCCACCAGCAGGGTGCGCACCACCTTCGCGGGGGTGGCGGAGAGATCGACGACGCTCACGCTGTCGGACAGGTGGTTCACCACCCAGATTTCGCTGTTGTTGCGCGCCGCCACGGCGACGGGCTCCATACCCACAGGGATGGAATCGGTATGGGTGAGGGAGCCGTCGCTGTTGATCGTGAACACCTCCAGGCGGTTGTCCGGTGTATTCACCGCGAGCAGTTTGGTGCCGTCCGGCGTCATCGCCACGGGCCTGACCTGGCCGCTCTCAAACGCGACGAAGGAGCGTGCGCCATGGCCGGCACGGCGCCTGTTGCCAGACTGGTCACCACGACCAAACTGGTAAACACGGTACGCGTATCAGTCGGGTTGGTGACGCGGGTCGTATTAATGGGAAGTCGACATGGATCAATACCTGTAAGTTGATTATTATCTGTTTGTGTCAGCTGCTGTTATCGTACAGGCATCGAGCTATTAGGTTATAAACTAAAGATTAGTCCCACCGTAGCACGAAAAAAAAAGTCTTGTGCAACTGTACCGAAGTACAAGGTAGCCCATTATTTTCCTTATACCCGGCAAGGGTTCACGTTTTTGTCCTGCGGCAGCGGCATGCATGCCTCGCGGCATTGCCCGTGTTCATCACATACTACCAGCGCTCTGGGCTGTCTGCCATCTCCGGTGACATCATGCAAATAGTATACCGAATTTAATTAACCTGTTGTTTTCTTTAGAATAATCTTGAAGTGCTGGTGGCGGCTACGCAGCTGACTGTAAAAATACCTGACACTCTCATCGCTAGAAACTGCCCAGGGTCTGGCCGCCCTGCAGCCAGGCACCGTACCGGGACAGGTACTCGCCGTACAATTGCTGCTCCTGGGCATGCATCCAAACCAAACGCAGCTGGGCGAGTATCGGTGTTCGCCGTAGAGGCCTCGCGGGTGTCGCTTGAGGTACTGCGCGCATGCGAGCTTCCGCTTCACGACTGAGTTCCATGGCGCAGCGCTCATAAATAGTGCGTATGACTGACATCGGGTCGGCGCATATCGCGTTAAAACTCACATCGATGAACTGGCCATTATCCAGCGCACGACGGTCCTCCATTCCTCTGGCCACGATCTTCGAGAAATGTCGAAATTCATACTCGCCGGTCGCCAACGGATCAACGCTCCGGCTAAAACCGCTGCGCAAGGTGTAGGTAAGGCTGGAGAAAGAGGCCATCGCGTCCAGCGGACGCCGATGGGTCCAGACGATGGCCGCATCCGGATACTGCGCCAGCAGATACTTCAGGTACGCCAGGTGCGCGGGCGTCTTCAGCACCCAGCGCTCCCGGCGCAGATCAACCTGCAAATGCTGCAGAAAACTGGCGTGCCAGCGGTAGGACGCGGTCATATCCTGATCCAGCGCCCAGTCCCGATAGGCAGGCACGTTGTACATATAGCCAAACTGCTCGCTGATGAATGCGGATGCCAGGATGTACACACATTCCTGTGGCAGCCTCGCGCCTATGGCATGTATCGCTCTGAACCCCGGACACAGCTTCTCCAGCAGAGCGAGTAATCTGTCGACTGACCTGATTCTTTTATCACTGTCGTAACTCGTGTGCAGTGGGCGGCGGCAGCGGCCGTGAGACTTCCCAGCTGGCAGGTGAGCGGAACGATGGGTCCTGCGCAAGCAACTCATGCAGTATGGTGGTCCCCGTTCGGGGCAGGCCAAGTATAAATAGTGGCTGCCTGATCTGCTGGGCCGCCACCTCAGGCCGCCTGGCCCGGTAGTCGAGCAGTCGCAATCGGACACACAGGTGATCCAGTATATTGAAATAGGCGGCGATGCGGCCGATCTGGGAGAGTTGGGCCTGCTGCTGCAGCGCCGTCGTGAGTTGCTCCAAGCCGACCCTGAACGATCCATCACCCCAATCGTGCAAGCCCGTTCTGCTTTGCGCATGACTGATCAAGCTGCTCTGCGCACAGCTGTGGTTTGGCAAACTGCACACTTTCCAGAAGATTGCCAATGTTGTTGATCAGCCGGATGTATGCAGGAGGCAGACGCTGCGGATCCAATTGTATTGCCTTGAAAGAAGATCAGTTTGCTAGTGTAATTGGAATCGTGCGATTTTCATCTGCAAAGTTGCCGTGAAATGTAACACTCTACTCATGCGCACGCACCGCAAACAAAACGAAAAGGCAGGAAACATGGGTTTATTCAGGATTGCTTGCGACCGTGCTGGCTATGTTGGCGACCAGCACGTTTGCCGCAGTCGCCCTTCGAGATCATCGGCCTGCACCACTGACCAGGTTTTTTCTGAAGCGCTGGCGATCGCCGAGAGCACGGGGTGGCAATTGCCAGATCACGCCACCGGCCGCGACGCCCGAGGGCGGCAATAAGCGCGGTATGCGAGTACGCGCCCTGCAGCGCGCGGGACAAGGACGGCGCATGCGATCCTCAGGATTGCAGGCAACGCGGTTTAACCATTGCGTCACAACCGATCCTGCGCATCGAGCCTTGAAGCGCCCACGAGACTCTGCTCCTCTGACCCGTATCTATATTTTATTTGACGGCAATCACGATGCTGTCAAAGCAAGCCTCAACAGGATGTATCGGCCCACCTGACGCGGACCTCACTGCCTCCAACGAACAAAGTTGGAGCCGCGCGCAACGAATGAAGTGGACGCAGGGTCGATACCACCTGGCGATTGTCCGATATCCCTGAAACTGATCGCTCTGGAGGCCGACCAAACCCAGAAATAAATCTAGGTTTCATGCTTATCTTGTTGAATTAGTTCAGCTTTGCTTTTAGAATCGAACTACGTTCAAGGCTAGCTAATAAAAAGAACGAATAATTATTGACCAAGGGGATATGTAATGCGATTGTTGCCCATTCTGGCCTTGAGCCTATTACTAAGCACCCAGGTCAAGGCCGATGACGTGGCCTTGATTCAGCAATTAGCCCCAGATCTTAAAGCCTGCTGTGATAGCAGAAGCCGTTTCCGCCATGAAATGCGCCCAAAACAATGGTGTTGGCAGGTCAGCAGACCGTTTAGCCATTATTGATTACACACTTCCTTCGCGTACGCCACGCCTGTGGGTGGTGGACCTCAAAAACAAGAAATTATTGTTTGAAGAACATGTCGCCCATGGCCAGGGGTCCGGAGACGATGTTCCCAATGCATTTTCTGACCGCGAGGGCAGCCATCAATCCAGCCTGGGTTTGTACCTGACTGACGAAACCTATGAAGGCGGCAACGGCTACTCATTGAAATTACATGGCCTGAGCAAGGGTTTCAACGAATCTGCCATGCGGCGTTATATCGTTATGCATGGCGCGCCCTATGTGAACCCGGACGCGGTCACCGCTTTGGGCCGTCTGGGCCGCTCCTGGGGTTGTCCTGCGGTGCGCACCGAAGTGGCCGCACCGATTATCGATACGCTAAAAAGCGGGCAGTTTATTTATGCGTATGGGCCGGGTACGGCCCGACTATCGGCGTGTAAAACGGAGAATCTTTCGCTCGCCAGCTACTCCGCCTCCGCTGGCCTGGCTCCAGACGCATCCTGACCCCCACCATTTGATCGAAAAAACCGCCTGATGGCGGTTTTTTTATTGGTGGTTATCAGATGCCTGGATGTGAACTCATGACGGCCATCGTCTGCCCCGTCGTGTGTTCAAGGATCGGCGCATCTGTCACCATCATCGTAGTACCTGAAACCAACAGGGGAGTTAGCCGCTGCTGGAAATCCTGCGGCAGGATGATGCGATTTACGACGTCGGCATCAGGGAGGGTGTTGGCGTCATCCATATGACCGATCATGCCGACTTTGGTCCATCGAAATTGGGAGCCTACAGCGTCGTGTGCCACAAAAACATGGGTGCCAACGGGCTCTTCAGGCTCCCTGAACTGCACCTTGGCGCGACCAATTTCGACACCGTTGCGAAGCACGACTATACGACTGTCATAACGGCTGACCACCATCGAGGCCACCCCAACGGAAGACTTTTCTGGTTCCCAACGATATGGCTGGTCTGCGAACAAACGCGCGTTCGCTGCCAGTTCGCCCTTTTCAGTAAGCGGGGAGAGAAATGCCGGGTGAGCAACAAACTCTGGCTGCGTCTTATGGTCAGCAATCACAACAGTCATGCCCAGGGGTGCAGCATCAAACAATAAACGCGCGTACTCAGAGGGTAAATGGATGCACCCATGGGACTCCGGGTAGCCCGGAACGCCACCGGCATGAAGGGCTACACCATCATTGGTAATCCGCTGCGTGTAAGGCATGGCTGCGTTGTGATAAATACTGGAATGGTGATCCTTGTCTTTCAGCTTGGTGGTAAATACACCCGTGGGTGTCTCATGACCAGGCTTGCCAGTACTGACCGAAGCCGTTCCGATCAAAATACCGTTGCGATAGGTATAGGCGCGCTGTTCGTCAAGGCTGACCAGGACCTGGATCGGACCTGCAGGAGCAATTTCCGGGTCCCAGGTGAATTCGCCATTTTTGAGCAGATCAGGCGGTGTATCGAATGACACTGGCTTTGTCGAACCCCAGAAGGGAGTTACAGCGAGTGCCGATGACAGCACTAAAAACAGTCCGCAAAGCAATAATAGCTTTTTCATCTTCATCTCCAATTCATTGCTTTGTATTGATTACACTTCGCTTCTCGTCAATTCCCGGATGGCGGCCTGCCAGCGGCAAGCGCAGCGCGCATCGCAAAATAAGCGGGTTTGGGTACGAAGTCGTCGTCGAACAACAGCGGTCGCGTCGGGGTGGGAAACGTACCCAGGGAATTCAGCCAGGACGTGGCATCAGTGATGCCCCAGGTGGTGATCTCCACACAACCAGCCACCGCAAGGCAGGCATCAACGATACGCCGGAACGCCTCAGCCTGAGACGTGAACGCGGTAGGGTCTGTGGGGCTGGTGACAACATCGAGTTCGGTGATCGCCACCTCCAGGCCGAGATTAGTGAAGTCGCGCAACTGTTGCTCGAACACCGCCCGATCAGGGCCTGCAACCGATATCCGATGAGTTTGCAAACCAACGCCATGGAGTGGCACCCCGTCCTCGACCAGCCCTGCGACCAGCGCCAGAAACGCCTGGTGCTTGCCCGGCACCCAGTCTGTGCCGTACTCGTTGATCCATAACTCGGCATCAGGATCCGCGGCATGCGCCAGATGAAACACGTCGGCGATCCAATCGGGCCCCAGCAGATCATGCCAAACACTACCGGAAGACTGCGCACCGAACGTTGTAAGCGGTTCGTTGACCACATCCCAACGCGGAATACGCCCCGCGTAGCGCCCCATGACCGTGGCGATATATTCCTCGGTGACTTGCCGCAGTTCAGCAGGGTCGCTAATGGCTTTTACCCAAGCGGGTGTGTACTGATCCTGCGCCCATACCAGCGTGTGTCCGCGCACCGCCAGATCGTTGGCGTCCGCGAATTCCATCACAGCGTCGGCACCGCCAAAGGTCCAGATGCCCCGCTCGTTCTGTATGCTGTACATCTTCAGCGCGTTTTCAGGTGTGAGGCACCGAACTCTCGGAGTAATGTATCTGTGTAGTACTATCCGCGATCTCACCGGGTTCGAGGGTTGCACCGATACGCAGCCCGGAGAGAGCACCGGCAGCGCTCAGGGTTAGACTGTCTGCATTGGTCTCTCCGCACAGCGAATCCGGATCCAGCGGGCATGCATCATTATTATTACAAGCGGAAATCGCAACAATCGCACACAATAACAGCAGACATTCAATTATTCCTCTTAGAAAGAGGGCCATATTCGCATTCCCTGCATAGGTTTTATTTCGGTAGCTTGCATTTTCGTATTACATCTATCAGACCTGTAATACCCTGCTGACGTGAAAGCAGTTTCGCAGGATCGTACCATTTTATTCAGTACCGCCAGTAGCGATCATGCTATAAATACGCCGATGTGCAGTAATAGGGATGACCATAATGTGCGCTGCGACACGTGTCTGGAATTCATGCTTCCTCTGTTCATCGTAGAACGGCGGTCATGGTATGAATAAAAGCTTCATCTTAATACCGCTGCTGCTAGCAAGTGCCTGTACAACAATAGAGGACTTTCAGGCCATGAGTCCGGATGAGCGGGCTGAGAAAGTCTGCAGCGCAACCAGCGCCTCACGCCAGCGAAGTTCCTCACTGGCGAACATCAATAACCAGATCCGGATGAAAGAGCAGTTACTGGCAACGGGGTATCGGGTTTATGAGGATTGCCAGGTCCTTCCCATTGTTGTTCCCGCCAGGACTGCAGATTGCTCCGGCAAGACTGGCAGCGAGCTTGAATCCTGCCAGAAGAATAATACGCCTGCCAGAACAGAGTATCGGCGATTGTGTAGAGAGATTCCTGTACCCATTGATTACAATTACGAGAGCAGTGTGCTGCGCGACTTGCGGATGACCAGGGAAGATCAGCTGGAAATTCACGATCAGCAGACCTACTCCTGTGTTGCCAAAGCCAGGTCACTGCCAGCCACAGACGCCTATATACTGTACAGAAACAATGCTGAGCCGTAACGTGGCCGGCCCGATCGTCGCAAGAGGAACACTGTATGCGCGCATGGATAGTCAGTGAATTCGGCGAGCCTTCCGATGTACTAAAACTGCACGAAGACGCCGCAGACCTGGATCGGGAGTCTTTGAGTATGTTTCTATCGGGAGCGAGCATGGGAGTGCATGGCCGCTGGTCTCACCTTAGCGGCGATAGTTGAGGGGGCATGTTGTTGTCAACAGAATGAAAAAAGGGCGTAAGTACTGGTTGTAATGGAAGACGGTATCTATACTTGGCTTACATTCGCTACCCTCCGGCGCTATGAAACTCATCTACTTGGCTTTGATTCTAGCGGGTCTCATGGCGGCGTGTAGCAGCGGCGATGGCAAAGATCTTGAAACGCGTACCGACGATCTTGAAACGCGTATCGACGAGCTGGTTGCGCAGATGACGCTCGAAGAGAAGGTCGCGCAGATGTCGGGCAACACGCCCTTATCTGGGGTCTATGGCAACGAACCGTGGAATGTTCCCGGTGTCGAGCGCCTCGGGATCCCTCCTTTCAAGATGTCGGACGGTCCAAGAGGCGTTGGCGTATACGATGGAGCTACCGCATTCCCTGTCGCAATCTGCAGAGGCGCGAGCTGGAACACAGACCTCGAACGACGCGTAGGCGAAGCCATGGGTCGCGAGCTCCGGGCGAGCGGCGGCAACGTCTTGCTCGGCCCGACGCTCAACAACCTTCGGCACCCGAGCTGGGGACGTTCTCCAAGAAACCTACGGCGAAGACGTCCACCTGCTCTCGCGAATGGGAGTTGCCGCCGTTCAAGGTCTTCAGCAATACGTATTGGCGAATCCAAAACACTTCGCCGCCAACAGCATCGAGGAGACCCGTTTCCAAGTCGACGTCACTATCGACGAGCGGACGCTGCGCGAGATCTACCTTGCGCATTTCCGCACGGCGGTGGGCGAAGGCGGTGCCGCTTCGATCATGAGTGCCTACAACTCGGTCAACGGGCAGTTCTGCGGGGAGAACGAAATCCTCCTGCGCCGGATTCTCAAGGAAGAATGGGGCTTCGACGGCTTCGTGCTTTCCGACTTCGTCCTCGGAACCCACTCGTAGCTCGGCGATCAATGGCCTCGATCTCGAGATGCCGATCACCAACATTTTCGCTGACCTCGCGGCTCAAGTGCAGTCCGGCGAGATCCCCGAAGCCGTCATCGACGAAGCGGTCCGACGCATGGTTCGCAAGAAACTCCAGTACAAGCTGGACGAGCCGAGCCCTGTCGATGAGAGTGTGATCGCGAGCCCCGAGCATCTGGCGTTGGCGCAAGAAGCCGCGAACGAGGGTGCCGTTCTTCTCAAGAACGACGCCAAGGCGCTGCCGCTCGACAAGACTGCGCTCAGCCGGATTGCGGTCATCGGAGCCCTCGCGGACACCGCTAACATCGGCGACAACGGCAGCAGCAACGTTCGACCTTCCTTTGTGGTGACGCCCCTTCAAGGCATTCGGGATTTACTCGAGGGCCAGGTCGTCGTCGACCACATCGGAAAAGACGTTCTCGAAGCGGCTGACCTGACCACGATCGAAGCGGCTGACGCGGTCATTGTCGTCACCGGCCTCACCTTCGAGGACGAGGGCGAAGGTCTCATCGGGGCAGGGGACCGTCTCGATCTCGGCCTCTCCGCAGAGCGCGTGAAGCTCATTCGAGACGCTGCGGCTGCCAATACCCACACTATCGTAGTCCTCGAGGGTGGCGGCGCCATCACGATGGCGGACTGGCTCTCCGACGTCGAAGCCCTCCTGATGGTCTGGTACCCGGGACAGATGGGCGGACACGCCGTGGCCGACCTCTTGTTCGGCGCAGCGAACCCCTCCGGCAAGTTGCCGATGACGTTCCCGACGAGCCTCGAACAACTGCCTCCGTTCGACAACCAGTCACTCAAGGTCACATACGATTACTTCCACGGCTACCGGTATGTTGATCGCAACGGTACCACGCCGCAGTTCCCTTTCGGCTTCGGGCTAAGCTACACGACTTTCTCCGTCGAAAACATTCGTTCCAGCCAGTCGGAGGCACGGGCAGACGACGTCGTGCGCTTCACCGTTGACGTGACCAATACCGGTTCCGTCGCGGGCGCCGAGGTAGTCCAGCTTTATGTAACTTACCCGGGCTCCGCGGTGGAACGCTCCGTTCTAGAGCTCAAAGGCTTTGCCAAAGTCACCCTCGAGCCAGGGGAAACCCAAACGGTCGAGATTAGCGTGCCCGTGAACGACCTGTCTTACTACGACGTCACCGAAGGCATCATGGGTGCTCGAAGGCCTGGATTACCAGATTCACATCGGCACCTCGTCGCGCGACCTGCCGCTTTCCACCACGCTGTCCGTCGCGGTAAAGCAATCCATATCGTTATAATGATCAGGATTTTTACGTGACCTTCTTCTCGATTCTGAGTCGCAAGCATTCGATGAGACCCATGCACTTGATTCTGGTCGCGCCTGCCGTTGTTCTCGGCTGCGCCGATGGCACTCCATTCGCCAATCGCGTTTGCAAAGGATTAGTGCATCCCATGGTTTTGAGATCCGCTCACAGATCTGCCTGCGAATAGCTTTATATCCGAGTATTTAACTGCTGTACCGCAGGATAAAAAATTCTATGGCATCAAGGGTGGCGCGATGATGAGCCGAGCCGTTCCCGGGTCGCGCAAGCTTTGGGTAGTATTGTTATCATCGAATTCACACTGAATTGGCAGCGCATCAGGTCAATTAGGCTATATTGATCTCCTGTGCCACATATAAAATGTGGCCTCCCAGACATCAAAAGAAGGAACAGCCCATGCCGCAGCGCCTGAACCGGGTCCACATCAGGTCAAGCTTAAGGTGGAAGTCGCCGGCCTGGGCTTGCCGGATGTCCTGATGTGCCGGAACAACTATCCGCTCGTCCCTCCCCTTCCCTTCACTCCTTCACAGGAGGCCGTCGGTGAAATTATTGCTGTTGGCGCAGACGTCGACGCATCCATGCTGGGCCGACGGGTACTCGGTCCCACCCTGTTCCAGATTGGGCGTGGCGGGCTGGCGCAAGAGTGCCTGATGATGGCGCAGATGGCGCTACCCATTCCGGACGCTATGAGTGGCGAGGAGGCTGCCGGTTTCTTTATCCCTTACCAAACGGCGTGGATCGGCCTGGTGCACCGCGCGCAACTCACCGCCGCAGATTCCGTTCTGGTCCTCGGGGCGTCCGGTAGTTCCGGCAGTGCCGCCGTGCAACTGGCCAAGGCCAGAGGCGCCTATGTGATCGCGGTGGCGGGAGGCCCGGACAAAGCGGCCTTCTGCCATGGCCTGGGTGCTGATGCAGTCATCGATCATCGCAGTCAGGATATCACCGGGGCGACACTGGAGCTCACTGGCGGGAAAGGCGTTTCCGTCGTCTACGATCCGGTTGGCGGCAAAGCCGGGCGAGCGGGATTCAAAGCCACGGCATTTGAGGGGCGCTTCGTGGTCATCGGCTATGCCAGCGGCGAGTGGCCCCGCATCAACCTGCCTGAAACTCTGCCGAAAAATATCTCACTTGTTGGCGCTATGCCGGTTGGCTACTCGCCGCAATTCATGCTCGACATCCACAATCAACTAATCTCCCACTGGGAGCGCGGACAACTCAAAATCGTCGGCAATCGGACGTTCAGCTTTGCGGAGGGCGGCAAAGCGATCGAGCACATTGCGGCACGCAAGGTGGAGGGTAAAGTAGTGGTCAGGGTGCGCGAGTAGCAGATACACTGGGGTCCTTCAATCCCACTCACGAGGAGAGCAGCAATGTTTAGTCACATCATGGTTGGCGCTAACGATGTACAACAAGCAAAAGTTTTTTACGATGCCGTGCTGGGAGCCCTGGGGCACGACCCGGGTGTGATCGATGACAAGGGCCGTTGCTTCTACCGCACCAAAACCGGCATCTTCTCGATCAGCAAACCCATTAACGGAGAGCCAGCCTCGCATGGCAATGGCAGCACTGTCGGTTTTGCGGCGGCGAGCCCGGCCGCCGCTGACGCATGGCACGCAGCCGGCCTCGCGCATGGTGGTACCACCTGCGAAGATCCTCCGGGAGTCCGTGACGGCGCTACAAAACTCTACCTCGCCTATCTGCGCGATCCGTCCGGCAACAAGATTTGCGCGCTCCATCGCATAAAGTGATCCGAGTCTGTGCCTGGTGATTAGCGGCCTGTAACAGAGCCGGACTGCGCTTAACGCAGTGTGTACTGGCTCAAGTCCGGTTGGCGCGTCCATTTCCAGTAATCCACCAGGCGCCAGGGCAGGTTGGCGGTCACCTTCCCCTGGCTGTTCTTGTACCAGTTGCTGGTGCTGTCGTGGGCCCACACCAGTTTTTTAACCCAGTCCTGCAAGCGCTCGTTGTAGTCGGTGTTGGCCTCTTCTGTACACTCGATCAATTGACAGCGATTTTCCAGCACCGCGCCGATACAGCCCATGATGTAGCGCACCTGGCATTCAGAATTGAAGACCAGGCTTCCGGCGTGGGCCAGGTTGGTGGCTGGCCCGTAGATACAAAACAGGTTGGGGTATCCCGGCACGGTGATGCCCAGGTTGGCCTGAGGGTCGTCACCCCACTCCTGGGCCAGCACCCTGCCCTCTCGCCCCACGACATTGATCGGATAGAGCCAGCGGTGGTTATCGAACCCGGTGGCGTAAATTATGATATCGACCTCGTGCAAAGTGTCGCCGCAGACGATCCCGCGCGGTTCGATGCGGCTGATAGGATCGGTAATCAGCGCCGCGTTGTCCTGCTGCAAGGCGCGCAGCCAACTGCCGTTGTCCTGCAGCATACGTTTGACGAATGGCGGATAGGTGGGCACAACCTTGTCCCGCAGCTGCGGGTTACCCGATACTTGACTGTCGATCCATGCGGTCATGTTCTGTCGCGCCCGGTCATTGAGCTGGCACACCGAACGCTCCTGGTGTGGCCAGTCGGGGTCAGTAACCAGTGATGGTAGCAGGCCATCGCTGGCTGGCCAGAACAGCAGGAAGCGGTACCAGCGGGCATAGTAGGGCAAATGCTTGAGTAGCCACTTGACCTCCTCGGGAACCTTCGCGTGGTAGTCCGGGTTGGGAAACATCCACACCGGAGAGCGCTGGAATACCTTTATCTCCGCTACCTGCCCGACAATCGCCGGTACCAACTGAAAGGCGCTGGCGCCGGTACCGATCACCGCCACCCGTTTCCCACGCAGGTCGTGCTCATGCTGATACTCTGCGGAATGAAATTGCGGGCCATTGAAATCATCGCGACCAGGAAAATCGGGTATCTTCGGGTGGTTTAACTGACCGACGGCACTGATCACAGCCTTTGCGGTAATGACGTCGTCAGAGCCGTCCTGGCGTTGCACATGTACATGCCAGAGTTTCCCGGTTTCATCAAAAACAACATCAGTAACTGTGGTGTTGAGTTGTAGCTGCTCGCTGACTTTGTACTCGTCGCAGCAGCGTTTCAGGTAGGCCTGTAGCTCTGGTTGCGCGGAGTAGTACTGGCTCCAGTCATGGTTGGGCTCAAAAGAGTAACAGTAGAAGTAGTTCGGCGTATCTACGCGAGCACCTGGATAGGTGTTCTCATACCAGGTGCCTCCGACGTCAGCATTTTTCTCCAGTATGCAAAACGGAATGCCTTCTTCCTGCAGTCGTATTCCCGCCAGAATGCCACCGACGCCAGCGCCGATCACCACCACGGGGAATTGCTGCCGCTGCTCTTGTGTTATGGTCTCGGGCCAGTGCAGGGCGCGACTGTCCTCACCGCTTAAGTTCATCTCCTCCAGCATCATCGGCACGTACTCGTCGGGCACCTGCTCTCCGACCACAAAACTCATCATGCGACGGATGGTCGCCGCATCCGGCAGTGGCGGCAGCCGACACTGATTATCGCGAAATTGCCTGACTACCTGAAAAGCCTGGCGACGCACCTCATCCTGCTGCTCCGGCGACAGGAAGCCCTGAATCTCGCCGAGGATCGCGGACCTGGGTTGAATAGGGCCATCAAGCAGGCTGGCATCACCCGTCATATGTATCATGGACATCATGAGTGCCGGAACACCGGCATACTGCAGGACATGTTCGATAAACTCATCACTTTCTGTGATGGGCTGTTCTGCGGGTCGCAAATGTCTGCTGGTCATCTCTGCAACATCACCCTCCTTTTAGTGAATAACTGTGGCTCCCTCTCGTATGAAGAGAGGGAGCGTGTCCAGTGTAGCGGGGATGGTGATAGTGGCAGGACCTGTCCATGATTGGGACTGGTCCCAATACAGACTTCCACACGCCTTCCGGAATCAGGACCTGTCGCTCCCGGGAACCGATTTGCCAGATCGGTGCTACCAGCAGATCCGGACCGTACATGTACTGGTCCCAGCTGTCAGCAAATCTGGCGTCGTTGGGAAAATCGAAAATCATAGCGCGAGCGATTGGGAGTCCCTCTGTACTGGCCAGGTCGGCCTGGGCGGCAGTGTAAGGGATCAGCGCGTGGTGCAATTTCACATAGCGCGCATATATCTCGATGAGTTCAGTATCAAATTTGGGCTCAGTGGGCATATTCCAGGGGGCGTGGGAGCCTGTGCCGCCAATTTCCATGATGGGAGTCAGCGCGCTGAACTGCAGCCAGCGCGCAAAGACTTCTCGATTGGTAAAGGAGTAGTAGCCTCCTGTATCTGAACCCCAGGTGGGGAAGCCAATAAATCCGGCAGCGCTGGAGTTTAACTATGGCGCTGCGCAGACCGAGTTCGGTGCCGACATCATCACCGCCCCAACTTGCGGCCCATTGCTGGGAGCCGCTGTATCCAGCGCGAGCCAGGACTAAAAAGTCGTTTCCGGTGGCGTTTTTTAAAGCATCGTGATGGACCTTTGCCTGCAGTACCGGATAATCGTTGTGGACTTCTCTCCCGCTTCGTCCATCATGGTAGATATCTGCTGTGGAGCTCGGGACGTACTCCTCCCCGCGATCCAGTTTAATTGCACTGACATTGTATTCACTCAGAAAGGTTTCCAGCTTCTGGCGCCACCACTGGTAAGCATCAGGGTTGGTTAAGTCTATGACGCGGCTGTTGCCCGGAGCCAGATAGCCCAACTGCAGCGGCTTCAGCGCCATTACTACCCGCGCCGTTGTTGCGCGCCCAGGCTGCGCTCCAGACGGCAAGCCTGAATCCACGCGACCGCAACGCAGTCCAGTGTGGCTTCAATATTAGGGAGCCGCTCATGATCCCATTCAAATTTGTGAAAACCCTCGGAGTCAGGATCCTCTGCCCCGACCAGATAGGGCCGGTCAAACAAATAGACGCCGGACGGGATAGAAAAACGTTCATACATTAAAACATCTTCGGCGATTTCGGCGTTAACCTCATACCCATCAAGCATTCCGGGGGCTCCCACTGACAATTCATCTCGCCACCGCCAATGCTGAAAGGCCCAGTCGGGAACGCGGATGGGATAGCCCGCTTTCTCGTAGTAACTCTTCAATATTTGCTGGTGCCGCGGCCCTAAAAACAGATTGAAAGACAGGCCCCGATCTTCCGTGGTCTCCATACGAAACCGCAGTTCATCGCCATTGCTCGCCCCTACATCGAATACACCTGGATGGCTGCCTTCTACCCATAGACCGTATCCTCTGGAGGAATGATAAAAAGGCGCGTACAGCGAGACCGTTGGACGCACAAACATTTCCACAATCTCACCGCGGCGGTTCAGCGAGGAGACCGCATCCGGGACTGAAATCTTCCACCATGGGGCCATGCAGTTCCGGAATCAGAACAGCGGAGTCTCTCAATCGCTCAGTTAATCCGTAGATCAGTTCTCCCGATTCCAGGCACAGCCCAACCGATACGGCTGTCATATTTGAACTAGCTAGAGATACTCTAAAACTCGAATCATCCGTGGTAGATACAGCAAGTGTTACCTTCTCCCCGGACTGGGTTGCAACGTCATAGATGGTTCCATTTTCTTCTGTGCGCTGCTCAAGCAATGCCAGCAGTTCATCGACACTGCCATCGGGCCTACTTATTTGAATCGGACCGCACTGTTGCACCAGGATTTTTCCGCCCGAATTCAGCTGTAGTCTGAAGGGTTGGGGCTGAACATCGATTGTTCCTGTTAACTGCTGCGTTACGCTAACCGTTGCGTCGCTATTGTTTGAAGAGTGTGAGTTGAAGTCACATGCGCAGGACAAGCCCGATGATCAGGGTAAGAATCACATTTCCAAAAATGGATCTCATCTCTCTGACGAACGCAATGCGGGCATAAAAATCGATCTTCCAATTTGCTTCTGTGCATCAATTAGATTACGGACGCTGGTCGCAGGCAACCAGTTTTGCCTATCGTCCAGAGGCCAGTCCGTATGAAGAGTTGATTATTTTTTGATCTATTCAGACTCCCGGCAAAACGACAATACTCGACCCGCATGCGGTGTTCATTTTCCAGAACCCCTCCAAATTCGAAAGCTTGATCGAGCGGACCCGGCTCCCTCCCTGCTCATCAGCCGCAACTGCACGCCTGCCCAAGACTGACATTGCCTAAAATTCATTTTAAAAATCATAGTGTTACAAACCAGCACGGCATCCAGCCACAGCCCCAAAGTAGATCGGTATAATGCACACTATTTTTCTTTTGCAATAGCCCTTTAATGATGCATATACTTCGCCCAAAACAAACCATAACAAGGCCGTTGGCCGATTTTTCGGGGGTAGTGCAGGGGTGATCCATCCAAGCAGTGAATTGCGTTTTATCTCGCCAGAAGTGGGTTATGGTGTGTTTGCGACGGAGCACATTCCGCGCGGCACTTTCCTCTGGGTTCTCGACCACTTTGATCGTATTCTGACAGCGAGCGAAGTGGGCGCACTACAGCCGATGTTGCGCACTGTCATCGACAAATATGCGTATCAGGCGGCTGATGGCAACTTCGTGTTTTGCTGGGATTTCGGTCGCTACATGAACCATAGCTGCGAGCCTACGAGCCGTGGGGTGGGCGATGCTTTTGAGGTGGCCATCCGCGATATCGCGCCGGGAGAGGAACTCACCTGCGAGTACGGTACGCTGAACCTGTTCGAACCGATGACCTGTTACTGTGGCGCCCCCAACTGCCGCGGCACAATCCGGCGCGACGATTCCGAGCGACACTTCGAACAGTGGGACCGAGAGGCATCAAGTGCATTCGCCCTCTCCCACACCGTCGCGCAGCCGCTTTTGCCCTACGCCAGACTGGGCGCGCGCGATCTGCCACTGGTAGAAGCGATGCAAGGCAGGGCAGGGCGCATTGGTACCCTCCGCCCGCGACTTCCACATCGTCGAAACACCTCCTGAATTGCTGGTCGCCGCCGGGCATCGCGCTCGATGATCCATCCTGACACGCGACTCGTCACTATTGATGGAGTCGTCGGCAGCGGGGTCATTGCCACTCGGCGCATTCCGCGCGGCACCATTACCTGGGTGCTGGATGATCTGGATCTCACCTTAAACGGCGCCCAGATGAATGCCCTGCCCGCCAGCTACGACGACCTGATCGACCGCTGGACCTTCCACGATGGGCGGGGGTGGCGCGTGTTGTGCTGGGATCTTGGACGCTACATGAATCACTCCTGCGAACCCAACTGCGGCGGCAGCGAGTTTTGGTTTGAGGTGGCGCTGCGCGACATCGAGGTTGGCGAGCAGCTCACCAATGACTACGCGACACTCTACATGCGCCCCAGCGAAGGCTTCGATTGCCGCTGCGGAGCCCCCACTTGCCGTGGCGCGGCGTCCCACTCAGCGCCCCACGCCGTGGCCGCAATTTGCGATCAGCTACGTCACGCGCTGGATGAGCTCGGGCTGGTCGCGCAACCGCTGAGCGGCTTACTGCGCCCTGACTGGTTAGCGCGCGCGCAAGAGACGCTCTCTGTAGAGCTCGACCAGGTGGTCGATACCTATGTGGCCGCAGTCGAGTAGCCCTGCGACTAGGCTACCATCGTTCCGCTCGCTATACTCCCGCAAAGACACCTTTTTCTGGCACAATGCCCCGGTACCTTTTTTGAATAAACAGATCTTCTCCGAAGTCAATGTGAGGAAGTGAACGAATGACGTTTCTAGACAGGTTGATTTGTCAGTAGCGGGGGAAAGTTCGTTTTTTTTCAGGTACGCCGACTGATTCCCGTGACCTCCTTTCTGCTGTTCCTTGCAGGGTGCACCGCAACCTATCCGGTAAATCCGCCCCTGGCTCATGTTGATCCTGATCAGGGCTACAATATCCAGAATATGGAAGAAAGTGCCGACAATCACAGTCAAGCTCTTGTGATGCTGGCATTTTCAGGCGGAGGCACCCGGGCCGCTGCTTTCTCCTACGGTGTACTGAAGGAGTTATCAGAATCCTATATCGGTGAGGATGAGCAAAGACGCGCATTATCACAGGAGATCGATGTGATTTCTGCCGTTTCCGGGGGCAGTTTTACCGCCGCCTATTTTGGCCTCTATGGTGATCGTATTTTCGAGGACTACGAGCAGGTATTTCTGCGCCGCGACGTACAGGGAGAGCTCACCAGCCAGGTATTGAACCCCTTAAACTGGTCCCGCCTCTTGTCGCCTTACTATACCCGGGCCGATATGGCCACGGAATTGTACGATGACACTATCTTTAACAACGCGACTTTTAGCGATCTGAATCAGGCCAATGGGCCGTTTGTAATTATCAATGCCACCGAAATGACGCTTGGCACCCGCTTTCAGTTTACACAGAATTACGCCGACATCATTTGCACCGACTTGGCGCCATTACCGGTGGCCAGGGCCGTCACCGCCTCCTCTGCCGTGCCGCTCCTGTTCAGCCCACTCACCATCACGAACCGCGCCGGGGAATGTGGGTGGCAGGCTCCGCTGTGGGCAGAGCAAGCGTTGAGCAGTCCAGACCGCACCAGTCGACTTTACAACCTCGCCTCCAGCATGATGGCGCTGAATGACCGTGAAGATCATCCCGTACCTGCATTTATTCGATGGCGGACTGGCTGATAACCTCGGCCTGCGAGCTATGCTGGATGGCGTCTTGCGCCACGATGGTATTATGGAAGCACTGGATGCAATGGGCATGAAAGACACACGCCACGTGATCGTAATTCTGGTTAATGCGGAAACTGCATTGGATGTTGAGTCCAGTCGCCGGATGCAAACGCCGACATTTGCCGCTTCCCTCGGCGCTGCCACATCAGTACCGCTGCAGCGCTACAGTTTTGAAACCGTTGCCCTGCTCAAGGATCGGCTGGCAGATTGGGAGCAAGAGTCCTATGCAGCCAAGTGTGGCTCCCAGAGTGATGCCGCTAAAACCAAGGACAAGAACTCAGTCGATAATAGTGAATGCAAGGGCGTCGACTTTCACTTCGTCGAGGTTAACTTCAGTGAAATAGAGGATCCCAAGGAGCGTGACTATCTGAAAGCGTTGCCGACGTCATTTGTGCTCACAGATGAAGCTGTTGACCGCTTGATTGCCGCCGGTCGGCCAGGTGTTGCGAGATAACAGTGAATTCCAGCGCCTGCTTACAGCAGACCGCTAGCAGTCCATTGATATTTCGCCCGGTAGCAGGGCCGGTCAACAGGTCAGCGCCGCTGCACAGACTTTCCCACTGATTGCTGCTATCGTCATGCATGTGTGTCTGCGTATGGTCATTCCGAGTTTAAAGATAGGGGAGTCGGCGTAATGGAAATGGAATGGTGGCAGTGGGCAGTTGCCGGCATTGTTCTGGTCCTTGCCGAACTGGCCGTACCGGCATTCGTGCTGATCTGGTTCGGACTGGGCGCCCTGATCGTGGCCCTGATCGTGGCTATTCTGCCGCAGATGGGTAGTACGGCCCAATTGTCAGTGTGGCTGGTGGTGTCGGTCTCTCTGGTCGGGCTCTGGTTCAAGATCTTCAAACCCAATATCCATAAAACTCATGTCGGCATGTCCGATTACAACCTGGTCGGCGAGATCGGCCTGCTGACGCATGAAGTAGCGCCTTTTCAGAACGGCGAGGTACGTTTCCAGAAGCCTATGTTAGGCTCTGATGTGTGGCCCTGCATGGCCGATGACGCTATCCCGGCCGGGACAAGGGTCAAGGTAGTTTCTGTTGAAGGCAGTTTTTTGAAAGTTGGAAAAATCTGATGGAGTCCGCTATGGATGCTGGGATTATTTTTGTCATTGCGTTGATAATTTTTGCGGTTGTCACGCTGGCCAAAGGCGTGCGCATTGTTCCCCAGGGCACAGAGTGGATCGTGGAGCGACTGGGAAAGTACAGCGCCACGCTGCACCCGGGCCTCAATATCATCATTCCCTACATCGACCAGGTCGTCTACAAACTGGTAACCAAGGACATCATTCTCGACGTCCAGGAACAGGAAGTAATCACTCGCGACAACGCGGTTATTCTCATCAATGCCATCGCCTTCATCAAGATCACTGACCCCATCAAGGCGGTGTATGGTGTAACGGATTTCTCCGAGGCCATCCGCAACATGATCATGACCACTTTGCGCTCTATTACCGGCGACATGGATCTTGATCAAGCACTGACCAGTCGCGATTCCATCAAGGCACAGCTGCGCGAAAGTATCGCCGATGAAGCCATCGACTGGGGCTTAACCGTCAAGTCAGTCGAGATACAGGACATCAAACCATCGCCTTCGATGATCAAGGCGATGGAAGCACAAGCCTCCGCAGAGCGAGAGCGCAAAGCCATGGTCACCATGGCCGAAGGGGCCAAGCAATCCACCATTCTTCAGGCCGAAGCTCGCCTGGAAGCTGCGCGGCGCGATGCCGAAGCCCAGGTGACCCTGGCGGAAGCCAGCGCTGAAGCCATACGTCGAGTGGCTGTGGCGATAGGCAGTGAGGATGCGCCGATGCGTTACATGCTTGGCGAACGCTATCTGGCGGCAATGGGCAAACTGGCGGAATCGGAAAATGCCAAGACTATCGTGCTGCCGGCGGATATCCAGGAATCACTGCGCGGCATACTGGGACGCACGCGCGAATAGTATCGGTAGCCATAACATGGATTTTTAGTGGTCTGCGCGTGATCAATTTAGCAGTCGGTTAAACAATAGAACTTATGCTTATTTCCTCTGAGATACATGCGTTACTCCAGGTAATTATTGTCGATCTCGTGCTGGCCGGGGACAACGCAATAGTTGTCGGCCTGGTTGCAGCGTCGGTGCCGTTGGAGTATCGGAAAAAGGTAATCCTGATCGGGATTCTGGCGGCTACGATATTACGGATTCTATTTTCTTTTGTTGCACTGCAGTTACTTGCCATTACTGGATTGATATTCGCTGGTGGCTTGCTGCTGTTATGGGTCGGTTGGAAGTTGTGGCGTGAAATCGACCAGGCGCGACATAGAAATGACGAGGTGAGTCCGCAACCAGTGCAGTCCCTCATCCAAAGACATTTCGCGGGGCTGTATTTCAGATTGTGTTGGCCGATGTTTCCATGTCATTGGATAACGTGCTGGCTGTCGCAGGGGCGGCCAGGCATCATACCTGGGTTTTGGTAGTTGGGCTGTGTCTGTCGGTCGCCCTGATGGCATGGGCATCTACTTTTATAGCTGATTTGCTAAAGCGATATCATTGGATAGCCTACATTGGATTGTTAGTCGTATTTTATATTGCAGGAGCCATGATTTGGGAAGGCGCGCACCAGGTGTATGGTCAAATGCAACCAAGATGACCCGCTTCGGAATCAAACACAGGCGCTGCCTAAACCCTGGCTTGACCGATGAAAGCACTTTTTCTCAAGTACGTGGATGTGAGTACAGCCTGGAAAGCGGCTCTGTTTCTCGGCCTGGTAGTTTACGCCATTAACTTTTCCCACGGCGCTTTGGCTGCCCTGCCCGCTGCATTGAAGCAGGCCATTTATACTTTTTTGGCTTCTGGATTTATCGTCAGGTTGTGTGAAAACCTGATCAAACAGGTAAGACCCATGGTCGTCGCCTGGCCCCTGGCAATTCTGCTACCGTCCGCTGTCGCGGTAGGCTTGACCTTTCTGATGCATAGCCTCAAGGGAACACCGGAACCCTTCTACTCCACTCTTCCCACCATACTGATTACTCCTCCTGCCTTTGCGGTGTGGGCATGGCGATCCTTGAAACAAATCGCCGATTGACAATTTTAAATTTATTCCAGGATATCTTATGAGTAGTGATACACCTCCCAAAGATGGCACCACTTTCCGCGATTATATTTGGCTCACGCTGGATGCAACTGCCTTTGTATCTGGGATTGATTGTTGCCCAGGGCGTCTATGTCATTCTTTTTGTCAAAGAGCTGTGGCATTTGATCGCGGGCGCCACCAGCCTCAGCGAGCAACTTATTATGCTGGCTGTTTTAGGTTTGATCGACGTGGTGATGATTTCAAATTTGCTGGTGATGGTTATTGTCGGCGGCTATGAAACCTTCGTTTCCCGACTAAGGATTGCAAGGTCATCCTGATCAACCGGAATGGCTGAACCATGTGAATGCCACGGTTCTAAAGGTGAAGTTGGCCATGGCCATCATCGGCATCAGCTCGATTCACCTGCTAAAGACGTTTATCGCCATAGGCAGTCTCGGTTCTGAAGCCTCCAATTTTACCGAGGCCGGCGTAATGTGGCAGACCATTATCCATATAGTGTTCATTCTCTCGGCACTCGGCATTGCCTGGACAGACTATCTGATGGCACTGGTGCTCAAGGCGCCAAAACAGGGGCATTAGAATTGGATTGCAGAGGCCGCGATAGGGATTCGCATTTTGACATCTGAGACCCTGGAGAACAGGCCTCTCATAAACTTACAAACAGGTCGCCAACAGCCACTGGCTGCTGAATTACTTTTATATCCAGAAGCTGATCTGCCAGCGTCTGCCAGCGTTCCAGCGTCATCTCGCCGACTCGTTCGGTTGTGCTGGTTTTGATCAGTGCCTGCTGCGCCTGCGCGCTCTGCGCAAAAGTTTGCGCTGACATAGCCTTGTTGAGTTCCAGCATCGCTGTATTGGTGCTCGCAGGATCCTGCAAATAACTGTTCCAGCCACTGCGCACTGCATCGACCATACTCTTAACCTCAGCAGGTGATTTTTGCCAACGCTCCCGACTGGTAACCAACACTGAGGTATAAGGGTTATAGCCGCTGTCGGCGACCAAAAATGTCTTGACGTCAAGGCCAGCAGCGGCAGCGGTCAACGGCTCGCTGGTAATAAAACATTGCTGCGCGACTTTAGGGTCGTTTTGAAAGTTGCCGATGCCCCCCAGATACGGTGCCGTCATTACGGTAAGTGGTGCGTACTTCTTCTTAAGATATTGCGCATACGGCAGGCCAGACTGCCACAATAAAACACCATCGCTGTGCATGACCTCTTCGATCGATTTAAAGCCTCTCTTCGCGTGCGTCATAATGCCTTGCGGATTGATTTGGTAGGTTGCGAACACAGCGACGATATCACTGCCACCACGCGCATGCGCGATGACCACTTCATCGGCTGAAACAATCGCGTAGTCAACTTTACCGGCCAGCAGCATTTGAATGGTTGGCGTGCCAGAACCGCCCTCGATAATTTTTACGTCGAGGTTGTTCTGTTCATAATAACCTGCCACCTGCGCTGCATAGAAGCCGCCAAATTGCGGCTCAGGCTTCCAGTTCAGCGCAAGCACTAAAGGCTGTGCTGGCACGCCTGATTGCGCCAATAACTGGGCGCTCCACAGCACGCTTAGCAACAGACTGAGCAATGTGCGCATTACAGCTTCCTCAAGTAGGGTCGACCACGTAATAGTATACGGCTACTGACTTCGATAATAAAAACAAGTAGCAATGCCAATCCGCTCGACATTATTACTCCGCTGAATACGAGATCGACGCGTTGCTGGGTGCGGGCAGCATCGATCAGGCTGCCGAGTCCTCCGCCAGCGATAAACTCTCCAACAATCGCTCCGATAACGGCGAGTCCGGCGGATATTTTTATTCCGGTAAGCATATAGGGGATCGCTGACGGTATCTGCAATTTGAATATTAGCTGCCATACCGATGGCTTATACAGCTTAAATAGCTCTTTCAATTGGGGATCTGTCTCCTGAAGTCCAGTCAACGTATTGGCCAGAATTGGAAACAACGAGACGATAAAAGCCGATGCCCTGACTGTCGGTTGGCCAAAGCCGAACCAGATTACCAGTAAAGGCGCGATCGAGATTATCGGCACGGTTTGAAAGAAAATACAAAAAGGCAGTATGGCGCGACGAGCAATTGGAATGGCAAAGAACAACAGCGCCAGCGTAACACCGATCAGTATGCTCAATCCCAAGGCCCCAACTGATGGACTGCGCGGTGCTCAAGGTTGCCGCGAAAATTTCTGGCCACAATTCCAGCGTGGTATGAAAAATCTGCAGCGGCGAGGGTAGCAGGTACGATGCCACCCATTGCTGTGCCACGACCCATTGCCAAATCGACAATAACAGAGCGACAAATATCCACGCCGGGAGTTTGTCTGCAAGCCAACCTCTTACACCAGTGTTCATCGCGGTGCCTCGCAGACATCAGATTCGAACATGCTGTGTTCCATTTCGCCAAATAATTGTGCGTACGTTTGCACCACCGCGTTAAATGCTGGTGTCAATTTGAGTGATTGATTGCGCTCGCCAAATTTGATTGCACGGCAGTCCTTGGCGCGGCCTGTGTTATCCATTAACAGAATTCGGTCTCCAAGGTATACCGCCTCGGAGATCGAGTGTGTGACAAAAACATACTGCAGGTTCATGCCTGTCCTTTAGCTCAAGCAATATATCCTGCATGCGAAAGCGGGAACGCTCATCGAGTGCCGCGAAAGGCTCGTCCAGGAGTACAATTTTCGGTTGGGTGATCAACGCGCGCGCCAATGCAACACGCATTTGCATGCCGCCACTTAGCTCATGTGGAAAATGCTTCAGCCGATCGGCCAGACCCAGTTGTTGCAGTAATTCCAGCGCACGAGTCCGTGCACTGGAATTATTTTGCGAAGTCAATTCGAGCGGCAAAAGTACATTTTCGAGACAAGTACGCCAGGGCACCAGACGAGGTTCCTGGAATACGTAGCTCATTTGGATGCCCTGTTGGGGCACGATGTGAATCGTACCACTACTGGGTTGCTCAAGACCCATCAACAGGCGTAAAAGTGTGGTTTTCCCGCAGCCGGAGGGGCCAAGCAGGCAGAGACTTTCGTCACTGGATAGGGTAAAGGACAATTCTGAAAAAACGGTGCGTGCGCTATTTTCGAAGCGTTTGCTTAGCTGCTGAACTTCGATTGATGGCATGTGAAGCGCGTCTGCTCTTCAAATAGACATCGATTCTCTGTCGAGAAACGCAGCACAATCAATGGAACGCTATGGTCGCTAGTAGTCTTTCACCCATGTTGTTTCTACACGGTCGGCCGAATGCTGCCGCCATGACAAGAACACTGGCTAATCTTTAGTTTAGTCCATTAGGCGTAGTGTGAAACCTGAAAATAGCCACTAATATAGCAGTCAATAGATGCGACTTTTTTATTGGTATGGTGCGTAGAACATGCATGGTCTAGGCCTGCGCTTAGAGGGGTAATATTCTAATGAACTCACACCAAATAGCTCGAGCCAATAGCCAATGGATAGAGCATTCGCCATCTGAAAAAGTCGCTAGATTTATACTATTCGTAGCTTTGCTTTGCGTACTTTTACTCTTCGGTCTGGCTGCATTAGTTAAATCGCTGCAGTCAAAGCGATGGAGGACGAGATTGCGCCTACTTTTATGCAGTAAGAGCATTCAGTATGTATCAAGCGGCCCTGGAGAAAGGAAAATGCCAAAAGAACCCCGCGCCATCATCGTTGATGATCATCCCATTGTTCGGAATGCTCTCGTGACATCGCTACTCGCCCTCAATGTATTTGAAGAGGTAGAGACCGCCAACTGCTTCCAGGAACTGAACGAAAAGCTGGAGCGAGATTCTGATTTCCAACTACTGATCCTTGACCTGAGCCTGACCGACATTTCCGGGTCAGGTGGCATGGTGTTTATGCGAGAGCGGTACCCGGATATTCCGATTTTAGTCTTCTCCGCCAGTGATGATGTTGACACCATCATCCAGTGCTTCGAACATGGTGTCCATGGTTTCGTTTCCAAAAACTCTCCGATGCAGATCTTCGTCAACGCCATTCGGGTGGTGCTGGAAGGAGGAATCTATATCCCTCCTTCGGCGGCCCAACGGCTGGATTTCAGTCTGTCAGAGTCCACGGATTTCGAGTCGGATCCGGCAAATGAACGACCTCAATTTACACCGAAGCAGCAGGAGGTTTTCGAGCAACTTCTGCAAGGCATGCCCAACAGGATTATCGCCAAACGACTAGGCATGGCCGAGGGCACAGTGAAAACGCACTTGCATAAAATCTACCAGTTACTGCACGTCAATAGCCGCGCTAAGGCAATTTTGAAATCCCAACAGTTACAGCTCATGGTATGAGTGGCACCTCATTACTTACAGGCATTGGTAATGCAAAACTGAACCGGGTACCGGAAAAAGCTCGCATAAAGCGAAACAAGTTTACGGTGGCCTAATCTCAAAAACTATACTAATCTTTAAGCCACCGACGCATAATGGAGATTCTACAAATGCGCATTACGTTTATATCATTGGCATTGTTAACCCTGGCTGGCTGTTCAACACAACCCATGGCGCACTATTCACCTTACGATCTTAATCGTGATGGCGTCATGGATGCGGTATGTCCCGGCATGGTATATGACACGAGCAAGTATCGACACTACTCGTGGAGAGCCGACGGCTCTAAAGAGTGTAATGAAAAAGTAGCACAGCAAAAAGCGAAGCCGAAGCTCGACAGCTACGGTCGGGTTGATCAGGAGCTCACTAGGTTTCGGCTTGAGATACCACTCGCCCACTAAAAGTCTTGTTCAACGCTTTTTTGTAACGATCATGTAGAATCTTTACTCGCTTTACGTAGGTCTGGGTTTCCTCAAACGGTGGCATTCCGTTATAGCGCTTCACTGCATTAGGTCCGGCGTTGTAGGCAGCGGTCGCAAGCATGGTATTACCGCGGTTTTGCTCAAGCAGCCAGGCCAGATAGCGTACTCCACCCTGAATATTGTCTTCAGGAGACATGACGTTTACAACACCCATATCCCTTGCTGTACCTGGCATCAATTGCATTAAGCCGAGTGCGCCTTTGTTTGACTTGGCCCCAGGCCTGAAGGCGGATTCGGCGTGAATAACCGCACGCACCAGCGCTGGATCTACGCGATACTTCTTCGCGGAAGAGTTTATCGCGGACTGAAACGCGTTTAGCTGCAGCGGGATATTGTTCCAGTCGATTGTGGATTTTGGGTTGCAGGCGAAACAGTCGAATTTCATAATCTCATACTTGATGCCCATAGGGGCCCGGTCGGAATACGACCGCACACCGGACTTATTCGTGTATTTAAAGATTCTGATCTCCGGTTGCTCTGGATTGGCTTCCTGTCCCTCCGGGATATTGGTTAAAACAGTAGGGCCGCTGTCCGTCGCGGCCTGCGCGGCGGAAAGCGACAGTACACACACGAAAAATGCCAGTAAGCCCTTCACGCTATTGTGTCTCTTTTTTATTGCCAGAACCATTGTAGCCGAGGCACAGAGGGGAGACACCGCACTAAACCCCAAAAAGTTACAAAAAAACTACCTTTCTGGGGCTGGCAAAATTCCAGATATTGGCTAGCGAAATTGCAAGGGTCCGCATGATGTTCCCGTATTCAACCAACGCTTGGCCCATGCCACTGAACATAAATACACCCCGAGGAGTCATCCATGAGAATTGTAGATATTACACGAGAGCCAGTCGAGCTCTACAAAATTCTGAAGTTTGAAGGCCTGGTCGCCAGCGGCGCTGAAGCGAAATTGGCTATTGCAGACGGTCAGGTGGCGGTGAACGGTGCAGTCGAGACTCAAAAACGCAAAAAAATTGTAACCGGCGATACCATTGTATTTGGCAGTGAGACACTTCAGGTACGTCTGGTGTGAAAGGCAACGCACACCGCTGATCTACTCAGCGGCAGCCCCTACGAAGACTTGTACCTTCTTACTGAATATGTCGCTTCAGAAACGAGATATGGTCCTCACCGGAGGGGTCGGTCAGTGGAAATTGAGGGTCGATAGCGTACATCACATTTTCCAAACCCACCTCCTGCGCCCTGTCAAATAAGGCAAGCACATGCAGTGCATGGTGCAGGAAGAGATTGACCAGATTGCCTGCAAAGATGGTTGAATCGTTATACGCATAAATAGGCGCATCACCGGCATCCATCAGGCCCAAGGCATCTATATTTTCCAGATAGGGCTGCTTTTCTGGCGCTATCACCTCTTCCACATTGTCTGTGCCAGTAGCGGCGAACAACAGGGGCCCCGCACCCAGCGTGGTTGCAACCGTGAGAACGTCCGTAGTCCCGAGAATCGGCTCTACCACAGGGGCCAAAATCTCCTCCCAGCGCAGGAAATTGAGTGTGCCCTGGGTGAACAGGGCTGCCACCGCTTTCAACCGGCTGGACTCCCTGAGCACCGGGTCGGCATTGTCGGGGTCGGCCAGGTCATCGTGAGTTCCCAACCACAAACTGGTGCTCGCTCCTGCAGAGATGCCGTAGGAGGCTACCTGTTCCGGATCCAGGTTCAGGCTCTGGTGGTGGTAGCGTAAAAACTGCAGAGCCCTGGCGCTGTCCTCCAGTGGCTTGATCACGCCGACATCGTCATACGGTGGATTAATGTCGATGAAGGAGTAGTTGATCGTTGCAATGGCAATGCCTGCCTCGAGAAACGCGCGAATGTCATCGGCGCTGATATCGCTCTTGTCACCCAGATAATAAGCGCCGCCATGGAAAAAAATGACCAAGGGCGTGGGTTGGTCACTCTCGGGCAGATAGATATCCAATACATTGCGCTCGCCATCGCCATAGCGCACGTCAGCGCTGTAGCTGGCACTGATGCCGGGTAACTCGATGGGGGGTTCTGTGGATACCAGGTCCAGCTGTGGGCGAATCTCTTCAGCCCCGATGCTGGAGCCGCCATTATTTCCGTCGCTACAGGCGATGAGGGTAAGACAACAGTAGGGCAATGCCCGGGCGCAATAAATTCATAATTATTCTCAATGGCTTGATAGGGATGTTAGCCAACTGACAGGCACTTAAAAGGAGAGCGCCAAAGTAAATGCAAATAGTTTTCACCGTCAACATTGGAGGTGAAGTTTCCCCTTCAACGCCCCAACAGGTCATCCAGTTGGCCGATGACAGCGCGCAAGTCCGTACCAACGGTAATGGCCTGCAAGCCCAGTTCACGCGCAGCATCGACATTGGCCTGGTAGTCATCCAGAAAGACGACCTGCGCGGGTGTAATGTCACCCAGGCGCTCCAACGCAATCTCAAAAATACGCGGGTCGGGTTTACGCACACCCACGCTGCTGGAATCCACTACAAAGTCGAACAGCTCATCGACCGGAATCAATGCACGCCACCCTTCGCCAAACTCAAGGACATTATTGGTGATGATGCCTGTCGTGTAGCCCTCCTGCTTCAGCGACCTGACCCGCTCTACCAGAGGCTGCCTGGCGTCCGCGCCGGCGTTGTTGCCTGCCATGGTGGCGAACAGCTCATAGATGTCGACGCGCACGTCGCGCTCCAGGCCCAGTTCCAGAATCTGCTCGCGCGCGTTTTCCAGCGTGATCTCACCCCGCTCCAGCTGGTGCCAGGGGTGATCGCCATCGTTCTCATACGAGCCGAATACGATGCCGGTGACCTCGCGGGCCCCGATGCCCAGGTCCTCGCCAAAAGCGTGTACGGCGTGAAAGGGCGAATCGGTAAAGACGCCGCCGAAATCAAATAGTACGGCTTTAATTTCTTCAGGCATTACTATACTCCCCGATAATCCTGCTAGACTTTCTCCCCGCCATGAGAGGCTGTGCAAACAATCCTAATCATTTTTGTGCGGCGCGAAAACTATATATATCGGGTGCGGGATGACTGCTGCGTCCCCAGACCGTGCCCTTTTGCATACCGCCCAGCCACTGCCAGATATTCTGGCCTGTCTACGCCATGCCCTGTGGTGGCGTTTTTGCCGGTGCTCCCTGATCAACCTAGTGCCGATGAAACACAGCAAAGGCGTCCCGTTCGAGCTGCTCCCGGTGCTCGGGGTGGGCGATGTCGATCAGTGCCGATGCGCGCTGGCGCAGGTTCTTGCCGTACAGGTAGGCAACCCCATATTCAGTGACCACATAATGCACATGGGCCCTGCTGGTGGTGACGCTGGCGCCGGGCTTGAGCTGGGAGACGATCCTGGACTGGCCCCGGCTGGTCACGGAGTTGAGCGCTATGATGGGCTTGCCGCCCTTGGACAGGGCCGCGCCGCGGATAAAATCGATCTGCCCGCCCACGCCCGAGTACTGGGTACTGCCGAGCGAGTCGGCACACACCTGGCCGGTGATATCCACCTCCAGCGCGCTGTTGATAGCGGTCACCTTGGGATTGGTACGAATGATGGACGTATCGTTAACGTAGGAAATATCGCGCATCTCTATCAGCGGGTTATCGTCAACAAAATCGTAGAGCGCCCGGGAGCCGATGCAAAATCCCGCCACAATTTTGCCCCACTGCTTGAATTTATTGCGCCCGGTCAGCGCGCCGCATTCAACCAGTTCCATCACGCCATCGGAAAACATCTCGGTATGCAGGCCGAGATCCTTGTGGCCGCGCAGCGCCCTGAGGGCCGCATCGGGAACGCCGCCTATGCCGGTCTGCAGGGTCGCGCCATCTTCAACCAGTTCGGCGATAAAACTGCCGATTTTTAACTCAATCGGGGAAGGGGCAGACGGTACAATCTCGAAGATCGGGTCGTTACACTCAACCATTGCATCGATGGCGGACACATGGATGATGCCGTTGCCGTGCACCCTGGGCATATTGCGGTTAACCTGGGCGATCACGTGCTTCGCCGTCTCTATCGCCGCATTGGTGATATCCACCGATACGCCTATCGAGCAAAACCCGTGCTTGTCGGGCGGGCTCACCTGTACCAGTGCGACGTCCAGGGGCATGATGCCGGAGCGAAACAAATTGGGAATCTCGCTGAGAAATATCGGCACATAGCTGGCCATGCCCTTGCCCACAGCCTCGCGTGTATTGGCACCCACGAAAAAGGTATTCAGGTGAAACACCCCCTCATAGCGCGGATCCAGGTATGGGGCGGAACCTTCTGTGTGTATGCTCACCAGTTCCACCGCGCGCAATTCATCACCACGCGCGGTCATGGCATCCACCAGCAACTGTGGGGTCGCTGCCGCACTGTGGATAAAAACCCGCTCACCGGATCTGATATTTTTTACCGCTTCTTCGGCAGTGACGTAGTTCAGGCTGCTCTTCACTTAGGATTCCATTGGTAGCTATCAACGACTGTGGGAGTGTGACTCTAGCGGAACACTTGGTGAGTGTCCATTGACAATCCAGTGGGGCGCACTTGCGAACATACTCTGGCTTGCTACCGGTGGCGCTCAGGCCTGTGGCCGCTCGTTCGCCATGGCGGCCTCAGTGTCCGAACGGCGTGTGTGATCGTCCCGCTTGCGAGAACCGACCAGTTCATAATCGGATACATACGCGGCGCGAACCTCGCCGTCCATGTCGACCAGCCAGGGCATGGCAAGTCGACGCGGTACGCGCACGCGGTCGACCGACAGGCGGGTACCGAACACCCTATCCCAGAATGGCGTCGTGACACCCTGTGCCAGGCGCGGGTCAACAAAGTGGTGCGCGAAATGATTCTTGCGCCGCCAGCGACCATAGCGACTGCGAGGTGGGTGAGTGTGGGCGCGCCTGTGCAGGACTTCGTAGAGCAGGTACATCAGGATAAATCCCAGCGTGAAGGCGGCTCCACTTTCCAGTCCGGCGACCAGCACAGCAAGTGGCAGCATGATGGCGGTCGTCGCCAGGGCTGCGAGGGCCTTTTGCCACCAGGGAGCAAAGTAGTCGACGAGGGCGTGGTGCCTGCGGTGCTCCCTGGCGCCCAGACTCCTGGCCGAGCGGCCATGAAAGACAAAGCGATGCAACAGGTATTCCAGCAGTGTCCATCCGATGGCTCCCAGCAGGAAAGCGAACAACGACGACACCATGCGGTTACCTCCTGCACACCTGAATCGAAAAGTACTGCAATGTTAACTGTTACCCTGCTCTATTTCAGAAACAAGTCCGGGACGGAAACGGTGCTTATGCTGCCTCCACCAGGCGGCAGCGCCGGGTTCGGCAAGAATTTCTCTCAAACCGACTAAATGAATATTCCAGTCGATCTTATTAAAGGTACCCTCAAGCACTCTGTGCTGCAGCGAGGAATAGGAAAACAGGTATTCGTCCATGATGGCGCCAAACTGTATACGCTCAACATCCGAGAGCACACCATAGTCAGACATTCCCTTCAGATATATGGCAGCAAGATTGGATTGGGACAGTAAGGCACGATACCTTGAGAATGACTCAACCGTGAAGCCCATCGCATTGAGCCGAAGAGTGCGAATGCTCTCTTCCACGTTACGGTTATTCTGGTGGATCTGCACGGCCAGGTAGAATAACGTCGCGATTACTGCGATGGCCCCAACAGCTTCTGCGATTGCTCCAATAGCTTCCCAGTTCATAAGTGCCGCCTTCTCCCAACGCTTTTTTGTCACCTTACCATACACTGAAAGGCTTCTTAACACTGGAAAATAGCGCCGGCCTTCGCTATAAATAGCCACCCCGCTGTGGCAGCCATTACTTGAAGGATTTACGTGAAAACTACCGGTGCAGTCTTTGCAGAGCCACCCATCACCAGCGACATCGATGGCAAGCAGCGCGAGCGTTATACCAACGAGGTATGTGAGAAGGTTGACGCTGATCACTATGTAATTGACGGCAAGGCAATTACGTTTCCCGTCATTGTTGCGGATGCCTCCATGTTGATGAATGCCTTTCTGGTAGATGCCACAGTCGCACAGAATATGATCAAGGATAGCGGCTTTCGGGTGATTGAGTTGTTTCCCGGCAAAGCCATCCTGCAATTGCTGTTTGTCGACTATCGCAAGAACGAGTTAGGCGATTACAACGAGGGCGCCATTATCTTTCCTGTACTCACCCCCGGCGAGAGCAAGCCGTTCCCCTTTTTCGGCACCCTCAAACGTATGGCGACAGGACGTGTCGGCAACTTCGTCTACCGCATGCCGGTGGATCAGGAATTCACCACCCATGCCGGCCGCTATATCTGGGGCTTTCCCAAGTGGATGGCGCGCATCGATATTGAGTTTGGTGCAACACGCGCCAGTGGCAGTTTTTTCGATGAAGGCGAGTTGGTCTATAGTTTCGCCGCCAAAACCGGGGGAACTGCGAAGGTGAAGGAGCAGCGCGCCGCGTCACTGGCGATACGCGATGGCAAAGCCTGGAAAACCTACGGCACTAATACCGGTAGCGGCCTCACCTTCTCACTCGGTGGGGAATTGCCCACCATTGGTGAAAGCCACCCGCTGGCGCAAGGAATTACGCGCGCTGGGCCTGCCGAAGAAGCCGTTGTTTACCGTTTCAATAAAAAATACCGCCATGCAGCTTTGCCGCGCCGCAGTCCGTTGCGATAGGCAAGCCGTTTCCGTAGAAAACCCGATTTTTCGGGACCATAACTCAGTATTTCAGCGCCGATAAACCGCCACTGTCACTAAACGATAGTTTAGGTCGAGGAATTTGACGGGTTCTACTATTCGCCTGTTGACGTATTGGCATTTACTCCCCGGTCGACTACCTTGGATCAAACCATTATTTGAAGGGCTGGTGTTTACCTTGCAGAAGAATGCCCACACAAATCTGCAAGAGGAGCTGCTGAAGCAGTGGGCAGCGCAAGTACAGTACTCGCCTATAACAGTGATCGTCTCAATGGCACTGATTGCCTTTATGGTTTCGCAGTATGTCTCTGCCTGGATCTGGGGAAGCTGGCTGGCTCTTGTCATCGGAGCACAAGGCCTGCGCTGGTATGTATTTCGCCAGTTACCGGAAAAGTACATATTCCGGCAGAAAAGCGCATTCATACAGCGGTCGTGGTCAATGTGGTTAACACCGTCATACACAGCGCATCGTTAGTCTGGTTTCCCCTGTTCAGTCCCTATCATGGCGCGGTGCAATCCATGCTGTTTATCGGGATGGGTGTGGCTTCCGTGATGATGGGTGTCGGTTTCACTCCGTTTGCGCTTACACATATAGTATTGGGATTGATACCACTGTTCAGCTTGTGGGCCTGGAGTGGTCTGGTTGGCGACGGGGGAATCGTTGCGCTGGTGGTGGCGATAATCGGGTTTGGTTACAGCGCTACTGTGTTCAGGATTGCCAGCCGTATATTCCTCCTGTACAAGCAGTCATTTGATATTCGTGGGCAACTGGAAGAAGCCCTGGCCAAGGCCGAGGCGGCCGGGCGCGCCAAAACCCGGTTCCTGGCCTCCGCCAGCCATGACCTGCGCCAGCCTATTCATGCGCTTGCCCTGTTCAGCGCCGCCCTGGCCACACGCAAACTGGACGACCGCACCAGCCATATTGTCGATAACATCAATGCCTCTGTTGCGGCGCTGTCCTACGAACTGGATGGCTTGCTGGACATCTCCAAGCTTGATGCCGGTATCGTAACCGTCAATCGCACCAATTTCTGCCTGGTGTCTTTATTGCAGCGGTTGCGCGAGGAATTTCTACCCCGGGCGGAACAGTCACGGTATAGCCATTCTCCTTGATTGTCCGGATCGCGCTGTGGTCAATACTGACGGCGCCCTGTTTGAACGAATTCTCCGTAACCTGATAACCAATGCGATTCACCATAACACCCGATGCACGGTGACGCTGCGCCTGGTGCCGCTAGTAAGTGCCTGGCAGGTGGTCGTGGCAGATACTGGCCGTGGTATAGCGCCGGCAGAGCAGGAACATATCTTCGAAGAGTTCTACCAGCTGGAAAACCCGGAGCGCGACCGTACCAAGGGGCTTGGGTCTTGGGCTGTCCATTGTGCGCAGGCTGAGCGACTTGCTGTACATCCAGATGGAGTTTGAATCAGCGCCCGGCGCGGGGACACAGTTCACATTCACTGTTGCCGGCTGTTGAACAGGAACAGCACGCAGAGCCCTGCCGTGGACTACGCCGCGAACTCGCTGGAATCACTGGCGGTTCTGGTAGTCGATGATGAGTTATCTGTTCGCGAAGGTATGCGCGCACTTACTGGAAAGCCTCGGCTGTAGCGTTACCACTGCCGACAGCTCGGACACGGCTATTGCAGTTGCCGCCGCAGTAGAAACCGGATATCGCCCTCGTGGATCTCAGATTGCGCAATCACGACGATGGCCTGATGACCATTGACCGGTTACGTCAACTCTATCCGGGACTACCGGCCATTATTATCAGCGGCGATACCGCACCGGACCGTCTGCTGGCCATCAGCAAGGCAGGGCATTCCCGTGCTGATCAAACCGGTACTGATTGAACCGCTCAGGGACGCGATAATCCGCAACTGTTCACTGAAAAAATAACATTGCGCTTGACGCCTTTCGGTCAGATTTGACCGAAAGGGTGTGGTTTCAACCCCAATCGTGCTACGGCAAATACCGCTTCCGTGCGGTTGTGCACGCCCAGCGTCCTGAACGCCACCGAGAGATGCGCTTTCACAGTTCCCTCTGCAATCTGCATTTCCTTGGCAATCGCTTTATTGGGTATTCCCTGGATTGCTTTGAGCAATACGGCGGTTTGGCGGGAAGTTAGCAACTGCACCCTGCTCTGCGCTTCCGCAACACTGAGGTGCGGATCTGCGACGAAATCCAGGGCTGCCGGTGGCAGGTAGACCCCACCTGCAAGTACCAGTTTTAGCGCCGCAACCAGGATCTCGGAGCTGGAGGACTTGGGAATGTACCCCGCCGCGCCCTCGTCAACCAGTTCTCGAATGCGCGCCGGATTGTCATCCCCCGATACCACCGCCAGAGGGACAGCGGAAAACGTCGCGCGAATCTCGCGCAATGCGGAGAGTCCGTCTCCATCCGGCATGTTCAAATCCAGCAATATCAGGTCGGCGCCGTTTTTATGGAGCGATGCCATGGCCTCTGCAAAGGTGCCGGCCTCGAAAAACTGCAAACTCTCATCAAGATCAGAGAGCAAAAACTTCATGCCCTGCCGGAACATGACGTGGTCATCAATAAGTAAAACTTTCATTGGAATCCAATCCCTGAAACGCTATTGCTTCTACTACTCCGTTAGCTGAAAAGATATGCCAATATGCGGGGGCTTGTACACAGGCCATTTCGGCAAATGGCCCTTTGCCATTCACGCTGACGTCTGCGTAAAGACCGGCCAGTAGTCGACGATTTTGCCGCCATCATAGACAGCGATATCACCAAATTGCAGGAAGACAAACTCGCTCTGGGTGGGACGCAGGAATACCCAGTCGTCCGGTCGCAGCGTGATACTGCGCGAACCGTTCAACATTTCCTGGTTAGTGGAGCGACCGTAGAGAGGATTTTGGACAGGCCAGGCGGAGACTCCGGCTGCGCTTTCCAGTAGCCCCCGTAAGTAAAAAATGTGCGCGCCCTGTTCGGATCCCACGCTGACTGCAAGCCGCCCAGATCGATACCAGGAATCTGTAGCGTATCCAGCGCCTTCAGTACAGGCGTGGCAATGTAGGAGGCGGGGCTTATGGTCCGCCAGCGTCGGCATATCAAAATCCGTGGGTTTGACCAGGCACGAACCCGTAGCCAACTCGTTGAAGGGAAATTCGCCCTGATCATACAGCTGGTAGGTAGGACTGCCGCCAGCGTTAAGCACCACATCCTGCGGCCAGGCGTCACCCAGGTAATTGCGCGCGACATCAACGTAATGCTGGTAGAGCGCCATGGCGCGATCCCGGTACGTAATTGGATCGCCCAGCGGCACTTTCACGATGTGCGGTTCATAACCCATCAAGCCAGAAAACCGCAGATGCTGTGATTTCTGGATCTGGTCCAGCATGGCAACCAGCTGCTCGTCAGTGCGCACGCCGCCGCGATGCAGGCCCACATCCAGCTCGATACAGATCGGCATTTCCTGGCCCAGACTTTGCGCCAACGCATCGTACTGTGCGACCCGCTCGGGGGTATCCAGCAACCAGCGCAACTGTCGCTGTGGCTCGAAGGCCCCGCCGGGAAACTGTCGATAGAAATTACGTGCGGCCATGACTGGCATCGGTTTTCCCAGCAGGATATCTGCCTGCGGAAACTGCGTTGCCACGCGGTTGATAAACGGCTGGTGAAATAACATCAGGCGATTGCTGCCCGTCACCTGCATGACCGTCTCCAGCAGCGGCACCGATGGCAGCGATTTAACAACGATGCGGTAGGCGAACCGGTCCGAGATATGGGACATCAGGGTCTGGATATTGGCCAGCAGCCGTTCCCGATCAACAACCAGTGTTGGCTTGGCCTGCCCGGCGTTATCCAGCGCTGCACTGAGCGTACGAAAATACGGTGCGTGGTCCTGTCCCACATCCCGCGGACGCAATAGCGCGCCGAGTCCGAGCGCGCCGGCCACGCTCCCCAATATTAATGAACGACGCTTCATCCCTTGCCTCCTGAAACGACCTCAGCCAAACAACCGGGCCAGATAGGGGTTCAAAAATCGTCCCTGCGGGTCAATCGCCCTGCGCACCTGCGCAAAATCATCCCAGCGTGGATACAGTTTGCGCAAGTCCTCGCGCTGCAGGGTATTGAGCTTTCCCCAGTGCGGGCGACCGTGGTATTTGCGCAGGATAGGTTCGATGGTGCTAAAGTAAGGCGTGTAATCCTCGGCAAAATAACGGTGTACTGCTATCGAACAGCAATCGCGCTGATAGAAGGGGCTGAGCCAGATATCGTCGGCCTTCACGTAGCGCACCTCGATAGGGAAGAACACCTCGTGATGCTGCGACTCCAGCGCGCGCCGTATCTCGCGCAGCGCCGGTAAGCCAAATTCACGCGGCAGGTGATACTCCATCTCGTTGAAGCGCACGTTGCGCTCACTGGCGTAGTTTTTCCAGGAACTCTCCACTGTCACCTCGTCGCTGAGGCCTTTTATAATTCCGCTGAGAATCAGTTCGCGCAGGCGCGGCGACCAGGCCAGCCAGTCCCGCACCATTTTCAGTTCTGCCACGCCGTCATTGGTGTCGATTTTCTCGGTCGATCCCACAGCGTCATCCGTGAAATCGTGGACGTCGGTAAAGCCCATGCCGGAAAACGGTATGTAGTAGAACTCGAAATTGCGGTGTTGCTCCGCCATGTCGTCCGCGATGTCCAGCATCTCATCGAATTCACGCCATACCGTTTCGCGGCGCAGTCGATAGGGCGCCACATTCTGCAATCGCACCTGGGTAATCACGCCCAGCGCGCCGAGGGAAACTTTCGCCGCCTGGAACAGTTCCGCATTGGTGTTGGCATCGCACTCCACCAGATCGCCGCGCGCATCCACCAGTTGCAGCCCCTGTATAAATGTCGACATACAGCCAATATTGACTCCGGTACCGTGAGTGGCCGTGGCCAGGCAACCGGCCAGAGTCTGTTCGTCGATGTCCGGCATATTGACCAGCGCCTGGCCGGCATCCTCCAGCGGCTGGCCGATGTCGCCGAGGCGACTACCGGCCCACAGCGTCGCTTGCAGATTCTGCGGATCGTGGCTGACCAGCCCACTCAAGCGCGACAGGGAAACAATGGTATCGTCAGTTGGTACCAGCGGCGAGAATGAGTGTCCAGCACCCACTGGGCGCACGGTGCCACTGGCAGTCGCAATAAGTTCCTGCAATTCCTGCACGGAGGCAGGTGCGCTACGCACCGCGGGCAGACTCTGCTGCGAGCCCGACCAGTTGCGCCAGGGAATAGGACGACTGTCGGTTGCTGCAGCGGCCGCGATTGCCCGCAACGGGACGACCTGACTGCCAATGGCGGCGGCCACTAACGCACTGAGTACACTGCGGCGTTTGATCACCACAGTTACTTCCCCTCAGCCATAAACTGGATGAGCGCTTCAAACTGCTGGGCACTGCAATCCATACACAGACCAAACGGTGGCATGCCGCCAAAACCGTTGATGACATTGTCCACCAACACGCCCATGCCCTTGTCCATACGCGGCGCCCATGCAAGCTTGTCACCGGTAAGAGGCGCGCCGCTGGCTGCGATGGTGTGACAACTGCGGCAACTGCGCTCATAGATAGCGGCGATTTCGGGATCCAATGGTCGCAACCTGTCGACTCTGCGCCTCGCTCTCAGGGGAGGCCGTGGATGACGGCTTTTCACAAGCCGTCAGCGCCAGCGCCGTGATCACAAGAAAAACTCGCATGATGTCCATATTCAGCCTTCCAGAAATTAAATCGTGCAATTCACTGCACCGTCACGGTCGCCTCAAGCGGTGTGTTGGCGGAGGAATCGCCGACCAGGATCTTATAGGTGCCCGGCTTTACTACCCAGCTGTGCGTCGCGCTGTCCCAGATCGCCAGAGCGCGCGCATCAAGAGTGAGATTTACCGTTTCGGAACTCCCCGGTGGCAACGCGAGCTTGTGAAAGGCGCGCAGCTGCTTCGGCGGCTCGCCCAGTTCCGCAGGGTAGGACACATACACCTGCACGACCTCGGCGCCCTCTCGCTCACCGATGTTGCTGATGCGCACCTGCAAGTTCAGTGGTTCACCTGCAGACAGTTCGCTGGTCGCAAGCGCGAGATCTGCCATACTGAAGCGGGTGTACGACAAGCCAAAACCGAACGGGAACAAGGGCGTAATATTCTGCGCCTGGAACCAGCGATACCCTACCTGCAGCTCCTCCTCATAAAATACTTTGCCATCAACCCCGGGGTAGCGCGCTGGCGTGTTCGCGGGTCCGTCTGATTGCAACACCGGAAAAGTGATCGGCAGCTTGCCTGACGGATAGGCATCACCGAATAGTAGCGCGGCGGTAATCTCTCCATCCTCACCCCCCGGATACCAGCCTTCGACAATAGCGGCCACGTCCAGGGCCCAGGGCATGAGTACCGGCGAGCCAGCGTGCAGAAAGACAATCGTGCGCGGGTTGGCCGCGGCGACAGCAGCGATCAGTTCATCCTGGCCATCGGGTAATGCCATGGTCTGGCGGTCCGCACCCTCGGTTTCGAAGCTGCCAGCCACGACGACGGCTATATCTGCAGCGCCTGCCAGTTGTGCAGCTGTTGCCGGGTCGGCGGTCGCATCAATGGTGAGCTGCACGTTGGTGCCCGCAACCCGGCGCGCGATAATCTCGGCCGGCGTTACAGCGCGAATCGGGTTTACTTTGGAACTGCCACCCCCGCCGGTCGCCGCTTGCGTCGCCCAGGGACCCAACAGCGCAATCCTCATCGCTTGTTTCGTATCAAGCGGCAGGAGGCTGCCCTCATTGCGCAGCAAAACTGATCCGGCCGCGCCGATCTCCCGTGCAATTCTCGCGTGTTCTTCAACCGGAATGGGAGACAGGGTCGGCGCATTGTCAAACAGCCCAAACCGGAACATTTCGCTGTAGCGGCGCACCAGCATGTCGTCCACGCGCGATTCTGCCACTTCGCCCGCCGTCACGGCCGCCAGCAGGGGCGCGCCGTAGAACTGGGGCTGCGGCATCTCGAGATCCATGCCCGCATTGGCCGCTTTGACTGTTGATTTCATGGCGAAAAAATCCGACTGCACAAACCCACGAAACCCCCATTCCTCCTTCAGTACTGTGGTGAGTAACTCTTCGTTCTCGCAACTGAATGCCCCATTGACCGAGTTGTAGGCGCACATTACCGAAGCGACCTGCGCTTCGCGCACTGCGGCTTCGAATGGCGGGAGATAGAGCTCCCGCAACGCGCGATCGCTGACCTGCACATCAATCACATTGCGATCCTTCTCCTGATTGTTGACCGTGTAGTGCTTGACCATGGCTATGATGTCATGCGACTGGATCGCCTGAATGTTCGCCACACCGATGCGCGAGACGAGCCATGGATCCTCGCCAAACGCTTCAAACGTGCGCCCGTTCACTGGCACACGGGCCAGATCCACGTCCGGGGCCTCCAGCAAATTCCGACCGATGGCGCGCATCTCTAAACCCTGGATGTTGCCGTACTTCTGCGCCATCAACGGATCCCAGGTCGAGGCAAGCAACAGCGGCGATGGCAACGCAGTGGCCGGCACATTGTTAAGTGGCTGTGGTCCAGGGCCGACTCCCGCTGGTCCATTCGTCACCGTCAGGTGCCGGAATGCACAACTCCTCTATGCCGGACACCACGCGGAAGTCGTCCGGCGACGCATGTCCGTGCGTCTGGTCGATTTTTTGCTCCAGCGTCATGGCCGCGACGAGTGCCTGCGCTCGTGCTTCCGGCTGGAGGCTGGTATCCATCCACGCCGCACAAGGTACATCCGAAGCATCGTTATCGTTGTTGTCGCTCGAGCATCCGACTGCTGTCAAGCCGATGCCCAGAATCACTGCCGCGCAGTAGTATTTCAGGGTCGCTCTCCTTATTCTTAATAATGATCTCCAGATGGCAACTCGTCCATCAGGCTATGGGCCTGGTCGCCGCAGGGCCGGCTATGGACATCGCCTTCTTGTATGCCGGTCGTGCCGTGACGCGCTCCACATAAGCTTTCGTATTGGGCAGGCTGTCGTCGATGGTCCGCGCACCCAGCATGGACAGCGAGGTGAGATTAAACATCGACATGATATCCGCACAACTGAAGTTCGCTCCGCCGAGATAGTCGGACTCTCCGAGCCGCTGCTCCAGGGCGCGATAGATGCCGTCCTCGCGGCGCTGGGTCGTGGCCATCATGGGGTTGTCCGCGCCCGGCGTGGTACCCGTGGACTGGAACGCCAGTTTGATAAACAGTACCGACTGCAGGTTGTTATTGAACTGCATCCAGAACAGGTAATGCGGATAGTTGGGATCACTCACCGGCACCGACAGGCAGCCGCCCCCGTGGCGCTGCGAAATGTACTCCACGATGGCGGTGGACTCGGCCATGACCAGATCGCCATCGACGATGATCGGGGCGGTACCGACGGGGTGCAGGGCCCGATACTCCGGCGGGGCGAGAAAATCCGCGCCCCGGTCATACCATTTCAGTTCGTAAGGCAGGTTGAGCTCTTCCATCAACCAGACCACGCGGTCGGATTGTGAAACGCCAAGGTGGTGAATTGTGATCATGTGCTTCTCCAGGTTGCAGGGTGTACGACGTCAGGCCGTGCAGTGCGTCATTAGTACCCTACTGTGCAATGGCTGGCAATCTGCTAACGTAAGCCCCTGAATTGAACAAGTACAGGACGGTGATCCATGGCCACCAAACTCGGCAAACTGGGCGTCTGGGCCTTTATCGACAATATGACGGCAACCGAGGCTGTGCAGTTCGCGCAGCAGCTGGAGCAATGGGGTTACTCAGCCCTCTGGATACCGGAGGCGGTGGGGCGGGACCCCTTCTCCATCATCAGTTTTATGGCCGCCAACACCGAGAAACTGATATTTCGCCACGGGTATTGCCAATATCTACGCGCGCGATCCGATGGCGATGAATGCTATCCATAAAACCATCTCCGAGCTGGCGCCCGGGCGCTTTGTGCTCGGACTGGGCGTGTCCCACGCGCCGCTGGTAACGGGCATTCGCGGTCACGAATACCGCAAGCCCGTCAGCACCATGCGGACCTATCTCGAAGCCATGAAGAATGCCTTCTATATGGCGGCAACGGCGCAGGAGCAGGCCCCGATCCTGCTCGGCGCCCTGCGCCAGAATATGCTGCAACTCAGCGCCGAGCTCGCCAATGGCGCCCACCCCTACTTTGTGCCACCGGCACACACCGCCTGGGCCAGGGAAATCCTCGGGGCCGGATGCCTGGCTCTGCCCGGAACAAATGCTATGCCTGGAAACAAATGCGGACCGCGCCCGAACAATCGCCAGAGCCCATATGGCGACCTATACCGGCCTGGACAACTACAAGAACAATCTGAAACAGTTTGGCTTTGTGGAAGCCGACTTCGACAACGGTGGCAGCGACAAACTGGTCGATGCCATCTTTGGCTGGGGCGATGAGCAGGCCCTGCGGATCGCATACAAGCCCACTGGGATGCCGGCGCCAACCATGTGTGTATCCAGACGTTTAAGGATGAGGTGGAGCGGGGACCTGATCTTGCCCTGCTGGAGTTGTTGGCGCCGCTCAATACTCCCCGGTGATTGCAGACAACTGGAGGGAATAGCCATGGCTAAAGAGACCGTGGTGATAACAGGCGCCTCATCAGGGATTGGCGAAGTGCTGGCCAGGAACTTCGCCCAGGGCGGCTACGATCTGGTGCTGGTTGCCCGCAGTGAGGACAAGCTGCGCAGCCTGGCACGACGGCTTAAAGCGGATTGGCGAGTAGAAGTATGGGTCGAGCCGGCTGATTTGTCCCGCCGTGGCGCTGCGAAAAAGCTTGCCACCAACTTGCGCAAGCAAGGTATAGAAGTCGGCATCCTCGTCAACTGCGCCGGCGTTCTTGAGCACGGCCACTTCGTCGAATTACCCGCCACCTCGCACCAGGGTCTGATTGATCTCAACGTGACCGGGCTTACCGAGATGTTGAGTCATTTTCTACCGCCCATGGTTAAACGTGGTAAGGGCCGCATTCTGAATGTCGCATCCATAGCAGCCTTCCAGCCGATACCCAGCCTGGCGACCTATGCGGCCACCAAGGCCTATGTGCTGTCATTGACGGAATCACTGTCTGAAGAACTGGCGGGAACAGGAGTTTCGATAACCGCGCTGTGTCCGGGCATCACTGCTACCCATATGCTGTCCAGCGTGCAGGAGAAAAGTCGCGGGCTGAAAATTCCGGGGTTTGCCGTGGGTGATGTCGAGGACGTTGCGGCCCAGGGGTATCAGGCCTGCCTGAAAGGCGATGTCATCTGTGTACCCGGCGCGGTAAACCTCGCGGCGGCCTTAGCTGGAAGGGCCACGCCGAAATGGCTGTTGCGGCGGATATCGGGTGTGATGGGGCGTTATACCCTCAACAAAGACTGACCGATATCACCCGGCGCAACACACTACCGACATTTATAGATTTTAAATTTCTGTGTGCCCTCGCTGGGAGCGCCCTCTGCTACCAGCGTATCGCCGCCTATCTCAACAGCAGAGTTTTGCGCGAGTGTGAGCAACTCTCCTGCTACTTTTTCATCGCTGCGATTGATGATCCCGATCTTCGCCTTTACCTGGGATGTGGTAGTACCAAGCGGCTTGCAATGCTGACATGAGCAGGCTGCACCAGGGTCACACTGCTTGCGCCCGGAATGGGATCGACCCAGGTGCAGCCACTGCTGGCCACATAAGCCAATAAAAAGATGGCGCCCGGCTTGCGCAGTTGGATTTTCATAATTTTTTCCTGATCTATCGTGGTGAAAATATATCGTGGGAGCATAGCACAGGGTGATCACACCCACACAAAACTCTAAACCAAAGTTTAGGGCAGCAACTATTCGTTCCGCTCATCAAACAACGCATTTTGTAGACTAAAATGATGTTCTATCGATACTGTCTATCTTCCGAATACTAACTGGAATAAGCTGGATCACAAAAATAAGTTACACCTCACAACAGGAGATGAATAATGTTCCGCTCTCTGTCACCCCTTCTGCTGGTCCTGTTCATCTTTACACCCGCATTTGCCGATACCATTACTTGTTTGGGCCGCATCGAGCCACTCGACGGAGTACGGGTTCTGGCGGGACCCTCCGGTTTCGGTGGCAGCGGCGCGGTCATTGCCGAGCTGCGTGTCAAGGAAGGCGACTGGGTGGAGAATGGCCAGATACTGGCGGTGCTGGACGATCAACTGCTGCACCAGGCGGAGGTGCACAAACAGGAGGAGCTGCTGAAGGAAGCCAAGGTGAATCTTGCCCGCCTGGAAAACCTGGCCGCCTCGCAGACCATCTCCCGCTCCAGCCTCGACGAGGCACGTTTCAAGTACAGCTCGTTGCAGGCAGAGTTGGGCGTATACCAGGCGCGTCTGGAGATGTCGCTGATCCGCTCCCCGCAGCGCGGGCAAGTGCTTAAGATCTATACACACCCCGGCGAAAAGGTAGGGCCCGCCGGCGTACTGGAGTTGGGTGAATCCGACAAAATGACGGTAGTGGCGGAGGTGTATGAAACCGACGTGCACCGCCTGGCTGAGGGACAAGTGGCCGTGATCACCAGCCCGGCCCTGGCAGAGCCGGCGCAAGGAAAAGTTATCAAGGTGGGCTTTCAGGTCGGCAAGATGGATGTATTGAGCACTGACCCTGTGGCTGACACGGACGCCAGGGTCGTGGAGACCACGATTCTTATGGATGATCCAGCGCCACTACAGCGCCTGACCAACCTGCAGGTGGACGTGGAAATACAGCCATGAAGGCGCGCCATATCCCGGTGGGCTGGCGGCAGCTCAAGCACAATCGCTTGCGCCTGTTAGCCGCGGTGGCCGGCATCACCTTCGCGGCGGTTGTTGATGCTGGTGCAGACTGGGGTTTCGCGCCGCGCATGTTTGATTCAGGCATTCGCTGGCACAAGGCCTGGGACTACGATATCGCCATTCTGAGTCCCAAATCCGAGTACCTGCTGGAGCTACACGACATTCCTCGTGTCCGGGTATTCCAGGCGGGCGGCGTGGAAGGTGTAAGGGCGGTCACGCCGGTTTATACAAAACAGGGGCAGATGGCGCAATCCCGAAAAACCAAAAATTGTATGGCCGATTTTCGTGGCCGCCTTCGACCCGGCCGATGAAGGTTTTGGCCAGATCATTACGCCCGCAGCAACAGGCGAACCTGCGCCTGGACGACTACTACGTGTTCGACCGGCTGTCGCGACCGGAGTACGGCCCCATCGTCGCGATGCTCGAGACAGCGGAAACCGTGACGCTGGAAATGAACAGCAGGCGCATCCGCATCGGCGGCCTGTTCGAGGTAGGCAATTCCTTCGGCATCAACGGCGCACTGATCACCAGCGACCTCAACTTCCTGCGGATGTTTCCCGATCGCAAGCACTCCGCTGTCACCCTGGGCCTGGTCCAGACGGAGCCCGGCGCGGTGGCGGAGGAAGTGCGCGATGCCATCATCGCCGCATTGCCGCCGGATGTCACCGTGGTTACTCGCGAGCAGTTCCAGGCCATGGAAGTCGCCTACTGGGACAGTAGTACTCCTATCGGCTACGTACTCAATTTAGGCGTGCTCATGGGCCTCGTGGTGGGCGCTATCATCGTCTACCAGATCCTGTTTTCCGATGTGCAGGACCATCTCAAGGAGTACGCCACCCTGAAGGCGATGGGTTACACCAACCGCTATTTGTCCGGCGTGGTGTTGCAGGAAGCCGCCATCCTGGCGGTGGCGGGTTTTATCCCGGCCATCGCTCTCTCCGCTGGTGGTATTCAAGGTATCGGCCGATGCGACCAACCTCCCCCTCGAACTTACCCTGGACAAGGCTGGTATTGTGCTGGGGCTGACCCTGGTCATGTGTGTGATTCGCGGGCGTACTTGCCATGCGTAAAGTACGCTCGGCCGACCCGGCGGATGTATTCTGATGGCCAGCGAGAGCCCCATACAGGTCGAGAACGTCTCGTATTTTTACGGCAAGGGCAACCTGCGCAAACAGATCCTGTTCGATGTCAGTACCGAGATTGCTGCTGGCGAGATTATCATTTTGACGGGCCCTTCCGGGTCTGGCAAAACCACACTGCTGACCCTGATCGGCGCCCTGCGCTCCTGTCAGGAAGGCCTGGTAAGGGTGTTGGACCAGGATCTGTCGGCCGTCTCGGAGAGTGCGCTGGTTAAAGTGCGGCGCAGGATTGGCTACATCTTTCAGCAGCACAACCTGCTCGCCTCGCTCAGTGTCGCGCAGAACATACAGATGGCGCTGGAGCTGGGCGGCGAGCGCTCCCGTAAAGGCTGGAACGAGCGCATCGAGACAGTGCTGAACCATGTGGGCATGGCTGCCCACATGCACAAGATGCCCGACCAGTTGTCCGGCGGACAAAAGCAGCGCATCGGCATCGCCCGGGCCCTGGTGCATCATCCCAGCATTATTCTGGCGGACGAGCCAACCGCGTCCCTGGACAAGCACAGTGGTCGCGACGTGGTGGAACTGATCCAGCGGCTGGCCAAGGAGGAAGGCGCGGCCGTGGTACTGGTGACCCATGACAACCGCATACTGGATATCGCGGATCGTATCCTGCACCTGGAGGACGGCCGCATCAAAAACCTGATGGATGCTGTCGGTGATGACGCCGGCAGACTGCTCAATATCATGGCGCGATTTGAACCCAGCGCCTATACGGAGCTGGCTGCTTTCGCGCTCGCACTGACCCGGGTTGCCTCAGCCGACCAGCACATCAATGAGGAGGAGAATATCGTCATCCGACGCATTCTGCATGAAGTATCCGGCCTGTCGGAGGGCGAGGCTGAACTGGTCATGCATCTCTCCCATTCGATGTTGGGTATGCACGGTGCGGCGCAGGACCCCGTCATACATGAACCCGGCAGCGAAGGTCACCAGCGGCAGCAACAGTTGCTGGAATCGCTGCACGCTGTAGCGGCTGCGGACGGGGATGTCAGCACCGAGGAATTGGCGGAGATTGACCGCATAGCGGCTGAACTGGGCATTATTGCGCGACCCCCGCACTAGGAAATCTATTAGGCATAGGCCGTTTATCCGTCCAATACTTCATGAGCCTGCCCGCCGTGGCATCCTGATCAAACAGGCCCGTGCCGAACATCACGGTGACGATCAGCGCCAGCTATACCTCTCCACGGGCCAGCATCAATCGGGACAAGAAATTCTTTCCTTTGCGATACAACCGGACGGGACAAATACGGCCCAGAAGCCGCCTTGATCGTGTCGGGCAAATGCGATACAAATGCCGCCATTGGAGGAGGAACAATATGCGGAAAATGTTAGCTCATATCGCAGCTCTGACCATGGCCGCTATGCTTGCAGTCTCGATTGCCACTCCCTTGCGCGCGGAGACAGTTTCCGTGGCTGAGGCGAAAAAAATCGCGACTGACGCCTACCTGTATGCATATCCGATGCTCTACAACTACAAGACGCTGTTTCAGCAGGCAGCCGATCCTTCGTTCCCCGGCTATGTCGGTGGTTTCAACCGCTTCCGTCATTACTCGCGTGGCTTCACGCCGGCCGACAAGGACATCGTCACGCCCAGCAACGACACGCCATACTCCTGGGCGTGGCTCGACCTTCGGACAGAGCCTATGGTGGTCTCTGTTCCGGCGTCGCCAGACCGTTACTACGTGCTCCAGTGGTTCGATCTCTACACGCACAACTTCGCCTATCTCGGTTCACGAGCGACCGGCACCGAAGCGGGGCACTATCTCTTCGCTGGCCCGAACTGGACGGGCGAGACACCGGACGGCATCACGAAAGTGTTGCGCGCTGAGACCGAAATCATCGGCACTCTGACGCGGACGAGCTGGTCCGGTCCGGCGGATCGTGACGGCCTGGTTGCGATGCAGCAACAGTATCGCATTCGGCCGCTGAGCGAGTTCACGGGAGGAAAGCCTCCGCCACCCGCGCCGACCTTTCATGTTTCCGGCGTGGGACGAGGCCCGCGCCAACTCCATCGGCTTCATCGACTACCTGAACTTCCTGCTTCGGTTTGCCCCGCTGTCGATAGCGAGAAGACCATGATGGAGCGCTTTGCCAAGATCGGCATCGGCCCAGGGCGAGCCTTTGATCCGGCAACACTTCGAACCGGAGACACGAGCCGCGATCGAGGCCGGCATCAAGGATGGGGCGAGCAAGCTCCAGGCCGAACTCGCCAAAACGACCAGTTCGGTCAATCTCTTTGGCACCCGTGCGTTTCTTGGCCCGGACTACGTCATGCGACGGGCCGTTGGTGCGGCCATCGGCATCTACGGGAACTCGAAAGAGGAGGCCTACTACACGGCTTACAGCGTGGATGCGAACAAGCAGCCGCTCGACGGCAGCAAGCGCTACGTGCTGCGATTCTCCAAGGACCAGGTGCCGCCGGTGAAGTTCTTCTGGTCCATGACCATGTACGACCTGCCGGATCGCTTGCTCGTCGATAACCCGATCCAGCGCTATGCAATCGGCAGCCGGACGCAGGGGCTCAAGACCAACGCCGACGGCTCGGTCGACATCTATCTGCAATCGGCGTCCCCGGGCGGCGACAAGGAGTCCAACTGGCTTCCGACGCCGCAGCAGGGGCCGTTCTTCATGGTGCTCAGAATGTATGGGCCAGAGGGTAAGCTGGCGGCCGGTGAGTGGCAGGCGCCTCAGCCGACCGCAGCCGACTAGCCCTAACGACCTTGGAAGGAAGATGCCTATGAAATCACAGAGAATCGTTTTGGCAGCGCTCGCCGCCAGCATGGCGGTTGTTTCAGTCGTTCGCGCGGACACTGTCTCGACCCGGATCGGAAACCTTGAATTTCAGGGCAGCTATCCGAGCGACGCTACGATCACCAGGCTCTATGACGAACGTGACTTCCAGCGGGCCACGCAGGCGTACCTCTGGGCGTTGCCGATCGTCGGCATGGCCAACTGGCAGAAGGCTCATGAGGACATCTTCGGCGCCAAGTCGGGCGACGTCATCATTTACGACGACTTCGTCAGCAAGCGCGGCATCCTGACGGCAAATGCAACGACGCCCTACGTCATCAGCTTCTTCAATCTTGCCGAGACGGGGCCGGTCGTCGTGGACATGCCGGAGGGCTCCGTCGCCGGCTTCGTCAATGACATGTGGCAACGGCCCGTCGTCGACATGGGCCAGACCGGACCAGACAAGGGCAAGGGCGGAAAGTATCTGTTGGTCGGTCCGGGCCAGCAGGTCGACAACACCGAGGGCTACTATGTCGTCAACCCGTCGACCACAAACATCTTCTGGGGCTTTCGTGCGCTAGAGCGCGATCCCGCCAAGGTGCAGGCCCTGCTCGATGCATTGAAGATCTATCCGCTGGCCCGGAAGGACAATCCCCCCAAAGTGCGGTTTGTCGACGTCAAGGGCAAGTCGTGGTCACAGACACAGCCTCGGGGCCTCGCCTATTGGCAGATCCTTGCGGACATCATCAATCGCGAGCCCGTGCAAGAACGGGACAGGTTTTATCTGGCCATGCTCAAGCCGCTGGGCATCGAGAAGGGAAAGCCGTTCAGGCCCGACGAACGTCAAACAAAGCTCCTGACGGAAGGCGCCGTCGTCGGAGAAGCGATGGCGAAGGCAAACGACTTCGAAAAGCAGTTTCCAGCCGCTCACTATGTCGATGGTCGACGGTGGGAGTTCGCACTGGCGCTTGACCCAAGCCAGCGTGCCGAGAATTACGATGAACTCGACGAACGCGCAGCCTGGTTCTACGAGGCCACGACGACCTCGGCGGGTATGGTGACGACAACGCCGGGTGTGGGCCAGATTTATCTTGGCACCTACAAAGACAAAGCGGGCAACTGGCTTGATGGAAGCAAGACGTACCGGCTCCGGGTCGCGAAGGACGCACCGGTCGCGAATTTCTGGTCGATGACTGTCTACGATACCGACACGCGCGCGCTTATCGATAATCGGACTCAACAGGCCGACCGCTCCTCGCGCATGAATCTCAAGAAAAACCCCGACGGGTCGGTTGACCTCTACGTAGGTCCAAAGGCTCCAGAAGGCATGGAGAGCAACTGGGTGCAATCCCTGCCGGGCAAGTCATGGTTCTCCTACTTCAGGCTTTACGGCCCGACGGAACCCTTCTTCGATCGCTCTTGGGTGTTGGACGATTTCGAAGAGGTAAAGTGACCGAGCCCTCCCTTGTTCGGGAATGACGCGGAAGTAGTAAACGGCCGTCAAGATGTCAGCACCGAGGAATTGGCGGAGATTGACCGCATAGCGGCTGAACTGGGCATTATTGCTCAACCAACGAAAATCCAGTGACAGATGGAAGATGACCCGCTAGGATTAAATTATGCGACGTTTTCTTGTCATGCTACTTTCGTTCATGTGCATCGTCCTGCCATTACAGGCCAGTGCGGGCATGGATATGGCTGGCAAGCACTGTCCGCACATGCAGGATATGGCAGGCTCGCCAGCGGACGCCGATGACCGCCACGATTGTTGCAATGACGCAGCCACCGTGGCCAAAACGGGCCAGTTGTGCAAGACCGGGCATGAGTGTTCGCCCTCCTTCAGTTATATGCTCACCCCGGCCATATTCCATCTCGCATTTACATCCGCAGTAACACAGACACCAGCCTTTCCCGTACGTACTTATTCTGGTCCACCCTCCGCCGTTTGGCGGCCTCCCACCCTGATTTAACTCCAATCCCGAGCATTGTCGTCTGTCCGTACCACTGGGACAGACCTGATTATTTGCCTGTGCCTGACACCACTGGATTGTGGTTGGCCTGGCGTGGAGTTGAAAACATGTTGTCTATTGCGTATCGATTGCGACCGCGGTCTCACCAGCCGTTGCGTATCCCTTTTCTTTTTTCGTTGCTTTTGCTGGTGCAGGTACCTGTGTCGCTGGCGCAAGTGCTGACGCTTGACGATGCCCTGTCCGCCGCGGTGCGGGAAGCGCCTGTACTGCGCGCGAACACCGCGCTGATCGAGGCGGCACAGTACGCGACAGTCCCGGCCGCCGAAATGCCCGACCCGAAACTGGTATTAGGGTTGGATAACCTGCCGATCGAGGGCGATGACCGCTTTAGCACCGGCGCCGATTTCATGACCATGCAACGCATCGGACTGATGCAGGAGTTTCCCAACCCGGCAAAGCGCAAAGCGCGTAGCGAGCAAGCCAATGCGCAGCTTGATGTGGTGCGGGCCGACGAGCGTGTGCAGCGCCAGACTGTGCTGCGTGAAACCGCACTGGCCTGGATTGCGCGCTATACATGGGAACAGCAGCTGGCACAGGTGACACAGTTGCAGAGCGAAAATACCCTGTTTGACGATGTAGTGCGGGCGCGGCTGGCGGCAGCCAAGGGAACAGCGCTCGATGCCCTGATGCCGCAAGAGGAGGCCGCGGAGATTGCGGCGCTGCGCGATGAAATAACGGCGGGGCGGGAACAATCCATCGCCCAGTTGCGGCGATGGATAGGTACTGCTGCGGAGCTGCCCTTGAGCGGAGGGGTTCCCCAGTGGCCGATCAGTAGCGCAGGACTACGAAACCAGTTGCATCAGCATCCCGAGCTGCTTGGATTCGTCGTCGCAGGAGCGCGCTCTGGACGCAGACATAGCAGCTGCACGCGCTGACAAGGATCCCGACTGGGATGTGGAATTCGCCTGGTTGGAGCGCGGCTCCGACTACGACGACATGGTTATGCTGGAAGTCCGCGTCGATCTACCCGTGTTTCCAGGCTCGCGCCAGAATCCCGCGATCGCGAGCCAACAGGCGAAACGCAGGGCACTGGACGCGGACCGCGAGTCGAGCGTACGCGAGCATACCGCCATGCTGGAAGCAGAAGTCGCCGAATATCAACGATTGCAACAGGCCGACCGGCGTTACAGTGATGTACTTCTACCGCTGGCCGACAAGAAAGTAGCGCTGGCGCTCGCGAGTTGGCGCAACGGTGCGGGAACACTGACTGAGGTGCTTGGCGCGCGGCGCGCGCGTATCGCGATGCGCTTGCAGGCTATCGCCAATACCGGAGCGCTATACCAAAGTGCGGCGCGATTACATTTTGCCTATGGCGATTTCTATGCAGACGGCGCAACAGGAGAGCAACCATGACAGCTACACAGAGCAGGATTCAGACATTGGTAATGAGCGTGCTGCTGCTTGCCGTGGGTACGGCGGCGGGATGGTGGTGGGGGCAGGCCCATTCAGCCAAGCCTGAGCCAACCGCCGCACAGGGCAACGACGAGCGTGCCGTGTTGTATTGGTACGACCCGATGTCACCGCAACACCACTTCGATAAACCCGGCAAATCCCCCTTTATGGATATGGACCTGGTACCTAAATATGCGAGCGAAGACGCTGCTGAGAATGACTATCCCCGCGCGGTAAAAATCGACGCACAGATCACGCAGAACATTGGCATGCGCGAAGCGGTGGTGGAGCGTATTGCGCTGGTGTCGGTGATTGAGGCGTCCGGACTGCTGGCATTCAATGAGCGCGATGTGACCCTGGAGCAGGTGCGCAGCGCTGGCCTGGTAGAGCGGGTATGGCCGCTGGCGCCGGGGGATGTGATTGCTGCGGGTCAACCACTGGCTGAAGTACTGGTACCTGAATGGTCTGCGGCGCAGGCCGAATTTCTGGTGCTGCGCGCGGGCGCAGACAGCACACTGGTGGATGCGGCGCGCGCGCGCCTGCGCCTGCTGGGCATGTCAGCCGAGGTGATCAGTGAACTGGAGAAAACGGGGCGCGCGCGACAAGTTTTATCGTGAAGAGCTCACGTGCCGGGAGTGCTGGAGTCGCTGGACGTGCGCAGCGGCATGACCTTGATGCCGGGCCAGATGCTGGCGCGTATTCAGGGAATTGGCAGCGTGTGGCTGGAAGTGGCGGTACCTGAACGTCGCGCCTCTGGAAGTGCGGGTAGGGGATTCTGCCCAGGTGCAACTGGCCGCTTATCCGGGACAAACCTTTGAGGGCCACATTACCGCCGTATTGCCCACCCTGGCCGCAGCCAGTCGCACTCTGCGCGTACGCATCGAACTGCCCAATCCGCGCGGTGAACTGCGCGCCGGTATGTCGGCGCAGGTGCGACTGGAGGCCGATGAAGATGGCTTTGCGCTGGCCGTTCCCACCGAGGCCATCATTCGAACCGGTAAGCGGAGCCTGGTCATGGCGGTGCTGGACGCGGGCGACTACGCCCCGGTCGACGTCGAGTTGGGCCGCGAGATCGATGATCGCACGGTCATCAACGCCGGGCTACAGGAAGGGCAGAAGATCGTCGCCAGCGCGCAATTCCTGCTCGATTCAGAGGCCAGCCTGTCCGGCATGTATCCCGCGCACCGTCCCTGCTAACGCCGCACCTGCACCCGATTTGCACGAGGCGCACAGATGACATGGGAGTACCGCAATGATTGCCGCGCTGATACGTTGGTCAATTGCCAATCGCTTCCTGGTCCTGCTGGCGACCTTGTTCGTGACGTTCTGGGGTATGTGGGCGCTGCGCACCACGGCGGTGGATGCGCTGCCCGACCTGTCCGATGTGCAGGTCATCATCCGCACCAGTTACCCCGGGCAGGCTCCGCAGATTGTGGAGAACCAGGTCACCTACCCGCTCACCACGACCATGCTGTCAGTACCCGGCGCGAAAACCGTGCGCGGCTTTTCCTTTTTCGGCGACAGCTATGTGTATGTGCTGTTTGAGGATGGCACCGATTTGTACTGGGCGCGTTCGCGCGTACTGGAATACCTGAACCAGGTGCAGGACCGCCTGCCCGCAACGGCAAAATCGGCGCTGGGTCCGGACGCCACCGGCGTCGGCTGGATCTACCAGTATGCGCTGATCGACCGCAGCGGTGCTCACGACCTGGCCCAGCTGCGGCAATTGCAGGACTGGTTCCTCAAATTCGAGCTGAAAACCCTGCCGGATGTGGCCGAGGTCGCCACCATTGGCGGTATGGTGAAGCAGTATCAGGTGGTGCTGGACCCGGTCAAAATGGTCGCGCTGGGTATAACGCACCAGGAGATCCGCGCGGCGATCAACGCGGGCAACCAGGAGACCGGCGGTGCGGTACTGACCCTGGGTGAAGCGGAACTGATGGTGCGCAGCAGCGGCTACCTTGAGTCTGTCGCCGATTTTCAGGCTATTCCATTGCGTCTGGTCGATGGCGTACCGATCACACTCGCCGATGTCGCCACTATCCAGCTCGGACCGGAGATGCGTCGTGGTATTGGCGAGTACGACGGCGAAGGTGAAGCGGTGGGTGGCGTGGTCATTTTGCGCTCCGGCAAGAATGCACGCACCACCATTGCCGCCGTGCATGCCAGGCTGGAGGAGCTCAAATCCAGTTTGCCCGCCGGGGTAGAGATCGTCACCACCTACGACCGCAGCAACCTGATTGACCGCGCGATCGAGAACCTGGGCCGCAAGCTGTTCGAGGAGTTTCTGGTAGTGGCCCTGGTCTGCGTTCTGTTTTTGCGGCATCTGCGCTCCAGCCTGGTGGCCATTATCACCTTGCCACTGGGTATCCTGATGGCGTTCATCGTGATGCGCTATCAAGGTATCAACGCGAATATCCTGTCACTGGGCGGCATCGCGATCGCCATCGGCGCCATGGTGGACGCCGCTATCGTGATGATCGAGAACGCACATAAAAAAGTGGAGGCCTGGCACAGTCAGCATCCCGATAGTGAACTGCGCGGCGAGGAACACTGGCAAGTCATTACCGAGGCGGCGGTTGAGGTCGGTCCCGCGCTGTTTTTTTGCCTGATGATAATCACCCTCTCCTTTGTGCCAATATTTACCCTGCAGGCGCAGGAGGGACGGCTTTTTTCACCTCTGGCATATACCAAGACCTACGCGATGGCAGCGGCGGCGGGCTTGTCGGTGACGCTGGTGCCCATCCTGATGGGCTACTGGATTCGCGGAAAATTGCCGGAAGAACATAACAATCCACTCAATCGCCTGTTGATCAAACTGTATCGCCCGGTACTCGATGCGGCGCTGGCGCGTCCCAGGCTAACTCTCGTGCTGGCGGCACTGGTGCTGGTGTCAGCGATCTGGCCCATCAGCCAACTGGGGGGTGAATTCCTGCCAGCGCTGGATGAAGGCGATCTGTCTGTATATGCCCAGCGCTCTGCCAGGTCTGTCGGCGCAAAAAGCCGGCGAGCTGTTGCAACAAACGGACCGCATGATTAAAACAGTGCCGGAAGTGGCGCACGTCTTTGGCAAAGCAGGGCGCGCCGAGACCGCCACCGATCCTGCGCCACTGGAGATGTTCGAAACCACGGTGCAATTCAAACCCAAAGCGCAGTGGCGCGCGGGGATGACGCCAGAAAAACTGATCGAGGAACTGGATCGTGCGGTACAGGTGCCGGGCCTGACCAATATCTGGGTACCGCCGATCCGCAATCGTATCGATATGCTGGCAACCGGCATCAAAAGTCCGATCGGCGTGAAAATCGCCGGTGCCTCGCTCGCTGATATTGACCATGTGGCGGAGGAAGTCGAGCGTGTCGCTGAGCACAGTACCCGGGGTATCCTCTGCATTGGCTGAACGTCTCACTGGCGGTCGCTATGTCGATATCGATATAGATCGCGCCGCCGCCGCACGCTACGGGCTCAATATTGCCGATGTGCAAGAAGTAGTGGCCGGCCTTATCGGCGGTGAAAATATCGGTGAAACGGTGGAGGGCCTGGCGCGGTTTCCGATCAGTCTGCGCTACCCGCGTGAATGGCGTGATACTGTGCAGCGCCTGCACGACCTGCCACTGCTAACCCAGGACGGCGTTCAAATTACGCTGGGAACAGTTGCCAAAGTCAGCGTGACGGAAGGTCCGGTCATGCTCAAGAGTGAAAATGCGCGCCACAGCGGCTGGGTGTATGTGGATGTACGCGGTCGCGATCTCGCCTCGGTGGTAGCGGATTTGCGTACCGCCGTGGCGCAGGGCGTCACACTCCCGCCCGGGATAAGCGTTATCTACTCGGGCCAATTTGAATTTCTGGAGCGCGCCAACGCGCGCCTGAAACTGGTTGTGCCGGCAACGTTGCTGATCATTTTTGTACTGCTCTACCTGCTCTTCGCACGCATTGACGATGCCCTGCTCATCATGGGCACCCTGCCCTTTGCACTGACCGGAGGCGTGTGGTTTCTCTACCTGATGGATTTCAATCTGTCGGTTGCAACGGGGGTCGGGTTCATTGCGCTGGCCGGCGTCTCGGCAGAGTTCGGGGTAATCATGCTGCTGTACCTGAATCGTGCCTGGCAGTCGCGTATCGACGCCGGACAGAGCGGCGAGCAGGATTTACTGGCCGCAATTGTCGAAGGCGCGGTGCTGCGCGTGCGGCCCAAGGCCATGACAGTCGCAGTCATTGTTGCAGGCCTGCTGCCGCTGTTCTGGGGTAGCGGCACCGGCAGCGAAATCATGACGCGCATCGCCGCACCGATGATTGGCGGCATGATCACCGCGCCATTGTTGTCGTTGCTGGTGATTCCCGCAGTGTATTTATTGCTACGGCGCAAGCGCAGCATAAATTCTGGCGACTGAAGACAGTGTATACCTTTGGGATGTCGCCCACTGAGGGTATGCTTACAGTATGCGTAGACGTCATCAATTCCTGTTCGTGGTGCTGCTGATGCACCTCCCGCTATTTGCCTATCCAATATTACGCCTGTGCTATTGGTTGGGTATGGACGGCTGGCAAACCGCGACTGTGTTCCTGCCCTTGTTCTTCAGCCAGATTGTCGCCAGGGTCTACCTGCGCCACGCCAATTCCGGCGTCGATTTTCTGGCTGCGGCGCGGCGCGGATTTGTGGCTGGGGATAAGTCCTCTGCTACTTGGTATGCTGTTGTTCGCTGAGCTCCCGGTCGCATTGGGGTGGTTGGCTGGCCCGACCGCCGCCTATGTGCTGATTAGCCTGTCCCTCGCTACTGCTGGTGTTCAGTGTTCTGAATGCGTACTCGCCTTCGGTAGTAAAGGTGCAGCTCTCCAGCCCAAAATTGACCTCCACGTTACGCTTCGTGCAAATTACCGACGTGCATATTGGCTCGCGCAGTGCTGCGTTTCTTGCAACGGGTTATACAGCAGGTGAACAGTGCCAACGCACAGTTTCTGTGTATCACGGGCGACTTTATTGATGCCCCCGGGATAGGGGAGGAACAATTGTCTGCATTGCGCCGTTGCACAGTTCCCATTTACTTCACCATTGGCAATCACGAGCGCTACGAGGATCTGGATGAGATTCTGCAGCGCCTGGAACGACTTGGGGTAGAAGTGCTGCGCTCTCGCACCGTCACGCACGGTGCGGTGCAATTGATCGGCATCGACGACAGTGAACATCCCGGCCAGGTGGAACGTGAACTGGCGAAGCTCGAGATCGACACACGACCGTTTTGTATTGCTGCTGTATCATCGCCCGCACGGGCTTGGCGGACGCGGCCGCCGCCGGGGTCGACCTGATGATTTCTGGCCACACCCACAACGGGCAGATCGTGCCGTTTAATCTGGTGGTGCGCCGGGTCTTCGAACAGACCGTGGGACTATTCAGGGATGGCATGACACAATTGTACGTCTCTCCCGGCACTGGCACCTGGGGCCCGGTGATGCGCCTGGGCAGCCGGGGCGAGGTGACGTTGTTTGAGGTGCAGCCGCTGGCAGCACCCGTTTTATCGAGGTAAGCCAATGAATTTTACGCGACTGAAACTGTACCATTTTCCGGCCACCCGCAGTGCCCGCGTCAAGTGGTTGTTGCACGAGTTGCTGGAGGACGACTTCGACGTCGAGGTGGTGCCGCTGTATGACGGCGTGCAGTACAGCCCGGACTACCTGCAAAAAAACCCGAACCACAATGTGCCCGCGCTGGAGATTACGCTGGACAATGGCGAACGCCACATGATGCTGGAAAGCGGGGCCATGGTGTCGCTGCTGGCCGACCTGTTTCCCGAGAAGGGCCTGGCGCCTGCTGGCCGATACGTTTTCGCTGGCGCGGGTCGACTACCTGCAAATGCTGCATTTCGGCACCTCCTGGATGGATATGATGCTGTGGCAGATTCGTATTCACACCCATCTGCTGGGCAGAGACCGCGATGAAAAAACCATTGCGCGCTACAACCAGAAATTTACCGGGGAGGTTGAGCCCGAGCTGCTTAACCGACTGGAAAAATCTGACTACATCTGTGGCGACCGCTTCAGCGCGGTAGACTGCGTCATGGGACAGAATGTCCTGTGGGCCAAGGCGTATGGTCTGTGCCAGAGCAGCACGTTTTCGGATTACATCGCGCGACTGTCACAGCGCACCGCGTTTGCCAAAGCCTATGCCGACATGGGTGATTTTTCCCTGGCGCCACCCGCCGCCAAGGGCAAGGCGCTGGCGGGCCTATTCACCGGTTGATTGTTGAGACAGTACTGTATGCCAGATACATTACCCACCGAACAACTGACAGAGATTGAAAAGATCACGCTGGCTCATTACGACACCAATGCCCTGTCGTTCTGGCAGGGGACGAAGGATCATGATGTCACCCAGAATTACCAGGCGTTGTTGAGCCAATTTCCGGTTGCACAGACGCTCGATATCCTGGATTTTGGCTGCGGCCCGGGTAGAGACCTCAGCTATTTTAAATCCCTCGGCCACCGCCCGGTCGGCCTGGACGGCAGTCACGCCTTTTGTACCATGGCGCGTGCCAATACGGGCTGCCAGGTGCTGCATCAACAGTTCCTGTCGCTGGCACTGCCGGACGCACGGGTTTGATGGCATCTTCGCGAACGCCTCGTCTGTTCCATGTACCCGGTCAGGAATTGCCACGTGTTCTGCAGGAATTGCACAATGCACTGCGTCCCGGCGGCATTCTGTTTTCCTCCAATCCACGCGGCAATAGTGAGGGCTGGTCTGGCCAGCGCTACGGACACTTTATGGAGTTTGAGGCGTCAAAGGCTTACCTGGAGGCCGCCGGGTTTACCGTTCTCGAGCATTACTACCGCCCACACGGGGCACCTCGCGCGGAGCAACCGTGGTTGGCTATTGTCAGTCAAAAATCCACTTAAAGCACCGGCGACGGATAGCAAGCACTTCGTTTTAGCCGTAATATTCTGCCTTGCGTCACAGTAACGTTGGTGGGCATAGCGATTCCAGGGTGATTGATATGAACATGCGCAGAATCTTCCCTATTCTTACTCTGTTAGCATTACCGTTTCTGGTCGGTAGCTCGTGCGCATTCTTCTTCAGCTCCGGAGGCGGCTCCTCTGATAGAGACGATAGGGACAAGGATAAGGATGATGAGGAAATCATCGTCGTAGCAAATAGCGGAAGCTTTGGCGACCCCCCGGTAGAGGGTGTGAGCTATGAGTCAGGCGCGCTTTCTGGCGTCACCGACAGCAATGGCGAGTTTCAGTACGAAACTGGCAAAACCGTGCGCTTCTTTATCGGTGAAGTAGGTCTGGGTGAGCCTGTGCCGGGCAAGTCAGTAATTACGCCGCAGGATCTTGTAGTGGAGGGTGCGCCAGACTCGCCTGCGGCTATCAACATCTCGCGTCTACTGCAGTCACTTGACTCAGACCCGGATGACGACGTCATCACCATACCCAAGGCTGTGCGGACAGCAGCGGTGCGATCAAACGAGGACGTATCCTCGGCGATCGAATTTCTGGACTTCTCCAACGACTCAGCCTTTGTCAATGCGGCGAGCCAGCTGGTAGCGGTACTGACACAAGATTACCCGCACACTGCCACGCTGGTTGATGCTGACCATGTACAGGAACGTATGATCGACAGGCCATGACACGCCCGGACGATCGCCTGTCGTGACCACAAACTGGAAGCTGGGCCTCAGCTTCACACTGCTTACCGTCCTCATGTGGGGCTTGTTGCCTCTCGCGCTGAAAATGATCCTTGATGTGATGGACCCCATCACCATCAGTTGGTATCGCTTTTCGCTCTCCGCGCTGATCGCCCTGCTCTGGTACGGACGTCAGCGCGGTACAGCTTTGAAGAACCTGCTGTTCTCCAGAAGCGGGCCGCTCGCTGCAGTCGCGGTCGTGGGCCTTCTCAGCAATTACCTGTTGTACATATGGGGACTGGATCATATCAACCCCGGTGCGGCGCAGATACTCATTCAGCTGGCTCCACTGCTGCTGTTGATTGGCAGCGTGGTCATATTCAAAGAAGCATTTTCTGCCGTGCAATGGCTGGGTGTCGCCACACTTGTTGGTGGCATGTTGCTGTTCTTTCACCAGCGCCTCACCAGTATTGTCCTCACCAGTGACGCCTATCTGGCAGGTATAGGGCTTATAGTCGCAGCGGCAGTTACCTGGACATGCTATGGCCTGGCGCAAAAAAAATTGCTGGTTGAGCACGACACCAAGGACATTTTGTTCCTGATCTGCCTCTCCGGGACGGTGTTGCTATGGCCGTTCTCCGAGGTGCAAACAATACGTGAACTGGATGCGACCGAACTGGGTGTGCTGGTCTTTTGCGGGCTCAATACCATCATCGCCTATGGCAGCTTTGGGCTGGCCATGAGCTACTGGCAATCCTCCCGGGTAAGCGCTGTTCTGCCTATCGCGCCATTGTTGACCCTACTGTTTACGTTTGGCCTTGAATCACTGGCAGCTGGCGGACATTCCCGCTGAGCCTATGGATTGGCTGAGTAGCCTGGGCGCGCTGTTAGTGGTGGGAGGTGCTGCGGTTGCTGCGCTGCCAAAAAAGAGCAAAGCGGATTAGCGCATGTTTCCCTGATTAACCGATCAGGCACCACGTAGCTGGTAGATTGCCCGTAAACGGGTGTGCATGACCGCGGCGTCATCGTGGCTTCGATAGGCGCTTACCTGTACATCGCAGAACTGGTGACCTTTCTTTTCGAACAGATCGATGATGGCGGCTTCCACGATGAGCTCGGTGCCAGGCTCGATTGCGTGAAAACACTGTGAATCAGTCTGCAAATGCAACCAGGGATTGATCAGCACGTTGCTGTCCAATACCCAGTTCGTCAGACCAAGCACGAATCCCAAATGGGCGTGACGACCTCCTTCGATCCTCAATGGTGTCGGCATAAGCTTGCTATCGCGAAAGTATGTGGTGAGCTCGGATGATTCACTCCAGCGTATTCGCAATGCACCCATACCACTGCGCTGTAAGCGACGCATGGTCTCAGGAGTTCCCAACGGTCGCTCGAAGTCCGCCGTGATTATCGTATCGCCGCGACGTCGTGGTGCAACAGGCAAGACTTCTGGAAGCCAGCAGCGGGCGCGGGCCCGGATGCTGCCCGACAGGTCCCTTAAGACCGCGTTATAGGCGCGCTCGCCCTCTGCGCTCACTTCGACTGAAAAAGAATGTCCGTCATAGACAGGCTTCTCAACCACCACCCGCGCAGCCCCCCTGGCCACATAATCCAGGCCCCAGGCCGCGACGGCCGGATGCGCCAGATACGCGGACACGGTAACCCCCGGAACCAGACCACCCTCGAAGCCAAATCGCGCAGCCACATCGTCACCGTGGATCTGGTTCGCTGAATCCGGAACTTCATTGAAGGCCACACCGCGGTATGACGTCGGTTGCTTCACAATGCATTCACCATGATTATTCGGTCAGGAACTGGCCTGATGGACGATACTGACTATACTTGCAAATACTCTGGCCGGGAATGCATGGTCACCGGGCAAAAAAAAGCTGGTAAAAGGGAAACCCAGTGCATATGAACAGCAAACCGCAACAAGCTTCACCACTACCAGAATGCGCTTATGAACAGCGCAAAATGGGCACATTTCGAGCCACGGGCCGATGACATTATCATCACCACCTCGTACAAGGCCGGCACCACCTGGATGCAGGGGATTTGCGCTGCACTGGTCTTCCAGCAACCGCAGCCTCCTGTGCCGCAGGATGCACTGACACCCTGGTTTGACTCCAATTTCGCCCCACTGGACGTGGTCCTGGAACAGATCCGGGGCCTCCAGCACCGCCGCTATATCAAGACCCACTGCCCGCTGGACGGCATCCGCTTCTTTGACGAGGTCAAATATATTTTTGTGGGCCGCGACGGCCGCGACGTGTTTATGTCCATGTGGAATCACTGGCACAACATGCAACCTGAGGGCATCGACGCCCTGAACAACGCGCCGGACAGGGCGGGGCCGATCAGCCCTACCCGGGGGATTCGATCAATGACGCGTTCGACGAGTGGCTCAATCGCGGCTCATTCGAGTGGGAGAAGGATGGCTACCCTTTCTGGTCGCACCTGCACCACGCGCAGTCCTGGTGGGACTACCGCCACCTGCCCAATATCCTGTTCGTCCATTTTGATGACCTGCTCAAGGACCTGGATGGACAAATGCGGCGCATCTCTGCTTACCTGGACATTCCCGTAGATGAGGCAATCTGGCCGCAGCTGTTGCACGGCGTCTCTTTCTCGGAGATGAAGAGCAACGCACAGAAAATGGCACCCGGCGCCAACCATGGCGTCTGGAAAGACAACAGCAATTTTTTCCACAAGGGCACTAATCAGCGCTGGCAGCGGTGTTTTGACTGAAGCGCAGAGCCGGCGCTACGAGCAGATCGCCGCCGAGCGCCTGGCACCGGAACTTGATCATTGGCTGGCCAGGGGCAGCATTTGATGATGCACTAATAGACTGGCAGACGGGCAATACGTTGGTCGATCAGTGCAAGCTGTTTACGATAACGCTCCGATTCGGTGCTCCCGAACTGCTGGCGAAATTGTTCTTCGCTCAGACCTTCAGCCAGTCCTGCCGTATCCGGAAAAAAGCCAGCTTCGCCATTGCTTGCAACAAGTCTCTCCTGCAAACTGCCTCGCTGCCTGCCTCGCTGGCAGTGGCCACAGTGACAAACTGGATGCCGGCACGGTCTGCGGCCAGGTCGGCAAAACTGAAGCCACTGCCACCATTGCCAGAGTCCAGTAATTCCTTGAACTCACCGGCTGCAATACCAATGCCCTGCTGCGTGGCCAGGGTAATGCCGGCGGAATAGAGGAAGTGCATCATGAGGTCCCCACGGCCACCCAGCGTCACCCGCGAGGGCGCACGGACCAATGGGCGCTGGCTGGACACCAATTTTCCGACCAGAGCTTCGAATGCACCGTTGCTGAAATAAATGACCATGGCCCAGATCGCAGCGCGATTTTCTGCCACCGCAGAGCTGCCAGCGCTGCGCTTTGCTGCCTCCGCCATCAGGGGCACCAGATAGACGCCTAGTGACTGTTTCTGGCGATCGCCCTGATCCTCCGCTATTGCAACCAAACTGTCGTAATAATGAACAACACGTTCTTCCTCGCCGGGCGGAAAGCGCGAAGCTTGCAGAGTTCTCACCGCCTGCTTGAGTTGCGCTTTGGCATCAGGTGGAGGCACCACGCTGAGCAGGGCGGTATCCCCCTCAATCCGAAATCCGCGGACACTGGCAAGCAATGCGCTGGCTTGCTTATCCTTGAGCAGTACATCTGCCAGTCGCGCCGTCAGCGGCAACAGCCAGCGTCCGGAAACATGCAGAGGGCCTATCGATAGTCGATCAATGCCAATGCCGTCGCTCGACTGACCAATCTGCACACCGAGGTTGAGATAGGGGCCGAACGGATTCGCAGGCATTTGCACACTCATGCGGGAGTTAACGCTGGCGCTGTCAAAGTAGAGATCGGTATTCAGGCGCGCAAAGGTATGGGACGCCATCTGGGCGAGATGGCGCAATTCATCCTCAGTGACCAGCAGCGTGGTGCCCTGATCATCGGCAGACTCTACCTGGATTTTGATGCGCTTCAGCAGCGACTTACCGGCTGCGACAGTGGCATAATCAACGGGCACACTTCGCTCTACCAGCGGCTTATCCTCCAGAGCGTAAAAGGCCAGCGCTAGCGCCACCGTGACCAGCAGCACAGGTAGTAGCAGCGCACTAACAATGATCCATCGAAGGGCTTTCAACATGGCGCAGGTGCTACCTCATCATCAGCGCTAGCGCCGTTGGTCACTGCCCAGGAACGGACCCTGTCGGCTGTAGTTCGCAGAATCAATCTGGTCAATCATAAAGCGCGCCACTTCGCCAGCCCGCACTCGAAAAGCGGGAGGGGTCTGCAACGAGGCTAACGCGGTCCGCCGGAACGGTGCCGGATCGATCAGGGGGCAGCGCACCAGCACCCAGTCAGCGGAACTTTTCGCGAGCAATTCATACTCAGCCTGCTTATCCTCAAGTGCGTCTCGCAATCCGATCTGTGCCAGAGTCCTTATCCACCACCCCAATACATTGCGCTCATCCCCGGGCATCACCACGCCCGCACCGGAAACGACCATGTAACGGTGAGATATCCTGTGCTGCCATCGCTTGCAATACATTGCCGGTAACGATGGTATTGATGAACAGGTTCGCGTCGCCGTCCGCCTGCACCGGACCCAGTGCACTGATCACCACATCACTGCCGCGCAGCAACTCCTCAATCACGACCGGATCGCGCGCATCGCCCTGCACAATGGTGATCCGGCTACTGTATTCGTCCAGCTTGGCCGGGGTTCGCGCCAGCGCACGCACGCTATAACCGCGTGCCAGCATCTCCCGCAGCAGGAAATTCACCCACCATGCCGGTGGCCCCCAGCAGCGCCACGGTGTGATGCTCACTCGCCACGCGCGGGGGAGCATCATCCGGCGGCGAACCTGATGGCGGACCGCTGGACGCACAGGCCAGCAACAGGCAGGCATAGGCGGTTGCGCCTAAAACGCCGCAGTGTCCGCCGTAACCCGCGCACAAGCTTGTCCACGTGGCGGAATGCCTTGACCGATTTTTCAGTGTTTGACATGCTCTTTGGCAGAGCCCTCTATTTCGCCTATCCTGCTTCAGGCCCGGGAGAACATCAGCATCCATGTACTATGGCGAGAAGCTTAACAGTATCAGCCACCTCGTAGGCTCGGTATTTTCCCTGGTCGCGCTGGGTGCATTACTGGCGCTCAGCATACCGACCCGCGATCCAAAGATGATAGTCGGTTACAGCGTATTTGGACTGACGCTGGTGCTGCTCTACGCCATGTCTACCCTCTATCACAGCTTCCAGGCACCGCGGCTCAAACGAGTGTTTAAAGTGCTGGATCATATATCGATCTACCTGCTCATTGCAGGCACTTACACGCCGCTCATGCTGATAAGCGTTGCTAACAGCAGCGGCACCATGATTCTGGTGCTGGTCTGGATTCTTGCAGTGATCGGCATCCTGTCTGAAATCCTGCTATCCGGACGGGCAGTAAAAATCTGCCAACTGCTCATTTATCTGGGCATGGGCTGGGCATGTACAATTGATCTTGCCGGTCTTAGAGATGCCCTGCCAGAGGCGGGATTTCTTTGGCTGGCCGCTGGCGGGGTAACGTACACCGTCGGTGTAATCTTTTACATTCTGGACAAACTTGATCGGCTAACCCATGCCCATGGCATCTGGCACTTTTTTGTACTGGTCGGCTCGGTATGCCACTTTATTGCGGTTGCAGGATACGTACGCTAGCGCGGATTATTTATCGGGAGAAAAAGCCGCCTCGTCGACGAATTCAGATCTGGCACCCTCATACCGACTGACGGCAGATATCATGTTGCGTAACGTTTCCTGCACCGATATGACTGCGGCCCGATTCGCCAGCCAGACCGGAATCCAACCACCCGGGTCACCGTAAACCTGATAGGTCACTTCCACCCAACCGTCTTTTTCCGGCTTCAGGTGCCAGTACCCGCCAATTCTTGGTACGCGTACGAGATCTGCCTTTTCTGGAATAAAGTCCGGAAAGTTGGTTATCGCTACCGTGATTTCCTTTGTTTCCTGATCCTGGTGATAGTCGAAGCGCACCACCGTATCCCTGTCGCTCATTGGATAAGGGGCATCTACTACGCCATACACATACGCCTGGGCATAGCCTGCATCCTGCAAAATGCTGGCGCCCCCGCTTCGGTAGACCCATTCGCGATTGAACTGGGCATCCTTCAGCAATGCCATCACGGCGTTTAGCGTGGCTTTTACCCGGACGACTCCCTTAATCTCATCCAACTCGGAACCTGCATAGTCGCGCCGTTGTACGCGCAGATTTTCAGCTTCATAAACGAGTTCCCACTCACGTAGCCCGCGCCGGAGCTGCGCATAGCATTGTTGCGACAAGGCAGAGTGTACTTATCCAGTACAGTGAGCTGTTTCATTGGCGCTCGCTAGACCGCAGTGGTTTCGATGTGGTCGACCTGATCCGGCTTTTGCCGCATGGCAACCAGACACCCAACAACGATGAGTGCGGTTCCGCCCAGAGTAGCAGCGGTAACCTCTTCCGCAAATACCAGCCAGCCGAACAGGCAGGCCCAGACAAAGGCGGTATATTCGACAGGAATCAGAATTTTCGCCTCCGCTCTCGCATAAGCCCAGGAAAGCAATAGCAGTGAGGCTATGCCAAGTATGGCAGCCGCGGCCAGGCTGGGTAACTGGTCCAAGGTCGGCGCTACCGCCTTGAAAGGTGCAAAGACGAGATACACTGCAACCATTGTCGCGTTCTGGAAAAAAGTGATTTCAATCGGCCCGGCAATCTGTGCCTGTTGCCTTTGCAAAATCAGGTTGTAGGCATACAGTATTGCGGACAACAGGATCGCCGCGACTCCTTTCAATACATCATCACTGTAATGGCCGCCCAATCTTCCGCCAACAATAACCAGCGCTCCGGCAAAACCTATTATTGAGGCCAGTATGGCCAATTCACCAATTTTCTCTTTCAGTAGCGCCGCTGCCAGGTATAAAGCAATAAGCGGGGCGATGAATGACAAGCCTATCGCTTCCGCCAGCGGCACATAAACAAGGCCCCAGAAGAACAGGAACGCCATCAGCGACGTGACCACACCGCGCCAGATATGAAACCTCAGTACCGATTTACCAGGCCAGCGTCCTCGCCGCACAAGAAAAAGTGCAGCCGCCAGTACCAGGGCGATGAACGTACGCCACAGCATGGCGTTATAAGCCCCCATCTCCAGAGACAGCCCTTTCATCACGGCATCCATGCCCGCAAACGTGGCTATACCCATACACAGCGACAGCGAAGGGAAGTGTGGCGGTTCGAGAACTTACACTCATGTGATCTGGCGCTTCTGGCGAGACTTTCCCGTACTCTATCCGTTGTGATCACCATTCGTCGAACGTTTATTTTCCACCGCAACAGCAAACCCGAAGGCCGGGCGTTGGTTACAGCGTGCCAGTTTGTACAACAGCATCGCAGGCTATGCAGGCATGTGCGGTCGCACTTGTAAATGCGCCGCCGCCGAAAGTGTCGTTTGGCGGGCGGGTCATCTGATACCATAGGCGCTTCGAGCATAACATGCACCTGGGAACCTGACTGTGAGCGAGCAAGCTGGAATTCGAGTTGATACCTCTGCCGGACGCAATACATTCAGCAAGCAATCAGCCTGCGACGGAAGATACGGCTTGGCGTTTGCTGGTGCATCATGTTCCTGACCGGGTTTAGTAGCTTGCGCAACCGGCGCAGGAGGTGTCGACCCGACCAAGGTATACCGGATTGTCTACGGCGCGACGCTTGATCCCAAGACCGGCCTCGCTAACGTGAGTGTGACCATCAAACAACCCAGGCGTTTGGTGCGCAGTCTCGAGTTCGTCATGCCCAGTAAACGTTACTTGAACATACGAGCAGACATCGGGCATCGAAGTCGATGGGGATCGCATTACCTGGCGCCCGGAAAAGAAAGGCGGCGTGCTGAAATTCGACTTTGTCATTGCAAACAAGAGGTCAAATGGTGATGAAGACTCGCGTATTGAGGACACCTGGGCTCTGCTAAAGCTCGACAAACTGTTTCCACCTGCACACGCTCGTGTCGTCAAGGGGGCCTCCTCGAAGGCAACGCTCAAACTGGTTGCGCCCAAGGGTTGGGCCATTGAAACACCGTATGGCCGCGGTGCTGGCCGTGTACTCGACGTCACTGACCCAGACCGCATGTTCGATAGACCCGCGGGCTGGCTGCTGGCCGGGAAGTTGGGCGTACGGCGTGACAATGTGGGCGAGCGGATTATCAGCGTTGCCAGTCCATTGGGCAGCAACCCAAGAGCGAATGATGTGCTCACCTTCGTGCGTTGGACCATGCCTGCCCTGGTTGAAGTTTTTCCCGATTTTCCACAGCGCCTGCTGATTGTCAGTGGTTCGCAGGACATGTGGCGCGGTGGACTGTCCGGCAGGGGCTCTCTGTACCTGCACCCCGCTCGCCCTCTCGTAAGCGGTAACCGCACCAGCCCGATGCTGCACGAACTGGTACACATAGCCAGTCGCCTGTACGGGACAGCGGGCGCTGATTGGATCGTTGAGGGGCTCGCGGAATACTACAGTCTGGAGTTGCTGTTGCGCTCGGGCGGTATCTCACAGCGGCGCTACAACGAGTCTTTCGATACCCTGGAACAATGGAGCGCCGGTGTACAGTGTGCGGCAACTGATCGATCGCAGGGGAAACAGACCGCACGTGCGGCACTTGTCATGCGGGCATTGGATACTGAAATTCGCGCTGCCAGCAAAGGTAAAGCATCGCTTGATACACTGGTGCAGAAGCTCGTCAGCAACGGTCGCTCAGTCTCCAATGCGGATTTTCGCGCCGCTGCGATGCAGCTCACCAAGGGTCCGGCCAAGGCGCTTGCGGGCTGTCCGTAGCGGCGGGCTAGCTCTCGATATCGGTGAAAATGTCGACCCCCGCGCGCGGCCTTATGGTTTGCGGTGGCAGTTGCGCGCCCGCCAACCAGGCCTGTAGTGCTTGTCGCTTGCTGTCGCCAGTCACGATAAACCACACAGCGGCGGCCATACTCAGGCATTTAGGGCTCATGCTGACACGCTGCGGCGGTGGCTTGGGCGCATTGGTAACTGCAATTGCCAACTCGGCACTGTTGCAAGCTGCTGTATCACCAGGAAACAGACTGGCCGTATGGCCATCCTCCCCCAGTCCCAGCAGTACCAGATCAAAACCCGGTGCCGCCGCAGCACGGAGGCGTAGGACGCGGCTGCCGAGTAGACGTTGTCGTCTGTCGGTATGCGATGTATCTGCGCAACTGGAATGGCAACATGATCCAGCCATGCGGTTGCCGCCATGCTGTCGTTGCGATCGGGATCTCCCGCAGGAAGATAGCGTTCATCACCGAAATAAATATGCCAGCCGCGCCAGTCGGTCGGGAGGTGGCGCAGCTGTTGGTACAGTTGACGCGGCGTGGTGCCACCCGCCAGGACGATGCTGAAATAACCCTGCTGTTCCAGGCACGATCTGGCCAGCGCAGCGATACGTTCGCAGAGCGCATCGACCAGCAGGACGCTGTTAGTCAAAATAGTGGATGCGTGGCGGCATACCTAAATATCATTGCGCCAGCTTTGATCAGCGCTGTCGAACAGCCGACTGGCTTGTTCCGGACCCCAACTGCCAGCAGGATAGCTCTGGATAAACTCCCGGTCGAGACTGAACTGGCGCAAAATGGGATCCACCACCTTCCACGACCACTCTACCTCGTCAAAGCGAATAAACAAGCTGCGGTCGCCCTTGATGACGTCCAGTAGCAGTGCCTCATAGGCGCCCATTGGCCGTTCATTGTCAGCGCGAAAGGAGGCGCGCAGTTGCAGTGTGCGAGTGCGCATATCCAGCCCCGGCTCCTTGGCCTGCAATTCAATATGCATACTTTCCTCGGGCTGTATCGACAGTACGATCCAGTTGGGCTCGATGTGCTCCATCGGCGTCTCACGAAATAACTGCTGCGGTGGATGTTTCAGTCGCAGGCTGACCATGGTGCGGTCGTCTGGCAGGCGCTTGCCAGTGCGCAGATAAAATGGCACGCCCGACCAGCGCCAGTTATCGACATAGAATTTGGCGGCGATATAGGTCTCAGTCACGGAATTTTTGGCGACCCCGGACTCGTCCTGATAGGCCACAGCACCACCTCCGGCGCCATATTGCGCTCGCACCACATACTGGTTGACCGCGTCACGGGGAATGGGGCGTATCGAGCGCAGCACTTTGACCTTTTCATCGCGCAGGGCATTGGCATCCAGCTGTGCCGGGGGCTCCATAGCCACCACCGAGAGCAGCTGCATCATGTGATTCTGCACCATATCGCGCAAGGTGCCCGTGCCGTCAAAATAGCCCGCGCGGCTGCCAATGCCCTTGCTTTCCGCCACGGTGATCTGCACATGGTCGATATAATTGCGATTCCAGATTGGCTCCACCAGACTGTTGGCGAAACGAAACACGAGCAGGTTTTGCACCGTTTCCTTGCCCAGGTAGTGATCAATGCGAAAAATCTGCTCTTCCTCGAAGTGCCGGTGCAAATGCTGGTTCAACAGCAGTGCCGAATCGAGGTCGTAGCCAAAAGGCTTTTCCACCACGATACGATTACCAAACAGGCGGCCGCTCAGCCCGGCAGCATCAAGCTGGCTCACTACTGCCGTAAAATCGGCAGGCGCAATAGCAAGGTAAAACACGATATTGGCGCACACGCCCTCGCGCGGCTTGGCCATTTCCAGTTTTAGGCTGGCGTAGTGCTCTGGCTGGTCGTATACGACTTGTACGTAACTGAAACGGCTTACAAACTGCTGGAATCGCGCCTCATGGTATTCCTTGCCGAGCCGTCCAGGCAGCTGCTCGCGCATAAAATCCTGCCATTGGCTGGTGTTCCAGTCGCGCCTTGATACGCCAACAAGCGCCAGGTTGTCAGGCAGACGGCCCTCCCGATCGAGGTAGTACAACGCGGGCAACAGCTTGTTGACCGACAGGTCGCCAGTAGCGCCGAAGATAACGAAATGGCAGGGGCCGATCATGGTGTATGCTTCTCACCGAGAGCATGACCTCCAAAACCCTGACGCATCTTGGCCAGCAGTTTGGCGCCGTACTCATCACCACCCTGGCTGGCATAGCGCATCATCAGTGCCAGGCTCATCACCGGCGCGGGCACGCCCTGTTCAATCGCTTCCAGCGCGGTCCAGCGTCCCTCTCCCGAGTCGGCAACTATCGGGAGCACTTCGTCCAGTTGCTGGTCGTCGGCCAGAAAGTCGGCAGTCAAATCCAGCAGCCAGCTCCGGACTACGCTGCCGTGACGCCACATTTCGGCGATTGCGCCCAGATCAAGGTCAAAATTCTCCCGGGCTTTCATCAGGGCAAAGCCTTCCGCGTAGGCTTGCATCATGCCGTATTCAATGCCGTTGTGAATCATTTTGACAAAGTGGCCGCTGCCCGCCGGCCCGCAGTGCAACCAGCCTGTTGTCGGTCCCGGTGCCAGCACGCGGATTGCGGGTTCGAGTTGCGTAATAGCGGCCTTCGATCCGCCGACCATCAGCGCATAGCCATTGTCGAGACCCCAGATACCGCCGGACACCCCGGCATCGACATAGTGAACGCCTGTCGCCTCGACTGTACTGGCCCGGCGCATCGAGTCCTTGTAGAAACTGTTGGCGCCATCAACCAGCACATCGCCAGAACTGAGCAGCGGCAGTATTTGGTCGATGGCCTGCTGGGTGACATCGCCGGCGGGCAGCATCAGCCACAGCACCCTGGGGGTCTCAAGTGCATCAACCAGTTGCTCCAGAGTGTAACTCGCCGTGACACCAGCTTCTGTAACAAGATTATCTGTCACCGCCGCGCTGCGGTTGAACGCGACCACCTCAATGCCGCCGCGCCGCAGTCGCCGCGCCATATTGGCGCCCATTTTACCGAGCCCTGCGATACCTAATCTCATCGAAAATCTCCGGTTACACTGAATGCCATTGCGGCATTATCTATGGCGAACGTCGAGCAGTATATCGCTAGGGCAGTAGATCAATCAGGTTGTTTGCGGCCTTTTCAACTATCGCCTTGAAAGTAACAGGTTTCTCGGTAGCTGTGTCCCAGGAGTAATTCATTTCTTCTGTGCCTTCCCAGGCGATACTGCCGTCTTTGCTGTCCCATATCTGGAAGAAAATTCGTATATTCGCCTGCTTGGTTTGCATAAGCCGCACTCCGAGCAGACTCAAACGATCATTTGAATTCTGACTGAAAGTGGCGAGTTTTAGCTGTGCCATGTAACGCGCACCGGTAGCATCGCCGACTTTTTTCAACAGGTCGCGCTTGAAGACGCCGGTGTCGCGATAATCCACATACATCAGTTTGTAGTCTTCAGCAATATTCGCTCTGTTGATGGCGCCGAGAGTCTCTGGCAGGGTGACGATACGGATGTCGGGGCGTCTCTCCTGCATGGCTTTTGCAAAGCTGAATGCCAGTGTTTGCTTGTCCTGTTCCTGTCCCGTCACTGTGGATGGGGTAATAAATGCCAGACCACCATTTACCAGGTCGTCGTTTTTCAGGGAAAACGTTTCGTGGTCAGCTTTAGAGTGGGTCTGGTCTAACACACATCCTGACAGTATATTGGCCATCAGCAGGATATACACTAAACAGCAAGCATGTCGGTAGGAAAATAGCATTGGCTGCTTCTTTTTGAGAGCAAGTTGATACTATTACAAACGGCATTTACTGCGTCAATTATTACCGCACAATTGTGCTGCTCGAACTGCCCTCGGTCGCTGGAGCTATTTTTTGCACCAGATACGCGCTATCGTACAAACCTATGGCACGAGGGTGTATACCGTCGTGCGCAGCTTTGTATCCTTTGTCGCAGGTATAGGAAAAATGTCTTTTCTTGATTTGGTCATTCCAGCCATCACTGGCCTATCATGTCTGCCAATCATTTTTGGTTTCCTTCAACAGAAAACTCCACAACTAACCCTGAGACAATCATGAACTGGGCCGACGCATTTATCCTCGCTGTCATTGAAGGATTGACAGAGTTTTTGCCGGTCTCCTCAACGGGTCACATGATTCTGGCCTCAGCCTTCATGGGAATCGGCAGCGATGATTTCACCAAGCTGTTTATAATAGCTATTCAATTGGGCGCGATCCTGTCGGTGTTCGCGCTTTACTTTAAGCGATTTTTTCAGAGTGTAGATTTCTACATAAAACTGATCGTCGCGTTCATACCAGCAGCCGTATTGGGGATGCTGCTCTCCGATACAATTGACGACTTGCTGGAAAGCCCATTGGCAGTGGCTATCTCATTGTTAGTTGGAGGCGTGATTCTACTTTTCGTAGATCGTTGGTTTGGTGATCCACAGATCGATTCGGTAGACGACGTCACTTATTTGGATGCATTCAAGATAGGTTGCTTCCAGTGCCTGGCAATGATTCCGGGAGTGTCCCGTTCGGGAGCCACTATCGTCGGCGGAATGAGCCAGAAAATGAGTCGTAAAGTTGCCGCTGAGTTTTCGTTCTTTCTTGCTGTACCCACTATGCTGGGTGCTACCCTGAAAAAGACCATGGATTATTTCCAGATGCACGATTCAATCACAGCAGATCAAATTAATTTGTTGATACTGGGAAATATCGTCGCGTTTATTGTAGCCGTTCTGGTGATCAAGGGCTTTATTGGATTTTTGAATAAACACGGCTTTCGAATATTCGGCTGGTATAGAATTATTATTGGCTCGGCAATTTTACTCTTGCTGGCGCTGGGTATTGACTTGAAGGTTTTATAAATGCGTTTCTTCATCCTGCTCTTGTTGTGTGTCTCGGCGTCTGTCGCTCTAGCCCAGCGAGAAATGACGATCATCGAACTGAGCTTTGCCGATCCGCAACAGATTAAGCCAGCCATCGTGCCCTTTCTGTCCCAGGGCAGCTCGGTAAGTGTTTATCAAGACCAATTGATACTGAATGTCACAGCGCAGGAGCTGGCTAAAATCCGCGAACTGCTCAAGCAGCTCGATGGCGCAGGAAGACAATTGTTGTTGTCGCTGCGCTCCGACGGAGTCGGCAGTAGTAGTCGGCGCGGAGTGGATATTGACGGATCTATTCATACCGGCAATACCACAATTACTACTGGGCCCGGCGGCTATACCAACGAAACCAGGGCCACTATTCGGGTGGAGAATGATCGCGGCACCAGTACTGACAATGGCAATCAATCCGTCAGGGCCACCGAGGGAATGCCGGCGTATATTTCCACTGGAATGACAGCGCCCATCCAGAGCTACACCATCGGCCCGGATGGACGTCGCTATTATCAGCAGGATTATGTCGATGCTGTGAGTGGATTTTATGCTACTGCCCGGGTCAATGATGGGGTGGTACAAATCAGTATTGACCAGAGCAATAACCAGCTGAAGGGCCAGACCATAGCAACACAGCAACTGCAATCACAGGTCAGCGGGGCATTAGGCCAGTGGCTTCCCATCGGCGTCATTAGCAATTCGGCCAGCGCTACAGGAACAGGGCATTGGATCGCGCGGGCAATCCAGTCGGGCGACTTCGACCCAGCTCTTTATAAAAGTTGAATTACTGCCGTAGTGTTTTGCACCAGACTCTGGCATGGATACTGACAATGCATATTTCCCAAAGCTTTCGAATCATGCTATTGAAATGGAAGAAAAATTTGCGGGAGCGCAGAAAATGATCTTTCACCAGGTCGCAACCGATCGAGGCTGCCAGTCGTATCTACTGGGCTGCCCTGAAACCTGCATCGCAATAGTCATCGATCCGGATATACACGAAATCGAGCACTACCTCGGCATTGCCGCACAGAACGGACTGCGCATCCGCTATCTGTTAGATACCCACACCCATGCAGACCACTTCTCTGCCGCTGATGAACTGGCGGCCGAGCTGGGAGTGCCGGTCATAATGCACCGACTCAGTCCCGCTCCCTATGTCAGTATGGCAGTGGACGATGGTGAAATAGTGTACGTGGGTAACCTGGCCCTCAATATTCTGCATACTCCCGGACATACCGCCGATTCGATCTGCGTACGGGTAGAGGACCGAGTGTTCACCGGTGACACTCTATTGATTGGCGGGACCGGACGCACAGATTTGCCGACAGGCAATGCCGGGGAACTGTACGACAGCCTGTTCCACAAACTCTTACTTTTGGACCCGGACACCAGAATCTACCCCGCACATATCTATAGTGAGCGCGAGTTCAGCACCATCGGCGAGGAAATGGCCAAAAACAAACGTTTGCAGGTGAGCGATCGGGATAAATTCGTCGAAATGATGCAGTCGCTGAGCCTGACCATGCCCGAACACCTGTCCGAGGCGCTGCGCACCAACCTGAGTGGCTGTAAAACGGTAGAGCAAATGATCAGTGCAGCCGCCCAGCGAATTTCCTTCATGTCGCAGGAGGAAGTTCTACGCCGAATCGGAAGTGACAACCCGGGGATAACCCTGCTGGATGTGCGCGAGCATGACAGCTATCAGCGCAGCCACATACCCGGAGCCATATCAATACCCAGGGGGCAACTGGAATTGCGCGTGGATGAGTTACTGCCAGATCCCACAGCGCGTATCGTGGTGTACTGCCAGTTGGGAAAAATCTCCACGCTGGCAACCGCCACATTACGGGATATGGGTTTTACGCGCGCCATAGCTATGGCGCAGGGCATGCAGACCTGGCTGGAAAAAAGTTACCCGACCAGCAATAGTGTCGCGGAATCGCTGAGACACCGGCATCTTGATCGCTTCGGGGTGAAGGCCCATAGACTTCTGCCTGATGGGCCTTCACCCGGATTATCGGATTAGCCGCGCTTTCTTTTCGGCGCCGCTGGTCGTTTTTTGGCAGCGGCTTTCTTCCTCGGTGCAGCTTTCTTCTTTTGGACTGCCTTTCTTTTCGGGGCAGCTTTCTTCTTTGGAGCCGCCTTCTTGACGGCTACAGGCATTTCTATTGCAGGAAGTCTTCCGCCTACCGATTTCCTCGCCTCTGCCACCAGACTTTTCCACGCAGTGATATTGGCTTCCGCCCGCTTTTTGACTATACGCTGGGCCTTGCTGTTTGTTCTGTGGCCATTGTTTGCAGCGACTTCACATCCTTTCTGGCACGCTCGATAACCCGTTTAAGCTCCTTGACCACCTCGTCCCGATCGCCCGTGACTTTACGCAACTCGCGCAGTAAGTTCTTAAGCATCTCGTACTGGCGCTTGGCGATATCGGTGTAACCCTGAATGATGGCGCGGTTGGCCTCAGCCAATGCATCCATATTCTTACTGGTACTCTTGAGTACATCGTCCCAGGAATACTTACCGATTTTGATTTCATCCATGTACTTCCCAAGATCCAGCCCCTCGACTTTCCTGGCAGCGGTCTTTCTTTTGGTTGTGCTCTTGCCAGCGGCTCTGGCTTTAGGTCTTGCTTTTTTGGTGGCCATTATTGCTATCTCCTGACAGTTTAGTTTTAAACATCTCCGCATACCGTACGGCAGTACCAGTGTAGTCGAATAATGGTCGTTTACCATTACCCGTTGATCAGCAGGTGAACCCAGACCCTGCGCATTGCGTCATCAGGGCAGGATTTCTTCATTCCGGAAATGTCAGATCTACGCCATAGATTTTTCCATGATGGAGTTCTATGCTTGCCAGTTTCACTCTGTGACATACAAATCGGTCTACAGGTGACATGAACATAGTTCTGCAACAAATTGGCTCATACCTGGCGAGGTTCCTGACCAGGCCGCGTCCGAGCTACGAGCACTTTTCTGTTCTAAGCCAGGAACAATTGGATCAATCTCTTACACCCGGTGATCTGCTGCTGGTTGAAGGAAACAGCAGAGTCAGTACCGCCATCAAGTATCTCACGCAATCCACCTGGTCTCATGTGTGTATGTACGCAGGGGTCGGGGAAGATGGCAAGGGCTATGTGGTCGAAGCCGATCTGGTAGCCGGGGTCATTCGATCACCATTGACGAAATACGTGGGCTACAATCTGCGCATTTGTCGACCCGTTAATCTGACAGAGCAGGACAGGCACGCTACGATTCAGTACGTCCTTGATCGTGAAGGATACCTTTACGACAACCGAAATATTTTTGACCTGATGCGTTATCTGCTTCCCACTCCTCCTGTACCATCACAATTTCGTCGGCGTCTGATCGCTTTTGGCAGTGGAGACCCGACCAAAGCCATCTGCTCGACGCTAATCGCGCAGGCCTTCCAATCGGTCAAGTACCCCATTCTGCCACGACAGGTTCAGGTTTGCCGGGGAGATACTCCGGGACTTTGCGATGAGGTCTTGCTGGAGTCGAAGCACTTCAGTCATTTCACACCCAGGGACTTTGATCTATCGCCCTATTTTGAAATTGTAAAACCAACCCTCAGGGCGAACTTCGATTACAAGAAGATTCTCTGGCTCGAAGGAAATATCACCGCGTGAGGGAATCGAAATGGCAACCTCCCTGAAATATCCTTCGGAAAAGAAAGGCCTGGACCCCGGCTCACTGGTTCATGTCGGTGATGTTCACCATTCAGTTACAGCGAATAACACTGGTCGACTACAGCAGGGATCACTATGAATCGCACACCGTAACCCTCCTCTGGAGGAAATACTGGAGTATCGCAATCGAGAGTCCATCCACCTGGGTAATTATTGAGAGGCCTCGCCGATGCGAGCATCATTGAATCAATAGGGAAATATTTCAATATTCATCCACTCGTGTTGGAGGATATTCTCGAATACCCACCAGCGGCCAAAACTGGAAGAGCATGACGATTATCTCTATGTAGTACTGAAAAGTCTCATGCCAGAGAACGACCGCTTCTCGGTGGTTTACGAACAAGTCAGCTTGCTGGTGCTGAAGAACTTCATCTTTACCTCTCAAGGAAAAGAGCAGACTCCCTGCTCTCGCCCGTTGCTAAAGCGTCTGCAGAAAATAGCCGCGGTCGCTTCAGGAGCACCGGCGCAGATTATCTTCTGTATACCATTCTCGATACGATTGTTGACCTGAATTTCGACATCATGGATCAACTTGAGGAAACGCTGACCTCGCTGGAGGACGAGATATTTTCCAATCCAACGCCAGCAGCGCTTGGAAAAATTCATCGAGGTAAAATCGAAGAAAGTCATCAAAATGCGGCGATACATTTCGCCCATCAGGGATCTGCTGGCCGGCTTGTTGCGCAGCGAATCCGAGTTAATTGATAAAAATACCAATATTTATCTTCGGGATGTGCACGATCATGTGCTGCGTATCATAGAATCCCTCGAGACCCACCCGTCGACATTCCTGTCCGGTTTGATCGAGATCTATCTTTCCAGTATCAGCAGTAAAATGAATGAGATCATGAAGGTGCTCACGGTATTCGCTTCAGTCTTTATCCCCCTGACCTTCATTACCGGCATCTATGGCATGAATTTTGAAACCATGCCCGAACTACGCTGGGCATGGGGTTATCCTGGCATCTGGCTTGTGTTCATTACCACTGCGGTCGGTCTGCTTCTATATTTCAGAAGACAAGGGATGGTCACTGATATCCATGTTCTATGGTGTCGTCTTACAGCCCAGCAACTGCACAAATGAGCAGCCGGTCACTTTCATGGCACCGAAGACATACACCAGACCAATAGGTCCATCAATTGCCAGCAACGCATACTCCCAGGTTTCCGCAAGCTGATGGGGAACCGCATAAATAACCGCCGATACCGCAGATAAACGCACCAGTCCCTGCCAGAAAAAAACCGGCGCTCGATTTGCCATATCATGCGATGACCACATCAACAGGGCGGCCGCCATCATCAGAAACGTGCCAAGCGTTATCAAGGGAACAAACTGCCCCTTAACAGGTTCAGCGGCCATCGCAATGGTGACAGCGCCAAACCAGGTACCCGCGCCAACCAGAAAGTCTGACAAACCCGTCCACCAGATGAATTTTTGTAACATGGTCATTTCCTCTCTTGTTATTGATTGTAGTGCTATTTTTTCCGGGTCGAACGTGATATTCATTTTCTTGATGCCTGGAATAAAGTTGGAAACAAGATTGTGCGGGGCTCCGACCAGACGAGGATTGCGCAAGCGCGGAATAATCTCCTCAAACATGATGCACAGTTCTTTGCGGGCCAGGTGGGAGCCAATACAAAAGTGCTGCCCCACGCCGAATGTTCGGTGCTGGTTTTTCAAGTCGGGCATCCGTCGGGCGCGGGTGATGTCAAACACTTCCGCGTCAGCTCCAAACACCTCGGGCTCGTGATTGACAGAAGGATAAAACAATTTCACCAGGTCGCCCTGCTTTATCTCCATTCCACCTACCGTGATATCTTCGTCGCTGTGCGCTGCATATGAATAAAGGGTGGGTAAAAGCGCAAAATCTCCTCCACCGCATCCGGAATCAGGGAAGGATCGTCTATCAGCATCTGGTGTTGTTCGGGATGCTCTATCAATAGTCGCATACCCTGACTGGTAGCTGTTCGGGTCGTTTCAACCGCTCCTGCGATCAAAATCAGGAAGAACGTACAGAACTCAAATTCATTCAGGGTCTCACCTTCTACCACGCCATTGAGCAAAGCACTGATCACCGTCCCCCCTTTAGGGTCGGCCTTGTGGCTCGCGGCGAGTTCCATGGCAATTTCGAAAATCTGCGCAGCCGCGAGTTGCCCTGCCTCTACCGATACATCCAGTTCAGGGTCGTCCATGCCTATCATGATATCGACCAGACTGGCAAAGGTCTGGCGTTTCTCAGCGGGCATTTCCATCAGGGCGCAGATAACAAACAGGGGCATTTCGGCGGAGACCTGGGAGACGAATTCGCACTCGCCGCTGGCAGCAATCTTATCCACGATATTCTTTGCAGATTGCCTCATCAGTGGCTCAAGCGCATCAACGGCTTTAACCGTAAAGGCATTGCGGACCACTCGCCGATACTTGATATGTTGCGGTGGGTCCATATTGATTATCAGCTGCCGCATTAATTCGAGGGATTCGGGGTCGTCGCCGCCCGGGGCCGGGTGTGCAAGATTGGCACTGGAGGAGAATTTGTCGGGATTCTTGGAAACAAAGTCGAGGTCGTCACGCCTGGTAATGGCCCAAAAATCACGCGCATGCTCGGCAGCCCCACTTTGATAAGACACCGGGCACTGCTGGCGCAATGTTGCAAATGCCTCGAAAGGAATCCTCTCGTGGTAGGTCATGGGGTTCATAAGGTCGAACTGGAAAGGACATTTTTCAGTCATGGGAGTATCCTTTACTAAATATTGTGGTTTGGCCACGCATACCCTCCGTCAATTCCCCGATGCTTTTGATGACCGAAAGCTCTAGGAAGTACTGACAGAATAGCTACAATGAACAGCCGGTAGAGTGTACCGCAGGGTGTTGCTTATCACACCCTGTAATTGGGAGCGTCGTTACCATAGGCTGGGCTTTGTTTCACAGGCTATCTGCTCCCTTTGAGCTCTGCGTACAGTTTTTTCCAGGTGGGATGGCTATATGGAATTTAAAGATTACTACTCGATTCTCGGTGTGCAACCGGATTCAGATAGCAAGGAAATTAAAACCGCTTACCGAAAGCTGGCGCGCAAATATCATCCGGATATGAATCCGGAGAAGGGAGCAGAAGAAAAATTCAAGGAGGTTGCAGAAGCCTATGAGGTATTAAAGGATGCCGGGCGCAGGGCTGAATATGACGAACTGCGCCAATACCGCGGTCAAGGCGGTAGTGGTTTTGAACCGCCTCCAGGATGGCGCAGCAGCAGTGGTTTCGGTGGCGCGGGCGCCAGGCATTTTGAAGGCGATTTTTCTGATTTTTTCAACTCCATATTCAGCGGCGCTGGTGCCGAACCTCGCCAGCGGCGCTCGGGCTTCAGAGGCCAGGATGCAGAAATCGAAATGCCGATATTTCTGGAAGAAACCCTGTCAGAAACATCAAAACTCGTGGAGTACGTAATTCCTGTTTATGAGAATGGCCAGGTCACTGAAGTCAAGAAGAGCCTGAAGGTCAAAATACCCGTCGGTGTTGTCGATGGAGAGAGAATCCGCCTTAAGGGACAGGGCGGCCCCGGCCAGGGAGATGCTCCCAATGGCGACCTCTATCTGCATATTCGACTGGTACCGCATCCACTATTTGACGTCGAAGGACATAACCTCGTAGTTACCGTTCCCCTCGCTCCCTGGGAAGCCGCATTGGGCGCGAAAGTTACCGTGCCTACCCTATCAGGCAAAATACATTTGACGATAGCGCCCAACAGCCAGACGGGACAAAGACTACGTATCAAAGGAAGGGGCCTGGCCACCAAAAGTGGACACGGGGATTTGTATGCCCTACTGAAAGTAGTCATGCCGCCGTCTGCCAACGACGAGGTGAAGGCCCTGTGGCTATCATTGTCACAGAAAACCGGGTTTTGATCCCAGATCACAGTGGGGTAACTAGCAATGACGGACATAGTATTGGGTGTTTCACTGCACGAGCTCTGCCAGTGTGAAGGGCTGACCGAACAACTCATCATAGAAGTCGTTGATCACGGTATCGCCCAGCCTGTTGCAGGTAACAATGTTGTCGACTGGGTCTTTGATGCCACCAGTGTTCACTGGCTACAAAAGGCGGTGCGGCTGCATTACGATCTGGAGATCGACTGGATTGCCGTGGCCATGGTGATTGACTTGCTGCAGAAAAATGAGGCGCTACGGCGAGAGAACGAGTGCATTGAACAACAGCTCAAGCGATTTCTGGATTAAGAAGGCATCTATGAAAGACAGAAATATAGCTTCGGGCATGAAGACCACTTCACGCTAAATAGGCTACGCTGGACGCTGTCCAACAATAACAAGAGATCGGAACAATGCGTTTCCTCCTGGCGTCTTTTCTACTTTTGGCTACTCTCGCAAGGGCAGACCTGCCAGTTGAAAAATTGGGTCAGGTAGAGTCATTGCCGGAGCCTTTCAGTAGTAATTGGTTCTGGGCCAGTGATCCGGTACTTGAACGCGTAGCGCTGGTAGATTTCAGCCTTAACCGCGTCCTGGGCGGTATCGATGGCGGCTGGGGCATAACCGTACCGTTGTTTCCCCAGCACAACCCCCTCGAATTTTATGTACCAGAAACGCACTATTCCCGCGGTAGCCGCGGCGAACGCACTGACCTGATTACCATCTACGAAAGCAAAACACTAAAACCCACAGCGGAGATTATCATTCCCGCAAAGCGCGCCCAAAACTCGCTGCCCAGTGCCAATGCGACCTTGACTGATGATGAACAATTTCTCGCCGTGTTCAACATGACCCCCGCGCAGTCTATCAGTATCGTCGACGTGAAAAATCGGCGGTTTGTCGAGGAAATACCCACCCCGGGTTGCTCACTCACCTATGCCGCAGGCAATCGACGTATCATGATGATCTGTGGCGATGGCGCCCTGCTATTTGTTTCACTGAAGGAAGACGGGAGCCTGCAGGACAAACAACGCACCGAAGCGTTTTTTGATCCGCAAAAAGATCCGCTGACCGAGAAAGGCATCCGTGTTGCGCAAACGTGGTACTTCGTGTCCTTTGAGGGCTATCTCTATTCCATCAATGTTGACGAATAATCTGGATAGTCCCTCCGCCATGTTTTCCAAACCCTGGTCACTCATCTCTGAAGGTGAACGCAACGAGCACTGGCGGATTGGTGGGCGGCAATTTTTTGCCATTCATAACGCCAGTCAAGAGGCTCTATGTATTGATGCACAAGGGGATGTTGATACCCACAAAACGGGTGGCACTCACTTGTGGAAATTTGACCTGGCGACGCAAAAAAAGATCAGCGAACATAAACTGCTCAGCCCCGGCTTCACATTTTCGGGCGTACCGACAGAATTTGGCACTGACTGGATCTGGCCATTTAGTGAGTTGTACAACGTATTGACAGGATTCAGCTTTCAGGAACCCCATGCCAGACCGGATGCGATAGTGATAACACAGGATGATCGATCCGACACTGATTCTAGGCGGTCAGTTTAGCGGCATGGTGGCGATCTATGCTGCTTCTGACATGACTTTCAAACACCGGGTCACGACCGGCAATTATTCCAATCTGGTTTTGCAGTTGCCGGGTTGGGGGCGCTAGGAGTATGTCGGTCGATATTACGATCAGTTATATTCTCCGCTTCTTGCTGGTTTTTGTCTTTATGCGCGCCGTATTACACAAGCTACGCAACTTATAGCCACTTTAATGCGCAGCTCAGCAGCCTATCGACTTTTACCCGACCCTCTTCTACCGGCTTTTTCATGTTTTCTGATTCTGGTTGAAGGGTTCCTCGCATTCAGCTTGCTGGTCACGGGATGGTTATATCCCTCTTTTATCGCCGCGGCGGTATTGGCGCTGTATGCTGGGGCCATGAGTATCAATTTGATACAAGGCAGAGATGATCTGGACTGCGGCTGTAGCGGTCCCTCTGAATTTGCGCAGAGAATCAGTTGGGCACTGGTAATCAGAAATTGTGTACTGGCGATTTTTGCACTGGCCACCGCATTGCCGATTACTTCCCGCAGCCTGTCGGTTGTGGATATCACCACAATTGTTCTCGCGAGTATCGCAGTCATTTTCATTTATGCCAGTATCGAGCAGGCCATTGCCAATCAGCATCGACAGACGCAGTACTTCGCGCTAAAGACCAAGGACAACCGGGGTACTGTTGAATGAGTGCGCTGCTGGTCTCCCATATCATTCTCTGGTTGATTGTCGTCGTTTTATGTTTTGTCGTGTTCGCGTTGATGCGGCAAATTGGTGTTTTGCATGAACGTGTTTTTCCCGCGGGGGCGCTCATGACCGGCCGTGGCCCTCAGGCCGGCGAGCAAACACCAGTAAATGACCTGATCGCGTTTGACGATAGCCGAATTACTCTCGGAGACGGCACAAGAAGCACCCTGTTATTGTTCGTCTCTCCTTCCTGCCCCGTCTGTAAAACCTTGCTGCCGATCGTAAATTCGGTGGCGAGGTCTGAAGCGCGCAATCATCCATTGCAGGTTGTTCTGGCCAGCGATGGTGATACGGCCGAAGACAGGCGGCAGCACCTTCAATTCATCAGTGCGTACAATCTCGCAAAAGATCGCTATGTTATTTCCAAGCGACTGGGCCTGGCCTTTGTCGTGGAGAAACTGCCCTTTGCTGCCCTGATCGATAAAGCAGGAGTGATTCGCGCCAAGGGCCTGGTCAATTCCAGGGAACATTTGGAAAGCCTTTTTGAAGCGCACGAAAGAGGTGTCGCATCGTTACAGGAGTTTCTTGCCAGTGAATAAATCGGGTAATAATTTCGACCGAACAGATCCACCAAAGGGAAGCCGGCTGGATCGCTTTTTTTCAAAACATACCAGGCAGTTGGCGCGCTACACCTCGCGGCGCGGTTTTCTGAACAAGCTGGGCCTGCTGGTTGTTGGAACCAGCACCTTACCTCTGCTGCCAATGGCCAGGGCCTATGCATCACCACCAGGCGCCAGCGGCGAACCCGACCCCGGCACGCCGCAGGGCGATATCTACGATTGCAACTACTGGCGTTACTGTTCCATTGATGGCTTTATAGCCAGTTGCTGCGGAGGTACCGCGCATTCCTGTCCGCCAGGAACCGAGATGTCTCCGGTCTCCTGGATTGGCACCTGCCTCAACCCGGCCGACAATAAACACTATATCGTCTCTTACAATGACTGCTGCGGCAAAACCACCTGCCAACGCTGCTTCTGCCATCGCAACGAAGGCGACAAGCCGGTCTATTATCCGAGCAAAAGCAACGATATCGATTGGTGTATGGGCCAGGCAGGTATTGTCTATAACAGCACGGTCAGCGTTGTGATCGGCGTTAGCGATTCCTGATGCGGCATAGTGCGGACATACCTGTTCGTATACAGTCGCATTTTATCGCCCTGGCATATTCTGGTGCTGCTCATGCTTGCTACCGTCATGCCTATGGGCAAAAGATCCCGCAGACGATGTATATGATGGAGTGCCAGGGCTGCCATCTGGCTGATGGCGGCGGCGGGCTCAACAGCATACCTACCTTGCGCAATAATGTAGCAAAATTTCCAGCGGTACCCGGGGGAAGGGAATACCTGGTGCAGGTTCCTGGTGTTGCTCTCTCTTCCCTGTCAGATCAGGACATTACTGCCGTGCTGAACTGGATGTTGACGAAATTTGGGCCCGTAGAATGGACCAGGCGATATGCGCCGTACACTGTAGAAGAAGTCGCTACTCTGCGAAAACATCCGCTAACGGAGATTGGCAGTCAGACGAGCGGATTTAATTTTATTAATAGAGCGGCTGGAGTCAAGTGATGCCCCGGGGTGATTGCATCTGCTGCGTGAGGCCGGAATAGGGGATCAGAGCCCTTTTAGAAAATGGCTAAGGCCTATTGCACTTCCTGCTTTCGTATCAGACCGATTTGAATGCGCAGCCTAAAGGCGCTGACTCCGTGATTTCCAAACTCTGGGCCGATTGTTCACGCTAGTGCCGCCATGCGGCCTTTCTTATCTGCCGGCTACCTGAATTTTTGATCCACTCAAGTTCTACTCTTCGAATACTTCCATCAGACGGCAACAATCCCGATGACCCTGTAGCAATCACCGAGACAATAGTGTCCGCGCGGTCAGACATATTTTTGTGCATCGTGGTGTTACTCGCGATAATTGTGACGCCCAACCTGCCATGTTGGAGGCTATAAAGTCGCAAGAGATGGCTCACTTCGTCAATGCCCATGTGTTCATTTGCGACAAAGCTGCTATCAAGATATTCATCAATTGCGGAGAAGTTTTTCTGCTCCACGGCCTCTTCTATAGCGGCCCTATTTCTCGCGATCTGCGTTTCATCGTTCTCTTCACTGTAGGCGGCGAAAAACAATATTGCACCCAGGAGTATAGATATCAGTCTAATAATCATGATTGTCAAAAACCAGGCAGGAATAAAGTATAGGACGGATAAGGGGGATACAGGTGAGATTTTCTTCCAGTAAGCCGATACTTTACATGTATTGAACTGAGCAATGGCCACCCTGTATCCTGAAAGCGCGCTCGCAAACCTGCCTGGTAAGGCTCGGGTGGGTGACACCAGGTGTGGCTGGCGGTTGCGCTCGCCGGAGGCAATCACTTATGCTGGCAGCCTTCAACTTTTAATCCTGCAAGCGCAGCGGCGGTCATATGAAGAGAACTATATTTCCACTAGTGGCAGGTATCAGCCTGATTCTGTCAGGCTGCAGTGATGGTAACGACGATAATGACTTCGATAGCGGTGGCGGCGGGAATGCCAGCACTGCCTGTACCGGCACTGCCATACAGTCCCAGAGGTTGTTTCTGCAGCAGTTGGGCTCCGATAGCGTCATCATCAAGTGGCGCGGCAACGTCGATGGGGGCGCGGAAGCAGACTCTGTTTGCTTCGGCACGGATATGGCGGCCCTGCCGGCACAGAGCAAGACCAACGCCCAGGTAACGGCCACCGGTCATAGCGAGGTACTGCTCAGCGGTCTTCAGCCGGATACAACGTATTACTATTCGGTAGGTGGTGCCGGTCGAGCTGACGAAGCACATTATTTTCGCACTGCGCCCGTCACAGGCGAGTTGCCCGCCGATGGCAATACGCGTATCTGGATCGTGGGTGATTCCGGGGTCGGTGGAACCGGCAAGCCGGAGGCTGGCTACGTGCGCGATGGCTTTATGACCTTCGCAAAAAACAATGGCGATGAGCCGGCCGACCTGTTCCTCATGCTGGGCGACAACGCGTACAACCAGGGTACGGACCTGGAGCACCAGGGCGCGATCTTCGACGTGTACACGGAATTGCTGGCCACAACACCCCTGTGGCCCACCATTGGCAACCACGAAATGGGTAGCGTCGGTATCTCAACAGCCACCAGTCCCAACACCTTTGCAGTCGTGGGTGATGGTTCCACTGGCGGCCCGGATCCTGCCCCGGATAGCCCCATGCCGTACCTGAATATTTTCACCTTGCCGACCAGTGGTGAGATCGGTGGCATCGCCAGCGGTACTGAGCAGTATTATTCTTTCGATTATGCCAACGTTCATATTGTTAGTCTTGATTCGCAACTGGCGATTCGCGACACCGATAGTCGCGCCGCGATGCTGCAGTGGTTGAAAGACGATCTGATGGCGAACAGCCTTGATTGGACGATTGTAATATTCCACCACCCGCCGTATACCAAGGGCAGCCACGATTCGGACAGCGAGCTGGGCGGCATTGATCAGCCGATATTCGCTATACGCGAGGAGTTCACGCCGGTATTTGAGCAGTATGGCGTCGATCTGGCCTACAGTGGGCACAGCCATATTTATGAGCGCTCCTACTACATCAAGGGACATACTGGCCTGTCGGACACCTTTGACCCGCTGACAATGGCTGAATTGAATGACATGAACGCGCCCGCCAGCGGGCAGGGTGATGAAGCTTATACCCAGATCAGCCGCAGTGGCATGGATGACAAGCTGGTGTATACCGTCGCCGGCAATGGAGGAAAGCTCGGCGTTACCAGCGCGGGCTACCCGCACCCGGCAAATTTTTTTAGCGAGGTCGAATTGGGTTCCGTGGTCATCGATGTAGATGCGAGTCGTCTTGAGGCCAGTTTTGTAGATGTCAATGGCGCTGTGCTGGATTCGTTTGTCATGACCCGATAAGTCGCGTTGTTGCTGGATGTCATGCCATGCGGTATCCCCCTGTTTCATGTCCTGATGAAACCTTTCCCATTATCTGTTTTGTTTGCTGTCGCGCTGGCCGTGCTGCCTGGCGGCCCGTCCTGAGCCGACGCCGGCGTCTCGCAGCGTATACAGTCACTCGCCGCGTATCGAACAAAATCCCGAACATCAGGCCCTGCGCCTGCAGCGCGCACTCGCTTACCTCGAAGACAATCAGCGGGAACTGTTCGCCGATATTCAGTTGGCCGAAACGATGGATGATCCCATAGCGGCCGCCTATACACATGGCGTGCTGCTCCATCGGCAGCAGAATTACGCGGCAGCCCGCCTTATTTTGATCGATACCTGCAGGCATATCCTGATCATTGGGGGGCATTGGATTATCGCGCGCGGCTGCTGCGCGATATCGGCCAGAACCGCCTGGCGCTTGCTGATTATGAGGCTCTGCTACGCCTCAATGAAACGGATCCCGGTTATTATGTGGCGGCCGCCCGGTTGATGGTGAGTCTGCCAGAGCGTGGCGTGGATGAGGCACTGGCCCTGTTGGATAATCGTATGGCGCAGATTGGCGATAACACAACTGCAGCGCTATGCGATTGATCTGGAGAGGCAGCGCGGCAATTATCAGGGCGCCATCACGCGCATGGCAACGCTGGACGAGAAGTTGCGGGCGACGCCGCAATGGCAGTTGGAGGTTGCCGAGCTACTGCTGCAGGCCGGACGCCCGCAGGAAGCCCAGCCCTACCTGACGGTCGCAGAGGAACAATTGCAGTCTGCGCGCATGCCGTACAGCACGAGTTATTGGCAACCGTTCATCGCCTGCAAGAGCAGGTTCAGCACGCAGCGCTTCAAGCCTGCGGTTCATCGACGCAATCGTCATGCGCGCAAGCTGCTCCTGCGTTAGAGTTGCCATCTCGCTGATGAGAGCCGCTAGTGAGCCAGCCTGATACTGTCATTCGAAATAGGGAAGGCCCTTCCAGCCGGCAGGGGAAGTTCACTGTCCCACACTACGAACGCCTGCTCCCCGGAACAGAAGGAAAACTTGGGACAGATCTATTTTTAAGGAACTAATCGCCTGATTTTTCGCTCCACCGTGCGGAAACTCGAATAATAAATACGTTCCGATCGTTTTTTATGTCCGCTTCGCAACCTCATAACGGTCGTAAAGATTTCGCCTAGAATTGTACTTTTATGCTATGGACATGCTCATGCCGAGACAAGCGCTATTTTCCTAAGAGGTTCTGGTCTTTTAGGTAGCTACCATGCTTCTCAATGTCCTCTACCATAAGCTTGCCAATCGTATCTCCGAGAATTTCGTTACCATTTTTATTAAGATGGCAACAGTCGTCTTCATAAACGCTTTCAGGGTGATTTTTGAAAATATTAGTTAGATCATGAAACTGCATATTTGAGTTGGCTAGCTCATATCCTGCCTTGATAAGCGCAGGATACCCCTGCTCGGCAGGATTCGCGTAAATCATCTCCATGTTAAAGGCTATTTTCCTTTCTTCTTCACTGAGAGTTTTTGAGTTCTGCACATACTGATTGGGCTGTAGAAAATGCCAATATAAAATATTATTTGCCTCACAAAGTTTCGCCATTTGTTGTGAAGACATACTCCAGTAACTTGCCAAATCACGATACAGGGTTAGATTATCTTCGTAGGCATATTTTGGCCCGGTCCGCTGATAACTATCTAGACTTTGGGTTGTAGCCAAACGCAATTCCCCTTGCTTTACACTAATCTCAGTCGCCAATAATTTATCGGATACCAGCCAAATCAGGTTCATTATGTTGCTGAAACGAAACACACTGTTATTAACCAGTGATGCACACTTTTTTCGCATTTCCCTAAGATAGCTTAGTTCCCCCACTAAAAATTTTGTTTCATAGCTCATCAGGGGGCTCGACAGCCCATACCAGTTTCGGGGAAAAAATGGCGCTACTTTGTTTGGAATATTTTCTACAACCGGAAGCACCACTTCATTGAAACCATCAAGATTGATGACCACATCAAAATGCGCGCCTAATGAAAGAAGATATGTGAGTGTCATGAGCTGTTGAGGCTGTTTATATCCTCCTAAAGCAACGCGGACAATTTCAATCTCCTTATTCCTGAAAAACGATGAAGCTTCCAATTGCTGAAGCAGAGAATCAACTCCGTAAACTGAAAAAAAGTAGGCCACAGAGCCGCCAAAAATACCGATAACTACTGAGTCCTTATTTTCTTTATAAAAAGGAGTGTGGTCGTCAATAAAGCCGTAATCAAGAATGGAAAATCCTCCTTGATGCGAGGCTAACCCTTCAGTATTTTTAGTTGGGTCAAATACAAAACCCAAATAAGGATGCAGAACTTCTAATGAAGGAGCATTTACAATACTCGTTATATCGTCAGCTACAATGCTGTTGCGAGTTTCTATTAGAGAAGAAGGGGAATAGCCATTGAGCATTACTCTTAGGAAACCATATACGAAAAGCTCCAGTATGATTATCACGAATAAAAGCATCACTACGTAGAACAATCCTTTTTTTACCAAACTGAAATCAGATTTTTTCGCAACCATGCTGTGGTATCCAGAAAATATGCGATTTTGGAAAATGACTTAAGGGACAGCGATATATACCACATGTGGTAAAGTTTTTTGCACTATCTTTGTGCATCTTTAAGCGATTCACGGAACATCAGTGATGTAACTTCCTAGGTGCGTTTTTCGACCTTATCCCTGTTTGCGCATTATGATCCTGCCACCAATGATGAACACCCTGTTAACCGAGCAAACTACGCAATAGAGTTGCATCATGACAAAACAAACAGAAAAGAAAAAGGCTACCCTTAGGCAACATGCTCCGGAGTATCAGGCCGAAGCACTGGCCCTGACTGAAAACGTCGGCGTATCCCAGGCTGCCAATGAGCTGGGGCTGCACGCATCACAGCTGTATGGATGGCGAACAAAGGCCAAGGCTGACCAAGATCAAAGGAAAACTTGGAAAACATGGACAGATCTATTTTTAAGGAACTAATCGCCTGATTTTTTCGCTCCACCGTGCGGAATCGAATAATAAATACGTCCCGATCGTTTTTCACCGCCATTTCGCATAATCTCCCGGCTGACTGTTGAGGGTGCGCGCCCCAGCCCGGAGGCAATGGCACGAATGGACAACCCGACAACGAGCCCCCGCGATACCTCTTCACGCTCCGCCAGGGAAAGACATCGAGTGGATCTCTTTCTCCGCGGCGGGCGAATTCCTCCTGTAACGGCTAATTGTCGATGGATTGAGGAGGTAGGTCGATCAAAGTATCTGCCGATAGACTTGACGGCATCTCCCTGTTGATAGCGGTCCCAGATATAGGACTTCATCTCTTCGGTGTATTTAAGTCTTTTTCGATAGGCCATGTTGCAACACTCCACTTTTTTCCAAAAGATAGCAGTGTGTTGCGTTGATCAGTTGAGCTCGCACCTCTTTTGGGACATACGAGTAAGCTAACTGAAGCACCTGAAACTGACGATTTGGTAGCATAAACCACCAAGAAGCACACCCAATTCGCAATGCCACCAAGCTCCTCACTGCCCTGACCAGGCAAAATGCAATATTCGTATCTTAGGTGTGATACGCTTTGCGTTATTGCGATTTCTATTTTTTAAAAACAATACATCCAAGGAAATAACTTGATCGCCTCCAATCAGGCCCGCATGGCTCATATTGACTCGATACGAGGCATTGCTGCTTTGTTGGTTCTCTTTATACATACGTCCGAAGCCTTTGTAAGACTTCCCGCAGTGAAGGCGCAGGGTACATTTCTACGTGACATTGCCTCAAATTTAAGTTTTGGAATAACGGGCGTAATCGCGTTCTTTGCCATTAGTGGCTTTGTCATCTGTCCGAGCTTGAAAGGGCATACAATATGAAGGCTCGCGTAAATTCATAATTAGTCGTTTTTTCAGACTCTTTCCAGCCTTTTGGATAGCAATATTTCTTACTTTACTAGTTAACTTTTATTGGCAAGGACGAGCAATTGATTGGTCGCAGGTTCTTGGAAATGTACCAATGCTTTATTCTGCTTTTAATGTGGAACCATTAGAAGGGCTTTTTTGGACACTTGAGGTCGAATTGGTCTTCTACTTCCTATGTCTTATCTTGTTTCTATGTGGCTGGCTCCATAAACCCGCCATACTTTTTATTCTTGGGGCTCCTATTGATGGCGATTTTTCAGTGCGTGATAGACCGCCCTACGCTTGATACGAGGATTCGCGACGCACTGAAATAATCATTGGGTTGGGATGCCCCAAACTATTTGGCAATAATGTTTTGGGGTGGTTTATTTCGAGCTTGGTACGATGATCGGCAGGGGGTACTGTTCTATTCGGGCCATCAGATTCCTATTGTTGTTTTCGTAGTTGCACTACTTTTTATAATTTTATTGTGGCCCCTGATTTTACTGAACGATTTTTCTATTGGGGTAATTTCGAACATTTTTGGCCAGCGATACCCTATTTCTTGGGTCTCGGATTGTTTATTGTAGGTGCTCTTTATGTGAAGGTCACAAATCCTTTCTTCGTATGGTTGGGTGCTATAAGTTATTCCATCTATCTGCTGCACCCTGTGGTATTTCTGGCAATGGTACATTTGATAAAACCAAATTCGTCGCAATTGGGTGATATGCATCTCAGCGTATATTTGCTGGTTTGCGCGGCACTAACCGTCTTATTGTCAGCTGTTGTTTATCGCTATGTCGAAAAACCCGCCATTCGTATTGGGCGCAATCTGCAGGGTCGCTAGATTTTCTTGGTCCATCACTAGCTAGTGTCCCTTTTTAGGTGCGACATTCGCTCCCACAACCCGCTCCCAGGAAAAGGAGACATCAACTAGACACTGTATGTCACAGGTCATGTCTGAACCATTACATCTATTCACATGACAGCAAGCACTCAATATTCTTCAATAGCACCGCAGAAGAAGCATCTATGGCTTTCCTAGCGCCCAAACCCATGGAAATCAAATAAACAATTTTCCAAGGCTTTCTCAGAATATATCGAATGGCCGCTATGTATCTTGGTGAGCCATCATCATTCGCCAGGTGAAATACATCAAAGTTTTCAGCATGCTTGTCAACTCTGTCACTCACTGCCCTGATAATAGTGAATGGGCAGTTATGGCGTTCACAAACTGCGGCGATAGCGCCGGATTCCATATCTACCAATGACACCTTTCTATCCTGTAGCAGCGCTACAAATTTTTTGCTGTAAGCCAGTTGATCGGTGCTGTAGATTACCCCTGAAGCGTGTCTATCACTAAGATTCACCGGATAGCGGGAAATCCCGTCCCGCTCATCCACTACGGAGGCCGGTATTACCACCTCGCCTATCTTGAGTCCTGGATCATTGGCTCCGGCAATACCGACCACAAACACATGATCAATGTCATAGCCGGCATTGGCGAAGAGTCCTTCGGTAGCGCTTTGCGCCGCGGCCAGACCCATCCTGGTCACCGCGGTAATAACCGTTACGCCCTTATACATTCCGCGCGTATAACTGGACTCTGCCTGTGGCCTGCCATCCAGTCCAAGTGCGCGCCTGACGGGCTTCAATTCGGATGACATTGCCGACAATATGGCTATTGTGCGTATGTGGCTAGCCATGCTTTTTTACTACTGCTTCGTTGAAAACTGCGCTTTGAAGGGAAATACAACCTGCTGGAAAAAGTTCCTCGGCACCTGGCCCTGACTTTCTGTTAATCCCAAATCGCCCAGGTCCGAACGATCGAGGATGATTGAATGTTCCAAATACTATGTCCCATAAAGGCACTGAACCGGAATAGTTTGAATCCTGATACTTTCTGTCTTTCGCATGATGCAAATTGTGCAGCTGCACAGTGCCCAACACATAATGAAACCACGGCGGAAATCGCTGGTGAATATTTGCATGAACCATATTGCCATCGAAAACCGTCCACATACCCAAAAATACGATAATTTCGGTGGGCGCGCCGAGAAGAACCAGAGGCAGTGGCTTTATGGCTGAGTTAATGACTTCCTCACCAAAATGCACACGTGCAGATTTCATGATGTGCATTTGTGGTGTGTCGTGGTGTATGACATGAAAATACCACATACGATCGAATGTATGAAAACTTCGGTGTACGACGTAATCCATAAAGCTAGCTATCAGAAGTGCCAATAGAAACTGCGACAAAAAATTCCATTGGGCAGGCCATAACTGACCAAACGTCTCGAGTCGCATTTCGTTGAGGAAGGCGAAAACGAGAATCAGCGATGATTGTATCGCGGCCCTGCTTGCCGCCTGCATCATTCCATGACCGATATCATTGAGCGACTGCCCATCATGCAGGTAATTCATCGCCCGGTTCCTGGGTAGTATCTGCTCAAAAAGCAGGGTGGTAAAAAAATTGATCACCGTTACAGTGATTACCCAGGTATCCAATGCGAAGCCCTGCTGCAGCCCCCAGAAGTACAGAACTGAAAATCCAATCATAAAAAGTGGGTAAGTAAACCATCCAAGCAACTCGTGATTTCGTTCCACGAACCCTGACTGAAACAGATAGTCCTTTTGCATCGACGTCTACCCTCCTGAAGAAAGAGATAACATCTCACTGTAAAACTAGTGATTGCGCCCGATCAGCTTATACACTGGCGCAAATTGCTCCAATGTTGCGTCCGGCAATGGCGCGAGATTACCCAGCAATCGTGCGCCCCAAATGATTTGCGCAGTTCGCTCCACCAACCTGGCAACTTTTAGCACATCCAGCGGATTTTTCCCGACACACAATAGGCCATGATTCGCCATTAACACAGCACCTCTGTCCGCGACCCTGTTCGAAACCTCCTCCGCCAGAGCGTCGCTTCCGGTCATTTGATAATCGGCAACCGGCACTTCGCCACCCACGTAAACGTCAAACTCCTCAATGACGCAGGGTATTGGCTGCCGGACAATGGCGAACATGGTTGCGAACATCGCATGGCAGTGCATTACTGCGCCGATATCCTGGTGCTTTTTCAGGCACGCCAGATGAAGAGATTTTTCAGTTGTCGGCGTTCTATGGCCTTCAAGTACTTTGCCATCGATATCTGTCACCACGAGGTCTTCCAGCGTCATGGTCTTGTAGTCCAATGATGAGGGAGTCAGAATTACATTGCCATCAGGCAGGCGGGCCGACACATTACCCGCTGTCCCTTCCACCAGGCCACACGTAATCATCTCCTTCGCCACGGATAGTACAGCTTGCCTGATTTCTGTTTCGGTCATTGGAATTCAAGTTCCTCTACAGATTGTTATTGAGTTACAGGATAAATCTCGTATTATTGCAGGCTGCAATTCGTAGCGCTTACTGTACGGCAAACTACTTAGGCAAAGACAACTCGGTTTTTTTCTCCCTGGTAATGATGTCACGTTTTTCCGCGATGCCGAAGGCCATGATCGGCACTCCCGGGAATGCAACCGACGAGTCAGAATGACCCAGAACAATACCGTCCTCAATTGCCGTCATGGTTTCCTGGCTCCTGCCAAATGCGTTGACTATCTTGGCCAGAGGTTGCCCTGTCTTGACCACATCGCCAGGCGCTGCCAGAAACCGGATAATGCCTGTTTTGGCGCCGTAGGGCTTGTCCGAATAGCGCAGCAGCCTGTCGTGTGCGTACCCGGCCGGCAATGGATACCTGAAGGGTTTATCACGCGGCGCGATCATGCCAAGATCTGCGAGGATATTCCAGATCGCCTCCAGTCCGTAAGTCACATAGGATTCACTGACGATATTAGGTTTTCCCAATTCGAAGGTGAGGGCGGGAATATCACGCAGCAGCAAATTGAACGACAGGCTTTTGTGAACTTCCTCTTCGTCGACGATGATGCTCATGCCGGCCTGCTTCGCAGCATGAATCGCCTTGCGATAAGCCCTGTTGTGCTGCTTTCCCGGATCATGATCTACCAACACATAGGGAATCGATTCAATCCAGTCATTGTGAAAATCGACCACAAGATCGGGCTCGGTCCTGATAATGGTTTCAAATATCTTATGCGCGATGCGCTCTCCAAGTGAGCCATTGGCGTTACCCGGGAAAGAACGATTGAGATCTTCCCCGCTGAGGGTAATGTGGCGCAGCCCGGATTCGAAACCCAATGGATTCATCAACGGAAAAGCTTGCACACTGCCGCGGATCAGGCGCCTGCGAATACTTCGGAACACTTCCTGGATAACGACAATACCGCTGACTTCATCGCCATGACTACAGGCCGTCAGCCAGACCACTGGTCCCGGGTTATCGCTGGTCGCGCACATTATCGGCAACCTCCTGCGGGAGAGGTCGGAACCCGTCATGATTTTCTTAAAGGAAAAATGATTCTTGACGCTGGCGGTTACTGGCGGCTTGGTCTGGGTCGACATACTGTTATCTCTATAGGCGTCCGTACAAGGTCGAGACTATGGCGGGTAAACAGTTGATCAATTTTAGCTCAGCTCGGTCTGCGATGTCTCCCGCAGCATCAGTATAATCACAGGTAAGGCCAGCAACGAACTCAGGCACAGCAGGGAGATTGCTGCGGCGTGGCTCCCCAGTATGTTAAAAAGACTTCCCTCGATCGCAAGTCCGGCCACCGCTGCAAACATCGAAGCGATTGACGCAGGGTAGACGCTGTCGAACGGCATCGCGTCGTAAATAATTCTCCTCCCATGGCATTTATCATCACTTCCACCGCAAAAAAACTGAATAGCGCCGCTATCCACGCCAGTGGCAGCAGAAACCCCGAAGTATTGTAAAACGCGAGGTTTGCCAGGCAATTCATGATCAATGCAACGACCAGTGTGGGTCTACGTCCAACCCTGTCGGATACACGCCCCGCTACGGTAGTACCGAACAGTGCAATAGAACCTGCCACTATGAACAAAAGACTGACTTGCGGCGGCGCATAGTCATGCGTCTCCTGGAGGTACTTCGACATAAAATTCACGGTTGCGGAGAGTTGAAACGAGAATGTGGCAGCTATCAGCGCGATCGCTGCCATTTCGCGCCGCTGGGTGCGATAGATTTCGAGGATCGGTTGCCAGAGTAGCTCCTTTACATCACTTTTCACGTAGCGCTCAAACAGCGTCGATTCAGGCAACAAGCGACGCAGCCAGGCAAGATAGAGAATAGGGAGAGCCGCTATAACGTAAAGTGCTCGCCAGCCTCCTGGCAAAAAGTCCACTGCCGCGTAGAGCAGCGACGCAGCGCCCGAGCCCAATCCACCCATAGCGGCCAAAAAGCCAACGCCCCAACCACGCTGTCGGGCCGGCAACATTTCAAGCACATAGATTACCGCGATGATTTCCTCGGCCGTGGCGAACGCACGCGAACAGAACTGGACAGCGATAAACTGCTCTGTAGTACGGACAAAACCGGTAGCACCAGTAGCGATCGAAAGCCCCAGCAAGGTCACCATAAGCAGTCGCCGTCGGCCGATACGGTCTGCTAACAAAGCCAGAAATATCGCAGGGAGAGCCCCTAGTCTGGCGGCACCGATCACTTTTCCGAGATCCTGCTCAGAGATATTGAAGCTTTGCTGCATGTCGGGCAGCGCCAGACTCAGCACCGACATATCGTATTGCGCGATAAAAAAGGCGGCGGCCAACAGTAGCAGCAATTTCCTGTCGGCAGACGCCAGCCCCGCTGGCGGCAGGAATATTCTAAGCATTAAGCCTCTTCGTGCAGACACTGTGTACCGCGCTCGACATTATAAATATGGGTGGAACAGTCTGGTTACTACGGCAGCGCCTACTGCGTTAACTGCTAGAAGTTATATCCCAGAGTCAGGCCATATGTCCTGGGCTCCAGTAAAAACTCGTTCGTCGCCAGTCCGACATTCTGGTCACCCAGCGCCTGGCCCGTGACAAAGTCATCATTAATGAGGTTTTGTCCCCACAGTCCGACGTACCAGCTTCGATCAGCGCTGTTGAGCGTGAATGTTGCGTTCCAAACTTCCCAGCTATCCACCTTATCATTGGGCGCATTAAATACGCGGGTATAAAATTCGTCCTGCCAGTAATAGTTTGTCGCAGCGACGACTTCCATGCCGTTTTCCAGCGGCCAGGCGTAGCCCACGCCAAAATTGATCGAGAATTCGGGCGCATTGGGCAGCTGGTTGCCTTCAAGGTCCACGGGAAGCCCCTCACACGTCGGGGTGCCGCCGGGACATCCCGGCCCTGCGTAAATATTGTTAAGTCGGCCCGTTGATTATGTATTCGGTGGTACCCAGCTGGTTGATATTGGCGGGGTCGACGCTTTGTCCTTCACCCATGTCCGTGTCCAGCCAGGCCACGCTGGCTGTCAGTCGCCAGCGATCATCGGGCAGCCAGATGAATTCACCCTCAAAGCCCTGGATAGTGGCATCGAAGTTCTCATTCACCGCCGTCTGGTTGATGATTTTGCTCACCTGCAGGCCTTCGTAGTCATAGTAGAAATACGTAATGTTGGCCTGCAGGGTGTCGGAGAATAGACGGCTCTTGAGTCCAAGTTCGAGAGCGTTGATATATTCCGGCTCGAATTCTGCCAGGTCAGGATCGCCGCCCAGCCGCGGGATCGAGTAATGGCGACTCTGCCGCAATCGGATTAAAACCGCCGCTCTTGTAGCTGCGCGATAAGGTCACATACGTCATCACATCATCTGTGGTGTCCCAGCTGACATTGATTTTTCCCGTGGCTCATCCCACTTGCCACCGAATTCACTGAATCCATTGTTTTCGGAAGCGGGATCACTCAGGAAATCGAGATACACGGTGCGCTGCTCGACTTTTTCTCCTCTCGCGTATAACGCAAGCCAAACGTCACAGCAATGTCCTGCCTGGCCTGCCAATAGAGTTCACCAAAGCCGGCATAGGTATCGAGTTTGTAGGGTCGGACTCATTGAGGTACACGCGCTGGGAAGGATCGATTCCAAGCCTTCACCGGTCAGCTCTACCGCTGAGGAATAGACGTAATATTCACCGGAACTCTCGTAGGTGAGGTAGAATCCGCCCACCATAAAATTCCAGTCACCGTCATAACTGGAGGCCAGGCGCAATTCTTCACTCCACTGCTCCGGCTAGGTCGTAGAGCGATCAACATTGTACAATCGATCAACCGTGATAGGGCCATCGGGCCCGCGCTGCATAGTGACCTCCACTGGCCACAGCTCCGACGCCACGTTGAAGTCATAATCATTCGAGCATCCAGATTCGAGTTGTGGTAGCCGGTGAGGGATGTCACTGTCAGGTCACCAAAAGTGTGATTCACTTCAAACGCGACTATCGTGTCGTCCACCTCGTAGCGCGGTGTAAAGTCCATCCACTGCTCACGTGGATCGCTGGACTGCGGCGAATTTATGAAGTCATCATCGGGAAAAGTGAGTCCGGTAATAGGTTCTACTACGTGTTGCAGGAGAAAGCCAGCGGCAGTGGCGGCGCTGTTGGTGGTATCATCCGCCAGCGCCGTTGGCAGACACCCGATAATGCCTTCTGGATCGCGCAGGCAGCTCTGGTTGCTGGCGCGCATGCGATCATCGTCTTCGTTGAAGTAATTTACCGTCAGGGTTGCATCGGTGCTGTCATTGGCCCAGCGCGTTGTCGAGCGCCCTGAATACATTTCTCGGCCATCGATGTCATCGCCGTTGTAGAGGTTGTCTACATAGCCATCACGCTCCGTATAAAAAATGGCGAAACGCTGGGCAACTTCTCCGACAAGGGAATGTTAAGCGCGCCTTTCACTTTGCCGTAGTCATAGTTGCCGGCCTCGACAACCACATTGCCGCCAAACTCTTCCTCGGGTTTGCGCGTGATGAAGTTGATAACACCCGCCGTGGTATTGCGCCCATACAGGGTACCCTGTGGACCGCGCAGCACCTCGATGCGTTCAGCGTCGTAAAATTCCATTTCGAAAATTCTACCATTCTGCAGGTAGACGCCATTGAAGTGGTTGCCCGTACCGCTGTCGGCCGCCGATCCTACGGCGAGGTTGCCAATCCCGCGCAGTGTGACATTGGCGCTGGCAAAGTTGTCCTTGCTCATCAGCATGTTGGGGACGCTGAACTGTAAATCCATCGGCTTGCTGATCAGGGCTCTTTCCAGTTCTTCGCCGGTGAATGCGGTTATCGCAATAGGCGTATCCTGCACTGTCGTCTCCCGCTTCTCGGCGGTGACGATCACTTCTTCCAGTTTGCCGTCCTGGCTGTCCTGGCCGAAGACAATCTGGCTTGCCAGTGTTACAGCCAATACCAATAGACGCGAACAGGCTCTGTTCGCTTGTCGCATCGCTGGAGATTCTCCATTGGAATTATTGTGCGGTTGCTATCTGGTACTGGCGTTGTTATAAATATCGCCGGCAGATTCTTATTTCAAGACACGCGTCTGAAATTAGCATATGCGGCCGTAATCTCGCAAGGGGACCAGAATGACTCTCATAAATGATCAGGACAAAGACGCATTTTTCCGCGATGTTGAGGCCGCCGCCAAAAAGGCAATCTGGTGCGCACTTGCCACAGTAGCCAATAACGAAGCCAGAGTGAGAATGGTGCACCCTACCTGGGAGGGAGACATTCTCTGGATAGCAACCGGGCCGAACACCGCCAAGGCACGCGAAATACAAAAGAACGGCGCAGTGGATATCCAGTTCCAGGTAGCTCCGGATGATTTTGTCCATCTGCTGGTGCGCGGCAACGCCACCGTTCTGACGGATCAGGCAACCAAAGACCGCATCTGGGATGTAATGGATTATGATCTGGCGCAATTCTGGCCGGCAGGCCCGACCAGTCCCGACTACTGCGTCGTTAAAGTGCTACCGAGTCGGGTGGAGTTGTCGCACATGTTTGGCACGATGAATAAACGTGTATGGAAGGCGTAGTACGCCAACCCTATCAACCCAGGTCCTCTAATTCGAAACTGTCGTCATCGCTGGCATCCCAGCGTCTGGCGGCGGATTCTGGCGGCAGCACGGGAGTCGACTCCTTCTCTTGCGCTGTAATGGCGTATGCCTGTCCCTTTGTGAACTTTTTCCTGGCTGCCTTCCATTTCGCATCAATCGCTTTCTTTAATGTACTTTTCTCAACTTTGTCCACATCGACCAGCAGGTCCTTAACGATGTTCCAGGCATATTGGACGATGGCATCGCGCTCTGAATTATAAAGATAGATACACCCTTTTATACTTGGAGATATCAGGGGGTCATAGATAACAGGTATTACCTTGGAGTCTATTTTCAACTTTCCGTACCAGACCACCTTGCAATCCAGAGTTAACACCGGTCACTTTCCTTCAAATTTACCTGTGGAAGTCGCATTCCTATCAAGACCGCAGAAAACGCCTATACAGCGCAGATTCGGCAAAAATGTAGCCGAACACAAGTGGGCAGGCAAGCAATTATTTTTCTATAAAATGAACGAAATGCTAGCTCTCTTTTGCTGCCAACCAGACTTGGGTGATCTACCTGTCGACCGTGCAGACGCGCCCGGGGAAGTACACTCTGGAAAAAATCATTGCGATAGTCCTGATTAGATGCTAATTAAGTCCGTAGCGGCTCCATGCCGCCGTGATGCACGGGTTTCCCACCCCCGCTGCAGCAATATCTGCTGCCAAACTGGATTGACGCAACAATGAAACCTGACCAACAGCCGACGCCTGACACAATCACCAGAACCGGCGCGCAGGCAGCACATCTCCCAGAGGGCTTTATCGACTTGCTGGCGCTGCTCATGCGTAACCCCAGCGTGGTTGGCTCTGAACACAGTTTCTTCCGGGTGCTGCAGCGCGAATTGGAGGAACGTGGCGCGCGGGTCACCTGGTATGAAGGCCTGCTGGTCGCGCACGGCGACAAACCCAACAGCCTGATGCTATCCGCGCACGTTGACCGCCATGGACTGATGTGCACCGGCCCCAACGAGTTTCAGTATGCCGCGTTTGTGGCGGGGGCCAGGTCGGACCTGCTGGGAAATTCCGTGGGCGAGCAGTTGATGAAGAAGATTGTTAACCGCTTTGGCGCAGAGTTCGTGTACGCCTATGAACCCTGGTCGGGCGCGTATTGTGGCCGCGGGGTAATTAATCGCGCTTACATCTGCGAGTACCGCAATAACCTGATTTTTGAAGTCAAAGGACTGGAGCATCTTGTAGCGGGCACCCCGGTTGCATTTGCCGATGTCTTGAAGGTGACCGATCAGGCACTGGTAGGTCAGCTGGACAATGTATTGACCACGGCTGCGCTGGTTTACCTGTTCGGACTAGGCTTTCAGGGTACGGTTTTTTTCACATCGCAGGAGGAAGCAGGAAAGAGCTGGCGCTACCTGCTGGAATGGTTTCGCCGTTTCGGCAACACCACCAATCAACTTATTGTGGTCGATACCAGCCCCTATCCCGATTTTCAGTCGGCGGCACAGCAACAACTGGTTTTGAGAAACAAGGATGCGAACGCAGAATTTAATCCGGATTTGACTCGAAAACTGTTAAACCTTTGCGACAACCGCGGCATATGTTTCCAAATGAAGGATGCCTATGTGGAAGCGATGAATGTGCAATTACGCGCTGCGGGTGAAGACACCCGCTCAATCGGTTCCACTGAAATGGGGCGCATTATCGCCGCTTCCCAGGGCCTGGTGGACGGGACTACGCTACAGATTCCAACTTCCGGCTACCACACGATGTCCGAGTCTGCTCCGATTGCCTCCGTAAAAGCGTTTATTGATATTCTGTCGGACTTGGCCGATCTGTGCAGCGCTCCCGCACCACAGTCCATAACCGTCTAGCTGGATCGTGGCTCTAACCGTGCGCACCGAGGAAAACCGCGTGGCCATCAGTAAAGAGCTGCAAGCTATCATCAAGTTTGTGCCGCGGGATTTTGCTGATCCCGCAGCAGATTTCAATGCCGTGCGCGCCATGTTTGCCCCCTTCCACGGCCATCCAACCAGCGCTGATTTTCATTTAGAGATCAGCCACTTCGGTGGAGTCCGCTGTGGCGTCTATGCGTTGCAGGGCGCGAAGAATGCGTGGACAGCGTTTCATTGCCACGGCGGCGCCTTTGTCTCTACCGGCCTTGATGAATACCATTTTTACGCCGAGATCATTGCACGCCAGACCGGCTGCCGCGTGGTGATGCCCGACTACCGACTGGCGCCTGAGCACCCTTATCCCGCAGCGCCCGACGACTGCTTCGACGCCTACTGTGGATTGCTTGAACATGGGGTGCCGCCAGCAACGATAGTACTGCTGGGCGAATCCTGTGGCGGCAGCCTGGCCCTGGGCTTGCTGGTGCGGCTGCGCGACGCGGGCCTGCCACTGCCAGCGTGTTTTGTGTCCCTGACTGGCTGGTTCGACCTGTCCGTATCCGGGGAGCCCGTGCCGGGCCGGGACCCCTTCCTGACACCACAGTGGGTGCGCAACCGGGGGCGCGATTACCTCGCGGGACAACTGGATCTGGACGACCCACGTGTATCTCCCGCCTACGCAGATTTGCGCGACCTGCCGCCCATGTACCTGCAGATCGGCCAGCACGATACAGTGCGCGAAGGCGCCATCACACTCGCTGCCAACGCGCTGCGTGCAGGAGTGCAGGTTACAATGGAAGGCTGGCCGGGCATGATCCAGGGCTGGCACGGGCTGGTCACTGCCAACGTCCCGGAGGCCAGCGCGGCCTGGGCAGCCATTCGCCACTATATTGAAGTCATCTGCCAGGCACAGGAATAATGCATGCGCACCAGTCGATGTGCCACCGCAGGCATTGAACTACTGCTGGGTATAGAGCTGCCCGTGATCCAGGCGCCGATGGCTGGCGTGCAGGACGCTGCACTGGCCGCAGCAATATCCAATGCCGGCGGACTGGGATCTCTGCCCGGCGCCCTGCTCAATTCCGCCGCACTGGAGGCCGAACTGCACAGGCTCACTTCCATGACAGACAAACCCTTCAACGTTAACTTCTTTTGTCATGAAACTCCTGTGGTCAGCCGGGAGCAACAGCGGATGTGGCAGCAGAGTCTGGCGGTGTACTTCAAAGAGCTGGGCATCGCTGGTTTCGGTGCCAACGAGGCAAGTTCACGCGAGCCGTTTGGCGAGGCCGCCATGACGGGTGCTGGAACAATTCAGGCCAGCTGTCGTCAGCTTTCACTTCGGACTGCCCCAACGTGCGCAGCTGGACCAGATTAAGCGCTGGGGAGCTCGCGTACTGGGCTGCGCCACCACGGTTGATGAGGCTCTCTGGCTGGCCAACCAGGGAGTCGACGCTGTTATTGCCCAGGGATTGGAAGCCGGCGGCCATCGCGGCTCGTTTCTCACGCAGGACATGACCACGCAAACCGGCACGCTGGCGCTGGTGCCCCGCATCCGCGCGGCGATTTCTTTACCCGTGATCGCCGCCGGCGGCATCGCCAGTACTGCAGGCGTTGCCGCCGCGCTAGCATTGGGCGCAGCCGGCGTACAGGTGGGAACCGCGTTTCTCTTGTGTACGGAAGCGAAAACCAGCCCGTTGCACCGCGCCGCGCTGCGGGGCGACGCGTCGCAACACACGGCAATAACAAATGTTTTCACCGGGCGGCCGGCACGCAGCATTGTGAACCGGCTGGTGCGTGAAGTGGGGCCCATGGCCGCAAGCCCCACTGCTTTTCCAACAGCGGCAGGTCCGGTCTCGGCTCTGCGTGCCGCGGCGGAAGCAACCGGCAGCGACGATTTTACACCGTTGTGGTGCGGCCAGAACGCAACAGGATGCCGCGAGATAGCGGCCGCGGACTTGCTGCAAATACTGGTTTCTGGCTTATAAGTCTTGCATGCGCGCACGCGCTGGCATACGTGTACACCACCAGATCAACGCCAAAAGCGCCACCTGCATTACCAGCCGGATGCTCAGGAACGCCTGTGGCACATCGGGGAATAGCTCAGGATGCAACCACATGTGGATATTGGCCGGCGATACACACACCACCAGTAACAACAGCCCGTTTCCGGCCCACTGCCGCAGCGCAGGAATGAGGATGCCTATTGCACCCAGTATCTCGAAGACGCCGCTGATATAAACGATCTCCCGGTGAAAGCCAATGTAGGGCGGCATGATGGCGACGAAGAAATCGGTGCTGGTAAAGTGGGCAATTCCGCCACCCATGAACCAGAGAAATACCAAAGCCAGACCCATATTTTTTAATGTAAACATAGTCTCTGCGTTATGCTCCCTCTCGTATAGCTGCCCTGACGCCAAGAACCGACTGCAACCAACGGCTGATATCCTGTATTTCCTGCATACACACCTCGTGCCCCATCGGATACTCACGCCATTCAACTGCATAACCCGCGTTCCTCAGGTTCGCCAGCGACGACTTGCCCAATGCCATAGGCAACATCGTATCTTGCTGGCCATGACACATTAGAATCGGAATCTGCTCATTGGCTTCTGCCTTGTCCGCGGCCAGTTTTTCACCCTCGGCCAAAAAAGTAGATAGCGCGAGAATCCCCGCCAGGCGTTTCGGGTAATACAGTCCAGTGTGAAAAGCCATCACTCCACCTTGGGAAAAACCCGCGAGCAGGATGCGCTGGGCCGGAATGCCGTTATCGATCTCATTCTGGATGAGATCCCGAATCTGCGATGCCGATTTTTTTATGCCGGGCAAATCGGCACCGCCGGCCGGATCAAAATCAAACCACGCCCGCGTACGCTGGCCGCCAAAGGCGGTGACCGCTATCTCTGGAGCATGCGGAAATACAAAGCGCACGGGCAGGTCAGAAGGTAGCCGCAGCTGCGGCACGATAGGTTCGAAATCATGTCCGTCAGCACCCAGGCCGTGCAGCCAGATAACCACCGCGACCGGTGCATCTTTTGGATTGAGTTCCACCGTAGGCAGTGGCGCAGCCAGCATAGATTCTCCTTGTAACTAGTGTGCGCGTGATCAGTTCAGGTCGGCAGCATATTTGCGCAATACTTCCAGCGGAACAGTGTCAAGCGCGCGCTTATGGGTACGGGTGAGGAACACCTTGGGCGCCATTTTTTGCTCATAGGCCTGCAGCCAGCGAGGGGCGCATAAACACCAGCGATCACCGGGTTTAAGGCCGGGGAAACCATATTCGGGCATAGGAGTGCTGAGGTCATTGCCGGCAAAACGCGAATACTGCAGGAACTCCTCAGTGACCAGAACGCACACCGTGTGGGATCCGACGTCCTGGTCATTGGTGTTGCAACAACCATCGCGCATGAACCCGGTTAGCGGATCCTCACTGCATGGCAACAAGGTTTCGCCAAAGACGTTGAGGGGTTCATCAATCTGGGTTGTTTCCACGGATCATCTTCCCAAGGCTGGAAGGTGACAGCATAGCACGCATCCCCGGGTAAGATTTCTGCATCCAGCCCCTTTTTGAGGCATAGTACATCCCGATCCAAAGCCAGCAAAGAAGTACATGTCTCCCTGCCCCACTGGGAGCCTCCCTTTTATACCAGATCTGCGTTTTGAGGAGCATTTCCCATGGCTGACTATATACCCCCCGCACTGGATTGGGTGCGCGAGCAGGTTGAGTTGTACGAAAGCAGCGGCGGCACTCAGGGCAACACCCTGCTGGATACTGGCATGCCCTGCATTCTGGTGACCCACACGGGCAACAAGACCGGCGGAATCCGCAAAATTCCCCTTATGCGGGTCGAAGTCGATGGCAACTACGTATTGATCGGCTCAATGGGCGGGCAACCCAAAAATCCGGTCTGGGTGTACAACCTCAGGGCGCACCCGGATATCCAGATTCGGGATAAGACCGAGGTGTTTGAAATGCGTGCCCGCGAGGTAACGGATGAGCCGGAGCGGGCAAAACTGTGGGCCGCGGGAGTGGCGGCTTACCCGCACTATGACGAGTACCAGGCCAAAACCACGCGCAGGATTCCGGTGTTTATTGCCGAGCGACGCTAGACGCTGGTTGTGCTCAAACTCATCCTGAACTAACCGTGCATCGCCAAAACGTGTCAAACTGTGCCTGTGACAGGCTTATAATTACTCATTTGAAGGCGACGACCATTAACCAGCAAACCACCCTTTTCGGCATAGAAAGTCAGTGAAAATCCCCAGCCGCCTGCAACCCCTGGTCGACGATGGCCTGGTGGATGAAGTTATCCGCCCCTTGATGAGCGGCAAGGAAGCCGATGTGTATATAGTGCGCTGCGGCTCAAAAATCCGCTGCGCCAAGATCTATAAGGAGGCTCTCAAACGCAGCTTCAAAAAAGCGGCGCAATATACCGAAGGCCGCAAAGTGCGCAACAGCCGGCGGGCCAGGGCCATCGAAAAGGGCTCCAAATTCGGGCGCAAGCAGCAGGAGGATACCTGGCAGAACGCCGAGGTGGATGCGCTCTATCGCCTTGCCCGTGCGGGGGTGCGCGTGCCGGAGCCTTACGGCTGCTTCGACGGTGTTCTGCTAATGGAACTGATCACCGACGAAAATGGCGATGTGGCTCCGCGCCTGAACGAGGTCTCCATGTCCGCGGAGCAGGCCCGGGAGGACCACGCCCAGGTCATGCATTATGTGATGTGCATGCTCAATGCCGGCCTGGTACATGGCGATCTGTCCGAATTCAATGTATTGGTGGATGAAAACGGGCCGGTCATTATCGACTTGCCGCAGGCAGTCGACGCTGCGGCCAACAATAACGCTCGCGCCATGCTGGAGCGCGATGTAAAGAACATGACCGACTACTACGGGCTGTTCGCGCCCGAATTGCTCGACAGTCACTATGCCCAGGAAATCTGGGCACTGTACGAAGAGGGGGCGCTGCATCCGGACCTGAAACTGACTGGACATTTCGAGATAGACTCTCATACAGCGGACGTTGACTCTGTGCTGCTGGAGATTAAAGCAGCATTGGCAGAGGAGGAAAGCCGCAAGCAACGGCTGCGCGATGCTGACACGGCTGATTGAACCGGCATGCTTCGTCACCCTTATTCGTATACCTGTCGCCCAGGGGCAAAATACACTAATATCAAAAAGGTCATTCCTGGATGATGACAACGATAATGTCGACGACCTTCCTGATACCAACGGGACGCATCGTCACTAAAATTGAATTGAACCTGCCATAGGGCACTCTCATGACCAGAGCACTTATAATTTTTATCCTGAGCCTGGCCGCCGCCAGCGCTGGCGCCGTTGAGTGGCCATGGCAGGACCCGGGAGTTGGAAAATCACCGGAATACTGCAAAGGGTTTGTGGTGGGCGGCCTGGGGTCTAAAAAAGTAGAAGGGATGTCCAGAACCGATCTTTGGCAGGCCTGGAGCTACGTCATCAGGTCAGGCGGGTTACACCAGCGCGCGGCCCAGAACGAGTTTCAGGCGGGCCTTGAGCAGTTCCAGTCTGTGGCGGACGCCGCTGCTGCCGAGTCTATCCTGCAACAGGCGCATGGCAACTGCGGCCTGGGCAGAACAGGACTGCAGATCACCGGTTGGTAGATTTTCGGCCTGCTCTCAGTCGCGGCTACTGTAGATCGGCACAGGATCAAGCTCAGCGTAATAGCCTTCCAGTTCCTCGATGCTGATGGGGCTCTGCGCCTTTTTAACATACTCCTCGCATGGTGACCGCCACAGTGCCGTCTTCAGGCCGTTGAAGGTCAGGCACTGGCCATTGAACCGGTTAGCCGCATCACTGGCCAACCACACAAGTCCCTTGGCCACATCCTGTGGCTCACCAAAACCCAGTTCCAATGCCGTCTTGCCCGATTTGTCGATCAACGGCTGGGTCATGTCGGTGCGCGCCACCGGCCACATGGCGTTACAGCGGATATTGTAGCGTGCCAGTTCCTTGGTGGCGGTGTACATCATGCCCATCAGGCCGGCCTTGGCCGCAGCGTAGTTGGTCTGGCCAAAATTCCCCACCAGTCCGGATGCCGAAGTGATCTGTATGATGTGGCCGCTGCCCTGCTCGCTCATGGCCAATGCAGCGCGGCGGGTACACAGGAAAGGACCGCGTAAATTGACCGCGATGACCTCGTCAAAATCCTCATCACTCATTTTCAGCAGGGTGCGGTCGCGCACAATTCCCGCGTTGTTAACCAGCACATCGATGCCGCCGAATTTATCAACGCAGGTGTCAACCAGTGCGTTGCATACAGGTGTTTCAGCGACCGAGCCGCACACAGCATGCACCGGGGCACCCAGTGCGGCAATTTCCTGCAGCTACCGCAGCCAGCGCAATCTCATTGGTGCCATTGATAATCAGGGATGCGCCCTCGGCAGCGCAGGCCAGGGCAAAGTGCCGGCCAAGACTGCGGGATGAGCCTGTTATAACAATTCGCTTTCCATTCAACCTTCTCATAATATTTCTCTGTAGCTTTGCCGGATATTTCATCGCCATGGGTTTAGGTAGGAGCGGTGACGAAGCGCTAGATTTCAACACAAAAAGTTGTTTGCACAACGAGCCAGGCTTTTAAAAGCCAACCCTCTTCGTAAATCCACCGTCGACTACGACATTCTCTCCGTTGATCCAGCTGGCCGCAGGACTACAGACGAACACGGCAACATTGGCGACTTCTTCCGCGCTACCCAGGCGGCCACTCGGATGCGCCAACCGGTCTCGCTCATAAAGATCAAAGTAGTGCTCCTTGATGTGCTGCCAGGCCCCACCCTCAATATAGATCGGACCGGGAGAAACACTGTTGGAACGTATTCCCTTGCCGCCCCAGTTTTGCGCCAGTTGGGCGGCGTAATTGATTGTCGCAGCCTTGATCGCTCCGTAACTGGGGCAGACCGACATATCGTGATGTTCAAATGCTGTCACCGTGGCAATTTGCAAAATTGCCGCCGCTGCGGACGCTTCCAACCACGGCAGAGCAGCTTCATTCATGGCAACAGCGCCCATCAGGTCAACTTCAAAACTCTGGCGCCAGGCCTCCACTGTCCACTCCACGCTGGCAGAGGCGCTCGTATTGTTGATGACGATGTCAATGCCACCCAGTTGCCCCGCTGCCGCTCTCACCCAGGATCGAACCGCGTCATGGTCTGCCGCATCGATCGCCGAACCATAGACCACGCCCTTCGCGCCCAATGCCTTGAGCGCCGTATCTACCCCCTCCTGACCACGGGCAAAAAACGCGACCGAGGCGCCCTCCGCCAGAAACCTCTCGACGATGGCCAGGCCGATGCCACGACTGGCGCCCGATACAATTACCCGCTTTCCGCTCAACCCAAGATCCATCGCTGTTGCTCCGTGTATTCTTATACCGAAGGTTTGATCGTATACTCGCCAAGAATAATCAGTAATTGCCCAGGACGATAGCGCTATGAGTATCCCAAGAATTTTGTACCTCGTATTGGCCCTGGCCGGCGTTGTGATGACCTGGTATTACAATCTCCAGTTTATGCAGGAATCCGGAGGCAGCTTTGACCTCGCCGCCTTTATGGCAGCAGCGGCTACCAATGCCGCCTCCAAATCACTGAGCTGGGACCTGACGATCGCCTGCATCGCCGGACTGCTGTGGATTTTCTTCGAGTCCAGGCGACTGGGATTACGTTTCTTCTGGGTTTACATCATCCTCGCGTTTGGCGTGGCCTATGCCTTTGCGTTTCCGCTGTTTCTGTTCGTGCGCCAGGGAAAACTGGAGTCCATGCAGAACGAGAAGAACTAGGTTACGGCAAATAGGAAGAAAACCATGGCTGACCCAACAGGACTGACTGGAAAAGTCGCGTTAATCACCGGCGCAGCGCGTTATCGCGGTATTGGCCGCGCCATCGCGCTGCGCCTGGCTGACGACGGAGCAGATATTGTCGTTTGCGGCCGACCCCGCGCACCAACATCCTTCCCTGCACATGAGCAGGAAATGGGTTGGCAGGGAGTGGCGTCACTTGCTGAGGAAATCCGGCAGAAAGGACGCAGGGCGCTCGCCGTGGACTGCGATGTCACGAAGAAAGAACAGGTCGTGGCGATGGTCGACGCGGTAAAATCGGAATTCGGTCGGCTGGACATCATTGTCAACAATGCCGGGGTCCCGAGCAACGCGGGATCATCACCCATTCTGGATACCGATGAGGATGTCTGGTACGAGACCATGGACGTCAACGTCAACGGCGTGTTCCTGGTGACGAAATACGGCGGTCGCCTGATGCGCGATTGTGGCAATGGCGGTGCGATTGTAATGATTGCCTCGCTTGCGGGTCGGGTAGGCCTGCAGGACTACGGTGCGTACTGCGCCTCAAAGTTTGGCGTGATTGGCTTCACCCAGCAACTGGCACTGGAACTGGCGGGCATCGGTATACGGGTAAACTGTGTGAGCCCCGGCTCGCATGACACCGATATGATGGACGGCACGATTGCCAGGGCCACCGAGAAATACCATCTTCCAGATGGCTCGTTCCGGCAGCAGCTGGAGAATTTCATTCCTATGGGTCGCCAGGGCAAGGTTTCGGAGCTGGCCGCCGTGGTTTCATTTATGTGTTCATCCGATGCCAGCTATGTGACAGGCCAGACGATTAATGTCGACGGCGGCGCCCGGCTGGACTGATCGCAACACCAGGGTATGCCATATTCGAATAACCAGAACACGACGAGGCTTAGCGACAACATGAGAAGTATCCGAACACTTCTATTGTGTGTAACCGTCCTGCTCGCATTGGCTGCCTGCAGTGATGGTGATAATAACAACAACCTGATCACACCTGGCCCCTATGCCGCAGAGGATCTCTGGCTCTGCAAGCCCGGTGCAGCATCGAACCGCTGCCTTGAACTTGATCAGACCCGGACTACGTCCTATCGAACAACAGTTTTGCGGTGTTCGAACACGTGCCGCTGACCGATGCCGGGTTCGACTGCTTTTACGTCTACCCCACCGTGAACTTGGCGCCGGAGCCTGGAAACACACTAGACCTGACCGACGATACATTGATGCTGCGTCCCCTTTACAACCAGGCGGCGCGCTTCACCGAGCTGTGCAATATGTATGCTCCGCTCTATCATCAAATGACTATTGGCACCTATTCCATTCCAGGAGGCTATCGTAACAGCGAGTTCTTCGACATCGCCTTCAACGACATCAATGAAGCGTTCAATCAGTATCTGCTCGAAAGCGGCAACCGCCCCTTCGTCCTGATGGGCCATTCGCAGGGCTCACACATGTTGCTTGAGCTGCTAGAGCAGCGTTTCGAGAATGATCCCGCACTACGCGAACGACTGATATCCGCTCTGCTGATAGGGCCGACCGGCAATTTGAAAGTACCTACCGGAGAGATTTCCGGTCGGGACTTTCCAGAATATTCCGCTGTGCACGCATGCGACGGACACGGCTTGCATCATCGCTTACGACAGCATTGCGGCCGGGGGCTTTGATGAGTGGGAGCCCGTCGCGCAGCCGCGCCCCTGTGTGAATCCAACGCAACTGGGTGGCAATCCAGGCATTCTGGAGAATACTATCTGGGAGACCAGCAATGGCATGCCATTTCCTCCATCGATTGAGACCCCGTTTACAGGCTACCCAGCATTACATACTGCGAACTGCGAACCCGATGGGTTCCTGGCCATTGGTACCGTGGATGAGGGAGCGAAAACCTCCAGTGACACTGACAACTACTACAGACTGTGCTTGGCGACAGTAGCCTGCATATCCCCGATATGAGTTACGGCATGGGCAGATTTCTTGCGTATCGTCGCAACTCAGGCTGAGAACTTACTCTAGGTGTCATTGCCGCTCTTCGTTTCACAGGCCGTTCCCGAATACCAGAGCGAGAAACCTGGATGCCCGACATTACGACCAAAACGAGTACTGATCGCCGGGGCTACGGGCTATCTCGGTAAGTATGCGGTAAAGGCGTTCAAACAACGAGGCTACTGGGTGCGTGTGCTGACCCGCAGTAAGGAGCCGCCTGTTCGAACCCGGCCCCTTCACCGCCCCCGCGCTGTCGGCGGATGACATGGATGAGATTTATTGTCCTCAACATTTCGAAACCCGAGACATTGGCCGGTGTTATGGATGGCATCGACATCGTCTATTCCTCGGTGGGCATCTCGCGCCAGCGCGACGGCCTGACCTTTGAGCAGGTGGATTACCAGTGCAACCGCAACCTGATCGACCTGTGCCGGGGTTCATCTGTCCGTCGCTTCGTTTACGTCTCAATGCAGGGCGCTGAACATATCATGCATCTGGCGATCACCCGCGCGCACGAGAAAGTCGTCGCCGACCTCAAACAATCGGGCATGGAATACCGCATTGTCAGGCCATGCGGGTATTTTTCCGATATGGGCGCGCTCTACGATATGGCCAGCAAGGGGCGGGCCTTCCTGGTCGGCGCGGGCAACAATAAAATGAACCCCATCCACGGACGCGACCTGGCGGAAGTCTGCGTCGATACCGCCGAGGGTGACGAGTTGGAGGTCGAGGCCGGCGGGCCTGACATCATGACGCAACGCGAAGCCGCTGCCCTGGCGTTCGAGGTCGTGGGGAAACCGGCAAAAATCACGGTGATTCCGATGTGGCTGGCCAGGGGGCTGGTCAGGTTGATCGGACTTCTTTCAACGCAGTTTGGCGACCTCGCAGACTTTATCGTCACCGCCGGTGAAATTGATGGCGTGGGTCCCAAACGCGTGGAACCACTACGCTGAAAAGTTATTTCGAATCACTGCACGCTAACCGCAAGCAATAAAGCCGGAACGATGCTTAGCACCGGAGAAACTGCAGCGGCACGTCGGCACCTCTAATCCGGTAGCGCAAAGGCGACATAGGAACTGCC
>CAWJQO010000003.1:0-188516 GCA_963844975.1 uncultured Gammaproteobacteria bacterium | reverse complement strand
CCAATATACGATGCCGTCGGTATCCAGCGCATCAACGTGGCTACCTATCAGGCCGTTTCTGGTACCGGCAAGGAGGCGATAGAGGAACTGGCGTCACAGACAGCAAAGCTGCTCAGTGGCCAGGAAATTGTGTGCGAAGTGTATCCCAAGCAGATAGCATTCAATGTTTTGCCGCACATTGATACCTTCCAGGAAAATGGGTATACCCGCGAGGAAATGAAAATGATATGGGAGACCCGGAAAATATTTGGCGATCCCGCTATACAGGTCAATCCAACCTGTGTGCGGGTACCGGTATTTTTCGGTCACTCCGAGGCGGTGCACATTGAAACTGTGGATAAGATTTCCGCAGAACAAGCCCGATCCTTGCTCGAAAAAGCCCCGGGAGTAACAGTCATGGATGCTCGGGCTGACGGTGGCTATCCCACAGCGGTGACGGAGTCTGCCGGTACGGACTCTGTGTTCGTGGGCAGGATTCGTGAGGATATCTCCCATCCCAGGGGGCTGAATATGTGGATAGTCGCGGACAATGTGAGGAAGGGAGCCGCTCTAAATAGTGTGCAAATTGCCGAGAGCTTGGTGTCAACCTACCTTGATTAATGCCTGTAATTCACTGATACTTGAGACGTTATTTGGGTAGATAGAAGGCTAGGGAAGCGCTTGTGGCGCGACTGCTGAACGGTAGGTAGAGTGTCCGTAATCGCTGAACATAGCAAGTGCTGCCGAGTTGCCGAGCAGGTGCGCACCGGGAGCCGGAGTCGACCCAATGGGGGCGGTTTTAAATTCGCGGGTACAATAATAAGGGGCTGGTATGGCTCGTAAGTTAGTGACTGTAGCGTTCTCGCTAGGGTGTCTCCATGCGGGTTCTTTAATGGCGCTTGGACTCGGCGAAATACAGCTGGAGTCTTTTCTCAATCAGCCGTTGAAGGCGAGCGTCGATCTGCTCAACATGGGCGGACTGAATGCCGACGACATCAAGATTCGACTGGGCACCAGCGATGATTTTGATAAATTGGGAATCGACCGCGCCTATTTTCTTACCAGTATCAAGTTTGAGGTGATTGACAACGGTAGTGGCGGAGCCCGGATCGTCATGTCTTCCGAAGAACCTGTCCTGGAGCCTTACCTGGATTTTGTTGTTGAAGCACGCTGGCCTTCAGGTCGTTTGTTGCGGGAGTACACGGTACTGGTAGACCCGCCGGTATTCTCTCAGGGCACGCAGGTCGTTTCCGCCAGTCAGCGCGTCGAGGAAGTAGAGGGTATTGCGGCACCCTCAAAAAAAAATGAGGTCGCTACCAGCGAAACCACAGAGTATCCAGGATGACGCCAATATCGGAGCGTGGGGAAGCGAACAGGGCGGCAGTAGCGGTACTCGTGTAGACGTGCGCGACTCTAACCTGGCCCCCGGGGCGATGCCGCAACGAGACTACAATGCGGCGACATCACGCTCTCCGGCGCCAGGCAGTCGCTACATGATCAGCAGGGACCAGACCCTCTGGGATATTGCCAGTCGGGCAAAGCCTGCTGGCGCAACCGTACACCAGACCATGCTGGAGATCCAGCGTCTCAACCCCGATGCCTTTATAAATGGCAATATCAACAGGATCAAGGCGGGGTATATTATCTACCTTCCCGATGCTGGCGATATTACCTCGACCGATGTGTCCGCGACGTTGGCAGAGGTGCGTGAGCAGAACGCCGCGTGGCGCGAAGGACGGGATGCCCAATTAAACGCAACCAAGCGCGCGTCACTAAGAATTTCGGCGGAGCCCGAAGAGAGTGCTGCTGTCGACAGCGCGAAAGTTACTACACCGGGAACCGACAAGTCGCACCGCCGCGGTATGGACTCCACTCCGGCCGGCAGCACTGCTGCAGCAGAGCCCGCTAAAACGGCTTCACTGGACAGCAAAGATGCGCAGGAGCGCCTCGCCGCGATCGAGGAGCAGCTAGCGACTCTGCAACGTATTGTCAGTCTCAAGGATGACCAGATCGCCGCGCTGCAAGGCGCCCTGGCAGAAGCCGGCGTTGCCACTGCGGATAAAGGCACTACCGCAGTTACGGCGAATGTTGGTGAATCTCCGGGCACGCCAGCCATACCTGATGTAGTCTGACGAAAACGTTCCGGCCGCCGAGAACGCCGCAGGCAATTGCGCCTGAAGCTGTGTCCGAGGCAGCGCCAAAGACGGAGGTTCAAGCACCAGCGTCCCCTGAACCTTCTAAAACCGCTCCATCCCAAGCTCCTGAGACAGCTACCGAAAGCGGCTGGATGAATTATCTCCTTTACCTACTTGGTGCACTGGCGCTTGGCGTAGTGGGTTTTGTTTTTTCAAAACGCCGGAGAAGCGAGGAGCAGCGAGACAGTGCCAGCGCGTCATACAGCACCGAAAGAAGACGTATTCCATGATGTCCAATTGAGAGATCAGCGCATTAAACAAGATGCGCCGGAAAAAGATCCGGATAAACATGAGACTCCTAAATCCGTACGCGACAACCGTGGTTATGGTGAACGTAAGCATGATGAGTACGCTTCCGATATTGATGCGGCCGATGCGCTGGCCGAAGCGGATATCTACATCGCCTATGGTCGCCACCAGCAGGCGATAGACCTGCTCAACAATGCCATCACGTCTGAACCTGGTAATCCCGGTATACCGACTCAAATTGCTGGAGATTTACACTGAGCTAAACAACCATGCTGCAGCGACTTCGCAATTGACGAAGATACAAGCCAACGGCGATCCTGACAGCATTGCGCGGGCCGAGTCACTGATAAGACGGTCTACATGACGAGGACCAGCCGGAACCGCCAAAAGAAAATGTCCGCAAGCCAGACGAGTCAACGGTCCCGGGCTTGCACCCAATCCGCTAACGATGATGGATGACTCCAACGATACACTGGAGGCAGATTTCAGCGGACTGGAGATTGAAGGGGCGGGTACATCAGGTGATGATGACGATCTGGATTTGTCTGGCGATTTTGGCGTCGCAGCATGCTGATCGCTTTGAGGACGAAGAACTGGTTATTGCCGCTGACAGCAATGGATTGTCGACCAAGTTGGATCTTGCTCGAGCCTACCTGGATATGGGAGACGATGACGGCGCGCGTCAAATACTGGATGAGGTCGTCGCGGAGGGTTCCGAGGAACTGAAAGCTGAAGCACGAGCGCTCCTGGATCGCATTGGCGGATAGTTTATTTTCTCCTGATCCACTCCCTGCCGGTACCCGAATAGCCTGCCGTATCGAGTACGATGGCAGTCATTACAACGGCTGGCAGTCACAATCACACGCTGGTGCGGTTACCGTCCAGGACAAACTCCAGCAGGCACTGGGCGAAGTCGCCAGCGCACCTGTTCGGCTGCACTGCGCCGGGCGTACTGATGCCGGTGTCCATGCTGTTCGCCAGATTGTTCACTTTGATACTCCAGTTATTCGCAGTTGCAAGGCTTGGGTGATTGGAGGCAATACCAAGCTGCCACGTGATATCCGCATACACTGGGCTGTGCCGCTTGCCAGCGAATTCCATGCACGTTTTTCCGCGCGCGCCCGGCGTTACCGCTATGTGATCGCCAATACACCTATCCGGCCCGCGTTATTGCACGCACAGATTACCTGGCACCGACGTGCGCTTGATGCAATGGCGATGCACACTGCTGCGCAGGCGCTGCTGGGCGAGCGCGATTTTAGTGCATTTCGCGCCGCGTCCTGCCAGTCGAGTACACCCATGCGCAACGTGCAATTCATCGAGGTAAAGCGGCGGGGAGATCTGGTAATACTGGAAATTCTTGCCAATGCGTTTCTGCACCATATGGTAAGGAATATTGCAGGAGCGCTGCTGGCGGTAGGTGACGGGCGCAAGCAGATAGGCTGGATTGCAGAGCTACTGGCCGGCAGGGATCGTAGCGTGGGCGCCGAAACTGCTCCCGCCGGTGGATTGTATCTGGTCGATGTTGAGTACCCCGCCCATTTCGGCTTGCCGCAGACACCCTACGGACCGATGTTGCTTGGGACAAATATCGTAATCTCACCCTGCCCTGTAAAGACACCGTCGAGAGTCATCTGCTATCATGCGACCCTCTTTTTTTACAGGTTCTCAGGCGACATGGCCTCCACGCGTATCAAAATATGCGGCATTACCACCAAGGAAGATGCGCGGGCGGCAATCTCCTGTGGCGCTGATGCGATTGGTCTGGTGTTTTATGCGAATAGCCCTCGCGCCGTTACCATTGACCAGGCTGCAGAGATCGCGGCAATCGTTCCGCCGTTTGTGAGTGTAGTGGGGCTGTTTGTCGATGAACCAGCAGCGAGTATCGAGCGTATTCTAAGCAGAGTACCTATTGATCTTATCCAGTTTCACGGGGACGAAGCACCGGAGTTTTGCCAGCAGTTTGGCCGTCCCTGGATCAAGGCGCTGCGGGTCAGGCCGGGTCTGGATCTCGCCGGCGCCTGCCGTCAGTACCGCGGTGCGCGCGGTATACTTCTGGATAGCTGGCAGGAAGGCGTGCCCGGGGGCACCGGCAAATCATTTGACTGGCAACTTGCCCTGGGGGATCTGTCTCTGCCGGTGGTGCTGGCGGGGGGGTTGCACGAGGATAATGTAGGCAATGCTATCGCGGCGCTGCATCCAGCGGCAGTCGATGTCAGCGGCGGAGTAGAGCGCTCGCCCGGCATAAAGGATGTGTACAAGATACGGCAATTTATTGCGGCTGTTCGCGCCGCAGATCATCAGTTGGACGGATTGAAAAATGACGATTAGCACACACAAGGACCTATTCGCCTCGGTTCCAGACGAACACGGGCGCTTTGGTGAGTACGGCGGCAAATTTGTCTCGGAAACCTTGATGGCTGCGCTAGCCGAGTTAGAGGCAGTCTATCGCGAGCTGTCGGCAGATACAGCAATTCCAGCGCGAGCTTGATGAGGATCTGGCACATTACGTGGGCAGGCCTTCTCCGTTGTATGAGGCCAGGCGATGGTCCGACAGTATTGGCGGTGGCCGTATCTACCTCAAGCGAGAGGACCTCAACCACACCGGAGCGCATAAGATTAATAACACCATCGGCCAGGCCCTGTTGGCCAAGCATATGGGCAAGAAGCGGATAATTGCCGAGACTGGCGCAGGTCAGCACGGCGTGGCTACAGCGACTATTGCGGCGCGTCTTGGACTGGAATGCCAGGTATTCATGGGAGAGGAGGATGTTCATCGCCAGGCACTGAATGTCTATCGTATGAAGTTGCTGGGCGCTGAAGTTATTCCGGTCACCTCCGGTTCCCGCACTCTCAAAGATGCCATGAATGAGGCTATGCGTGACTGGGTTACCAACGTCGATGATACTTTCTACATTATCGGTACCGTTGCCGGTCCCCATCCTTATCCCATGCTGGTGCGTGATTTTCAGTGCGTTATAGGGCGCGAGGCGCGGGCGCAGTCGTTGCATCAAACCGGGCGCTTGCCGGATGCGCTGGTCGCTTGTGTCGGTGGAGGATCCAATGCGATTGGCCTGTTTCATCCCTTTCTGGAAGATGAGTCTGTGGCTATGTATGGAGTGGAGGCTGGCGGCCACGGTATTTCCACGAATCAGCACGCGGCACCGCTGACTGCAGGTACTCCGGGTGTGCTCCACGGTAACCGGACCTATCTGATGCAGGACAGCGATGGCCAGATCATGCACACCCATTCGATCTCGGCCGGGCTGGATTATCCCGGTGTTGGCCCCGAACACGCCTGGTTAAAGGATATCGGCAGGGTTAGTTATGTTGTGGCAAATGACGACGAGGCTTTGCGGGCATTCCATATGCTGACCCGGGTGGAGGGCATCATGCCGGCGCTGGAAAGCAGTCATGCGCTGGCCTACGCAGAAAAACTGGCGGCCCAGATGACGCCGCAGCAGACGATAATTGTCAATTTGTCGGGCCGTGGCGACAAGGACATTCATACCGTCGCCCAGATCGACGGCATCGAATTCTAACGGACACTTTTTTTGGAGAACGAGTAGTGAGTCGTATTGCGGGACGTTTCCAGCAACTGGCAGAGCAGTGCCGCACCGCGCTGATTCCTTATATCGTGGCGGGTGATCCGGGGCAGGATGTCACAGTGCAACTCATGCACCGACTGGTCGACCGTGGTGCAGACATTATTGAGCTCGGCGTGCCCTTTTCTGACCCCATGGCAGAAGGGCCGGTAATTCAGCAGGCGCATGAACGAGCCCTGGCGAATGGCACAACACTGGCCGCAGTGTTGGGCATGGTGCGGGACTTTCGCAAGTCTGACAGCACTACTCCGGTACTGTTGATGGGCTATGCCAACCCGGTAATGCACATGGGTTATGCTGCATTTGCCGACGCCGCAGCGGCTGTTGGTCTGGATGCTCTGCTTACAGTGGACATACCGCCAGAGGAAGTCGATGGCATCAATGCCGAACTCCAGCGCGTCGGCATGGACAATATATTCCTGGTGGCTCCGACTACGCCTGACGAGCGCATCGCGCGTATTGCTGCACGCGCCAGTGGCTTCATCTATTATGTATCGTTAAAAGGTGTCACTGGTGCCGGCCACCTTGATACTGCGGATGTCGCGCGCCGACTCGATGCTATTCGCAGCCATAGCAATCTGCCGATTGCAGTGGGGTTTGGCATCAAGGATGCTGATTCTGCTCGGGCGGTTGCGGCGGTGGCGGATGGTGTGGTTGTCGGTAGCGCGCTGGTAAATGCCATGGCTCAGGCTATAGAGGATGGCGACGGCGTGGCAGGCGGCAGTGTCTGCCGCAGCCGAGTTGTTAGGCCAGATACGCAAGGGAATCGACAGCGCGGCTTCCTAGTTGAGCCGCAGCACGTTTATAATTACACCCTCTAGTGGTGGCGAGGAAGACCATGAGCTGGATAGACAAAATTCTGCCGTCCGGTGTGCGCAGCCAAGCGGTAGGCAAGAGCTCCAGCAGTGTGCCGGAAGGGTTGTGGAAGAAGTGCGTCAAGTGCGACGCAGTGCTTTACCGGCCCGATGTAGAACGCAATGACGACGTCTGCCCCAAATGCGATCACCACATGCGCATCGGTGCGCGCAAGCGTTTGGCACGTTTTCTCGATAAATCCGGCAGTGCCGAGATTCTGTCCGAGATCGAGCCCGTGGATCGACTCAAGTTTAAAGACAAGAAGCGCTATCGGGACCGCTTGAGCACCGCGCAGAAATCTACCGGGGAGAAGGATGCGCTGATAGCGATGCGCGGTACCCTGCAGGGCCTGCCGCTGATCGCGGTGGCCTTTGAGTTCGAATTTCATGGCGGGTCCATGGGCTATGCGGTAGGCGAAAAATTCACTCGCGCGGCCCAATTGGCACTGGAAGAAGGTATCCCCCTGGTCTGCTTTTCCGCCTCCGGTGGCGCGCGCATGCAGGAGGCCCTGATCTCTCTGATGCAGATGGCCAAGACCAGCGCAGTTATTGAGCGGATGAAACTTGCGGGTGTGCCTTATATCTCCGTGATGACAGACCCGATCTATGGCGGTGTATCCGCATCACTGGCTCTGCTGGGTGATATCAACATTGCCGAGCCCGATGCCCGGGCGGGATTCGCTGGCCCCAACATTATCGAGCAGACCATTCGACAGAAACTTCCCAAGGGATTCCAGCGCAGCGAATTCCTGCTCGAACACGGCGCCATCGACATGATTGTGCACCGTACCGAGATGCGTGACACTATCGCGCGGTTGTTGTCAAAACTGACCGGAGTTCCGCTGAACCCAGGTGGAAGTTGAGGTATCCGGTGAGCCGGAAAATCTTGAACATGCGGCTTTAGTGGTCGCGGCAGGAGATGAATAAGGCGTCGCTTGAGCAGTGGCTGCAGAGGCTCGAGACCCTTCATCCCAATGCGGTGGAACTGGGACTGGAGCGGGTTGCCGATGTGGCCAACAGGCTTCAACTGCTGCCGGTAGCGCAACCTGTTGTTACTGTTGGCGGCACCAATGGAAAAGGGTCGACGGTTGCCGTACTGGAGGCCTTACTAAATGAAGCCGGATACTCCACAGGTGTTTATACGTCTCCCCACTTGCTGCGGTTTAATGAACGGATTCGGGTAGCCGGTGTCGATGTTTCCGATACAGAAATTACCGAAGCTTTTGTAGCCATTGATGAGGCCAGGGGTGCTGTTTCACTCACCTATTTCGAATTTGCTACTCTGGCAGCACTGCTTATTTTCAAGGTCAGGGCGCCCGATATTGTCGTTCTGGAAGTGGGTTTGGGTGGTCGTCTGGACGCGGTGAACATCGTGCACCCCTCAGTCGCGGTGATCACCAGTATTGACCTTGATCATCAGGTTTGGCTAGGTCGAGACCCGCGGGGAAATTGCCCGCGAAAAGGCCGGTATAATGCGCAGCGGCACACCGGTGGTAATTGCCGACCCGGACCCACCGCACGAATTGCTGCAATGCGTCGCCGAAGTGGCGGCCAGTCCTGCGTTCTATCTCTGGGGCGAGAGTTCACGGTAGCAGTTGCTCAAGGAGAATGGCAGGCGGTCGTGCAGCATGCCGATGGCGGGTCACGGCAGTTGGTCCCGCAGCCTAAGGGTTCGCTGTTGCCGGAAAATATTTGTGCCGCAGTGCAGGCGGCGCTGTTACTGGGTATTGAATTCAGCGATGATTGTTTATCCCGCGCGCTGGCCATAGCTGCCCCGGTAGGGCGTCGCCAGGAGTGGCGGGTAGCGGGGCGGGATTATGTACTGGACGTGGCACACAACCCCGCTTCAGTTCTTAAATTACTTGAATATTTAAGCATAACTAATTGTAATGGAAAGACAATATGTCTTTTTTCTGTGATGTCGGATAAAGATATCCAGGCCATTGTTGACTGTCGCTGCTGGACATTTTGATGCCTGGTTTCTGGCGGACCAACCGGACAACAGCCCGAGCTGCCAGGGCGGCGGACATAGCCACATTGCTCAACGAGGCAGGGGAGACCATGATCAGTATCAGCAAAAACCTGCGGCAGGCATTGCGACGTGCACAGGGTATCATGGCCGCAGGAGACCGCCTGGTAGTGTTCGGCTCGTTTTCTACTGTGGCGGCGGTACTACCGTTACTTGATAAGGTCAATAATCAGCAGCGTGAGGCACCGTAAGTGAACGATATCCTCAAGCAACGTTTGGTCGGAGCACTCATCTTGTTGGCGCTGGGAGTTGTTTTCTGGCCCATAATTTTCGTTGGGCCCGATGAACAAAGTGCGGCAAAGCTCCAGCCCATCCCGCCCCCTCCCGGGGTATCCACCGCGTCCATTGAACCGCCGGAGCAGGGACGATTGAGGGGATCGCCAGAGTTGGAGACGGATGAGGATAGTCCGCTTTTGGATGCGCCACTTCCGTCCGATGGTCCTGGGGGTGAAGGCGGCAATGAAACACAGGCAGCGCCACCGCCTGCGGCGCCGACAGTCAAAACGACGGGGGAGCCTGCCGAGAGTTCTGATACCAACTCCCCTGGCGGCGAGGTTCGTTCTGAGGCCCCGCAGCGACTGGCAATGGACGCCAACGGGGTGCCGGTAGCATGGACTCTTCAGGTCGCCACGGTCAGTAGTGCCGAAAAGGCCGAGGCATTGCGCAAGCGTCTGCTGGAGCTGCACCACAAGGCTTATATTTCGAGGGTGTCCAGTGGCGGCAAGAGCCTTTACCGCATTAGCATTGGACCGAAATTCGAGCGGGCCGAACTGGAGAGAACTACAGGCGGGTATTAATGCGGAATTTGGTGTCACCTCGATCGTTGCCCGGTACACACCTTGATACTCTGGATGGCGGGGTAACCCCGGGGTGGTGGATTGGGTACAGTTTAATGCAGTGGACTGGGCAATCATCGTTGTGGTGGGACTTTCCATCCTGCTTAGCCTGTGGCGAGGTTTTGTTCGGGAGGCTGTGTCGCTGGCGGGTTGGATTGCCGCCTTTTTTATTGCCAATATGTTTGTTGTTGAAATGACTACTGTCCTGGCGCGGTGGATCGTTAATGTCACTGGTCGTTACGTGGCTGCTTATGCAATCTTGTTTGTTGGTACATTGCTTATGGCTGGCCTACTGGGTAAGTTGGGAACACAGGTGGTCCATGTCACTGGCTTGACGCTTTTAGACAGGTTGCTGGGAACGGTATTCGGGTTCGCACGCGGTATTATCGTAGTTTTGGTGCTGGTGTATTTGCTCAGACAGTTGGCGCCGCCACAGAATCTCAAATGGTTAGATCAAGCCCAATTGATGCCGCATGTGGATATGTTGGGGCAGTGGGTGCAACTCCTGTTCTCAAGATATAAATTGGGGCAGGGCCTGGTTATATCCGGCTAAGTTCTTTTGAAGTGAGGTAAGTACTGAATGTGTGGGCTGGTAGGGTTGGTTGCGAATTCAGATGTCGCCCCGGAGATCTACGATGCCCTGACGGTACTGCAACATCGCGGTCAGGATGCGGCGGGGATCGTCACATGTGGTGGTGGCAAGTTTAGCCAGCGCAAGGGCGAAGGACTGGTTCGGGATGTCTTTCGACAGCACGACATGCAGCGCCTCGGCGGTCCCATGGGTATTGGCCACGTGCGCTACCCTACCGCCGGCAGTTCCGGAACTGCGCTAGCGCAGCCTTTCTATGTCAACTCCCCTTACGGTATCGCTTTGGCGCATAATGGAAATTTGACCAATTCCGAGCAACTAACCCGGGAGTTATTTCAGGATGACCTGCGCCACCTGAATACTGACTCTGACTCGGAGGTTTTACTCAATGTATTTGCCCACGAACTGCAGACGTTGGGTAAACTCAACCCCTGTGCAGACGATATTTTCACTGCGGTAGAGGCGGTGCACAGGCGTTGTCGTGGTGGCTATGCTGTGGTGGGGCTATTGGTGAATTATGGGGTGTTCGGATTCCGTGATCCCTGGGGTATTCGTCCTCTCGTGATAGGCACCCGCAAGTCAGTTACGGGGAGGGAGTACATGATTGCCTCCGAGAGCGTGGCTCTGGATGTACTCGGTTTTACCCTGCTGGATGACGTGGCTCCCGGAGAAGCTGTCTTCATCGATCAGAACGGTCATTTGCATCGGCACCATTGCGCGCCACACGCGCGTCTGCGGCCCTGTATTTTCGAACACGTTTATTTTGCGCGGCCTGACTCGTTGATGGATGGTATCTCGATCTATAAAACGCGAATGCGTCAGGGCGAGACATTGGCCAGAAAAATTCGCCGATTGCGGCCGGAACTGGATATCGATGTCATTATTCCCATCCCTGACACCAGTCGTATTGCCGCACAGTCGATGGCTTACGAATTGAATATCAAGTTTCGCGAAGGCCTGATGAAAAACCGCTACATCGGGCGCACGTTTATCATGCCGGGGCAGAGTCACCGCAAGAAATCCGTGCGACAAAAGCTCAACCCGGTACCGCTGGAGTTTTCTGGTAAGAACGTCATGCTGGTGGATGACTCGATCGTGCGCGGCACGACTTGTCGCCAGATTATAGAAATGGCCAGGGAGGCAGGGGCAGCAAAAGTCTACTTCGCCTCCGCTGCGCCCCCGGTACGCTATCCCAATGTATATGGGATCGATATGCCTTCGGCATCTGAGCTGATAGCACACAATCGCAGTGTGGAAGAGGTCTGTGAGTTAATCGGCGCTGACTGGCTCGTGTACCAGGATCTGGAAGACCTGATTCGCTGCTCCCGCGAAGGCAATCCCCAGGTAGATGGCTTCGATTGCTCGGTGTTCAATGGTGAATATATTACTGGTGATATCGATCAAAATTACCTTGATCGAGTGGAATTACTGCGTAACGATGAGGCGCAAAATGAGCGGCGGGTAGAAATGCGGGCGGAAGGCGCGGTTGTCGGGCTTTACAACGACGTCTAGGAACTATTCATGACAGATCACGATGAACACGATCCGCTCGCCGGCGCACACCTTGATACGCTTGCAGTGCGCAGCGGCATTCACCGGACACACGAAGGGGAGCACGCTGAACCCATCTTCGCCACCTCCAGCTATGTTTTTGAAAATGCCGCTCAGGCAGCGGCGCGTTTTTCCGGGGAATCTCCCGGCAATGTCTACTCCCGCTACACCAACCCAACGGTGCGTGCGTTCGAACAGCGTCTGGCAGCACTTGAGGGGGCAGAGGCCTGTGTAGCCACTGCTTCGGGCATGGCAGCTATTCTGAGTACCTGCATGGCGTTGCTGAAGTCCGGAGATCACGTGGTATGTTCACGCGATGTTTTTGGTACCACTGTTAATTTGTTCAGCAAATACCTGGGCAAGTTTGGTGTCGAGGTTACCTTCGTACCCCTGCTGGATCTCGCCGCATGGCGCAGTGCCGTGCGTCCCACTACCGCCATGTTTTTTCTGGAGACTCCGTCCAATCCCCTGTGTGAGATCGCTGACCTGGCGGCCATTTCCCAACTGGCTCGCGAAAACGACGCTCTGCTGGTAGTGGACAACTGTTTTTGCACTCCCGCGCTGCAACTTCCACTGTCTCTGGGAGCGGATATCGTCGTGCACTCCGCGACCAAATACCTGGATGGCCAAGGTCGCTGCGTGGGCGGAGCGGTGCTGGGCCGCGCACAACACATGGCTGAGGTGCTGACATTCCTGCGCACCTGTGGGCCCACCATGAGCGCCTTTAACGCATGGGTATTTCTAAAGGGCCTGGAGACACTGCGCCTGCGTATGGAGGCCCACAGCCGTGCGGCGCTGGAACTGGCCCAGTGGCTGCAGCAACAACCGGCGGTGGAGAGAGTCTATTACGCTGGACTCAGGATCACCCTGGCCACGCGCTGGCCGCGCGTCAGCAAACCGCCTATGGCGGTGTACTGTCATTTCTGGTCAGAGGTGGCCGGGAACAGGCCTGGCAGTTCATCGATGCCACCAGGCTGATGTCACTCACCGCGAATCTGGGTGATGCCAAGACCACCATTGTGCATCCGGCAACGACGACCCATGGGCGGCTGAGCCCGCAACAGAGGGAGCAGGCCGGCATCCGCGACAATCTTATTCGTATAGCGGTGGGATTGGAACATGTCGACGATTTGAAAATAGATATGCAGCGGGGCTTTGCCGGCAATTCGCTGAACAATAAAATAGTTTCCCGGGGCACTTCAAATGCAATTACAGGGCATTATCGATTCTGCGGTACAGGAGGTAGGGCGCATTCTTTTGGGTAAAGAACCCCAGATCAGGTTGGCGCTGTGTTGCCTGTTCGCCCGCGGGCACCTGTTGATCGAAGACTTGCCAGGGATGGGCAAAACCACTCTGTCACATGCACTGGCTGCCGTGTTCGGGCTGTCCTGGAAGCGTGTGCAATTCACCAGTGATTTGCTGCCTGCGGATATTCTGGGCGTCTCGGTATTCGATGCCAACGATGCGAGCTTTACGTTTCGCCCCGGCCCCATATTCACTCAGTTGCTGCTGGCAGACGAAATCAACAGATCGACTCCACGCACCCAGAGTGCTCTGCTGGAAGCCATGGCTGAGGGGCAGGTTACAGTGGAAGGAGAGACACGACCCCTGCCACAGCCGTTCTTTGTTATCGCTACCCAGAACCCCGTCCATCAATCCGGCACCTATCCTCTACCTGAGTCCCAATTGGACCGTTTTCTCATGCGACTGGAATTGGGCTATCCCCATCCGCGCGCCGAGCGGGAAATGTTCGAGCGACGGCACAGCGCGGCACTGGAAATCAAGAACCCGCGCCAGTGCATCAACATGGAGCAACTCGATACGATTCGCGTTGCGGTCAGTAAGGTGCACGCCTCCGACCATTTGCTGGACTACCTGCAACGTCTGGTGGCCTATACACGTCAGTCTGCCGAGTTTGAAGTCGGCCTTTCTCCGCGCGGCGCGCTGGCGTTGCTGGATAGCGCCAAGACCTGGGCGGTGATGAACAATCGAGGTCACGTGGTGCCGGAGGACGTGCAATTTGTATTGCCTGCCGTGGCGGCCCATCGCCTGTTACCCAGTGGCGATTATGCTGGCGACGGCAACGCGCTGGTGGATCTGCTGCAGCGCAATGTGGACGTCATAGGACCCTGAGCGCAAGACTCAGTGGACAACGTAGATTCCAGTACCGACCAGTATGGCAGAGGCATCCGGGCACAGTTTCGCATGCGGTTTCGGCAATGGGTTAACCGGCGCATCCCGCCTGCACGCGAAGTGACACTGGACCAGCGCCGCATCTTTATATTTCCCAGTCGCGTCGGTTTTTTCTTTGGCTGCTGCCTGCTGGTGATGCTGATAGCGGCGATCAATTTTCAAAACAACCTGAGTTACGGCCTGACCTTTTTGCTGGCCACCCTGTTTATTGTTGCGACGCTGCATACCTATGCCAACCTGTCGGGATTGACCATCCGTGCGCTGCGGGCAGAGCCCGCATTTGCCGGACAGCAGACTGAATTTCAGCTCATGGTCGAGCGCAGTAAGCAGCGCCATCACTACGCGCTGTACCTTAAATGGCCCACCAGCAGCGAGACTCTGGTGAGTCTGGTTGCTGACGACAGCGTCAATATTCAACTGCATATGGCGGTCGACAAACGGGGTTGGTTCAATCCTGGGCGACTGCTGCTGGAGTCCACCTATCCGCTGGGCTTGTTGCGTTGCTGGACCTGGATTGATCTGGATTTGCGCGCCATGGTTTATCCACGCCCTGTCGCCTCAGCCGATCTGCCCGGTCTGGCCACGGACACGCCTGATGGTGCCGCAGCAATGGTTGTCGGCAATGACGATTTTTACGGGTTCAGGAAATATCGCAAGGGCGATTCGCTGCGCCAGGTCCACTGGAAAGGACTGGCCAAAGGGCAGGGTGTGCTGACCAAGCAGTACACTGCCTACGCAGACCGCAGTGTCTGGTTGGATTGGGATCTTTTTCCCGGCACGGGTACGGAACAGCGACTATCCCATTTGTGTTACTGGGTACTGGAATTTGACCGTCGCAGGGAGGAATACGGGTTGCGTTTGCCAGGCGTGGTGATCGAGCCCGCTGTTGGAGAGAAGCATCGTGACCGGGTGCTGAAGGAGCTTGCCCTGTATAGCAAGGAGGATCGGGGCCGGTGAACATTCTGCAACAGGTGCCGCGCAATGCTCTGGTGTGGATCATCATCTGCCAATTTGCACTGGTGGCACCACACGCGGGCCGCCTGCCGGTGTGGGTGCTGGCGGTATATGTGGTAGCCGTCGTGTGGCGTTTGCAGGTCCACCGTGGTCGTTGGTCATTCCCGGGTCGCTGGGTGAAAGTGGCGCTGACCGTCAGCAGCTTTATCGGAGTTTATGCCAGCTACGGTTCCCTGATTGGTCTTGAGCCGACGGTCGCCTTGCTGCTGACAGCCTTTGCACTCAAGTTGATCGAACTGTCCCAGCGCAAGGACGCTTACGTCCTGCTGTTCCTGGGCTATTTTATTTGCATTACCGAATTTCTGTTCAGCCAGGACCTGTTAATCACGCTGTACTCGCTGCTCAACGTGACACTCATTACCACCGCGTTGGTGGCGCTGCACCAACCTGGCGAGCATCAGTTTAATCGCGGCACATTGCGCCTCGCCAGCACAATGTTGTTGCAGGCCATGCCACTGATGCTGGTCCTGTTTTTCCTGTTTCCCCGCTTTGCACCCCTATGGACGGTACCGATCAAGAGCCACACCGCCAAAACTGGCATGAGCGACTTCATGAAGCCTGGCGATGTCGCCAGCGTCAGCCAGTCCGCCGATGTCGCTTTCCGGGTAAAATTCGACGGCGAGATTCCTGCCGCGGTCGACGCTCTACTGGCGCGGCCTGGTGTTCAGCCGCCTTGAGCAGGGTATCTGGTCAGCCCTGGGCTATTATGACGTGCCGGTAAAGGAGCAGCGTCCACGGGAAGTCGCCACTGCAGGGGAACCCTTGAGTTACAGCATCATCATGGAGCCCACGCAGCAGAACTGGTTGTACGGCTTACACTATGCCCACTCCACCACACCCGGGGTGATGCACACATCTGACTACCGTTTGTTTTCTCCAGTGCCGCTGGAAGTGGAGTTTATGTATACGGCCAATACGCTGGACAGATGTTGGGGTTGATACAGTGCTGTCGGATTGGCGGCGCAAGACGGAAACGAAGCTACCGCCTGTGGATAATCCAGAAACACGGCAGATAGCCCTTGATTTGAGAGCAACTGCCAGCAGCGATGAGGATTATGTCGCTCTGGTGCTCGACACATTTAACCGGGAAGGCTTTGTCTACACCCTGCGACCTGGAACATCATCGGGGCCGCATCCGATAGATGAGTTTATGTTCCAGTCCCGCCGCGGATTTTGTGAACACTATGCCTCCGCCTTTGTCTTTATGATGCGCGCAGCGGGCGTGCCCGCAAGGGTAGTGGCCGGCTATCAGGGTGGTGAAATAAACCCGGTAAACAAGACAGTGATCGTGCATCAGTTCGACGCTCACGCCTGGGCTGAAGTTTGGATAGAAGAAAAGGGATGGGTGCGGGTAGACCCTACCGCCGCCGTATCACCACTGCGTATTGAAGATGGTTTGGAAGCGGCCATGGAGTCTGAGGGCAGTTTTCTGGATGCGGCCCCGCTGTCTCCTCTGCGCTATCGCAGTATTCCCCTGCTAAACCTGATGCGCCTGCGCTATGACGCCCTGACTTACCGCTGGCAGAGCTGGGTAGTGGGTTTCGACAGTAAACAACAGCTTGATTTGCTGCATAGTTTTTTTGGCGAAATCAGTGGGCGGGTGTTTGCTACAGTTTTACTCGGTAGCTGGGCGCTGGTGCTGATACCAGTAGCCATTTCATTGTTGCGCAAGCGGGATACCCACCCGGGGAGCCCGCTGGACAAACACTACCGGGTGTTCTGTGAGCGGGTGGCTCGTCTGGGACTGATACGAAAGCCAGGAGAAACTCCCGATCAATTTGCGCTGCGGGCAATGGCGGCACAGCCGCGCTTCTCGGATCAGCTGAGGCGAATTACACGGGATGTACAATGATCTGGCCTATGCAGGCGCAACATCATCAGATGGCAGCAGCGCAGAGGTACTGCGCAAATTCATCCGTGCTGTTGCCAGTTTCAAGCCAGACAAACGCATGGAGCTGGTCGAGGAAACTACCAGTCTCCAAAAGTAAAGACCCCGCAGCGGCGGGGTCAGGTGCAGTGTGAATGCCGATAACCGTCAGATTCGTACTTCCTGAATCTCCACCGCGGCGATTCGCGCGCCTTCCTGGGCGCTCTTCTGGAACTCTGCGATCTGGTCAAAGTTGAGATAGCGATAGATGTCATCGGCCATCGAGTCGATGTTCCTGGCATACTCCATGTACTCCGCAGGACTGGGCAGCCTGCCGAGAATCGCGCCGACCGACGCCAGCTCAGCGGACGTCAGGTAGACGTTGGCGCCATCGCCGAGGCGATTGGGGAAGTTGCGTGTCGAGGTTGAGAGCACAGTAGAGTTGGCAGCCACCCGAGCCTGGTTGCCCATGCACAATGAACAACCTGGCATCTCCGTGCGCGCGCCTGCGGCGCCAAAGATATTGTAGTAGCCTTCCTCCATCAGCTGGTGCTCATCCATGCGGGTAGGCGGCACGATCCACATGCGGGTCGATATCGTTCCCTTGTGCTGTTGCAGCAGCTTGCCCGCGGCACGAAAATGCCCGATGTTAGTCATACAGCTACCGATGAATACCTCATCCACCTTGTCGCCGGCCACCGCGGACAACAAGCGCGCGTCATCCGGATCATTGGGTGCGCAGACAATGGGTTCACGGATATTGGCAAGGTCGATTTCGATGACCGCTGCATACTCGGCGTCTTTGTCGGCCTTCATCAGGCTGGGATTCGCCAGCCAGTCTTCCATTTTGCGTGCGCGCCGCTCCAGAGTTCTCCTGTCGCCATAACCTTCAGCGATCATGGAGCGCAGCAGAACGATATTGGAACGCAAGTATTCGGCGACAGTGTCCTCATCCAATGCGATCGTACAACCGGCGGCAGATCGTTCCGCTGAGGCATCAGATAACTCAAATGCCTGTTCTACAGTGAGGTCGCTCAACCCCTCAATTTCAAGAATGCGACCGGAGAATATATTCTTCTTACCCTTCTTCTCCACGGTCAGCAATCCCTGCTCAATGGCGTAATAGGGGATGGCGTGCACCAGGTCACGCAGTGTTATGCCTGGTTGCATCTTGCCCTTGAAGCGTACCAATACCGACTCTGGCATATCCAGCGGCATTACGCCGGTCGCGGCTGCAAAAGCCACCAGGCCAGACCCGGCAGGGAACGAAATGCCCATCGGAAACCGCGTGTGGGAATCGCCACCGGTCCCTACGGTATCCGGCAGCAGCATACGGTTGAGCCAGGAGTGAATGATCCCGTCTCCCGGGCGCAATGAGACACCGCCCCGGGTCATGATGAAGTCGGGCAGGGAGTGTTGGGTTTCGATATCTACCGGTTTAGGATAGGCGGCGGTATGGCAGAAGGACTGCATGGTAAGGTCGGCGGAGAATCCGAGGCACGCCAGGTCTTTCAATTCATCACGGGTCATGGGCCCGGTCGTGTCCTGTGAGCCCACGGTAGTCATGCGGGGTTCACAGTAAGTGCCGGGGCGAATACCGTCTGTACCGCAGGCCCTGCCGACCATTTTCTGGGCGAGGGTGAAGCCCTTCCCGGTATCGCCGGGCTGCTGGGGCTTGCGAAACAGCGTTGACTCGGGAAGGTTCAGCGCTTCGCGTGCGCGCGTGGTGAGTCCGCGTCCGATGATCAGGTTGATCCGGCCACCGGCGCGCACCTCGTCCAGTAGTACCTCAGACTTGAGTTGGAACTCGCTCAATAGTGTGCCGGTCTCGCTGAGTATTTTCCCGTCGTAGGGGCGAATTTCGATTACATCGCCCATGGCAAGCTTCTCAACAGGGGCCTCAAATACCAGGGCACCCGCGTCTTCCATGGTGTTGTAAAAAATTGGCGCTACATTGGCGCCGATACAAATGCCGCCGTTCTTCTTGTTGGGTACACCCTTGATCTCGTTACCGAAGTACCACAGAACCGAATTGGTAGCAGACTTGCGCGAGGAGCCCGTGCCAACCACATCACCAACGAAGGCGACCGGAAGACCTTTCGCCTGGAGTGCCTGAATCTGTTTCATCGGTCCGGTGACCCCGTGCTCCTGCGGCTCAAGGCCATCCCGCGTCATCTTGTACATGGCCAGCGCGTGCAGGGGAATATCCGGTCGGGACCACGCATCGGGGGCGGGGGAGAGATCATCGGTGTTGGTTTCACCGGTGACTTTGAAAACGGAGACTTTGATGGACGCTGGCACTTCCGGTTGGTTGGTGAACCACTCGCCAGCGGCCCAGGACTGCATTACGCTGAGTGCGTTCTTGTTGCCCGACTTGGCCAGTTCGGCCACGTCGTGGAAGGCCTCAAACACCAGCAGAGTGTGTTGCAGTTCGAGCGCGGCTGCAGGACCAAGATCCGCGTCAGTCAGCAGCGCCACCAGTGTCTCGATGTTGTAGCCGCCGTGCATATTACCCAGCAGTTTTACTGCGGTGGTTTTATCGATCAATGGGCTTGCCGCCTCGCCTGTGACAATAGCGGACAGAAATCCTGCCTTGACGTATGCCGCCTCGTCCACGCCCGGCGGCACGCGGTTGCTGATCAGATCCACCAGGAAGTCTTCTTCACCGGCTGGCGGGTTTTTCAGCAGCTCAACCAGCGCCGCCACCTGCTCGGCCTTGAGCGCCTGTGGCGGGATATTCTGGGCGGCCCGTTCGGCCACGTGTTTGCGGTAGGCTTCTAACACGGAAGAACTCCTTTACATTGCCGACGTCGCCCCGCAGTAATGTGGGTGCGCGTCTCCAGTGGTGGTGAAATAGGCACGGGAGTATAGCTTAGAGTGCAAATAAGATAAACGAATCAAGCGCTTATATCTCGCATTCACTTGGCTGATAACGTACACTCGCAATGAGTTCCTGGACCCCGGAAAATTCTGACGCAATGCTGGATAGCCCCGTCAAAACGCCCTGTATCGGAGTCTGTTCAACCGGTATCGGTGACAGTGTGTGTCGGGGGTGCAAGCGTTTCAGTCACGAAGTGATTGACTGGAATAGTTATACAACGGCGCAAAAACAGGCCGTCGATGGGCGCCTGTCCGGTTTTCTGTCCCAGTGTGTTAGCAATAAACTGCGCGTGCTGGATAAAGCTCTGCTCAAGTGGCAGTTGGTGGTCCAGCAGATACGGTTTGTCGAACACCACGACGAGTACTGCTGGGTATTCAGTTTGCTCAAAGCGGGGGCCGGCCAGATAGATAACTCGCGTGATTACGGTTTTGAGGTGGACTTGCGCTACCGCGAAATGCCGTTGCCTGAATTGCGCGATAAAATTGACCAGGAGTTTTATATCCTGTCGGAAGCACATTACGAGCGTTACATGCTGAGCCCTGACCTGTTTCGCGAGAGAGCTGAATGAGCGCAGCAGATGAATTGGCCTCGGTCCAGTCCTTCCTGCATCTGCCCGACTCCTGGAGCGTGGGTGGCATGTGCGCTCGCAAACCAGGAAACTCTGTTGGTTGACCACGCCAACTGCGAGAAAAAAGCGGCTGCCACGGCGATAAACCTGATGTATCGGTATGTGGAGCATCACAGGCTGCTGAACAAGCTCTCGCGGCTGGCGCGCGAGGAGTTGCGTCACTTTGAGCAGGTTATCGCGATCATGAAGGCGCGGGGGGTGCACTATCCCCAGTTATCGGCCTCGCGCTATGCGGCAGCACTGCGCCAGCAGGTGCGCTCCCATGAACCTGCCCGCCTGGTAGATACCCTGTTGATCGGCGCCATCATAGAGGCCCGTTCCTGTGAGCGCTTTGCTGTGCTGGCACCTGAACTGGATGAGGAACTCGGCCAGTTTTATCGATCCCTGCTCAGATCAGAAGCGCGGCACTTCAGCGACTATCTCAAACTGGCAGTGGATGTTGGCTCGCAGGGGGAGGTCGAGGCGCGCCTTCCCGTCTTGCTGCAATTTGAGCGCGGCTTGATCGAAGCACCTGATGAGGAGTTTCGTTTTCACAGCGGCGTGCCAGTTGTTACCAAAGCACATAAATTATAGCTTATAACTTATTGTTATTTATAAATAATATATAAGGCTACAGCGTGCGGCGACGACGTGCCCAAAGGCGCTTGGGATAAAACCTACACATATTATCGCTGCCGGAAATCTCCCTCGCCAGGAGAGAAGTTTATGCTTCGACGATTAACACCGACTCAATGATAACCGGCTCGGTGGGTACATCCTGGTGACCCTTGCGGCTGCGACGTACGAACGCTGCGGATTTTGTCCAGCACCTCGGTGCCCTCAGTGACTTTGCCGAATACGGTGTAGCCCCAGCCCTGCATGCTTTTGCCGCTGTGGTTGAGGAAATCGTTGTCCTTCACGTTGATAAAGAATTGGGCGGTAGCGGAATGAGGGTCCGTGGTGCGGGCCATGGCGATGGTGCCAAAGTCATTCTTCAGGCCATTGTCTGCTTCGTTCTCGATTGGCTCTCCCGAGGCTTTTTGTTGCATGTCGGTATCGAAGCCACCGCCCTGTATCATGAAGTTGTCGATCACCCGGTGAAAAATGGTGCCATCGTAGAAGCCATCCCGTGCATAGTTGAGAAAATTGGCGACCGTTTTTGGTGCCTTCTCAGCATCCAGTTCGAGTTTGATTTCGCCGAATGTTGTGCGAATGATGACCATGGGTTCTTCCTTGGGGGTATCTGTATCGAGCCGCGATAATAATACGGACTTTTGGCTCACAGTAAAACATCTAGCGGTGGAAAAGATGCGCAGAAATACGCATTGCCAGGCCAATGGTCTATGAATTTGCTATAAGCCCAGCGCTTGAGTCGTTATAATACGCGACTTTTTTAAGAGCTCATTGCCTACGATTATGGAAGACACACCAGCCAGTAATTTCCTGCAAAGCATCATCAGCGAGGATCTCGCCAGTGGTCGGGTCACCGAGATAGTGACCCGCTTTCCACCTGAGCCCAACGGCTACTTACATATCGGTCACGCCAAGTCCATCAGTGTCAATTTCGGGCTTGCCCTGGCCAATGGCGGGCGCTGTAATCTGCGCTTTGACGACACCAACCCGGAAAAGGAAAGCCAGGAGTATATAGATGCCATCGAGGCGGATGTGCGCTGGCTGGGTTATACCTGGGATGGAGAAGTACGCTATGCCTCTGCCTACTTCCAGCAACTTTACGACTGGGCCGTCTATCTGGTGGAGCAGGGCGATGCCTATGTATGCGACCTCAGTGCAGATGAAGCCAGGGAGTACCGCGGCACACTGACTGAGCCGGGACGCAATAGCCCTTACCGGGACCGCACTGTCGCGGAGAATCTCGATCTGCTGTCACGTATGAAAGCGGGGGAGTTCGACGACGGTGCGAGGGTGCTGCGTGCGAAAATTGATATGAGTTCCCCCAATATGAATATGCGTGACCCGATCATGTACCGTATTCGCAAAGCGGCACACCACCAGACTGGTAGCGAATGGGTGATCTACCCGACTTACGATTTTGCCCACGGCCAGGAGGATGCCATCGAAGGCATTACGCACTCCATCTGCACGCTTGAGTTCGAGGACCACCGCCCACTGTACGATTGGTTTATCGAGCATCTGCCTGTGCCCAGTCGACCCAGGCAGTACGAATTCGGCAGACTGAACCCCAGCTACACGGTGACGAGCAAGCGAAAACTCAAGCAACTGGTGGACGAGGGCGTGGTGTCGGGTTGGGACGATCCGCGTATGCCTACAATATCCGGTATGCGCAGACGTGGTTATACGCCGGCGGCGATCCGCAAGTTCTGCGACATGATCGGTACTACCCGCAGCGATGGTGTCGTGGATGTCGCCATGCTGGAATTCGCGATCCGCGAGGATCTCAATGACAACGCAGTGCGTGGCATGTGCGTGCTCAATCCGCTTAAAGTCGTGCTCACGGATTACGCCCCGGACACAGTCGAGGAACTCCGCGCGCCTGGCCACCCCAGCCGAACTGATCTCGGTGAGCGGTTGCTGCCGTTTACCCGCGAGCTGTACATCGATGCCGATGATTTTCGCGAAGAGGCGAACAAGAAATACAAACGCCTCGTACTCGGCAAGCGTGTACGCCTGCGCAACGCGTATGTGATCGAGGCAGACGCGGTGCTCAGGGATGAGCAGGGCAATATTGCCGAGGTTCATGCCCACACCATACCCAATACGCTCGGTGAGGATCCCGCTGACGGTGGCAAGCCCAAGGGCGTTATCCATTGGGTGTCGGCGTCACGCGGGAAAAACGCGGAAGTACGCCTCTACGAGCGACTGTTCAATCACGAGGCACCGGACAAGGGCGATAATGCCTTCATGGATCACATAAACCCGGACTCGCTCAAGGTGGTCAAAAGCGCCTGGATCGAACCCTCCCTGGCGGACGCGCTGCCGGAACAGGTTTTCCAGTTCGAGCGCGAGGGTTACTTCGTGGCGGACCGCTACGACCACAGCCATGATAAGCCGGTATTTAACAGGACCATAGGTCTGCGCGATAACTGGAATGAAGGTTGAGCACACAACGATGAGCCTCAAGCTGTACAACACCATGAGTGCCAGGAAGGAGACCTTCGAGCCACTTGTACCCGATACCGTCACCATGTATGTCTGTGGCCCAACCGTGTACAACCTGGCGCACATCGGCAATGCCAGGCCGGTTGTGGTATTCGACACACTGTTTCGCCTGCTGCAGACCCACTATGCGAGAGTAATCTACGCTCGCAATATTACTGACATTGATGACAAGATAATCATTGCCGCGCGGGAAGGGCAGCGCAGTATCGAATCGATTACCGAGTGAATACACCGCCAAATACCGCGAGGACATGGCCCAACTCAACGCACTGCCGCCCACGCTTGAACCCCACGCGACGCACAACATCGACGCTATGATCGCGCTCACTCGCACACTGATTGAAAAGGGCCATGCCTATGAGTCCCAGGGCCATGTGCTGTTCGCGGTCGAGTCCATGGCGGACTATGGCAAGTTGTCGAAACGTGCACTGGACGACATGCTGGCCGGCGCTCGGGTGGAGGTGGCGGACTACAAACGCCACCCGGGGGATTTCGTGTTATGGAAACCCGCCGCCGCAGAAGATCCGGGTTGGGACAGCCCATGGGGCCGTGGTCGTCCGGGCTGGCATCTGGAGTGTTCGGCCATGATCCGCGCGCATCTTGGTGAGACAATCGATATACACGGCGGTGGTCGCGACCTTATTTTTCCCCACCACGAGAACGAAATCGCGCAGAGTCGCTGTGCCTACGGCGGCGATTACGTGCGCTACTGGATGCACAACGCCTATTTGGATATCGACGGCGAAAAAATGTCCAAGTCCCTGGGTAACTTTCGTACGGTGCGCGACCTGCTGCAAAGTTATCGTGGCGAGGTGCTGCGCTTCGCATTGCTATCGGCACATTATCGAACCCCGCTCAATTTCTCTGCAGAACTGCTGGAGCAGGCGCAAGCTACACTGGACAGCTTATACAGTACCTTGCGCGATGTGCGCGATATCAAGGTCGATAGGGAAGTCTGCCTCGCAGATGAGCCTTTTTACCAGGCGCTCAACGATGATCTTAATACGCCAATTGCCATCGCCGAGATGCATGCGCTGGCCAAGCAATTGCACAAAGCGCGGCCGGATGACAAGGCGACCCTGAAGGCGCGCATTCTCGCGGCAGGTAACATGCTGGGTATTCTGGAGCAGGACCCTGCGCAGTGGCTGCAGGAAGCCGCTTCTGCTGATGCCATTTCAGCGGTAGCTATCGAAGCGCTGATCAAGGAGAGGCACGACGCCAAGCTGGCAAAGAATTACGCCCGTGCAGACGAGGTGCGCGCAGCCTTACTCGCACAGGGTGTGGTGCTTGAGGACTCTCGTGAAGGAACCCAGTGGAAGCGCAAGTCAGATTGAGTTCTATTCTTTCGAAATAGACGTTTCGTTTTTTGCAGTTCGGCCTGGCTAGCTGATGCACTTAGGGGCAGGTCGTGGATTCTCCCACTCGTGCCGGCTAGAACAAGCTAAACCTGTTCCAGACTTCTCTCACCCGACATAACGCTCTGCATGATCAATGTATTGATGGTCATCGGCCCCACGCCACCAGGCACAGGCGTATAAGCAGAGACCTTGTCCAGCAGCGCACCGAGCTCGATATCGCCCACCCCGCCCGGGTGGTAGCCAGCATCGATCACAACAGCGCCTTCTTTCACCCAGGCTGCCTTGATGAACTCCGGCTTGCCCACTGCTCCTACGAGAATATCCGCCTGGGCGACAATGCCCGGGAAGATCCCTGGTACGCGAGTGGCAGATGGTTACGGTGGCATTTTTCTGCAGCAACATCATGGCCATCGGCTTGCCGAGAATGGGACTGCGTCCGACTACCACTGCGTGCTTACCTTCTATCGCAATGCCGTAGTGTTCCAGAATGCGCATGATGCCCTGGGGCGTGGCACAGCCGTAAGCTTCCTCGCCCATGGCCATGCGGCCGAAGCCCAGGCAGGTCACGCCGTCCACATCCTTATGTAACGCGATGGCATCGAAGCAGGCTCGTTCGTCAATTTGCGCCGGTACCGGGTGCTGCAGCAGTATGCCGTGCACATCGGGGTCGTTGTTCAACTCGCCGATCTTTCCCAATAGTTCTGCGGTAGTGGTCGAGGCGGGCATTTCAACTGCCAGTGATGCCATGCCCACCCGCCGACAGGCATTGCCCTTCATTTTGACGTAAGTGGCTGAGGCCGGATCATCGCCCACCAGGATGGTAGCCAGAATGGGCGTTTTGCCGCCCGATTTGGCTTTCAGGCGCTCCACCCGGGCCAGTAACTCAGCCTCAGTTTTTGCTGCCAGGGCTTTGCCGTCCAGGACGAGTGCAGACATACGGTGTAATCCTTGAGGGTATGGCGGCGGTATACTGCCGTCAACGGGGAACTTGTGCAAGTGCAGGACGCAGAGTCCGTTTGCCGCATTTAATGCGCCATTTTAGCGTTGACGCTCGGTAGAGGGCTGAGTATTATGCCCCACTTGAAATCAGGGCTTGGCGCGAGCGCCACAGTGATTACAACGGGGTATAGCGCAGTCTGGTAGCGCGCCTGCTTTGGGAGCAGGATGTCGGGAGTTCGAATCTCTCTACCCCGACCATTCTTTTGGGTCGTTTTCAAGTTACCTCTCTACACACGTCAAAACCCCATTGATTAACGGTTGTAGCCCGCCATGGCTCTCGTGGCGCGCCCTCTTTGGTGGTATCGACTGGATCAATACATTAGCCTCCGGGACGACGAGATTGGCCAGCACGCTGGAACTGATCTAGAGTAGATAACTCCTCAGCGGCAGTTTACATAAAGGACAAATCAACAATGCGACAGCTTGGTGCACTCGACAATCTGATGATCGAAGGTGAAATTCCCAACGTTCCCATGCATATGTCGGCGTTGATGATGTATGCAACGGGGGGCAAACGGGGAACAAACGCCTTTTTTAAAGCGCTGCAGGAGAACTTTACCGATCTTATTGATAGTCATTTCCCGATACTGCGCTGTCGCCTCGAAGAAGTGCTCCTGCAAATGGATAAGGCCTATTGGGTAGAGGATCCGCATTTTAGTGCGAGCTACCACGTTTCCAGAGTGGCGCTTCCCAAGCCGCAGAACTGGCGGGAAATCTATCGTCTGTTTGGTGAATTTCATGCACAGCCCCTCGATCGTGCCAGGCCGCTGTGGCAGGTGATGGTGGTAGAAGGCCTTGACCGGGTCGAAGGAGTCCCGCGCGGCAGTACGGCATTGTTTCTAAAAATTCACCACGCTGTGATGGATGGCAAGAGTGCCTTGCGCCTGATGACCAGTTTGCACAGCCTTGGTCCCGAGCCGGGGTCTCCCACTTTTGCAGACTCTCTCCCCGATGAGAAACCTATCGACAAGGACTTTCGGGCGCCTTCCTGGTGGGAGAAATACGGCAGGGCCTGGTGGCACAGTGTCGAACGGCCTATCGACATGGCTACCACGCTGGTGAAATTACTGCCGCAGTTGCTGGACAAGGAAGCTCCAGCACCCAAGTCGCAAAAACAAACTATCCCGCACGTTCGCTTCAATCGACCGGTGTCTGCGGACCGCGTAGTGGGTCACATCCGTATGGACATGCGGCTCGTTCGAAAAATAGAGAAAAAGCTGCACTGCACCATCAACGATATTGCACTGTGCGTTGTCGCCGGTGCCCTGCGTGAGTTCTTGCTTGAGCACAAGGAATTACCCGAAGAGAACCTGCAGACGCTGATGCCCATTGATACTCGCCGCCCTGACCGGGACGGCACTATTGGTAATCAGGTCAGTGTGGCGAAGGTATGCCTCTATACGACTATCGACGATGTCAAAAAGCGTTTGCACGCAATCAGCAAAGATTCCACCCACGGCAAGCAACACAGTAAGAAGACTGATTCCCACGCCATCCTCAAACTGGTCGATGACATCCATCCGGCCGTTATACTCTGGCTGGGTCAGTGGCTGATTTCGTCTGGACACATGGATGATCTGCCAACAATGGTCAATACCGTGGTGACCAATGTTCCGGGACTTTCTACGGACGCGTACCTCGCTGGTGCCAAACTGATTGATTACCTGGGTTTTGGCCCATTGGCACCCAATGTGGGATTGTTCCATACGGTTTCCAGTACGGCCGATCATGTAAACGTCACTTTCCTGAGCACAGCTGAATGTCTGGGCGATGGCAGCGAATACCGGGCCTGCCTTGAGCGAAGCTGGACGGAAATGACCGAGCTGTAGGCACTGAACAATGGCGCCGTGGTCCGTCAAAACTGTCGGTGCGCGAGTCGCAAGCGCAGGGTAGACTGGACCGCACATGGCAGACCAAACTTTCACTAAACTTAGCCCAGGCCGTAACTTTGTGGTGGGGCCTGTATCTGCATGGAGTCCAGCAAGAGCTCCCGGAATCAGCTATGCATTGATGTGCAATTGGGGCGCGCAGCCGTGATTCAGGCGATCATCAATGGGCAAGTGTTCGATGGCGAGTCACTCCGGCAAGGACTGGCGGTACTCATCCGGGATACACGCATCCACTCTGTGGTAGAGACCGCGCAATTACCCTCAGATATCAGTGCGGTGTATGACCTGCAGGGTGGCACCCTTGTCCCGGGATTTATCGACTTGCAGGTTAATGGCGGTGGCGGGGTATTGTTTACGACAGCGCCTACCGTGGACAGCCTGCGCACGATAGGCGCTGCCCACCGACACTACGGCACCACCGGTTTTTTACCCACCCTGATTTCAACAAGTTTTGAAGTGATGCGCCAGGCAATGGCTGCGGTCAACCAGGCCATCGCCGAGGGCGTGCCCGGCATCCTCGGTATCCATCTGGAAGGGCCATTCCTGAATGCTCAGCGCAAGGGCATACACGACGCACATAAATTTTGTCTACTCGATGAGGAGGGCTTCGAGATTGTCACTTCACTGGATGCGGGCACGACACTTGTCACCCTGGCGCCGGAGTTGACCAGCCCGGAGATGATACGCCGCCTGGTACAAGCGGGCGTGGTCGTCTGTGCCGGGCACAGCGCCGCCAACTATGCCCAGACCCGCGAGGCGCTGACGGCAGGGGTCGCTGGCTTCACGCATTTGTACAATGCCATGACGCCCTTGCAGAGCCGTGAACCCGGTATGGTGGGCGCCGCTCTGGAAGACGAAGAGAGTTGGTTCGGTATCATTGCCGACGGCTTTCACATGCATCCCGGCGGCTTTTCGAATTGCCGTGGCGGCCAAGAAAACGGGTGGCGCGGTGCTGGTCACCGATGCCATGCCAACCGTAGGATCGCCGGACAAGTCCTTTGTGCTCGATGGTGCAACCATCGTCGCCCGGGACGGTCGTGTCACCAGTGCCAACGGCACGCTGGCGGGCTCTGACCTGGATATGTTATCGGCGGTGAATAACGCCGCTGAATTCGCCCGTATCGACTGGTTCGAGGCAGTGCGCATGGCGACCCTTTATCCTGCCAGAGCGCTTGGACTGGAGGGCGAATTGGGCGCTGTCAGGCCCGGTTATCGCGCTAATCTGCTGGCACTGGATAGCCAGCGCCAGATACGTGCCAGCTGGATAGACGGTGTCAGGGCTTGATCGCCACCCACTCGATGGCATTGAGCACCAACTCGCGAGCATTGGCATTGTCCCAGTTGGCGTGATAATGACCGCCGGTGTAGCCGAACCCACGGCCACCGCCAGGGCGTTCGTAGGCCCATGCAGTGACCTGGGGTACACCATCTGCCACCAGCTGACGCACTGCATCGTTGCCGCTGTGAGGACCATTCCTGCGCGCCATAGTGGAGGGCGGTGCAATGGCACTCAGGATGGGTGTAATACCCCGCTCCACAAAGCGCATATTGAAATACCACTCATCCTGCAATGCAAAGGGTTGCAGCCCCCGGGTGACAGGATGGTTCGGCAGCTCCGTATAGTTGGCGGTCCACACTGGATTGACTGACCAGTGCGTTTCGAAATAGCCACCGATGGCAGTAAGCATGGATTGCGCTGCGGGGCTGCCTTTTGGCACCTCGACGCAGTAATGCAGGGCGACGATACCCACACCCTTGTCCAGCAGGCGGTTGAATGTCTGCAGGTGATCGTTGATCAGGTGCGTGTCACCACCGTCGCAATACATCACTACTGCGGCGACATCGTCAAACAGGCTCTCATCTGCAGGCCAGCCACCGTAGACATTGATGGTCTCAATAGAGGGCTGGCGCTGGCGCAGGGCACTCGAGAGCAGCTCTGAACCTGCTTTGTGCTCGTGCGCACCGGGAAGGTGGCTGTCCGGGCCAGCCAGAAAGACAATTTTGGTCAGGGGCTGGTCATTGGCGGCTGCAGGGTGTATTTGCACAGTCACCTCTCCTGGTTGGCAGCCGGCACAGCAGGGTCACGAGCAGTGCCAGCGATCAGATTTGCGCGATAACATATTTCTGTACTTGAACATAAGCGAGTGTCACATCGATCCTGCGTGCACGGCTACATCATAAGCACGCTGTAGTCACCTGCACAAGGCAGATCGGGCATCAGGCCATTGTGGCCGGGTGCCGGGACCTGCGACCGACTCCGGTGTGCGTGCTCAACTTGACACCCATGGACAGCTAAAGCTACCATGCGCGCCGCGTGAACAGTGGTGTCTGGCTGTTGTCAAAACGGTTCTGGAGTCGCCTCGAACAGCTTTTCCAGCAGTCTCCCGGGGCCATTGGTCAGCATGGTCGCACCGCGTTCAATACCGCTCAATGGTGGCCGTAGCTCAACAGGTAGAGCACTGGATTGTGATTCCGGAGGTAGCGGGTTCAAGACCCGTCGGCCACCCCACCTTGTTCCCCATGGTTAATCTCCCGTCCACTGGTTTGGGCAAGCCAGACAGTCAGAGCTGGACTAAACTGGGGATGAACTCTTTCTGAACCGGACACTGAGTCGGGACTCGAACAACCGATGCGACTCGATCGATTTGTACAGAAGCGACTTTCGCGTTCTGCGCGCAGTGTGCGTTACCTGTTCGCTGAGCGAAAAATTCTTCTGAATGGCGTGGCCACCGATGACGGACTGCAGCAGATCACGAAGTTTTGTCGCGTCGAAGCCGATGGCAAGCTCCTGCATGACTGCGAGCCGTTGTATGTCATGATGCATAAGCCACGCGGCTGCGTGAGCGCAACCAGGGACAGCAAGAACGCCACGGTATTGAGTCTGGTTGACTTGCCCAAAAAAGAGCAACTGCATCTGGCCGGGCGCCTGGACTTCAACACCACAGGCCTGCTGCTGCTGACCAACGACGGCAAATGGTCCAGCAGAATAATGGATCCACAGCACAAACTCCCCAAGACCTACCTTGTGCAATGCAGCAACGAAATAACTTCCGATTATGTACAAAAGTTCGCAGAGGGGATCTATTTTGGATTCGAAAACCTCGTCACGCGGCCAGCACAACTGAAATTGCTCGGTGCGACCACTGCAGAACTTACGATTCACGAGGGTCGCTACCACCAGATAAAGCGGATGTTCGGCTTTTTTGACAACGAAGTGATCTCCTTGCACAGACTGTCAGTCGGAAGCATCGTACTGGACAAGGATCTGGTCGCGGGAGCGTATCGCCACCTCGCTGCGGCGGAAATTGCATCAGTCTTTCAAGCCATAGAGGTCCCATTGCCGCAAACGCGTACTTGTAGAAACGCCTGCCCGTCCGGTGTTAGCATGCGCACCACGCGCCCATAGCTCAGTTGGATAGAGCAGCAGCCTTCTAAGCTGCGGGTCGCAGGTTCGATTCCTGCTGGGCGCGCCAAGAAGCACAGGGATATTTGGGAAGCTCGCTTGCAGCAGTGGCAGCTTTAACGCAGAATGCTGGTCTTCTGCTGACGGGATACATCCTTCCGGCAGATTTTGTGGTGATCCAGGCGGTCCCCCCGCAATGATAGGTAGTGAACCCCGCCAGGCCCGGAAGGGAGCAACGGTAATTACCGACTCGTGTGCCGGGGTGTGGCTGTCTGGGTCGCCTCCATTTCCCGCTCAAACTAATCATAATGTAATTTATAGCTTGACCCGGTGGCCAGGCCTGGCGACTCCAACGCACCGACTGGCACCACAATATAGGCGGATCAGGCGATGAACAAACGAGTGCAGGAAATTCTCAACCAGATCCGCGAGCTGGAGGATGAATTAAAAAACACCCTGCAGGAGCAAGAGGCTAAACTTTCCTATCAGATCGAAGGCTCGCGAATTCGGTTCGACAAGGCGGTCAAGTCGGCACACAAACGTGTCAAAACCGGTCTTTTCACCTGGCTGCGCAATAGCCGCCCGCAGAGCGTACTTTCCGCCCCATTTGTCTATGGGATGATTGTTCCAATTGCAGTTTTCGATCTGTCGCTTACTGTTTATCAAATGATTTGTTTTCGCCTTTACGACATCCCGCGAGTCGTGCGCTCTGATTATATTATTATCGACCGGCAACATCTTAACTATCTCAATGTGTTCGAGAAGCTCAATTGTGTTTACTGCGGTTACGGTAACGGCGTAATCAGTTACGCCAGGGAGATCACCTCGCGCACCGAGCAATACTGGTGCCCCATCAAGCACGCACGCAAATTACTCGATGCCCATCCTCGTTATAATGGCTTTGTCGACTATGGCGACGCCACTGAATACCCGATAAGACTTATTGGATTTCGTGCCGCCCTCAAAGGAGAAGCAGACTCTACCGGGAACGAAAGTAAATAGTGACTGAATAATTACCCGGTCATTTGGGGATACTCCAGAATTTGCCAAATTGCGCTGCCATCTGCGTCGAACCTGACCAAAATACGATTGACGATTTTTCCCGGATACAATTTTTCATTGGATGATAGGGGGTGTTTGGTGATAATTAAAATCAAGAATTCTCCCATACCGCCTGGTCAAAAATCTGTATAGAGTAAAAAACGTATAACTTCACGGTAATTCGTCGTAAGCCATATGATAAGAATAATGTTAGTAGATGATCACCCGACCTTTCGTGAAGGCCTGCGGTCATTAATTAACCACATTGAAGATTTTACTGTGGTCGCCGAAGCAGATGGAGAGAGTACGGCAGTACGGAGTCTTGCAAGGGAATGCCCTGAACTGATGATTGTCGATTTAAACCTGAAAGATGGCAGTGGCCTGAAGCTGATTAGTCGTTCTAGAAAGGCCCACCCTGCGCTCAAAATCCTTGTGGCCTCCATGTATGAAGAATCATTGTATGGCGAGCGGGCAATGAATGCGGGGGCCAATGGCTATGTTTGCAAACAGGATGATCCTGAGACCCTGGTAGATGCAATAACCAAGGTTGGTAGTGGCGCTACGTTTATAAGCAGTAAATTGGCCAATACCATGCGGGAAAATGGCTTATCCAAACACAAAATGGGGACAAGCGACCCTTCCGATGTTCTGTCCGATCGCGAACTTCAGGTATTCAGTTTGATTGGCAGTGGCTTGTCGACCAAGGAAATTGGCGCAAGGTTGCACTTAAGTACCAAGACCATTGATACACATCGCGATCACATCAAAAAGAAAATTGGCGTTACCGACAATGTTCGGCTGGTGCATCAAGCGGTAGAGTGGGTATTGTCGCAGTAAGTCTGGCTCTGCATCCTGTATTAATAGTAGAATTTTTTCTGATACCGCCCACAATAGAAAGGGCGGGTTCATAAGGTATGCGCAATGGCAGCAGCGAAAAATGGCAATGGTAAAAAAGTACCCGCGGCTGCAACTTTATCAGCCACCGGAGACAAGCCACTAGGTGACAGTGTGGCGGATGCGCCCGGCACACCGGCTATTGCGATTGTAGGTGTTGGCGCATCGGCGGGTGGGCTCGAAGCACTCGAAGAATTGTTTCACAACATGCCAGCTGGCACAGGTATCGCATTTGTTGTTATTACGCATCTGCACCCGGGGCATGAAAGTCTGTTACCGGAGTTGCTGGCCAGGATCACGGACGTGCCGGTGGTGGCAGCGGCCTTGTTTGGTCGCTGTCGTGACGGGGAGAGAGTACACCGGGTGCAGTGGGATGCTTTTGAACAGGTCAGGACACGAGATTCCAATACTGCTCACACTGACCTTGCTCACTGGTGATCAGGGTAATGTAGACGCCATTGCAATGGTGACCACGCAAGTGAGGCAATAGGAGCGTACTGTGCCCAATAATAAGTCGACAGACGCAGCAGGTACAACAGTGCAGACTCTGCGCCAGCGCGCCGAGGATATGGTACGGGTCTCGCCGTCCGACCTGGCCTCAATGACGGACCACGATATACAGCGCCTGGTCTATGAATTGCAAATTCACCAGGTGGAAATGGAGCTGCAAAATGACGAGCTTCGCGCGATCCAGCTGGAATTGGCGTCTTCTCGTGACCGATTTTCCAATCTGTACGACTTTGCGCCTGTGGGTTATCTCACTCTGGATAATGCCGGCGTGATACTCGAAGCCAACCTCACTGCTGCCTCTCTGCTTGGCGTGGAGCGCGCAAAGTTGTTGGGGTCGAAATTCTCGCGCTTTGTTGTTCCTGATAGCCAGGACACCTCCCATTTTTACTGGCAAAAGGTGTTTGGCAGTACGCAGCGCGAGATCTGCGAGCTGGAGATGCATCGCCCGGATGACAGTCCCGTATTCGTGAGGCTGGAGAGCGCCAGATTTGACAGCCCCCATGAACCAACCACTCAGTGTCGGGTGGCATTGGTCGATATAGCAGATATCCGGCAAGCAAAACAGGAGTTGCAACTGCTTAATAGCAATCTGGAGCAACGTATTAGCGCTCAGGTTAGTGAAATCGAGCTGTTGGCGAAAGCCGTAGCCAATCTCGGCGAAGGCGTACTGATTACCAATGATCACAAAGACTGGCTGGCGTCCCACATTGTTTTTGCCAATAAGGCCCTGTGCGACATGTTGGGCTATACCGTCGAAGAAGTGCTGCAGCAGTCTCCGGGTATCTTGCTGGGACAAGCTGTCGACGCAGTCTCCATGCAAGAGCTACAGCAGCAGCTGGCCGCCAATCAAACCTTCCACAGCGAACTCATATATAAGCATAAGGATGGTACATGCCGCGATATAACGCTGTTGACCTCGCCGCTTTTCAACACAGAGAATCGCTCTACTAACTATGTAACCGTATTGCGCGACATTACCGATCACAAGCAGGCTGAGCAGCAGCTGCGCAATCGCAAGCAGCGCCTGCAGGCCATCCTTGATACAGTACCGGATGGCATCATTACCATCGACGCACAGGGTATCGTGCAGAATTGCAACCCGGCAACAGAACGCCTTTTTGGCTTCTCTGCAGACGAATTGGTAGGGCAGAACATCAGCCTGTTGATGCCCTCACCGTATCGCGAAGAGCATGACAGTTATTTGCGCCATTTCCGTGAAACAGGAGAGAGGCGCATCATCGGATCCAGTCGGCAGCTGAGCGCGCAGCACCGCGATGGCCACCTGTTTCCGATTATCGTGTCCGTGAGTGAAATCGATCACCTGGGCCTCTATCTGGGAGTCATCCAGGATGTGAGCGAACTGCGCAAGCTGCAACAGGAAGTGCTGCTGGCCGCTGATAGGGTGCAATGGCATATTGGACAAGCCTTACACGACGGTCCGCAACAGGCCCTGGCCGGTCTCGGTTTGTTATCCAGGGGGCTGGCCCTGGATCTGGCGAGCAGTGCCTCACCCTTCGAAGCACAGGCACAGAGGGTGAGCGAGGGAATCAGGGACGCAAACTATGCCATTCGTAAACTCGCGCGCGGTTTGATTCCTGCGCCAGTTGGTCGAGCCGGCCTTTACGCAGCCCTGCAAAAACTGGCCCAGGAAACCAGCGAAACTTACGGTATCAATTGTGAATTCCTCTGCCCAGAACCCATCCGCATCACTGAGGAATATACCGTGGACCAGCTGTACCATATCGCGCAGGAGGCGACCCTCAATGCCGCCAATCACTCCGGCGCGGGCCGGATCAGCATTAGCATTGAGCAACAAGGGCCTGCACTGACATTGCGTGTGGTCGATAATGGCTGTGGTTTTGCATCCGATGGAAAAAAAGACAACAGTCCCGGGTTGGGTCTGTACATTATGCCCTACCGCGCCGCGACCATAGATGGCGTTTTCAATGTATCGGGCTTGAAAAACGGTGGCACGACCGTTTGCTGCACCATTCCCTCTGCCAATGACCCTAACCATCCCCCCCCCCACAAGAAGAATTAAACAATAGTTAGCAGTGTCCTGTAGCCCAGCGCTTTGCATCATATCCCGGTCGTGTGAATCAGGTTTTTTCCTATACCGAGCGCAAGTACTGACTTTTAAAGTGTGCGTCCGGTCACAGTAGTAAAGACAAAGGTTTGCATTATGAAAGTCCAGGATTTGATGACAAAGAACGTTTTTTGCGTAGCGGTTGACCAGTCGCTTAACGATGCGGCGCGTTTGATGTGGGAACACGATTGTGGCTGCGCTCCCGTCGTAGATGGTGAAAATCATGTGGTAGGCATGGTGACTGATCGGGATATTGCTATGGCGGCCTATATTAACGGCAACCGGCTGATCGATATGCCGGTCTCGACGACACAATCACGCGAACTCATCTCCTGCAGGCCCCAGGATGATCTCAGTAACGTCCAGCTGAAGATGCAATCGAACCAGGTACACAGAATTCCCGTGCTTGGGGAGAACTCGGAGCCGGTAGGCATGGTATCCCTGAATGATATCGCAGTGGCTTACAAGTCCGGCGTCAGGGCGATCAAGGCGAAGGAGCTGTCTGATACCCTGGCAGGGATTTGCGGTTCGGGTTCAACCGTCAGGGCAGTACAAGCAGTAGCGTGAAATGTGTCTCTTTATTAACCACCATCACATAGGAACAACAACATGAAGAAGAACTCAACTCCCACAAAAAGCTCCAACAACGGAAAAAAAGAACTGGCCCCTTGGCGCAATTGGGGCATCGGGCGCTGGAAGGACAGAGGGGATAGCCCGTTCGACGTCTTCCTGCGTGACAGGGAGGGGTTTCATCAGCAACTGGATCGGTTGTTCGAGGATTTTTGGCAGGGCAGCGGGCGCTTGCCATCACTCATGGAACACTGGACAACGGGTGATCTGGTTCCCAGTGTCGACCAGAGTGAAGACGACAAGGCCTACCATGTCAGTGTGGAATTGCCCGGCATGGAGAAGTCGGATGTCGATGTCAGCTTCGCCGACGGCATGCTGACCATCAGCGGCGAAAAGAAGGAAGAAAAGGAAGAAAAGGACAAGGATTTCTACAGACAGGAACGTTCCTACGGCGCATTTCGTCGGGTGCTGGCGATGCCTGGAGCGGTTGATGATGCAAAGATTCAGGCCTCATTTAAAAATGGCGTATTGAGCATAGAGCTACCTAAAACCAAAGAAGCACAAAATCAGGTCAAGAAAATCGCTGTAAAGTAAGAGTGAAAGTGGCGTCGTGTACAGGGACGTATATCATGACAACGACGAAGTAACAGGCAACGATTCACCCAGGCTCCACGTTGTCGCCCGCGCGGTATCACGTATCTCAAGATGGATTTTGAATCTACGGTGCTACCGATGCGGGTGTTTTTTGTCGTGCATTTTCTGTCTGCGTAATTTCTGATACCGGAACAACGCGAGGCATTGTGGCGTTAAAACCGGCATGCGCTGAGCGAAGGTAACGCTGTAACGCAAGCTGCCGGGTTGTCGGATATTTGGAAAAGGGAGGTTCTGTATGTCACGCAAAGAGATTTTTACTTCACGCGGTCTCGACGATCAAGGCGTTGAGAAAATCAGCCAATCCTTCGAGCTGCCATAATGGCATGGTTCGCCCCGTTGATCGGGAGCTTGATCGTCTTTTTCAGGAATTTTGGGAGGGCGCGGACCACTCAAAATCGCTATCTTCACAAAATAGGCGACAAAAGTTGTCAGCCGATGCCGGATGCAAGGTGGTTGTCGACCGGCTTGATGAAAACGGAAGGTCAATGACAGAGGACTCATCAGGTCCAGAGTGAAGTAGGTCAGCCTACTTCCGGACAGACATCTGCGCCTAGCGCACCCTATAGGACATCGCTTCGTCCAGCACAGTCGCGCAAATACGGTTAAGTTCGTAGCCGCGGTGCGTGGAGCACCAGCCAGGGCAGACAATCTGCTCGCCGCATACGGTTAAGCTCGCCTATACTTCAGATCATCCGCACAGCCACTTCCGCGCGGCCCGTTCTACGCCGGGTCACCCGGTGGACACAGGCTACGAGTAGAGGCAGTAGCATGGACAGCCCGGACATCGTTAACCATTCGCCTGCCTGGAACGAAGACGACCTGTGTGCACTGGTCACCCAGGTACAGCGGGATCTCCACCCGGATGGGACAGGCGGTGCCACGCGCGCCGCCATGTCCAGTTCGCTCGACCGGGACCTGGGCTTTGACAGCCTGAGCCGTATGGAGCTGCTGCTGCGCATCGAAGCGGCCACCGGTCTGGGCCTGCCTGAAAACACGCTGGAGATTGCCGAAACCGTGGGCGACCTCTGGCAGGCGGTGCAGCGGGGTCGCATGCGCCCATCGCTCGAAACCCCGGTGGCGCGCGCCCGACCCTCTGCGAGCGCCACACCTGCGCACCCGGGCTACGGCTGGTCAACACAGGCCCGAACCCTGCTGGAGGTTCTCGATGACCATGTGGCTGCTCACCCGGAGCAGGTGCAGATCGTCTACCTGGCCGAGGAGTGCGAAACGCGGATCACCTACCGGCAACTGCACGAAGCATCAACCGCGCTGGCGGCAGGTCTGCAGCAGTCCGGTCTCCAGCCAGGCCAGACCGTCGCCATCATGCTGCCGACCTCGCCAGACTATTTCTTTACCTACCTGGGCATTCTTCGCGCCGGCGGCATTCCGGTGCCAATTTACCCGCCGGCGCGCCCCACGCAACTCGAGGACCATGTCAGCCGGCACACCCGCATCCTGGCCAATGCGCGGGCGACCTTGTTGGTCAGCGTAGTAGAGGCGAGCAAGGTATCCCGGCTGCTGCAGGCCAGGGTACCGGGTCTGCGGGCAGTTCGTACACCCAGTGAACTGATCGCTGCGGGACAAGGTCACGTGCTTTCTGCTGTGGCGGTCACCGCGCAAGACGTGGCCTTCATCCAGTACACCTCGGGCAGCACAGGGCAGCCCAAGGGCGTGGCGCTCACCCACGCCAACCTGCTGGCCAACATCCGTGCCATGGCCACCACCATCGAGGCATCGACCGACGATGTATTTGTCAGTTGGCTGCCGCTGTACCACGACATGGGCCTTATCGGCGCCTGGTTGGGCAGTTTCACCGTGGGTTTCCGCCTGGTAGTGATGTCGCCACTGGCCTTTCTGGGAGTCCCAGGCGCTGGCTGGAGGCGATCTCGCGATACGGCGGCACGCTGTCGGCAGGCCCCAACTTCGCTTACGAGCTGTGCCTGAACCGGATAGATGATGCCGCGTTGGCTGGGCTGGACCTGAGCAGCTGGCGGCTGGCCTTCAACGGGGCCGAAGCGGTGAGCCCGGACACGGTAATGCGTTTTGGGCAGCGCTTTGCGGCCTGCGGGCTGCGCTCCACGGCGATGACGCCGGTGTACGGGCTGGCCGAAGCGTCGGTGGGCTTGCTGTTTCCGCCGCTCGAGCGCGGCCCGCGCATCGACCACATCGAGCGCGAGACCTTTGAGTCACAGCGCCGCGCGGTGCCGAGCCGGGAAGCCGCGGCGCTGCGCTTCGTGGCGTGCGGGCGGGCGCTGCCCGGACACGAGATTCGCATCGTGGACGATGCGGGTGTCGCGCTGCCTGAGCGCGTCGAGGGGCGACTGGAGTTTCGCGGGCCTTCAGCCACCGCGGGCTATTGGCACGCACCAGAGCTGACAGCGCGGCTGTTCACCGACAAGCAGGGCGAGTGGCTGGATACCGGTGACCGGGCTTACCTGGCCGAGGGCGATGTCTTCGTGACCGGGCGGGTCAAGGACATCGTGATCAGGGGTGGCCGCAACCTGTACCCGCAGGAAATCGAGGAAGCAGTGGGCGCGGTCAAGGGTGTGCGCAAGGGCTGCGTGGCGGTCTTCGGCAGGTACGATGAGCGCAGCGGTACCGAGCGCCTCGTGGTGCTGGCTGAAGTCAGCCCGCGGGAAGGCCGGGATACCCAGGCCTTGCGCGACGCGGTGTCGCGTGCGGTGGTGGCCGCGATCGGGGAGCCGGCTGACGACATTCTTCTGGCCCCGCCACACACGGTACTCAAGACATCCAGCGGCAAAGTGCGGCGTTCGGCCTGCCGTGCCCTGGTCGAACAAGGCGGCCTGAACAAGGCGAGCAAAAGTGTCAGGGCGCAGTGGCTGAGGCTGGCCGGTGGCGCGCTGGTGCTGCGGATGCGCCACGGTCTGCAGTTCCTGGCAGACAGCTTGTTCGGCGTTCGCGCCCAGATCCTGTTCTGGTTACTGGCTCCTGTCACATGGCTGGTCACGCTGCTGTTGCCGACTTCTGCCATGGCCTGGCGCTTCTGCCATCGCGCCGCACGCTTGCTGCTCCGTATGGCGGGCGTCACGCTGGATGTGCAGGGCCTGGGTCACCTGCCGGGCGCTGCACGCTGTGTGCTGGTGTGCAACCACGCCAGCTATCTGGATGGACTGGTGCTGGTGGCCGCGCTGGAACGGCCGCTGACCTTTGTCGCCAAGCGGGAACTCGAACGGCAGTGGGTGGCCGGGCCATTCCTCAAGCGCCTGGGCGCGGCCTTTGTGGAGCGGTTTGACGCACGCCGCAGTGTGGCGGATGCACAACAAATGACCGAAGTGGTGCAGTCAGGCCAGCCCCTGCTGGTGTTTCCCGAGGGCACCTTTGTAGCGGCACCCGGGCTGTTGCCCTTCAGGCTCGGCGGGTTTCTTGCGGCGGCACATGCCGGGGCGCCGGTGATTCCCGTGATTCTCGGTGGCACTCGGCAGTTGCTCGGAGCCGGTCACTGGTGGCCGCGCAAAGCGTCGTTGTCGGTGCACATCGGTGCCCCGATACCCGTTCCGCAGCAGATGGAGCCGTTTGCCGCAGCAGTGCAGATGCGCAATCAGGCGCACCGCGTGATTGCACTCGGTCTGGCCACCGCGCAAGCCTGACCGACTATATCGACAGTCGGCTCTGCCGGGTAAGCGCTTCAGCCTGCCTGCGCTGCAGCCTTGTTGTTGGCTGCTGCCGCAGCCGCGATGCCGCGCTGCACGTTCACCAGGGTCAACAACAGCAGGCCACCCACAAAGAACAGACCGGTGAAGGCAATGGCCAGCCGGTGATTGCCATCGGTCAGCCAGGTGATCAGCCCGTAGGTCATGGGGCCCAGGATAGCCGAAAGGCGGACTGCAAACATCCACAGGCCGTAGAACTCGGCGCGCTGTTGTGTGGGCGCCAGCACGCCGGCCAGTGCCCGGCCGGCCGACTGGCTGCTGCCCATGCACAGCCCGGCGATCACGGCCGCCACCCAGAACAGGCCCGGCCCCGTGGCCAGGGCGGCTAATACAGTCATAACGATCCACCCCACAAGGGTGATACCCAGAGCCGGCCGGTGGCCGATGCGGTCCTGCACATGGCCCCAGGCAAAGGCCCCCACCGCCGAGGCGATGTTGACCAGGAAGATCAGCATCATGGTCTCGGTCTGCTGGAATGCCAACGCCTGTTCGGCATAAACAGCCGCCAGTGCGACAACCACCGATATGCCCGCCTGATAGGCTACCGAACAGCCTAGCAATGCAGTGAAGTCGCGAAACAAGCGCGCCTCGCGCCAGGTGCTTTTCAGCCGGGCCAGCGACGCCCGCAGGCCAGTTTCCCTCGTGTGCCACACCTGTGGACGGGCACGCTCATCAAGCAGGGCAAAGGTCACCAGGGCAGAGACGCCAAAGATGGCGGCGGTGATCAGCATGGTCACCGGCACAAAATGCGCGGCGGGCTGACCCTGGCCCTGGGCATGGATCACGTACCACAGGCTCAGCCCCAGGGTCAGCATGCCGCCCAGATACCCGAAGCTCCAGCCCCAGCCTGACACGCTGCCCATCCGGTCCTCGCGGGCGAGTTCGGGCAGGAAAGCCGCGATCAGCGACTCCCCGTAAGCATAGAACACATTGGACAGCACGATGGCCAGCAAGGCCCATATGACATCACCCGTCCCCGCACCGGCCAGCGCGGCGGTGCCCAGCACGCAACCCAGTGTCGAGAGTGCCAACAAGCGCTTCTTGGCGGCGCGCAGGTCGGCATAGGCGCCGAGCGCGGGCATGGTGAACATCACGATCAGGCTGGAGACCGCCAGCGCGCCGGTCCAGGCCAGCGTACCCCAGGCTGCGCCACCAGCCACCTCGCCCACGAAGTAGGCGCTGAAAACTGCGGTCAGCACGACCGTGGTGTAGCCTGAGTTGGCGAAGTCGTACATCGCCCAGCCGAATACCTCGCGCTTGCGCACCCCGGGATTGAGAGCGCTCTGGGGAAACAGGTTCATGGCCGTGGGCTCACCAGTCTTGAGACAGGAGGCCAGTATACGCCAGTCGTGCTTTCCACCGTGCCGGAGGCCAATGGGAGAAATAGAGCAAGGGTGAGGCGCGCGGTGGTGACTGTGGCTAACCCCGCCCAACAATCGGTGGCAGTTTCCTGTACTGCGATGCTGTGAATTGTGTCCCCGTGGTTTGAATCAGGTTTTCCCTGATAGCCAGCACAGGTCCCGACACTTACATTGTGCGCTTGTTCCAGACAGTTCTGACAACACAGAAGAATTACTTCAGGTATCAGTACTATTGCGGTCGGATCTTGTCGGTTACTTTCTCTGCCTGGTGCGTTTAATGGCGCAAAGATTCGTGCCTCACTAACAAGCTGCGCATGTCAATCTCGCGGCAGGAGCGGTAGAGAAAAATTCGTAGAAGTTACCGCTTTTCGCCCGCTCGGTATCGCAAAACTCAATAAGGATTTTGAGTCCACTGGGATACCGATGCGGGCGATCTTTTTTCATCAGAACGTACTCGCCGAGTCATTTCATCTCATCCAATTTGCGCGGTGATCGTATAGGAACCCGAGATTCGGCGGGCTTTGCCACACCAGTTCTTTATGCCCCCACTGTTTCTGTCGTAACGGTGCTGGTGTATCCTGTCTTCCTTTCAACATAGCAGGTCAAATTCAGGGATGTCATACCAGGTATTAGCGCGCAAATGGCGACCGAAAACCTTCCGGGAGATGGTCGGCCAGGAGCATGTGCTCAAGGCGCTGATCAATGCGCTGGACCGCGATCGTCTGCATCACGCCTATCTGTTCACCGGCACGCGGGGGGTGGGCAAGACCACCATAGCCCGCATACTCGCCAAATGCCTCAATTGCGACGCTGGTGTGAGTTCCGAGCCCTGCGGCACCTGCTCTTCCTGCCTGGAGATCGCCGAAGGACGCAGCATCGATCTTCTGGAAGTGGATGCCGCGTCGCGCACCAAGGTGGAGGATACGCGCGAACTGCTGGATAACGTGCAGTACGCGCCGACCCGCTCGCGCTACAAGATTTACCTGATCGACGAAGTGCACATGTTGTCCAGCCACAGTTTTAACGCCCTGCTCAAGACCCTGGAGGAACCGCCGCCGCATGTGAAATTTCTGCTCGCCACTACGGACCCGCAGAAGCTTCCGGCAACCGTGCTGTCCCGCTGTCTGCAGTTCAATCTCAAGCACATGCCGCCCGAGCAGATCGTCGGGCATCTGGCGATGGTACTGGAACAGGAGATGGTGGCGTTCGAGGAGCCTGCGCTATGGCTGTTGGCCCGGGCTGGCGCGGGCAGTATGCGCGACGCCCTCAGCCTGACCGATCAGGCGATTGCCCACGGTTCCGGGAAGATCAGTGAAAAGGACGTGCGCAGCATGCTTGGCAGCGTTGACCTGGGCTATGTCTACGAGCTGCTGGAGGCGGTCTGTGCTGACGCGCCCGCGACGGTGCTCGGCACTGTGCAACGCATGGCGGAATATGCGCCGGACTTCGAGGGCAGCCTGGATGAGCTGATTTCCCTTATTCACCGCGTGGCCACGGCGCAGATCGTCCCCGATGCCATAGACAACAGTTGGGGTGATGCCGAGCGGGTGGCGCAGATAGCCCGTTCCATTACTGCGGAAGACGCGCAACTGTTTTACCAGATGGCCCTCAATGGCAAGCGCGATATCGCGCTGTCACCCGATGCGCGCAGGGGTTTTGAAATGATACTGCTGCGCATGATCGCTTTTCGTCCGGCCGCCGTGATCGACGATAGCCTGCGAGCTGAAGATTTACACAATGTGGTGTCGCCCCCGGTGGCTGCGGGGGAGGGCAGCGCTCCCGTAAAAAAGCCCCCTGAGGTACCGGGGCGTTTGCCCGGGAAAGCCTCAATGCCTGTAGCACAAGCACGGACAGTTGAAAAACCGTCCGCTGTTGCAGCAGCAGTTCTACGGGCAGTTTACGCTGGACTCGCTCACTCCAGGCAACTGGCATCAGCTAGCTGGAATTGCTCGGCCTGAAGGGCATTGTGTATAACATTGCCGCACACTGCGAGTTGCGTCATCGTACGGCAGATGCGCTGCATTTTGTGCTGGATCATGCCCATGCGGTGCTGTTCAATGAGGGACACAGCGAAAAATTGCGCCTGGCTCTGGAAAATTATTTCGGGCATGCACGTGTCGGTGTCGATCGTCCCGGGTGAGGTGCATGCAGAAACGCCCGCCATGCGTTTGGCGCGACTGGCCCAGAAGCGGCAGGCGGAAGCGGTTATTGCGATAGAGGGCGATCCGCAGTTGCAGGCCTTGATAAAGCGTTTCGATGGTGAACTGGATCGTTCATCCATTGTTCCGACGGATGTTTGAATAACGAGAGGACGACCGATGAAGGGTAGCATTACCGACCTGATGCAGCAGGCACAGAACATGCAGGCCGAGACTCCAGAAGGCGCAGGAAGAAATGGCCAAGGCAGAGGTGCGCGGTGAAGCGGGCGCGGGCCTGGTTACGGTCGTTATGACGGGTCGCCACGATGTCAAGCGTGTGTCCATCGACGATGCGGTGTTTTCTGAGAATAAAGAAGTATTGGAAGATTTGTTGGCAGCTGCTGTTAATGATGCAGTGCGCAAGGTCGAAGCACGCAATCGGGACGCAATGTCAGGCCTGGCCTCGGGGTTTAACCTTCCCCCGGGCTTTAAGCTGCCGTTTTGAAGCGCGGCCACCCGCACCATGACGTTTAGTCCCTCACTCCAGAATCTGATCGATGCCCTGCGCTGCCTGCCGAGTGTTGGTCCGAAGTCTGCGCAGCGTATGACCCTGCACCTGCTGGAGCGCGACCGGCAGGGCGCGTTGGCACTGGCGTCTGCGCTGCGCGATGCTGTGGAAAAAGTAGGTCACTGCAGGCTCTGTCGCAATTTTACCGAACTGGATGTATGTGAGATCTGTTCTGACCCGAAACGGGATAGCAGCATGGTCTGCGTGGTCGAGACACCTGCCGATGTCCTGGCCATTGAGCAGAGTGCGAGTTTCCGCGGTCTGTACTTTGTCCTGATGGGGCACCTGTCGCCTATCGATGGGATCGGCCCTGCCGAGATCGGCCTGGAGGATTTTCACCAGCGCGTCATAGACGAGGGTATTGAGGAAGTGATTCTGGCCACCAATCCTACGGTGGAAGGTGAGGCTACTGCCTATTATCTTTCCGACATGCTGCAACCGGTCGGCGTCAGGGTGTCGCGTATCGCCCACGGAGTGCCGCTGGGCGGCGAACTGGAATTTGTCGATGGCTCCACTCTCGCGCACGCCCTGTCCGGGCGACGACCGGTGGAGTGACCATGCACTGGCAACTGATCGAGTCAGACGAGGCGCTGCAGGACTTGATGGCGAGGGAAGCCGGCTGTGAGGCGGTGATCGTCGATACCGAGTTTATGCGACGCAACACATTTTATCCCGAGGTTGCACTGGTACAACTGTGTTTCGTGACGGGCGACTCGGCGGCGGAGATGGCCTGGTTGGTTGATCCTCTGCGCATAACGGACCCAGCGCCGCTGGCGGCACTGTTGGTGAACCCTGCGGTGCTCAAAGTCCTGCATTCCGGCAGCGAAGACCTGGAGGTGTTCCAGCGCTGGCTCGGTGTACTGCCGCAGCCGCTGTTCGATACGCAGCGCGCAGCCGCCTTACTCAGACCTCGGATTTGGGCTGGGCTATCGCGCTCTGGTGCGGGAAATATGTGCTATTGACCTGCCCAAAGGTGAGACGTGCTCCGATTGGTTGCAGCGCCCACTCACTGCGTCCCAGTGCGAGTACGCCGGGCTGGACGTCACCTGGTTGCAGCGTGTGTGGCGCGAACTGCATGAGCGTTGTCTGCGCCAGAACAAGCTGCAGTGGGTGTTGGCCGATGGTCGGGACGCCACCAGTGCGCTGGGTACGGAGATTGATGGCATCCACAAGCGCATCAAAACGGCCTGGAAATTGAACCGCAGGCAACTCGGCAATCTGGTCGGCTGTATGCCGGTGGCGTGAGGACACCGCCAGAAGCCGGGACAAACCGCGCTCCTGGATTATTGACGACCAGGCGTGTTTACAGTTGGCCCTGCGTGAGCCGCAGACCCTGGCGGAACTTCGCGACGCTGCAGCCTTGCCAGCGCCGGTGGTACGTCGCCATGGAGAGGAATTGCTGGAACTGTTAACAGCGCAGCGCGAGGTGCCCGAGGCGGAATTGCCTCCGACCCTTCCGGCTCCCCTCGATGCTGCGCAGCGCGAGCAGGTGAAAAAACTTAAGGCGCAGGTCCGTGATATCGCCGGGCAACTGGCGGTGGCGCCGGAAGTGCTGGTGCCTGGCAAGGACTATGAGCTGTTGTTGCGTGAGGCGTCCGGTGAGGACATCGAAACCCCGGTTCACTGGCTGGGGTGGCGCAAGGAGGCAGTCCTGGCACAGTTGCGCCATTCTCTTCGGGAAGGCACGCGCATGAGCCTGCTGTGCCAGGTGTACAGAAGCTCGCGCAAACAGGAAATGTACCTGTATGTCGATAAGGCGCGCGGCTTGCTGGACGTGCCGGATACACTGTTGGCACAGTTTGGTGACCCGGCTCCTGTTATGCTCCTGCACCTTACACCACAGCGCAAGCTGGCCAGGGCCGATGCGGCATTGGTGCTAGCCAGCATTCAGACGCAGGGCTTTTATCTGCAGATGCCGCCGACGGTGGGTGAGCTGTTGGTGCGGGACAGCGCGCGTGGCTGAGTGGTGGCAAGAAAAGTCGCTGGCTGAACTCAGCAGTGTCGAATGGGAGGCCTTGTGTGACGGGTGTGCCAAATGCTGTTTGCACAAGTTGGAGGATGAAGACAGCGGTGAGGTCTTTTATACCAAGGTCCGCTGCCGATTTCTGCATGAGCAAACCTGCCGCTGTACGGATTATGCCAATCGCTCCACCCTGGTGGCCAACTGTATTGATTTGCGCTCGGCAGACTGGAAGGAACTTGATTGGTTGCCCAGTACCTGTGCCTATCGGCTGCGCGCCCATAACCAGCCACTGCCCCAGTGGCACCCGCTGGTGAGCGGCACTCGGGATTCTGTGCATCGGGAGGGCGTGTCGATACGCCACCGCGCTATTTCAGATGAATATGTACATCCCGACGGTTATGATGAACATATCGTGCACTGGGTGGAATAGGAGAAACCAAGTGTTAAACGACAGTTCCTACTTCACAGCGATCTGTATCTATGTTGGTTCGGCGGCGGTGTTAATTATGTATATCGGCTGGTGGCTGGGTCGCCATTGGCGCGCCGGCTGGGTGACGCTGGTGGTGTTGCTGCTCGCCGCACTATTGTTAACCCCGGCCTATCCCAAAGTGGATGTAGATACGATGGCGCCCGCCTTGATTGTGGCGGCCTTCCAGTATCTGACTGCGGGGGTAGAGGGTGCAAGGCACGCCCTGCGTCCGCTGATTTTTATGTCGGGAGCTGCAGTCGTCATTGCACTGCTACTGAGTATGACGGTTTTTCGCCGACGCAGGGTGCCAAAGGGGCGACCTGCCAGACCGAAACCGAGGTCAAGACCTGCACCCGGGGCGCGCGCAAGAAAAGCCTGAGTAATAGGGTAGTAACCGTCTCAGGCGACCAGCCGCTGCGGTTGTGGATGCCTCACAGTATTGATATGCCGGTCGTCAATCTGTAACCTGTTCGACTTTCGAAATATGACTGAGTGATAAATAATATGAAATTCAAAGGCACAGAACGGTACGTCGCCACAGACGATTTGCGCATGGCGGTCAATGCTGCGGTAACGCTGGAGCGGCCTCTGCTGATCAAGGGCGAGCCTGGTACCGGTAAAACCATGTTGGCGGAGGAGGTGGCGTTGGGTCTGGGCAAGCGCCTGATCCAGTGGCATATCAAGTCGACGACCAAGGCGCAGCAGGGCCTTTATGAATATGACGCAGTTTCGCGCCTCAGGGATTCGCAGTTGGGGGATAAAAAAGTTAATGACATTGCCAATTACATCAAGCGTGGCAAATTGTGGGAGGCATTCGATTCCGATGAGCAGGTAGTCCTGCTGATTGACGAAGTCGACAAGGCCGATATCGAATTCCCCAACGATTTGTTGGTGGAGCTGGACCGCATGGAGTTCTTTGTCTACGAGACCGGTGAGACAATTAAAGCCAAGAAGCGTCCGATTATTATCATCACCAGTAACAACGAAAAGGAATTGCCAGACGCCTTCCTGCGGCGCTGTTTTTTCCACTTCATCAACTTCCCCGACCGTAACACCATGCGTGAGATCGTCGATGTGCACTATCCCGATATCGCCAATACCCTGGTGCAAGAGGCGATGGAGGTCTTTTTCGATGTGCGCTCTATTCCAGGACTCAAGAAAAAGCCGTCAACTTCTGAGCTGATTGACTGGTTGAAGCTATTGATGGCCGATGATATCCCTGATGAGATTCTCAAAAACAGGGATCACAGCAAGGCGATTCCTCCGCTGTATGGTGCTCTGCTGAAAAATGAGCAGGACGTGCACCTGCTGGAGCGCTTGGCGTTCATGCATCGTCGCGAATCTCGCTAAAAATCAGGGGCAGCCCCACGTTGGAGCTAACATGCTGATAAATTTCTTTCAAGGACTCAGGGATGCCGGTGTTCCCGTGACCACGCGGGAGTTGCTCGACCTGCTGGAAGGTCTCAAACGGCATGTCGTATTCGCCGACATGGATGACTTCTATTACTTCAGTCGCACCTGCATGGTCAAGGATGAGAAATACTTCGATCGCTTTGACCGCGCCTTCGGATTGCACTTCAAGGAGCTGGAGGGTCTGGACGACATTATCGAGGCGCTGATTCCGGACGATTGGTTGCGCTCCGAGTTCATGAAAAACCTTACCGATGAGGAAAAAGCCAAGATTGAATCCCTGGGCGGGCTGGAAAAACTGATCGAGGAATTCAAGAAGCGTCTGGAAGAACAAAAGGAGAGACACGAGGGCGGCAACAAATGGGTGGGCACAGGTGGCACCTCACCTTTTGGACAGGAGGGGTATCACCCCGAAGGTATACGGGTAGGTCCCAACGGCCGCAACAAGAAGGCGGTAAAAGTCTGGGATAAGCGCGAGTTCAAAAATCTCGACGACAGTGTGCAACTGGGCACGCGCAACATCAAAGTGGCCATGCGGCGCCTGCGCAAGTTTGCCCGCACCGGCGCAGCCGACGAGCTGGATCTGGATGACACCATCAGTTCTACCGCACGCAATGCGGGTTTGCTGGATATCAAGATGGTGCCGGAGCGACACAATGCGGTGAAGGTGTTGTTGTTCTTTGATGTCGGCGGCTCCATGGACCCCCATGTGAGGGTCTGTGAGGAGCTGTTCTCGGCGGCGCGCACCGAGTTTAAACACATGAAGAATTTCTACTTTCATAATTTTCTGTATGAAAGCGTGTGGAGCAACAATATCCGGCGCCACAATGAGCGCACTCAGGTATTGGACATCCTGCACAAATACAGCCACGACTACAAAGTTGTGTTTGTCGGAGACGCTTCCATGTCGCCCTACGAAATCGTCCAGCCCGGGGGCTCAGTGGAACACTGGAACGAGGAGTCGGGCGAGATGTGGCTGCGGCGGCTGCGGGAAGTTTACGACAAGGTGATCTGGCTCAACCCGGTGCCTGAGGACGATTGGCAGTACACCCAGTCAGTGGCCATCACGCACCAGCTCATGGAGGGGCATATGTATCCGCTGACCCTCAGGGGTCTGGAACAGGGCATGGCCTATCTGTCCAAATAGGAGGCAAAGGCAATCAGGCTCGCTGTTACCGCCACATTGAGCGATTCCACGCCATTGCGCATGGGAATGGACAATTGCGTATCCGCCAGTGCCCGGACCTGCGCGCACACTCCTTCGGTCTCATTCCCCAGTACGTACACACAAAAACCCTGCTCCTTGTAGTCAAACAGTGAGAGCGCGGCATCCGCATCCAGAGTGCAAATATGTGCACCCCGTTCCTGACAAAGCCTGAGTGCTTCAGGCAGTGATTGGCACAGCAACAGCGGCGCACGATACAAGGTCCCGGCGCTGGCCTTGATCACCAACGGACCAAGCGCTGCATGTACCCTTGCGCGGCAGAATAATGCCATCAATTTTCCCGGCCGCGGCGGAGCGGATGATCATGCCCAGGTTTTGCGGATTGTTGATACCGTCCAGGGCCAGTAATCGCCGAGGCTCGGCTGTGATCTCGGCAAGGTAGTCTTCCAGGCTGCGGAAGGAGGGGCACATGACATCGACGGCCACTCCCTGATCCTGCTTGCCATTTTTGGAAATCCGCGCCAATTCCTCGCGACTATGGAGCTTGACGGGCACCCCCAGCTTTTGTGCGCGCAGTCTTATTTCAGAGACGATGCCGGCTTCCCGATTACTGTGCGCCAGATGCACGGCATGGCATACCAACGTTGTATCTTGCAGGGTTTCCAGTACGGGTTTACGACCATAGACCGTCAATACCCGATCAAAAAAAGACTTTTTCTCAAGGTAGTTGGTATGTTCAGGCATGGGAAGGATGGAGGGTAGGTAGATTCAATGCCAGACGGATATGCCGGGTTAGCTGACGAAGTCCCGGCCGCTGGCCAGGGACGTAACCCGATCAGCAGATTCTTTCATGCGGGCGGCGATCTCCTCGACCTGCGTGCCCGTGATGGGTTTTTCGATAGACCCGGCCACAAAGCACATGACCGGAATCTCCTTGTAGGCAAAAACCGGCACCGTGATAGTACTGATTTCATGGCGCGCCTTAGGTTCTACCCGGTCGAGGTGGTAGTGTTCGTCGCACAGGTCATGCTGGTATTTGTTGGCGGCATCTTCCAGTTCGGTCAGGCTCCAGGCGTTGTGAATCCGACCCAGATCTGCGCGTAATTCCGCTTCTGCCCTGGTTTTGAGAGTGACTTCATAACCACGAGCGCGGATGGCGATGAGTGACACCCGCAGTTTCTGGTCGAGTTTCTCGTTGTAGCCCCCGCGGGAATCGTGTGCCCTGGTCAGCCAGGCCTCCAGGTATTTTGCATCGGAAAAAGCAGTAAAACAGGCCGCCACAGGAGCAGTATTAGGCAGGCGTAAGCCAAGTTGGAAGGAGTCAATCAGTGGTGTGGCGCGCCCGTACAGGGCCAGCAACACCTGGTGTAATTTGGAACGTCCGGTAACCGCGAAACCGATGCCCAGATCATTCTGCAGGGCCTCCAGCTCAGGTCGCGCATACTCCAGCACAGGAAACTGGGCAAAAGCGGCGTTGCCGGCAGCGATAATTGAGGGTCCAAGGCGATAGGCCTTGGTTTTGGGGTGCTGCACGAGGAAGCCATAGTTGGCCATGGTGGTGAGAATGGCATGGCAGGTCGCTTTGTTCAGATTCAGCCGCCGGGTCATTTCCGTCAGCCCGAAGGCCTGGTGCGGGTTGGCCATTAGCAGATCCAGTATGGCCAGCGCGCGCGCGGTGGGTTGGGAAAAAAGTGCCACTCTTTAACTCCAGGGGTCTTGTCAGGATCGCTCTATCCCGAGGGTACTGCTGCGGTATACAGTACATTTTATTGTACTTGACGGGCAATCTTACAGCCTGCCACTGTTACAGTTCAAGTCTGTTGTACTGCTGCTCCATGCTGCTGGTAGTGGACTGCGCATTAGAGGTAGTTGACCAGGTAGTCGCCAGGAGGGCTTTATTGAAAACGTTCAAACTCTACGGCACCAGCGGTTGCCATCTGTGCGAGATCGCGCAGGACATGCTTAAAACCCAGCGGTATTCCGTCGGCGGATTCGACCTCGTTGTGGTGGATATCAGTGAGTCGGATGTCTTGTTTGAACGTTACGGGGTCACTATACCGGTCTTACGACACCCCGAGGGGAGCGAATTGAAATGGCCCTTCTCGGCACAACAATTGCGCGACTTTCTGGCCTCCTGAGCCGCGCAACTGGGCGGCTATTTGAGTTTACCCACCCTGACTGCGAGCACATCGCAGTTGGCGCCATGCAATACGCCATTTGCTGTGGAACCCATTAACAGTGCAAAACCGTGACGTCCATGGCTACCCACTACGATCAGGTCAACCCCCAGTTCCTCCGCCATGGCGTGTATTTCTACCTCGGGCTTGCCCATTATGATGTGCTGGTGTTGCTCATCGACCTTGTTGCTTTCGGCGAAGCGGCGCATTTGCTGGGTCGCCTGTTGATGAATTTCTGCCTGGATGCCGGAAAAATCCATCGGGATGTCGCCACCATAAGCAAAGCTGAGCGGCTCAATAACGTGAATGAGATGTAACTCTGTACTATTGGCGTCGGCAATGGCGCGTCCACGCTGTACTACAGCAGTCGAATCCTCACTCAGGTCGACAGCAACCAGGATTTTTTGGTATTGAGACATTATTACAGCTCCATCAATGAAAAAACTCTGTCGTTCTTTATAGCATAGAATATCAAGCGCACAACCGGGTTTGGATCAGGTTGTCGTAAAGAAACGCAGGAGATTGATCTGAATCGGGTAAACAGATGCTGACATACTTGCTTATTGTATTTGTCATTGCCCTGGCGCTGGCACCCCTGGCACATTTTCTTCCCAGTAAGCGGCAGCGCGAGATCGCCCGTATGCGCGAGTATGCGGCAGTGCATGGCTTGTTTGTCGAGTTTCGTGACCTGCCCGCCACTGGTGGTGCGCCGGTCTCCATACGGGACGTGATCTATTACGGCAAGCGACTGCCTAACAAGCGGGCCAGTCCTGTCGAAACCGCTGCATGGTTGCGCTCTCCGGCAAGGCTGGCATAGCGTGGGTCGTCGGCTACCCGTGCCCGCACCGGTGCAGGAATTGTCCCCGGAAATCATCGCAGCCAGCGTAGATCAATCGAGTTGTGGCGTGTACTGGACGGAGTCTTCCGGGAGAGGCGGGGGTAGAGCAAATACGGCAGATTCTGGAGCGCTGGTGCGAGGCCCTGATCCACTGACAGTTGGTATTTTCTCTTGACCCAAGCGACGTGGCGACTTATATATGCCCCTTTTTTGCGCAGCCTGGCTGGGCGTCTACCGGTTTTTTGTGTGTACGAAAGGAGTTTATGGGTAAATCACTGGTTATTGTGGAGTCACCGGCGAAGGCCAAGACCATTAACAAGTACCTGGGTCCGGACTTCATCGTAAAGTCGAGCATCGGCCACATTCGCGACCTGCCAACTTCCGGTGATGGCACCAACAAAGCCGATCCGAAGGAACGGGCGGCACAGGCTGCCCGCACCCGCAAAATGGCCCCCAAGCAAAAAGCCGCCTACAAGAAGAAGAACGCGCGCCAGCAACTTATCCGGCGCATGGGCATCGATCCGGAGCATGGCTGGGCGGCAACTTACCAGATCCTGCCCGGCAAGGAAAAAGTCGTCAATGAACTGGCCAAACTCGCCGCCAATTCAGATGCCATCTATCTCGCCACCGACCTCGACCGTGAAGGAGAGGCCATTGCCTGGCATTTGAAGGAAGCGATTGGCGGTGACCCGTCCCGCTACCAGCGCGTGGTATTCAATGAAATCACCAAGAAGGCCATCACTGAAGCCTTTGAGCATCCTGCGACACTGGATATGGACCGGGTCTATGCGCAGCAGGCACGCCGCTTCCTGGACAGGGTAGTGGGGTTTATGGTGTCACCGCTGTTGTGGTCAAAGGTTGCACGCGGTCTGTCCGCCGGGAGGGTGCAGTCGGTTGCGGTGCGCCTGATCGTCGAACGCGAACGCGAAATACGCGCTTTTGTCCCGGAGGAATACTGGGAGATTCATGCGGACCTGGCCACCGCAAAAGGCGAGGAGATCCGCTTCCAGGTGCGCAAGCATAACGGCCAGGAGTTCAGGCCATCGGAGGAGGGCATAGCCAGGGCCGCTACCGCAGATCTGGAGAAACTGCCTTACCTTGTCAGCAAGCGGGAAGATAAACCTACCCGGTCCAAAGCTCCGGCACCCTTCATCACCTCTACCCTGCAGCAAGCGGCCAGCACCCGGCTCGGTTTCAGCGTAAAAAAGACCATGATGATGGCACAGAGATTGTATGAGGCCGGCTACATCACCTACATGCGTACGGATTCAACCAATTTGAGCGTTGATGCGGTGGCGGCCTGTCGCTCCTACATCGGTGAAAACTTTCCGCCGCGCTATCTGCCTGAACAACCCCGGCTTTTTTCGTCCAGGGAGGGCGCCCAGGAGGCCCACGAGGCCATTCGGCCATCGGACGTGACGGTACTACAGACCGCCCTCAATGGGATGGAGAGAGACGCAGAGCGCCTCTATGAGTTGATTTGGCGCCAGTTTGTAGCCGGACAGATGCCCGATGCGGAATACACCTCGACGGTGGTGACCGGCACGGCGGGTGATTATGAACTCAATGCCAAGGGGCGCATCATTCGCTTTGACGGCTATACCCGTGTGCTGGCGCCTGCAGGTCGCAAGAATGAAGATGCTGTCCTGCCGGATGTGCAGGAAGGGGAGTCGCTCAATTTGATTAAACTCCATCCGGCCCAGCACTTTACCAAACCCGCTTCCCGCTACGGTGAGGCGAGTCTGGTACGGGAGATGGAAAAACGTGGTATCGGGCGCCCTTCAACCTATGCTTCTATTATTTCCACGATCCAGGAGCGTGGATATGTGCGCCTGGAGAACAAGCGTTTTTACGCAGAGAAGATGGGAGATATCGTCACCCAGCGGTTGCAGACCAGTTTTGCGGAGTTGCTCGACTACGGATTTACCGCATCGATGGAAAAACACCTGGATGAGGTCGCCCAGGGCAAGCTGGAGTGGCACGAGTTGCTGGACAGTTTTTATGCTGAATTCAGCACCTTGCTGGAAAAGGCCGAGGAGGCGGAGCCCGCCGGGATGCAGCCCAACCAACCGACCATGACCGATATTCCCTGCAGTACCTGTGGCCGACCGATGCAGGTGCGCACCGCCAGTACCGGCGTATTTCTGGGTTGCTCCGGATACGCCCTCCCGCCCAAGGAGCGTTGCAAGAATACGCTCAACCTGACTGCCGGTGATGAAGCCATCATGGAGGATGCGGATGATGAGGCGGAGTCCCGCCTGCTGCGCAGCAAGCACCGTTGTAAATTGTGTAACACAGCAATGGACAGCTATCTGATTGATGAGCGGCGCAAATTACATGTGTGTGGCAACAATCCTGACTGCGCTGGCTTTGAGGTAGAAGAGGGCAAATTCAAGATCAAGGGTTATGACGGACCCTCGCTGGAGTGCGACAAATGTGGTGCACAGATGCAACTGAAGAATGGTCGCTTCGGCAAGTACTTCGGCTGTATGGCGCCAGACTGCAAGAATACGCGCAAACTGCTGCGCAATGGCGAGGCAGCGCCACCGAAGATGTCGCCGGTGCCCATGCCGGAGCTACAATGCCAGAAGGTGGAGGATCACTATATTTTGCGCGATGGTGCCGCTGGCCTGTTTCTCGCCGCCAGCCAATTTCCCCGCAATCGGGAAACTCGAGCACCGCTGGTAACTGAGTTGTTGGCGCACCAGTCGGAGATTGATCCCAAGTACAGCTTTCTGTTCAGTGCGCCGACCACAGACAAGGATGGCAACCCGGCGCAAGTACGGTTCAGTCGCAAGACCAAGGAGCAGTATGTGATGACGGAGATCGATGGCAAGCCCACTGGCTGGAAGGCCTTTTATCACCAGGGCCAGCTGGCATGAAGAAGCAAGCTCGGCCAGCACTGGCCGTACTGCAAAAAAAGGGTGACTGAATTCAGTGGCTTATCCAATCAGGACTTGTGGTATAGGGCAATGGTCCCGGGCGGCTGTGCGAAGATGCTCGCAGTTCTTATTATTTTAGCTGGTTGCTGCCAGTCGCCGCTGTTAGACTCACTTCGGAACGCTAACGAATTGGGGTATTGAGTGGCTGCATCCTTGCTGGAGATTGTTGATCGTGGAAATGGCGAAATTGTCGTACAGCGTGCGGATGATGACTCTGAGCCATTGGTAACTATCCGGTTTTCAGACGAAGCGCGCGCTTACATGATGGACAATGGACTCGAAGTGGCCAAGGCGATGATTCAGGCAGGTATGCAGGCCGCCGCTGTGATTTCAGAACGGGGCGACGTCGAGGTAGTGCCGGCACAGGATGATACACAGCGCATTTTGCACTAGCGGTTAAGTACCCCGACGTAACACTCCCACGCTGAGACCTTCGATAGTGAAAGCCTGTTCCCGCAGATCGATATTGATCGGCTTGTAGTCGCGATTTTCCGGCAGTAGTTGCAGCAGGTGTTTCTGGCTGGTCCGGTGCAGCCGTTTGACCGTGACTTCGTCTTCAATGCGCGCCACCACAATATCGCCGTTTTTTACGATGGGAGTGCTGTGCACTGCCAGCAAATCTCCGTCCAGAATTCCTGCATCCATCATGCTATCGCCCCGTACTGTCAGGAAAAAGTCTGCATGTGGCTTGAAAAAACTGGCAGGCAAACTGCAGTAGTCCTCGATATGCGCCTCGGCCAGTATCGGGTTCCCCGCGGCGACCCGCCCAATAATAGGGATTCCTGCACTCTCGGGCAGCCGGATGCCGCGGGACGCACCAGCGATCATTTCAATGGCGCCCTTGCGCGCAAGGGCCTTGAGGTGCTCCTCAGCGGCATTGGCGGATTTAAAACCAAGTTTGAGTGCTATGTCGGCCCTGGTCGGGGGATAGCCAGTGTCGTCTATGTGCTGGCGGACAATGTCCAGCACCTGCTGTTGCCGCTGAGTAAGCTTTTCCATTACGGGCACCTTCTGTGTATTTATACAGGTGCTGTAATTATATACAGTATCGTAAGCATAATTCAAGACAGGCGTGCGTTGCCCCTGCCACGGCGGTGAAACTGGAGGGTCTTGTGCTCTGGCGCGACGTCAGCTGTCCTCGACGCCGTACATGGCATCGGGCTCGATGGTGTTCACTGGAGAGGTCCAGTCCTGGGGGTGCATTGGCAGATCCGGGTCGAGCAAGTCATCGTCGTCAAGTTCGAAAGCGGCGCGCCAGTCCTCCTGCGCCTCGACTGCCTCCAGCTGCATTTCTCGCCATGCGTCCAGATCATACTCAGATACCTCACCGTCCAGGTATTGGGTTTCGATGCTCAAGTTGGCTGGATCCCAGTCAATAACCTCAAATACTTCCTGTGTTTGCATGTCCTTGTACCAGGCACCTACCACCGGACTTAACATTTTCATTTGGCTCTCTCCTGCTGCCAGTAATATCTTCCGTGTATCAACATATCACGCTGGCGAAGCGTGTCCACTGCGCTAGTCACTAACCCAGACGCGCGCCATAAATTGCTTCGTGATCACCTTCAAAATTCTTTCCAAATTAGATCAACTGCTTGCGCCCGCTTTCAAGAGTTGACTTAAGTCCCAACTGGCTTTTATATAGCCGTACTGTCTTGGTTGATGGTATCCACATAAGCAATTTGTCTAAAAACTGTATGCTCAATATCGGTCAATGCAGGAAGAAAAAAATGTGTGCTTTTTGTGCCATGGGTAATGTTGCCGTCCGGCCCTGTAATATCGAACTGCGCAGGATAGGCCATTGAATAGGTTCGCGATGCCGCACGCCCCGAACATCAATGCGGTACCCGCGCGCCAGAAGGTGGCTGTGGTGCAGACTGTGCGGGAGCAGACCGCTTGAAGCCACTGGCCATCATCGGAGGGACCGGTGTCGCTGAACTGGAAGGGCTCGAAGTTCTCCGGGATCACCGCCTGCAAACGCCTTTTGGGGAGCCCTCGCGGGCCATTCAGGAGGGACGACTGGGCGAAGCCACGCTTTTTTTCCTGCAGCGCCATGGCAGTCCTGGCGCGATCCCGCCACACCGGATTAACTACCGCGCCAATCTATGGGCGCTAAAACACCTGGGCATTGGCGGTATTGTTGCCATCAATGCTGTCGGCGGCATCACGGAAGCGATGCGGCCAGGACGCCTGGTCATTCCGCATCAGGTCATTGATTACACCTGGGGACGCGAACACAGCTTCGATGATGGGCGCGATGGTGAATTGATGCATATCGATTTCACCGAACCCTATGAACGCGGCCTGCGCCTGGCGTTATTGGATGCAGCAGACCGCGCGGGAATTCCTTATGAGGCAGCCGGTGTGCATGGGGTCACTCAAGGCCCACGCCTGGAGACGGCGGCGGAGATCAAGCGCATGGCACGCGACGGCTGTGATGTGGTTGGCATGACCGGCATGCCCGAGGCTTCGCTGGCCCGTGAACTCGATCTTCCCTACGCCTCAATCTGTATGGTGGTGAATCCCGCCGCGGGTCTCGGGGATCTGCCGCTCACCATTGCCATGATGCGTGAAATACTGGCACGAGAGGCAGCTGTGGTCAGGCAACTGCTGGGTGAACTTGTGAGAAATCGACACGGTGCCTAGGTCGGGGGGTTAGTTTCCAGCCCGGCCTTGGGTTCCGTCGTTGTCGCGGGCTGTGCTGATGCCCCTGTATCAGTCTCGCTGAGAGGCATGACTTTTACTATAACCCCCAGCATCGGGTGGTCGATGTAATTGGTTTCGCCGCTACGCAGGAGGCGTGTCTGTTTCAGCAGTACGGCATGTCGATAGGGATAGGTTCGGTCTTTTGGTCCGGATTCAGCTGACTGGGGCTGGGGTGCAACAGACGGGGGTCCCAGCGGGGGCGGCGGCATGCGCCAGGCGCTGTGCAAATATTCCCCCTGTGTGTTCAGCCACAGGTTGGTTTCCAGATTAACGTCGTTCGACAAGTACAGTTTTATTGTTCCCTGTAGTTCAGGCCATTGCCCGCCATCTCCCGATCGGTCCAGCACTATCGGTAATGCCGCTGACTGCCCCATCATCGGTTGTAACCACGCTTCGTGGAACAGTATCCGGTAGCGGCCACTGCGCTGCATGGAATGTGCGTGACTGGCAAATTCCCGTTGCGTTGAGGGGAGAGTGGCAAAGGGCGTAGGTTGCAAGGAGGCTGCTGGCGAAGGCTCGACACTAGTGTTAGTTCCGTTTGATGCCGCGCCTGGCGGGGCAGAGCGGTCCCCGGGCGAGTTCAGGAAGCGCGCCGCTTCCGGGTAGGCGAGGTCCGGGGTGGCGTCCCACTGTTCGGCAGTGCCTCCCGCTGGGTAACTGAATACCATAAGTTCAACCCGATACAATTTGTCTGCCTGTGCCAGCGCGACACCCGGCAGTAACAGTGCGGTGCAAACAAGGATAAGGGCAAAGGGCGCAAAGTATCGGTCAGGCATCGGTTGTGCTCTTATTTCGGTCTGTAATGAATGTATCCAGTAGTTGCTCCAGATAACGGTGTCGCTCATGGATGTCGGATGAACTGTGCTCAAAGCGCAGACGCGTGGCTCCGGCCAGTTTGTAGCAACGCGGGTCCGACTGGACCAGTTTGACCAGGCTCATTGGATTCACCGGTGTCGTTTCCTTGAAATCGATACTACCACCCTCCGGCCCCGCTTCAATACTACGGATACCCAGATCCTGGGCCCTGAGGCGCAGTCGGGATACCTGAAACAGATTATTGACCTGGGGCGGCAATAGACCGAAACGGTCAATCATCTCCACCTGCAAACTTCTCAGTTCAGCATTGTTGGCAGCAGCGGCAATCCGTTTGTACAAAATCAGGCGGCTATTGACGTCAGGTAAATAGTCGTCGGGAATAAGCGCTGGCACGTGCAGGTTGACCTCGGTGCCCTGGTCCAGCGGTGCGTCAACATTCGGTATCTCACCCCGCCTTAGTGATGCAACGGCCCTTTGTAACATATCCATGTACATGGAGAAGCCGACGCTGTGTATCTGCCCGCTCTGTTCATCGCCGAGCAACTCCCCAGCGCCCCGGATTTCCAGATCATGCGTGGCCAACAGGTAGCCAGCGCCAAGGTCACCGGCAGCCTCGATCGCTTCAAGGCGTTTTCCAGCGTCCGGGGTAATGGCTGAGCGGGGTGGAGTAAGCAGGTAAGCATAGGCCTGATGGTGAGACCGTCCGACGCGGCCGCGCAACTGATGCAGCTGTGCCAGCCCGAACTTGTCTGCGCGCTCGATAATGATTGTGTTGGCATTGGGAATATCGATGCCGGTCTCTATGATCGTCGTGCACAGCAGTACATGGTGATGGCGGTGGTAAAAGCTGGACATTATTTGTTCCAGTAGCGTTTCGCGCATCTGGCCGTGGGCCACAGCGATATTGATGTCCGGCAGTAACTCACGCAGCTTGCGCGCTGTTTCCTCGATGGTTTTGACCTCGTTGTGCAGGTAGTAAACCTGACCACCCCGCAGTGTTTCCCTCAGTATTGCTTCCTTGACAAGGGCGATATTGTGCTCGCGTACGAAGGTCTTTGATAGACAGGCGACGCGCAGGAGGAGTGGCAATAATAGACAGATCCCGCATGCCACCCAACGCCATGTTCAGCGTCCGCGGAATCGGAGTGGCGGTGAGTGTCAGAATATCGACTTCAGAGCGCAGGGCCTTGATCACTTCTTTCTGTTTGACGCCGAAGCGGTGCTCCTCGTCGATAATGAGCAGTCCCAGGTCCTTAAAACGAAAGTCACTCTGCAGTAATTTGTGCGTTCCGATCACAATGTCGACAGCGCCGGAGCTCGCCCTGCGCGTTACATCATTGAGCTGTTTGTTCGATCTGAAGCGCGATACGACTTCTACAGTTACGGGTAAGTCGGCGAAGCGGTCGCTGAAGGAATTGTAGTGCTGCTGCGCCAGTAGCGTAGTCGGCACCAGTACTGCCACCTGCTTGTGGTTGCTGGTAGCGACAAATGCCGCACGCAGAGCGACCTCGGTTTTACCAAAACCGACATCGCCGCAGACCAGTCTGTCCATAACCCGGGGGCTGTGCATGTCTTCCAGCACAGCGCGAATCGCGGCTTCCTGGTCGGGTGTCTCCTCAAACGGAAAAGCGGCACAGAACTGTGCATAGGCGTGGTCCCGTGGCTCGAATCTGAAGCCTTCGCGCGCCTCCCGCCGGGCGTAGACTTCCAACAACTGCGAGGCGATATCGTTGGCTTTTTCGCTGGCTTTGCGGCGCGCTTTCTCCCATTGGTCTGAGCCCAGTTTATGCAGGGGCGCCATGTCCGGATCGCTGCCTGCATAGCGACTGATCAGGTGCAGGGAAGCCACTGGAACGTACAGACGGGCGCCCAGTGCGTACTCCAGCGCCAGGAACTCGTACTCCTGCTCATCCACAGCCAACTTTTGTAGGCCAATGTATCGGCCGACGCCGTGCTCCAGATGTACAACAGGGACTCCCTCGCGCAGTTCATTGAGGGCTTTGAAGGCGTTGGCCTGGGCGTTGTCATCGCTACTCTTGCGTCGTCGGCGCTGGGCTACGCGGTTGCCAAATAGTTGTGCCTCGCACACCAGGGTCGCCTGATCGGGACCAAAATACAGTCCGCGGTCAAGGGGAGCAGTGGCGATGGCAAAGTCCAGCCCCGAGTCGAGAAATGCCTGCCAGTTGGCCACCGCGGGTGGTGCCAACTGGTGTTCGCGCAAGGACTCCAGCAGAACTTCCCGCCGCCCGGCGGATTCAGCGCACAGCAGCACGGGGCCATGGTGCTCCCTCAGAAATCGCACCAGATTGTCGGTGGGCGACTCGTTGTGGCGATTACTGGCCAGACTGGGTGGCGGTTGGACCGCAGTTCGCTGGTGTACGACTGCATCGGGATTGTGGCGCAGCTCCAGCACGGGAAACCGTTTGAATTGCTGATACAGTTCCTCTATCGGTGTGAAACAGCGGCGCGGCGGCAGCAGCGGGCGCCGGGGGTCAATACCGTACTCCTGGAAACGGGTGTTGACCTCTTCCCAGAAACGCTGCGCCGCGCCGTGATGATCCCCGGTAGTGATAATGGCGCTGTTGTCCGGCAAGTAGTCGAACAACGTTGCGCACTGCTCAAAGAACAGTGGCAGATAATACTCGCACCCCCCGGGGCTGCGCCCGGCGCTCACGTCGACATAGGTGGGGCAGAGATCGTGGTCGACGTCAAAACTGTCGTACCAGTTCATCTGGAAGCGCCGCACTGCAGCCTGTTCCAGTGGGTACTCCCTGGCGGGTAAAAGGTTTATCGCTGCTACCCTGGCGACGGTGCGCTGGCTTTCCGGCTCAAAGGTGCGCAGGGAATCGATTTCATTATCCAGCAGGTCGATTCGAAAGGGCAGCTCACTGCCCATGGGATAGACGTCTACCAGTGAGCCGCGCAGCGCGAACTCGCCATGTTCATAGACGGTCTCCACGTTGGTGTAACCGTTGCGCTGCAGGTTGATCCTGAATCGGTCGACATCCAGCGTTTGGCCTTCCTGTAGTACCAGGCTGGAGCCCGCGATGTATTCCGTTGGAGCCAGTCGGTGCATCAGGGTCGGCATTGGCACGATGAGTATGCCTTGCGTCATACCTGCCAATCGGTAAAGCGTGTTAAGGCGCTCCGAGATGATGTCCTGGTGGGGTGAAAAATTGTCGTAGGGCAGGGTCTCCCAGTCAGGAAAAACCAGAATCTCGCAGTCCAGATCAAGAAAAAACGGTAGTTCACGCTCCAGCGCGAGTGAGGCGCTGGTGTCTGCAGTAATTACCACCAGCAGTCGCCCCAAAGCGGCAAGTTCCGCGATGCAGCGCGCATCGGCACAACCGCTAAAAGGACCTATTGCGGTGCGCGAGGCTGCCTGCTGCGGCCAAGGCGTTTTTTCGACCAACTTGCTGAACATAGGTAGTGAATCGCTTGTGCGGTGGGTCAGGGTGGGTATTGAACTGCGCAATTATAACGGAGGTCGTCACCAATCGCCAGCACAGGCTGCCCTGCAGACCGTGAATTTGCCGAATACTGGCTTGCGCGCCATTTCCCATCGGATAATAATACGCGCCCTATCATTCTACTGGGCAGAGCAAAGGTATCCAATGCCGAATAAACGCAAGCGCGCACGTCCCGACGACTATTTCAAGGATTGGAAACAGCGCGAGGCACTCGCCGAGGGCATGATCCCCCTGGTAGGTCAGTTGTCCCGCGAGAAGAACGTCAAGTGCTATATCTACGGCAAGCCATTGGTCAATCGCTCGGTGTTCGAAATCATGAAGGACCACCGTTATGTGCGCCAGGTGGAAGGGAATGAGCTGTCCGAGAAGGAGACATTTCCGGTTTTCAACCGGTTGAGCCAGCTGGATCTGGGTCCCGCCCATATCGATGTCGGTCGTCTGGCGGTAGGCTATTCCGTCAGGGGGTAGCGCAAGGCCTGAGTCTGGAGCAGTACATTGACCGCGAATTGGGCTCACTCATCGGGTCCAAGGGCAAACCTCTCGATAAGCCCCAGGATGTCGTTCTTTATGGTTTCGGGCGCATAGGCCGCCTTATGGCCCGTATCCTGATTGATAAGACGGGTGGCGGAGATGGCCTGCGATTACGCGCCATCGTGGTGCGCAAAGGCAAGGCCGCCAACGACCTGGAGAAGCGTGCCAGCCTGTTGCGTCGCGACTCCGTGCACGGCGCTTTTGAAGGCACGATTCGAATGGATGAGGAGCACCAGTCCTTTGTCGCCAACGGCAACGAGATCAAGGTGATTTACGCGGATGCACCGGACACCATCGACTACACCCAGTACGGCATCGACAACGCCATCATCATTGACAATACGGGAGCCTGGCGCGATGAAGCCGGACTCTCCAGGCACCTTAAAAGCAAGGGCGTCAGCAAGGTGATCCTTACGGCACCTGGAAAAGGCGCCCTCAAGAACGTGGTGGCCGGCATCAACAGCCATATCATTGAACCTTCCGACACCATTATCTCTGCCGCATCCTGTACCACCAATGCGATCGCGCCGCCCCTGAAGGCGATGGACGATGAGTTCGGTATTGTTGCCGGTCATGTGGAGACAGTACATGCCTATACCAATGACCAGAATTTGATTGATAACTACCACAAGGCATCCCGTCGCGGGCGCAGCGCTCCCCTGAACATGGTTATAACGGAAACGGGCGCGGCGGTGGCCGTAGGCAAAGTTCTGCCTCAGCTTGCTGGAAAACTTACAGGCAACGCCATTCGAGTACCCACGCCCAATGTATCCATGGCTATCCTCAACCTGACTCTCAGGCGGGAAACGACCGTGGAGGAAGTGAATGAGTTCATGCGCCATCAGGCGCTGCACTCACCCCTGCGCAACCAGATTGACTATTCTGCATCCCCCGAAGTCGTCTCCAGTGATTTTGTTGGCTCCCGGCATGCCTGTATTTTTGACGCCAAGGCAACCATTGTAAATGGCGTACACGCCGTGCTTTACCTGTGGTATGACAATGAATACGGTTACAGCTGTCAGGTGCACCGCATATTGGAGCAAATGGCAGGAATTCACTACGCTGTCTATCCCAAGCAGGCTTGATTCGGTAGCTAATTCTCGCCACAAAGGCCGCTTGGTCTGTCGTGCCTCAGTTGGCATCGGTGTTTGATCATTTCTGCAAAGAAAGTCAAGCGCCAAACAACCGTTCTGGCTGAGTAGTTTTTTGTAGAACCCGTCGGCTATAATTCCCGCGGTCGAAATTCACCTGTCAGAATGAGTCGCTCTCATCGACAGATTTCAGTGGTAAACACGTCCCGTTTTTCCTGATTGGCAGGAAATTCTCCCAGAGGTGTTTTCGGTCCAAGAATATTTGTTTAGATGCTGTAGGCGGATCGCATGATCAAGATCAAACGGGGCCTGAACATTCCAATTCAGGGCGCGCCCCGACAAGTTATAGAAGACGCACCTGCAGCACGAGCGGTGGCCTTGGTGGGATTCGATTACGTCGGAATGAAACCCACTATGGCGGTGCGAGAAGGTGAGCGCGTCAAGCTGGGGCAATTGCTCTTCACCGACAAGAAGACTGCAGGCGTGTGCTATACCGCGCCTGCCAGCGGTGTCGTCGCAGCGATTAATCGCGGTGCCAAGCGGGTACTGCAGTCGGTGGTAATTGATGTCGACGGGGATGATGCCGAGGTCTTCCAGACCTGCACCCGCGAGTCCCTGCCGGAAGCAGCTGTTATTCGCGAACAGTTGCTGCGCAGCGGCCAGTGGACCGCCCTGCGCAGCCGACCCTACAGCAAGGTGCCAGCGCCGCAATCCGAGGCGGCGGCGATCTTTGTGACTGCGATCGATACCCACCCGCTGGCGGCCGACCCGGCGGTGATTATCGCAGAGCAGGCGCAGGCATTCTGTCTCGGCCAGGACCTGCTGGCCAGCCTGACTGCTGGCAAACTGTATCTGTGCACGGCAGCCGGAGCCCAGGTGCCCAGCGGGCAGTGCCGCCAATATTGAGGTGGCCCAGTTTGATGGCCCTCATCCCGCGGGGCTGGCAGGAACCCATGTACATTTCCTGGAGGGCGTCAGCGCCCAGAAGACGGTGTGGACCATCGGCTACCAGGATGTCATCGCTATCGGCCGCCTGTTCCTGGACGGGCGACTGTATACCGAACGGGTAGTCGCTCTGAGCGGTCCCCAGGTCGAAAATCCCCGCCTGCTGCGCACTCGGCTCGGTGCTGATCTGCAAGCCCTTTGCGCCGGGCAATTGAAAAACGGCGACAATCGCATCATCTCCGGTTCGGTGCTCGGTGGGCGCCAGGTGCAGGGCGGCACGGCCTATCTGGGCCGCTACCATAACCAGGTATCAGTGCTGCTGGAGGGGCGGCACCGCGAATTCATGGGGTGGTTTTCACCCGGGTTTAAGAAACATTCCACGCTGGGCATCTATTTCACCAGTTTCTTCGGTACCAAACCACTGCCAATGACCACCAATACCAATGGTAGTGAACGTGCCATGGTGCCTGTCGGCACTTATGAAAAAGTCATGCCTCTGGATATATTGCCAACGCAATTGCTCCGCGCACTGGTGGTCGGTGATACCACCATGGCCCAGGCATTGGGTTGCCTGGAGTTGGAGGAAGAGGATCTTGCCCTGTGCAGTTATGTCTGCCCAGGAAAATATGAGTATGGCCCTATACTGCGGGATAACCTGACGCGCATCGAGAAGGAGGGTTAAGCCGTGGGACTGCGAAAAATTCTTGATGACATGGAGCACCACTTTCAGGATGGCGGTCGCTTCCAGAAGTGGTTCGCCCTCTATGAAGTGTTTGACACCTTTCTTTACGCCCCGGCTTCCGTAACGAAATCCACTGCCCATGTGCGCGATGGTGTAGACCTCAAGCGCATAATGATCACGGTGTGGCTGGCTGCTTTCCCCGCCATGTTTTACGGCATGTACAACCTGGGGTTCCAGGCAAACAGCGTGATGCCTGCCGGACAGGAAGTGGCGGGGTGGCAGGGCTGGCTTATTGCGCTATTGGGCGGCTATGACGCTGGCAGTCTCTGGGATTGCTTCTGGTATGGCGCCGTGTTCTTTATACCCATCTATATTGTCACCTTCCTGGTGGGGATCAGCTGGGAAATTTTATTTGCCATGAAGCGCGGTCACGAGGTGAATGAGGGGTTTTTCGTCACCTCCATCCTGTTTGCCCTGACCTGTCCTCCTGATATCCCGTTGTGGCAAGTGGCACTGGGTATCAGTTTTGGTGTGGTGATCGGCAAGGAAGTGTTTGGTGGCACCGGCAAAAACTTCCTTAACCCAGCCTTGGCCGGACGAGCATTCCTGTACTTCGCCTATCCTGCGCAAATGTCTGGCGATGCCGTATGGATCGCTGTCGATGGTGTGACCGGTGCCACGCCGCTCTCGGTGGTCGCATCCGGCGGCATGGAAGCGGTGCAGCAGCAGTGGAGCTGGATGCAAGCGTTTATAGGCTCCATTCCCGGCTCCATCGGTGAAACCTCCACGCTGGCGATCTTCCTGGGCGGGGTGCTACTCCTCCTTACCCGCGTCGCGTCCTGGCGAATTATCGCTGGCGTTTTTCTCGGGATGGTAGTGCTTTCCTCGTTGTTCAATTTGATAGAGTCTGACACCAATCCGGCATTCGCCATGCCGTGGTATTGGCATCTGGTCACGGGTGGATTCGCCTTTGGTATGGTGTTCATGGCCACTGATCCTGTGTCCGCGGCGATGACCGATACCGGCAAATGGGCTTACGGCATTCTCATTGGCCTGATGACTGTCCTGATACGGGTGGTGAATCCGGCCTACCCTGAGGGCATCATGCTGGCGATTTTGTTTTCCAACCTCTTCGCGCCGCTGATGGACCATTTTGTGGTTCGGGCCAATATTCGAAGGAGGCTTGCTCGTGTCCAGTAACGACAGCATAGGAAAAACACTGTTTGTCGCGATAGCTCTCTCCCTGGTGTGCGCAGTGATTCTGTCTGTGGCTGTGGTGCTGCTCAAGCCCGTCCAGGAGGCCAACAAGGCCCTTGATCGCAAGCGCAATATTCTCGCCGCCGCGGGCATGCTGGTGGAAGGCAAAAGCGTCGAGGAACAGTTCGCGCGCGTGCAGACGCGTGTGGTGGATTTGCGTACGGGTAAGTTTGCCGACGAAGGCGTGGACCCGGCCAAGTATGACCAGCGCAAGGCAGCCAAGGACCCGGCCAGGTCGGATGCGCTAACGCCTGAGCAGGATCTGGGAAAGATTTACCGTCGCGAGCAATATTCCCTGGTGTACCTGATTCAGGACGCTCAGGGCGCGATAGAAAAAATAGTGTTGCCGATTCGCGGGTATGGACTGTGGTCTACTCTCTACGGTTTCATTGCACTTAAGTCCGATACCAACACGGTAGTGGGTATTGGCTTCTATGAGCACGGAGAAACTCCCGGATTGGGCGGTGAAGTTGATAACCCCCGGTGGAAGGCGATCTGGCCCGGGAAACAGGTTTACCGCGATGGCGAAGTGCAACTTACTGTCAGTAAAGGCACAGTGGACCCATCCGCTGCCAACGCCGCATGGCAGGTGGATGGGTTGGCCGGCGCCACGCTCACCAGTCGAGGGGTAACCAACCTGGTCCATTTCTGGCTGGGTGAAAATGGTTTTGAACCGTTCCTTAACAATTTTCGCGCCGGGGAGGCCTGATTATGCAATCCATGAAAGACACTCTGACCGGGCCCGTTTTCAAAAATAATCCCATTGCGTTCCAGATTCTGGGAATCTGCTCAGCTCTTGCAGTGACCTCGTCGATGAAGGTCACACTGGTAATGTGTGTTGCGCTGACACTGGTGACAGCATTTCTCGAGTATGTTTATCTCGGCGATCCGCAATCATATTCCAGGCAGTATCCGTATAATTGTGCAGATGGTGATCATCGCGTCGCTGGTTATTGTGGTGGACCAGTTCCTCAAGGCCTATGCGTTTGCCATCAGCAAACAGCTCTCTGTTTTTGTCGGGCTGATTATTACCAACTGTATCGTTATGGGTCGCGCCGAGGCCTATGCCATGACGAATCCGCCAGTGGCGAGTTTTGTGGATGGCATCGGCAATGGCTTGGGCTACAGCGCTATGCTGGTCGCCGTTGCATTGGTGCGGGAGATCTCTCGGCGCCGGCAAGTTGCTGGGATTTGAGGTATTGCCGCTGGTAACAGATGGCGGCTGGTATGTCCCCAACGGGCTGCTGCTGTTACCCCCGAGCGCGTTTTTTATCATCGGCCTGTTTATCTGGGCATTGCGCAGTGTGCGCAAGGAGCAGGTCGAAGCGCCTGACTACAAAATTGCTAAACATACCGCAGTCGGGGAGACCGTTTAAATGGAGGCCCTGCTGAGTTTGTTTGTTCGCTCCATATTCATCGAGAATATGGCCTTGTCTTTCTTTCTTGGAATGTGCACTTTCCTGGCATTATCCAAAAAGGTCGAGGCCGCACTGAGTCTGGGTATCGCCGTTACGGTCGTGCTGGCCATTACAGTACCTGCCAATAATCTTATTTATCACTATCTGCTCGCCGACGGCGCATTGGCATGGGCGGGATTTCCCGATTTGAACCTGAGTTTCCTCGGTCTCCTGTCCTACATCGGCGTGATCGCGGCCATCGTGCAGATTCTGGAAATGTTCCTTGATAAATTTATGCCTGCTCTCTATCACGCGCTGGGTGTGTTTTCTGCCGCTGATTACCGTGAACTGCGCGATTATGGGTGCGGTCCTGTTCATGGTGGAAAGGGATTACCATTTTGCCGAGAGCGTGGTCTTCGGATTCGGATCCGGTGTCGGCTGGACCCTGGCAATAGTTGCCCTGGCGGGTATTCGCGAAAAGCTCAAATATTCCGATGTGCCTGAAGGCTTACAGGGTCTGGGTATCACGTTCATTACAGCTGGCCTGATGGCATTAGGGTTTATGTCATTTGGCGGCATAGTGCTTTGAGGCGGAACTAGCTGATATGGATATGACTATTGTTTTTGGCGTCGGCATGTTCACTCTGATCGTGCTATTGCTTGTGGTTCTGATTCTCTATGCGCGCTCGCACCTGGTCAGTACCGGGGACGTGCATATTCTTATCAATGGCGAGAAAACCATTACTGTCCCCGCCGGTGGAAAATTGTTGCAGACGCTGTCTGAAGCGAAACTTTTTCTTCCCTCAGCTTGCGGCGGTGGCGGAACCTGCGCCCAGTGCAAGTGCATCATCACCGAGGGCGGGGGTTCGATGCTGCCCACCGAAGAAGCACATTTTAATCGCCGTGAGGCCGCAGAAGGCTGGCGCCTGAGCTGCCAGACGGCGGTCAAACAGGATATGAAGATCGAGGTGCCGCATGAGGTTTTCGGCGTCAAGCAGTGGGAGTGTACGGTGGTATCCAATCCCAATGTGGCGACCTTCATCAAGGAACTGACGCTGCGACTGCCCGAGGGAGAAAATGTGGATTTCCGGGCGGGTGGTTATGTGCAGCTTGAATGTCCGCCGCACCACGTCAAATTCGCCGACTTTGATATAGAGGAGCAGTACCGGGGAGACTGGGAACGTTTTGGTTTTTTCAATCTCGAGTCCATCGTCAATGAAACCGTTATCCGCGCTTATTCCATGGCTAACTATCCGCAGGAAAAGGGCGTGGTGAAGTTCAATATCCGGATTGCTACCCCACCCCCGGGCAGCCATGGGATTCCCTGTGGGCAGATGTCTTCCTGGACATTCAACCTTAAGCCTGGCGATAAAGTGATGGTTTATGGGCCCTTCGGCGAGTTTTTTGCCAAGGAAACCGATGCTGAGATGGTCTTTATTGGGGGTGGTGCGGGAATGGCCCCGATGCGCTCGCATCTCTTCGACCAGTTAAATCGACTCCATACCAAGCGCAAGATCTCCTTCTGGTACGGTGCGCGTTCACTGCGCGAGATGTTCTATAACGAGGAATACGACAAACTCGCGGCTGAGAATGAGAATTTTCAATGGCATGTGGCCCTTTCCGACCCCCAGCCGGAGGACAATTGGCAGGGTTATACGGGTTTTATCCACAATGTACTCTATGAAGAATACCTGAAAGATCACCCGGCACCCGAGGATTGCGAGTACTACATGTGCGGTCCGCCCATGATGAACGCAGCCGTGATCCAGATGCTCACTGATCTGGGTGTTGAACCTGAGAATATAATGCTTGATGACTTTGGCGGTTAGGCTTGCCTCGATGCAGCTGCAAAGCCACTCGCGTGAGTGGCTTTTTTGTTTATTGTTGGTGTTTTTCCTGGCAGGCTGCCAACGCCAACCGGAACCGGTGCAGCTCGCCGGCGACACCATGGGCACAACCTGGCATGTCAGCTATATCAGCGATTTACCCGGCGTCACTCAAGAGCAACTTCAGCAGGGGATTGAAGCACAGCTGGAACAGGTCAATCGCGCCATGTCTACCTATATCAATGATTCAGAAATCAGCCGTTTCAATGCGCTTGCCCCGCACAATTGGTTCAAATCTTCCCCGGAATTTTTCACGGTGCTTTCTGCGGCTCTTGATGTCGGTCAGAAAAGCGAGGGTGCTTACGATGTGACGGTGATGCCACTGGTGGATCTGTGGGGTTTCGGTCCCAAGGGGATAACTGATACGGCTCCGGACGCACGCGATATTGCAAAGCTGCTGGAGCAAGTGGGGCAGAACAACATTCGCCTGGATAGCGAGAATCTCCGTGTCATGAAGTTGCGTGACCTGTCGCTTGATTTCTCCTCCCTGGCCAAGGGTTATGGTGTGGACAGAGTTGCAGCAGTGGTTGTCAGCACAGGGCATCCACCGGTTTATGGTCGAAGTGGGCGGCGAGATGCGCCTGTCCGGGCTCAGTGGCCGGAGCGATCCCTGGCGCATCGCCATTGAACAACCCGAAAGTAGTGGGCGCTCCGTGGCGGTCACCATTAGCCTGTCGGATGTTGGCGTAGCGACGTCCGGCGATTATCGCAACTACTTTGAGGCCGACGGTCGTCGCTATTCCCATATAATTGATCCGCGTACCGGCTACCCGGTGGCGCACGACCTGGTGTCGGTGACGGTGGTGCACGCGAGCAGTATGATCGCTGATGCATGGGCAACCGCTCTCACTGTGCTGGGGGCTGAGCGCGCCATGGCGGTAGCGCAGGAGCAGGGATTGGCGGTATATTTCATACGCAGGGTGGACGATAAATTTGTACACAGCCATACGCCGCTGTTTTCTGCCTATCTAGACCCAACGCAGGCTCAGGATTCCAACAAATCGGAAGAGTAAGCACATGGAACTTTTTCTTATCAGTACAGCGGTGATCGGTTTGGTGATCGCCGGTATGGCCATCGGCGTTCTCGCCGGGCGGCCTCCGATAAAGGGCTCCTGCGGCGGTATGGGGGCACTGGGTGTCGACTCGGCCTGTGTCATTTGCGGTGGCAATCCACAGCGTTGTGATGAGGAAACGCGCGGTGGTGCAGCGCCCAAGAGCAACCGTGCACTTTACTACCCGGCCGAGAAATAGCGCAGCTTGTGCAACGCTTGAAGTCGCCCCTGAGCGCTATTGCCAACTACGCCCCCTTTATCGGAGTGCGTTACAGCTTTAGTCAAAAACGCAATCGATTTACCTCGGTTATTGCCACTGTCTCAATGCTCGGAATGGTCCTTGGGGTTGCCAGCCTCATTGTGGTGCTTGCCGTAATGAATGGCTTCGCCGGTGAACTGCGCGGTCGAATTCTGTCTCTCGTGCCACACGGCTTCGTCGAAGGCAATGACAATGGCATTGGGCAATGGCAAGACCTTCTGGCAGCAGATACAGGGCGCTGCCGGTGTAGTAGCGGTTTCGCCCTATATCGAGGAAAAGGCCATACTGGGCAGTGGGCGCATGCAGCGCGGCGCTTTAATCACAGCCATTGATCCGCAGTTGGAGACCAGCGTGTCAGGCCTCGCCGATGCGATGATTGCAGGAGACCTGAAGAGTTTGCAGGATGACGGTTTCAACGTGGTGTTAGGCGTTTCACTGGCCAGTATCCTGAGCGTAGTCCCAGGAGATTATGTCGACGTCACTGTTCCCCGCTTGACGGTCACTCCGCTGGGCTTGTTCCCGCGCAGTAAGCGACTACTGGTCACCGGCTTGTTTAAAATTGGCGCGCAACCCGATGCCAACCAGGCCTACGTATCACTGCAGACCGGGCAGAAGTTGCTTGGCAGTAAGGGCAGGGTAGATGGTCTGCAGGTCAAAACCCGCGAGCTGTTTGCGGCGCCGCAAATCATGCGTGAGCTGGCAAGGCAACTGCCTGCTTCCTATTCTGTTAAGGACTGGAGCCAGACTCAGGGTTCGCTGTTTCGCGCGGTCAAGATGGAAAAGCTGATGGTGAGTCTGTTGCTGCTCAGTGTAGTGGCGGTGGCGGCTTTCAATATCGTATCTACATTGTTCATGTCCGTCGCGGAGAAGCGCCGGGACATCGCAGTCTTGCGCACCATGGGGGCTCGCGCAGGAGGTATTGTGGCGATTTTCGTCGCCCACGGACTAGCTCTCGCCACCGTTGGCATTACAGTCGGTGCGCTGGTCGGCGTGTTGCTGGCAAAAAATATTGCGGCCATCACGTCCACCGTGGAGCATACACTGGGTATGAAACTATTCGATCCATCTGTTTATTTTATCAGTGAGCTTCCGGCCGATCTGCAGGGTTTTGACGTGGCCATCGTGGTGCTTGCTTCATTCATTCTGAGTTTGCTCGCCACCCTGTATCCGGCCTGGCGCGCGTCCCGTATCGCGCCGGCTGAGGTATTACGTTATGAGTGAGGTGGTGCTGCAATGCGAGGGGCTATCGCGTATCTATGATGATGGCGACAGATCCGTCACCGTGTTGCGCAGTGTCGATCTGACCCTGCTTGCCGGCGAAAAGATCGCGGTGGTAGGAGGTTCTGGCTCCGGCAAGTCAACACTGCTCAATCTGCTGGGCGGCCTGGATTATCCTACGAGTGGCAGGGTCCTGATGCGCGGTAGGGATTTAGCTGAACTCACAGAGCGGGACCTGTGTGAGCTACGCAATAAGCAGTTGGGCTTTGTCTATCAGTTCCATCATTTGTTGCCCGAATTCGATGCGCGGGAAAATGTGGCCATGCCGCTGTTGATTGGCGGCATTTCGCGCAAGGAGGCCTGGCTCGCGGCGGAGGAAATGTTGGAGCGCGTAGGTATGGCGCATCGCCTCGTACATAGGCCGGCACAGCTGTCTGGCGGAGAGCGCCAGCGGGTCGCTATTGCCAGAGCGCTGGTCGCGCGACCGGACTGTGTTTTACTTGATGAACCCACGGGCAACCTGGACCCGCATTCCGCGTCCCAGGTGCTGGATTTGATAGACGAACTCGGACAGGATCTCGCGTCCTTTATCGTCGTAACGCATGATCCGGCGATTGCTGCGCATATGAATCGCACGCTGGAATTGCGTGATGGTATGCTGCAGGAGCTTAAGTGACTCGCACAGAGCGCTTACGCATCGCGGTACGTTATACCTTCGCGTTTGGCCAGGGGCACCTCTCTGCTTTTTTGTCTTCCCTGTCGATGTTGGGACTGGTACTGGCCATCAGTCTGCTAATCATCGTGTTATCTGTTATGAATGGCTTCGATAAGGAAATGCGCGAACGAATTCTCGCGCTGGTGCCGCATATCACTCTCTACTCCGATTCGCCCATTACCGACTGGCACAAGCATGTTACGCTGCTAAAGCATCATCCTGAGGTGTCCGCGGTAGCGCCCTTCGCGCAGTTCGACGCGCTCATCACGCGCGGTACAGACATTGAGACTGTGCGCGGAATCGGCCTGGATACGGACGAGGAGGGGTCCTTCACACCGCTTCTACCCTACCTCGATGCGAAAGATGCCGCGCATTTTCGCGAGCAGGAGGATGGTCTTATCCTGGGTGCCGGGGTAGCGCAACACCTTGGCGTGAAGGTTGGCGAGCATTTAAGTCTGATCGTTCCACGGAGCGGACAGGGAAGGTCAGGCGGCACCAACACGTTTTAAAACCGTACAGTTGAGCGCCATACTCAACACTGGAACGGAACTGGATCAGGCAATAGCGCTGGTACATTTGGCTGTAGCGTCCGATCTGGCAGGGCTGCATGGCAATGTCAGCGGTTTTCGGGTGACAACGCGCCAACTTTTTGATGTGCAGCGAATCGCCGTGGAATTGCAGGATCTCCTGCCACCTGGTTTTTACAGCACAAATTGGATGATGACACACGGCAATTTGTATTCTGCGATTCAATTGTCTCGCGATCTGATCTCCATACTGCTCTTTTCAATTATCGGGGTGGCGGCTTTCAATGTCGTATCCTCGCTGGTTTTGGTAGTGCTGGACAAACAAGGCAACATCGCCATTCTGCGTACACTGGGAGCTACCGGAGCAGATATCGCCTGGATTTTCGTATTGCAGGGCGCCATGATTGGGCTGGTGGGTGTGGTGCTCGGAAGTGTTGCCGGTATGTTGGGCAGTCTGGCTGTGCCTGGCCTTGTTAGCTGGCTGGAGCAACTGCTGGGTATGCGATTCCTCAATACGGACGTATATCCGGTATCCTTCCTCCCGGTAGACCTGTTGGTGCGGGACGTGCTTACAGTGGGCGGGATCGCTCTTGGCATGTGCGTCATTGCGGCCATCTACCCGGCTCGGCGGGCTGCGAAAATGGCCCCGGCCCTGATCCTTAACCAGGATCGTTGAGCTTTCGTGCAGCTCTTTTGCGTTTGCGGGCGTGCCACTGGCGAGCAACATTCCAGCGCCACAGTTGGCTCACAACCACATAACCCAGAGATCCGGCAAACAGACCGCAAATCAGGCAACCCAGAAGAAAGGGTTGCCATATCGCACCCAGGCTATTGCCCAGCCAGTGGGAGCTGAGTTCAAATTCCATTTCTGAGACAGGCACATCGATGATGAGCGCGCCGATCTTGTAGGCCATGTAGAAGATGGGTGGCATCGTAACCGGGTTGGTGAGAAAAACAAGGCCAACCGACAGGGGCAAATTGCAGCGCAATAACACTGCCAGGACAGCTGCAATAAGTGTCTGACCGGGTGTAGGGATGAACGCCACGAACAGCCCGACGAAAAAAGCCATAGACGCCGAATAGCGGTTGATATGCCAGAGGTTACCGTCGTAAACCCAATCCCCAAGGATCCGCAGTGCTTTCACGTTTCGAATTCTGGCAGGGCTTGGGACGATCTTCTTGAAGAATTTTCTTGGCATATCTGACGTGGACGGAATTGACCTGTTGTTTCGAGAAACTATGTGTTTGACTGACTTCTGGGCACAACTATGTAGCCGGTAACCAACCGAAACTTTACTCTGCGCTCGACGGTATTATCCGTTATTAACCCCGGGTTAGATACCCAAAAATTTGTCGCGGCATTTGTTCACCTTCAAGGGAATGGCCCAATGCAATCATGGATGATTGGCGCGGTCTCGGGCCTTATTTTCATTGGCACATGGCGTGATTTGCCCCCTTGGCCCCTGTCCCTGCTGTTGGCTGGCTTTGCCTTGGTCGCTACTGCGCCGGAAGTCGGCGGGAGCGAAACTTGCCTGTGGACTCGCCTGCGGCTGTGCACTGGGACTTGCCTACGGCACCGTGTTGTTGCAACACCGCCTGGAGGTTGGCTGTGTAGGCGTACCCTTGACCGTTACTGGCAAGGTGTCCTCCTTACCCAGCGACGAGCAGGTATTCGGCGAGAGAACGTCGCCAGCGCTTCGAGTTCAGGGTGGATGAGCTGGCGCCGACACGATGCAAAGGCCCGTCAAAAATCATATTGTCCTACTACGGGCAACACAAAATACATCCCGGCGAGTCGTGGCAGTTTGAAGTAAAACTCAAAAAGCCCTGGGGACTGGCGAATCCAGGCTCCTTTAATATGCAGGTGTGGTTCGCCCAGGAGGCGATCGATGCAGTGGGCAGCGTCCGGGAGTCTGGTCTCACAAAGCTGTTGCCATCGACAGGAGGTGTGTACGCGATACATCATCGCTTGCGCCAGCAGATCAGTGAGCGTATCGGCGAACTTGAACTGGACCGCGATGTTATCGCGATGCTGCAGGCATTGACCGTAGCCGACAATAGCGCAATTGATCCACCGCTTTGGCAGCTGGGCCAGCAGCTTGGCATCAACCACTTGCTGGTGATTTCCGGTTCCCACATTGCTTTTGTCGCGGGAGCGGGGTTCCTGCTGGGTGGTTTAGTTACCCGAATTACGCCTGGATCAGGAATCAGTAGCGTTTGGATTCCACAGGTACTTCGCGTTGATTCTGGCATGTTTTTACGGCGGTCTGGCAGGCTTCTCTATCCCGGTGCAACGAGCCCTGTGCATGCTCGGCTGTTTTGTTGTGGCCAGCCTGGCAGGGCGCAGGAGTGAACCGCAATATAGCCTGTTGCTGGCGGCAGTAGCAGTGTTGAGTGTCAACCCCTTAGCGGCGCTGGGCAGTGGATTCTGGCTATCCTTCGGTGCTGTATTCGTCCTCCTGTGGTTGGCGCGCTGGCAGCACGGTCTCGGTAGCCTTGGCCGCCTGCTAAGTACCCATGGCTACATGTCGCTGGTAATGCTACCTCTGGGGGCTCTGTTCTTCGGCGGCGGCAGTGTAGTCGCAATGGTGGCTAACCTGTTGATGATTCCTCTGGTCGGCCTGGTGGTGGTTCCACTCAGCCTGTTGGCTGTCGTTAGCTTCCTGGGCGGTTGGCCTGTAGCGTCGGGACTCTGGTACCTGGCAGGGTGGCCGTTACAGCAACTTCTGCCCGCTGCCTACGCGCTGGCGGACATGGGCGGTGAGTGGTTGTTTCTTCCATTGAGCGCAGATCTGGCGCATGCCCTGCTCGCCTTGCTGGCAGTCGGGTTGCTAATTTTACCCGGTGGAATGCGACTAAAATTGCTCGCAATAGTGCTGGCTCTGCCATTGGCTTTGCCTCCCGTGTTATCGTCGCCAGAAGCGGACCTCAATACCCAGGTGACAGTTCTGGACGTGGGGCAGGGCACCGCGGTGGTGGTGCGCTCCGGGGAGCGTGCGCTGGTTTATGATACCGGAGGCGGCGATCCCAAGGGCTTGAATATGGGATCGATGGCTGTTCTGCCCTATTTGCAGCAGCAGGGTATAGACGTCCCTGGATACCCTGGTGATCAGCCATCCGGATCTGGATCACAGTGCTGGCACTGCGGTTATCCTGGGGGCTATGAAAGTGGAGCGATTTCGCTACGGGGGAGAAGGTCCGGGAGTAGGCGAGGGACGCCCCTGCATCGCGGGCGAATCCTGGCGCTGGCCTGGAGGACAGGTTTTTCAGTTTCTCTCCCCGGCGTTGGAAACCCCCTACCGCAGCAACGACAGTTCCTGCGTGTTACAGGTACAGGTGGGTGATTACCGGATATTGTTACCGGGAGATGTTGAAGAGGAGCGCGAGCGAACGTTGGTGCAGTACTGGGGCGAGGAACTCAGAAGTGACTGGCTGCTGGCAGCCCACCACGGTAGCCGAACCTCATCCTCCCTGGCCTTGCTCAAGCGAGTACGACCAAAGGTCGCGGTAATCAGTAGCGGCTATGCCAATCGGTTCGGGCATCCGCATCCACTTGTGATCCAGCGACTTCGCGACCGAGGCGTTAAGATATTCTCCACCGCCTCGGACGGTGCATTGGAATTCGAAGTGGTGCCCGGACAGCCGCTCCATATTGATGCCTTCAGAGAGCGAGAGCAACGTTACTGGATGTGACGCCTGCTGCTTCACCCTCCACGGCTCGTGTGCGTATAATGGCCGATATTATTCAACCTGAACGGGGCATGTCTGTGCTTGAACTGTTAGTGGCTGGTGGATGGTTGATGGTGCCGATTGTATTGAGCTCCATTCTGGGTCTGGCCATCTGTATCGAACGCTTCTATGTCCTGAATCCCAAAAGGATAGCACCACCGCACTTGCTGGCAACCGTCTGGAAGCAGCTGAAGAGTGGCGAATTGGACGCCGCCAAACTGCGCACACTGCGGCAATCCTCTCACTTGGGCCGAATTCTGGCCGCAGGATTGGGCAATGCCTATCATGGCCGGGAGGTCATGAAAGAAAGTATCCAGGATGCGGCTTCACACGTCATACACGATCTGGAGCGTTATCTAAACACCTTAGGAACTATAGCTGCCGTGGCACCCTTGCTGGGCTTGTTGGGCACGGTGTTCGGTATGATCCAGGTGTTTGCAGAGATTATGGTCCAGGGTTCGGGCAATTCCAGTGCGCTGGCTGGCGGTATTTCGCAAGCCCTTATCACCACCGCCGCCGGCCTGACCGTAGCGATTCCGGCGCTGGTGATGCACCGTTACTTTGTTGGCAAAATTGAGGGCATTGTGGTCGAACTCGAGCAGGAGACAATAAAGCTGGTTGATGCCCTGCACAGTGAAGAGAATACGGTAGCCACCGCTTGAAATTCCGACGCCAGCATCGCGACGAGCTCGCCATTAACCTGACGCCCCTCATAGACGTCGTTTTTCTGCTGCTGATTTTCTTTATGGTTTCTACTACCTTCACTCGCGAGACCCAGTTGACCATTGACTTGCCAGAGGCGCAGGGGCAGCTGAAAGAGACCGTCGAGGAGCAAATCGAGATACTGGTGGATGAGTCCGGGAACTACCGCGTTAATGGGGAGGCGCTGGTTGACAAGCGTATGCGCACATTGCAAGCGGCGATCTACAAGATTTCTGCCGGGGATACGACCATGCCAATGACCATCTCGGCCGATGCCCAGGCCGCCCATCAGGACGTTGTACAGGCTATGGATGCCGCTGGCCAGATGGGTTTCGTGCACCTGAGTATTACCACCAGGCAACCAGCCAGCCAGTCGGCTGTCTCTGGGAAAATTAAGTAGCAATATTCATGCACTGCGACCCTTACCGAACGCGAAAATTGACGCGGTAGTATCTGTAAGACGTTGGTTAACTCTACTTCACTGTCACGGAGCCCTCCATGGCGTACACAGTTGTAATACCTGCGCGCTACGGCTCCACCAGATTGCCGGGCAAGCCACTGCTGCAGATTCATGGCAAACCCATGGTGCAGCGAGTATGGGAGCAGGCGCGGCGCAGTGACGCTGCAACGAGTGGTGATCGCTACAGACGATGTGCGTATATTTGACGTTGCTCGGGCGTTTGGCGCAGACGCTTGCATGACATCTACAGAGCATCCCTCGGGTACTGACCGCTTGCAGCAAGTCGTGGAAGAGCTTGAATTAGCGCCTGATCACATTGTGGTGAACGTACAAGGCGATGAACCACTTATCCCGCCGCAAGTGATCAATCAGGTAGCAGCAAATCTCGGCAACCACACCGCATGCAGGCATTGCCACGTTGTGCGAAGAAATTCGCTCTATCGAAGACCTGACCAATCCAAATGTGGTCAAGGTGGTGAGCGATGCCCGGGGTATGGCCTTGTACTTCAGTCGCGCTACCATCCCGTGGCCGCGCGACGCGTTTATGCAGGGGCAGGGGACCATGCCCCGGGCCGGAACCTGGTATCGACATATTGGTATTTATGCCTACCGCACAGGGTTCCTGCATGAGTTTGTGTCCTGGCCGCCTGCACCCCAGGAACAACTGGAAAGCCTGGAACAGTTACGCGCCCTGCATAATGGTGTCGGGATCCATGTCGACACAGCACTGTTGCGCGTGCCAGGTGGAGTCGATACTGAAGAGGACCTGGAAAATGTGCGTCGTATATTCCACGGAAGAACCTGAGAGGGCGCATGGGTAAATTTACTCGCGATGCTCATTGTCTGTCTGTGTCAATTCTACTGCTCACCCGCTGCAGAGGGTGCGTCGCAGCCACAGTGCCGCCAACGGAGCAGATGAAATGAAGTTTTACCGGAATCAGGCGCTGCGCACATATAACACGCTAGCCCTGCCGGCTTACGCGGAGGCTTTTGTCACTGTGACCAGCGACGCAGAACTGGTGTCTGCACTGGCAGTGGGCGAGGGAACGGCATTTACCCGTAGTGCCCCTTGGACAAGGCAGTAATGTCGTTTTGGCCGGAGACATTAATGCACTGGTGTTACGGCAAAAAACACGCGGCATCCAGATACTTGAAAGGGGCGCCACTAGTGTTGCCCTGCGGGTAGCTGCGGGGGAGAACTGGCACGAATTCGTGCAGTGGAGCCTGCAACAGGGATATTACGGGCTGGAAAATCTTGCTTTGATTCCGGGCACAGTGGGCGCAGCTCCCATCCAGAACATCGGCGCCTACGGCGTCGAGTTGCAGTCTGTACTGCTGCAGGTACAAGCCAGAATAGATAGCGGACGACGAACAGTTAGTGCTCAACAACGCGGCATGTGCGTTCGGTTACCGCGATAGCATTTTCAAGAGTGAGCTCAAGGATGAGCTTGTCATTACCGCAATAGATCTGCAGCTTTCGCTGTACCCCAGCGTAAAAACCAGTTATCCCGACCTGGAAAAGTATTTTGAACAACACCACCTCGAAGAACCGACACCGCATGATGTTTTTGATGCGGTCGTCAGTATCCGCCGTAGCAAACTGCCTGAACCTTCCTCAGAACCGAACGCTGGCAGCTTTTTTAAAAATCCCCTCGTGTCACCAGAAGTAGCTAAAGAGCTGGTGGAAAAATATCCTTCTCTTCCTTGCTACATACAAGGCGATGGCCGGGTTAAAGTCGCCGCTGCGTGGATGATTGATCACTGTGGTTGGAAGGGGTATCGATACCATGATGTGGGTGTTCATGCCGAACATGCGCTGGTGCTGGTAAACTATGGCAGCAGCAGTGGTGCGCAACTGCTGTCTCTGGCTAGCGATATTGCCCGGTCGGTATATGAAAACTTCGGCATTCGACTGGAGATCGAACCCAGGTTGTATGGCGCCAGTGCATGAGTACATTTGACCATAAGGAATTTCTTAATACGCTGACCACGAGACCCGGCGTTTATCAAATGTACGGCGCTGACGGCGATTTGCTGTATGTCGGGAAAGCCAAAAACCTGAAAAGTCGGGTGGGAAGCTACTTTCGCGCGAGTGGGCTAACCGAAAAGACAATGGCCCTCGTAGCCCGGATTCACGATATTCAGGTTACCGTCACCTCTACCGAGGTTGATGCATTACTACTGGAACACAATTTGATCAAGACGCAGCAGCCTGCCTACAACATCCTGCTGCGCGATGATAAATCCTACCCATACATTTTCCTTTCAAGTGAAGACAGGTTTCCGCGAATCTCGATGCATCGAGGTGCGAAACGACGCAAGGGCAAGTACTTTGGCCCCTATCCCAGTGCCGGGGCAGTGCGTGAGTCAATGCACTTTCTGCAAAAGGTATTTAAAGTGCGTCAGTGCGAAGATAGCTACTTTAAAAATCGTTCGCGGCCCTGTCTGCAGTATCAAATAGACCGATGCAGCGGGCCGTGTGTAGACCTTGTGAGTGAAGAGGACTACGCCAAACAGGTAGAAAGTACCAGTTTGTTTTTGCGTGGTAAATCCCAGCAGCTCATGGTGCGGCTGGCGGACGACATGGAAAAAGCTGCGGCCGAACTGGCCTATGAAAAAGCGGCGATATATCGCGATCAGATCGGCCAGTTGCAGCATGTTCAGGCAAGTCAGGAAATTGAGGGTGTGAGTGGTGATCTCGATATTCTTGCAGCCGCGACTTCCCATGGGCGGGCCTGCGTGCAGGTGCTGTTTGTACGTGGAGCCCGAGTACTGGGCAGCAAGACCTACTACCCGCCTTTGAAATTGCAGGAATCGAGCGCCCAGGTTCTGGCAGCATTTATTCCGCAGTTTTATCTGGGTGTAGACAGGGTTGTGCCCGCAGAAGTGATCGTCAATGCGGCACCAGAGGGTTTGAGTACTCTGGCGCAGGCACTGTCCGTCCAGGCGGGAAGACGAGTCAGCTTGCGCAGTCGCGTACGTGACTCCAGGGCACAATGGTTGGAACTGGCGCAGCAGACGGCGCAAACCAATCTTGTAGCGCACCTGGCTGGACGGCAGACTATGTTGGAGCGTCTGCAAGCTCTGCAGGATCTATTGGGATTGCCTGAATTACCCGAACGCATGGAGTGCTTTGATATCAGCCACAGCTCCGGTGAAGCAACCGTCGCATCGTGTGTCGTGTTTGACCAGCATGGCCCACGCAAGTCGGACTATCGCAAATTCAATATAGAGGACATTACTCCTGGCGATGACTACGGGGCCATGTATCAGGCACTGCAGCGCCGCTTCAGCCGACTGAAGTCCGCAGGGACTACTATGCCGGATGTGCTTTTTATCGACGGTGGTAAAGGCCAGGTCACTCAGGCCATGTCGGTACTACAGGAATTACAAGTAAGTGGGGTTGAAGTTGTCGGGGTGGCAAAGGGAACGACGCGCAAAGCAGGACTTGAAACGCTTATTAGCGGCGCCACCGGAAAAGAGACTCAGTTACCCCCTGACCATGGTGCCCTGCATTTAATTCAGCAAATCCGCGACGAGGCACACCGCTTCGCTATTACTGGTCACAGGGCTCGGCGCGATAAATCCCGCCAGCGCTCTGCGCTGGAAGATATACCTGGCGTGGGAGGTAAGCGCAGGCGCTTACTATTGCGGCATTTTGGAAGTGCACAGGGAGTACAGAACGCGAATATTGCTGAGTTGAAAAAAATATCTGGTATTGACGCCACCATTGCTCAACGGATATACGATTACCTGCACGCAAGTAAATAATAAAAATCAGTTATGTCCCGCCCCTTAAGAGCAGATCGACTGAAGAAGTATTCGGAGTCGAATGTCATAACCAATATAACTGTCTAAACCCAGTGATCACCATGTGGTATGGACAGATGTGCCATGGTGTCTGGCAGCACGCGTTTGCCCCTAGAAACCATAACACTGACAAGCACCAGGTGTACTGCAGGGCGCACGACCTTGCTTCATAGACTTGGACATCGCCTGTTCTCTCTTGTCTTGCGACGGGCAGCGATTCCATAGCATGTTAAATGGATTGAACTTTTCGGACACAGAACCAAAGCCCGACAGGGAAAGAGGACTGGTTTCGGAGGTGACGGGAAGACCGTTCCGTTCGATTACCTCGGCAGTCTCCAAATTCCACAGGGACTTATCAAAAGCTCGCCCTTCATAAGACAGATACATGGAGGTAACATCATCCAGCAAGTTGATGCCACGCAGGGTACCAGGGGGCAGTTCAAAATCAGCGGAATCACCCAGCGATGAGACTGTAAAATTGCCGAGCAGATCCATGAAATATACCTTCCCGTCAAAAATTCTCAATGCAGGGTCAGCTCCTATACCCAGTGGATCGGCGAGGCCTGCTATAACTCTTTGGTTGTTGGCGGTATAGGGGGAGAAATCAAACAGCAGTGCAGTCAAGAATCGTTTGTCCTGCGATGATATGGCGAGCGGCTCAAGCTGTGTGGAAGTATCGCTGGAACCAATAGTTGTTGCATTAGCAGGGCCTCCAATCCACAGACAGAACAGAGCAAATATCGCCCTACAGTTTCTCTTTATATTCATTTGGAGCCTACCATAACCAGCACGTGTTAGTTAACATACGGACAGCTACTGTACCTGCCCGAGTATACGACACGAAATTGCTCCCATAGGTTACCACGGTAAAAGGAAGCCTTTGAATCCCTCCGTGGTATTCAATTTAACATTCTCTGACGGACATTGATTAGTTTGCCTATCACAATTCCAAACGCCCTGACCATTTTGCGGATTATGCTTGTTCCCGTGCTGGTGGTCGTTTTTTACTTGCCGTTCCAGAATCACCTGCTGGTTGCCGCAATAATCTTTGGCCTGGCCGCAATGACCGATTGGTTCGATGGTTACCTTGCACGGCGGCTCGGTCAGATGACGGCGCTAGGTGCCTTTCTGGATCCAGTGGCCGATAAATTGATGGTAGCCATTGCCTTGGTACTATTGGTAGAGCGGCATGACACACTTCTCTTCACGCTACCCGCTTGTGTGATCATTGGACGCGAGATTGTGGTGTCTGCCCTGAGAGAGTGGATGGCGGAACTGGGCGAGCGTACTTCGGTCGCGGTCTCCTTTATTGGCAAGGTCAAAACTGCATTCCAGATGGTTGCTATTACAGCACTATTGGCAATCGACCCAGCTACTGACAAGGATTGGCAGGTAGCCATCTGCTATCTCGTGCTGTATGCCGCTGCCGTGCTCACACTCTGGTCAATGGCCGTCTACCTTAAAGCTGCCTGGGTAATTGTAAAAGAACAGGATAACCCTACTTAATTCAATAAGTTGCGGTAATTTCCTTGTATTTTCTTGACTCTGTAGGCACGGTGAATACAATAGGCGCCACTCGGACGTGGGCTTTTGACGCAGCTGATGTGTGTAAGAATAGCTCACTTCGTTGAGCGCGGCCGTTGACAGGTTGTGATGGGGCAAGCAACCTCATCGGTTCAAGCGACCACGGCGGTGGATAATCGTTAGGAATGCGGGAATAGCTCAGTTGGTAGAGCGCAACCTTGCCAAGGTTGAGGTCGCCGGTTCGAACCCGGTTTCCCGCTCCAACTCCCCAATTAGGCTCGGTGGCAGAGTGGTCATGTAGCGGACTGCAACTCCGTGTACGCCGGTTCGATTCCGACCCGAGCCTCCAATTTTTTGTTTATTTAGTAAAAGAGTCGACAATTTTAAAGCTGTACGGGTAAGCATACTTCGCTAGCAGGCCTAACTATCATGTCGAGCAGTGTTTACTCTCACAGAGCTGTATTTCGCTAACTGTGACCTGATCCTGGTGCTCAAAACTGTTAGCTACAGCGCGGAGTTGGCCACTCTGCACAATTTGGCTTCATTCCGATGTTTTCTAACCAAGAGGCAAATGGATAACTTTTGAACCTGACGTACTTTCGTTATGTAATAACTCATGTATTAAGTCTCGCTTTGCTGGTGGGATGCGCCAGTATTACGCCGGAGATAGATCCTCCCAAAATCAGTTTATTAAGTTTGCGCAGTATCCCGGTCGAAGGGGAATCGCCGAGATTTGAGATCCAGCTTCGAGTGATTAATCCCAATAAGGAGACATTGGATATTGCTGGCATCAGTTACTCTATCGAACTACTCGGGCGGGAACTTATCACTGGAGTTGTCAATGACGTTTCACCTATAGCCGGTTATGGAGAAGGTATCGTTACACTTGATGCAGGACTGCAATTGCTTGAATTATTCCGTCTAATGGTAAGTCTGGGTACTGCTAGTTCTGAGCCTTTGGTATACCGCTTGAAGGCAAAAATTGATTTCAATGGCTTTATCCCGACACAAAGGCTTGAAGATAGTGGCGAGATCACTTTGAACTGACACCTCGGCGCATTCGTCGATGGCATAGGCTATTCGTAGTCTCGACTTGGAAAGACTATGCTAATATCCCCGCCCAATGATTGCGCGGAAGAGATTACGTTTGCATCATGAAATTGATGGGACGAACTCGTTGTTCTGTCAATTCAAATTTATAGGGCTCTCATTTTTTTTAAAAAGCTTTGCGCGAGTGTGGTGGAATTGGTATACACATCAGACTTAAAATCTGACGGCTTCACGGCCATGCGGGTTCAAGTCCCGCCATTCGCACCAATTAAAATACTTTTCATACAACGCTATTCTGTACACAGGGAAAAATCCGATTCTTAGGAAATAATCAGAATAATTTTGGTGACAATAGGGCAGGAGCGGACAGCAGTACGTGAACGCCTCAGCAATAAAAAGCCCGCACAAGGCGGGCAAGACCACTTAGGAGATGCCGGGTCACAGCAAGGACTCGGCACATTCAGAGTAGGTGAGCGTAAAGCGCGCCACAATTGAATGATTGATATACGGTGAAGCGGGTCTCATTTCCCGCTGTGAATATTGCTCGAGTGTGACGTTGTACCGCTGACCCTTTGCTTCGCGACGCGAAAAGCAAACAACTATCTGAAAAAGCTGCTGTGCTTAAAGAGTATCTCTACGAAAGTGTGCTTGGGGTATCTTTGAAGCGGGCTGAAATACCTTGAAATGGCGGTGGGCTAAGGATTCGAACCTTAGGAGGGGATAAACCCTCAACGGTTTTCAAGACCGCCGCTTTCGACCACTCAGCCAGCCCACCGGAAACTTCTTTTTTTGCATTCATGTTCGAGCGCGTGAAGCGCCCGCGATTATACCGTGATGAAAACTGGAAACAAGAGATAGCTCCGAACAATGTCTCCCAACCAATACTGGGCGCCATTCATCAATTGTAAGCACCAGGGTTGTACATCACGGCTTGTGGAGCCCGAGGTATTGTCGTAGCTCTGGTTCAGACTGAACATCAGAGAAACTAGACATTTGAAACTCGTATATCGACATCGAACAGCGAACCGCGCGGGCAGGGTAACCATTTTTGTCCGTAGCGTTAGGTCACCGGCCATGTATATCTATCCTCCTATTGTATAATTTAACATAATATATATTATACGCATATTGGATAAGTTAGCCGGAGTTGATGGATGAGGCTGTATTTCTAGGGGTTTTAGGGCTGTTTTGGGCTTTGCGAGCATCTTCCAGCACTGACAAATTGTCAGTCTTCGACTGCCGTGGGATATCGGACCCCGAATGTTATATAACGGCAGAACCAATTTGATTGGCTTCCGGTAGTACCCATGCTCGCATTGAAGACGTTGCGGAAGATTATTGCCAGGTTCTTGCTCTACACAGGCCATTCCACGAAATAGATTGGGGGTATTTGCTTAATCGTTTGTTCCGCAAAATGACTCTGGATGTACCGAGAATCTCGGACCAACACTGACCGTATTGATCTCGAATCTCCTACCTATTCCGTTGGCAGCTCCTACAAACTTCGTATCTCCGCACTATTCCTCGATTTTTATGTTAAATAGAGCATAGGCCCATAGCTTGCAAAAGACTTCAAACCAGGAACAAGGAAACAAGCCCCAACTTATCCTACTATCAGCACACCTTTATACATTTGCATCTGGCAGTGAAACTCGTACTCGCCCTTAGCCATAGGCGGCAGTTGCATGATCGTGGGTTTGTTCAGTGGCAGACTCTCGCTGATGTCCAGGTCCGGGAATAACAGCATCTCGGCACAGGGTGAAGCATCCTTTCGCAGGAACTGCAGCTCTGTTGCCTGATTGGCGGCGAGCCTGATACGCGCTGGTTTGAAGGTCCCGTTTTCAACGACTATTACCAGCCCAGTGTTGTCCCGACCCACCTCTTTCGCTTTGTACAGCCAAAACCACCACACAATCAAAGCGATAACGATCGCCCCTGCCACATTGACAATCAACATATTCAAGCTCCCTCAGTGCTCCAGCGCTTTGAATAGCCTCAGGCGATTGGCATTCGTCACCACTGTCACGGACGAAAAAGCCATCGCCGCACCAGCAATCACCGGGCTCAGCAGCAAGCCGAAAAACGGGTACAGCACGCCTGCAGCAATGGGCACACCCGCCATGTTGTAGATGAAGGCCCCGAACAAATTCTGTTTGATATTGCGCATGGTGGCCTTGCTCACCGCAATCGCGTCGGCGAGTCCATGCAGCGAACCTCGCATGAGGGTAATGTCCGCACTTTCTATTGCCACATCAGTTCCCGTGCCAATGGCAAAACCTACGTGGGCCATGGCCAGGGCCGGGGCATCATTAATCCCGTCACCGGTCATACCCACGATCTCACCCTGCGCCTGAAGCGCAACGACCTTGTCAGTTTTTTCCTGTGGTAATACTTCGGCAAAGAAATCGGTGATGCCCACCTTGCCGGCAACTGCCTGCGCCGTGGCGCGGTTATCGCCAGTGAGCATGACCACACGTATGCCGTTGTGCTGCAGGCGCTTGATCGCGGCGATGGAGTCCTCTTTTATCGGATCCGCCACGGCAATTATGGCGGATATTAGTTCGTCAACGGCGAAATACATCGGAGTTTTTGCCTCTGCGGCCAAGAGTTGCGCTCGCTCTACGAGCGATCCGCAGGAAATACCTCGGTCGCGCATCAGTTTTTCATTGCCAAATAGCAGTTGTTCTCCCGTCCGCTTCGCCCTCCACGCCATGCCCGGCTATGGCATTGAAATTGGTTACCTGCAGGGGTGCCAGACCCCGTGCTCGCGCAGACTCAACAATGAGCTAGCGCCAGCGGATGTTCTGAGCCGGATTCCAGGCTTGCGGCGAGTTGCAACACCCTCTCTTCCCCGCCGCTTCCTGCCATAACGATGTCGGTGACCCGTGGCGAGCCCAGCGTGATAGTGCCGGTCTTATCGAGAATCATGGTGGTGATTTTGGACGCCATTTGCAGGGCCTCACCATTGCGAATCAGTACTCCCGCCTCAGCGGCTTTGCCTACGCCCACCATGACCGACATGGGTGTGGCCAGGCCCAGCGCACAGGGACAAGCAATGATCAGTACGGTAGTTGCCGAAACCATAGCGAAGGCCACGGCGGGATCGGGGCCAAAGTTCAGCCATATCAAGGCACTGACTACCGCAATAATCATCACCACTGGCACAAAGTAGCCGGAGATCACATCAGCGAGACGGCCGATGGGTGGTTTGGAGTTCTGCGCACGCTTCACCAGATTGATGATCTGCGCCAGTGCGGTGTCTTTGCCCACCCTGGTCGCCCTGAACACAATTGAGCCGGTCTTGTTCAAGGTGCCGGCAGCTACTGTAGCGCCCTCGCCCTTCTCCACCGGCATGGGTTCACCCGTCAGCATCGATTCGTCTATCGCTGTATGGCCGTCATACAACAATACCGTCTACCGGAATTTTTTCACCGGGCCGGGCGCGCACTCTATCGTTCAATAACACTTGCTCGATGGCGATGTCCACTTCCTTGTCGTCCCGAATCACGCGCGCTGTCTTGGCCTGCAGTCCTATCAGTCGCTTGATCGCCTGGGAGGTCCGCCCCCTGGCCTTGAGTTCCAGGGCCAGGCCAAGATTAATCAGGCCTATGATCATGGCAGTCGCCTCGAAATACACATGGCGCGCCATTTCCGGCACTATCCCCGGTGCTAAAACTACGACCATGGAATACAACCAGGCCGTACCCGTGCCCAGAGCTATCAGGGTATCCATGTTGGCGGATGGTTCTTGAATGACTGCCAGGCCCCAACATAAAAGTGCTTACCGGAAAACACCATGATCCCCAGTGTCAGTAGCCCCACAAGCAACCAGGCGATGCGCTCGGCATTGGTAGAAACGGCCATCGACCCGCCGGCAATGCCGTAGAGCATGAGTGGCACGCCCAGCGACAATGCAATGCTCATTTCAAGCAGTAGGCGCTTGTAATAAGTCGATTCAGCCTTTTCTTTCTCCTCAAGCGCTTCAGCGTGAGAGTCGGCATCGATGGCTTTCGCGTTGTACCCGGCGCTTTCAACCGCCTTGATCAGCGCTTGCCGCTCGGCACTCCTGTCACAGTCACTGTGCGTTGGGCAAAGTTCATTTCGGCGCTGGTAACACCGGGTACTGCCTTAAGTGCAGTCTCGATCTTTGTCACGCAGCTGGCGCAGCCGGCCCCCTCAATCATCAGTTCCTGCTGATTAGGCACTGCGATCGCAGCAAAAGAATTGTCTGGCGCTTTCACAGTATGGTGTTTGATGGCCATGGCTTGTAGATTCGCGCATCCTGCCTCCCCTGTTTGGCGACGTGTGCTGGCTGTCGTCAAACAAGGTATACGCTACACCTTAAGTCGTTTGTTTACATCATCTTGTCCGTAATGCGCAGGCAATCTCGTACACTCTCCGCGAACAAACAGGGAGCCTAACAGTGTACGTTATTGCAATAGCTCAAGGCGAGGCTATGGGCAGTTCCAGAGCTTCAGCTAAGGGACCTGCGAGATGCTTAGCCGTGGTGCAGTGACAAATCGAGTTCCTGCACTTCGGGTCGCCGCCTGCTCCTGGTTCTCGCCGGAATCATACCACGCATGGATTCGAGCTTGCCGAAGCAGAGCAATTTGTCGCCCGCTTCCAGTACCCTGTCGGCGCGGGGATTGGGAATGACCTTGGCGCCCCGATACAAGGTGAGCACATTGATATCGCTCTCCGCGAGACCGGTCTCATTGATCCGCTGTCCCACGAACTTCGATCCGTCAGGAACATAGATCTCACTCACACCGTAGCCCTTACTGACAGTGAGGCGCTGCCTGACGTCGATTTCCGGAAAGTCGACCTGCGCGGCTATGTATTCGATGACTGCACCGGCCACATCCAGACCAGTACAGGTTTCAATGGCCTCCAGTCCAGGTGAGGAATTTACCTCCATGACCTGTGGGCCGTTCTTACTCTCCAACATATCGACACCGGCAACCTGCAAGCCCAGTATCTGTGTGCAGCGCACGGCGGTCTCGCGATATTCCTCACTCAATTCCACCGGTTCACCGACGCCTCCGCGGTGCACATTGCTACGAAACTCCTGGCCCTGGGCTACCCGTCGCATCGCCGCTACGACCCGGTCGCCGACGACGAAGGCGCGTATGTCACGGCCCTTACTCTCCGCCACGAACTTCTGGATCAGCACGTTCTGCTTCTGGCTCTGCAGCAATTCGACAATACCTTCGGCTGTCTTCACTGATTCCGCCAGCAGTACGCCTATGCCCTGTGTACCCTCGATCAGCTTGATGACGACGGGGGCGCCACCGACCCTGTCTATTGCAGGCAGTACATCCTTCCTGTCGCGCACGAAGGTCGTGCGTGGAATGCCGACATGGTGCCGACTGAGAATCTGCAGGCTGCGCAACTTGTCGCGGGAATTCATAATGCCGTGCGCGGTATTTGCGCAGAATACATCCATTTCCTGGAACTGGCGTACCACGGCTGTGCCGTAATAGGTAATCGAAGCGCCGATACGCGGCAGTACGGCGTCGTAATGGCTCAAGTGTTTCTGACGATAGTAGAGGTCGGGCGATCCGCGATCGAGATCGATAGCGAACTTCAGGGTATTGAGTACATCGACGTGTTGGTTACGTTGTAACGCTGCTTCTTTCAGGCGGCGGGTGCTGTACGAGTGTGGCGCACATGAAAGTATGGCAAGCTTCATTTCAATTTCCTCTGGGGCTCATCGGCAGCGACACGGCGAGCGGGCGCATTATAGCGACTGCTATCGACACTATCACGCGATAGTGACAGAACATCGGCAACTATTTGATGCACAGTGCTAGCCGCTTATTTTTTTGGCCAGAGAGTTTGCCCTGCATATACGACTTGCCAGGGTAGATGACATATCGGGTGCGCAGTGCTGTGCGCCCCAGGAGCACCCTGAACATCATGGTATCGCGGTCTGTTAGAGTGACCTCGGAGTGAATCAGGTCATCACCAATTGCGATGTGAGCATCGATGACATAGCGCAGCTCATCGTGTCCCCCGGAGTCACGGACAATGCGCTGGTCTTTAACAGGAGCCTCACACTCTACCACTGTGTCGGTGTCACCCTGAATGGGGTGAATGGCAAAACGAACCCACGGTTTTGAGTCGCGTGAGAAGGGTTCGACCATAAACGCATGCAGGGCACTGGTGCGAGCCCCGGTATCAATCTTGGCCTTGATTTTGTGTATGTTGAGGTCTGGAAAGCTGATCCACTCGCGCCATCCAAGAGGTTTTCTATCGATCATTGCGACTTGGTCCTGACAGTCTCCCGGTTCTGCCTCACCAGACTATCTCCCCGGCTCCCAGTACATAAAGTCTGTCTGCGACCAACTTTCGAATCAGCCGGGCATCATTGAGTGCGAGCGTCGCTTCAACCATTTCCTTCGCATTCTGGACAGAGATATGCCTGAGTAGCCATTTGATCTTGGGCAACTGCGCCGCGCTCATACTCAGTGTACGGATGCCCATGCCGACCAGCAGTACGACCGCTATTGGGTCGGAGGACATTTCGCCGCATAGACTGACGGGAAGATCCGCCTTTTGCGCGATATCAATCACCCTCGCTATCTCGTGCAGGACGGCCGGATGTACATGATCATAGGACGCGGCGACCCTGGGGTTATTGCGATCAAGGGCCAGCAGATACTGACTCAGGTCATTGGAGCCAATTGAAATAAAGTCCAGCTGGTCGCGCCATGACGCAAGCTGTGATATCGCCGCCGGCACCTCCACCATGATACCGACCGGCGGCTTCTTAACCCGTACGCCCTCCTCCTCAAGTTGCTGCAGTGCGTCCATCAGCAACTTATTAAATTCGATCAGTTCAGAGGTACTGCCCACCATGGGCAACATGATACGCAAATTCTCGCTGCCTTCTGCCGCGCGCAGCATTGCGCGGATCTGGCTCATGAACAGTGAACTGTTGTCCAGGCAAAAGCGGATTCCGCGCCAGCCCAGGGCGGGATTGTCTTCCTCGATTGGAAAGTATGGCAGGGGCTTGTCGCCACCAATATCAAGGACGCGCATGTATACTGGTTTGTTTTGGTACGCTTGCAGTATCTGGCGATAGACATTGACCTGCTCTTCCTCGGAGGGGAAGGTATCACTCACCATGAAGGGGATCTCGGTACGATAAAGGCCCAGCCCTTCAGCGCCGGCCTGCAGTCCAGGGGATATATCGGCCAACAAGCCACTATTGGCATACAACTGGATTCTGGTTCCGTCCGTGGTTATCGCTGGAAGGTCGCGCAATGCCTGCAAATCACTTTTAAGCTGTTGTTCAGCTTTCAAACACCGTTTGTATTCTTCCAGCACAGAGTTGTTGGGCCGCACGATAACCTGGGCAGAGTTTCCGTCAACGACCAGCAGGTCATCGTTGAGGAGCCCTTTTATTTCCCCCACGCCCATCACTGCGGGTATGCCCAGGGCATTAGCGAGTACCGCAGTATGAGAGAGGTTTGATCCCTGAAAGCAGACGATGCCCACCAGGAATTCGGTGGGAACCTGGGCTATATCAGAAACACTGACCTGCTCTCCCACCAGTACCGTCTGTGCCTTGGGTTTCTTGTCGTCGCTGGCAGTTCTAAGACCTCGCCAGGTGCTGTAGAGTTTGTTTCCCAGATGCCTGATATCTTCATGCCTGGCTCTGAGGTAAGGGTCATCCATGGCAAGGAAAACGTCGGCGTGGTGATTGATTACCCGCTTCAGGGCGCCGGGCAGATGGTGACCATCCTCTATCAGCTGCGCTACGCCGTTAACCAGAGCCGGATCAGACAACAGTAGACAATACGCATCAAAGACGGCGGCAACATCCTGCGACAGCAGGTCGCCGAGGCCCGCCTGTTCGCGTTTGACATCCTGGAGTACGGTTTTTACCAGTCCATGCCAGTCAGCCAGCGCCTCGACAATATCCTCGCAGGGTCCATCGGTTACAGAAGACAGGCCGACATCATCACACAGCTTGACCTGCCCGATACCGACTCCTGTTGCGCCTTTGATTCCTGACAGGGTGCGGGTGTTGCTCTTATTGATATCCTGCCAAATCGACTCGGTCGCTACGACGAGCGCCAGTTGACTGCCGAGAGTGACCAGCACAGCCGCCTCGTCTTCGGACAGGACACGAGCTTCCCTGCTCTGTACCACCAGCACACCAATCACCACGCCGGATCTGACAATCGGGACACCGAAAAAGCTGTTGAAATTTTCCTCGTGCGTTTGCGCAACACCGTAAAAGGCGGGATGCTGGGCAGGATTGGCAATATTGATGGGATGTCGAGATTGTGCGACCAGTCCTACCAGGCCCTTGCCAGCGGGAATCCTCACCTTGCCAACGGCGTCAGGATCAAGCCCGCGACTGGCCAGTAGCGCCATATCGCCATGTTCGTCAGCAAGGTAGAGGCTGCACACATCCAGTCCCATGTAGTGCTGTATAGAATCGACAATGACCGACACCTGAGCCGACGCAGTATCCGCTTCCGCAGCGGCCTGCACAATGCGGGTCAACTCCAGTATTACAGACATATCCTAAACCTCATACCACCATGACCATCTTGTTATACGTGCACTAACGATGATTCAAGTTGGACCAGGACGAAATCCTTGCGTGTCACCTGCCATATAACTAGGCTAGGGAGGCGACGCGCTTGCAGCTCAAACCGGGTCACCTACACAACTTCTGCAGGGAATATAACACATGATCAGGGCGCAATTACTATCTGCGGATGGCCAGCACACGTGACGGCAACGGTCAGCTCGTGCAGTCAATGGCGCGAGACAGCCGGTGGTTTTCTGTGGCTTGATATCCAGAGTGAGGTTACTCCCGATGTTCGCGCCTTACTGCAAAGCTTTGGCTGCAACGACCTTGCCATCACGGATTGTTCCAGAACGCGTCACCCGCCAAAGGTGGAAAACTTTGAGGAAAATTGTTTTATCCTGTTCAGGGGTATCGCACAGCTCGACGATGCATTAAACCTGGTGCCCCAGCAGTTGGGAATATGGGTTGGCCAGAATTTTCTGATAACTGTCCACCAAGGTATCTCTGTCAGCATTGATCAGTTGTTTGGCAGCGCTTTCGAGGAAAACCTGTTGCGCTCGCCCAATGTTCTTGCGCTGCGCCTGCTCCATTTTGCCTCGGGTCGCTACCTGGAAAAGCTTATGGCCGCAGAGGAGAGAATTACTGTCCTTGAGGATCAACTACTGGACAACAATTCCGAAGATGTGCTGAAAGAGCTGGTGACCTACCGCAGCCGACTGCGCAAATTACGCCGTATATTCAACTATCACCAGCGCATTGCCGAAACAATACTGAACGATGGCAGTGTATTTCTTGGTATTGGAAATGACGATTCCTACCATATCAGGCGCGATCTGTATGACCGCTGTGAACGCCTGCTCAGCCTGTGCACCCTGTACTATGAATTGTGCGGCGATCTGGTTGACGGTCATATCTCACTGACTTCGCACCAGCTCAACAACACGATGAAAGTCCTGACCATTATTACAGCGATATTTGTTCCTATCACGTTTATCGCGGGCATCTACGGTATGAATTTTGACAACATGCCAGAGTTGCACCATGAATACGGCTACTATTTTGTCATTGGCGCGATTGTGACCATCGCCGCCGGCATGGTCATATTGTTCAAGAAAGTACGCTGGCTGTGATAGCCGCGGTCCGACGTGCGCCGGGATTACGCCAGGCCAGACTTCAATCGGATATCGGCCAGCGTTTGTCGCTGGTGTAGAACGCGAATCGCTGCTCGATCATTTCACGGGTGAGGCCGTACTCCGCCAGGTTGTATTCGTGCTTGCCATGTTTGCCCTTGGGGTTGGCGTCCACATGTGCCTGCAGGGCAGCGCGCGATGCCTCACTTAACGGCAGTCCAAAGGCCCGGTAGATTTTTTCCACCACAGCCATGGGTTGGTCAACAAACTCGCGCTGGGAACAGTCCACGAACAGCTCTGGTGGCAGCTTGGCGCGTGCGGCCAGGCCCTGCTCCAGTGACAGCGCATACCACTCCATCACCGCGCGGCCGATCTCACCGGCATCAAGGTGGCTGTAGTCGCCGGCGTACATGCCCATTACCAGCTTGTTCATACTGTTGATACTGGGCACCACCAGCAACGGATCGCGGTGGCACCAGACAAATCGCGCATCCGGGAAACACCTTGAGTATGGCATCGATGCCCCACATATGCGCCGGCGCCTTCAGCATCCATTGCTTGCCGGGATTGCGCCAGTTCAGCATCTGCATCTGGCGCTTTTGGTAGGCGTACACGGGCGTGAGATCCTGTTGCAGCAGCCAGCTGCGATAGGGCTCCAGCATGATCTCAAAACCCAGCTGCACACCGTGGAAGCCGAAGGCGTGTAACAGGACGCACTCCTCCGGCGTATCGGCGTCGATATAGTGAATCTTGGCGAATTCAGAATCGCGGTTTTTTTCCAGTGCTTTTACCAGGTAGGGATAGCGCGGGTCTTCCTGCCCCGGCTGGCTGCCTGGCCAGATGTCGGGAAACTGCACTTCCCACTGCAGGATGCCGCGATTCTCCGGTGCGGCCACCAGCAGGTTGAGCAGGGCCGAGGTGCCGGAGCGCGGCAGGCCGGTGACAAAGATCGGCGCCTTGATCTCCTGTTCGGCGATCTCGGGGATCGTCCTGAAGGCATTCTCGCACTTGAGTCGGGTGGCCAGTTGCATCACGACCTTGTCCCGGCAGCGCTGGCGACCCGCTGGATCGCGCACATTGCGATCATAAGTCTCCAGCAGTACTTCGAGACCTTCGCGATAAGGCGGCTCACCGAAATCGTCGAAGCCGGACTGGGCGCGTGCTTCAGCGATCAGTTCATCGGCGACAAAGCTCACGGGTTGGTCGGTCATTTGAGATCCGCCAGTTTAGCCACGCGGGTGTTGAGCAGTGGATGCTGCTGGGCGCCGATCCAGCGCCAGCACATCGTGCCCATGCGGTGACCTGCGGTTTCGATCCAGTTGGGCACGCCAGGATCAGTGTGGGAGACAACGACGCGCACGCTGCCATCGCTATTGTAGTGGGCGGTATGCTTGTTGACGTGAATCGTGTGATGGCGATAGTCCAGTGACTCCATCCACCAGTTGTCCAGCTGGAAATTCCAGGTCTGGCATTCGGGTATTTCCGGCGCATCAATGATGAATACCTCATCCTCCGCCAGTTGCCAGGCGCTGTGGAAATAAAAGATATTGGGATCGCCGCCGATCAACTGGCAGTAGGCCTGGTCTGCCGGTGGCAGTTGGTTCAGGGTTGGCAGGAAACTCTCGGACCAGTTCTCGAACATGGTGGCGGAGCCCCGCACAAAACCGACCGCGCCCTGCAGCCCGCGTTCGAGTTTCTCTGCAGTCAGCGGTTCCGGGCGATCGTTCTTCGCACCGATGCGCTCGATCTTCATGTCAGCGGGCTTTTCGTTGATGCGATCCTGGAAGGTCTGGCGCACGGTGATAGAGTTGGTCTCCGCTCCCATCGGCAGCCAGTTACCGGGATGCTTGTTGCGGCTGATGATAATTTCCAGTTCGCCGTTGGGGCCGATCTCCATCTGCCGCGAATCAATATGGCCGGTGACTTCCATGGTGCCGCCCGAGGCATACTTGTTGATGATGGTGCTGATGCCCAGGTAATTTACGCTGCCGCGGTTGCCGGTGATCCGGTAGTCATGTTTGGGGCTGACGGCTGCGCTCTCGTAGCGGTTGTCGGGATTGTCTGCGCCCAGCTTGATGGTTTCGTGGGCGCCGCAGCGCAACTGCGGAAACAGCGGGTCGCGAAACTCGAGAAAACTTTCCAGCCCACCGCGCAGCAGCCGCGACAGGTAGCGATAGCCTTCGGCCTGGTTGAACGCGTCCTGGGGCGCCTTGTCGCTGCGGACAATCTTGCCCGCTTCCTTCAGCGCATCGCAAAACTGATCCCAGGTCGTTCCATCGAGCACTCTCTTTTCGCATCTGTCATCGACATACGATTTCTCTTTCGTGGTTATAGGGTATTTTTGGGAGCGCCAGTGATACCAAAGGCGTTGAACTGAAGCAAGCGCAACGCCGCGTCCTGTGCCACGCCCGGTACTTCGGCGCAGAAGGTCTACGTGATTGAACCAGAGGTGACTACGCGCCTGGAACCATCACAACACGCCTTGTGCAATTTGTTTCACAGCGTAGTCGCAGGCCCTGGCGGTGAAGGCCATATAGGTCAGCGACGGATTTACACAGGACGCCGAGGTCATGAATGAGCCGTCGGTGATAAACAGGTTAGGCACATCGTGCGCCTGGTTATGGGCATTCAGTACGGATGTCGCCGGATCCGCGCCCATGCGCGCCGTACCCATTTCGTGGATACCCTCGCCGGGCAGGGACATTTTGTCATCGCCGGGAACAGTCAGCACCGCGCCGGCCGCCTTCAGCAGGCGATCCGCATGTTTTTTGGCATCCCGGCGCGCATTGATCTCGTTCTCACTCCACTCGAAATCAAACACCACCTGCGGTATACCGAAGCGGTCGACCTTGTCCTTGCTCAGGTACATGCGGTTGGATTCGCGCGGCAGGCATTCGGTAAAGCCGGCCAGTGCAAAGATCCATGGCCCGGGCTTGCGCAGCGAGTTCTTCAGGTCCGCGCCGAAGCCCTTGGCGTTAAAGCGCGATGCTCCAGTCCATGCGCAGCGTTGCCGTCTGGTAGCCGTAGCCGCGCACAAAATCGGCGTCCTCGTCCTGGCCGTTGAGATTCCGAAAGCGCGGAATATACAGGCCGGTGGGCCTGTTGCCGTGATAGTAGCTGTCCATGTTATCAAGGAACACGCCCAATACCACTGACTCCCAGCGTGTGATCCATCATATAGCGGCCCAGCACGCCACTGCGATTGGCCAGCCCGTTGGGGAAAGACTCGCTGGCGGAATTGAGCAGGATCTGCGTACTGCCCACGGTGGACGCGCAGAGAAAAAAGATCTTTGCGGAATAGGCGGAGCGAGCTACCGCTTACAGTATCGATCACATGCACGCGGGAAATCTTTCCCGATTCTTTATCGTACTCGAGCCGCTCGACAACGGCATTGGCCCTGAGGGTCAGGTTGCCTGTGGCTTCTGCGGCCGGCAGTGTCGAAGCCTGTGAACTGAAGTAGCTGCCGGTAGAGCAGCCGCGCTGACAGGGCCCGCAGTAGTGGCAGGCGCTGCGTCCGGGAAGATCCTCGGTGAGGATCGCCACGCGGCCATTGGTCAGGGTGACGTCCGGCGCATTTTTCTTCAGGCGCGCGTGGATGGTCTCCTCCAGCGCAAACCAGGGCATGGGCTTTTGAAACTCGCTGTCGGGCAACTGCGGCAGCCCTTCCTTCTTGCCATTGATCCCGACGAATTTCTCGACATAGCTGTACCAGGGTTCGATGTCCTTGTAGCCCACCGGCCAGGGTATGCCATGGCCGTCGGTGGCATTCGCCTTGAAATCCTGTTCGCTCCAGCGGTAGGTCTGGCGCCCCCAGATGAGCGAGCGACCGCCGACCACGTCAGCCCGCGCCCACAGGAACGGTTTGCCTTCATCCATGGCGTAGGGATTCTGCTTGTCGTTGTTCCAGAACTGCCGGTTCGCCTCACCGAATGAAAACCACACCTTGCTCTGCACCGGATACTCCTCCTCGTAGAGCTCGCGAGGTCGCTTGCCCTGGTAGGGGAGTTTCCAGTTGGGTGCGTGTTCGCCGAGGTATCCGCTACCGGCGGCCAGCGGTTTGCCGCGTTCCAGCACCAGCACCTTAAGGCCTTTTTCCGTCAGCTCCTTGGCCGCCCAACCGCCGGAAATGCCGGAGCCGACGACTATGGCGTCGAAATCATACTGCTTGCTTTCAATCATCGTTATGTTTCACCGCTTTAACAGGAGGAGTGGTCCAGGAACTGTCGTCGGGCGCCAGTGGCGTGTCGCCGTCGAAATACATTGGCATGGGATTGTAGCGCAGGACCTGCGAGCCGCCCTCTTTCGAGGTAAAGAACCCCCACACCGTCAGTTCCTTTAACTGGCAGATGAACGGCGCATCGCTGATGTACTCGCGTTGCACGTTGCCAAATTCATACCACGGGGAATCTGACGCCGCATCTTCCAGGGCTTGCAGGATCTGTAATTGCTCCGGCGCAGTCAGTTGCTGGAATGGCTTGCCGTACTCCACCGGAATACGTGTTTCGATGTCGTGCAATCCGGCATTGAAGATGGCCCTCTCTTCATCGTTCAGCCAGTATGCGACCATCAGTTCGAGGAAGGCGGGCACGCGCGCGTCGATGGCGCCGGGCGTCTCGGTGCGCGGGATAATCACTTCCGCCATCGCGGCGACAATCTCGCGCCGGGCGGGACTGAAGTAATCCACAGGGCGCGTATTGAAGTCCGGCGCATTCGCCAGAAACGCACTTTGTTCCTCACTCAGGCTGAACCCGAGCTGCGCGGCGCCGACGCCGGATACAAGGATGGCGGCACACTGCAGGAATTCGCGTCGATTCATGGCGACCTCTCAGGCTCCGCGGAGCTTTTTGAACAATGCAGGAATAACGATGATCGCCGCGGCCAGCAACAGGCAGGCAAGCAGACGGTATTCATAGATACCAAAATAGTAGCCCGCCGCTTTGAAGCCGCTGTAACCCCAGTAGAGGGGACCGATGTGCGTCAGATGATACAGTGCAAAGAACATGTCCGCCGTCGCGGGCAACAGGAAGTACAAGTACAGTGCAAGCGCTATGGCAATGATCCAGCGGCGTTTGGAAGTGGGCATCAGGTTATTCTCACTCTTTGTTCTTGCCAGCATCATACACAGGCCCGCACTGGTCTTACAGGCGCTCGCGTATAAAATCGATACCTTTGCGATAGACCTCTTCCTCGGAGAGGAAGGCATTGCGCCAGACATTAGCCGCAGCGGCCAGATCCGGATCGGCAGTACCAAACGCTTCGATTACCAGCCAGCCGCTGTAGTCGATCTCGCGCAGAGCGGCAAAATTGGCATCCCAGTTCACCTGCCCGGTACCCAGCGTGCCGCGATGACTCTCACTCAGGTGCACATGATTGATCGCGCCCTTGATGCCCACCAGTGCTGCGCGGGGATCCGGGTCTTCGATGTTGGCGTGGTGCGTGTCGTAGTGCACACCGACATTATCCAGCCCTACCTGTTCCACCATACGTCGGCACTCAGCCGAGGTATTGATCAGGAACACTTCAAAGCGATTGAGGAACTCCAGCCCCAGGCGCATCCCGACCTGCTGCGCATACTCGCCACAGGTGCGCAGGTAGTCGGCCGACCAGTACCACTCCTCCTGCGTCGGGCCACGGCCGGTAAAATACTTGTGCGCCTGGTAAATGCCACCGCCGAGAATATCAGCACCAATGAGTTTCGCGTCATCAATGCCCTTCTTCAGACTGTCCACGGCGGCGGCGCGGATGGCCGGGTCCGGTGAGATCGGGTTGACGTGCTCGCCTACGAAGGCTACGGCGGTGCGCGCCAGCCCGAGATCGTCGCAGGCTGCGGCCATGGTTTTGAGCTCTGCTGTCGACTGCCCGACGACGGGAATTTCCACACCGTCGTAGCCAGCGGCGGCGAGACCTGCAAAGACCGGGATGTGCTGCGGGGTTATTTGAATACCCCACAGCAGCATATTCATACCAATTTTTACCTGCATATAGCGGCTTCCATTAACGCTGAGTTGTAGCTCCGGGTGCGCCCATTGCTTCAGGACGGTGACCACCCTTCCTGCGATCCGCCCACCAGATGAGCCCGAACACCGGTAACAGTAGCAGCGGCACGATGGCGACAGACTGGAAAGATTCCACCGAGGCGTAGCGCACCGCATCCTCCATCGCTTGCGGCGACAGGGTCGCCAGCTTGTCTGCGCCTCCCGCTGCCTGCGCCTTGGCGGAATCAAAGATGGCGCCCATCTGCGGCAGCACGAATTGAATGGACATGCCGCCAGCAAAACCCATCAGGCCCATGGCCATGGCGCCGCCGCGCGGGAAACGCTCGGACACAATGGCCAGCATGGTAGGCCACATGTAACACACCCCGATACCCCACACAGTTGCAGCGGCGAAGGCCAGCACAGGAGAATCAGCAAGACTGAGCAGGTACAGGCCGATGCCTGCGGCCAGGCAGCTGACAAACATCAGGCCGACAGACGAGATGCGCGCCACAATAGGCCCGGCAAAGTGTCGCATCACAAACATCAGCGCGCTGACGTAGACCAGCAACAGAATACCCTGCATGCCGACGATATTTGACAGAGAGATATTTACCCACGAGCCCGGCGCCAGTTCTGCCGCCGCGGTAAGGTACATGCAGACCCAGAATACCCAGAACAGCGGACGCTTGACCAGTTCCGCCAACATGTCGCCGTAGCTGACTCCGGCGGCAACGCGTTCGGTGACGGGAAAGATCGAAGTCGCCACCATCCACGCGAGCGCCAAAGCGGGCAGCATCAGCACCAGCATATTCAATTCCCAGGGGAGCCCCAGGGCGGTTATCGCCACACCCATCAGTCCGCCCACCACAATACCCGCAGGCCACCAGGCGTGCAGGATGTTGAGGCGGTGGGTTTTTTCCTCTGGATACAACGCGGCTACCATCGGGTTGGAGGCCGCTTCCACTGCGCCCCAGCCGAGACCGGTCAACAACAGGCTTAACAGTATTACCGTTTCAACCATACCACTGACCGGCATCATCGCCGCCGCCAGCAGACCCGACCGCCCCGGCGATGTAGCCCAGCGCAGACAGCAGCAGCATCCGCTTCATGCCGATCAGGTCGACCAGGGCACTGCCGAACAACAGCGTCAGGGCGAAGCCGGTAAATGTAGCGCCAAGTGCCGCTCCCACCATGGCGGCAGAATTGGCGAGGTCAATCTTGTCGTAGATTTCTCCCTGCAGGTTGGGTGCAATGTTTGCGCGCACGGCAAACCCCAGGCCGATCATGAAAATCGACAGGTTGCCCACGTGATAGAGGCGCTTGCGATCCAGCGGTTTATCGGTCATGTTGCGTTCTCCTTGTTATAGTTTTGTAGTGCCTTGTCAATCGAGGCCCAGAATACGCCGATTGCTGGCCTCATCGGCACTGCCACCGGCAAAGTCATCGAACGCCCTGTCGGTGGTACGAATGATGTGCTGGTTGATAAAGTCCACGCCCTCTCGTGCACCGTCCTGCGGGTGCTTCAGGCAGCATTCCCATTCCAACACCGCCCAGCCCTTAAAGCCGTAGCGCGCGAACTGGCTGAAGATAGCGCTGAAATCTATCTGCCCGTCACCGAGCGAGCGGAACCGCCCGGCACGGTCGGTCCAGCCCTGGTAGCCACCGTAGACACCGCTGCGGCCGGTGGGATTGAACTCCGCATCCTTCACATGGAACATCTTGATGCGCTCGTGGTAGAAGTCAATGAACTGGATGTAATCCAGCTGCTGCAGCATGAAATGGCTGGGGTCATACAGGATATTGCAGCGCGGGTGATTGCCGGTGGCCGCGAGGAAGCGCTCGAACGTCACGCCGTCGTGCAGGTCCTCCCCGGGATGAATCTCATAGCACAGGTCTACTCCGGCGGCGTCGAAGGCGTCGAGAATGGGCAACCAGCGCGCGGCGAGTTCCCTGAATCCCGTTTCCACCAGGCCCGGCGGTCGCTGCGGCCAGGGGTACAGGGTGTGCCACAGCAGCGCGCCGGAAAAGGTGGCGTGGGCATTGAGGCCGAGGTTTTCACTGGCGCGGGCGGCCAGCAGCAATTGCTGCACGGCCCATTCCTGACGCGCCTGTGGGTTGCCGTGTACCGCAGCGGGAGCAAAGCCGTCAAACTGCTGGTCATAGGCCGGGTGTACCGCCACCAGTTGGCCCTGCAGGTGCGTGGACAGTTCACTGATCTCCACGCCATTCTGCGCACAGATACCCTGCAGTTCGTCACAATAAGCCTTGCTGTCTGCCGCTTTGGCGAGGTCGATCAGTCCGCCTTCCCAGGTGGGAATCTGTACGCCCTTGTAGCCGAGCTCGCCGGCCCAGCGGGTGATGTTCGCCAGGGTGTCAAAGGGCGCCTCCTGGCCGGCGAACTGGGCGAGAAAAATGGCCGGGCCTTTCATCCTGGACATGCGGGTTACCTCTCTTTCATTTATATTGTGGAAACGCGTGCCATTTGATGTCGCTGGCGCTGGCTGCGACGGCGAGTTCGATAAATGCCATACCGCGTATGGCCTCCTCGATGCCCGGACAATCGGCGGCGCGGGCGGCAGGTTGCTGTCCCGCTTCCCGCGCGCGAATCTGTCCGGCAAATGCCATGTAGATATTGGCAAATGCCTCCAGGTAGCCCTCCGGATGGCCCATGGGTGTGCGTGTATTTGCCGCAGCCAGCGCGCCCAGATAGCTACCGCCGCTGCGAAGCATTTCAGTCGGCCGGTCAGCCCACTTGAGCCACAGCGTATTGGGTTCCTGCTGCCGCCACTCCAGTCCACCTTTCTCGCCGTAGACGCGAATGCTGAGCGCATTCTCCTCCCCGACGCTGACCTGGCTGGCGTGCAGTATGCCGCGCGCGCCGTTATCAAAGCGCAACAGGACCGCACCATCGTCATCCAGTGTCCTGCCTGGGACAAACGCTGTAAGGTCCGAGCAGATGGCGGTAATCTTCAGTCCGCTGACATATTCTGCCAGATTGGCGGCGTGTACCCCGATATCGCCCATACAACTGCTGGCACCGGCCCGGGCCGGGTCGAGCCGCCACGCGGCCTGCTTGTTGTCTTTGTCTTCCTGTCGATCCGCCAGCCAGCCCTGCGGATACTCAACCACAATTTTGCGGATAATGCCCAGCTCGCCTGCAGCCACCCGGGCCCTGGCCTCTTTTACCAGCGGATAGCCGGTGTAGGTGTGGGTGAGGCCGTACAGCAGTCCTGTGTCCTGCAGGATGTCCCGCAGATCGCAGTGCCTCATCCAGGTTCAAGGTCGCAGGCTTGTCCGACAACACATGAAAGCCGCTGCGCAGGGCCGCTTCCGCCACCGGAAAATGCAGATGGTTGGGGGTGACGATGGCCACAAACTGCATGCGCTCAGCGGCAGGGCGCGCCGCCTCTGCTGCCATCATCGTGCGATAATCGCCGTACACCCTGTCGTGCGGCAAGTACAGCGCCTGCCCCGGAGCGGTGGGAGCGCTCGGCGTCGCTGCTGAAGGCGCCGCAGACCAGCTCTATTTCCCCATCCAGCGCCGCCGCCATGCGATGGACAGCGCCGATAAAGGCGCCCTCTCCTCCGCCCACCATACCCATTCTGATTCTAGCCATCGAGCTGCTCCGAAGCTGTGCGACGATTTACAAATACTGGTTGATCACGTTCTCGTACCACTCCTGCTTGCCACTGCTGTGAGCGGGTTCACCGCGCTGCAGCGCCATATCACGCAGTGCCACCAAGTCGAGTTGCCCCTGTTCGAATAGCGCCCATCTCCGCTATCGAAGCTGCTGTAGCGCTGTTGCCTGCGCTGCTCCAGTCGCGCGCTGCTGCGGATTCGCCAGGCGATATCCAGCGCGCGCGCAAAGGTGTCCATGCCGCCGATATGCCCGATAAAAATATCCTCGAGATCAACCGACTCGCGGCGCACCTTGGCGTCAAAGTTAAGACCTCCTGAGCCCAGGCCGCCATCTTGCAGTACCACCAGCATGGCATGCACCGCATCATACAGGTCAGTGGGAAACTGATCGGTATCCCAACCGTTCTGGGGGTCACCCCGGTTGGCATCGATGCTGCCCAGTAGTCCCGCGTCCACACACATCTGCAATTCATGCGCAAAGCTGTGTCCGGCCAGGGTAGCGTGATTGGCCTCCACATTCAGTTTGAAGTCCCCGGCCAGTCCGTAATGGCGTAAGAAGCCGATCACCGTCTGCGCATCGAAATCATACTGGTGCTTGCTCGGTTCCATCGGCTTGGGTTCGATCAGGAAAGTGCCGGTGAAGCCGATACTGCGACCGTAGTCCCGCGCCAGTTGCAGGAAGCGCGCCATATGCTCCAGTTCGCGCTTGGTATCAGTATTGAGCAGGCTGGAATAGCCTTCACGGCCGCCCCAGAACACATAGTTTTCACCGCCCAGCGCGACCGTGGCATCCAGCGCCGCCTTTACCTGCGCGGCGGCATGCGTCGACCACGGCGAAATCCGGATTGGTGGCGGCACCATTTATATAGCGCGGATGACCGAACAGATTGGCAGTACCCCATAACAGCTTGATGCCCGTCTCGTGCTGGCGCTCTTTCGCCAGTGCCACCAGTGTGGCCAGATTGCGTTCAGACTCTGCAACAGACCTGCCCGGCGGCGCCATGTCCCGATCATGGAAGCAGTAGTAAGGCACACCGAGCTTGGTGAAAAACTCAAAGGCCGCATCCATGCGCGCCCGCGCTGCCGCCATAGGCTCAGTGTGCTTATCCCAGGGTAAGACCCGGCTATCGTCACCGAACGGATCACGCCCCGCGGCGCAGAAGGTATGCCAGTAGCACACGGCAAAACGCAAATGCTCCTGCATAGTCCTGTCTCCTACCAAACGATCGCGTTGGTAGAACTTGAAGGCCAGCGGATTGTCGGATTCGCGACCCTCATAGGGGATACCGCCGATGCCCGGGAAATATTCCCTGGTCACCGACGAAGTACTGCTGTGGCATGTCTCAAGCCCTCTGTTGTGATCAAACGTATAGTGGCGTGATGGCGGCGACGTGCCGCAGGTATCGCCGATAGTACTCGCCATAGGCTGTCACCGCTGGTTGCTGCGGTACGCAGGCCTGGGCCGGATCGAATTGCAGATGCGTATCGACCAACTCCTGAAACGTTGTATTGTCGCCCTGCTCCCGCTGATACATCCACAGGGCCTGTAACGCAGCCCCCAGAGCCGCACCCTCGCCCACGGTTGGAACGCAGACCGGCATATTGAAAATATCGGCCACCATCTGGCGCCAGACTGCACTGCCTGCGCCACCGCCTGTCAGGCGCAGTTCACTAATCACACAGCCGTGCTCACTAAACCTGTCCAGTCCTGAGCGCAAGCCGTAGACAGCCGACTCCATGGCGGAACGCAGCAGGTTATCTGATGCGTAATTGCTGTCATCGAGGCCCAGAATGCAGCCCTTGCCCTGAGGAAGGTTTGGCGTGCGCTCACCGTTAAAAAACGGCAGTGTCATGACCCCACGCGAACCTACCGGTACAGCGCCTGCCCGATGTTCCAGCTGCGCAGTGTCCAGCGCGAACAGATGCCGTGTCAGCTCTGTGGCTACCGTACAATTCATGGTGCACACCAGCGGCAACCAGTCACCGGTGGACGAGCAGAATGCCGCGAGTGCGCCCTGAGGGTCAATGATGGGCTTATCGGCGCTGGCAAACAGTGTCCCTGACGTACCCAGGCTCACCGTCAGACGGCCCGCACGACATTGCCGGTACCGATGGCCGCCATCATATTGTCACCGCCACCGCTGGAGACCGGGATACCACGGCGCAGTCCCAATGCACTGGCCACATGTCCGCGCAACTGGCCGATAGTCGAACCCGACTCGACCAGGGGTGGCAGGGTCCTGCTGAGGTCACGGTCCTGATCAAGGGCTGCGATCATGCCCGCATGCCACTTGCGCTGCCGAATATCGAGCATGGCCGGTACCAGATGCATCGCCACACTCCATGACACGCTCGCCGGTGAGATAAAAATTGAGGTAATCGTGGGGCAGCAGAATGGTTGCCAGACGCGCGTAAGCGTCTGGTTGGTGATTTTTCAGCCAGCGCACCTTGGACGCGGTATAGCCTGGCAGAATGGGATTGCCGACCTCGCGGATACAGCGATCCTGCCCGCCAAAATCGGCCGTTATCTGTACGCATTCGGCAGTCGTGCTGGTGTCACACCACAGTTTGACCGGCGCCAGTACCTGGTCATCTGCGCCCAGGGGTACGAAGCCGTGTTGCTGTCCGGATACCCCGATGGCCTGGACACTAGCTTTGTGCGCGTTTGTCGAAACCGGCAAGACACTGCTCCAATGCCGCCAGCCACCACTGCGCCAATTGCTCACGGGTGCCATCAGCTTTGCTGATGAGATCCAGCTGCGGCACTCCTGATGTCGACGACCTGGCGCTGGTCAGCGTCGTAGATCAGTGCCTTGACACTCTGCGTGCCCACGTCGATACCCAGGAACATGCTCAGTCGCCGCATCCAGCGCAGGTGTAGATAAACCGGTCCGATAGTCCGTCGCCAATCGCACAGTCATGTCTTGAACATATTCATTTATAATTTGAATAATATTCGGCTTGAGCGCTAGCATATGACAAAATTAAAGTATAGCTCCCTGGACGGGGCAGAGCAGAATTTCGCGATGCTGGACCTGATTCCCGACACCCACGCCTGGATCAAGAATACGCAAGGGACGCTTCGTCTACGGCAACCGGCTGTTCTTTGAGCGCTTTGGTTTCAGCTCCCTGCAGGGCCTGCTGGGCAAGTGCGACTACGATATTGCGCCGGCCTCCCTCGCGGAGAAATACTGCAGTGATGATGCGCAAGTACTGAACGGCAATGTGGTCAATGACCGGCTGGAACTCATTATCGGGGAGCAGCAGTCAGGCGACTGGTTCCTGACCTCCAAGTGGCCAATCTACGATTTTCGGGACCGCATCATCGGCAGTTTTGGCATCAGTCGCCACCTGAATAAAACCGAGGGAACGGCGATTCCTTTGCGGGAGTTGCGTGCGCCGATCGATTACATCTGCCAGCACTTCGGCAGCAACCTCTCGGTTGATTCGCTGGCCAGTGCCTGCAACATCTCGGTGAGTGCGCTGGAACGACGATTCAAAAAGACACCTGAAAAAAACGCCGCACCAGTACATTAACGAGGTGCGACTGGATAACGCCCGACAGATGTTGCTGGAGACCGACAAGCCCATTGGGACTATTGCGCTGGAAACCGGGTTTGCCGACCACAGCCACTTTACCCGTGCATTTACTCGCAAATTTGGTGTGACGCCGCGCAGCGAGCGCCGCAGACAGGGCCAGGAATCAGCCTGCGTAGGCCTGCTCAAACGCATCGACAAATGCCTGCAGCCGGTCCGCGGGCAGGTCGTTGATGCCAGCCGCACCGGCCCTGCCACCGCCGGTTGGAAATTGCAGGCATAGCTCGGCAGCACCTCGTTTGTTGGTCATGGGCGCGCGCACGCTGATCAGGTAGTTGCCATTGTCCTTTTCGGTGAGGACCGCGTGAGCCCGGCGCCGGATTGCCGGTGGCCAGATCGTTGCTGTAGACACCACTGACGCGGCGCGCCCAGGCCTGGTCGGGCAGCAGAAATACCGCGCTGCCGGGCTTGCTGTGCAGCGGCTGCAGCCCTTCTGCCAGTGCCATATCCTCATGGTAGCCGGTGCTGAGTTTTTTGAAATCCGGCGAGTGGTGCACGAAATCCAGCGGATCCGCCGCCGCATACAGCCGCAGGTACAGCTCCTTGGGATCGAAATGCAAATCCTGCCAGTGCAGGCCCATAGCCGTTGTAATTGATATAGGTGCCAAGTGCTTCCAGCGAGGCCAGGTCCGCTCGGCGAAATGTCCAGCCCCTTGGCCAGTGTGCGCGCCGTGTCGTTGCAGGTTGTCGCCAAATGCACCGGTCACCGCCCAATCGAGATGACGGCCCTTGAGGTGTCCATTCACCAGCACGGCGGTACACACGTCCGCAGCTTCGTTGATGATCGCTGTCAGATTGGGATGCTGGGGGATGTCCCCGGAAAAATGATGATCAACATAAAACACGGTCGCCGCGCTGGCCAAGGCCCGGTCCAGGGCTGCTCGGTTTGTATCCATAGATACATCCAGGACCGTTATACGGTCCCCTGACGCGGCATCCACCTTGGCCAGCAGGTTGATATCCCGCTTTACGCCGGTGACCAGGGTTGCGTCACGCGGCTCGGCCTTGCGCAACTGCAGCAGGGCGCAGATGCCATCCGCATCACCGTTGAAAACGTCGTAATTCATAGCATCACCAAATGTGTGAGTGGCGGGACGCCTGGTCGGTGGATCACTTGTCCAGCGACTGGTAGTAGTCCGACAGGATTTTTGCGACTTCCGGGCGGGAAAACTCCGGCGGTGGCGCTATGCCCTTGCCGAGCATTTCGCGCACAGCGGTACCCGAGAGCAATACGAAATCCTCGTTGGTGTGATCCGGCACATCGCACATCATCACCACCTTGTTCAGCTTCTTGCTGTACGCGGTGTGATCGGCCTTGAATATCTGCAGTTCCAGCGCACCCTCGGGCACCTCCTCATCGAAGATGGTCTGGGCATCGAAGCCGCCATAGTAGTCACCCACGCCGGCGTGGTCGCGACCCACTATCAGATGGCTGCAACCACAGTTTTGGCGGAATACGGCGTGCAACACGGCCTCGCGCGGACCGGCGTAGAGCATGTCGAAGCCATAGCCGGTCACCATCACAGTATTGGGCGGGAAGTAGAGCTCCACCATTTTGCGAATGGAGGCGTCGCGCACATCGGCGGGAATATCGCCCGGTTTGAGCTTGCCCAGCAGCATGTGAATCAGTACGCCATCGGCATTCAGCTTCTCCATCGCCATGCGGCACAATTCCTCGTGGGCGCGGTGCATGGGGTTGCGGGTCTGGAAGGCGACGACTTTTTCCCAGCCGTGCTCGGCGATTTCATTGCGTATTTCCACAGCGGTGCGGAAGGTATCGGGGAAATCGGTCTGGAAGTAGGAAAAGTTCAACACCTGGATAGGGCCGGACACCAAGGTTCGCCCCAGGCTGGTGAAGGTCGCGACGCCCGGGTGTTTCGTGTCCAGCGTGCGAAAGATTTTCTCGACCATGAAGGCCATCTGCTCGTCACTGACCTGTTCCACCGCGACCACGTCCATCACCGCCAGTACCGGGTGACCCTTACATTCGGGTCGCGCAGGGCGATACGGCTGCCGGCTTTTACGCCGGTCTCCGTGGTCAGGTTGACTATGGGTACGGGGAAAAACAGGCCATCTACCGTGTGCATTTTCTCTGCGACACTCAGGGCATCAGCCAGATTCATATAGCCGGTCAGCGGGTTGAAGTAGCCTCCTCCGAGCATGACCGCATTGGCAGCAGCCGCAGAATTGAGCAACAGCGACGGCAGCCGTCTCTGCTTCCGCCAACAGATCGCTGCGTTTTTTGCTGTCGTAGACGAAAAGCGGATTGAGCTCGTCGGAGCCGTGTGGCTTGATCATCGCTGTTCTCCTGGCTACGTTTTGCTGATGATGCCGCGGTCACGCAGCACGTTGAGAATTTCCTGCACTTCCTCCTGCAGACTCTGCTGGTCAGAGTGCAGGTGTATTTCCGGCTTGGATGGGGCCTCGTAAGGGTCATCAATCCCGGTAAAGTTCTTGATCTCGCCAGCCCGGGCCTTCTTGTACAGGCCCTTCGGGTCGCGACCCTCGGCCGCCGCCAGAGAACAGTCGACGAAGACCTCAATAAAATCCATGCCCGCAGCTTCGTGCAGCGCGCGCACCTGGTCGCGGTCAGCCTTATAAGGGCTGATAAAACTGCTTAGGGCTATCACGCCGCTGTCGACAAACAGTTTGGCAACCTCGCCGATGCGGCGAATGTTCTCGGTACGATCCTCGGCAGAAAAACCGAGGTTCTTGTTTATGCCCATGCGCACGTTGTCGCCGTCCAGTCGGTAGGACAGAACGCCCATTTCATTCAGGGTACCTTCGAGTTCCACTGCCACGGTGCTCTTGCCACTGCCTGACAAGCCCGTGAACCACAGCGTCGCGCCCTTGTGACCCAACAGCTTGCTGCGATGCTCCCGGGTGATATCGCCCTCGTGCCAGTGTACGTTCGTTGCTTTTTGTTCAGCCATGTCTTAATTCCCCAATGGTTTGTCTACTACGGGCTGCCGCGTGGGGCCTGCCTGATGATCGACTCGAAGCGCGACATTAAGGCTATGTGATCTCCATGTAAAACAGGATATCATGGATACGTTTACCGGTTTTTCCGGTACCAGAGGGGCAGGGCGTATGAAATTCACTCTCAGGCAACTGCAAATTTTTCTCGCAGTGGCAAAGTACCAGAACATTTCAAAGGCTGCGCAGAGCCTGCACATGTCCCAGTCTGCCGCTAGTGAAGCCCTCCTGAACCTGGAACACACCTACGTGTCACTCTTTTTGACCGGGTCAGTAACAAACTGGCACTAAATGCCATCGGGCATACATTGCGCAAGGAGGCAGAAACCCTGCTAGCCCACTGTCACAGCTTTGAAGAGAAGCTGATGGACCACACCGATGTGGGCCACATCAAGGTAGGGGCAAGTTTTACCATTGGCAACCATCTTGCCACTCGCTACCTCGCCGGCTATTTGGCTAGCTATCCCGAGGCTGAAGTACAACTTGACATCGCGAATACGCCAGATGTGGTGGCTCGGATCCTCAACTTCGATGTAGACATCGGCATGATCGAAGGTGAGGTGCACCATCGGGAACTCGAACTGATTCCGTGGCGAGAAGATGAACTGATCGTTTTCTGCGCCGCCGATCACCCGCTCGCCCGCAAAAAAACCCTGACCAACAAGGACATCAAGGAAGCTTTATGGATTCTGCGGGAACCGGATTCCGGCGCACGACAAACTTTTGACAGGGCTCTTGCCGGCCTTTTGCCCGATATCAATATCTATCTGGAGTTCAAGCACAACGAGGCGATAAAGAACGCCGTGGAGTCGGGTCTGGGCATTGGCTGCCTGTCGCGGATCGTATTACACAAGAGCTTTGCCAATGGCGATCTTGTGCCGCTGACACTACCCCGTCGCAATATGCGCCGTACATTTTACTTTGCCCTGCCGCGCAAACGTTTTCATCTTGAATCCGTCGAATCATGGATGCGCATCTGCAGGGAAATGGATCGCTAACCCGCGAAATCTCTGATCAAGCTGCCGATGTCGTGAGCTCAGTTGAAGGTCGGCTAAGCGAATAAGAGTCCTAATCCAAGCCCCCCCATCAGCAGCCCCAAAGGGCGAAACCGTACAGAGCTTTGCGTGGGGGATAAGTATCCAGCTTCGGGCTATTCTTCACGAGCGGCACTGATTCCGGCTCCGGTTCCGGTTCCGGTTCCGGTTCCAGAATTTTGACTCCGTCAAGCATGGATCTACGATTGAGTTCATTGGTTATAGCCCTTTCACGAGACGCCATTGGGCCAACACTGAACATCCGTGCATCTCCCCGTGCATAGGCCATTAGCCCATCCCGATAGGCTTCTAACTGCTCTGTAGACCAGTAGTGGCCTGGTACACCCTCGATTTGAAGACGCACCTTATATATATCAAGCTCTTCCAATTACGGCTCCTTATAAATTTGTCCCCTCAGCAAAATAGTGCCCATCTGTAATAGTAAGGACTAGCAAAATGTGTAGATAAGTAAAGATTTTTGGGGGACACACGACGCTTGCAATACATCGTCCTTGCAGCGGCGTTGTAGTTGTCATCTGAAGCTGCTTACCTCTGTTAGTCAAGCCGACGACTTGGCCTTTTGCGTCGCATATTCAGGTCAGGAAAACAAGGATCAACTACGACCAAAAATAGGGGTTTTTCCGATAACGAACTTACTGAATGAGTTATATAGTCCACCCCGCGATTTCTACTGCGGGTCGTGATTTGTTGCTGATACATATGGGTTAAGTTCTAAACGGAGATGGAGATGAAAACTAAGATATTGTTGATGATAGGGTTAGTGCTCGTTGGCTCCTATGCCAATGCATCAACAGTGCTTGTGGGAGATGGCATTTCGTGGACGTCCAGCATGACCGGCGTGGGCACACAGACAGGATCGATTACGCTGAATGCCGACACGAGCGGAGCAAGTGGAGCTCTGGCAGGTGGTGGTTATCTCGCCGGTATCGGAATAAAGGATCTCGGAGGGAAGTTCAAGATTACCTCTGTGTCATTGACCGACTGGGGCTTAAATAACGACGAGCTCAGTGCATCGGGTAGCGCATGCGAAAGTGGAACGGGAAGTTCATCCGGTCGCGGGTGTGCCTTTGCGGAAAGTCTCGGTGCAAGACTGTCTTCGGCTGCGGGTAGCCTCGCTATCGTTCTTGGTGTAGAACTTCAGTCAGGCGTGCTTCTGGATAATTTCCATCTGAAAGTGCGCTGGGAGGACGCGAAGGGGAAGAAAATAGGCAGCCTGATCTCTGATGACCTGACTGCAGTGCCTCTTCCGCCTGCTGCCTGGTTGTTCGCTTCTGCTTTGGTCGGGTTAACGGTCGTGGCCAGGCGAAAAGATAAGCAGGCTCCCGAGGCAGTCTAACGGCATTTTGATACTTGAATCGAGCCAACACAGCGGGAAAAAAAGTTGGGGGACTTGTCTTTCTACTAGCTACTATTAGTAGTCACTGCCGCCCTGCCCCCGCTGCCATATTTTCAGGAAGCTCCGCTCCAGCGCACTTTCGGCCGCAAGGCCCAGCTTCTCCTGCCAGTTTTTCTTGTGCACAAATCGCACTTCAAACACATCCCAGTCGGCAAGCCTTGACTGCACGAAGGCATCGCTGGTCTGTAGTTCATCGACCAAGCCCTGTGCCAGCGCATTTTGCCCGTACCAGACTTCCCCGGTAGCGACCTTGGCAATATCAAGCGCAGGACGATTGGCACTGACGAAGCTCTTGAACAGGCTGTGCGTCTCCTCCAGCTCTTCAACAAACTTTTCCCTGCCCTTTTCAGTGTTCTCGCCGAACATCGTGAGGGTACGTTTATACTCACCGGCGGTGAATAGTTCAAAATCGACGCTGTTTTTTTGCAATAATCGGTGGAAGTTGGGTAATTGGGCGACTACGCCGATGGAGCCGAGCACAGCAAAAGGTGCGGCAATGATGCGGTCCGCGACGCAGGCCATCATGTAACCTCCGCTTGCAGCCACCTTGTCTACCGCAATGACCAGGGGAACCCCGGCATTTTTGATTCGCTGCAGTTGACTAGCCGCTAGTCCATAACTGTGTACCATTCCTCCCGCGCTTTCGAGAGTCACCAACACTTCATCACCAGTCACGATTTGCGGAATAATAGCGGAGATTTCTTCCCGCAGATTCGCTGTGGCACTGGCTCTGATATCCCCGTCGAAACGAAGCACATACAGACGCTTGCGACGATCCTCGGCTGGCGTGCCCGTGTCCTTCTTGAGCTTCTTTTTAGCGCTCTTGGCCTTCGCTTTCTCCTCCTTTTTAGCTGCCTTCTTTTTCTCCTTCACAATTTTGTGGTCATCGACGACATCGTGAATCGCCTCGCCAATGTGGCGATATTTCTCATTAAGATCCCGTATCTCGATATGGCCCTCGTGTTGGTCTACGCGGTGCCGATGACCGAGCGATACCAGGCCAGCGACCAGAATGAGGACTGCGGCGACAAAGGTGACTGCCTGGGCCAGGAACAGCCCGTATTCATAAATAAATTCCAAGGGTGTACTCCAGATGCTTACTGCAATGATTCTATGTAGTGATGTATCAGTTGCCCGGAAATCGAGGATATCGGCGGAATCATCGGCAAGTCACTGTAATGGAACCAGCGCGCATCGGCAATCTCGGTGAGGTCACAGACAATTTCGCCTCCGGCGTACTCGGCAAAAAAGCCCAACATGAGCTGATTGGGGAAAGGCCATGACTGTGACTGGAAGTAACGCACGTTGGCAATCTCAACCCCCACCTCCTCGCGCACTTCGCGCTGCAGTGTCTGCTCGGCGGTCTCACCCGCTTCGATAAAGCCAGCCAGAGTGCTGTACATAGGCTGAGGAAAATTGGCATTGCGCGCCAGCAACAACTCATCGCCCCGGGTAACCAACACGATAACGCAGGGCGCGATACGCGGGAAATTGATGGCTCGGCAGGGGTCACAGCGCATCGCTCTTTCCTGGATGTCCACTCGCATCGGATTGCCGCAGCGACCGCAATACTGGTGATCGCGCTCCCAGTCCAGTAGTTGTGAGGCTCGCCCGGCCAGGGCAAACAGCTGCTCATCCACCCTGCCCAGAATATGATAGAGATTACCCTTCTGGTACTGCATGGGGTCGGGTTGGTCCACTGTGTCTATTTCCAGAACGTAGCAGGGTTGATCACCCCAGTAACCCAGAAACTGGCGCCGCAGTTCTGTCCACCCACTGCGTAGCACTTGCTCCCGGGCTATCAGGCATCCCGTTCGGGAGCGCATGTCACTCAGCATCTGTCCCCCCTGAAATACGATGTGCAACTCATCGTCAGTGGTCACGGGTGGCTTGTTGTCAGGTCGAAACATCTGGCCTCTCTCCTTTGGTACTACCTCGCCACACCACTTTGCCACCGCTCGCTGCAGCGATGGCCTGCAGCTGGATTTCGTGGGCAGCGAGTTCTTCTGCCGTGGCTTTAATCACTGGCAACATAGCCCGGTTAGCAGGCAACCTGATAATCTGTTCGGCGCGGGCATGACCGTCATTATCGTTACCTGAATCAGACAACTGCAGTGCTGTCTGGCCACCTGTCATGGCCAAATACACGTCCGCGAGAATCTCAGCATCCAGCAGCGCACCGTGCAAATCGCGCTGTGTGTTGTCGACCTGATAACGCTGGCATAGCGCATCAAGGCTATTGCGTTGCCCCGGGTGCTTGGATCGCGCCATCACCAGTGTGTCAGTTACGGTACAAAAGTCCTGCAAACATCCACCACCCGCGGGAAGACGCTGCAGTTCACTGTTCAGGAATCCGACATCAAAGGGCGCGTTGTGGATAACCAATTCAGCGCCCCGAACAAATGCCATGAAACTCGCCGCGATTGCTGCAAAAACTGGCTTGTCGGCGAGAAAGTCGTTGGTAATTCCGTGAACTTCGATAGCACCCTGGTCGATCTCACGCTGGGGATTGATGTACTGGTGATAGTGATTGCCGGTCGGCTTGCGGTTCAACAGCTCCACGCAGCCGATTTCTATAATGCGGTGACCCTGGGAGACCTCCAGTCCGGTAGTTTCGGTATCAAGTACGATTTGCCTCACGTCAGTTCAATCCTTTGCGGCGCTTTGATGCACCGCTCATTGCTGTAATTCATCAATACCTCGGTTGGCCAACTGATCCGCTCGTTCATTCTCTGCATGACCGCTGTGCCCCTTAACCCAGTGCCAGCGCACCTGGTGGCGTTGACTTTCATGATCCAGAGCCTGCCACAGGTCAACATTTTTGACCGGCTTGCGTGCTGCGGTCCTCCAACCCCTCTTTTTCCAGTTATCCATCCAGGTGGTAATGCCATTCCTCACATAAACTGAATCCGTAGTGAGATCGACACTGCAGGGACGGGACAGCGCTTTTAAAGCCTCGATGGCCGCTTGCAGCTCCATGCGGTTATTAGTGGTATTGAGTTCGCCACCGAACAACTCCCGCTCCACATCCCCGTAGCGCAGCAGGGCTCCCCACCCGCCTGGCCCAGGGTTTCCACGACAGGCCCCATCGGTAAATATTTCTACTTTTTTCAAGCAGCTACGTTCCCATTCTCAGAAGGATTATTCCTTTGTGGATAGGGTGAACGTGGCGCTGGCGTGGGTGCGGGTTTGGGTACCAGCCCTATAAGACGACCCCTGCGGGAGACCATTGGTCGCCGGGGTCGGTGCAGCCCTGCCACCTGTTTGGTGGCGTGCAGGATATACAGGCCACCTATGGGCAGGTTATGCCGCGCGGTCCAGGCGTCGCCTCGCATGATCAACTGGCGCAGACGACCACGACCCACCGGAGGCAAGCTATAAAGCCTGCGTGTATCCAGCACCTCACAGCCCAGCAGATGCAGCCAATCCGTAAGGCGATGCTCACTCACCGGGTGGTGCCGGGACCACAAAGGGTCGCGCAATACCCCACGCAGACGCGTCTTGCACCCCAGCAAGCTATAGGGGTTGAACCCGACCACCAGAAGTTGGCCCTGCGGTGTCAATACGCGCTGAATTTCGCGCAGCACCTGATGCGGGTTAGCGGCAAATTCCAGACAGTGGTGAGCGATAATGGCATCGACACTGTCGCTGTCCAGTGGCAACTCCTCGGGTTCAGCTACCAGCCCCACGCCCTCCGCCAGCTGCCCCGCGCAGTAGAGGCGATGATTGATGGGACTACCCTGGCATAAGGGACGTCCGCCACTGACTCCCAGTTGCAATATATGATAGCCAAACGAGGTATCAAGCTGGTCCTGCACGGCAGCGCGGGTTTCTTCCAACAGGTACTGGCTGTTGGCACGGGTATACCAGGATTCCAGTTCCGACAAAATATCGATACAATCTACCCGCATTACGAGTTTGTTTCCCCGCGCATCGCGCTGTGGGTCGCTCCGACCTGTAGCCCCTTATTCAATGTGCTAATACTACTGTATTTTCACCTGTTTGGAACGCTACCCCATGCTGAACATCCAACCCATTGCCGCTTTCACCGACAACTATATCTGGCTCATTTATGACCCGTCGTCACGGCAGGCCTTCGTGGTCGATCCCGGAGATGCCCAGCCAGTGCTGGACACCTTGCAGACTTTACAACTTGAACTCGCTGGCATCCTGATCACGCATCACCATTTTGATCATGTGGGAGGGGTGCATGAGCTCTGTGCCCACTATGAGCCAGTGGTTTACGGTCCGCACAATCCCGCTATCAATGGGATTACCCGACGGCTGGCAGCCGGTGATCGCCTGGAAGTGCTGGGTATGAGCTTTGAGGTACTGGAAGTTCCCGGCCACACATTGGACCATATTGCTTACGTACACCGCGGTCATTCACCACTGGTATTTTGTGGCGACACCCTGTTTGCCGGTGGCTGTGGTCGACTCTTTGAAGGGAACCCTTCGATGATGTTGCGGTCATTACAATCACTGGCAGCGTTGCCGCCCTCGACCAGGGTCTACTGCGCCCATGAGTACACACTGGCCAATCTGGCCTTTGCCAGGGAAGTTGAGCCGGATAATGTCGCCCTCGCGCAGCGCAGCGCAGTGGCTGCAGCCATGCGCCAACGTGGCGAGCCCACTGTACCCTCGGATATGGCATTGGAACTTGCCACCAACCCGTTCCTACGCTGTAATGATGCCGAGTTGCAAGGATCGCTGCGCCAGCAGGGAAAACTCAAGGGAGATAGTACAGTGGAGGTGTTTACCCTGGTTCGTGGCTGGAAAGACAGTTTTTAAGCCTCATTATCCGGAGATAGCCGACAACCTCCCCAAACCGTCATAAAATAGTCGTAAGGCGAAATATGAAGGAAATAAAATTACTATTATTCAATAGGTTACTGATTATTATTTATAGTTGTTTCTGGATTTGTAAGCCTGCTACTCTGGCGGCCACAATCTGCAAATGCGGACTCTCCAGCAGCAGTCCGTGCAGCACCCGCCAACTCACCAGACTGAAGCCGAAACGGAAAAGACAAGCGTACCGCCGCTACCGGCTCTACCGACTAAAGAGCAGCCAGATGACCTCTGGGAGCGCATTCGCCTTGATCTGAGCTGGCAGAATATGCAGAGTCCCCAGGTAGACAGCGCACGCAAGCAATTCCTGCGCCAGCCCAACTACCTCCCCGATATCTCCAACAGGGCAGATTACTACCTCTACTACATCGTAGAAGAGGTAAAGAGACGGGATATGCCCATGGAAATCGCCCTGATTCCCCTGGTTGAGAGCAGCCTGAACCCCTTCGCTTCCGGCCCTGCCGGTGCGGCCGGACTGTGGCAGATTATGCCCGCCACCGGCACCCACCTCGGCCTGGAACGAAACTCAGTGTACGACGGCCGCAAGGACCTGCAGGACTCCACCACGGTGGCTCTGGATTACCTGGAGTCATTGTACGAGGAGTTCGATGAGGATTGGTTACTGGCCCTTGCGGCTTACAATTCCGGTGCCGGCACCGTTACACGAGCCCGCGAGGCCAATGAAGCAAAGGGGTTGGACACGGATTTCTGGTCGCTCAATCTCCCTGGCCACACCCGCGAATACATACCCAAGGTAATTGCGCTTGCCCAGATATTGGCTGATCCCGAACGATTCGACGTGGATATCCCATCTGTAGAGAACGCACCCTCTTTCGAAGTCGTCGACACTGAAAAACCTCTGGAAATGGCTCAAGCAGCTAAACTGGCGGGCGTGGACATCGACACACTTCGCGCACTTAATCCCGGGCAGTTGGGTAAGTCCGTTGCACCGAACCAGTCAGGGGAGTTACTGCTGCCTGTTGGCACCCGCAATCGCTTTGAGTACAACATAGCCCAACTCAGCCCCGAAGAACTGGTGCAGTCCAGGACCTATCGCATTCAAAGCCGGGGACAACCTGGGTGCCATCGCCAGCAAGTTCGATACTGATGTGGCACTGTTGCAGGAGGTCAACGGTATCCATGGCAGCGATATTCACGCGGGAGACACTCTCAAGATTCCCGGCGATGGCAATGTGGATTCCAGTCAGCAGTCGGACGCTACCGGAGCGGAGCGCGCCCCGCAGGTGTACCTTGTGAGCGACGGCGACACCCTGACCCGCATTGCGCGCAAGTTCAATGTGTCTGTCAGTGACATCCTCGCCTGGAACGCACTAAAAGCGGACGCCTATATACGCCCCGGACAAAAGCTCACCGTGTACGCTAAAGATGGCTGATCTAGGCGCGCAAGGCCTCAACCCACCAGTGCTTGGCCTTGGGAGGTTGCGCTGCGACAGCTCTTGGGCGTATGTTACTGCGCCCCATCGATATTTATCGGTGTTACGGTACACATCGACTAACAAAGGAGATTACAAATGAGCAAAATGACGAAATCGCTCGTCCATATGACGCGCGCTGGCCTGGTAGCCCTGGTGGCGCTGACCCTGCCAATGTTTGTCCCAGGCGGACACCAAAAGACTGCAGAAACCAAAGGCCGCGCCGTAGTCGTAGAGATGGAGGCAGAAGTGACCGCCATTGATCTGAAGACGCGGGAAGTCACTCTGCGCGGTCCTGACGGAGTAGAGACTACCTTCCATGCACCCGAGAAATTGGTAAAGCTGGAAGACGTCAGTGTGGGTGACCGAGTGGTGGGCACCTTTTTCGCGGCTCTGGAGGGAGAGGTGCGTACGCCCACCGCCGAAGAGTTGGCTGAACCCTGGGTGGAGATGCAAGGCAAGTCTGTGTCAGCGGATGCCGCGCACCCTGGTGTTGAGAGCGCTCGCGTCATTCGCGCGGTTGTTACCATCGAGGAGTTGAATGCCGAAGCAGGCACCGTGGTTATCAAGGATTCGCGCGGCAAAGTACACATGATTGGCGACGTGGAGCCCGAAAAGATGGCTGGCGTGAAAGTCGGCCAGACAGCGGTTGTCGTCTTTACACAGGCCATGGCGCTGACGCTGGAGAAAAAGGCCCAGGCCGCGCAGTAGTCTGTCCCGGCTGGCTGAAGTCGTGACCTCAGCCAGCCAATAACTCTTCCACCAGGGCTACCACCTCGACGGTCGCCGCGCCACGCCTCTGCTGGTGAAAGTAACCCGTCACCTCGCTGAGTTCCCGGTTGATTTCTATGGTCCAGGCGCCGTTCAACAGCGCCTCCTGTACAAATCCGGCCGCTGGGTACACCACCCCCGAGGTTCCTACGGCAATGAACAGGTCACAGTGACGCAGCCGCGCCGCAATCGCTTCCATGTGATATGGGATTTCGCCGAACCAGACAATATCCGGTCGCAGCGTGCCGGTCGTCCCACAAAGCGGGCAGATGCTCCGAGCATCGTAATCCTCATGCACTCGCGCAGTCCTGTTGCAGGCCTGGCACAACACATTGTTCAATTCCCCGTGCATGTGACAGACCTGGTCGCTGCCACCTCGTTCATGCAGATCATCCACGTTCTGTGTAACCAGAAACACTTCACCTGCAAATTCCTTTTGCAACCTGGACAGCGCCCTATGGGCATTGTTGGCATACACGTCCTGCAACTGGTTACGGCGCGCATTGTAAAAGCGGTATACCAGGTCGGGGTTGCGCGCAAAGGCGTCCGGCGTAGCGATCTGCATGGGATCATATTTTTCCCAGAGCCCATTGGAGTCCCGGAAAGTGGCCAGGCCCGACTCCGCCGAAACACCAGCGCCGGTCAGGATGACAATGCGTTTGACGTCTTGTGGATCTAATCGTCGCATTGTTTGATCCCGTTCTCCGCGACGAGCAAATCCAGCTCTGGTACTGCTATGCAAGCGACCCAGAGATGTAAAAAACAAAGCACATCGCAGTGGCTCCTGGCCAAGCTGGCGAACCGCGTCGCGGTAAAGTCGCAACTGATGCAAATACTTGGCACTCTCGCGCACAAGGAAATCATCCATCGATTCACCGCGAGCCGGGCGGCTGCTTTTGTAATCGATCACCCAGCGCTGCCCCGTCTCCCTGTCGATAAAGCTGCGATCTATGACGATGTCCTTGATTACGCCATGTGAGTCAACACTGGTCAGGGTCCATTCACTATGCGCATCAATATGCTGGCAGGATAATACCCAGCGCCCGACGTGATCAGACTGCAATGCCTGAGCGATAGCACTGACGACGACTTTCAGGGCATTGTGCAGCGCATCGCCCCACAGGCCCTGCTGCTGCAGCGCCATACGCCAGCGAAGCCGATCGCGCGCGCCTGGCTTTGCAGGTAGTTCTGCGCGACGTGACAACTCCTCCATCGCCATATGCACTACAGTTCCAATGCTGCGCTCGACGTGGTTCTCGGGACGCGCAGTAATTGTGCTTACAGCACCTGGCGAAGTCTGCTCCTGGGAAGAACTTGTAAGTATGCGTAACGCCTCGTGCGGCAAGCGCGTCAGTCGCGGTACCTGTCGCGCCGGAATGGGTGTCTCCACAGCTGCACTGGACGGATGCATTGTCATCTGTTGCGCAAATGTCGGCCATATCGGACTGAGCAGGCTGTGCACGGAAGGCTTGCGTGGCGCACCGTTTTCTCGTCCCTCGAAACGCTGGCAGTGAGTAGCAGATGACTGATCGCACGGGTAGCGCCCACGTACAACAGTCGCGTGGCTTTCCAATAACATTTTTTGCTGGCGCTGCGTCTTGAGATAATTGTAGAGGGTCGGGGCATCAGCGGGAGCTAGATCGTCGGCTGCCAATAAAAATGAGCGCTGTCCCTGCGCATTGCTGTGTTCGTCCCAAAGCAGAATTTCGCGCGCGTCGCTGCGTGGCAGCCTGTCAAGCTGCGGTATGATGACCCGGTCGAATTCCAGACCCTTGGCCTTATGCAATGTCATCAGGTGTACTTTAGCATCGGGATTACCCGCACTCATATAAAGCTTCTGCAGGCGCAGCGACAGCCAATCCAGGTCAAGCCCCACGCCCTCTACCTCGGCCTGCTCGAGTAGCTGCAGGAAATTTTCTGCGTCCAGCAAGCCGTCCATATCGGGTACGCACAGAGGTCCTCCAAGCCTCACCCATGCCTGCTCGACCCACACTCGCAGACCCAGCCTGTCGCGCTTCTGGAGGCCTGGTGCAGTACTGGCAGAATGTGCTGCAACCTGACTCTGCCATCGTCGCTCAGCGCATTGTGTAGTTCCGCTCTCTGTAAACTGGACCATACCGCGGTGTAAGGTGGCACCTCCCCGAATCGCGCTACGACAGCAGATCAGCCAGCTGCAGGCCGCACCAGGGTGCGCGCAACAGGGCCAACCAGGCCAGACGATCCCCATGGTTGGCCAGTGCCCGACACAATGTCATGAGGTCAGCCACCACCGGGGACTGGGCAAGGCTGTCCAGATCCGGGGCGTTATACGGTATTTGTAATTGTTTCAGGCGCTCTGATTATGGGTTGCAGATGACTGCGGCTGCGACCCAGCACAGCAAGCGTTTCCCTGCCCCCGGCGGCACAGTCTGCAATCCGCGCGCAGATAAATGCCACTTCCTGAGTCCTACCATTCTCGCCATCGAAGGCATGCATTTCTACGGCTTGACCACGTATCGGTGGACGCACCGCCGTAGCAGGGCTGTAGCGCACCTGTGAGCGGTATACATCATTTTGTGCGGGAAAGGCCTTCAGTAAAAGTCTGGTTGACCCAGTCCACTACGCCCCCATCCGAGCGAAAGTTGCAACGCAGTTCCAGATGTTGCAGCGAGACACCATTGAATCCCTCGCGTCGTGCCTTCAGGAACAAGCCGACATTCGCACCTCGAAAACCGTAGATAGATTGCATGGCATCCCCGACGATCATCAGGGTTCGGGGTGTCCGGGGATGCTGCTCGTTGTACTCTCCCCAGCCGCGGGTCAGTTTGTGATAACAGCTCGTACTGGGTAATTGCTGTGTCCTGAAACTCGTCCACCAGAATGTGCTCGATCTGATAATCCAGGCGCAGGGCCAGATCCGTGGGCGCATCATCGTCACCCAACGCCAACAGAGCAGACTGTGCCACCTGGCTGTGATCTACTACTCCGCGCTTCTGGAACACCAGCAATAGCTGTGCAGCCAACGTCGGCAACAGGCGTGACAGGTGCAACACCAGTTGCCACGATACGCTGGCTGCTTCGATTTCCGGCAGTGTCTGCACTGCCGCTAGTTTGGCCTGCAGACCCGGGATTTGCTGCAGCCTGGACAATATGGCTTGCAACTGACGCCTTGCGCTCCTGCGGCTCACCCTTGCCAGTGGGAAAACCCTTCTCGCACGGTCAACACTTTACGCCAATCCCCTGCCCTGGTAAGCAGCAGATGCCTGACGCTGCGCCAGCCCGGCAGGTCTCCCGGCTCGCTGCCGGGAAATTGGCTCGGAATGTCGAGTGCCAGATTGGTCGGCGGCGAACTGAAGAATTTCGAGCAGATCTGCTGCATAGGGCGCCAGCAAGCATGCCAGTTCGCCGAGTTCATCCCGCACCAGCGATTTAACGGTGGCTATAAGATAGGCCTCTGATTCCTCCGGCGTAAAGTGGACTCCGACATAGCCGCGCCACTGGTCCCGGCGCGCCAGCATCGAGACGAGCAGCTCCTGCAGCCGCTGCCAGTTGTTATCAAAGTGCAGCATCAGCGCCGCCAGATCAGACGCTACGGGGTGGTCCTCATCCACCAGTTTGTAGAGCTCCAGCACGGCTTCAGCGTAGAGCAGCGTGGCGTCGTCCTGCAGTCTGGCCTGGCCGCCAAATTGGCTCAGCACCGGCATTTGCCGGGTCAGTCCGGCACAGAAACTATCAATGGTCTTGATATTAAACCGCGAGCTGTTACGCAGGAGGAACCAACCCTCGCGCTCGTCGGCGGCGAGCGCCATTTCCGCCAAACGCCGCGTCGCCTGTTGGTGTGGGCTGGTGCAGGGATCGCCAGCCAGTACTGACTGCAACGCATGCATCACGCGCTGGCGCATTTCGGCTGCTGCCTTACGCGTAAAGGTAATCGCCAGAACCTGTTCCGGACGTTTAACCTGCGACAACAGACACAGGTACCGCTGGATGAGTAACTCGGTTTTGCCGGAACCGGCAGGGGCACTGACACAGAAACTGGCGCAAGGATCTACGGCCGCCGCGCGGGCGGTGGCGTCGATAACCCCGGTCATACTGCTTCTTCCTCCAGTATCCTCCCGGCCATATCCACACGGCACAGGGACTGCAACCCGCACCAGGTGCAAGTAGATGGCGTAAGTGGATCGACCTGCGCGTCACCGGCTACAAAAGCCGCGGCCAATCGCTCCAGGGTTTCCCGCCATCGCTCATTGAGGGTGGGCCAATCCAGAGCGCTTCATCCGTGATTTCGCGGCGCGTGAAATATCGGTGCTAATGCCACTTGCCGGTGCAATCCGCCCAAGGCCGACATAGCGACAGTTGCGGGGTTGCACCTGGGCGAAAGCCAGAGCTGCGGCAGCTTCTGGTTCAGCACAGCCATATAACAGAAGCTGCGGCCGCGCGGGCCTGTCGCCGAGCCAGTCCTGCACTGTGCAGGGACCCGACTTGTAATCAATGATCATGCGGGAACCATCCGGCAATTGGTCAATACGGTCAACGCGTAGATTGATGTGTAATTGCGCTAACTCCAGCGAAATATCCTGCTCCCGTTGCACAACTGAGAATGTGCTACGCTGCCGCTCCACCGCCAGCCATTCGGTAAGCAATGACGCCAGCCTCTGCCGTTCCAACTGCCAGTACGCTCTACCAAGTTGGCGACGCCTGTAATAGGGAACTGAGGATATAGCGTCCTCTACCGCTCTGCCGATTGTCTGCTCCTGCTGGATATCGCTCAGATTGATTAGAGCATTGGAATCGCATAATTTCACCCCACAGTGCGAACAGTGCAGCATGTAATAGTGAACCGCGATCCGCTGCTGAAGCGGCAACGTTGAAAGCGCCAAGAGGCTCGACCTGTAGCCGATGTCGAGCAAACGCCCGAAAGGGACACTGCGACTGGTATTCCAACAGACTACTGCCACCGCTCAGGGTGGATTGTTGCTCGGGGTCGAGGAGCGGCGCCTGATGATCCGACACGGCCTCCATTACCCCTATTGAGTAGATGCTGGTCCAGTGTGGTGCGACCATTGCGGGCTCGGGAAATTGCCTGAGGCGTAAAATTCTGCAGCAATGCACTGGGCAGTTCCGGCACTCCATCAACCTGTCGACAAAAGCTGGCGTGCAGTACTCCGCTGCGGTGAGCATACTGCTCCATAAGTGATTCACAAAAGGCCCATTCGCGCTCGGGGCTGGCATGGGGCATTTTTAACTGCAACTGTAAAGAAAGTGGTATGAAAGGATTCGGGCGAGGCGATGCAGGCCAACTTGCGTCCTGCATGTCGCACAACCAGAGATGCTCAAAAGCCAGACCCGCAGCTTCCAGTGGACCAAGCACCTGAACCGGGCTGTCTGCCGTTTTAGGCTGGGATATCCGGCGACTGCAACACTCACGCAATAGCTGAAAGGCGTCACCGAAATCGATACGCTGACAGACGGCATCATAAGCCCTGAGTTCATCCAGTGTCTGGTACCACTGTTCAAGCTGCTGGTATTCCACTGAATCCAGCGCCTCGGTACCGGGCCAACCCCACTCGGACAACACCTCACTGAAGCGCGCTGCCCATATAGAAGGTTGCGCGGCACGGCGCAAATCCTTCTTTTTTCGCATGGCTAGCAAATACCGTCCCAGTTCGAGACCCTTTTCCTTCCCCAGCCTGATTCCAATGGCGCTGTTACGCAAATCAGAGATTGCAACAATCTCCCTACCCTCTGCATAAAGGCGCTGGATGAATTTTTGGCAGAGTGCGCTTTGCGCATCCGGCAGATATATAAAACGCGAATGCAACAGAGCGATAACAGCCGGCACAGTCGTGTGTTGCAGGCCCATGGCCAGAACCGCCAGGGCATCGCGTATCAACGGGGCCTGTGCCAGTGTAATCCCTGTTGAAAAGTTGACCGGCAGACTATTGTAGTTCTCCCCGAGACAATCGAACTCGCGACGCAGCAGGTACTCCAGGCAAACCCTGTCGCTTTCCAGGTTGTTCAGCACGATACCAATAGTTTCGGTCGGTCTTGCGCGGTGCAGGCCAGCGGCCCAGGCGGCCACGGCCTGCAGCTCCGCGCGCTTGTCAGCTAAAGGAATGGAGCAGGCGCTCCGCAGGCGCTGCCTGCAGGTTGATCTCCAGCACCTGCGCACAGAGCGCCTCGCAAGGCGGCGCGCACCAGTGGCGCAATTTCTACAAACTCCAGCAGCGCGACCCGAGCACCCGGATACTGTCCCGATAGAGCTGGCAATTGCGCCAGGCAGTCCACTGCGGTGCACTGCCCTGACGCCGCCAGATGCTGCTCGAACAGCGTCAGCCACTGCAGGAAAGTGCCACAATCCTGTTCCAGTTCGAATGACTGTCGAATACCAGGGCTATGCATATCAACCTGCCAACGTCGCAGGGTTTCACGGGCCTGACTGGCAAGCTCGGCTGCCGCCGCAGGTCGCAGCAGGTGGTAATCCGATGACTGCATCTGCTGCTGGACAATGACCTGCCGCCACAGCTCAAGGGCCTGCGCAGAACCAAGGGGTGTTACAGGTGGCAGAATGTGGTCGCTGACAGCCCTCTCCCACTGCCCGAGCAGCCAGCTCTCGAGCGGCTGCACCGACAGCGGCTCCCATACACGCTCCCCTGCTGCAATGCGCCGGGCATCCCACTCGGCTTTAATGCGCCGCGCCAAACGGTAGTTTGGGGTTAGCAGGATGTAGCCTTGCTCTATCAGCGGTTCAAGCGGTGTAATGTCGTACAGGCACTGGGCCAATTTTATCTCCTGCGCTGGAAACTGGAACTGTAACGCCTAATCAAAGCAGTGGGACTACTATAAAATTCCGCGCCCGGTTTACGTCTCAGTAGTCTGATAGCTACACATGCGCGTTCAATGCAAAAGACTGGAAATACTTTATCAGGTAACCAACGATGAGCAACATCGAAGTGCACAATGTCAATGTCGACTCACAGGACATACTGATTACGCCAGAGCAGTTGAAGATAGCATTGCCGATGTCGGCATCCATCCACGACACGCTAGCGGGCAGTCGACAGGTGATCGAGAATATACTTGATCGACGCGATCATCGAATTTTTGTAGTGGTAGGGCCCTGCTCCATCCACGATCCGGCTGCGGCTATGGATTATGCCCGTCGCTTGAAGGCACTGGCCGATGAACTGGCAGATACCTTGTATATCGTGATGCGCGTGTATTTTGAAAAGCCGCGCACCACGGTCGGGTGGAAAGGTCTGGTGAACGACCCCTATCTGGATGACTCCTTCAAGATAGAGGAGGGACTGCACATTGCCCGTAAATTGCTACTGGATATTCTGGATCTGGGCTTGCCAACCTCCACTGAAGCGCTGGATCCGATTTCTCCGCAGTATTTGCAGGACCTGATAAGCTGGACAGCCATCGGCGCGCGTACCACCGAGTCACAGACCCATCGGGAAATGGCCAGCGGACTATCCAGCGCGGTCGGCTTCAAAAATGGTACCGACGGGGGGCTGACCGTGGCCACCAACGCACTCAATTCCGTAGCCAAACCCCATCGCTTTCTGGGCATCAATAGCCAGGGTCAGGTGTCGGTGTTTACGACGAAAGGTAACCCCTACGGTCACATCGTACTGCGCGGGGGAACGATGGGGCCAAACTATGACTCTGTCCATATAAAACTGTGTGAAGATGCCCTCGACAAGGCCGGCGTTGCCCGCAATATCATGGTCGATTGCAGTCACGCGAATTCCAATAAGCAACCGGAACTACAGCCGTTGGTCGTGGAAAATGTGGCTAATCAGATCCTTGAGGGCAACACATCGATCATCGGACTGATGATTGAAAGCAATTTGCGCGCTGGGAACCAGGCAATCCCGGTGAATCTGGACGAACTGGAGTACGGGGTATCAGTCACCGATGGCTGTATTGATTGGGAAAGCACTGAGCATTGCATGCGCAGTATGCGCGACAAGTTGAAATATACATTGGCGGAGCGCAGCAACCAATTAACTTGACCGTTTCGCGCCAATAACTGTGCCATTAGTTAGCTCAGTAGTAGGCCTGTGATGTATCGCTGTGGTCCGTTGTATCACGCACACCCAGGAGTTGCGGAATCTGCTCCATCAATGTTTTCTCCACTCCGCCTTTGAGGGTTTGGTCCACCGCACTGCAACCCTTGGCAACCGCCACCGAACTGCAATATAGCGATCATCTTCTCTGTAATTTCCACCAGACTCACTTCACCGCCATGAGAGGCCAATGCAGGATTGATCTCGTTATAAAGCACATAATTGACACGGTCTTCCAGAGAGCTATTGTCATCGACCCGGGGCAGTTTGGCATTGGGAGCCTTGATCGTCAGTTGCCCCCCCATGCGATCCTTGGAATAGTCGACCAGGGCATCTTCGAGGAACGGGAGACTTTTCGCTTCATACCAGACCGTAAACTTTGCCAACTCCTTCACTTCATCCCCTTCCTGCAGATCACCTTCACGGCAGTAGGCTATACAGGTTTCGGCCCGGGGGGTACCGGGTTGATTGATGAAGACTCGAACACCCAGGGCGTCGTCCTGTTTCGACAAGAGTTCAGCCAGGTAATCCTGCGCTGATTCAGTAATGGTAACCATCGATTGATCCATTCCGAGTAATTTAGTAGGTTAATATACCAAACTTGTACACAAAGTGTGAGTTCTACTTGATAACGATCTTCAATGGAGTCAACAATCTGCTAATATCGCCAGCTTTTTGGACGGCGGAGAATCTACTCCGCTTCATCGATATAAGGCACCTTCATGGCAAGCGACAAACCTACTCCGGGGCTTCTGGAGCAAGCCCTGCAACAGCGTATCCTGATAATCGATGGTGCCATGGGCACAATGATTCAGGCGGAAAACCTTGTGGAAGCAGACTTTCGCGGGGAACGCTTCGCGGACCATGGCTCCGATCTCAAAGGCAACAATGAACTTCTCAGCCTGACCCGTCCCGACATTATCGCGAAAATACACCGCCAGTACCTGGAAGCCGGTGCTGACATCATAGAAACCAATACTTTCGGCAGCACAGCCATTGCCCAGGGCGACTATGGCCTGGCCGCACTGGCACCAGAACAAAACCTCACTGCCGCGAGAATCGCTCGAAAAGTGGCGGACGAAATGACCGCCAAAACGCCGGATAAGCCCCGCTTTGTCGCAGGCGTGCTGGGACCAACGCCGAAAACAGCCTCAATTTCACCTGATGTCAACGATCCTGGTGCTCGCAGTATCAGCTTTGATGAATTGCGTCTCGATTACGCCAATGCGACGCGGGCACTCATGGCCGGCGGTGTCGACCTGATAATGATCGAGACCATTTTTGACACCCTCAATGCGAAGGCTGCGATTTTCGCGGTTAAGGAAGTCTACGAGGAACTGGGTCGTGAATTACCAATCATGATTTCAGTAACCTTCCCGGATATCAGCGGGCGCATACTGTCCGGACAGAATCCGGAGGCATTCTGGAACGCCGTGGCCCACGCAAAGCCATTGATAGTCGGCAGCAACTGCGGTCGACCTTATCGGGAGATCCGACCCTTTATAGAAGATTTGTCGAACGCGGCTGACTGCTACTTCAGCGCGCATCTCAATGCGGGTTTACCCAACGCCTTCGGCGAGTTCGACGAAACCCCGGAAATCATGGAGAAAGAGTACAGTGAATTTGCCCGCCGCGGTTTTCTGAATCTGGCCGGGGGTTGTTGCGGAACGACTCCTGCGCATATCAGGGCGATTGCCCATGCTTGCGAGGGCGTAGCACCGCGCCCCTTGCCGCAGCATGAGCAAGCCTGCCGCCTGAGTGGCCTGGAGCCATTCAATATCAAGGGCGACAGTTTGTTTGTCAACGTTGGGGAACGCTGTAACGTCACCGGCTCTGCCAAGTTCAAGCGCTTGATTCTTGATGGGCGCTACGACGAGGCTCTGGCTGTGGCTCGCACGCAGGTCGAGGACGGCGCACAGATTCTCGATATCAACATGGACGAAGGAATGCTCGATTCCCAGGCAGCCATGGTGACCTTTCTTAACCTTATTGCCTCGGAACCTGATATTTGCCGGATTCCTATCATGGTGGATTCCTCAAAATGGAATGTCATCGAGGCCGGGCTGAAGTGTATTCAGGGCAAGGCGATAGTGAACTCCATCAGTCTTAAGGCGGGAGAACAGGAATTTCTCGCCCAGGCCCGGTTATGCCAGCGCTATGGAGCGGCGGTGGTGGTCATGGCGTTCGATGAAGATGGCCAGGCTGATAACCTGCAGCGACGTAAGGATATATGCAAACGCTGCTACGACCTGCTTGTAGGAGAACTTGAATTCAACCCGAATGACATCATCTTTGACCCCAATATTTTTGCCATCGCGACCGGCATAGAAGAACATAACAACTATGCCGTGGAGTTCATTGAGGCGACGCGTTACATCAAGGCGGAATTGCCGGGAGCGTTAGTGTCCGGCGGGGTGTCTAACGTGTCATTCTCCTTCCGCGGCAACGACGCCGTGCGCGAAGCCATTCACTCGGTGTTCCTGTACCACGCAATACAGGCCGGCATGGATATGGGCATCGTCAACGCGGGCCAATTGGCAGTCTATGACGAGTTGCCCAAAGATTTGCGCGAAGTGGTTGAGGACGTCATTCTCAACCGCAGTAATGACGCGACTGAACGACTGCTGGAACTGGCGGAACGCTACCGCGATACAGGCGGTGGCGAAGGTCGGGTAGAGGATCTCAGCTGGCGCGAACAGGACGTGGAAAAGCGCTTGGCCCATGCACTGGTCAAGGGAATTAACACCTGGATTGTTGAAGATGCCGAAGAAGCCAGGCAGAAGTTTAAGCGTCCTATTGAGGTCATTGAGGGACCCTTGATGGATGGCATGAACATCGTCGGTGACCTTTTTGGCACGGGTAAGATGTTCCTGCCGCAGGTGGTAAAAAGCGCCCGCGTGATGAAGCAGGCCGTGGCACATTTGCAGCCCTATATTGAACTGGAAAAAGAGGGTGGCAATTCCACCAACGGCAAAATCCTTATGGCGACAGTTAAGGGTGATGTGCACGATATTGGTAAGAATATTGTCGGCATTGTGCTGCAATGTAATAACTTTGAGGTCATCGACCTGGGCGTAATGGTGTCCTGCGAAAAAATCCTTCAGGCCGCCAAGGAACAGCAGGTTGATATCATTGGGCTCAGCGGCCTGATTACTCCCGTCGTTGGACGAAATGGTCCATGTTGCGAGCGAAATGCAGCGTCTGGAGTTCAGCGTACCTTTGATGATAGGCGGAGCGACCACTTCAAAGGCACATACTGCAGTGAAAATTGAGCCTCGATACAACGGGGACGTTGTCGTCTATGTACCAGATGCCTCACGCAGTGTTGCGGTAGCGACGCAGCTTTTGGGGCTGGGCAAGGAAAACTTCGTGCGCGAACTACAGGAGGAATACGTTGCCGTGCGCGAACGTGTAGCTAACCGTAAGCCACGCGAAAAGAAGCTCAGTTATGTCGAAGCTATAGCGAATGCCCCGCAATTTGATTGGCAGTCCTATCAGCCGCCCCGTCCTACGTTTCTCGGCACTCGTGTATTTGATGACTTTCCACTGGGAAGCTCTTGGACACCATCGACTGGACCCCATTTTTCATTACATGGGAACTCGCAGGAAAATTTCCAGCGATTCTGGAGGACAAGGTCGTCGGAGCGCAAGCCAGTGAACTCTATCGCGACGCCCAGGTTATGTTGAAGCGCATTGTCGATGAAAAGCTGTTAACTGCTAAGGCTGCGGTCGGATTTTGGCCCGCGTCACGCAGCGGCGCAGACGACATCGCGATCTATGCCGACGACTCCCGTAGCGAAGTGATTGCTACGCTGCATCACCTGCGACAGCAGACTGAGAAGCCGGATGGCAAATGTAATGCCAGTCTGGCTGATTTTATCGCGCCTGTGGATGCAGGAGTCAGCGACTACATCGGCGGATTCTGCGTCACCACCGGTCATGGCGTCGATGAACTGGCGGCCGAGTTTGAGGCACAGCATGATGACTACAATAGCATCCTATTGAAATCCCTTGCCGACCGTCTCGCAGAGTCATTTGCCGAGTACCTGCACAGATTGGTGCGTAAGGAGTTGTGGGCTTATGACGCCAGCGAATCCCTGAGTACTGAAGAATTGATCAAGGAACGCTACCGGGGAATTCGCCCCGCGCCCGGTTATCCTGCATGTCCGGACCACACGGAAAAAGCCACCCTGTTCCGCCTGCTTGATGCCACCAAAGCCTGTGATATCCGGCTGTCAGAGAATTTCGCTATGACCCCCGCGTCGTCGGTCAGCGGGTTCTATTTTTCCCATCCCGAGTCGCGCTATTTTGCAGTAGGAAAAATCGGTCGGGACCAGGTCGAGAATCTGGCGCAGCGCAAGGGCGAATCCATCGAGGTAATTGAGCGCTGGCTGCGCCCTAACCTGGACTATTGAGCGAAGGAGACAGGGATGAACGAAAAAGAGGATGGCAGCTCAAATGCACGAGACGAACCCGGCAAACTGAACCCGCTGCAGGTTGTCGGCAGTGTACTCGCCGCTGGCCTGGGCGTGCAAAGCAGTAAAAATCGGGAGAGAGATTTCAAGCAGGGCCGTCTGGGCGTATTTATTGCCGCAGGCATTGTATTCACCCTGCTATTTATCGGTATCGTGATATTCGTGGTGCAGATGGTACTTAGCAGCTGCTGGCAAGTAGGCCGTCTTCCACCGAACGGCTTCAGGTAGGCATACCGGACAACCAGATGTACATCGTGAACACCACGATGGCAATGATGGCAGTAGCGGCAACGGAATCGGCAACGCCGTCAGCGTTGCGCTCCTGGTTCAATTTGTCGGACATTGTATGCTCCAGAAATGAGGATGAATGGGCGAGGCATTATACCAACAATGGCTGCAATCCCAAGCAGTTAGCGCATCTTTCAAACATACCTCTGATTCTGCATTGGATGAGTCTAAGCTTATGAATATCATGACTATTTGTCGGTGACAGTTTTCTGGTAAGGTAGCGCAGCTTCCTTCCCAATGCAGATTTGAGCCCGGTACAAGACCAGGAATTGTAAATGTACGTCTACGACCAGTACGACCAGAAAATTATCGATGAGCGGGTCGCCCAATACCGCGATCAGACCCGCCGCTTTCTGGCCGGAAAACTATCCGAAGAGGAATTCAGGCCACTGCGACTGCAGAACGGGCTGTACGTTCAGCGTCTGGCACCGATGTTGCGCATTGCCGTGCCCTACGGACTCATGAACAGTATGTCAACTGCGCAAGCTGGCGGAGATTTCCAGAACCTATGATAAAGGCTATGCGCATATCAGCACACGACAGAACGTGCAGTTGAACTGGCCCAGATTGGCCGAGGTACCTGATATCCTGGCGGAACTTGCCACTGTGCAGATGCACGCCATTCAGACCAGCGGTAACTGCATCCGCAATACCACCACTGACCAATTCGCTGGCGTGGCCATTGATGAACTTGAAGATCCTCGCCCCTACTGCGAAATCATTCGACAATGGTCGACATTGCACCCTGAATTTGCCTTTCTGCCGCGCAAGTTCAAGATTGCAGTCTGCGGATCAACACAGGATCGCGCCGCAATACACTTTCACGATATCGGTATTGAGTTGATAGCCAATGATCATGGGCGAGATCGGATTCAAAGTACTGGTTGGTGGCGGCCTCGGTCGTACCCCTGTAATCGGCTCGGTAGTATGTGAATGGCTGAGCAAAAAACACCTGCTGACCTATCTGGAATCCATTCTGCGTGTTTACAACAAGCATGGTCGCCGGGACAACAAATACAAAGCTCGTATCAAGATTCTGGTTAAGGCCATGGGTATTGACGCATTTCGCGCGGCCGTTGAACATGAATGGAAAGCACTCAAGGACGGACCTTCGACCCTGACTGAGCAGGAGTTAATCCGTGCTCGGTCATTTTTCGACGCCCCTGATTACCAGATACTCGATGGCGACTGTCGCCAATGCCGAACTGGACGCGCAATGCACCCGGGACGGTATTTTTGGAAACTGGGTTAGACGCAATACGCAAACGCACCGCGTCCCGGGCTATCGCATAGTGACGATTTCGCTCAAGGCTACGGGCTTTGCCCCCGGCGATGTGACCGCAGAGCAACTCGAGCTGCTTGCGGAATTATCGGATACGTATGCCTTCGGCGAAATTCGCAGTACGCATCAACAAAATCTGGTACTGGGTGATGTGCAAACCTCGCGCTTGTACGAGCTTTGGCAGCACCTGCAGGCTGCAGGGTTGGCGACTCCGAATATCGGATATCTTACGGATATCATTTGCTGTCCCGGTGGTGACTATTGCTCCCTGGCAAATGCCAAATCACTGCCCGTTGCGGAAGCTATCCAGACGCGCTTTGATGACCTCGATTACATGTACGATCTGGGGCCGCTGGAACTCAATATCAGCGGCTGTATGAATGCCTGCGGCCATCATCACATCGGGCATATCGGCATTCTGGGCGTGGACAAAAAGGGCCAGGAGTTTTACCAGGTCTGCCTGGGTGGCAGCCAGTCCAAGGAAGCCTCAATAGGCAGTATTCTCGGCCCCTCCTTCAAACAGGAAGATATGCCCGACGTTATTGACAATATCCTGTCAACCTACGTGACGTTGCGTCTTGAGGAAGAAAGCTTTCTGGAGACATATCGACGCGTAGGCATCGAGCCATTCAAGGAGCGCGTATATGCCCAGGCTGATTAAACAGGGCAATATCATAGAGGACGCGCTGGTTGCCCTTGAACCCGGACGTCGCTTTACCGGCATCAGGCCAGATATGCACTCTGCCGCAGTGGCAGCAACTGGTCGACAAAAACGGCAGCGCCGTACAACTGGAAGCCGGTCAGGAGCCCACTGCCCTTGTTCCCATTTCTGCGGGAAATTCAGCTTGTTGTCATCAATTTCCCTGTGTTCACTGATGGGCGCGGTTTCTCTTACGCCCGGGACTTGCGCGAGCGGGGCTACCGCGGAGAACTGCGTGCCTGCGGTCATTTTATCCGTGATCAGCTGACCTACCTGCACCGCTGTGGCTTCGATGCCTTTCAAATGGCCGACGAATCAGGCCTGGACTCAGCGCTGGCGAGCCTTAGGGATTTTAGCGAACACTACCAGGCGGCGATCGACCAGCCACTGCCCTTGTTTCGTCGTCGGGCACAAACAACGCACTGAGTTCCTATCCGCCAGGGGTTTGTTTACACTCTTGACCGGGCTGGCAGCAAAGAGCAGCAAATGGACTTCAGTAGTATTACCTTTTCCTTTTTCATGATCTTTAGCGGGGCGGCTGTGTTTGCCTCCCTCGCCCTTTATACTCGCCAACCCCTCATCATTGCCTATATTGCGCTGGGTGCCTGCATTGGCCCGTATGGCCTGTCCATGGTCACAGACCTGACCCTGCTGTCGGATATTGGCCATGTCGGTATTATTTTCCTGTTGTTTTTACTCGGCCTGGATATGCAACCCCAGGCATTGTGGGCGACACTGCGTAAATCCACCGTGGTCGCTGTATTTAGCTCTGTGATCTTCCTGGCTGCCGGGTACGGTGTAGCGCTCCTGTTTGGCTACACGACTCTGGACAGTCTGGTAGTAGGCGCAGCGATGATGTTTTCCTCAACCATCATCGGCATCAAACTCTTACCAACCACGGTCCTACACCACCGCCATATTGGTGAGCTGATGATTGGCCTGCTCTTGCTGCAGGATTTGTTGGCTATTGTCGTGCTCATGATGCTGCTGAGCGCCGCATCGAGTTCCAGTGACAGCATGGCAAGCGAAATTGCAGTATCGTTACTCAGCCTGCCTCTGCTCGCGGGGACCGCACTGCTGTGTGTGCGTTTTGTCTTACTACCGCTTATCACGCGCTTTGATCGCTTTCACGAATACATCTTTCTACTGGCCATCGGTTGGTGCCTTGGCATGGCCGAGGCCGCAAAAGCGCTGGGGCTTTCAGGAGAAATCGGTGCCTTTATTGCCGGAATCACGATTGCGACCAGTCCGATATCCCAGTACATCGCAGTAAGCCTGAAACCGCTGCGTGATTTTTTCCTGATCCTGTTCTTCTTCTCGGTGGGCGCCCGCTTTGATCTGGCCGTGCTACACCAGGTACTGGCCCCTGCCCTGCTTCTGGCGGTGCTGATACTGGGCCTTAAACCGGTCGTTTACCGCTATTTGCTCAAAGGGGTCAGCGAAAAGCGCAGCCTGGGCTGGGATTTGGGTTTCCGGCTCGGTCAGGCGAGCGAGTTCTCCCTGCTCATTGCCTACGTTGCCATTGGCGGAGCACTTATATCGGAGCAGGCGTCCCTGTTGATCCAGGCCACTACGATTATTACGCTGGTGGTATCTTCGTACATTGTGGTGCTCAACTACCCTACTCCGATTGCGATTTCGGATCATTTGCGCCGGGATTGAATCGGGATCGAAAAAAAACCGGCCATAAGGACCGGTTTTTTCATCAGCGGATTTAACGCCTACAGCTTTGCTTCAAACTCGGGCAGGGCGACAAACAAATCCGCTACCAAACCGTAGTCAGCCACCTGAAAAATAGGTGCGTCTTCATCCTTGTTGATGGCAACAATTACCTTGGAGTCCTTCATGCCTGCCAGATGCTGAATCGCACCGGAGATACCGACAGCAATATACAGATCAGGAGCGACGATTTTGCCTGTCTGGCCAACCTGCATGTCGTTGGGCACAAAACCGGCGTCAACCGCCGCTCGCGAGGCGCCAATTGCGGCACCCAGCTTGTCAGCAATACCGTCAAGCAGTTTGAAGTTTTCTCCGTTTTGCATGCCTCTGCCGCCGGAGATCACTACTGAGGCGGACGTCAGCTCCGGACGCTCCGATACAGCAACTTCCTGACTCACGAAAGAAGAAATGCCAGCATCGTGTACTGCACTTAACGCTTGGATTGTAGCTGAACCTCCAGTGGCAGGAACCGCGTCATAGGCAGTGGTGCGCACGGTAATAACTTTTTTGGCGTCTGTGCTCTGTACTGTTGCGATCACGTTGCCGGCGTAGATAGGACGCTGGAAGGTGTCGGCGGATACAACCGAAGTCACTTCCGAAATCTGTGCGACATCCAATAGCGCGGCGACGCGTGGCATAAAGTTCTTACAGTTGGGTGTAGCTGGAGCGAGTATATTGTCGTATCCAGCGGCTACCTCCGCGATCAACAGGCTGACGTTCTCAGCCAATTGGTACTCGTATGCTGCGTGGTCAGCCACCAATACCTTTCCGACGCCGGGCACGGCCGCGGCAGCTGCAGCCACCTCGCCACAATTGGCACCTGCCACCAGTATATCGATCGCGCCGCCCATCGCCTGGGCTGCGGCAACCGTATTAAGTGTGGATACCTTCAGGCTCTTGTTGTCGTGTTCTGCAATAACCAGAGTACTCATGAGATTACCTTCGCCTCGTTCTTCAGTTTATCGACCAACTCCTGCACATCCTTAACCTTGATACCAGCCTGGCGCGCAGCTGGAGGCTGCACTTTTACCAGCGATCAGGTGGGACGTTACCGCCACGCCGAGATCCTCCGGAGTAAACACGTCCAGTGGCTTCTTCTTTGCTTTCATGATGTTGGGAAGAGACGCATAACGCGGCTCGTTGAGACGCAAATCAGTGGTTATGATGGCAGGAAGCTTCAGGCTCACGGTTTGCAGACCACCATCGATTTCGCGGGTGACATTGACCGTGTCACCGGACACGACCACCTTGGAGGCAAAAGTACCCTGACCCATGTTTGCCAGCGCACCAAGCATTTGCCCTGTCTGGTTATTGTCGCCGTCAATGGATTGCTTGCCCAGAATAACCAATTGCGGCTTTTCCCTATCGACCACGGCCTTGAGCAATTTGGCGACGACCAGAGGCTCTACATTTCCCTGTGTCTCCACCTGAATGCCCCGGTCAGCCCCCAGGGCCAGTGCTGTGCGGATCTGCTCCTGACAACTTTTGTCGCCAACAGAAACAGCGATAACCTCGGTCGCGATACCGGCTTCCTTGAGGCGGATAGCTTCTTCAACGGCAATTTCGCAGAATGGGTTGATGGCCATCTTGACGTTATTGAGATCAACATCACTGCCATCGGCTTTGGCGCGTACCTTGACGTTGTAATCAACGACGCGCTTAACAGCAACAAGAACCTTCATGGATTCTCCATAGACTTTTTCAGGTGGGTTGGAAGTGGCTGCAGCAACAATCATACCGCTACAGGCCGGTGAACATGGCGGGGTATGTTGCCCACAAAAATGCGCGGGGTCAAGCGCCATAAGCGGCGCTTGAAGCTGGCCTTTTCTACCCTATCAAGGATTTTCTCTATGAGCGGTTTTATAGTTTTTAATTGTTAAAAATTATATACTTGCGCCCCTTCCAGAGATGGGCCCGAGACCCGGACCAGAAACCAGAGCAAGAGAACAGCGCAGTGGAACGTGAATCTATGGAGTTTGATGTTGTGATCGTCGGCGCCGGTCCCTCAGGCTTGTCCGCCGCCTGTCGCATCATGCAACTGGCCCGCGATAAAGGCCAGGAAATCACGGTTTGTGTTGTGGAGAAGGGTTCAGAGGTCGGAGCTCACATCCTGTCCGGCGCGGTACTTGAGCCGCGCGCACTGAACGAGCTCTTTCCCAACTGGCAGGAGTTGGAAGCACCGATCAAGACGCGGGTTAAAAGTGACCGGTTTTTCTTTTACCTCAGCCAAAAGACCGCTATTAAACTCCCGAACTTCTTGATTCCCAAACCCACACATAACGAAGGCAATTATATTGTCTCCATGGGCAATGTTTGCCGCTGGCTGGCGCAACAGGCGGAGGGGCTGGGGGTTGAAATCTATCCCGGCTTTGCTGCTGCGGAGGTGCTCTACCATGCGGACGGACGAGTCAAAGGAATCGCCACGGGTGACATGGGTATTGGTGCCACTGGCGAGCACAAAGATAGCTACATGCCAGGCATGGAATTACATGCAAAATATACCTTATTCGCCGAGGGATGCCGTGGACACCTCGGGAAGCAATTGATCAAGAAGTTTTCACTGGATGCCGGCAAAGACCCCCAGCACTATGGTATCGGTATCAAGGAAATCTGGGAAATTCCCGCAGAAAGACACGAGGAGGGACTGGTTATACACGGCCTTGGCTGGCCCCTGAGCGAAAGCAACACCGGTGGCGGGGCTTTCATGTACCACGCCGAGAACAACCAACTCTATATCGGCCTGATTGCCGACCTTAACTACAGCAACCCGCACATGAGCCCGTTTGAGGAGTTCCAACGCTGGAAGCATCATGCCGAGACCGTCAAGTATCTCGAGGGAGGCACCCGGCTTGGTTTACGGCGCCCGCGCCATCACCAAAGGGGGATTTAACTCACTGCCCAAAATGCACTTTCCCGGTGGTCTGCTGATCGGTTGCGATGCCGGCACATTAAATAGCGTCAAAATCAAGGGCAACCACACTGCCATGAAAAGTGGCCTGCTGGCGGCGGAAGCCGTGGTTGAAGCGCTTGCACAGGGCGAATCTGCTCCGGCAGATCTTAGTTCCTATGCACGTAAGATGGAGTCCTCCTGGTTGCACGATGAGCTTTATACTACCCGCAACTTTTCCGGTTTCATGCACAAATTTGGCTTCCTGCTTGGAGCAGCCATGGTGTGGATTGACCAGAATATATTCGGCGGCAAATTGCCCTTCACCCTGAATGACGACAAAGCTGATTACGCAGTTCTGAAACCAGCAGCGCAGTGCAAGAAAATCCACTATCCGAAGCCGGATAACATCTTCAGCTTTGACCGCTTGTCCTCGGTGTTCCTGTCCAACACCAATCACGAAGAAGACCAGCCCTGTCATCTCACGCTTATTGATCCCGATGTGCCGATAACGAAAAATCTTCCTCTTTATGATGAACCTGCACAGCGCTATTGCCCCGCGGGCGTCTATGAGATTGTTGAGGATGCATGCTGGTCAGCGCTTCCAGATAAACGCCCAGAATTGTGTGCATTGCAAGACCTGTGACATCAAGGATCCGTCACAAAATATTGTCTGGGTTACACCGGAGGGCTTTGGAGGACCTAATTACCCCAATATGTAGGCGCTCATCAGCGCTGAATCATCTACGTAGTTGGCAGTCTGAATTCAAACGCGCCTGACCTCAGGATCAGGCTGCCATCCCGAGGTTCCGCCAAATCCACCAACCTGTACCACGCAGGCCGTGTACATATTGCTGTCAACCCATAGGGGAGACTAATGCAGCAATATCCCCCACTGCGGCGTCGAGAAACAATGGATGTTGCTCGCTTACCACAATTCGCCTTCCAGTATTGAGTGTCGCCTCGAGCATCTGCACACCAGCCACTTCCAACACATCGATATCAGTAACGAGCAATGGATGCGACTCAACCACAATGCGCCATTTTTCGCTGGGTGTCACAAGATAATATTCGCCGTCCTCTTCTCGACGCAAGATACTGGCAAACAGGCGCACCAGTGACTCCCTTTTGATTTTACCTCCATCGTGGTACCAAGTGCCCTGAGCATTGATGCGTATAGGAATGTCACCACTGAGTGCTGGATGCCACAGGTGCAATGGCGGTGAGTCGAAATCCCGGCGAGCCGCGACTTGTCCTGCTAGGGATTCAAGTGGGGCTTTCATCATTCATCCTCTGGTTTCCGCCCGCCGGGTGCGTTATAAAAACTTTGTACACTTGGTGATTTCGACCACAAGCTGCATTTTGATATTATTTTACAATTATTCTTGCGATTTTTATCACACGTGCCGACCAACGACTAGTCCCCAGCCAGTGAGCTCTTAGCCTGAGTACGCAGGAAAAAGGAATGTAACTAGCCCAGAGCAGAATCTTCACTCGCTGCGGACGATACCCAGTAACGTATCCGGTATCGCCTACAACGCGCAGTCGCCAATCAAGCGGACATTGATGACACCATGTATTGCCCGCATTCTGTCCAATACGTCATTTGTAGGTTGCGTACTGATATCAATCAGATTGTAAGCAACTTCATCGCGACTCTTATTGAGCATGTCGATAACGTTGATATTTTCGTCCGCCAAAATTGCAAGCACGCTTCCCAGAATTTTAGGGACATTCTCATTCGTTACCGACAGGCGACAACCGCTGACACGATCCAACTGCAAGCTTGGGAAATTGACGGCATTGCGAATGTTGCCGTTTTCGAGAAAATCGCGCAGTTGCTCGGCAGCCATAATGGCGCAATTATCCTCCGCCTCATCTGTGCTCGCACCAATATGGGGCATCAATATCACGTCATCACGGCCTATCAGGGGTGGAGTTGGAAAATCGGCTATATACTTGCGAAGTTGGCCACCTTCCAGGGCTTGCAGCAATGCATCCTGATTCGACAATTTCCTGCCGGGCAAAGTTAAGCAGGCAAGTACCAGGACGCATGACGCTCAACAATTCTGTATTGATCAAACCACGCGTCGAATCCAGTACAGGCAAATGCAGACTGATATAATCACATCGCGCGAATAACGCTGAAAGCGTATCTGCCTTGCGCACCTGGCTAGAAAGCCTCCACGCTGCCTCAACCGACAGGGCCGGATCGAAACCTATAACTTCCATACCCAAGGTCAGCGCCATCTCCGCGACCAGAGACCCGATAGCACCAAGACCAACTACGCCCAAGGTTTTGCCGACTAACTCTCTTCCTTTGAACTGCTTCTTTTGTGCCTCGAGTGTCTTGTTCAGTTCACTTTCATCCTGAATACTGCCGAGTGTACGGACATAATCGATACCTTCGATGACACCACGAGAGCCTAGCAACAGGCCTGTAGCCACTAATTCCTTAACCGCATTGGCATTTGCGCCGGGGGAGTTGAATACGGGAATTCCGCGAGCAGTGCAGGTTGCAACGGGGATATTATTAACACCTGCACCAGCGCGCGCGATCGCCAGAACGGACTCCGGGATATGCTCTTCCTGCAGCTTGTAACTCCGTAACAAAATGGCATCGGGCTGCGAGAACTCACTGGCGATCTCGTAACGATCGCGCGGCAAACGCTCCAATCCCTTGAGCGAGATCTGGTTTAGAGTCAGTATCTTTTTCGCCATGTCTGCCTCAATTTAAATAACATTAGAGTATTGATATCTCTGCACGTTCGCGCAAAGCACGCTGGAACTCGTTGTTTATGAGACTAGCGGACTCGCCACCGAGCATTTGTTGCAATTGCTTTCTTTCCGCGTCTGTCAAAGACTTATACTCTCCCGCGCTGACCCGCTGCAATTCAACAACGATGGCATCTCCATTTGGCGCCATTATAAAGTCTGTTAGCAGTTCTATCTGGCTCCGGCGGTGGTAATTCAAAAATACGGCGCAAGACCTCAGGGGGAACTTTGGTATTGCGTCGATCAACGCCCAATTCAACCTGTAATGGATAACCCTGGGAACCGGCAAACTGGTCCATTGCAAGGCCCGAGCGCAATTGCTCCAGGGCGCCATCGGATTCGGCTGCGATCGCTGCGCGCGCCGTTTCGCCGGCAACCGCAGCCACCACCTCATCCCTCACAGATGACAGCGGTTTTACCTCAGGGACATTGTGGTTGCGCACACGCAAGACGACAAATTTGTCTCCCTCGAGTTCGATCACCTCACTATTGTTGCCGGAAGCCATTACCTCCTCAGAAAAAGCTGCCTCGACTAAAGCAGGATTAGAAAATAATCCCTCATTTTGCGTTCGTGTCACTGCATCCACCTGCTTGACAACCAGGTTCAGTTCCTTGGCGGGATAGCCCAGATCCTCTGCATTGAATGCGAGATCTTTTAGAGACTCGACTGTTCGTAAAAGAACGATACGTGCTTCATCTGCTTGAATTTTCTCCTGCAATTGTTGGCGCATGTCTTCCAGGCTTGGTTGCTCGCCCTTTTTCCGCTCCGTCACCAAAATCAAATGTGTTCCTGCTTCTGTTTCGACCGGGCCGGAGACAACGCCTGGCTGCAACTTTGCTATCGCCGCCTCCATCGGTTCGGGAAATGTGTCTCCGCTTGAATAACCCAAGTCGCCACCCTTGTCAGCAGAGCCCACATCCTGGGAGAATTCCTTTGCCACATCGGCAAATGCCACGCCTGCGGAGAGTTTCGCCTGAGCCTGTTCTATACGCTGCTTCACGTTGGTCTCATCCCCAGACTCAAACAGGATATGGGATACGCGGTTTTGCGTTTTGAACTGGGCTTCCTGCTGTAGCAAGTTCATACGCTTCCTGAATAGCACTCTCCTCTACCGGTTGACGAAAATCATCCAGCGTCAGCTCAAGATAATCGATGTCGACCGACTCCGGAGTACGAAAATCTTCCTGGTGAGCACTGTAATAGGTCTCTATCTGAGCTTCAGTTACAGGCGAAGTGGAAGTAAATTTTTCTATTGGTATAGTAAAATAGCGCAGATCGCGCTGTTCCGAAATCACGCGCGAGTTCAGCTCCAGTTCCCAGGGTGTTACAAACTCGCTCCCGACAAGCCCGCTGCGCAGTTGACTCAAAAGCATGTCATCGCGCAGGCTCTGCTTGAAATAGCCGGGAGTATAACCGGCACTGGCGAGAACACTCTTGTATAGCTCGGGCGAAAAAACTCCATCGACCTGAAACTGCTCCATACTTCCAACTACAGTTCCAATTTCACGCTCTGATATTGCCAGTTTCATTGCATGCGGCTGATTGCATGAGCAGTTTGCGGTTAATCAATGCCTCAAGGGCCTGTGGACGAAGCCGATCATCGTCAAGCATCGCCGGATCAATCTTTTCGCCCATCATCGCAACCAAGCGCCGCTTTTGCGTATCCAACGCCTGTTGCAGTTCCTCCGGATAGATTGGCTCACCATTAATCTCCGCGATCTCATTCCCTCCACCATTGAGCAGAATGGACTCAATACCAAAAAATGCAAACGAGATGACGATTAAGCCCACCACAATCTTGGCGGTAGTGCCCTGTGTGTATTTACGTATATTTTGCAGCATGAATAATACTCACAAAAAACTAAAAAAAAAGCGCACAAAAGAGTGCGCCTTTTCAACTGGATCCTATCAATCACCTGCCAGTTGAGTCCAGATGATATCGCAATAGTGGTAACTGCGCTTGCAAACACCCCTGATTCAGGAATTGAGGGCGTCTTTCAATGCCTTTCCCGGCTTGAAACCAGCCACTTTGGAAGCTTTGATTTGTATCGTAGCGCCTGTCTGTGGGTTGCGGCCATTGCGTGCGTTACGCACCTTCACAGAAAAAGTACCGAAGCCCACAAGGGCAACCTGTTCACCATTCTTTAGTTCGTTAGTTATGCTGTCCAGTACGGCATCCAGTGCACGGCCAGCAGAAGCTTTTGGCAAATCTGCTGCCATTGCAATCGCGTCAATCAGTTCAGTTTTATTCACATTTATCCCCTCGAAAGTTATCTCTGCAGAAGTTGTATATTGTCCCTAAGAAACATGGAACCGGGCTACGCATTTACGACCTTCCGCCGGTTTCCAGTTAATGCTGCATGGATCTCTGGCGCGGTCGTCAGCCCAAGAAAACCCCACGCATGTGGCCGCAAGACTTTATACTAGAGCGGGAATGCGGGTCAATATTCTTCACGCCTGTTAGTGCGTATTTATCCGATTTTTTTCGTCCTTACTCTTGTCAGCAGTGGCTGCCATGGTATCCGCGAGAAACTCTTCATCGCTAAGTGGCTCGGGCATTGATTCCAAAGCCAACGCTAGCACTTCGTCAATCCATTTCACCGGACGAATATTGAGATGCTCTTTAATATTAGCGGGCACCTCTTTCAGGTCTCGCTCATTCTCCTTTGGAATTATCACCGTCTTGATACCCCCTCGACGGGCAGCCAATAGCTTTTCCTTGAGTCCACCGATAGGTAACACCTCGCCACGCAGTGTAATTTCACCAGTCATAGCTACATCTGAGCGAACGGGAATACTAGTCAGCACTGAAACCAGTGCAGTGCACATGGCAACTCCTGCACTGGGACCGTCCTTGGGTGTGGCGCCCTCTGGAACATGTATGTGCACATCGTGATTTTCATGGTAGTTAGCCGGAATACCCAACATCTGCGAACGACTGCGAACAACAGTGGTAGCTGCTTGAATAGACTCCTGCATGACATCACCAAGCGAGCCTGTCTGCACATGGCGCCCCTTACCTGGAACAGCTACCGCCTCAATGGTAAGTAATTCTCCTCCTACTGAAGTCCATGCCAATCCAGTGACCTGACCTATTTTGTTGGTTTCCTCAGCAATACCGTAATTGAATTTCCTCACCCCCAGTAAATCGGGCAGCATCTCTGCGGTGACGGTGGTACCCGTAGATATTTCACCCAGAGTAAATGCCTTCACCAGTTTGCGGCAAACCTTGGCAATTTCGCGCTCCAGCGAACGCACGCCGGCTTCCCGCGTATAGTAGCGAATAATATCGATCACCATGTCCTGGGCTATCAGTAATTCATCCTTTTTCAGGCCATTGAGTTTGATTTGCTTTGGAATCAGGTAGCGCTCAGCGATATTTAATTTCTCATCCTCGGTATAACCAGGAATTCTAATAACCTCCATGCGATCCAGTAACGCCACAGGAATATTCATGGTGTTAGAAGTACAGACAAACATGACATCGGACAAATCGTAATCCACCTCCAGATAGTGATCGTTGAAGGCGTGGTTTTGCTCCGGATCAAGCACTTCCAACATGGCAGAGGCAGGATCACCACGATGGTCCATGCCCATCTTGTCGATTTCATCGAGCAAAAAAAGCGGATTTTTTACACCGGCTTTGGACATTTTCTGCAACAATTTGCCGGGCATTGAACCAATATAGGTACGTCGATGGCCGCGTATCTCGGCCTCATCGCGCACCCCGCCGAGCGCCATGCGTACAAATTTTCGATTGGTCGCGCGCGCGATGGACTCACCCAGGGAGGTCTTTCCCACGCCTGGCGGTCCTACGAGACACAAGTACTGGACCCTTGACCTTGCGCACTCGCTTTTGAACTGCCAAATACTCCAGAATGCGATCTTTAACCTCATCGAGACCATAGTGGTCCTGATCCAATATGGCCGAGGCACGCTTGAGATCATGCTTGACTTTACTGCGCTTGGTCCAGGGAACGCTGACCATCCAGTCGATATAGCTGCGCACCACCGACGCCTCCGCAGACATGGGGGACATCATTTTCAGTTTACTCAGTTCAGATTGAGCTTTGCTTTTCGCTTCTTGAGGCATCCTTGCCTTGTCAATTCGAGCCTGCAGTTCATCCAACTCATTGGGTGCTTCATCCATATCACCCAGTTCTCTCTGAATAGCCTTCATTTGCTCATTCAAGTAATACTCACGCTGACTTTTCTCCATCTGCTTTTTGACACGTCCGCGAATACGCTTTTCTACCTGAAACAGATCAATCTCAGCGTCCATAAGCCCCATGAGGTGTTCCAATCGGGCGCGAATTCCGGAGATCTCGAGAATATTTTGTTTTTCGTCCAGCGGAACGCTCATGTGGGCCGCAATGGTATCTGCCAGTCTCCCTGGCTCATCAATACCTGTGAGCGAAGTCAGCACCTCTGCGGGTACCTTTTTGCTCAGATTTACGTATTTTTCGAACTGGGCAATAGTGGAGCGAAGTAGCAATTCCGCCTCACGTTCGGGAATATCCTCGCTGATAATTTCTCTCACACCTGCCACGGTGAAAGGTCCCTTGTCATCAACATTGTCTACAGCTGCTCGATAGCTTCCTTCCACCAGCACCTTGATGGTGCCATCCGGGAGTTTCAGTAACTGCAGAATATTGGAGACAGTTCCTACCTGATAAATGCCATCTGCAGCGGGGTTGTCGTCTGCCGGGTTGCGTTGTGCCACCAACAAGACTTGCTTGTCATTGGCCATTGCATCTTCCAGGGCTTCGATCGACCGCTCCCGACCGACGAACAGCGGCAGCACCATATGAGGATAAACGACCACATCTCGCAATGGCAGCAGAGGTAACTCAACGACAGAGGAAGAACCCATAAAAATCTCCGGGTTTTGCAGGAACTAATCTATTGAGTGTGTATTTGGGGATGTGCACCCAGAAAAACAAGTATACGCCTACCAATTTTGCCTCGCAACGATCAGCTTCTCGAAGCAGATTCGGAGCAAACGCTGCAGGCAAATCTACTAATCGTCCGTAGAGGCCACTCGGCTGTTGGCTCACTGTTTTGATAAACCAGAAGGGGCTCAGAGTCGCCGCGGATAACTGACTCGTCGATAACGACCTTGCTTACGTCTTCAAGTGAAGGAATGTTATACATGGAATCAAGAAGTACGCCCTCTAGTATAGAGCGCAATCCACGAGCACCAGTTTTTCGCTCCATGCCTTTCTCGGCGATGGCACGAAGACCATCTTCGCGAAAATCCACCTCAACACCCTCCATTTCAAACAGCTTACTGTACTGTTTGGTCAGGGAGTTCTTGGGTTCTGTAAGTATCTGCACGAGTGCCTCCACATCCAACTCTTCCAAAGTAGCAATAATCGGCAAACGACCGACAAACTCGGGTATCAAGCCATAATGCACCAGATCTTCCGGCTCCAACTGTGACAATAGTTCACCAACGTTGCGCTTCTCATCTTTGCTCTTCACTTCGGCACCAAAACCGATGCCGCCTTTCTCGGAGCGGTTACGGATGACCTTTTCAAGTCCAGCAAAGGCTCCGCCACAGATAAACAGAATATTGGAGGTATCGACCTGCAAGAACTCCTGTTGAGGATGCTTGCGACCTCCCTGAGGCGGCACGGATGCGATAGTTCCCTCGATCAACTTAAGCAATGCCTGTTGCACACCTTCTCCGGAAACATCACGGGTAATAGAAGGGTTGTCGGATTTGCGGGATATTTTGTCTATTTCGTCGATGTAGACGATACCCACTTGGGCTTTTTCCACATCGTATTCACATTTTTGCAAGAGCTTCTGGATTATGTTTTCGACATCCTCACCAACATAGCCCGCCTCGGTGAGTGTCGTTGCATCGGCTATGGTAAAAGGTACATCAAGGAGACGTGCCAAGGTTTCTGCCAACAATGTCTTCCCGCTTCCAGTGGGACCCACTAGCAGTATATTGCTTTTGCCCAACTCTACTTCGTCACGACTCTTGCTATGACGCAAGCGCTTGTAGTGATTGTATACCGCTACAGCTAGAACCTTCTTGGCTCTATGCTGACCGATCACATAATCGTCAAGGATGGCTTTGATTTCCTGCGGCACAGGTAAATGATCCTGTTTCGCATTGGTGCTACTCTCCTGCACCTCTTCACGAATAATATCGTTGCAAAGATCAACACATTCATCACAAATGAAGACCGATGGGCCGGCGATCAGTTTACGGACCTCATGTTGGCTCTTACCACAGAAAGAGCAGTACAACAGCTTGCTGCCATCGTCACCCGATTTGGTGGTTTTCTCGCTCATCCCGCCGCCCTACGTCCTAAAATTGTGTCTGTATACCTATCAGACAGTTCCAAAGTGATGTTTTTTTGCGTTATTTGCAAGTCCCCTGAGGAACTAAATCACATTATTGGGACTTATTTCCGGGTAATTTCCCAGCACTCGCACGGCTTAGAACAACCTCATCCACAAGACCATACTCCTTGCTTTGTTCGGCGTTCATAAAGCGATCACGCTCAGTATCTCGTTCTATGGTCTCAAGGCTCTGACCGGTGTGCTCCGCCATCAGTTCATTGAGTCGCTGGCGAATGATTAGAATTTCCCTGGCCTGGATATCGATATCGGTAGCCTGTCCCTGAGCGCCGCCACTGGGCTGGTGAATCATAGTGCGCGCGTTGGGCAGACAAAAGCGCTTACCGCGAGCACCACCGGCAAGCAGGAATGCGCCCATGGAGGCTGCCTGCCCGATACACATAGTACTAACGTCAGGTTTGATAAACTGCATAGTATCGTAAATCGACAGTCCGGCGGTAACGGAACCACCGGGAGAGTTGATATACAAATGAATATCCTTGTCCGGATTCTCTGACTCAAGGAACAGAAGTTGAGCGACTATCAGATTGGCCATGTAGTCCTCCACTACGCCCACCGCGAATATGACTCGCTCTTTCAATAGTCTGGAGTAAATATCGTAGGAGCGCTCACCACGAGCTGTTTGCTCCACCACCATGGGAATCAGTCCCAGATTATTTATCGAGTTTTTATTCTGGCTATCGAATTGAATCGGCATGCACACTGTCCCCAGCTTGTGTTATGTACGGATTCGAGCTGTATTACTCCTCACGCCCGAAGGTGTTGCCAGGATTCAGCCTGCTTAACGGCTGAGAGCTTCCTGATAGCTGCACTTATTTTCTGTGACATTAGCGCTCTCCAGCAGTTTTTCAACCACCTGGTCCTCCAATACTTTCGACTCAACAGCGGCAAGTTGCTGCTGGTTGGAGTAATAATAATCGATAACTTCCTGCGGATTCTGGTATGTCGATGCCATTTCCTCAATAGCCTCACGCACCCTCTCTGCATCGGCCTTAAGTTCATGCTTCGCGATAAACTCGACCAGCACTAAACTCAATTTGACCCTACGCTCCGCATTTTCCAAAAACATAGTATCAGGAAGCAAGGATTTCAGATCCAAATTCTGGTTTCCTGCGCCTCCGAATTGCTGAAACATCTGGTTGCGCATTCCGCCTATTTCCTGATCCACCAGTGCTTTGGGGACCTCCAGTGACTTATGAGCCTCCAGTACGGCGTCCATAACCTGCTGTTTAATCTTCGCTTGGACAGCATTTTTGAGCTCCCGAGCCATATTTTCGGCTACTTCCTTGCGAAATTGCTTCTCGCCGCCCTGCTCAACACCATATTTGGCAAAGAGTTCCTCGTCGATCTGGGCCGGAATCAATTCCATAACACTCTTTAAAGTAATATTGAACTCTACCGCTGCGCCCTTCAACTCCTCGTTGTGGTAATCGTCCGGAAAACTCAATTGCAGTGTCTTCTGCTCGCCCGCCTTCATGCCGACGATACCATCCTCGAATCCTGGGATCATACGCCCTGTACCCCAATTCCAGATCGCTGTCCTGAGCACTGCCTCCCGCAAACTGCTCACCATCCCTGGTACCGACATAGTCAATGTTGACTTTATCATTTGGCATTGCGGCGCGATCAACCACTTCCCAACTTCCCTGCTGCTTACGAAAGACATCGATAATTCTATCAACATCTTCCTCCTTCACTTCCGCGACGGACTTTTCCACCGCAAAACCCTTCATGTCTACCAACTCCACATCGGGAAATACCTCAAAGGTAGCTACGTACTGGAGTTCCTTACCCTCTTCCAGGTTTCTCGGTTCTATGCTGGGCTGGCCTGCGGGGCGAAGTTTCTCTTGTATAACTGCTTCACGGAAAGATTGACTTAAGACCTCGCCAAGAACTTCCTGGCGAACGCCGGCACCGAAGCGCTGGCGCATCACTTTCATCGGAACCTTCCCTGGACGAAACCCGGGGAGCCTGACATTCTGGGCTGCTTTTTGCAGGCGATTGTCAACTTCTACATCGACACGTTCGGCAGGTAATCCCACCGTCAAGCGCCGCTCCAGATTCGAAGTCGTTTCAATAGATACCCGCATAGTCTTTCCTCATACTTCGATCGCTAACGGGCACCTGTGACACCCGCATATTGGGCTACTTCACCACATTGTAAACACGTTGGGGAGTCGCCGCCATTAATTTGGTGCGGAAGGAGAGACTCGAACTCTCACACCTTGCGGCACTGGAACCTAAATCCAGCGCGTATACCAATTTCGCCACTTCCGCTTAGATAAAACCCGCCGTCTGGATAGAAATAACTGAATAAATCCTATTTAACAACTTGATTAAAAATGATTTTTCGTGAAAAGGAACCAATAGCTGAGGGTCATTACAAGGGCGCAGAGTCTGCCATAAAGTTGGTCTCGGTTCAACCGCCAGATCGCCTGCGAAACCAGCGCTTATACGAGATCCACCGGCATCGGTGCCGCTCGGCCAAATACTTGATATGAGAGCAACAAGTGAAATCGCTATAAATAGATTACCCTGTTAAGCAACCGGGATCGAAGCTGTACTCTCCTCGTAACCACTGCGCGACTTCCATCGCGGCAGCTCCAGGCAAGTTGCCATACTCTGACGCGAGTTGTTCGCATCGCTCCTCGCCGAGACCTAAGAGCCCCTGATGTTCAAAAACCTGTTTATCCCGTGATAGCCTCTCCCATGTGAGTGGTCCCAGTATCCGGCATAATGCGTCATCATCAAGGGTACCGGTACCATACAACTCCGCCAACCCGCTAAGAGCGGGCAACGACAAAAGCCCCTGATTCATAGGATTACACAAATGACCCCTAATGAGCGGCCGTAAAGCGGGCGACCGGGCAGACAATTTGCTGGTATACAAAAAATTACTTCGCACAGCTCCATCGTTAACCGGGTAGTTATCCCAAAGTGTCACCGGCCGACCCAGCTGTTGCACGATGGTCTTAAGATCGCTGACATCGATGGATTCGGAGCAGACTTTGTTTCCAGTCCAGAATATCTCGGTATCCGATGGCAGCTCTCGACCCAACTGCGGCCAATAATCCAGTGGCATTTTTCCAAAGTATTGCTCCAGCACTGGATCAAAAGAATAATAGGTCGGACAGACCAGCACACGAATACCCGGTATCCAGTGGCAGACGTCTGCCACTATCTCCGACTGACGGGTGGCAAGGGCATCCAAATCGCCGGGCATGTCATCAAACAAAATCGCGATTATCGGTGCCGATAATTCGGCGAGTCGCTCAACTTTGCGTTTGCATTGGTCGCGCTGCTCTTTTCCGTATTCTCGATAGAGTTCAACAGGCGACAGCCCGACTCCCCAGTTGATTCCGCGCTGCCTATACGCCTTTGACAGTTGAAGCAATTCACTCCAACTCGATTCAGGCCAGTCTTCCTTCCAGCGCCTCCGTAAATACGGATCTCCCTTGGGACAGTAAATGGAAGTGTTCAGACCCGACTCGCAAAGGTAGTCCGCGTATGCTAATCGCGTTTCAAAGGACCAGGAGCGACCATAAAAACCTTCGATAACCCCTACAAGAAACACTGCGGAATCTTCCATTTACCCAACTTTATGTAGATAAATTGAATTAAAAACTATTTATATATAGCCATATATTTTTAAAAACGGTAAAACTAGATGTGGAAAAGTACCAAATTTAAGCGATACTTAAGGCGTGACTACCTATCCCCAAGTTTAGTCGGGTGGTCACAAGGGGCATACCCATGCTCCTTTAAGGAAGCAATTCCTTTATGTTTCACTCCTAATGGTCTTGGTGGGTCCCGTTTGGGACCCATTTTTTTGCACAAGAAATTCCGATGTATCAAAATTATCGTACTTACTAGGTGTACTTACGAAAATACCCAACTACATAGTATGGGTGGGGCGATCCGAAGATAACGAGCCCGCTAGATGGTTTTCAATTTTGGCATTAGCGGCAGCATCCTGCTCACTGAACTGAACGCCAATACCGGCGGTGCGATTACCCTGTGCCCCCCGGGGAGTTACCCATACCACCTTTCCTGAAATTGGAATCTTTTCTGATTCATCCATGAGGGTCAACAGCATGAATACCTCATCGCCTATGTCATAGATCTTGTTGGTGGGAACAAACAGCCCGCCATTGTCCAAAAAAGGCATATAAGCAGAATACAATACCGCCTTGTCCTTTATGGTAAGAGACAATATACCATTACGACTATTTTGCTTTGGATCACTCATACGCATGTTTCCCCACTGTGCGCCTGAATGTTATCACCAAGAGAGCCGGTTCCCAACTCCCTGCGCAATTTTGACAACAAAGCTTCAACCAATAATTGCTTGCTGGGATTAGCGCCAGCACTCACTCCCTGTTGCAATCGGACGATCTCGTCCAAGAGTTCGGAATACGTTCCGCCCTGGATTTGATCGCAACCATTCCAATGAGATCGAACCCATTAGTCGCTGCAACTCCACCGCAAGCTGCTCCAAGAAAGTACCTACGTCTTCCTCGCTCCACAATGCTACCGCCTGAAGCACGGTAATCTCCCCCTCTAACAACTGCCCGTAGCCCCAAGCATCTCGCTGCAAACTTTTCGCTCTCGCCACTGTAGTACAGTTGCTGCGCCAAGAGCGGCAACTCATTGGCCAAAGTAAATAGTCGCTGACTCTGCTCACGATTTCCTGTAGTCATGTCCAACCATTCGAGACAGGCATCAGTATGCGGAGTCGCGAGGCGTAATATCTGGCAGCGGGAGCGAATGGTCGCGGGAACGCCGTGCATACGATGGCATACCAATATCAAATACGTGTCTTTTGCTGGCTCCTCCAGCGACTTCAGTAAAGCATTGAATGCGTTAACATTCATACTGTCGGCAGGGGCGAGCACAATTACTTTACGTAACCCAAATCCCGCTGTCTTATTGCTAAACCGCACGAGATCTCGAATCTGCTCTATCTTGATAACTCGGCTCCTATCCCCGGGTTCCACCCAACGGAAATCGCCGTGACTCCCGCTAGCACTCAACTCGCAGGCTTGACAATGGCCACAATTGAACGAAGTTCCAGCATGAGCGCAAAGTAGCAGCCTTGACAGGGCGAGAGCTAGCTGTGACTTACCAGTGTATTGCCCGCCGACCAGCAACAACGCATGCGGTAATTGGCCTCTCGCAAATTGCTCCTGCAAATGCTCCCATTCTCGCCGGTGCCACGGCAGCGGTGAACTTATCTGCGGCAAGTTATTCAGTTCCATCAGAATCAGATCGCCTCACTACCCAACAGGTGAGAAGTTCACTACCGAACTTTAGTAACTCCTGCTGCACCTCATCCAGAGAAACGCTCGCATCGATCAGCCGGTAACGGCCGCTGCTGTTTTTAGCCTGCTGCAGATAACTCGAACGGACACGTTCAAAAAATTCCAAATTCTCCTGCTCAATTCGATCCAAATTACCCCGTCCGTTTGCTCGGGCCATGCCAATCGCCACCGAAACATCCAGTAAAATAGTATAATCCGGGCGCAACTCTCCCTGTACCAACTTCTCCAGTTGCCTAACCTCGTCCCATTCAACCCCCCGGCCCCCACACTGGTATGCGTATGTCGCGTCCGTAAATCGGTCACATAAAACCCACTTTCCTGCAGCCAAGTGCGGGCTCTATAAACTCAAGGATGTGCTGTGCTCGTGCGGCGAATATCAACAACAATTCCGTAATTGCACTCATCTGCTCCCGACGAACCTGCAACAATAACTCGCGTATTTGTTCACCAAGTTGGGTACCGCCAGGCTCCCTAGTGGTAACGACGTCAACACCATTATCAATCAAATAATTTTTCAGGAAGGTCAAGTTAGTAGATTTGCCTACGCCCTCACCGCCTTCCATCGTAATAAAGAGCCCTCTCTTACGCATGTTATTGAGATTTCTCAGGTGCTAGATGTGTAGTCTTTTCTGCGCTGGAGTTGATATTTACGCACAGCCCGATTGTGTTCAGTGAGAGTGTTGCTAAATACATGTCCACCATCACCTCGCGCAACAAAATACAGTGAACTTTCGGCATCAGGATGCAGCGCAGCATGAATCGCGCCACGCCCAGGCAGTGCAATTGGCGTTGGAGGTAACCCTGTGCGGCGGTAAGTATTATAGGAATTATTGTCGTCTGAGAGATGCTCGCGCTGCAGATTCCCATCAAACTCAACTCCCAAGCCATAAATGACTGTGGGATCTGTTTGCAGAAGCATACCTTGTTGCAATCGCCGGACGAACACACCAGAAATCTGCTCACGCTCTTCGGGAAGACCTGTTTCCCGCTCTATAATCGATGCCATTATCACCGCCTCATAGGGGCTCTCATAAGGAAGAGGTGATGCCCGCTGAGCCCACTCTTCTTGCAATACTGCGTTCATGGCCGAATGCGCGCGCTGCAAAATGCTCCAGTCCGAGTCACCATATACATAGTGATAAGTATCCGGGAAAAAAAGTCCCTCCGGAGATGAGTACGGTTTGATCATCTCAAGAAGTCGAGGATCTGTAGGTCCCGCCAGAGTCTTTTCCAGTTTCTTTTGCTGCTTCAGGATATCCAGCGCCATTGCCAGCGTTATGCCTTCAGGTAGAGTGACCTGATACTTAATTACATCACCACTTTGCAATTGCATTAGCATGGATTCGCGGTTGAGTTTATTGGCAAGAGGTACTCTCCCGGCTTGATCTGCTGGTCCAATCCTGTCCATCTGCCATATAGAATCACTAATCTAGGACAGGTCAAAATTCCGGCGGTGTGCAGAGAATCAACCACCGTTTGCAAGGAATCACCCTGCGCAACTGTAAGTATAAACCCCTGTTCCGGAATCATTAGCGGTGCTGCCCAACGATTGCGCAATTCTCCAACAGCGAAGGCTCCCAGTACTGCGATCGCGAGTAGCACCACCACAAACCTTTGTATCATGGCAACTCTTCCAGATACCGCTGAAATAGCGCGTTGCAAACGCTGTGATTATCCCAGCTCTGTTCACCTAGCCGGATAATTGGTCTTACAGTCTGCAGGCTATTGCTATAGAAAACCTCCTCTGCAGTTAGCAGATCCGACAACTTAAGTCTGACTTCGCGGACTTCGAGTCCGATTGAAGGCGCCCACTTCTCCATGATCAACCTGCGACGCGTGCCCAAAACACCGCAATCTAACAGCTTTGGTGTCAGCAGTTTGCCGCTGCGCACCAGAAACAAATTTCCTGCGACAACACAAGTGAGGTGATCAGTCTGGTCCAGCATGATGCATTCGTCGGCTCCTTCTGCCTGCGCTTGCGCTGCGGCCAACACTTGTTCTAATCGGTTTAGATGCTTAATACCAGCGAGTAAAGGTTGCTTGGATAGCCGTATCGAAGCCACACCTAGGGTCGCGGCAGTGTTCATTTGTCCACAATCACGATCAAGACAGCCTATTTGAATTAAGGATACGCGGAAGTGCATTGACGAAAGGTGCATAACCACGCTGTCCGGAACCTCTGGTAACGCTGAGCCGCAGCACTGCCCACTGCCATTTGTTCTGGTTAAATGCAGCATTTGCCGCGCTTTCTAATTGCTGACGAGCAGCTTTCAGGCAATCGGGAAGCGCAAGTGCGCGCAGGCCATGTGCCATTCGGCTCCATATGTAATTCGGTATATAGCGGTTTGCCTCGATGTACCAATAGCGTTTCAAACAAACCATCACCATAGTCCAAGCCACGATCCGGCAGTGGCAGCACTGATGTTGGCGTTCCATCAAGCCAAATCGCGGGTTGCTGGGACACCAGTGGCCTGATTAGTGAGTTTTGCTGAACAGAAGTGAACCATTGGTTCCACCAAAACCGAAGGAATTGGATAGTACGCTGTGGATGGTCCTCTCCTGAGCAATATTGGGAACGTAATTCAAGTTACAGCCCTCGTCCGGTCGGTCAAGATTGATCGTCGGCGGAGCGACCTGGTCGCGCAAGGCGAGTATTGAGAATATAGCCTCAACTGCACCGGCCGCCCCCAATAGATGACCTATCATGGACTTGGTTGAACTCACCGCGACTTTTGCTGAACAACTTCCTAGAACACTCTCAATAGCTCGGCTTTCGGCTAGGTCTCCGGCATGTGTCGAAGTACCATGTGCGTTAATGTAATTTATTTTATCCAGGGGGATGCCCGCGTCCCTGATTGCATTGCGCATGGAGGCCGCAGCTCCTTTACCATCCTCGGGAGGCAGAGTCATGTGGTAAGCGTCGCCACTCATACCGAAGCCGCAAAGCTCCGCATATATTTTGGCGCCCCTGGCTTTTGCGAACTCGTACTCTTCAATCATAATCACACCAGCGCCATCTCCCAATACAAACCCGTCGCGGTCCTTGTCCCAAGGACGAGATGCTGCTTGCAGGGTCATCATTACGCGTGGAAAGCGCCCGAGCTGCAGCGAAGCCACCCAAGCCAGCGGGAGTTGTCGCCATTTCAGCACCGCCTACGAGCATCGCGTCAGCATCACCCAGCGCAATCAACCTGGCGCCCAAACCAATGTTATGTGTACCGGTGGTGCAGGCTGTTACTACGGCAAGGTTCGGTCCCTGCAAATTGTATTTAATCGAAAGGTTGCCGGATATCATGTTAATGATAGACCCGGGTACAAAAAAGGGAGAGATGCGGCGGGGCCCAAATTCTCTAATAATTTCAGTGTTCTTCTCTATCTGGCCAATACCACCGATTCCAGAACCTATAGAACAACCAATACGGGGAGCATTTTCATCAGTCACTTCGAGCCCGCTGTCTTCCATGGCCTGTATCCCAGCCACCATACCGTACTGCACAAAAACATCCTGCTTGCGTGCATCCTTGGCAGGCAAATACTTGGAAATATCGAGATCCTTTACGCTGGCACTGAACTGGGTGCTATAGGCAGACACGTCGAAGCTCTCAATCAGGGCGGCACCACTTTTTCCCGCGAGGATGTTGTCCCAGGTTTCATGCACCGTATGACCAACGGGGGTCACCATCCCCAGGCCAGTAACGACAACTCTTCTGCCGATCAAATATATAACTCCTATACTTCGCAGCATTTCGGGAAGAAAAAAGAAAAGCCGTCTCTATTGCAATAGAAACGGCTCTTCGAAACGAAGTGACTAGATCAGGCGAGATTGGTATTGATGTATGCTATCGCCAAAGCTACGGTTGTAATTTTTTCCGCCTCTTCATCGGGAATTTCCGTTTCGAACTCTTCCTCCAAGGCCATTACCAGTTCGACAGTGTCCAGGGAGTCCGCACCCAGATCTTCGACAAAGGAAGCATCGGTCTGAACTTCTTCTTCTTTGACGCCTAGTTGCTCAGCGACGATCTTCTTAACGCGTTCTTCAATGCTACTCATTTTATCTTCAACTCCTGAGGTTTTTTAGTGCTGATTCATGCCCGATTAAACGGTCTGAGCGCGCAGTTTACTCTGTTTTTCCAAAGAGCAATAAATTTTTTTTGGTTCAGCCTGAAAATACGACGTTTAGTGTATATTAATCAACTAGTTATCCCATATACATGCCACCATTAATGTGCACGGTTTCACCAGTGATATACCCTGCAATATCGCTGCACAAAAAGCTAACCAAGGCAGCTATTTCTGCAGGAATTCCGAGCCTACCAAGTGGTATCTGTTGCAACAACAGATCGCGCTGATCCGGGGACAAATCGCGTGTCATATCTGTGTCGATAAATCCCGGAGCAACACAATTGACTGTCACAGAGCGTGAGCCTAGTTCGCGGGCAAGAGCTCGAGAAAAACCCTCAGCACCAGCTTTGGTAGCGGCATAGTTACTCTGACCAGCATTCCCCATTGATCCCACTACCGATGTAATATTCACGATACGGCCCCAGTGTGCCTTAGTCATACCGCGCAAGCAGGCTTTGCTGACTCGGTAGATTGCACTCAGGTTGGTTTCAATAACGTCTTGCCACTCGTCTTCTTTCATACGCATCAGAATATTATCTCTGGTGATACCAGCATTGTTCACTAGAACCAGAGGCGCCCCAAACTGCTCGTTTATGTCCTTAAGAACTGCGGTAACACTATCCTGATCAGCGACGTTTAAAATCATGCCGCATCCGGGATTTCCCGATTGTGCGAGATAGGAGGAGATATTGTCTGCGCCAGCACTACTGGTCGCCGTCCCTACCAAGGTGTAACCATCTGCGGCCAACGCTTTTGCAATTGCTTCACCTATACCACGACTGGCTCCGGTCACGAGGGCCACTTTTGCTTCTTCGGCCATGCTGGATCCCTCTGCTCCTTATCTCAGTTCAGCTGCGGTAGCCAGCAGCGCGTCCGGTTCTTCCAGGGAATAACACTGTAAGGATCTATCAATTTGGCGGTTTAACCCACTCAATACCCTGCCGGGGCCACACTCAACAATATGCTGGGCACCTGCTTTGATGATGGTTTGCACGCAGCCAGTCCAATGCACGGGACTATATATCTGCTCAACCAACAATTTGCGTATCTTCTCCGGGTCAGATTCGGTTGCTGCGTGAACATTGTGCACTACCGGCACTTGGGGAGGTGAAATTGTGATTGCAGCGATCGCTTCCGCTAGGTGGTCGCCTGCCGGTTTCATCAACTGTGTATGGAATGGCGCGCTTACCGGCAAGAGTATCGCCCGCTTCGCACCAGCCGCTTTCAGAGCAATAACCGCCGCCTCAACTGCGGCTGCGTGACCAGCGATGACGACTTGCCCAGGTGAATTGAAGTTTACTGCGGACACGACACCACCAAGACGTTGGGCCACATCCGCACAGATATGGATAATTTCATTGTGTTCTAACACCGATAATCGCTGCCATGGCTCCCTGACCAACGGGTACTGCCGTCTGCATAAACTCGCCGCGCTTGCGTACTAGTTTCACCGCCTCTGTAAAATCGAGGGCCCCGGCACATACGAGTGCAGAGAACTCTCCCAAACTGTGTCCAGCCATCATGATCGGACGAACATCTGACTCTTTCTGCCAGACTCGCCATAGAGCGACGCTGGACGTCAACAGAACTGGCTGCGTGGTTTCTGTAAGATTCAGGGCATCCTGCGGGCCGTTCTGAATCAATGCCCACATGTCATAGCCAAGTGCCTGTGACGCTTCAGCGAAAGTATCTCGGACAGCATTGAATCTCTCGCTGGCTGCGGCCAACATACCTACCTGTTGCGACCCCTGCCCGGGAAAAACAAATGCGACAGCCTTTTCTGACATTCTTTACGCCTGCCTTCAATTAACCAAGATCGCAATTCCAATGCGATAGTATTTTACAACTTCGCGGAGCAGGGCACTCGAGAAACGAATATACACGCGCATGACATCCGTTGCACAGGAGCAGAAACGCCCGCGACTCATCATCGTAGTATGTCAACAGGGTAGTCGATCTAGAATTTTTGACAGCGCTCACAACTAGGTACGTCAAGCACTCGCGGAGACAGGGTCTCCGCTGAAAATACTAGCTTCTGCAATCGCCGTCGGAAACATTGCCGGAAGACTCTCACTCAAATCATGGAAATCAGTCGTCGTTACCGGTATCGATGACTTTCTTTCCCCGATAAAAGCCGTCCGCAGTGACATGGTGCCGGCGGTGGGTCTCACCGGAAGCCTGATCTACGGATAAAGTAGGTCCGCGCAGCGCGTCATGGGAACGACGCATACCACGTCGAGAGCGGGTTTTTTTACTTTTCTGAACAGCCATCGCGTTAACTCCTAGTGCTTATTGCCGGGGCCTCAATTGCTCCAGCACATTGAACGGGTTGGGCTTATCCTCATCAGTACCCTGCTGTGGGTCCGGCTCGGAGTAGGCCGCAGTTTTCATTTTACAATCCTCTGTACCATGGGAACTGAATGGACTCATGGCCAATATCAGCTCGTCCTCTACCAGGTCCCACAAGCTACAAGACGGTTCCCTTACTACCAGCGGATCCAGATGCCTTGGAAGATGTGCCGCCTCCTCATCGGTCCAGAGGATCGCCAGAGTGCTTTCACATGAAAAGTGCTCCGGCATGGCCTCAAGGCACCGTTGGCATGTTACGACGACATCCGCTTCTACTGCCACATGTACCAGATACCGGCTTTCATCATCACGTGAAAAGACCATTTCACTGAAATACTACCGTCATCACTTCCTAATAGCGGCCGAAAACGCTTTAAATCCTGTGGTTTTACGACCCCGCAGACACTTGCGCCACGCACTGCTGCCTTGCGAACATCGAATATGGCCGGTAGGGGCTCGCTTAACATAGGCGCGAATCATAGGTGCGGATTGTCCCTTTGTCAAAAAAATCTTTAGAATACAACCAGTTCTCATCAACCACTCACCTTAATAGTAAGGCCAATGGACATCATTCTGGCATCGACATCCCCCTACCGCCGGCGCCTGTTAGAGCGACTGCAACTTTCCTTTCGCTGTATACCACCAGAAATAGAAGAAATTTCCCTGGCAGGGGAGACGCCTGCTGCGATGGCTCAGCGCCTGGCACGATTAAAAGCGCAGTCAGTCGCTGAACGTTATCCAGGTGCTGTAGTTATCGGAAGCGATCAGGTCGCCTTCATAGAAGGGTCCATCCTTGGCAAGCCGGGTAGTTTCGACAAAGCCAAAGCGCAATTGCGAAGTAGTTCAGGTCGGATGTGTCCAGTTCTATACGGCAGTAGCGGTGGTATGCCTTGACCGAGGTCTGGAGCGGCTCCACGTGGAACCGTTTAGTGTACGTTTTCGGATTCTCAACGATATACAGATATCGAATTACCTTCGTCGAGAGCAGCCGTACGACTGTGCTGGGAGTTTTAAGATAGAGGGATTGGGTATCGCTTTGTTCGAAGGCTTGACAGGGAATGACCCTACGAGCCTGGAGGGGTTGCCACTTATAAAACTAACCGAGCTATTAACCGAAGTGGGACTGGATATTTTACAGGGCTAGCTCAATTTCCATTTGCATCATCGGTACCCAAGAGTACTCCCTCTAGCCATACAGAAAATACATAATTATTATATGTTACGAAGTTTATTTAAAGTATTTTCTAGATTAATATCCAGATGGGCTTGCAGGAAAAGTTCCCCAACCTCCAAGAGCGAAAAGCGCAGAGTTGCCGCGTGAAGGAACAGACGATTGAGGCCGATCTGTCGAGCAAAGTCTGCCGACCGGTCATTGCTGTACTTGTCATCTCCTAACAAGGGAAATCCAGTGTGATAGGCGTGTACCCGGATCTGGTGCGTGCGGCCGGTAATTGGCCTGGCCTCTAGCAAGGTGGCTCCCTGCAAACGCTCTACTACGTTAAACTCAGTGATCGCCCTTTTTCCCTCGCGACTTACCCGCACCATACGCTCACCCGATTGCAAGATATTTTTTTCCAGCGGCGCGTCCACAAGGCGAACTGCTTTGGGCCACTTGCCAGCAACCAGAGCGAAGTACCGCTTATCAATATGCTTTTCACGCAACTGCCGATGCAACTCGCGAAGGATAACCGCTCGCTTTGCTATCAGTATCAGCCCGGAGGTATCGCGGTCCAATCTATGTACCAGTTCCAGGTAAGGCGCATCGGGGCGAATCTGGCGCAAACATTCTATCAAACCGAAACTGAGACCACTCCCGCCGTGAACTGCCAGCCCTGACGGCTTATCCATCACCAACATATTATCGTCTTCGTAAACGATGCGTTGGGCCAATTGTTCAATCTGCTGACGTGGAATGGTGGCGAGTTCCGAGGGGTCGGGCTGGTGAAGGGGGGGATCCGCACCAAGTCACCCGTGACAAGTCGATAATCCGCACGCACCCGACCCTTGTTTACCCGAACCTCACCTTTACGCAATGCACGGTACAAGCGGGTGCGAGGGACACCCTTCAACACTCGTACAAGGTAGTTGTCCAGCCGCTGACCAGAAGAATTCTCATCTACGGTCAGGTAACGCGCTTGTCTGGAAGAGTTGCTGTCTGGGCTATCTGACATGGGCTGCACAAAGCATGTCCTTTTTCATCATATGCTGCTATAGTTTGCCTTGTGGTTGCATCCGTCCGTTTTCTGAAGCAGGGACGGGTGGTGAATTAAGCCCCTGGGGATTGTTTGGGCCAGCGCGTGAGACGCATGGTTCCGCCAGTTCAACCACAAAAAACAAATGGATGTCGACGTTATGGCGACTTGCGAGCGATACTAGCCACGCAAAGATGAAAGCCGCGCCGACAATGGAATGAACCGAGCAGCAAGTACTGCCGGGATACAGAATCAGCTATATAAAGAACTAATTAGCGTCGTCGCAGGCCACAGGTGCTGTGACACTAGCAAAAAGGCAGGTGAAGTACCATATAACTTTACTGCCTTACGTTATAGCGACCACGGGACATTCTGTGGTTAGCGTTTAACACACTATCTGGGTGCCACGGGCAGCATGACCGCATCGGTATCCAGTAAGCGACTGAAAATCCAACGATTTTTCAGTCGATTGCTACTGTTAACCGGCATGTTGCCGACTTTATATATGCTCTCCTGCCCCGCCAGGCCTGTTGTCACAAGGCAATGGCACTATGAAAAAGATGTTAATCAATGCAACTCAACCAGAAGAGTTGCGCGTAGCAATGGTCGATGGGCAGCGCCTGTATGACCTCGATATTGAAAACCGTACCCGTCTGCAGAAAAAAGCCAGCATCTATAAGGGCAAAATCACCCGCGTAGAGCCTAGCCTGGAAGCCGCATTTGTCGACTTTGGCGCAGAGCGACACGGCTTTCTACCCCTCAAGGAGATAGCCAGGGAGTACTTTTACCGGAAGCCCGGTGGCGACGGGCGTCTAAAGATCAAGGAGATAGTCAAGGAAGGCACAGAAGTCATCGTCCAGGTCGACAAGGAAGAACGCGGTAACAAGGGCGCTGCCCTGACCACCTTTATCAGCCTGGCCGGTCGTTATATGGTACTTATGCCAAATAATCCGCGCGCCGGTGGTATCTCCCGGCGTATCGAGGGGGACGACCGCTCCGAGTTGAAGGAGGCGTTGGGTGCCCTGCAGATTCCCGACGGAATGGGTGTCATCATCCGCACTGCCGGAGTTGGCCGCGCCGCTGAAGAACTGCAGTGGGATCTGAACTACTTGCTGCAACTCTGGGACGCTATCTCCAAAGCCTCCGAACAAGCCAAGCCCAAGGAACTGTTGTTCCGGGAGAGCAATGTCATTATCCGCGCGGTGCGTGACTACCTGCGCGATGATATCGGCCAGGTATTGATTGACTCACCAGAAGCCTATAAACAAGCCTGCGACTTTGTTGCCCAGGTAATGCCCAAGTACACCGCGCGCATACAGCTGTACGAGGACAACATCCCCCTGTTTAACCGGTTCCAGATCGAGAGCCAGATTGAAACTGCTTTCCAGCGTGAAGTCCGGTTGCCCTCCGGAGGATCCATCGTTATTGACCCAACCGAGGCCCTGGTATCAATCGATATCAACTCCGCCCGAGCGACTCGTGGCGGCGATATCGAGGAAACGGCCTTGAATACGAATCTTGAAGCTGCAGATGAAGTCGCCAGACAATTGCGCCTGCGCGATATGGGCGGTCTGGTGGTCATTGACTTTATTGATATGCTGTCGCCAAGGAATCAGCGCGCGGTCGAAAATCGTATGCGCGATGCACTGGAGATAGATCGTGCTCGTGTGCAGGTAGGTCGAATTTCCCGCTTCGGCTTGTTGGAAATGTCCCGTCAGCGGCTGCGCCCTTCCCTGGGAGAAACCAGTGCCATTGTCTGTCCCCGCTGTAATGGTCAAGGCAGTATTCGTGACACCAAATCCCTGGCACTGTCCATCCTCCGATTGCTTGAAGAAGAAGCCATCAAGGAACGCAGTGCGGAAGTTCGGGCTATTGTGCCCGTTGACGTGGCTGCCTATCTCTTGAATGAAAAGCGTTCGGCCCTTAGCGACATTGAAAGGGACACCAAGGTTCGTATTTTGGTTATACCCAATCCGAATCTCGAGACACCACACTTCGAAGTCACCCGGCTGCGTGACGATGAAGTGGACGGTGAGCATGAGGTCAGCTACACAGTGGATATTACTGTGCCTGCTGCCGAAGCGATAAGTGACATCCACTCCGCTGCTATTCCGCTACAACAGGCTGCGGTGCAGGGTATCCGGCAGCAGTCACCAATGCCAGGAAGCGAGACAAAAAAGCCCGCAGAGGCGCCTACGGGCAAACCTGTCGAGCAAGCGACGCACATCCCGACGCAACACGCTCCTACACCGGGCGTTCTGTCCCGCATTTTCTCCACCTTATTCGGCACCAAACCTGTTGATCGCCCCAAGGAAACAAAGCCGCCACAGGAACAGCGTACTGCGGAGCAAATCCAGCAAACCACCACTGAAGGCCAGCCGTCCACCAACTAGCAGTCGTAATCGGAACCGTCGCCGCAGCAGCCAAAGTGGTCAGCAACCTAGATCCCGGGAACGCAACGCCACAGGAGACGTGGTAGTCGATACCGATAAGAATCCCCGGGACAACGAAAAGCGTGGGCAACAGAGGCGTGACCGTTCCAGTGAACCTGCTCGTAGTCGTGGCGAAGGTAATCGACGTCCTAACCGGGAAAGCCAGGGTCGTTCGCCGGAAGAGAGCTTAGACAGCGGCGAAGTCGGTCTTATAGAAACGGCACTGGACTCTTCCAATGAGCAGGGCAAGCCGCGCAAGCGACCCAGCGACATGAAACGTGCTGAGCCACAGCGGCGGCGCCGCAATCGCGGCCGCAAGACAGAGACTGAGGGTCTGCTGACTACAGAAGCAATTGCGTCAGACCCGGCTGCTGGAATCGCTGTACAGGTTAGTGATCAAGCTCCGGTAGTGGGCACAGCATTGCTTTCATATCCCGCAGCCCCTCTTAAGCATGTTGACGTGACAGAAAATCCGTACGAAACGATCCCCTCTGAGCAAACGTGATGACAATGACAGGGAAATCAGCATCCCGGTAACGCTAGGTTCTGCGGATACTGACGGTGGATGGGAACAAGTTTCCACGGGCAATGATTTAGTCGTTGATACTCCAACTAGCAGAAATAATTAGACCTGTTGCAGCAATAAAGCCACCAAAAAATCCTGTCCTGGACGTGAAAATCACATCGACGGATGGCATTACGGCTGGTGGGAGGGCCACTAATGACCCGCGAGTTGATGCCCGCCCAGTAGGTGTTGTTGAAATCGTTACATCTTACAAGACGTTATTCAGTGAGAACGCTGCCCCGCCTGTCGCGCCCAGTGATCGCAATGTGCCGCGCGCCAGTAATGATCCCCGAGGCCCAAGGTCGGAAGGTCAGATGTCACGGGCTGCAGGTCAGTCCTGAGTAGTCGCGAACTCACGCAGATACTGCCTCCTCCGGATTTCCTGATCTGGACATGAGCCTGAGGGAACCCGATGGGTAACCCTTCAGGCCGCCGGTTTTGGGGGCGACAATCCGGGCAAACTGATGTTGAAACTCTAGACGATGCGCTTTGCTATATGAGGCTCAGCGCATCTCAGTTCGGCCAATAAATATACTCGTCACCCTCTTCGTACGGCACACCACCAGCTTTATCAATAAGTTGTGCGTCCTGGGCCACGCTGGGCCACATGGGCTTAGCCTGTTCGGCATTGTGTGCAGCCAGCAATGCCTCTAGCTCCGCCACCTTATCGGGCATGCGCTCCGCAAGATTGTGCTGCTCCGTGGGGTCGTCCGCCAGATTGAACAACCACTTTTTCTGGGGGTTGCCGGCCGGCTTGTCCGGTTGGTCTGCCCTGATCAGCTTCCAATCTTCGTGCAGGACCGACTGTTGGTATCCTTCGCGCCAGAACAGCGTCTGATGTGGTGCCCCACCCTCCTCTCCCCGGATGAAAGGTAGCAGGTTGACCCCGTCGAGTTTCCGGTCAGTTGGTACCTGTGCGCCCGCAGCCGCGGCAAATGTGTGAAACAGATCCACGTGATGTATTGGGGCTGACATAGCACTGCCGGCCTTGATCTGCGCGGGCCACTTGGCCATATATGGCACATGGATGCCGCCCTCGAAGTGATCCAGTTTCCAGCCCCGGTAGGGTTTGTTGATATTTGGCAGCCCGATGTAGCCGGCGCCGCCATTGTCGCTGGTGAATACAATCAGGGTATTTTCACTCAGTCCATTGTCCTTTAACGCCTGTTCGATGCGGCCCACGCTGCGATCCAGTGCGCGGATCATGGCGGCATATACCCGCAGGGAATGGTCTTCTATGTGTGAAAATGCGTCATAGTCCTCCCGGGTTGCCTGCAAGGGGTTATGGATGCCCCAGTGGGCCAGATAAAGAAAAAACGGACGGTTGCGATTGGCCTCAATTACTTTTATCGCTTCATCAGTGTAGTAATCGGTCAGGTAACCACTGGGCCGAAAGCGCTCGCCACCATTGAAGCGGACCGCGTACTGGGCCGTGGCCCACACCATCCGATCGATAGCGTCGCGTTCCCGCCTGGCATTGACTACATCGGGATCGTCCTTGGGAAGGTAAAGGGTGCCTGCCATATAGAGGCTGTCGTCAAAGCCCTGGTCCTCGGGACGCATACCAGGCAGAGATCCCAAGTGCCATTTGCCGATATGCGCGGTGTAATATCCACGGGACTTTAACACCTCGGCAATAGTGACCTGTTCCGCTGGCATCCCGAGTTGTTCAAATGGCGGCAGCGTCTTGGCCGCGGCATGATCAATGAACAGTGGCAGGGGTGGCGGGTCGAGATCACTCATCCACTGGAAGATCGTCGCCCCGATATTCGGAAACGGTGTGTACTCAAAACCGAAGCGCGTCGAGTAACGCCCGGTCAACAGCGACGCGCGCGACGGTGCGCAGACCGCGTTGGCAGCATAGCCATTTTCGAACACCACTCCCTGCCGGGCGATGGCGTCGATATTGGTCGTCATCACACTGCCATCCGCTGCCCCGCCGTTGTAGAGAGAGACGTCGTTAAAACCCATATCATCCGCCAGGATCAGAATGATATTCGGCGGCCGTTCTGCCGGAGGCTGGCTGGCTGTGGCCGGGCCGTGTGGCCACTGTATAGGACGTTTGGTGGAACGGGGTCGGTGATGTCTTTGACAATCGGCAATCCCCAGACCAGCAGGTTGACCCGGTTATGCCAAACAAGAGTTGCGCCAATAACAAGTACGCCCAAAATAATAATAATATTTCTTCATTGACGCCTCCACGGCTCAGGACTGAATCAGACTGCCCTGGAAAAACATCCTGGGCCAGATTGGTAATTGTTAAAGCAGTGACCCCATCAGTCCGCGGTTCGGCGAAACCTTGTTGTCGAGCAAGTCGTTCCACAGTATGGTAAGGCCCTGCACGTCCCGGGTCCATTCAACTTCCATTTGTCCTTGCACGCTTTGTGCAACCTCGGCGGCAGCTTTCATTGCCTTCATCATTACCACTCCAGGACCCCAGTCAGTTTCACGCTTGGCGATGTGGACCGGGGCAAAAAAGAACGTGGGCCTGGCGCCGGGCAATTGTCCGACTGCGCCGCGCTGCTCCCAGTGTGTAGCGCCGACCATAATGCTTTCCACCATATTCTCACCCAGCAGATTGTGCAGCGCGGCAGTCAGTCTCGCATCGCCGGACATATCAACATAGGCTGTCGGCACAGTAGTGTCGATGTGTGATTCATTGCCATAGATCACCACCTCGTCGCAGCACTTCAGACTGTTCACGAAAGCGACATTGGCGCCCGAAGTCAGGCCAATAATACGCTGCGTCACCTGCAGGATCGTTGTGCAGCATTTTTGCAAGTCCGAAACCAGTTTTGGAAGACACCGAACCTATCAACACCTGCCGTGCACCAAAAAACTTGTTGTCCACCAAATAATCGTAGAGTACGAAGGACGTAGCAAACAGCGGAAACAACAAACAGCGCTCCACTTCAAATTGACGCAGAAATTCCTGCTCCGCCTGGGTTCGCCGATAAGTGTTATAGAGCGCCGGCAGTGGCTGGCGATGCACGGAGACATCGTCAAACTGGTCGAGACGAATTTTGCCCGGGTGTAACACTGCATGGCTGGCCATGGGAAAGAAGCCCCATAGACGCTCACCCACAAGTACATCACCACAATGTGATGCAATCACATTGGCACATCCCCACACCGGCACTTTGCCCCAGTTGTTCTCAGCGGGATAGTAGGACCAATAGCCGATCATGTCGCCTGTCACGGCGTAACTGACGTTGTTGGAGGTCAGGGCAAACAGGTCTATACCAACGAGGACCTCTCCCGGCAACAATTCTGGTATTTCCCTCGTCACGACCTGAGTTTTTCTCAGGTTGATGCGATCTACCCATAATTCGGTGCACTGCGTCATTGCAATTGCCCTGCTAGCACAGACACAAGGTGTACGAGCGCTGCCATCAGCATAAGGCCAAGGGCAACGCCGCTACGCGGTCGCAATACCATCGTCGACAGGATCTGTGTCGGAAAGGAGTAGGTTTGCTCCACTGCCGCCGCCTTGAATGGATATGCATTCATAAAACGCGGATTCAGGGTGAGCTCCATCATGTCGCGGCGACTGCGGTAGCGCATCATTCCGACCATGGTCCACCCCGGATCTGGCGGTACATTCCAGGAATCGATATAGCCTGCCACTTTGCGCGAGGTAGCGATGGGGTGCCCACCATGCAGGAAAAGCGTAAGAGCAAAGGGACGAAAGTACTCCTGTATGAGCTGGCGCGGTGGCGTCATCACCCCCGTCAGCGGATGCGCAACCGGCTGAGCGTGCAGCCGCACCAGGTTGCACATAACAAATTCCTTGCCGTCATCGCGCGCGAGAAATTGCCGCAGCACTTGAGGATCAGTATGCTCCGCGCCGGGAGAGGTCTCGATCAGCCGCATGTAGTGCTCTATTTCCTGGGTACTGAGAGGTTTACGCCAGTTGTCATACCAGGCCCTGAACAACACATAGAGTGCGGCCGCTAAAGGCCATATCCACCAGGCTCCGGAAAACACTATAGCGTTCATAATCCTGCCTTCTTGTAGGTAGCGCGAAAAGTAACAGACCCCATGCCAGTGACAAAACGACTGCTCAAGATACTGGCCTAATGTATAGGCATAATATATGTCATTATAGTAGCTTCAAGGACTATGTTCAGCAAGAGCAATCTGGTACGTTTCGATACTAGGGCAAAGGGAGACAGCGTCGATGAAATTGGGCTTGGCTTTTGTGCAGACGGCATTCAGTGCGCAACCGCGATTTGATCTGGAAATTGTGCGTCTGGCGGAGTCACTGGGTTTTCACTCAGTCTGGGCCGCAGAAGCGTACGGCTGCGATGCGGTGACTGGCGCTACCTGGCTGGCTGCCCATACCAGTACCCTCAAGGTAGGCACAGCCATAATGCAAATTCCCGCACGCACTCCGGCCTGCGCCGCAATGACTGCCATAGGTCTGGATGCGTTGTCAGAGGGACGCTTCATCCTGGGCCTTGGCAGTTCAGGCCCCCAGGTCGCTGAGGGCTGGCACGGGGTGGCGTACGACAAGCCCCTCGTGCGTACCCGTGAATATGTCGACATCATTCGTAAGATATTACAGCGCCGTGAGCCACTGCGGCACGAGGGTTATCATTATCAGTTGCCACTCGACCGGGCCCAACACAACCGGTGCCGGGAAGCCGCTAAAGAGTGTGGCCCACCCTAATGCCGAACCAACCCATCTTTCTCGCCTCGATCAGTCCCGGCGGATTGCGTTTGGCTGCGGAGATAGCCGACGGGGTGCTGTTATCCTTTATCGATCCCACTGACACCGAAAATATTGTCGATCGCCATCTCGCCGAAGGCTTTGCCAGTCCCACTGCGCGCTGCCAGCGTGATGACTTTACCGTAAGCACTTTTGTGAATGTCATCGTGCACGATGATGTTACAGCCGTGCAGGAGATGATGAAACCGACCATGGCGCGGCAACTGGGCGGCATGGGCTCCAAAGGCAAGAATTTTTACGCCGAGTTCGCCACTCGCATGGGCTATGCACATGAGGTTGAGCAGATTCAAACCCTGTACCTTGCCGGAGAAAAAGACCAGGCGGCGGCCGCCGTACCTGCGGATCTCATCGATCGCACGAATCTGATCGGACCCCCCGGGCGTATCCGGGAGCGGCTCAGTAGCTGGAAAGCAGCTGAGCAGCGCGGCTCACTGGATATGATGCTGCTCACCACGGCTCAACCGGACGCAATGACCCTGTTGGCCGAGGAACTGCTATAAGCCGAAAACTCTAATAGCCGGCACTGCCGTCTATAAGCTGCTGGTAGAACGTCCGATCCAGCAGTTCGTAGCCCGCGCTGCGCGGTTTGCGCACATAGACAGTATCGTCACCTACGCGGTCCAGATGATAAGACTGTTCACGCAGTTCGCCTTTGAGCAGTTTGAAGGTAACAGTGGTCTGCGCTGCTCTTAAAATCCGGACAAAAACGGGTTGGGCATAGGGCGGCAACGCACTCTCCACCAGAGACTGGAAGCCTGCCACATCAAACTTAGTGCCCTCATCCAGAGCGAATGCCACCATGCCAGCGCGGCCCTCTACACCCGGCACCTCTACGCCATAGACATTGGCCATGGTGATTTGCGGATGGGCATTGAGAATTTCTCCCACTTCATTGGTGGAGACATTCTCCGCACGCCAACGAAAGGTGTCCCCGATCCGATCGACAAACTGGTAATGCTTGAAACCCAGAGCAAAGCCTACATCAATGCGACGGACCAGATCGCCAGTGTTAAACCACTGATCACCAGCGGTCTGCACGTCGTGAATAATTTTACTTTGGGTCGCCTCAGGATTGGTATAGCCATCGAACTCGGCATTTGGTCCAATCTTCGCCACCAGCAGGCCGGGCGCACCGAACTGAACCTCGATACAACGTCCATCGCTGTCACGCACAATGACATCATTCTCGGTGTCGTACTGAACCAGTGCAACCTGCGAGATGGAGGCGCCAATCGTCTTATCCTTATTCAGCAGGTTGACGAAAGTCACATTGCCCTCACTGGAGCCGTAGATTTCGCAGATGCGCTCAACACCAAAGCGGTTCTTGAATTCATCCCACACATCAGGTCGTAGACCGTTGCCAAGCATTTTTTGCAGTGGGTTGTTTTGTTCCTCGGGACACACCGGCTGCATCGCCAGGTAGCGGCATAGTTCACCGACATAGATAAAACAGTTGGTCTGGTACTGCTGCACCTCGGGCCAGAACCTGGAAGCAGAAAAGCTGCGTCGCAGGTACACGGACGCCCCGAAAGAAATAAATGTACACAATCCAGGGCCCATACCAGTGAAATGATAGATCGGCAAGCACAGGTAGAGCCTGTCCTGCGGCTTAATGCGAAAACCAACGCGACCCACACCAAAACTTGCGGCATAGATTTTGCGCTGGGTGACGATCGCTGCCTTTGGTAGCCCAGTGGTACCTGAGGTAAAAATGTACAGTGCTGGCTCCCCCGCCGTGATCTCCCGTGTCACGGGCAGGTTCTCACTCGACATTTCAGCCATGCCAGCACTGGCGTCGTGTGCCCAGGCGGGCGCCGATAATGCATCACCATCGGGCAGCCACAGGTAGTCGCGTCCGGCCTGCAGGTCCAATTCCGGCAACACCTGTGCCAGCACGTCCACGCGCTCTTCACCGACAATGCAAGCAGTGGCGTTGGTGGACTTGATACAATGCACCAGCCCCGCGCCGGACAGGCTGTTGTTAACCAGGGCCGCACCAGCTCCGAGCTTGACGATGGCCAACACGGACAGCACAAACTCTGCCCGGTTTTCCATAAAGACAGCGACTGAATCGCCTCTGCCAATACCGCGCTCACGCAAAAATGAGCCAGTCGGTTGACGTCGATATTAAATTCAGCGTAGGTCCACTGGCGGCCCTCAAACAACAGCATCAGGTTATCGGGATAGCGGGCGACAGCATCTTCAAAGGCCGCGCCCAGTGACACCTTGTCTGCGCTGCCGGGCATTCTGAAATCACGCAATTGCGGAATGACGTTGGCGAATTCGCGGAGAACGCGAATTACTTCCCGGGTTTTAGTCACAAGGCCCATATGAGTTCACCAATTAGCAATTCGTGTGATCGAATATAGGTGCGAGACTACCGGAGCGCAAGGCGCCTGGTCGGGACTTGCCCAGAGAGCGAATGCCTTCTGTTTTTGAGCGACTGGGCAAGTCCAGACCTGGCGCCGCCCCAACCTTTCATTTCCCAGGACGTTCACACAACGTACTGTTTAGCCAACTCCCGCATAATCTGATGAAACCCCGCCATGGTTTCCTCAACGATTTCCCGCGCCGTCTTGATCGAGTCAATCCGCCCGCACACCTGCCCACACAGCGGGATGGCCGCCTCCATATCACCGCCAAAATAGAGCGACGGCAAATCGGCCATATGTTCCATCACATTGAACTTACCGAGTAGCGCAAGCGCGGCAGTGCGCTCGGTACGCAACGCACGCAGGGCGGGACGCGATTCCTGGTTGAGGAAAACAGTGTCAGTTTCCGCCGCATTGAGCACAGCCTGCTTCCAGTTGGCATGTACCGGCGATTCGGCGCAGGACAGCATACGGGTGCCCATCTGCACGCCCTCCGCGCCCATCGCGAAGGCGCCGGCCATGGACAGCCCATCGACCATGCCACCTGCAGCAATGATCGGCACATCGACGCGGGAGCGGATCAACGGCAGCAATACCATGGTGGAGACCGGGCTGGGATTCTTGAAGCCGCCGCCCTCCCCGCCTTCCACGACCAGGCCGTCAACACCCGCATCGATGGCCTTCAGCGCCATCTCCAGCGTCGGCACCACATGGAAAACCTTGATACCCGCCTGCTGGAACGCCTCGGTACACACTTTCGGGCTACCGGAGGATGTGGTGACAAACTTGATGCCCTGCTCAATGACAAAGTCGATGATATTGCTGCCCTTCACGTAGGACAGCGCCACGTTCATGCCGAATGGCTTATCCGTCAGCGAGCGCATCTTCGCGACCTCGGCCTTGATGTTATCGAGCTCGCCTGACGAGGTTTCGATAATGCCCATGCCGCCGGCGTTGCTCACCGCAGAGGCCAGTTGTGCCCGTGCGATCCAGCCCATCGGCGCCTGGATTATCGGGTACCTGGTACCGGTCATTGCGGTGACGCGGTTACTGATTGCCATATCACTCATGGTATTTGCCTGCTCCTGTTAATCTGATATCGGTATGTCTAATGCGTGGTGAGCAAGGCTTCGCAACCGGTGCCCGCTATCACGGCATTCACCCGGGCGCGATCTGCAGCGCTGAGGGCGAGGTACTGCTCGTTGATCCATTTGAGGCACTTGGCCTGGTAGGGAAAGGTCTGCTGCGTCCAGCGCGCGCCATCTATCTGCGCCTCCCAGGTTTTCTCGCCCGCTGCAACTGATTTGGCATTGGCCAGCAGCGCCGGCACATAGACCCGGCCGATTTCATTGAGCAGGCCTTTGAGAGTTGCCGGGATGTCCTCCAGCCTGGCTCCAGTCGCTGTCCTGCGTTTCCAGTCCGCACTGGTCCTCCATGCGGTCCACCCAGGCGACAGTGCGCGGCGATACCTCGTGGGCGATGGCGCGGGGAGTAGGGTCAAACCCGACCAACTGCGTCAACTGACCGAACATGGCGAAATCGCCGGCGCCGGGACGCTTGCCGAGCATGAAGGGCTGCTGTGCCAGGTGCGCCTCCATGGCGGCCAGATAGCGTCGGTAACTGGCGTCGATTACCGGTGCTGTGGTGTCATTGGAGCCCACCACGTACAGGCGTCCCACCTGCCGCTCCGTAAATATTTTCTTGAACGTCTGGTGCAGGTCCGCGGGGAGACTGACATCCATGCCCAGGGGCAGCAGCGTGCCTGCATTGTCGGCATCCACTGCAGGATACCAGCGGTAATGAAACATGTACTTGGTGCACCACTCGTCGCCGAAATCCTCGATCAGGTAATCGATGAAGGCCAGCGCCGGGTCGGTCGGCAGCACGGAACGGTCGGGGTACATGCTCTCCAGACGGCGAATGATAGGGGTGGAGTCGCACACCGCCTGGAGATTGCCATCCTCGCCCTTGAAAAGAAAGGTGGGATGAAACGTTGGCCTGGGTTTTTCGATACCCATCGCATCCAGCGTACCTACCGGGTCTGCCCAGGTGATCGCGTAGGGGATGCGGCGATAGCGCAGCAGCGCAACCATCTTGCGCGTATAGGGTGAGCCGGTGCCGCCGATCAAGCGCAGTCGTTCCGGGGTGGACATGAGTAGTACTCCTGGCGGTAATGGCGGCGCACTCATGGCGCTGGCGCTGCGCTGGTATTCGGATCTGGAGATTATATTGACACATTAAATGCCATTATGTCACGCTTCGGGCAGATTCCAGGTCACACGTGTCGTGTTGAACCGGGAAATTCATCTAGCACTTACAGCGGGACGCAACACGGATATGTATCGCGGCGAGTACGGACTGGTGGGCAGTGAAATGAGTATGTTCACCCGCAAACTGGAAGCCCAGTTGCGCTTCCAGCACATTCCCTGGTACTGGCACTTCAAGACGCAGGAGCGCACGGCCGCGATCGAGGCGCGCACCGGCACTCATTTTATCCCGGCCCTGATTACACCGGAAAAATGGATGATCCACGACACCATCGCCCTGGGTCCGCTGCTCAACGACCGCTTCCACCAGACACCCGTGATCCCGACGACACCGCTGCAAAGGGCAACCTGCTTTATACTGGAAGACGTATTCAATCACTGGCTGGGGCGAGTCTGTGTACATACCCGTTGGTGCTATCCGGACAACGTGGCCTGGGTGGGTCCGCGCTTTGGCGCCAACTCTGTCCTGAACCGCTCCATCGACGAGCCGTTCACCGAGCAGGAACTGCTTGAGCTGGCACCTATCGGTGAGATGATGTACCAGGGCTTTGGCAAGAATGTCTGCGAGGTCAACGGTGTGGGACCTGAGCAGGCAGCTGCGGTCCGCGCTGATTACACCAATATGCTGCAGGCGCTGGATGCGCACTTCGCCGACAACGATTTCCTGCTCGGCCCCCGCCCCTGCCTCGCGGACTTTGCGCTGGCCGGTGCCTGCAAGGCGCATTTTGTGACTGATCCTGTGCCGGTGAGTTGGCTCGGCCAATACCGCGACAATGTTAGTTGCTTACACAGATCGTCTTTTTGGCAATCGCTGCTATGCGGATCGCGACTGGCTGGCGGATGACAAGGTGCCGGTCTCGTTGCATGGCGTGCTGGAATATGCCCAGGGCACCTACTTTCAGTTCGCCCGGGCGAATATCGCCGCTGGATTGGCGGGCGAGAAATTCTATGAGTACGACTACGGCTTTGGCGCCACCCGGGCGCGCACGCAAAAACGCCTTAACCTGGCACGCCTGCACGTGCAGGATGAATTGCTGCAATTGGGGGCAACCAGCGACGACAGCAGTTAACACGCTGTTCGCCGGTCGCGGCATTTTGGAACATTACCTGAGCTGAACCGGATTGAGCGCAGGCTGACAGGCCTGCATGAAGGAAGATCAGTATGCGCCTTGTAAAGTGGTCACTGGGAACGATGGTTTTGGTATTGTTACTGCTGTATGGCGTGATGTTCTGGTGGCCGCGTCCACCGGACACCACCGAGGCCAGGGTGTTTGCGGCAGACGGCGCACAACTGGACTATTGTGTGCTGCCGCAACTCGATGGCAACGGCCCGCGCGCAGACGATATACCCAAGGCCTATACGCCCTCCGCACCGAATTGCTATTACACGACGTTCCCCATGCCGATACTGCAACATTGCAGAGAGCCCATCGCCGAGGGATTTCCTGATATGCGCGGGCTCTGGTTGGCCTACGACGGCCTGGAGGGACACATGGAACGCATCGAACAGTGCGGTGACCGCATCGTGGTCACCACGCATGGCATCATTCACGACTTCCATGCCGACGGCACGCTGAAAAACGGTTCTCGCGATACGGAGGGCGCCACAAACAGCTGTGCTAATACCTGGGCTTCCATGGATGTGGACCCCGATGCAGTGCTCAATTTCCACCCGTTCGGCATCTCTTCCATTACCATTGTAAAGCGCTGGATGGAAGGCGATGAATTGCGCTGGAAGTACCCCAGGTTTGATGATGTCATCAAGATGAAGCGGATCTGCACCGTGCCGGACAAACAGCGCATTTTTTCACCATGATTCCCCGCTATTGACCGTACATGTGAGGCGCCCCGAGACACGATGCTGGAGACGTTCGTACTCGTAGTTTTCCTGGTGGTGGCGGCCATGGCGTGGCAACACCTGCGTTATCTGCGCATCCGTCGCGACTCGGCGCAGGATAGGCAGCAGGTGTTTCATTCAGCGGACGCTTTTCACGTTATTGTCTTCTTCAAGCTTGGAAACGCTGACAAGGTCATCGACACTGTCGAGGCGCTTCGTGAAGCAGATCCTGGCCAACAGCAAGGCTCGTCTCATCTACGCAGGGCAGGCTGCTTTCACCGTCAGTTCAAAACAGTTGGGGAACTCCGACTGGGATGGCTTGCTGATGTTCGAATACCCCTCACGCACGGATTATCAGGAAAGCATTGCTGATGGTCATTTCCATGAAGCACGCCAATATTTTGCCGACAGCTATGTGCATGGCATGCGGCGCAACCGGCAAAAGAACCTGGGTGTTCCACAATTCCTGCTGCGTCTGCGAATCAGGGATATCGTGTCCGGAAGGTGGCGCGTAGAGCCGCTGCAAGTGTCGCCTGTGTTCGCAACCTTCCCCGAGTATGCAACATGGCGGGCTCGTGAAGCGCGCCTGCGTGCGGTGAATGCGATCAACAGGCAAGGGCTGGTAGTGTACAGCCTGGTCAAGCGTGGAAACCGTGGGCAACAAGCGAACCATGCACTTTTTGGCAGGCAAATGGCATCTCGTATGGCGGCGCTCGGTCACGGTCCATTGCATATGGGGCGCTCCGTGGCGCTGGAAGACTTTGCCAGGTTTGATCAGGTACTTGTCATCCACTATCCCAGTGCAAACTACTTCGCAGAACTGCTTTCCAGTCAGTTCTTTGCGGGTGTTACCGGCAAAAATCTGCTGGGGGACTCTATGACAGTATTCACTATACCGATCACAGATCGCTTGTGACTGTTGCATACTTTCGCGCAACGCTAATTTTATCTCACATCATGGGACAACATGGCTATTTTTCCGAAAACCCTGAATGATCTAACAATACCGCTGCTGAATACCTTATTGCAGGTGATGCAGCCAGAATGCGAATTACGCGATTATTCCATTGCAAACATCCTACAATGTGGCGATGGACAAGCATCAACTGCTGACCGGGCCATTCTGCATCTGCAATTCAGAAACAGCTGTAATGCCGGCATTCCCTCCCAGGTCATGCTGAAAACTATGCTGCTGACGCCGCACGCGCCGCCGGAAATGTACGAAAATGAAACGCGTTTTTACCGTGATATTCGTCCATCCCTTGCCATGGAAACACCACAGATCTACGCAGCAGAATTTGACAAGGATAGCGGACAATTCGGACTGATCATGGAAGACCTCTCCCTGCGCAATGTCGTGTTTCCCAACGCAACCACCGACATTAGTCTTGAACAGATCAAAGGCTTGTTGCGTACCCTGGCCACCCTGCACGGACATTTCTGGCAAAGCCCGCGCCTGCTAACCGACCTTGCGTGGATAGCCACGCCACTCGCGGGCGGCATGAGCGACATTTTCCAGCAGTACGGCTATGAATTGGTGAAGGACCAGGTGAGCAAGCATCCGTTCAAACAAGACCTGATTGCCCCGCTAAATCTGTCTCTGGATACCATGGCGGGACTTTTGCACGCCTTCCAGCTGGAAGCGATCCAGCAACCGCAAACGGTGCTGCATGGGGATACTCACATCGCCAACACCTATTTGCCGCCCAATGGCGATGGCGGTTTATTTGACTGGCAATTGCTCTGCCGGGGCAACTGGGCACACGATGTGAGTTACGTGATCTCTACTGGATTGAGTATCGCAATGCGACGCCAGCATGAACGCGAATTGCTGGCGTACTACTGCGAGTTATTGCGTGCGAAAAATGTACAGAACGTGCCCGATGCAAACACTGCCTGGTACCTTTATCGCAAATCCATCATGTGGGGTCTGTTCATCGGCTGGTTGATTACGCCACCGGCTAATTATGGCGAGGACATCACCTCGGCCAATATTCGTAAACTGGTGCAAGCCACGCAGGACCTCGAATCGTTTGTTTAGGCTCAGTGCCTAGCGATGGGGACGCCTTCCGATGATGGATGCCCGTTCCATGATACGCACCTGGGGCCAGTAGTCGCTCGATGCATAGTGCTGTACCGCACGGTTATCCCAGAACGCCACTGAATCGCGCTCCCAGTGGAAACGGCACTGGTACTCAGGGTAGTCCGCCTGTCGGCACAGCAGATCGATAAGTTCGCGGCTCTCTTCGCTGCCAAGGCCAACCACATGGGATGCGAAACCGCGATTGACATACAGATGTCGGCGCGCGGTGACATCGTGGGTGCAGACGATGGGGTGTGTCGGTGGCGGATAGGCCTGGAGCATGCCGGCCTTCTGCTCCTCTGTCAGGAATGAGCCGAAGGTGTGCATAAATGTGTGCTCAAGGTCGAGCGTCTCAATCTTTTCCTTCACGTCATCCGGCAGACCCTCATAGGCCGCGTACATGTCAGCAAACAGGGTGTCGCCACCCACGTCAGGCACTTTGATCCCGTGCAGGATGGCTCCCATCGATGGGCACTCACGCCAGGTTACATCGGCGTGCCAGGCGTTCTCGTACCCGGCCGTCTCGGCCGACTTCTCAAAGCGCACCAGTTCGGGAAGCTCAGTATTGGAGCCGAGAAATGGGTGCAACTCGAGCTCACCGAACCGGCGCGCAAACGCGATGTGCTGGGCTGGAGTGATCGGCTGGTCGCGGAAAAAGATAACCTTGTAAGCGGCAAGGGCAGCAGCGATCTCCGCAATCACCTCGTCAGGGAGTTCGGTGGCAAGGTCGGGGCCGTGCAGGATAGCACCGATGGTCGCACCCATCCGGGTCACTTCGAAGTGCTGCCAGGTCATTGCGTCGAGGCGCTCGCGCTCCTCGGCCAGGTGCGTGGTGGGCCCCACCTGTATCGGATACCCGGACATGGCGAAACGCTGAGCCTTCAGTCCGCGCCCTGCCGTGCCTACGGTGGAGCCCGTCGTTTCTGCTGTATTGGCCACCTTCATAGTTGTACCCTCATAATGATGGAGATTTCTTCGTATTTTATTGGCTAAAGGGTTGTGCGTTGCCCAACAGCAGCTATAGCCATTGTTGACCTACCAATCCTTCTTATCCGGTAACAGCCCGGACAGTTCGGCGTCCGTCAAATTGCGCCAGATACCGGGTTTCAATGAACCCAGCTTCACATTTATTATTCGCGTACGGCGCAACTGCACTACCTTATAGCCGAGCTCTTCACACATCAGGCGAATCTGCCTGTTCAAGCCCTGGGTGAGTACTATCCTGAACCCATACTTTGCCAGTCTGGACACCCTGCATGGCAGGGTCACCTGGTTATGGATACGCACGCCACGTGCCATGGTACGCAAAAAAACATCGTTCACCGGCTTGTTCACACCAACCAGATACTCTTTTTCGTGCTTGTTCTCCGAGCGCAGGATCTGATTGACAATATCGCCATTGCTGGTTAGTAAAATCAAACCCTCGGAATTCTTGTCCAAACGACCGATCGGAAAGATGCGCTCCCTGTGGTCGACAAAGTTCACTATGTTGCCGCTCACGGTTTCATCAGTGGTGCAGGTGATACCCACGGGCTTATTCAGCGCGATATAAATATGCTTGCGCTTGTTCTTGGCAGTCGGCTTTTGCTTGACGATATTACCATCGACCAGCACCGTCATGCCTTCCTGCCATTTCGCGCCGGTAACGGCGATTTCACCATTCAGGATCACGCGCTGCTGGTTGATCAATTCATCGGCCTCGCGCCGTGAGCACCAGCCGGATTCACTGATGTACTTGTTCAATCGCATGGCATTCCCACCAGCCTTGCGCTGTCTTCCCACAGAGCTGCGCCGGCGGCCTCGTCGCGAGCGAGAACAGAAGGATCAACCTGCAACAAATGTACCCCACGCACAGCCCAATAATTGCCGCGTGAATTGGCAAATCGGTTATTAACGGCAAGGTCAGCCAGGAATTGTCCTGATCTTGGGATAGTGCTTGACCTATCACGTTTCATCAACAAAGGCAGGATGTAACTTACCAGGGTTGCCACCCATTTCGGGTTGTCCCGACCAAGATCAGTATGCGGCACATAGCCGGGATCAAACGCCATCACAGATAGCTCCGGATAGCGCTTGGCTGCCTCACGCGCAGTCATTATGTTGCATAGTTTGGAAGAAGAGTACGCGCGGAAACCTGCCTGTCTGGGGCGACTCTCTCGCTGCGGATCGCGTTCGGGAAAAGCAAGATACTCGGCGTTCGCATGTATCGGGGGTGTCACTGGCGTTTTTTCTGCTGGGTCGTGTGTCCCGCTACCGGTCAGAATTATGCGACCACCTGGCCGCAGCTTTTCTACTAGCAGCCGCAGTAGTAGATAATGCGCAAGATGATTGACAGCAAAAGTGCGCTCAAAGCCGTCGGTACTCTTGGCGGGCCTGGCAAGTTGCAGCCCGGCATTGAGCAGCAGGACATCTATGGGCTCGTTGTCTACTGCCTTAGCAAAGACACGCACCTTCGCGAGTGAATCGAGATCGAGGGGCTCGGCACGTACCCGGTGGGAAATCTCTGGCGGCAACTTGTCATGGTTGCGCGACCCTATCGTCAGTGTATGTCCCGTCGCAACCAGACTAGCAGTGGCGAACAACCCAAAGCCGGCTGTTGCTCCGGTCATCACTATTCGCATACGCCGCCTTGTATTTGTGCCTTTATCTGCAAGCAAATCTAGGGGTCCTGACTTGCTACGTCAAGCGCAAAGCGCAGTCGCAATCCATTGCGTTAACCACGGTTAATTGGCATTATAAATGCCAATAGATTATACAGACTCCAACGCTGCCACGGTCAATGGCCTGTTGTTAGAGTAAATAAACTGAGTAGCAGGAGAATCGGATGTCTACAAGCGCTGTCTGGGCCTCTGCGGCGATCTCGTACGGTATTTTCTGGTATTGGTACGTGGGCTTTAGAGGAAAAATTACTCCCCGCGAGGTGGAGGAGACCATGCGCCTGTTTGACGTGCATAATTTTGGGACTGAGAATCAACGCCAAAATCTTCGCCGCTTTCTGGCCAATGACGATGGCAAGGATTTCGTCATGGTCAACCTGTTGCATCTGAAAGCGCCGCTGGGTGAATCACGACGAAAGCTCGAGACCTACCAGAAGATATTCCTGGGCGCATTGCTACGTAAGGCAGGCCACCCGGTGATGATGGCGAGAGCGGCGGCGGGAAACCTGGAGAACGTCGCTTGTGACCAGGCGGACGACTGGACGGCGGCGGGCATGGTGCGCTACCGCAGCCGCCGCGATTTTATGGAGATGTTGCCGGCAACTGTAGGGAGCCCGCATCATGGCCTGAAGCTGGAAGCGCTGGAAAAAACATTCGCCTTTCCAGCTTCACGGTGGTTCATGTTAGGCGGCCCTCGGCTTGTGGTTGCCCTGTCGATTGCCCTGATCGCTGCCACAGTACAGTTGGCTGCCGGCGTGTAGTGATTCTATAAACGATGCGCCATACTTGATAGCAACCGTAAGTACTGACCCGACGCACACCGGAGACCCAAACATGCAACTCAAGGATAAGATTATTGTGGTCACTGGCGCGGGCAATGGCATTGGCAAGGCCCTGGTGAAAAAGTTTTGCGCCGAAGCCGCCAGAGCCGTGATTGCCGTTGATATCAACGCCGCAGCCGCCCGCGAAACGGCTGCGGAATTTGGCTGCATCGCCATGTCGGCTGATGTCGCCAAAGAAGGCGATGTCATACGCATCATTGAGGACACTGAAAAGAATATCGGGCCCATCGACCTGTACTGCAACAATGCCGGAGTGGCTGCCGGTGCCAGTGAACAGTCCCCCAATGCCGAATGGCAGTTTATCTGGGACGTCAATGTGATGTCGCACGTGTATTCTGCCAGGCATCTGGTACCGCGCATGATCCAGCGCGGTGGTGGTTACTTCCTCAACACCGCGTCTGCCGCCGGCCTGCTCAACCAGATTGGCGGCGCCGCCTACGGCACCACCAAACACGCGGCCGTGGGCTTCGCCGAGTGGCTGGCACTGACCTATCGCCACCAGGGAATCAAGGTATCGATGCTGTGCCCGCAGGCCGTACGCACGGCGATGACTGCCAATACGCAGGACCAGGGCACCATGGCGGCCAGCGGCGATGGCATGATGGAGCCCGACCAGCTGGCCGATATCGTGGTGGAACACCTGAGCCGTGATGCTTTCCTGATCCTCACCCACGAGGAGGTGAAGGTCTACATGCAGCGCAAGTCCTCGGACTATGACCGCTGGATAGCGGGCATGAACCGCCTGCAACAAAAGTTGTCCGGCGCGACATAACGTTCATGGATAAAGCTCTGTTGCCGTTGCAGGTCTATGGCTCAAACATATCCTACTTTACCGGCAAGATGGAGATGTACCTGCGCGCCAAGGGTATTCCCTATAACTTCATTACTCTGAATGCGCGCCGGCACATGCCGCTACTGCAAAAGAAAACGGGAGCGACACAAATTCCAGCCGTCATGCTGGCCGACGGCCGCTGGATGACCGACACCACGCCCATGATTGCGTGGCTGGAACAACAGCTGCCCGCCCCGCCGCTGCTCCCTACAGATCCTGAGCAACGCTTCTTCAGCCTGCTGCTGGAAGACTATGCTGATGAATGGCTGTGGCGTCCCGCCATGCATTTTCGCTGGTACGGTGATGAGGGCGCCATGCACCTCAGTCGGCACATTGCCAACGAGATACTGCACGATATCCCCCTTCCCGCCTGGCTACGACGCCTGTACTTTCGTCGCCGCCAGCGCGGTGGTTATACGACCGGGGACGGCATTAACGCGGGCAACCGCCTGCAGGTCGAGGCGATCTACCACAACAATCTGGCCTGGTTGTCGGCCATCCTGCAACAGCGCCCTTATCTGCTCGGTAATAGCCCGAGCCTCGCGGACATTGCCTTTATGGGCCCCATGTTCCGCCACTTCTCGCAGGACCCGGAGCCTGCCGAAATCATGCGCCAGCAGGCTCCGGCCGTGTGGGAGTGGGTGGCCCGACTGTGGAACTGTGGCCCTGCCGCGCTGCGCGGTGACTGGCTGCCAGGCGTGCCACTGGACTGGTCGCCCTGGCTGGATGATATTGGCGCCAACTACCTGCCCTACCTATGTGAGAATGCAGAGGCAGTGCACGCCGGAAAAAAACGTTTTACCACCACAGTCGGCGGAGTAACCTACGCCAGAGCCCGGGTATCGGCGTATCGTGCGTGGTGCCTGGAACAAGTGCGCGCACACTACATGGCATTGCCAGCGGACAGCGCAGAGCGAGTGCGACAGCGCCTGCAACAACACGGCTGCTGGGAGCCACTATGGCGCCTGCATGTACTGCACAGTGGTGTGAACAGCACTACTACACCGCCCTTTGGCACCAACGCCAAAATGCTCTAACTTTTTTCCCAAGGAGAATCCGCATGAAAAAGTCCATCATCGCCCTCGCTGTCGTTGTAGTGCTGGGCGCGATTGCCTATTACGAGAGAGCGGCTATCGCCATGCGCGTGATGGCCAGGGGCGCGGAGGCGGCCATGACCAGCGATACCACTGCCGGCTTTGAGGATGGCCTGCACCTGGCCCTGTGCGGTGCGGGCGGCCCACTGCCCGACCCCAAACGCTCAGGCCCCTGTGTTGCCGTCGTCGCTGGGAAACAACTGTTCGTGGTTGACGCTGGCACCAACGGCCTGCGCAACCTGCTTCGCATGCGTTACCCTGTCGGCAAAATCGAAGCAGTGCTGTTGACCCATTTTCACTCAGACCATATTGATGGCCTCGGGGAAATGGCCACCATTCGCTGGGTTAACGGCAACAACACGCAGCCCCTGCCGGTGATAGGCCCCGAGGGTGTGCAACGGGTCGTCGAAGGTTTCAATAGCGCGTATCAGCAGGATTCAGTGGGTCGCAACGCACACCATGGGGACAAGGTGGCACCGCTGTCCGGCTTTGGATTGATTGCGCGGCCTTTCCCGGTGCCTGCACAGGGCGAACTGGCAACGGTTTACGATGAAGGCGATTTGAAAATCCAGGCGCTGGTGGTTGACCACGACCCGGTGAAACCAGCGGTTGGCTACCTGTTTACCTACAAGGATCGCTCACTGCTGATTAGCGGCGATACCGCCAAATCGGCAAATGTGCAAAAATTTGCACAGGGAGTCGACTTGCTGGTGCACGAGGCGCTGGCGCGCAATATCGTCGGCCTGATGCATGACACCGCCGCCAAAGCGGGCGCAGAGAGCCTGGCGAAGATCACGTTTGATATCCAGGATTACCACGCCTCGCCGGTGGAGGCGGCGGAGATTGCCCGCGATGCCGGCGTGGGACACCTGCTCTACTACCACATCGTGCCGCCGCTGATTTTTCCGGGGATGGATGCTGTGTGGCTGGAGGGTGTGGATGAGGTATTTTCGAACTATACGCTGGGGCAGGACGGCACGACCTTCTCACTGCCAGCCGGCTCCACAGACACCCATCTTATGCGCAAGGGTATGTAAACGCGGCAGCGGGGGCGCTCTATTCAAAGCTCCCTGCTACATCTCTATCCATGACGCCGCGAATTGCTGCGAACAGTTCTTCCGTGGGGGTAAGCTTCTGCAGGTAGTATGCTGCGCCTGCCTCACTGCATCTGCGGTTCCATATCCTGCCTGGCGTGCATCGAAAGACCAATGACTTTGATCTGTGGAAATTCTGCTGTTATGCGGCGGGTTGCCTCCAGCCCATCCAGTCGCGGCATAGTGGCATCCATCAACACCAGTTCGGGCTTCAATAGCCGCGTTTTCTCCAGCGCATCCAGGCCGTCAAACGCCTCGCCGACGACATCGAAATCCTCCACCATGCCCAGAATCTGCACCAGAGCATCACGCGCCAGCGCGTGATCATCAGCGACCAGAATGCGAATAGGACGAGTAAACACCTGCTGCGTGTCGGCGACTTCTGTTGTAATACGATCCCCTTCAGACCAGGATATCCGGATGTAGAACATCTGCAGTGGCCGGCACGGGAACAGAAAGTGTACATACGGTGCCGCTGTGCGGAGCGCTGAATATATCCAGCGCTGCCATCAAGCGAAGTCAGCTGCTCCCTGATACTAAACAGGCCATACGAGCGAGGTGTTTGCAGGACATCTGCGACATCGAACCCACTGCCATCATCGCTAACGGTAATGCGAAGCCCCTGGTCGAAAGCAACCACGTTGACGCGGGCCTGCTTGACGCCCGCATGCTTGCTCACATTGAACAACAATTCCCGCACAGCGCGAAAGAGCACACTGCTCACCTCGGCAGGTATGGGTGTCACCGGCAAGGAGCCATTGCACCAGAACCTGCAGTTGATGGTGCTCCTCCATCCACCCGGCCAACCAATGCATTGCGTCCACAAACCCTGACCCATAGAGAATCGGAGGAGCCAGCTCCATGGTGAGCGAGCGCGTGACATCAATGGCCTGCTCGAGAATCTCCACTATCTGTGCGCCTGCAGCGTTGACATCTGAGCCATACAAGTGGCTTACCAGCATCTCCGCCTTGAATTTCGCCGCCACGAGCAACTGCTGATGATTATCATGCAGCAGTCGGGCTATGCGTCTTCGCTCATCTTCTTCTGCCCGCGTAAGCTTTCTGGCCAGCGCCCGAAACTGGGCATTTCGTTGCAGCAGTTCGGCGCAGGCCTGTTCCAATTCGTCTGTTCGATGTGCGACCCGTTCCTCAAGCAACTTGTTGCTATCTTGTAATGCTCGCTGCATCTGCTTACGCTCGGTGACGTCTCGCGAGATTGCCTGTTCAAATTGCCTGCCGCCAACTACAAATGTAGTCATGGAAATCTCTGTAACAACACTGGAACCATCTGGTTTCGAACCATACCATTCATAGACCTGCGGAAATCCTGCGCGCGAAGCCGTTACCATTTCGTCATACAATTCTTGCGCGCTTTTTCCGCCGGGCTGGGAGTGTGGGAACAGCTTCCCGCTCGGCAGTGAGAGAAGATCATCGCGCGCGACGCCATATATTTCCATCGTCCGACGGTTACAATCAATAATTTGCTCGCCCTCCATGATTGTAATTGCGTCACCCGCACTCTCAAAGAGTGTCCGGTAGCGCAACTCACTATCGCGTAGTGCCTCCTCTAAATACTTTTGGTCTGTGATGTCACGGGTGGTTGCTTGCTCAAAAGTCTCGTCGCCAAGCTTGAATGAAGCCAGGGAAATTTCCACAACGATGTCTGTACCATCACGTTTACGGCCATGCCATTCATAGTTTTGCGGAGTTCCTGCACGTGAGGCTGCTACCTTTTCAGCAAGGAATTCAAGCGAATCCTGTCCGTTCGGCTGACGGGGTAAAATAAAACCAGCTGTAGGATTACTCAAAATCTCATCGCGCGAATAACCGTATAAAGCGCCTAACCGTTCGTTACAATCAATAATTTGAAAATCCTTAATGATCGATATCGCCTCACCGGAATGCTCAAACAGTGTACGAAAGCGGATATTACTATCACTAATTACGCCTTCCATCTGCTTGCGCTGGGTGATGTCACGGGCGATTGCCTGTTCAAACATCTCACCATCAATTACCAACGCACTCAGGTTAATTTCGGTAATAATCTTTGTGCCATCTTTTTTGGCACCATGCCATTCGTAAATTTGAGGATGGCCTTGATGTGCGGCCCTCACCTTGTCGGCAAAGAATTGAGACGAGGACTGCCCATTCGGCTGGGTCTCCTGGAAAAATTCACTAACATAAGCAGAGAGGACCTCTTCGCGTGTGACACCATAGAACTCGCACAAGCGCTTGTTGCAATCAATCGTTTTCCCATTCTTCAGTATCGA
>CAWJQO010000002.1:0-69193 GCA_963844975.1 uncultured Gammaproteobacteria bacterium | reverse complement strand
TGCGCGAGCCTTGAGCGGGATGCAGTTCACCGGCGAGTTTGGGGTCAGAGTAGAATGGCACTGACTTAAGTTGCTAGACCGGCGTCAAACCGAGCAGAGCTTGTCGGGACACGCCGTAAATACGTCCATGTAGGCTCGCTTCGGCCATCCATGGCCTCAGACGGTCCCGTCAAGCTCTGCTCGATTTGACGCCCATGTACTTCATTTTAAGCTTAAGTCAGTGTCATTCGGGTCAGAGTAAAAACTTGTTCCAGTTTTTACTCTGACCCCAAACTCGCGGAGGAAGTCCGCATCAGGAATGCCCGCGCGTCCTCGTCCAAGGCGGGCCCGGCCACAGCACGAATATCACGCGGGTGCAATGCCCGGCCGTCCTCGCTAGTCACACTCATCCGGCGGATCGGCTTGTTGCTATTTCGTTCGACAAAAACAAGGCGCTCACCGTTGGCGTTGGGCCGGTGTTTATCGCCCCAGTGGGTCATCGACAACAAAACAGGTTGCAGGTCCAGGCCCTTTTGGGTCAGCACATATTCGGTGTGAGCACCTGATGTTGCTTCACGCCGTTCCATGATGCCCTCGTCGATGAGCATATTTAGCCTGGCACTGAGAATGTTTTTGGCTATGCCCAGGCTGCGTTCGAATTGACCGAATCTCTTCGCACCGAAGAAAGCATCCCTGAGAATCAATAGTGTCCAGCGCTCGCCGATGATATTCAGTGTTTGCGCCAGCGAGCAATTCATGTGATCGAAGGTCTTGTACTTCATCGTTATTTCCTGATGCGCTCCAACGTAGGCTAAATTTTATGGTTGCATCATACTACCATAGAGTTTTATGATGCAACCGCGTTTAAATAAAGGCACATTAAAAAGTTGGGGTTCACGATGAAACCAGTTTGTTTAGTCATAGGTGCCGGTGCCGGTGTCGGCGGTAACGTCGGCAAGCGATTCGCTGCGGGTGGATATCACGCAGTTTTATGTCGTCGCAGTGATGCGGCGGGCCTCCAGAAATTGGTGGCTGAGATTGAGGCCGCGGGCGGCTCGGCCAGCGGGTACCTGCTAAACGCGATCGAGCCCGATTCTATCGAGGAGCGCGTGGCAGCCATCGAAGCAGAGCTCGGACCGATACAGGTTGTTGTCTACAACCTCGGGGCGCAGATCGGGGATCGTGCGTTGGCGGACACCAGCTACAAGGCGTTTGAAATGGGCTGGCAACTCGGCACATTTGGTTTGTTTCGAACCGCTTCAGTGGTGTGTCCGAAGATGGAGGAGCGGGGCAGGGGTGTGATTCTCGTCACATCAGCTACTGCGGCGGTGCGTGGCAATGCGGGGCAGCACTCGCATGCGGCTGCGATGGGTGGAAGACGGATGCTATGCCAGACTTTGAACGCCCAGTTTTCACGTAAGGGAATCCATGTTGCGCATATTCTTGTCGATGGCATGGTGGACGCCCCGGATACACTGGGCAAGATGCTGGGCACCGAGTTGTTCCAGGAACTTCGCGGCAAGCGCGGTGGGGAGCAGGACGGGCTGATGCTCCCTGAGCAGATGGCGGAAACCTATTTCCACGTGGCACATCAACACCGGTCCGCCTGGACACACGAATTGGATCTGCGGGCGCATTCCGACCTGCCTTGGTGGAACCACTAAACGTTCAATTCTGCTAAAAAATGAGGAGAAATATTATGGCGCACCTGGATTTTATTTTCGATTTCGGTAGCCCGAACGCTTATTACTCGTACAAGGTGCTACCGAATATTCTGGCGCGCACCGGTGCTGAGATGTTTATCCACCCGGTCTTGCTCGGAGGCTTGTTCAAGATCACCGGCAACCAGCCGCCGATGATGGCTTTCGGTGGTGTCAAAGGAAAGCTGGAGTATGAAATGCTTGAGAGCAAACGCTTTGCGGAAAAACACAACATCAAAGACTTTAAGTTTAACGCCCATTTTCCTGTAAATACCGTCAGTATTATGCGTGGGTTGGTAGCCGCACAGGAGTTGGGCTGCGAGCAGCAGTACATTGATGTAGTTTTATCCGCCATGTGGGAACAGAGCCTGAAGATGGACGATCCGGAAGTGATGGCGTCAGCCCTGAAGGAAGGGGGGCTTGATGCTGGGGCGATTATGGCGCTGATTCAGACGGATGCTATCAAGGAGAAGTTGAAGGCCAATACCCAGGCGGCGGCAGATCGCGGCGTCTTTGGTATCCCCACTTTTTTTGTTGGCGACGAAATGTTCTTCGGCAAGGATCGTCTTGGCCAGGTTGAGGAAGAGCTCGCGAAATAGAGAGTATTGAAAAACCATGGCGGGCTCAGAGTCCAGACTGCCGCCCCAGAGCTGCCTGGTCCAATTTTTACTCCATATTCTGCCGAACCCTATTTCTTCACAATCACCGAACTGCCGTGGCCAAACAGGCCCTGGTTGGCGGTGATGCCGACTTTCGCGCCCTGCACCTGTCGATCGCCCGCCTGGCCGCGCAACTGCCAGGTCAATTCACACACCTGGGACAGCGCCTGCGCCGGCACCGCTTCGCCGAAGCAGGCCAGGCCGCCGGAGACGTTCACCGGAATCCTGCCGCCCAGCGCGGTGTCGCCGGCGCGCAGCAGCGCAGCCGCTTCGCCGCGTGGGGCCAATTGCAAATCCTCGATCCAGTCCAGTTCCAGCGCGGTAGACAGGTCGTACACCTCGGCCAGGTCGATATCCGAAGGACCGATGCCGGCCTCCTCGTAGGCCTTGACCGGCAGGCTGGCGCGGTAGGCGTGCGCCTCGACGCCCGCGGCGGCCGCTGAATCCGTGGCGATGTCGGGCATCTCCACCACGGCGCTGGCGAAGGTCGGCGTCACGGTGGAAATCGCCACCACGCGCGGCGCGTTGCCCTTGCCGATTTTGCGCGCGTATTCCACGCTGGACACGATCAGTGCCGCGCCGCCGTCGCTGGTGGCGCAGATATCCATCAGCCGCAACGGGTCGGCGACCATGGCTGACGCCGCGACATCCTCGAGCGTATAGCATTTGCGATAGCGCGCCCGCGGGTTCTTGCTGCCCACCAGCGAGTTCTTGACCTTGACCGCGGCGAAATCCTCCAGGGTATCGCCGTAGAGATCCATGCGGCGCCTGGCGTAAAGCGCGAAATAGGTCGGGTTGGTGATGCCCAGGTAGAAACGCACCCAATCCGGATCTTCCGGTCGATAACCCCCGGCCGGCGCCAAAAAGCCCTTGGGGGTGGTGTCTGCGCCCACGACGAGAGCGACGTCACACGCGCCGGACAGGATTTTGTTGCGCGCCGCCGCCAGCGCCTGGGAGCCGGAGGCGCAGGCCGCATAGGAGGTATTGACCTCCGCGCCCTGCCAGCCCAGTGCCTGTGCGAAGGTAGCGCCGGCGACGTAGCCGGGGTAGCCGCAGCGTATCGTGGCGCCGCCGGAGACGAATCGGATGTCCTGCCACGGCACTCCCGCATCGGCCAGTGCCTCGCGCGCCGCCGCGACGCCGTACTGCACGAAATTGTGGCCCCACTTGCCCCAGGGGTGCATGCCGACGCCCAGGATGGCGATTTCATTGGACATAATGCTGTGCTCCAGATTCAGCCGGCGGCTATTGCGCCAGGGGTTGCCACTTCCAGGTGACCTTGATGTCGTTGTCCGTCTCGTGCAGGGCTTCCAGCACCAGTTCCATCTGCATGCCGACCTTCAGGTCGGCTACCGTCACGCCTTCGATCACTTGCCCCAGCACCACCATCTGCTCTTTTTCGAGCTGCACCGCGGCGATCGCGTAGGGGACGAAGGGTTCCTGCGCGACAAAGGGCGCGGGCGGCTTGTAACAGGCGTTGGTGTAACTCCAGATGGTGCCGGTGCGGCTCAGCTCCACCTCACGGAAATCCGTGCTGTCGCAACTCGGGTTGCGGCAGTAGTCGCTCTGCTTGGGGAAAAAGTAGGTGCCGCACTGCTCGCACTGGGTGCCGATCAGGTGTGGCCTGGCATCCATGGTGTGCCAGCCTTCGATGGCGGGGACGTGGGGTTTTGGGCTCATGGGCAACTCCCGATAAAAACGTGGCACAGGGTACTACTGGCGGGACGATGCAGGCAAGGGCGGGGGGTTATCGCCGCTAATACGATAGGCGTGCTTCGCGGCGCTGGCGGCAGGCATCCTACGGTTCGGTCACCGGCTCGAACTCGATGATCGCACCGTCGGCCATCGTGGCCAGGAACAGGTGGCCGTCTCGCGTCACGTAGGAGCGAACCCACTCAAACTGCGCGAGGTAACGTTCGGAGAGCGAGCCGGGCGGACACATCGCCCGGGTAGAGGCGATGGGGCCGAACTGCAACTGGTTCGGTCCCTGCGAAGTCCATGTGCCGGTGCCGCGATTGCAGTCGGCGCGCAGCGTCGCGCTGCCGTCGGCGGCGAAGGCCAGTGTGTAGTGCGACCGATCCTGGGGCGTGAAGACGCTGTCGTCCATGGACAATATCTCCACCAGACGCCAGGCGGTGCCGGCGAACTCAAAGCGCTCGGTGTCTGCCGCCGGTTCGGGGGCCGGCGCTGTTTGCGAGGCGGATTGCGCGGGCATCGGGCTGTCGTGATCCGAACCCGCGGTGGCGCAACCCGCGATCACGGCGAGAGCGATGGGACAAAGCGCAAGCCTGAAGTGTCGTCAGTCTCATACGCGGTTCTCAACCTCCCTCAATGGCCGCCAGCGGCACTTCGTAGACCTCGCCATTTTCGACTGTCACCGTCCAGGTGTCGCCCTTGAGTTCGGCTTTTACCTCGCGGTTGGTAGCGTTGACGTAGCCGGTCATGAAGTTGATGGTGAACTGCTCGCCCTTCTGGTTTTGCACCACGACGGAGGCCTGCTTGTCCTCCATGCGCAGGATGCCCGCCGGGCAGGTGCCGAACTCCGTCGCTGCCTGCGGCGCGGCAGCGCAGCAACGTGGTCGCATTGTAATCGGCGGTGGTGAAGGGCGCGGTCGGGTTGTCTTTATCAGCCGGCGGTTTCAGAGCGGTGGTATCCCAGTACACGAATACACTCTCATCCGGCAGGCGGAAGACCACGCCCTGGTCGCCGAGGCCGCCGTCCTGGCGGTACACGGCGCGGCCGTCCTGGTCGCGAAAATTGCCCGGCGCATCACCCACCGGCGACAAATCGTGCGTGACGCCGTCCGCGCGGGTGATAGTGATATAGCCCTGGCGCTGGCCGAAGGTGCAGGCGAGCATCGCGCTGGCGTGGTCCTCGCCCTTCGGATAGATATCGCAGCGCGCCTCGGCGGTGTCGGCTGCGGCGGTGGTGGCCCATACCGCGGCGGTGAGGGCGGCGATGATGGTGAATCTGTTCATAGGTGAATGACTCTCGTATGTGAGAACTGTCAAGCGCAGGTATATCGCTTTCGCCGTTGCGCCGCAACCGCGGTCGCCAGCGCGGTAATCAGACTCGCGCTTGCCCCGACCCCCGCTTTTGGGCACAGTGCAGCCCATGTGCGGCCGCTTCAATGTCATCGACAGCCCCGGGTTGCAGCAGTTGCTGCAGGACCTCGGTATCCATTTGTCCCTGCCCGAGCGCTTCAATGTGGCGCCCACGAGAACAGGTCGCGCTGGTGCGCCGGGGCGAGCAGGGCGCGGGTGCGATTCCGCCCGCTGGTGGCTGACGCCGTCCTGGGCGAAGGAGGTGAGCCAGGCCTACTCCATGTTCAACGCCCGCTGCGAAACCCTGGCGAAAAGCCCGGCCTTTCGCGGGCCCTTCCGGCACCAGCGCGGCCTGGTGCCGATGAGCAGTTTCATCGAGTGGCGGCTGGAGGAGGGCGTCAAGCAGCCCTGGCTCATCACCAACGAACAGCAGGCCCTGGCGGCGGCGGCGCTGTGGGATGTGTGGGAGGGCGGCGCTGCGCCCCTGTTGTCCTGCACTCTGGTGACCACCGCGGCGGCGCCGGCTTTCCGCCCCTGGCACGAGCGCATGCCGGTGTTCCTGTCGCCCGATGAACGCGCGCTGGCTGGACAACGAGCATGCGATCGCGCCGGACGATCCCATTTTCCGCAGCGCACTGAAGTCGAACCTGCTGCTGATGCCGCTGTCGCGGGCGGTGAGCAATGCCCGCAACAAGGACCCGGCGGTAATGCGCGGGATTGGCGAGGTGATCGAGTTACAGCTGAGCGCTGATCGCCCCAGGGACCGGCTGTGCCGAAGCGTTCCGGTTGACAGAACAGGCAAGCTCTATAGACTGAAAGTTGAGAAAGTAAATCGACCTTAAGATAAGGCGCGGTATTGTCGTGCAAGACCGGCGCTATCCCGCCTTTGCAGTACCTGACAATAACATCACAGCAACCCCATACAGGTGCGCCATGCAAACTCCCTCACCATCATATCCCGTGCACTGGTCGTTATCGCCATGCTGGTGGCCAGCGCTTGCGGTGGCGGGGGCGGCTCCTCGTCGGGGTCCATTAGCCCCGGTGAGGTCACGCCGCAGGACGGGCCGTCCGCGGCGGGCACGATGATGTCTTTCGAAAAGGACATCGAGCCCATCATGCAGGCCAAGTGCCTGGGTTGCCACAACAGCGGCGGCACGCCGCTGGCGCCCTTTTCGCTGGAAGGGATCGACCAGGTCAATTCGTTCCGCTCCGCCATACAGTTCGTCCTCGAGTCCCATACCATGCCGCCCATCGGCGCGCTGCAACTCACTAGCAGCGAGCATGCCAAGATCAAGGCCTGGCTGTCCGACCAGCCGTACGTTTACGCCGCCGAGACGCTGCGCATACGCGCTGGTGGAGCCGTTGGCCTGGGATGTACAACCCAGGAACCGGACGCATTTCCCGATCACCGTCCGGCGGACGTGGATTGTCCACGCGAGACGGGCTGGCTGGTTGAAGAGGACGCGGTGGAAGTACGGACAGAGTTTTGTGACTATCTGTCTATCAGCCAGCAGGCCCTGCTTGATCTCGACTCCGGCACCAATCTTGAGCTGGCGATCCGTCACAGTACGCTGAGCTTCGAGACGCCGGCGACGGCACATGTCGCGGTATCGGTAGCGGGTCATCACCATTTGGGAAACCACCGTCGATATTCCCAGCGACAGCGGCATCATCAAGGAAACACTGGTACTGCCGGTTGCGATGCACTCGCGGCGATCCTATTGAAGTGCATTTGCATAACCATAGCAACAACACGTGCGAAATTCACTCCCTGGATGCATTAATTTCCAGTGATGGGAATTGACCTACTGTCCCACCTTTGACAGCACGTTTGAAACCATCCAGGACGTGGTATTTGAACAGGCTGGCTGTGCCAATTCGCTCTGCCACTGTAGCCGCCAAAAATGGCGGCCTGGACCCGACACCCTTGCCGCGTATGACAGTCTGGTGGGTGTCGCTTTCCAGGGATCGACGCTGCCGCTGGTGAATCCACGTCAACCCTCTCGCTCAGCTATCTATATCACAAACTCTCTGCCAAAACGTTCCCCGGGAGCTACTCGATAGCCGGTAGTCCCATGCCCAGTGCCGGGGTCCGCCATCTCAGCGGGGCAACTACAAGCCATACGACTATGGATCGAGGCCGGAGCGCCCCGGGAAGGATCTATTGGTGATGCCTTAGGCGGCGGTGAGGACGAGCTGGAACGACTACTGGGCGTCTGTCTCCCCGAGGCAGATGCCGTAAATACGGTCCCGCTGCCGCCGCCCGCTCCCGACAAAGGCGTGCAGTTTGTCATGCCCCCGCATGCCGTTCCCGCAGAAAAGGAGCGAGAGATCTGCTATGCAGTTTACGAAGACTTCCGCGACGTGATACCCTGCCGAGTATCTCGACGCTACCGGCGACAATTTTTACGCAAAAGGGATGGAATTGCGCGAGGACGCCTTCACGCACCACAATGTGCTCTACAAGTCACCCGCGAGCGTGGAACAGATACACGACCCAGTTTTGGCCAGTGGACTTGCGTGGGTGGCGATAGCGATGCCAGGTGTGCGAACCACCGATCGCAACTCCTGTGGTGCACAGGGGCAGTGCCGCTCTGAGATCAAGGACAGTGTCGCCTGTATCGGCTACGGACCTCCTGGTCCGGGCGGCAACGGCAACGTACTGGGACTTGGTTTCGGCATTCAAAAAGAGCGCTTTTACCAGAGTTTCCCGTCCCACGGTATTTTTTACTGGAACTCCCACGCCTTCAACCTGACCACAAAGGACGGGGTTCACCACGTCTGGCGCAATATCAAATTCGCCGATGACCGGCGCTTCGAGGCACAGCGTATCGACACCACCTTCAGTACCTTTGCCGCTGCCCGGGTCCCGGCCTTTGTGAAGAAGGATATATGCAAGGATTATGTTCTCGACCAGGGCGATGGGTTGCTCTCCCTCACTTCCCACACCCATAAACGCGGCGAACGCTTTTTCATATCTCCATTAAGGGCGGCGAGCAGCTCTATGAAACCTTCGATTACGAGGAGCCGCTGGACCAACATTACGAGCCCGTGCTGGTATTCAACAGCAGCGACCCGGCCGCGCGCACGCTGCAGTACTGTGCCACTTACAACAACGGCGTCAACAGCGATGGCTCACTCAATATCGAGACCGTCACGCGCCTGTCCAGGAGCCGACCAATGCGAGACCGTGCAATCCCACCGCGTGTGTCGCAGGAAAGCTTGGCGCCAGTTGCAAGGGTGCGGATGATGATGCCAGTTGCGATTCATCGCCAGGGCCGGCGATGGCTGGTGTGACGCCTGCGCCATCACGGCAGGTACCAGTAGCGATGATGAAATGTTCATTATGCTGGGCACCAAATTGCCGAATCACGACGCGCTAATCAACGGCTCCGCGACGGCGGCTGACGCTGCTCGCGACCCGCACCCGCTCGCCGGTTTGCAGTGCTCCAGACTTCAGTAACCTCCTGCGACTTGCCGGCGAGTGCCGCGCTTGACTCACAGAATTGGATATCGACTTATGCGTACGTATGCAATCACAGGCGGGGCCACGGGTATCGGCGCGGAACTGAAGCGGCAATTGGTCGCGGCAGGGCACAGGGTAATATCCGTAGACATCAAGGAAGGCGATGTTATTGCCGACCTGTCCACAAGGCAGGGGCGTCAGGCCGCTATCGACGGTGTGCGGGCGCTGGCGCCGGATGGCCTGGACGGCTTTATTCCCTGCGCCGGCCTGCCGCCGGTGGTCAAGCCGTTTTCGTTGATCGCCAAGGTCAATTACTTCGCCGTGATTGCCACCGTGGAGGGACTGCGCGACCTGGTGGCGAAGAAAAAAGGCAGCATACTGTTCGTGTCATCCAATTCGGCGCCCATGATCCGCACAGACGATGTCTTCGTGCAGAGTTGCCTGGCCGGGGACGATGAAGCCGCCGTCTGCGCCGCCATCGATGCGCGCGACGGACAGACCGCCTACGCGGGGTCCAAGCGGGCCATGACGATCTGGATGCGCCGCCACGTGGTGGAGTATGCCGCCGGTGGTGTGCGCCTGAACGCGGTGGCGCCCGGCATCACCATGACGCCGCTCACCGATCGCGTCCTGGCCGATGCGGAGTATGGTCCGGCCATCAAGGCGTTTGGCGACATGGTGCCGGTGGCACATAACGCCCAGCCTGCGGACATCGCCAATGTCATGCGTTTTATGCTGAGCGACGAGGCCAGCTATCTGTGCGGTTCGGTCTTTTTCATCGACGGCGGCTCCGACGCCATGCTGCGCCCCGACGATTTCTAGGGCGCGACTGCTTGCAGGGACCGCGGTTCAGGGTGCGGCGGTGTTGCTCCCCGCAGCCCGTTCTGACGCAATAGCAGCGGCAATGATCTCACTGAGTTGGAAGAGCAGCGTACTGTAGGCGGCAGCGACCTGTTGCGGTTCCGGTGCTCCGGGAGGTAAAGGCATCTGCAGCCGACTGATGCGGCGGTTCCCCGCTGTGGCGCTGCCCGGGCGGTACACCAGCCATTCCGCTGTCAGCAGCGCCTCGTGCTCATTGGCGTCCAGTTGCAGCAGGTTGACCTCGACGCCGAACTCCGGCGCCCGCTCGGGGCGCCACGGGAAAGGTACTCACGTCCTGCGTGTTGAGCAGCCCCGTCAGATTGAGGACCAACACACGCTGTATGCCTGCTCCCAGAGGTTCCGCCCACATGTCCAGACTGGCGACTTGCAAGGTATTGTCTACACGGCTATAGACCATGTTTTGGCGACCCAGGTATTCGGGAATATTGATGGGCCCGACACCCAGTGCCGGTGCCGTGCCACTCGGCGCAGGGAATTCGTGCGCAGACAACACATAGAAATTGTTGGGTGGGCTGCTGCCACAGCCCACCAGCAGCAGGCCCAGGGACAGTAACCACGCCAGTGGCAGGAACTTGTTGGTCATTTTTCGTCTCCACGTTTGCCCCGGATCAGTGCCTCGGGCTGTTGTTCCAGTGTGTTCGCCAGGGATTGCAATGACCTGCCCGCACGGCTCACTTCCTGCAAGGCAGTGTTTAATTGGTACAGGGTCGGTGAGTCCGGCAGATGCCAGTCCTTCCACCTCCCTCATGCCCTGCTCGAACGCTGCGATCGCTTCGTTCAGTACTTTCAGGTTGCCCTCGATCAGCGTCGCGAGTTTGGGCAACTCTGTATTCGCATTGGCCACAGTGACGGCGGTTTTATCCAGCATGGTGTCCAGTTTGGGGCCGGTGCTGGCCAGTTGTTCCTGCAGTCGGGCGCTGAGATCGCGCATGGTATCCATCGTGCTGGTCAGGTTGGCGGGCAGGCTCTGGAATTCTTCACTGCTGACCAGGCGTATTGATGCCATTGCTGATGCTTTCCAGGTCATCGGTTAATTTTGAAACATCGATATCCTCCAGTTTTTGTGCAATGCGCTGCAGGTTGGTCGGTATCGTGGGTAGCTGTATATACGGTGAGTCGATGTCAGCCAGGTTGAGTGCGCTGTTCGGGTGGAAATCGAGATCGACATAGAGCAGGCCGGTCAGCAGGCTCTGGGTGTTGAGCTGCGCGCGCAGGCCGCGGGCGATCAATTCCTCGGTCAGATTTGCGTCGACAGGGCCCTCCCGGCGAATATTTTTGGCGTTCAGGTCCGCCTCCACCATCATGATTACGCTGGCTTTGTCAGCGCTGAGAATCAATTCTATACCGGTAACCTGGCCGACCTGCACCCCGCGCAGGGTCATGGGGGCGCCAACGTTGAGTCCTTTTACCGAACCGTCGAATACCATAACCACTGTTTCACCCTTACCGAAGCCCGAGCCGAGCAGGAACAGGACGGTGACCAGTGCAATCAGGCTCGCGCCGATGACAAAAGCCCCGATGGCGACGGTATGTGATTTTTCACTCATGGTGTGTCCTCAATGGCGGCCGCGGCGCTGCGCGTCAGGAATTGCCTCACCACCGGCTGTGCACTGTGATCGCGCAGATCCGCCGGGTTGCCGTAGGCGATCATGGTGCGGCTGATATTGTCCAGGTAGACCGAGTTGGTGGCGATAGCGAAGATGCTGGGTAATTCATGCGTCACCATCACCACTGTCGCGCCCATCGACTCCTTGATCTGCACGATCAGCTCATCGAGCAGGCGCGAGCTGATCGGGTCCAGTCCTGCAGAGGGCTCATCAAAAAACAGGATTTCGGGGTCCAGCGCAATGGCGCGCGCCAGGGCAGCTCTTTTTTGCATGCCCCCGCTGATTTCAGAGGGATAGTAGGACTGGTATCCGGCCAGGCCTACCAGCGCCAGTTTGTAGGCGACGATATCGGTGATCTCCGCCGGGGTATAGCGGGTGTAGAGTTCCAGCGGCAGGGTAATGTTTTCCGCCAGCGTCATGGCGCTGAACAGGCCGCCGGACTGGTAGGTGATGCCCCAGCGCTGGCGCATCGCGCCCTGCTGCGCTGCGCTCGCCTGGAAAAAACTGGTGCCACTGTACAGGATGTCGCCACTGCTGGGCGGGATCAGGCCCAGCATATGTTTCAGCAGTGTACTTTTGCCACAGCCGCTACCGCCCATGATGACGAAAATATCGCCCTGGTTGATAGTGAAGTTGAGGTCGCGCTGGATCACGGACGAGCCATAGGCCATGGTGATGTCGCGGATCTCGATATACGGCTGCTGCGGGGTCGGCTCCGTCATATGCCCAACTGCTGGAACAGTATATTGATCGCGGCGTCCGCGACGATGAGGTAGACGATGGCGGTTACCACCGCGTTCGTAGCGGCCTGCGCCCACGGCGGCGGAACTCCTGCCGGAGTTCATGCCTGCACGGCAACCGGCAATGGCGATCAGCGTGGCGAAGACCAGCGCCTTTAGGAGGCCCACGGCGACGTGGCTGAAGGACAGCGCCGTCTTGGCCCTGCAGGATGTACTGTATGGGCGTGATGCCCAGGCCGCCGGCGACGATGCCGCCGCCCACAATGCCCAGCAGGTTGGCGTAGATGGTCAGCAGCGGCATGATAATAATCAGGGCCAGCATCCGCGGCAGTACCAGAAACTCCACCGGGGATATGCCCATGGTGGTGATGGCATCGATCTCCTCATTGGTCTGCATCGTGCCCAGTTGCGCCGCGTAGGCGGCGCCGGTGCGGCCCGCCATCACGACCGCTGTCATCAATACCCCCATCTCCCGCAGCATGCCGATCACGACCAGGTTGGCGACGAAGATTTCTGCGCCAAACTGTTTCAGTTGCACCGCGCCGAGGTAGGCCAGGATCATGCCTACCAGGACACTGGTCAGGCTGATGATGGCAAAGGCGTCCGGGCCGGCCTGGTAGCAAAAACTGCGAAAATCAACGAAGCGGGTGTTGGCCTTGCCCCTGGCGAGGCGGATCAGGGCAATGGTCACCTGCGCCGGTAAAGGCCAGCGACTCCTGGATATCCGCCCAGACATTGCGCAGCATGAGCCGGGGATTGAGCACCGACAGCCAGGAGGGAGTGTCCGTGGCAGGCGGTGGCCGGGCCTTCACTGCGGTCGCCACCGCCAGCAGTTTCTCGATGCCCTCGGGCATGTTGCGCGTTTCGAACACAATGCCCTGTGCCTGGCAGTAGTCGTGGCATTGCAGCAGAAAAGCCATTAGCACGGAATCCCAGGCGCCCAGGGTCGCGCCGTCAGTAGTCAGTCGGGTGGGATGATGGCTTGCCAGTTCGGGCTGCAGTGTGCTGAAACTTGCGGGATTCTGTCCTTGCTCCCAGTCTCCGGAAAGTACCAGCGAGAAACTGCCCTGCTCCTCGTCGTGCAGTTTGTAATCAGGCGGTTGTGGATTCATGAAGCGTCGATGGCCGGTAAACAGCATTCAAGTTTAATACCTGCTCATCGGCAAATGCCATGCGGCTCACCTGTAATAGACGCCTGGCGCCTGCGGTTCATTTTGGCCCGCAAGGTTGTCATCCTGCCGCCGTCATGGATAATGGCGAGCTTCCCCCAGGGTGCGCGGGTGCCATATGCGCGCCCCACTCGTTACGATACGGAGACAGCAGATGATTACCGGCAGTATCGTCGCTCTGGTTACACCCATGCACGCCGATGGCAATGTCGACTGGAGTACCCTGCAACGACTTCTGGATATGCATCTGCGACGCGGGTACTGCGGCTATCGGCGCGGTGGGCACCACTGGGGAAAGCGCGACGCTCAATGTGTCCGAGCATTGCGAAGTCATCCGGTTTTGTGTGAAGCACAGTGCCGGTCGTATCCCCATCATCGCGGGTACGGGTTCCAATTCCACCCGGGAGGCCATCGAGTTGAGTGAGGCGGCGGCAGGCGCCGGGGCCGATGCCTGCCTGTTGGTCACGCCCTACTACAATCGTCCGACCCAGCGCGGTCTGTATGAGCATTTCAAGGCGATTGCGGAGGCGGTGGCCATTCCCCAGATACTTTACAATGTACCCGGTCGCACCGCTGTCGACATGAGCAACGATACGGTTGTGCGGCTGGCTGAGTTGGATAATATTGTGGGTATCAAGGATGCCACGGGTGACCTGGCGCGGGGCAGGGAGCTGATCCAGCGCTGCGGTGAGGTCATTGCTGTTTACTCCGGAGACGACGCGACGGCAATGGAATTGATGCTCGCCGGCGGCCGCGGCAATATTTCGGTGACCGCCAATGTCGCACCGTCGCTGATGGCGCAATTATGCGGATTGGCGTTGGCTGGCGAACGGGCGCAGGCCGAGGTGATAAACGCCCGCCTGGCACCACTGAACCAGGCCTTGTTTGTAGAGCCTAACCCCATACCGGTAAAGTGGGCATTATACCAACGGGGCTTGATCGGGGAGGGGATACGCCTGCCCCTGACGCGTCTGGATGAGCGATATCACACCCAGGTCCTCAATGCCCTGGAAGCAGCAGGAGTTTGATGGTTATGCGGTTTACGTTCGTGCAAGTGGTATTGATCAGCGCCCTGTTGCTCCCGGGCGTCGGCTGCGGGTATATCGGTGGCGAAAAGGGCGTGTTTCGCGACCGCGCGGAGGACTACAAAAAGGCCCCGGAAACGCCGCCGATTACTGTGCCTGCAGGGATGGATAGCGCCAAGCTGAGCGAAATCTACGTTATCCCGCCAGTGGAGGACAAGTTCCTCTCAGAAGGGAAGTTCGAGGTGCCCCAACCGGTGCCACTTGCCGCCGGCGCGGGGTCGGAAGTGGTCCGTATACAAAAACTCGGTGACGAAAGCTGGATACTGATTGGCGTTGCGCCCGGTCAGGTGTGGCCACAGGTGCGCAATTTCATGGCGGCATCGGGTATGCAGATAGCCCGCGCCGATGCCCGGGCCGGCATCATGGAATCCAACTGGTTGACCGTTGAAGGACAGCCTCTGGCGAGCCGTTTCCAGTTTCGTATGGAGCAGGGAGTGCAGCGCGGAACCAGTGAATTGCATGTGCTGCAGATGCACCAGAAAGGCAGTGCAAACGAGTGGCCCGCTACATCCGACGATCCCGCTCAGGCTGCTGCGATGCAGCAGGCGATAGCGCAATTCCTGGCCGATAGTACAGACTCCGCGCCGGTGTCCATGATTGCCGAGCAGGGCATAAGCGCTGGCGGCAAGATCACTATGCAGCAGGCGCCGGAAGGCTATACTTATTTGCGACTGGAGCTGCCATTTGACCGGGCATGGGCATCGCTGGGTCGCGCGCTGGAAAAATCCGCCTTTGAAATAACGGATAGGGATCGCAGTAGTGGTATCTACTACGTCCGCTTCTGGGCATGGCGGCGAAACAGGAACAAGGTTGGTGGGCTTCATTGTGGAACAGCGATGACGCGCAACTCCTGGTTGGCCAGGTATTTGTGGTCTCAATGCAAACCCTGCCAGAGCAGGTGGTGACCATTCGGCTGCGTCCCCAGGACGAAAGCATTGCCTTCGATAAGCGTGAAGAGCAGGAACTGCTGGTTATGATCAAGGGCAATATCGACTAAGCTGTGTTGTCTGGGGTGAGGAGCTAACTGGTGCAATTCGCCTCTCTCGGATCGGGCAGCAAAGGCAACTCCACTCTGGTTCGAGCTGACGACACGCTGGTCATGATCGACTGCGGTTTTTCCCTGCGCGAAACGATCCGGCGAATGGCGTGTCTGCAAGTAGAGCCCGCGGCAGCTGGATGCCATACTGGTTACCCATGAGCACTCCGATCACAGCAGTGGCGTCGCTGCCCTGTCGCGCAAATTCCACATACCGGTATACCTGACCCATGGCACCTTCAGCACCGGTCGTTGTGACGGCAGTTACGACCAGTACCTGTTCAATTGTGAGGACACAATCACTATCGGCAGCTTGTTAATCAAGGCTGTTGCCGTGCCCCACGACGCGGTAGAGCCTTGCCAGTATCGGCTGAGTTGGGGTAGCTATACGCTGGGGATTCTCACTGATCTGGGTAGCATCACTCCCCATGTGATCGACAACTTTCGCGACTGCCACAGCCTGCTGCTGGAATTCAATCACGACCTTCCGATGCTATTGGAGGGGCCGTATCCGCCCCACCTGAAGCGCCGTGTGGGTGGCGATTGGGGGCATCTGAATAACCAGCAGGCGGTGGAATTGCTGCGGCAGATTGATCACGCGGCACTGCGCCATCTGGTCGTGGCGCACATCAGCGAAAAAAATAACAGCAGGGAGAGGGCGCAGAGCGCATTGCTGTCGGTACTCGATTCGCTGGAAGGCGTGATCTTTGCCGAGCAATCAGGCGGATTTGACTGGCTGGACCTGGTGCCGGTAAACGCGTAAGGGAGTTGTCAGTTACAGTGTAGCGGAAGAAGCACAGTTGCCGACTTTGCAAACCTCCCCGGCCTTCGGGCACTGCAGGGCGGCGTTGCCGGAGAGATCCACCTTGCGCAGGGCGGATAGTTGGTAAAGGGGCGCGGGATCAATGATCTGGTTATCGTCCAGAAATACTTCCTGCAACGTGATGATCTTGCTGAGCTCAACCAGATTACGGACCTTGTTGGCCGATAGCCGCAGCGTCTTGAGTTCGGTAAAGGTGGCGAGTCCATCCAGATTCTCGATGCCCGCGAAGCTACAGTCGAGAGCTGCTTAGCTGCCCTGGCGCAGTGACGACGCCATCGTTGATGGCTCGCTCAATACAGCTCTTTAGTCCTGGGTCAGCAGCAGCGAAGTCGCTAAACAGCGGAGTGGGAGTGTAAACGACCCTGTCGTTTACCTTGACGTCATAGCCCTGGCAGGCACAGAGGAGGAAAAATGCCAGACCAACAAAACAATAAACCAGACGATGCAACATGCTAGGCGCTCCCCCATAGCTATGGGATCAATAAACGTGACAGGTTCGAGCAGTACAGGCGTAGCTCCCACGCCAACTGGTCTCTATAATGCCAGTAGTTGTAATGTAGTTCACTATTACTTTGAGCCTTTGGAGACGAATATCGAAATGCCAAAATCGAGCGACGCAGAGCGAGTTGGGGCGGGGCAAGACTTGGCGAAGCGAGGCATATGGACGGCGCAGGGCATGCTGAATGCCATCAGTATTGTCCAGCGTGGCAACCTGAAGGCGCTGGAAACGACCCTGCGCAAGCAATGGCGCATGGGCCAAAATATAGTGTTGTGCTGGAGCTCTGGATGAGCGTGGGCTGCTGGTCATCTTCGTGCCGCATTATTTTCTCGGTAACTACTGCGCAATGGGCGACACGTCGACGGATGTAAGTCAGGGCAATGAGGCGTTTATCCGCGAGTTGATTTCAGGGCAGCGACGCCAGACCCGTGAAGAACTTTTCGCCGTCAGTAAGCGACTGGACGTCCCACCCACATTTATAAAGCTTAATACCGCGCTTACCGAGGAGCCCCGCGTACTGGAAGCCGTGGAACAGGTAATAAAGCGCTACGGACTCAGCTATGTCGAAAGCCGGGCGGTATTATTGTTCGACATCGTCGATTTTTCGCTCTACACCCCCTTTGAGCAGGCGAGCCAGTTGAACAGCCTGTCCTATTCCCTGAACTCCGCCTATAACAAGCTGTTGGCGCATGGCATTGAGATCAACTTTGCTCGCACGACCACTGGAGATGGTTATTACATCTGGAACCGGGACCTGGGCCCGACCGCCAACCAGGACCTGTTCGTGTTCATGTTGCTGGTAGTAGCTGACAATGCCGTTGCCCAGGCAGCATCCAGAGGTAACACTGTGCCAGTAATACGCACTGGCTACCACATCGGTGGTCACTATGAGCTGTACCAGGCCGAAGGCGTGAATCCGTCAGTTTTCAGCTACATTGTGGGAGATGTCACCATCGAACTGGCTCGCATGCTGGACCTGGCCCAGGCGAACCAGTTGTTGATTGGTGAATTTCACTTGTGAGCAGGCGGGGTGGGGGTCGGACACTGTCAAATCGATTACGGCGGTATCTACCACATCATTCGTCAATGCCTGTAATCGCGTGTTGCCTGCCTTGCATGGTATCCCGCTATCAGGCAAGAACATCAACACCCTGTCCTGCTTCCTCACAGAAGGTGTGGCACAGGATGGCCAGTCGCGGCCACGGCGTTTTCGTATCGTCGACAAACACGGTTTGTCACACTTTGCCTACAATCTGCAGATCAGTATTGATCTGGAAGGCAGGAACCTGTCCCTGGGTCTGGGCGATCATCAGCTACCGCATCGGGCCGCCACAAAATCGCAGGGAGCGGATGCCGCTCGCTGTCCGACGCGCCACCCAGTGCGGAGGAACTCATTGATGATTTGGCCAGTATGCTCAAAAAGAGCAGTGTCAAAACCATAAGCGAGGACTGAGTTCCCTATGGGGCAAATAGCCCTCATTGCTGCGACCGCAGCAGATGAAGACTGCGCTGCCGGTTGGCGCTGCGGCTTGGCCTGCCGCTGCTGGCGACGGGCATGGACCCTGTTGGTTGTGCCCAGGCAAACGCTGTTCTGATCGTCAGTGGCCAGTCCCTTTTAGCCTGCAACAGACGGGTCGAGGGGCCCCCGGGCCGGTTGTCGTGGATTTTGGCAGCGCAAGCATGCGCCACCGCAGTCGTTCCGGTACCAGTGAACTGCTGGGCAAGGCGGTGGGACGGGGTAAGAAATCGCTGTTGCGGATTTTGGATGCAACTGCCGGACTGGGCAGGGATGCCTTTGTGCTGGCAGACCTCGGTTGCGAGGTCGATCTGTGCGAGCGCGAGCCGGTCGTAGTGGAGTTGCTGCGCTCCGGTCTGGATAGGGCTGCGGGAAATGACGATCCCTGGTTGGCAGGCGTAATGCAGCGCATGCGTTTGTATCCCGGGGATGCCAGACAGATCGCGGCGCCCGGCTGCAGGGTGTGGACGTGATCTACCTGGACCCGATGTTTCCACGCGCGTACCAAAAGTGCCGCGGTAAAAAAGGAAATGGCGCTATTTCAGGTGCTGCTGGAGCACTCCGCAGACCCGCAGGATGCGGATGCGCTGTTACTGTGGGCGCTGCGGCAGGACACGGCCAGGGTAGTGGTCAAACGCCCCGCCAAAGCGCCGCAGCTGGCGGGGATGGCGCCATCCCACTGCATCAGCGGCAAGTCGGTGCGCTATGATGTTTACGTGCAGCGCAAATTGGGTTGACCCGCGGCCGGCATTTTCAGCGTACTGTCGTGGCCCGCGCAAGCGGTCAAGTTCAACAAGGACAGGGAGAATACATGTCTGGACATAAAGTAATTGCGCTGGTCACCGGCGCTTCAGCGGGCCTGGGCGCCGAGTTTTGCCGGCAACTGGCGCCGCGTTGTGATGTGATCATCGCTGTGGCGCGGCGCAGCGAGCGCCTTGCTGCACTGGCCAGCGAATTGGCAGATGCCGTTGAGATGCACTGTCTGGAGGCCGACCTCGGCACTATCGAGGGCGTTGCCAGAGACCATGGAGGCGATACGCCAGCAGGGTCCGGTGGACTATCTGGTCAACAATGCGGGGTTTGGTACCTTCGGGCATTTCGATCAGCTGTCCATCGAGAGCCAGCGGTCTATGGTGAGCCTGCATATTGATGCCAGCATCACCCTGTGCCGCGCTGCTATACCGTTCATGCGGGAACTGGGTGGCGGCACGATCATCAATGTGTCATCCCTGGGGACCTTTGTGCCGGGCAAGGGCATGGCGGTCTACGGGGCTACCAAGGCTTTTCTCAACTACTATTCCCTGGCCTTGCAGGCGGAGTTGGCCGGCACCGGCATTGAGGTGCAGGCGCTGTGCCCCGGTTTTACGCGCACGGAATTTCACGATCCCATGGCGGCGGAGGGATTTGATCGCGACCGGATTCCACCGCAGATGTGGATGACGGCGGAGGCGGTGGTAGCGGCCAGCCTCGCCGCGCTGGGCAGTGCACAAGTACTGGTTGTGCCAGGCGCGGACAATCGGGATTTCGCGCGACTGGGCCTGCAGCAGCAGTTAGACAGCTTGTAGCAGTAGACGCGTCAGTATGCCCTTGTAGATCGCCGCCAGGCGCGGCAGGTCGGCGGCCAGCACCTGTTCATTGAGCTTGTGGATCGTCGCGTTGACCGGACCGACTTCCACCACCTGGGCACCGGTGGGAGCGATGAAGCGGCCATCAGAGGTGCCGCCGGCGGTTGATAGTTCCGGCTCCTGCCCGGTAATGTCACGGATACTCGCCACGGCGGCATCCACCAGTTCGCCAGCGGGGGTCAGAAACGGTTGGCCGCTCAACTGCCACTGTATGGAGTAATCCAGCTGGTGTGCCCGCAGTATGGACTCTGTCCGCTGGCACAGCTCAGCCGTCGCTCACCTCGGTGGAAAAGCGGAAATTGAACACGACCTGTACTTCTGCCGGGATGACATTGGTGGCGCCGGTGCCGCCGTTGATATTGGATATCTGCATAGAGGTGGGCGGAAAAAATTCATTGCCCTCGTCCCATATTTCCGTCGTCAGCGCATGCAGCGCCGGCAGGAGCCGGTGGATGGGGTTGTCTGCCAGATGGGGATAGGCGATATGGCCCTGCACACCACGGACCGTCAAGACGCCGCCCAGAGAACCCCGTCTGCCATTTTTTATGGTATCGCCCAGGGTCGCGGTACTGGAGGGTTCCCCTATCACGCACCAGTCTATTGATTGACCCCTTTCCTGCAGGTAATTCAAGACCCTGACGGTGCCATCTACCGCCGGACCCTCTTCATCGGAAGTGATCAGAAAACCAATACGACCAGGATGATCCGGATGTTCCGCTACAAATTCCTCACAGGCGACCAGCATGGCGGCCAGGCTGCCTTTCATGTCCGCGCTGCCGCGGCCGAAAAGTATGCCGTCACGCACAGTGGGTTCAAAGGGAGGTGTGTCCCACTGAGCAGTCGGCCCGCTGGGCACCACGTCAGTATGTCCCGCAAAAACCAGTAGTGGCCCGTGAGTTCCATGCTCGGCCCAGAAGTTGCTGACATCGCCGAAGGGCAGCTCAGTGCAGTTGAAATCCAGCGCGCGCAGCTGTTGTAGCATCAGTGCCTGGCAGCCGGCATCCTCAGGTGTTACCGACGGTCGGCGAATCAGTTCGCAACACAGTTCCAGAGTTTTTTCCACGTAGCCTACCCGCCTTTGGAATCAGTTGTGAGCGTGCAACTCTTTATTCAGTTCCACGGCAGTGCGATTGGTCAGGCACTCCACCGCGCCGGTGGTGGAATTGCGGCGAAACAGCAGGTCGGACTTGCCGGCCAGATCCCGCGCTTTCGCAGTCTCCACCGGCATGCCATCCGCATCCAGCATGGTGACCTTGGTGCCAGCGGTGACAAACAGACCCGCCTCCACGGTGCAACGATCGCCGAGTGGAATGCCGATCCCCGCATTGGCACCGATCAGGCACTTCTTGCCCACTGAAATCACAATATTGCCGCCACCGGACAGGGTGCCGATGGTAGAGCAACCACCACCCAGGTCGGAGCCGCTGCCGACCACGACGCCAGCGGAAATGCGCCCCTCGATCATGCCAGGACCTTCGGTGCCGGCATTAAAATTGACAAAGCCTTCATGCATGATGGTAGTGCCCTCGCCCAGATAGGCTCCCAGGCGCACCCGGGCGGTGTGGGCGATACGAACGCCGCCAGGCACCACGTAATTGGTCATCTTGGGAAACTTGTCGACGCAACTGACCTCAAGCACCTCGCCGCGCAATCGCGCTGCCAGCTGGCGCCCTGGTAATTCATTGATATCAATTGCACCCTCGCTGGTCCAGGCTACATTGGGCAGCGCGCCGAACAGGCCTTCAAGGTTGGTGCCGTGGGGTCGTACCAGGCGATGGGATAGCAGATGCAGCTTCAAATAGGCTTCCGGCACATTGCCCGGAGGCTGGTCCTTCTGCAACAACACTGCCACGGCAGGCCTGCCACTTTCGCGGAACTGTGCTGCGAGATCGGCCAGCGCGGGCTCGCCGATTGCTGCCAGTGCCGCTTGCAGTTCCTCCAACTGCCCGGGACTTAGCGCCCGATTGCTATCGCAATGGCCCAGGGCAGGTGCAAGCGCCTGCGTGGGATGCAGGATAGGTTGCGGAAAGAATATTTCCAGCCAGTCTCCTTTGCCGTTTTGGGTGCCCACGCCCAGGCCAAAGGCAAATGCGCCATTCGTCATTTCAGATTCACCATAAAGTGCTCACCCTGTCAGAGGGTGTGTGCGTTAAATATTTTGACGTAGCTCGCCGCGGAAAAACCGGTGTACCGTTGTTGCCCGGTGTCCAGCAGAGGCCGTTTTATCAGTGTTGGATGTAACAACACGGCTTTGCGGGCTGCGGCATCATCCATGTTCAGGCGGGCCTGTTCATCCAGCGCTTTCCAGCTGGTGCTGCGCCTGTTAAGGAGATTCTGCCAGCCCAGCTCCTCAATCCATGCTGCAACCGCATCCTCATCCAACCCGTCTTCCCGAAAGTCGTGATAGTCGGTAGTCTATACCGTGCGTATCCAGCCACTTTCGCGCTTTCTTCACCGTATCGCAATTCTTGATGCCATAGAGTGTAATCACAGCAATACTCCAGCGGGTAGCGTACTCTCCGGGGTCGCGTAGCATAGCAAAGCCGGCCGCTTAGTTATAGCGGCCATGCGTGCGGGTCGTACTGTTCATGCGACGCCGATGGCTCAAGGTTCACAATAGTCCAGGTTTCAAGCCTTGAAAGTTTTTTTCGGGTGTCTCCGGTGTGGGTAACAGGTCCGGCAAATCTCACAAACCCGGCCGTCACAGCCGCGTGCCGAGCAGTGTTCGCGGCCATAAAAAATCATCTGCAAATGCAGACGGTTCCAGTATTTTTCCGGAAACAGCCGTTTCAGGTCTCGCTCTGTCTGTACCACATTCCTGCCACTGGTCAGTCCCCAGCGCTGTGCCAGGCGGTGTATGTGCGTGTCAACCGGGAAAGCGGGCACACCGAAGGCCTGGGACATGACCACACTGGCAGTCTTGTGGCCAACCCCGGGCAGTCGCTCCAGCGCCGCCATATCAGCAGGCACCGCGCCGCTGTGTTCCTCCAGCAGTATCTCACTCAGGCGTTTGATGGCCTTTGATTTTTGCGGAGACAGACCGCAAGGTTTTATGATGCGCCTGATCTGGTCGACTTCAAGGGCTGCCATGTCGGCCGGATTGTCCGCCAGAGCGAACAGGGCAGGGGTGACTTTGTTCACCCGCTCGTCTGTGCACTGGGCGCTGAGCAGCACTGCGATTAAAAGGGTAAACGGGTCGTTGTGGTTTAGAGGCACTGGCGGTTGCGGATACAACGCCTGCAGGCGTTGCAGGATGTAATCTGCGCGTTCTGCTTTTAGCATGCAGCTAAACCTATAACTTGCCCAGGCGATGAACGATGCGCTGTGCTGCTTCCACGCAGTGCTCTGCCGTAGCCACCAGTGCCATGCGTACCCGGTTTTCCCCGGGGTTGATGCCAGCCGGATTCACGCGCCAGAAAGCGGCCGGGCAGCACGGTTACGTTTTCGCCGGCGTAAAGTTGGCGGGCGAACTCGATATCGCTCACCGGCGTTTCCGGCCACAGGTAAAAGCCTGCATCAGGTGCTGCTACCGCAAGATGGCCATTGAACTCTGCCAGTACCGCTGCAAACTTGTCGCGGTATTGTTGCCGGTTGGCTATGACATGCGCCTCGTCGTTCCAGGCCGCAATGCTGCCCAGTTGGTGGTGTATCGGCATGGCGCAGCCGTGATAAGTCCGGTACTGCAGGAAGTTGCGCAATATCTGTGAGTCGCCAGCTACAAATCCCGAGCGCAGGCCCGGCAGGTTGGAGCGCTTGGACAGGCTGTGGAAAACCACACAGTTGCGAAAATCGCTGTCACCCATGGCGACGCAGGCCTCCAGCAGGCCCGGGGGAGGGGACTCCTCATCGAAGTAGATTTCCGAGTAACACTCATCACTGGCGATCACAAAGTTGTACTCCCGAGCCAGTCGGATGATGTCCTGGAGTTGGTGCAGGGACATCACCGCGCCGGTAGGATTGCCGGGACTACACAGATACAGCAGCTGGCAGCGCTGCCACTGCTGCTCGGTCACACTGCTGAAGTCGGGCAAGAATCCGGAGTCGGCAGTGCAGTTAATAAAATGTGGACGGGCGCCCGCCAGCAGCGCAGCCCCCTCGTAAATCTGGTAGAAGGGGTTGGGACTCATGACCAGGGCCCCGGGGCCGGGAATAACCACCGCCTGTGCAAAGGCAAACAGTGCCTCCCGCGTGCCATTTACGGGCAGAATCTGGCTGTCAGGATCAATAGCGGGCAATGCATAGCGCCGCTGCAACCAGGCGGCAATGGCGTGGCGCAGTTCAGGCAGCCCGATGCTGGTGGGGTAGTTGGCAAGGCGGTGGAGATTGTCAGAGATTGTCTGTAGAACGAACGTCGGAGAGGCGTGCTGCGGCTCACCGATGGATAATGCGATGGGTGTTTTGCCGACCGCCGGCGTCAGGTCGCTGAACAGCTGCTGCAGTTTTGCGAAGGGGTAGGGCTCGAGGCGTTGCAGGTTCGGATTCATGGGTGTTCAGGCAGCGGCCTGTTCGTCCAGTTCATCGCAAATGGTGCGTTGCAACGCGTTGCACAGTTTTGGGTCAGTCAGAGCCTGTTGATGATCATCGGTGATAAAAAATACGTCCTCGACGCGTTCACCCAGAGTCTGGATTTTAGCTGCCTGCAGTTCGACATTGAACGATACGAATATCCTGCCCAGGCGCGCTAGCAGACCAGGCCTGTCGGGAGTAGACACCTCCAGTACTGAGACATTCTTGACCTCGTCCACTGACATGCGAGTCTCGGTGGGGATGGCAAAGGATTTCATTTTTCGAGGCGTGCGCCGCGCGGGAATTGACGATATGCCGGTTTCGTTGCTCAGGTTTTCACTCAGGTACTCCTTGATGTGTGCCAGTCGTGCGCTGTCTTCGGTAATGGGCTGGCCGCTGGAATCAAGCACAAAAAAAGTGTCCAGGCTCATACCGTCGTTCGCACTGTATATGCGGGCGTCGTGCACGCTCAGATCCAACTGTTCCAGTCCTGTGCAAATCCGGGAAAACAGTTGCGCGTTGCTGCGCGCATGAATAAAAATTTGCGTGGTATTGGCGACGCTGGATTCGGCATTGTTGCGAACCAGCACCAGCGGTTTGGCGCGATTATGGTGGCTGGCGATGGCCTCTGTGTGCCATGCAATATCCTCAATGCGTTCCCGCAGGAAGTAGTCCTCAGTGCGTCCCCGCCAAAGCTCCTCCAGTTCCTCGGGCGTGAAGCCGCGGCCTTCGAGAATATCGCTGGATGCCTGGCGGGCCTGCTCTACCAGAGCCCGCTTGTCGACCGGATTATCCAGTCCGCGGCGCAGAGCCCGGCGGGTTTCCGTGTAGAGTTGGCGCAGCAGACTGCCGCGCCAGGCATTCCACAGAGTCGGATTAGTGCCGTTGATATCCGCCACAGTCAGGGTAAACAGGTAATCCAGATGTTCCTCATCGCCAACGTGCGTGGCGAATTGCTGGATGATCTCCGGGTCGGATATATCCTTGCGTTGCGATACGGCTGACATCAACAGGTGGTTGCGTACCAGCCACACCACCAATTCACTATCCTTTTGGTCCAGACCGTGTTCCCGGCAGAAGCGCTCTGCATCTATAGCGCCCAGCTCCGAATGGTCGCCACCGCGACCTTTGCCGATGTCGTGATAGAGGGCGGCAATGTACAGCAGTTCAAACTTGCGCAGCCGCCGCGCCACCCGGCTGGACACTGGAAACTGATCATCGAGGTCGGGAAACTGAAAGCGCCGCGCGTTCTTGATCACCTCCAGCGTATGCGCATCAACCGTATATGTGTGGAACAAGTCATATTGCATCTGTCCCATTACTCGACCGAATTCCGGCAGGTAGTCGCCGAGAATGCCATAGCGCGACATGCGGCGCAGCTGTCGCGTCATTTTGTTGGGGCTGCCCAGAATCTGCAGGAACGTTCTTTTATTCTCCTCATCAGCTCGGAACGCATCGTCCACCAGATGTCGATTGTCGCGAATCAACCGTATTGTGGGCGCAGCGACCGCGTTTATTTCCTCGTGTGTGGCGCACAACAGGAACACTTCCAACAGGGCGGGGGGATGCTTATTGAAGAGATCGTTGTAACGGGCCTCAATATAGCCGTTGCGTATCTGGAAGCGCTCGTTGAGTATGCTGATGTCATCTTCCATATTCTGGCGCAGGATTGCCTGATCGAAGTTCTGGATCAAAACCTCATTCAGCTGTCCCAGGGCCAGCGCCCAACGGTAGTAGGTTTGCATGAACTGTTCCACGGCCAGCTTGTCGCCATCCACCAGACCCCACAGTGCGGCCAGTTCACGCTGGTGATCGAACAGCAACCGGTCTTCCTCGCGATTGGTGATCATGTGCAGTGCATAGCGCACCTGCCACATAAAATCCCGACCCTTGGTCAGAAGTGTCATTTCCTCGGCATTGAGGAACTCCTCGGCCGTGATCTTTTCCAGTGATTCCACTCCAAAGTGGCGTTCGGCGATCCAGCCGATGATTTGCAGGTCGCGCAATCCCCCTGGAGAGCTCTTTACGTTGGGTTCAAGGTTGTACTCGGTATCTGCGAATTTGTTGTGCCGGGCCTTTTGCTCTGCCAGTTTGGCCTGAAAGAACTCCTGACTGGACCACATTTTGTCCGGGCCCGTCAGTTCACGTACCTGTTGCATCAGCTGTTCGGGGCCGCGAATAACGCGGGCCTCCATCAGGTTAGTGAGTATGGTGATGTCAGTGGCCGCCTGCTCGACGCATTGGGCCACGTCACGGACACTGTGGCCGATATTGAGTCCGATATCCCACAGCAAGGTCAGGAAGCCGGAGAGTATGTCCCTGCAACTATCGCAGTTGTCACCCAGCAAAAATAGCAGATCTACATCCGAGTGCGGGTGCAATTCACCCCGCCCATACCCGCCCACGGCGACCATGGCAAGTTCTGCAGGTCCCCAGTCCTGACGATCCCACAGGATGCCAAGCAGTGTGTCGATAAATGCGGCACGTTGGCGGATGAGATCCCGTGCCTGTGCTCCCGAGCAAAACTGTTGGTGCAGGTAATGGGTGGTGCTGGCGATAGCGCTCTTGCAGCACTGGATCGTCTTGCCGTTATCGAGTTGCGCCTTGAAAGCGAGCGCATCGAACATGTCAAGTGGCAGCGACATTTGTTCTGCCCCCATTATCGGTACAGCCCTGATTCATTACTGCGTTGCGTGAGAATTTCGCAGCCATCCTCAGTCACGCAGATAGTATGTTCCCACTGGGCCGAGAGGCGGCCGTCGCGAGTGGTAACGGTCCACCCGTCGACTTTGTTTAAACGGGTATGGCGTCGACCGGCGTTAATCATCGGCTCGATGGTGAAGGTCATGCCGGGCTCCAGTACCATGCCTGTGCCCTTGCGCCCATAATGCAGTACCTGGGGATCTTCGTGGAACACTTTCCCGATACCGTGGCCGCAGTACTCTCTCACTACTGAGTAATAGTGCTGCTCCGCGTGTTGCTGAATCACGTGACCAATATCGCCGAGTGTGGCACCGGGCTTAACCAGGGCGATGGCTTTGTACAGGCACTCCTGAGTGACCTCAATCAGGCGACTGGCATGAGTTGCTACATCACCCACCTGCACCATGATGCTGGAGTCGCCGTGGTATTCGTCCTTGATCACGGTCACATCAATATTGACGATATCGCCATTCTTCAATTTTTTGGTGTCAGAAGGGATGCCGTGACAAACCACGTCGTTGATCGAGGTGCAGATGGAGCGTGGAAAGCCGTGGTAATTCAGCGGTGCGGGAATGGCCTGCTGCGTCCGGGTAATGTACTCGTGGCAAATGCGGTCCAGCTCTCCGGTGGTAACCCCCACCTGGACATGCGGCACGATCATTTCCAGGACTTCGGCGGTGAGGCGGCCTGCGATGCGCATCTTGCCTATCTCGTCCGCCGTTTTGATCGATGCAGTCATCGTTAACCTATTGATATATTTTGATAAAATCTTTTGAATCTGAGTCTGCGCTGGACCGCGGCGGGCACATTCTACCCTAATCGAGGCGCAAATGAGTAATGCGTCGGCCGCTGAGCACGGCTGAGCCCTTTTATCCTCGTCCCCATTGTGGTATAAAGCGCGCCACTTATCGGGGCACCACGGCCAAATCCAACTGGATGAGGTTGGTCTCTGGTAGGAAAAACCAAAACGACGCACACATATCAACACCTGTACCAGGGTGCCGTCCGGCCTGCTAGGCCCGGGTGGTTTGGTTACAGGGATATGTGGAGGATTAACCCACACAAGGTAACTACTATGTCTCAAGTGCAAGTTAGCATGCGCGATCTGCTTCAGGCGGGCGCGCACTTCGGTCACCAGACCCGCTACTGGAATCCCAAAATGGACCAGTACATCTTCGGTGCCCGCAACAAAATCCACATCATCAACCTCGAGTATACAGTCCCCGCCTTTAATGAGGCGCTGGAGATGGTTAAGCGGCTGGCCGGTAACAAGAACAAGATTCTGTTCGTCGGAACCAAGCGGGCCGCAGGCAAGGTCATCAAGGAGCAGGCAGAGCGCGCTGGCATGCCCTATGTCAACCATCGCTGGTTGGGTGGCATGCTTACCAACTACAAGACTATACGTGCATCAATCAAGCGCTTACGCGACCTGGAAGCGCAACAGAGCGATGGCACATTTGAAAGGCTGACCAAAAAAGAAGCGCTGATGCGTTCGCGGGATATGCTGAAGCTTGAGCGCAGCATCGGTGGCATCAAGGATATGGGCGGCCTGCCCGATGCTTTGTTTGTCGTAGATGTAGACCATGAGCGCATCGCCATTAGCGAAGCCAACAAGCTTGGTATACCCGTGATCGGCATAGTTGACACCAATAGCAACCCGGACGGTGTAGATTACATCATCCCTGGTAACGATGACGCGATCCGTGCGATCAAGTTGTATGTGACCGCTGTCGCTGATGCCTGCCTGCTGGGCAAGATCGAGTCTGGCGAATCGGTAATGGCAAAAAATGAATTTGTAGAGGAGGAAGCCGCGCCAGCTGAAGTAATCGCTGGAGCTGCTGCAATCGAAGCTGTCATGGAATTAACAACACCCGCAGAGTAGCTGGTGGAGTTTACGCTGACCTTGGTTTGGTCAGGGAGTTTTATTTCCCCTGGTATGGTTGCCGGGGGTTTTCGTTTTTAGGAACATGGTTCCTTGTTTTTGAAGAGGAGGAGTACCAATGTCAGCAGCACTGGTAAAAGAACTACGCGAGCGCACCGGCCTGGGCCTTCTGGAGTGTAAAAAGGCACTTGCGGCCGTTGGTGGCGATGTACAAATGGCCATTGAGGAACTGCGCAAGTCCAGCGGCATGAAAGCTGCAAAGAAGGCGGGTCGAACCGCAGCTGATGGAGTGGTCGCTACGCGAGTGGCTGATGACTGCAGCTTTGGAGTATTGGTGGAGGTGAATAGCGAAACAGACTTCGTAGCCCGGGACGAAAATTTCCTGAGTTTCGTCAACCAGGTTGTCGATGCTGCATTTACAGGAAGGCAGTCAGATGTTGCAGCCCTGATGTCAGGTGAGTTGGAATCTGCTCGCGAGGCACTGGTGCAGAAGATTGGTGAAAATATCGGTGTACGCCGTATAGAATTGATTCATTCCGATTCGGGTGTTGTGGGCTCCTATGTGCACAGCAACAATCGCATCGCGGTATTGGTTGAGCTCAAAGGCGGCGACCAGGACCTGGCCAGGGATGTCGCCATGCATGTTGCTGCGGTGAACCCGCAGGTGGTTTCTGCTGCAGATATGCCGGAAGAGCTGGTGGCAAAGGAGAAAGAAATATTTGTGGCACAGGCGCAGGATTCAGGCAAGCCTGCGGAAATCATCGAAAAGATGATCGGTGGTCGTATCAAGAAGTTCCTGGCGGAAAACAGCCTGACTGAGCAGGCGTTCGTCAAAGACCCCGATATTACGGTTGGCAAGCTGGTCTCCAGCGCTGGTGCCGAAGTGGTTTCCTTTGTTCGCTTTGAGGTCGGCGAGGGTATCGATGTCGAGAAAGTCGACTTCGCCCAGGAAGTTGCGGCGCAGCTCCATGGCTAACTTTGCCGCACAATGCTTTTTGAATACGGGGCTGCGGCCCCGTTTTTGAAGCCACTGTTTTTGAAGCCGCTAGGGAGATGGCCTGATGTCCTGTAAGATACTACCCAGCTTTTGGAGGGAGTTTTATGCCACAGTTGGCGGCTGATAAAAAGTATAAGCGGATACTGCTCAAGCTCAGTGGTGAAGCACTAACCGGCAGTGAAAGTTTTGGTATTGACCCCAAGATTCTGGATTCGATGGCGCTGGCGATAGGGCAACTGGTGGGCATCGGCGTACAGGTGGGCCTTGTGGTCGGCGGCGGCAATTTGTTTCGCGGCGCCGCTCTGCAGCAGGCGGGACTGGATCGGGTGACCGGAGATCACATGGGTATGCTGGCCACCGTAATGAATGCTCTGGCTATGCGTGATGCGCTGGAGCGCTCCAATATAGCCACCCAGGCCATGTCTGCCATACCGATGACCGGGGTCGTGGACCACTATGACAGGCGCAAGGCGATCCGCGCGCTCATGAACGGTGACGTCGTGATCTTTTCTGCCGGCACTGGCAATCCCTTTTTTACCACAGATTCAGCGGCCTGCCTGCGCGCAATCGAGATGGATGCCGAATTGGTGCTCAAGGCGACCAAGGTCGATGGCGTCTATTCTGCTGATCCGATGAAAGTACCCAATGCAGTGAAGTATGAGCGCCTTAGCTACGATGAAGTACTGGATAAGAAACTTGAGGTCATGGATTTGACCGCCATTTGCCTGTGCCGCGACCACAAGATGCCGGTACGGGTATTTAAAATGGAAAAGCCCGGGGCGCTGCTAAACATCGTCAGGGGCGGCAACGAAGGTACATTGATCGGGTAGTGCGGCACAGGGAGGAGATTCAACATGATCAATGACGTAAAGGACGAAGCCAGAGAGCGCATGGCAAAAAGCCTCGAAGCGCTGGCACATCACTTTAACAAGATTCGCACAGGACGAGCTCATCCCAGCTTGTTGGATGGATTGAAGGTCGAGTACTACGGCTCCGACACGCCCCTCAACCAGGTAGCCAATATTTCCGTGGAGGACGCCCGCACGCTGACGCTGTCAGTATGGGACAGGAGCATGATACCTGCCGTTGAAAAGGCGATCTACAAGTCTGACCTGGGCCTCAACCCTGTTACGGCCGGCGAGGTGATTCGCATTCCCATGCCCATGCTGACTGAGGAAACCCGCAAGGGTTTTATTCGCCAGGCCAGGCATGAGGCGGAGTCGGCCCGGGTTTCGGTGCGCAGTGCGCGACGTGATGCCATGGCCATGCTCAAGGAGTTGGTCAAGGAAAAAGATATTAGCGAAGATGACGAGCGCCGCGGTCAGGATGACGTGCAGAAGTTGACAGATAGCTTCGTCGCGAAAATTGAAAAGTTGTTGGCTGAGAAAGAAGCCGACCTGATGGAAATATAGCGGCCAGCAGTGGCTACCCGCGATCAATTTATCTGTCCTGGATGATGGCGTGGCGCCGGTGATTCCCCGCCATGTAGCTATTATTATGGACGGCAATAATCGCTGGGCAAAGCGCAAAGCTGTATCTGGTCCGTCGGGACATCGCGCAGGGGTGGAGGCAGTGCGTGGCGTATTGCGCGCCTGCAAGCACCACGGGGTAGAAGTGCTGACGTTGTTTGCCTTTAGTAGCGAGAACTGGGGTCGGCCGATACCGGAAGTACGCGCGCTGTTGGCGCTATTATCTCGCTACCTGCGCAATGAAGTCCGGGAGTTGCACAAGGATGGAATCCGCGTACGCTTCATTGGCGAGCGACGCCGTTTCAGTCAGCGGCAGCAGAAACTTATGCAGCAGTCGGAGCGCCTGACCTGTGGCAACACCGGTGCGACGGTGGTCATCGCAGTGGATTATGGTGGTCAGTGGGACATTGCCCAGGCGGCCCAGAAGTTGGCACGGCAGGTACAGGCGGGAAAGTTGCAGCCGCAGGATATTACGCCGGAGTTGATTGATCGCAACATCTCGATCAGCGATTTGCCGCGACCCGATTTATGTATTCGCACCGGCGGCGATGCTCGTATCAGCAACTTCATGTTGTGGCACTTTGCCTACACCGAACTGTATTTTACCGATACCTTATGGCCCGATTTCACAGAATCTGAATTTGCCCGTGCCCTGGCCGAATACAGCCGACGCGAGCGTCGTTTCGGTCTGCGAGACCCGGACGGCCTGGTCGCGGGCGGAAATTCAAATGCTTAAACAACGTGTCATTACCGCCTTGCTGATGGCCGGGTTGTTTTTGTCGGCTGTGGTCTATTTGCCGGTACCAGGCCTTGCCCTGTTATTGGGCTTACTCATTGGCGCGGGCGCCTGGGAGTGGTCAAGCCTGGCCGGTTGGCAGCAACGAGTCGCTCGTAGCCTCTATGTGCTGCTGGTGCTCGCTGCGCTGGTTGCCGTTTACAGTTATTGTCAGTTGGATGATCTCCCGCAACGGGAGCAGGTGCAGCCTTTGCTGGGCGTGGCCTGCCTGTGGTGGGCATGCGCGCTGTTGTTGGTTCAGGGTTATCCTGGGAGTGCTGTGCTGTGGCGCAACGTGGTCATGCGCAGCGCGATGGGAATCCTGATTCTGGTACCGGCCTGGATGTCCGCAGTCTACCTGCTCAGTTTCCCCCCGGGGGGATTATTGCTGGTGGTCATGGTGGTTGTGGTGGCTGCGGCGGATATTGGCGCTTATTTTACGGGCAGGCGTTTTGGTAAGCACAAGTTGGCTGTGCTGGTCAGTCCCGCCAAGACCTGGGAGGGTTTTTGGGGTGGTGTAACAGCCTGCACATTGCTGTCAGTGCTGCTGTGGTATCTCCTGCCCCAGCGTGCGGCGCATATCGGCCTGGCTTCAGTCATGGCGGTGACCGTGACTACCGCACTGGCCTCGGTAGTCGGTGATTTGACCGTGAGTATGGTTAAGCGTGAGAGTGGAGTTAAGGACAGTGGCAGCCTGCTGCCCGGTCACGGCGGGGTGTTGGATCGGCTGGACAGTTTGTGTGCGCGCAGCGCCGGTGTTGGCGCTCGGCCTGCTGCTGGTGGGTTGGTAGTCATGGCCGCAAACAGGCGTTTGGTGAGTGTGCTGGGTTCGACCGGTTCTATCGGGATTAATACCCTGGATGTGATTGCACGGCATCCGGAGCGCTTTGAAGTGTACGCCCTGGCGGCGCATTCATCAGTCGATGCCATGCTCGCCCAGTGCCTGGCGTTTGCGCCTCGCTATGCAGTTATGATGGATGATGCCGCCGCGACATTACTCAGGCAGCGCTTGCCGCCTGATACCGTTACCGAAGTGAAATACGGTGAGGGAGGCCTGGCGGACATAGTTACCGCGCCGGAGGTGGATGTCGTTATGGCGGCAATCGTGGGTGCTGCCGGACTGCCTTCGACCCTGGCGGCGGCGCGCGCGGGAAAAACCCTGTTGCTGGCGAATAAAGAGTCGCTGGTTATGGGAGGACATCTGCTGATGCAGGCGGTACGTGAAGCAGGTGCCCGGTTGTTACCTATCGATAGTGAACACAATGCTATTTTTCAATGTATGCCCGTGGATGCCCAGGCCACCCCCTCGAGAAAAGGCGTGAGTAAAGTATTACTGACAGCCTCCGGCGGACCATTCCGTCGCTGGAGCCTGGCGCAGATGTTCGAGGCCACACCAGACCAGGCGTGCGCTCATCCCAATTGGTCCATGGGGCGCAAGATTTCCGTGGATTCCGCAAGCCTGATGAACAAGGGTCTGGAGTTTATTGAAGCTTGCTGGATTTTTGATCTGGCACCAGAGCAGGTAGAGGTAGTGGTCCATCCGCAGAGCATCATCCATTCCATGGTCCAGTACATGGACGGCTCGGTTCTGGCGCAAATGGGTAACCCGGATATGCGTACCGCCATCGCTTATGGTCTGGGGTGGCCCGAGCGTTTGGCATCGGGCGTGGCTCCCCTGGACCTGGTGGCTACCGCCCGTCTCGATTTTGAGGCCCCGGATGAAGCACGGTTTCCCTGCCTGCGTCTGGCGCGGGAGTCGGTTGCGGTCGGGGGTACCGCCATGGCGGTGTGCAATGCAGCCAACGAAGTTGCCGTGGCCGCATTCCTGGATAAAAAAATTCGTTTCACGGATATTCCGGCGGTGATAGAGCACGCGCTGGAACGGGCGGACATTGTTGAACCCGCTGACTCTGTCCGTGGTCGAAAAGGCAGACGCGCAGGCGCGGGAGTTTGCATCTGGATTCCTGGCCGATCTGCAACAGCCCACTATTGCATTGAAACAAGTCTGATGGAACTTTTCTATACGATCTCCTTAACGCTCGGCACCCTCGCGATATTGGTGGCGATTCACGAATTTGGCCATTTCTGGGTGGCGCGACGCTGCGGCGTGCAGGTGTTGCGCTTCTCCATAGGCTTTGGCACATCGCTCTTCAGTTGGCGCGATCGCCAGGGCACCGAGTACAGTATTGCCGCGATACCCCTTGGGGGGTACGTCAAAATGCTGGACGAGCGTGAGGGGGAGGTCCCGGCCTCGGAATTACATCGGGCATTTAACCGCAAGTCCCCATTGCAGCGTATCGCTGTGGTCAGTGCTGGTCCCCTGGCGAATCTGCTGCTGGCGATCGTCGCGTACTGGTTTTTGTACATGGCCGGGGAGTCGGGCTATGTACCGATTATCGGTGAGGTCGAGCCCGACTCGGTGGCGGCTGTGGCCGGTCTGGAGGCCGGGCAGGAAATCGTGGCCATCGACGGAGGTGAAACGCCGACCTGGCAGGCACTCAGTTTCCGCCTGTTGGATCGTATCGGCGATACCGGCACCATAAAATTTGCGGTGCAGTATCCTGATTCCGGTGTGGTCTATGAGTCAGAGGCGAGCATCAATCGGTGGTTAGCGGATCAGGAGGAGCCAGACCTTTATGCTGGCCTGGGTATCAGCCTGTATACGCCCGAGGTGCCGCCTGTGGTGGGCGAAGTGGTGGCAGAAAGCCCGGCTGCGAAGATCGGCATGCTGCCCGGCGATAGGGTGCTGCGGGTGGATGGTGTGACCATGGCCCTGTGGATGGACTGGGTTGACTATGTGCGGGCGCGTCCGGAGCAGCCAATGGATGTGGAATACCAGCGTGGGGCTGAGATTCTGCGGGCTACGCATGGTACCCGAGCGCGTAACTGATGAAGACGGCAAGGTAATAGGGCGTGTCGGCATCGCAGCAGCTGATCCCCGCTATGCCCCCGGAAATGGTGCGGCAGTATTCGCGCGGGGCCGCTGGAGGCACTTGGCGCAAGCCTTGCCCGCACCTGGGAACTGTCATTGTTTACCCTGAAATCCATTAAAAAGATGTTGATGGGCTTAATATCGCCAAAAAACTTGAGTGGACCTATCACCATTGCTAAAGTGGCCACCGCATCCGCCAAATCCGGCCTGGAGTCTTATATCAGTTTCCTGGCTCTGCTGAGTATCAGTCTGGCAGTATTGAACTTACTACCTATTCCGGTACTGGATGGGGGGCATCTATTGTTTTATACGATAGAGCTATTGGCGGGGCGTCCGGTACCTGAGAAGATACAGTCCGTGGGTTATCAGATGGGGCTGTTTATGGTGCTCGGGATAATGATGTTGGCCCTGTATAATGATTTCACACGCCTGTAGCGATCGCGATGAACATAACATTAATGGGATTCTCCGGACTGCGGCTTACTTCCGGTGGTGGGGTAAATTTTGATTAGACACATGCCTAAAGTGATGGCGCTGGTGCTTTTTTTCATAGCATCTTTTGCTGCTGCCCAGACTTTCGTAATTTCTGACATTCGTGTAGAAGGATTGCAGCGTGTCTCTGCCGGGACTGTATTTGCTGCACTGCCATTCGCTGTGGGCGATGCAGTTGATGAACCGATGATCAGGGCTGCCACGCGCAATTTGTTTGCCACCGGGAACTTCGATGATATCCAGTATCGGACAGGACGGCAATGTGCTGGTGATTGTTGTGACGGAGCGTCCCAGTATCAGTGAGATCAATATCGAGGGTAACAAAGCGATTGAAACGGAAGCTCTTCTGGATGGATTGAAGGGCGCCGGCCTGGCGGTGGGGCAGGTATTCCAGCGTTCCACACTGGAAGGTATGCAGCTGGAGTTGCAGAGACAGTATGTATTGCAGGGTCGCTACGATGCGGCTATCGAGGCCGAGGTGATCCCCGAGCCGCGCAATCGGGTAACCATCAATATTGATATCGACGAGGGTACTGTCGCAGCTATCAAGCATATCGATGTAGTGGGCAACGAGATATTTACTGATGAAGAACTGCAAGCAGAGTTTGAACTGCAAACCAGCGGCTTGTTTTCTTTCTTCACCAATGACGACAAATACTCAAAAGAAAAATTGACTGGCGACCTGGAGACCCTTACTTCCTACTATATGGACAGGGGTTATCTACAGTTCCGTATTGATTCCACACAAGTCTCAGTATCTCCGAACAAGAAGGAGGTCTATATCACCGCCAATGTCACGGAGGGGGAGAAGTTCACCGTCAGCTCGGTGGCCCTGTCCGGAGACCTGGTAGTGCCTGAGGACGATCTGCGCCGCTTTTTACTCATAGCAGACGGGCAGACTTTCTCACAGCAGATGGTGACATCTACTGAGGAGTCCCTGACGAAACGATTAGGTGATGAGGGCTACAATTTTGCCAAGGTAACCGGTATTCCCGAGGTCAATGACGAAGACAATACTGTCGCCCTGAAGTTTTTCGTCGATCCTGGCAAGCGCACCTATGTGCGCCGCATCGGTTTCAAGGGCAATATGAAAACCGCAGATGCCGTGCTGCGCCGAGAGATGCGACAGATGGAGAGCGCACCGGCGTCCGCATCAGCGATCGAGCAGTCGCGGGTGCGTCTGGAGCGGCTGGGTTATTTCAGCAAGGCGACGGTAGAGACGACCGGAGTGCCCGGGCATGACGACCTCATTGACGTGGATTTCACGGTGGAGGAGCAGTCGTCGGGAAGTATTGGCGCCAGCATAGGCTACGCCCAGGATGCGGGTATTATTCTGGGGTTGAATCTGGAGCAGGACAATTTCATGGGCACTGGCAAGCGAGTCGCCATTGGCCTGAACTCCTCCAGCTACCAGGATCTTTACAATTTCAGTTACACCAACCCCTATTACACCGAGGACGGGGTGAGTCGTGGTTTCAATGTGTTCTACCGCGCCACCGACCTGGAAGAGGTCAACGTGGCGAACTACAGCACCAATACGCTCGGTGCTGCCGTCAACTACGGCTACCCGCTCTCGGAAACGCAGCGTGTTGGCTTGAGTTTGGGTGTGGCCAGCACCGAAATTGAAACCGGGCAATACGCGGTACAGGAGATCGAGGCCAGTCCGCGGCTGGACGATGGTGTGAACGACTGGTTCGAGAGCACTCTTGTGGATGGCAAATACACGGCACCCGAGGTCCTGAATCCTATCAGCACCTTGCCCCCAAGCTACGAAGTGATTCCCGCCAATGAGGGGTTTCTGGACATAAATGGCAATGACTTCCTGAACTACACCGCGACCACCAGCTGGAGCCAGTCGACGTTGAATCGCGGTCGGATGGCCACGCGGGGCGCGGCACAGAATGTGGCGCTTGAGGTTTCTGTGCCGGTGTCTGATCTTGAATTCTACAAATTAACCTATAATGGCGAAGTGTTTTACCCCATGCCCGTGCTTAAGACATGGACACTGCACTTCAAAACCGAGTTGGGATATGGCGGCGGTTACGGCGATACCGATGAGCTGCCTTTTTACGAAAACTTTTTCGGCGGCGGCTTTGGTTCGGTGCGGGGTTACCAGAGTAATACGCTGGGTCCGCGCAGTACGCCGGCCGATAATTATGTGGTCGCTGCGCCCGTCACGCAAATCGATGCGGAAGGCAATGCAACCCAGATCGGCGGTCCCAACGGTGACCTGTTCGGCTACGTCGCCAGTAATGGGCAGTTGTTATTCGGCCAGGTAGATGACGATGATGACCCCTTCGGTGGCAACGTGTTGATAGAGGGCAGTGCCGAGTTGTTGTTTCCCCTGCCATTCATCAAGGACCAGAGCCAGTTGCGCACGGGCTTTTTCCTGGACGCAGGTAATGTCTACGATACCGATTGTAGTTCAACGCAGAAAAACTGCTTTGACGTGGACTTCAGCGAACTGCGCTACTCGGTTGGTGTTGGTCTGACCTGGATTACCGGGTTTGGCCCCATGTCATTCAGTCTCGCCAAGCCCCTTAAAGTTGATGAGTATGACCAGGAAGAAATTTTCCAGTTTACACTGGGCCGTGGCTTCTAAATTTGATGTTGTTAATTACGGGAGAAAAATGTGTCTAAGTTAATTAAAGTTGTATTCGCTGTGCTGGCATTCTCGGTATCTACGCTTGGCTGGGCTGCGGGCAAGATTGCCGTGGTTGATGTGCAAGGCGCCATCCTGCAAACGGATGTTGCGCAGAAACGCCTCGGTGAAGTCAGGGACAAGGCCGATTATAAGAAGAATAAGGCGGAGGCTGATCGGCTCAAGTCTGAGGGTGAAGCCCTGTTCAAGACTTTTAAGAAGGACGAAGCGGTCATGAGTCTGGAACAGAAGAGTGCCGCCGAGAAGAAACTGAGCGGTATTCAGGATGACTTCCGCATTGTGGTTGAGAAAATGCAGCAGGCGGAGCAATCCGTCGCTCGGGAATTGCTGCAGGACATGGCGCCCAAAGCACAGGAAGCACTGCGCGATATCATCAAGGCGGAGAGTATTGGCCTGTTGCTGCAGGGCAATGCGGTAATCCATGCGGAGGACAGCTACATCGTCACTTCCAAGGTAACAGACAAGCTGAATCAGCTTAATGCCAAGTAATATTGCGGCGTCTCAATTGCCGGGCGTGTACCTGCTCATCGGATACTCAAGCGGTGGCGCTGTAACAGCTGCGTGAAAAGGGGTGGAGTTGAGGATGCAAATTACAGATATTCACAGGTATCTGCCTCATCGCTATCCCTTCCTGCTGGTTGATCGTGTGGTCGAAGTAAATGCGGGCGAATCCATTGTCGCCTACAAAAACCTCAGTATTAACGAGCCGTTTTTTGACGGCCATTTTCCAGGCAATCCAATTTTTCCCGGCGTGTTACTGCTCGAAGCCATGGCTCAGACGGCCGGGATTCTGGGCTTTTACAGCCAGGGCAAGACCAATGAAGACGGTTCCACCTACTATTTTGCCGGTGCCGATAACCTGCGCTTCAGGCGCGCCTGTGTGCCCGGTGACCGGGTGATGTTGCGCGCCTCGGTCGTTTCGCAGCGGCGCGGCATCTGGAAGTTTGATGTCAGTTCCGATGTGGATGGCGAACTCGCGGCCAGCGCGACCATTCTCTGTGCAGATCGCTAGGGCGCAATAGTGTTCCAGTCCCCGGCCCAGCCGATTGTCGCCCTGCTGTGACGGATACCCGTAGGCGGGGAGGAGCAGTGAAAGATACGTTTGAAGTGGGTTACAGCGGCTCTGCTCTGGCCGGCGTGGATGAAGTGGGGCGTGGCCCGCTGGCCGGCGACGTGGTGGCGGCTGCAGTCATGCTGGATCCGCACCGTCCCATCGAAGGACTGCGCGATTCAAAGAAACTGTCTGCCTCCCGCCGGGAGGAACTGGCGCAGCTGATCAGGGAGCGCGCCCTGGCCTGGTCCATTGCCAGTGCCAGTGTGGACGAAATCGATGAACTGAATATCCTGCAGGCGTCTCTGTTGGCCATGCACCGGGCAGTACAAGCGCTGGACCCCCAGCCCGAGTATGTGCTGGTGGATGGCAATCGCCTGCCCCGCTGGCACTATGCGTCGCAAGCGGTAGTGCGTGGGGACGACCGGGTGCCGGCCATTGCCGCCGCCTCCATTCTGGCCAAGGTGCACAGGGACAACGCACTGATCGCCCTGGAAACTCAGTACCCGGGCTATGGTTTTGCGTCGCACAAGGGCTATCCTACGCCCGAACATTTGCAAGCCCTGCAAACTCTCGGGGTGACACCGATGCACCGGCGCAGTTTCGCGCCGGTAAAAAAAGTACTCGCCGCGCATTAGCTGCGGTGCAACATGAACGACAAGGCGCGTAGAATCACGGCATGACGGATTTCGTTCACCTGCGCCTGCATACTGAGTACTCTCTGGTCGACGGCCTGGTGCGGATCAAGCCGCTGCTGGCGAGAGTGGCCGAGTTGGGTATGCCCGCGGTGGCCGTCACCGATGTCTGCAATTTCTACGCCCTCATCAAGTTTCACAAGGCCGCCTTTGCCGCAGGGGTCCAGCCCATTTTCGGGGTGGACCTGATGGTGATGGATGCGGATGACCCCGAGCGGGCCTACCCGCTGTGCCTGTTGGCCATGAACCAGACGGGTTACCGCAACCTGACGCTGCTGATTTCCCGCGCCTATACACAGGGCCAGCATCTGGGCGTGCCCTATGTCAGCAAGTCCTGGCTGGAGGAGGCCTGTGAGGGCGTTATTGCGCTGTCTGCAGGTGCCGCCGGCGATGTAGGCCAGGCCCTGCTGGGTGAGCGGGCCGCGCTCGCCGTCGAACGTGCGAGTTACTGGATGAAGCTCTATCCGCAGCGTTTTTACCTGGAGCTGCATCGCACTGGCAGAGAGGGGGACGAGTCCCACCTGCACGCGGCGGTGAAGCTGGCGCAGGAGCTGCAGTGCCCGGTGGTGGCGACTAACGATGTGCGCTTTCTTACGGCCGATGAATTCGAGGCCCACGAGGCGCGGGTGTGTATCCGGGAAGGCCGCACGCTGGATGACCCGCGACGGGCGCGCCACTATACCGAGCAGCAGTACCTGCGCTCGCCGCAGGAAATGGCAGAGCTCTTTGCGGATATTCCGGAGGCCCTGGCCAACAGCGTGGAGATTGCCCGGCGCTGTAACGTGGTATTGCAACTGGGTAAGCCCTACCTGCCGGATTACCCGGTGCCTGCGGGACTGACCATGGATGAATTCTTCCGGCAGCAGTCCCATGAGGGTCTGGACAAACGCTTGCAGGTTTTCCTGGCCAGCGGTGCCGCGGACTTCCCCCAGAAACAGCAAGCCTACCGCGAGCGGCTGGATTTCGAGCTCGATACCATAATCCAGATGGGCTTTCCCGGGTATTTTCTGATTGTGATGGACTTTATCCGCTGGGCCAAGGGCAACGATATCCCGGTGGGACCGGGGCGGGGCTCCGGCGCCGGCTCCCTGGTGGCCTACGCGCTACAGATCACCGATCTCGATCCCCTGGCGTATGACCTGCTGTTCGAGCGCTTCCTGAATCCCGAGCGGGTTTCCATGCCGGATTTCGATGTGGACTTCTGCATGGAAAAGCGTGACCGGGTGATCGAGTATGTGGCCCGGACCTATGGCCGGGACGCGGTGTCCCAGATCATTACCTTCGGCACCATGGCGGCCAAGGCGGTGGTGCGCGATGTGGCCCGGGTACAGGGCAAGTCCTACGGACTGGCGGACAAACTGTCCAAGATGATTCCCTTTGAAGTCGGGATGACCCTGGCCAAAGCCCTTGAACAGGAGGAACCCCTGCGGGAGTTTTTACAGGCGGACAGCCAGGCCCAGGAAATCTGGGATATGGCCGAACAACTCGAAGGTGTGGTGCGCAATGTGGGCAAACACGCCGGTGGCGTGGTCATCGCCCCCTCAAAACTCACCGATTTTGCGCCGCTGTACTGTGACGAGAGTGGCTCTGGCCTGGTCACGCAGTTCGATAAGGGCGACGTGGAGGACGCGGGTCTGGTGAAGTTCGACTTCCTCGGCCTGCGCACCCTGACCATCATCGACTGGGCGGTGAAAATGATCAACCCCGCCCGGGAGCGGATGGGAGAACTCCCCCTGGACATCACGCAGATCCCGCTGGATGACGCCGCCAGTTTTGAATTGCTGAGATCCGGTGAGACAACAGCAGTATTCCAGCTGGAATCCCGCGGCATGAAGGAACTGATCGAACGGCTGCAGCCGGATTGTTTCGAGGATATTGTGGCCCTGCTGGCGCTGTTCCGACCCGGTCCGCTGCAGTCGGGCATGGTGGACAACTTCATCAACCGCAAGCACGGCCGCGAAAAGCTATCGTACCCGGATGCCCAGTACCAGCACCCCTGGTTACAGCCCATACTGCAACCGACCTACGGGATCATCCTCTACCAGGAACAGGTGATGCAGATTGCCCAGGTGCTGGCGGGTTACACGCTCGGTGGCGCCGATGTGTTGCGCCGGGCCATGGGTAAGAAAGATCCCAAGGAGATGGCCAAGCAGCGGGCGGTATTTGAAGCCGGCGCCAGGGCCAAGGGCGTGGATGGCGACCTGGCGATCAAGATTTTCGACCTGGTGGAGAAGTTCGCCGGCTACGGTTTCAACAAGTCCCACTCGGCGGCCTACGCGCTGGTGTCCTACCAGACCGCCTGGCTAAAAGCGCGCTATCCGGCGCACTTCATGGCGGCGGTGATGAGTTCGGAACTGGATAACACGGACAAGATTGTGGTGTTCGTGGACGAGTGCAAGCGCATGAAGCTGTCGCTGAAACTGCCCGATGTGAACGAAGGCCAGTACATGTTCACGGTGAATTTACACGGCGATATCATCTACGGGCTGGGCGCCATCAAGGGTCTGGGCGACGGGCCCTGTGGATAGTATTCTGCAGGCCCGCAATGAGGGAGGCCCCTTCGTCGACCTGTTCGATTTCTGTGCCCGCACGGATCCGCGCAAGGTTAATCGCCGTGCACTCGAGGCGATGATTCGCTCCGGCGCGCTGGACTCGCTGCAAGTGGAGCGTTGGGTTCTGCTGGCGGCCCTGGATGATGCCCTGAAAGCGGCCGAGCAAAGCGCGAGTAATCGCGACAGCGGCATCGACGATCTGTTCGGGGAAGTGGTGCCCAGGCAGGCGTAACGGCGGCGGTGATGTCTATGCGGATTTTCGCGCAGTGCGCGCCTGGTCGGACAAGGAGCGTCTGGGTGGCGAGCGCGATACGCTGGGACTCTACATCACCGGGCACCCTATAGACGAGTACAGGGCAGAGGCGCGCAAGTTCGCGCCCCATCGCATCGCCGACCTGAGTCCGGATAGTCATGGTAATCATGGTAACCAGGTGATTGTAGGGTTGATCATGGCGACCCGTACCATGAACAGTCGGCGTGGCACCATGGGCGTAATGACCCTGGACGACAGTAGTGCCCAGATTGAGGTAACGCTGTTTTCCGAAGCGTATCTGGAGTTTCGGGAATTGCTGGTGAAGGATACCATCGTAATCGCCGAGGGCCGCGTTTCCATTGATGACAGGACCGGGAAACTGACGATGCGGGCCAGCTGCTCTGCGCAGTCTCGCTGCAGCCAGGCAGAGTAGAGTGTCGGATCTGACCATTGAAGTCTGTGCAGAAAAAGTCAACGAACAATTTGCCGAGTTGTTGGAAAAAACTCTCGCCGGGGCTGTTCGCGGCAGTTGTCCGGTCTCGCTGATATACCGTCAGCCCGGCAATTGCGCGCGAATCAGGCTGGGGTCGCGCTGGCAGGTTGTGCCCAGCGATGAACTGATACAGGAATTGCGTGAAGTGGTGGGTGCGCAAGGGGTTGCTCTGCAGTATCACTGAATTCTTGTGGACTCCCGCCGAAGGACACTGCGAATGGTTTGCCGTTTACTTTTTAATCATAGGAGAAAAATATGTTGCTGAAAGACAAGGTGGTGATTGTTTCGGGCATCGGTCCCGGCCTGGGCCAGGAATTATCGACGCTGGCGCCAAAGAGGGCGCCTCGGCTGTGGTACTGGCAGCGCGCACCCCGGCCAAGCTGGATGTGGCCGAGCAGGAGATACGCGCCCTGGGTCTGGGCACTGCGGTGTTGAAGGTGCCACGGATATCGCCGATGAGGCGCAGTGCCAGGCGCTGGCGGATCGCGCCGTGCAGGAGTTCGGGCGGATCGACGTGCTGTTCAACAGCGCCTACGATCCGGGCAGCTTTGAACCGATTGAAGAGGCCAGCATGGATGGTTGGCGGCGCGCCATGGACGTCAATTTTTTCGGCACCATGTACCTCACCCAGGCCTGTGTGCGCCATATGAAGAACAGTGGTGGCGGCGCTATCGTGATGATTGCCACCATGGTGGAGCATAAACCGCTGGCCACCCAGGCGCGGTTATGGCTCATCCAAGTCGGCCCTGCGGTGCGCTACCAAGCATCTGGCCCTGGAGCTGGGAAAATACAATATCCGTGTCAACAGTTGCCACATGGGCTGGATGTGGGGCCCGAGCGTGGAGGGCTATTTTAACTGGCAGGCCAAGGCCACCGGCAAGAGCCAGCAGGAGTTGATCGCCGAGGTCACGCGCAGTATTCCGCTGGGTGTTATTCCCGATGATGGCGAGTGCGCCAAGGCGGCAATCTTCTTTGGCTCCGATTACTCCAGCGTGGTGACCGGTGCGGCGCTGGATGTTAACGGCGGCGAATACATGCCGATTTAAGCGGTGAGTCAAATCAGCGGGGGCAAGAAGCAGATGAGCGATACGGACAAAATAGAGGCGGCGGCTTTTCGCCGCCTGCTGGCACACCTGGACAGCCGCAAGGACGTCCAGAATATCGACCTGATGAACCTGGCAGGTTTCTGTCGCAATTGCCTGTCCAAGTGGTATATGGCGGCAGCCGCAGGATGCGGGGCTGGAAATCGATTACGACCAGGCCCGTGAGCGCATCTACGGCATGCCGTATGAGCAGTGGAAGGAGCGAGTACCAGACTGCCGGCGACTGCACAGCAGATGGCGGCCTTCGAGAAGGGCAAGACGCGGTGAGTGGTTAAAGTGGGCCGTAGGGCAGGTAGCGGTTGTTGTTGACCTCTCGCAGCCACTGCAGCAATGGTTTGTCCAATCGAGCGCCCCGCTGGCGCAGGATTTTAGCCAGGGGAATAACCGGAGAATCCGCTCCCGCCTCCCATCCGGGCAGGTTTTCGGCCACGGCAAAAAAGCGGATCAGGTGTAACAGGTCATCTTCGTGCAGCGGTTCGGCGGCGACGCGCCAGGTGTTGTGGTCTATCTTCATCAGTGGGGCAAGACGTTGTTTATCCTCGGCACTGAGCAATTGCTCCAGTTGCGCCAACTGATCCTTGCGGTCGAACTCAATGAGACGGCGCAAGAGGTCGCCCTGTAACAGGAGTGCGCTGTCCGCCGACTCAATTTTTGGATCCCAGGAACCCAGTGACATAGCTATTGTTGCCAAAGCGAAATGAGCCGACAGTGTACTGAATCTTCGCCCTGGGCGAAAAGCCTCTATTAAGCGCGGCGCCTTCGTCATTCTCGCTAGCACTGAACCGCTAAATGCTGAATCAGGGACGGTGTTGAGCTATGCTGGTGTTTTTCCATCTGATGAGGGGCTACTATGAAATTCCGATTGAGCAGTGTTGTGCGTCTACTACAGTTACTCTTACTGGCCCTTGCCTGCCAGACCGCACTGGCGGATGAGCTGATGGGCATCCTGACCGTTGAAGTCTCGGGCCTGAAAGACGCCACAGGTAATGTGTACATCGCGGTTTATGACTCAGATTCAACCTGGTTGAGTGATAACACTGTGTTGAGTAAAAAAGTGGCCATCTCCGAAGCCCTCGACGGGGAGTTGGTGCGTACTGAACTGCAGCTGCCGCTCGGTGAGTATGCGCTGTCGGTTTTTTACGATAAGGATGATGACGGGGAACTGGATACCAATTTCATCGGTATGCCGAAGGAGCCCATAGCCCTGTCCAATAATGCCGTGGCGAAGTTCGGGCCGCCGAAATATGCCGATGCTGTATTCACCCTCGGCGCGGAACCCCTGATCCAGCGCATCTCTATGAAGGAGCTTTAGTCGCTGACGGCGGGATAACTCTGCATGGTAATAGTACACAATACGCTATTAAATAAGCAAAATTCTGTGCATTGCTGCACAAGGCATTGGCGAGGTACCTGACTTTCTCGCCCAGTGCTGCTATTAATACTACCACTGAGCCGAGAGTGCAGCAAGCGAGGGGCATTGTGTCCAGCAGGGTTATCCAGAGTAGGACGGACACCGCATCGGGACCAGATGCGTTTCGCAACCGCATGGAACAGCAGTGTCACCAGATAAAACAATACCGGCAGTCTATGCTGCGAGAATCCGGACGCCTGCTCAGTCCCGACGAGGCGGCGCTGGAGTGGATCGAGCGCTACGCCGCTACCTTCGATTGCGGCAATTCCGGCGACTAGTACCGGCCCTGCCTATTTTTCCGGCGTGTCTATGACTTCATATTATCGCCGCTCCAGTAGGCCTTCATACTGTTGACCTTGCCTTCGCTGTTGAACTCGAACACATCGATGATATCGATAGTGACGCCGGGCATTTTTACCTGGAAAGGAAAGGCCACCGCGTTGCCGCTGCAGCGCGGGTCGCCGCTCAGCGCCAGTTTTGCGCCGGACTTCAAGGCGCCTTCGTAGAAAGCGCAGACTGCATCGATACCGACGTGTACGTCAGTGCCGACCGGATCCTCAACGCGGGCATCATGGGAATAGATCTCCCTGATAATGTCCATATCCTGTTTGTCGAACGCTTCCACGTATTTGTGGACCATGGCGATCTTGGCGCTGGCTTCCATATTCATATCCTCGTTGTCAGTAGCCACACAATGTGGCGTAGCGATCCTTGTGAAAACCGGTGTCGCCAAAAATCTGCATGGCGACCCGCGCCCGCTTCAGGAAGAAGCCGATTTCCAGTGCATCGGTAACGCCGATACCACCGTGCATCTGTACGGCCTCATTGGTGACGAGCTTTACCAGTTCGTTCAGCCTGGCCTTGGCCAGGCTGGCCAATGAAGGCAACTGGTGTGGTGCATCGTCCACGGTCGAGAGCGCCTGCAGCACGACTGAGCGGCACAGCTCGATCTCTGACTGCATGTGTGCAGCGCGGTGTTGCAGCGCCTGGAACGTGCCGATCAGCACGCCGAACTGCTCCCGCTCCTTCAGATAGGCAACGGTGCGTTCGAAAGCCTCCAGCGCGCAGCCCATCATTTCCGCTGCGATGGCAACGCGACCGCGATCCAGTACCGGTTCGAGGATCGACCAGCCCTGGTTCACTGTGCCGAGTACGTTTTCGGCGGGGACTACCACATCGTCGAAGCGGATGTTGGCGGCATTGCGGCTGTCTGCCATGAAGGTGCGTCGGCAATTCACGCCTGAGGTGTTGCGGTCCACCAACAATAGTGTCAGCCCTGCACTGCTGCGCTCCGTGCCGCCTGTGCGTGCTACCACGATCAGCTTGTCGGCGCTGTGGCCATCCAGTACGAAACACTTGCTGCCGCTCAGAATAAAATGCTCGCCCTGTATTTTGGCCGTGGTGGATATATACGTTGGATTGTGGTGATGAGTTTCTTCCAGCGCCAGTGCCAATGTCATTTTTCCGCCGGCGATGTCGGGCAGCAGTGATTGCTTCAGCGCCTCGCTGCCACCGAGCAGTACGGCGGAAGCGCCGACCACGGCGGAGGCAAACAGGGGGGAAGCGGTGAGTGTGCGGCCGGATTCCTCCAGCACCACACCCAGTCCCAGGAAGCCGAAATCCAGGCCGCCGTAGGTTTCGGGCAGAATGATACTGGCCCAGCCCATCTCCGCCATTTGCTGCCACAGCTGCGGATCGTAGCCGACAGGGTCGTGCGTGTCGCGCAATTGGCGCAGCGCTGCGACCGGCGCATGGCTGGCAAAGAAATCCCGTGCGGTGTCCTGTAACAGGCGTTGTTCTTCATTCAGTACCAGTGCCATTAACGTTTGCTCCTAGGACTGTGGCAGTTCGAGAACTTTTTGGGCGATCAGGTTGAGCTGGATTTCGGAACTGCCACCGGCGATGGTCAGGGCCTTGGACATGGCCCACAGGCGCAGTGTGTCGATTTCCTGCGAGGTAAAACCTTTTCCCTCCCCCTCCCAGCCGAGACCGCGGCTGCCCATAATGGCCAGCAGCAATTCACTTTTGGTCTTTTCCGCTTCTGTGCCGACGTATTTCATGACCATCGATGCCGCGCTGCGTACGCCGTGGGCTTTTTCCTCGAACGCGCGAAAGTGGGTAAGTCCGACGGCCTGCATCAGCATGTCATACTCCACGAGTGCGTTGCGCAGGGTAGCATCGGCTATTTTGCCGTTTTCAAATTCCAGGTATTCGCGCGCGGCCATGTTGGGCTGCATAACCTGCCGCGGGCTGTCGCTGCCGATCTCCGCCATCAGCTTGCGTTCGTGCACCAGCAGTGCCTTGGCGACGGACCAGCCCTTGTTCAATTCGCCCACCAGATTTTCCTTGGGAACTTTCACATTGTCGAAAAAGGTCTGGCAGAACTCGGACTCGCCGCTGATCAGTGGAATTGGGGTGGTCTTGACGCCGGGATCATCCATATCAATCAGCAGGAAACTGATGCCCTCCTGCTTTTTGACATTGGGGTCAGTGCGCACCAGGCAAAAAATCCAGTCGCATTTGTCGGCGGCGGTGGTCCAGATTTTACTGCCGTTGACCAGGAAGTGGTCGCCCATATCCTCCGCCTTGCACTGCAGGCTGGCCAGGTCGGAGCCGGCGCCGGGTTCGGAGTAGCCCTGGCACCAGCGGCTCTCGCCGTTGACGATGGCGCGAATGTGTTGCTGTTTCTGTTGCCTCGTTGCCGTATTCCAGTACGGCAGGCCCCAGCATCCACAGGCCTATGCCGTACAGGGGGGTGCGGGCGTGGATGCTTTTCATCTCCTCCTTGAGTACCCGGGCCTGCTGCGGGCTCAGGCCGCCGCCGCCGTATTGCGTGGGCCATTCGGGAGCGGTCCAGCCCTTGTCGCGCATGCGTTCAAACCAGAGCTGGGCGTCGGCACTGGCGAATGTCCCGCGGCGACCGCCCCAGTACTGTTCCTCCGGCCTCATGGGCTGGCGCTGGGACGCGGGGCAATTGGCCGCCAGCCACGCGCGCACTTCCAAACGAAACTGATCCAGGTCTTCCAAAATATCTCTCCTGACAGGTGCAGTTGCGGCTCGCTACTAGTGGCGTCTGTGCCGCGAGGGGTCGCCGCGATGGCCGTATGATACGGGCGCATCCGGGGCAGATAAAGGTACAGCAGGCGCGGTACAGCGCAATGGCTTAATAAGTCAGCCCGGGGTGACGAAATACGACAGGCGGAATTAACCGGACTAATCACATTGGACCGGTTTATTGCCTCGTACCGGATGGTTTGACCGGGCAAGCCGCAGGGGGCATCCTGCCCGGCTGACTCTGGGAGATAGGCCATGCAAAGGTTTACGGACAAAGTAGTACTGGTGACAGGCGCCGGCAGCGGTATCGGCAAGGCCAGTGCGCTGCGCATAGCCGCAGAGGGCGGCTCGGTGTTTTGTGTGGACCTCAATGCTGAGGCAGTGGAGGCCACAGCGGCCCAGATTGTTGCCAGCGGCGGCGAGGCTACTGGCCGGGTCTGCGATGTGAGTAATGAAGGCAGCGTGCAGGACAGCGTGCAGGCCTGTATAGAACGCTACGGCAGTCTTTACGGCCTGGTCAATATGGCGGGCATCCTGCGCTTTGACGATACGCAGGAGTTGCAGACGGACCACTGGCAGAAAGTCATCGATATCAACCTCACCGGGACCATGTTCCTGTGTCGTGCAGCGCTGCCGCACCTGGTGCAAACAAAGGGCAGTATCGTCAACGCAGCGTCCACCGCCGCGCTGTCCGGCCTGCCCTGTGGCCTGGCCTATTCGGCCAGCAAGGGTGGGGTACTGGCCATGACGCGCAGCATTGCGGTGGAGTATGCCAAGCGCGGGGTGCGCGCCAATTGCGTGTGTCCCGGCGATATCAATACCGGGCATGACGGATGGCATCAAATTCCCCAGGACCATGGATTTCGAGCTGATGCCGCGCATCATGTCGCTGACCGGCGCCAAGGCGCCCGAGGTAGTGGCAGGCGTGATCGCCATGCTGGTGTCCGAGGACGGCGTGCACATCACCGGCGAGGATATCCGGGTGGATGGCGGCACGCTGTCGTAAGTACGTACTGCAGTCCGTTACTGTGATTCGACCAGTTCAACCCTGTAGGTGCGGGATTCATCGCCCAGTCGGGTTTTGATGCTGATGATGTCCCCGGGTTTGCGCGCTTCAAGGGCGCTGAAATAATCGTCCTGGCTTTGAATGGGCTTGCCGTCGATGTGGGTGATGATGTCGCCCAGTATGATCTCTCCGCGCGAGTTACGGTATGCGCCTCTGATGCCTGCCTCGGCTGCCGGTAGGCCTGGATAAGCCTGCACTACCGGGACTCCTTCAACCTGGTAGCGCTGCAACCACTGGTCACTGGCGAGTTCCACGCCGATGACGGGGCGCAATAACCGCCCGTAACTGATCAGTTGCGGCACCACGTCCTTGACTGTATTCACCGGAATGGCGAAGCCGATACCCGCACTGGCGCCGCTGGGGCTGTAAATGGCCGTGTTCACGCCCACCAACTGTCCCAGCGAATTAAGCAGGGGTCCACCGGAATTGCCGGGATTGATCGCGGCGTCAGTCTGGATGACGCCGCGGATCTTGCGGTTTCCCGCAGCCTGGATTTCCCGGCCCAGTGCACTGACGATACCAGTGGTGAGAGTCGTATCCAGCCCGAACGGATTGCCGATAGCCAGTACCTTGCGCCCCACCGTCAACTCCGAGGAGTCGCCCAGTGGCAGCGTGACCAGGTCGTCGGGGGGTTGTCTCATGCGCAACACCGCCAGATCCTTCTCCGGCGCCACACCGATGACCTCGGCGTCATGCTCCGAGCGGTCCTGCAGGGTGACAGTGAGTTTCTGGGCGCCGGAAATGACGTGGAAGTTGGTGACGATGAGGCCATTCCTGTCCCACACAAAGCCGGTACCGGAACCGCGCGGGATTTCCATGATATCAAGACTGAAGATGCTGCGGCCCAGCGCAGTGTTGGTGACATACACTACCGCCGGACTGGCCTTGCGAAAGATTTCCATGGTGTTGGTTTCATCTTCGGTGGCGAAGCTGAGGTAATCGACATCCCTGGCATGGGCGCCTGCCGCCACCAGGACACACAGCAGGCAGCGGGCAAAGAGACGGATTGGGGATTTCAACCTGCTCGACATGCGCACACTAGCCCTGCTGGAATGCCTCGCGGAAGGCGCGGATGCGTTTGGCGTTGGCGCCTATATCACCTTCACCGACCCGCGATACCGAGCGCAGGTCCAGCAGCGTACCCCCTGGGGATTGCTGCGCAGCCGAATGACCACATCGTCCTTGAAGGCCATGATGCGAGTGGTATCCACCGCCTCAATCACGCCGGCGTTGCGGTCCTGATGATAGATTTCCCAGCCCAGATCCGTCGCTACCTGCAGGGCCAGGCTGTAGGCCTCGTCGAGGGGCAGGGGGCTGACGATTGTCTGCAGGTCGGGGTAGGCCTGTTGTTGCTGCGCGATGACGGTCTGGTCAATCTCCAGCGAATTGCTGCCTGTCGCCGCGCTGCTGCGCTGCCATGGTGAAGGTGGGTGGATCTTGCGTGTCGGTAGTAATGTCGTGAATGCGCGCCGATCCACCGCCACTGGCCAACGATAACAGCAAGGCTGTACCCGGAATAGCCAGGAGTGCGCGTCCGGCGATAGCTTTGCGCCATGGCGCAAAACGCGGCAACAGCAGCAGCACGATGGACAGGAGCAGCAGCCACGATGCTGCCAAAGCAGGCTATCGCATAGAGCAGCAAGCCCTGCTGCCAGGCGCCTGAACGCACCGCAAGTACGGACAACGGCAGCGCCAGCAACAGCGTGAGTGCGATATGGCCTGTCCAGTTGACCAGACCTGGTGGCTTACTCTGTTGGTTCATTGCGCTTCCCCCCATGGATGTCGCCGACAAGAAGCCAAGAATACTCCGCGGCTCCCGTGCTGGCGAGGCATAATACTGGTTCAATTGGGTAGCCCTGTGGCGGGTTTAGCTGCCGCGTGTTTGAGCTGCGCCAAGGCATCTGGTTAACTGGCGCGCAGTCAGGGTCGCGGTGTGGCACAGCGAGCCGATATATTCGCAGCAACTAATCGAGAGAGTGAAATCATGGGTAGAGTAGCGGGAAAAGTCGCCATTGTGACAGGAGGCGCCAGCGGCATGGGTAAGGCAGATGCACAACTGCTGGCCGCGCAGGGGGCCAGGGTAGTGGTGGCCGACCTCAATGAGGCTGACGGGCAGGCAGTCGCCGCAGGTATTGGGGACAATGCTATATTCATGCGCCTGAACGTGACCGACGAGGAAAACTGGAAGTCTGTGATTGCCGCCACGGTAGAAAAGTTCGGCCGGCTCGATATTCTGGTGAATAATGCGGGCATTATCGCCCTGGGTAATATTTGCGATACCACCCTGGAGTCCTGGCGCCTGGTCAACTCGGTCAACAGTGACGGAGTGTTCCTGGGCTGCAAGCATGCGATTCCTGCGATGACGAAATCCGGCGGAGGATCTATCATCAATATGTCGTCCGTGGCGGCCATACATGGCCAGTCTTTTGTTGCCGCCTATTCCGCCAGTAAAGGTGCGGTGCGCGCCCTCACCAAAAGCATAGCGATGTACTGCAAGCAGCAGAAAAATGGTATTCGCTGTAACTCGGTTCACCCGGATGGTGTGAAGACGCCGATGGTGGTAAAAGTCGCCACAGGCAAGGAGACGGCGACCCAGGAAGAGATCGAGGAGATCGGCAAATTCGGCAACATGTGCGAACCCGAGGACATTGCCAATCTCGTGTTGTACCTGGCCTCTGATGAGTCTCGTTTCGTGACCGGCGCGGAGATGTTGATAGACAACGGCTCTACTATCACGCCACCATTGGGCATTTAGTCGACGAGTCAGGGAGCTTGCCATGGAAAAATTGCTGTATCCCGTTTGGAAAGACCCATCCCTGTCCGGGGATGCATTTCGCGAGGAACTGCTGCACCAATTGGCCCCGAAACTGGCCGCCCTGAAGGACGTCCACAGTTTGCGTATCTGTGTTGCCGACAGTGCGGTGGAAGCGGCGAGCAAACGACGTATTGAAAGCCAGCCGCCCGTCCCCGACGCCATGCTGTCCCTGTGGGTGGACTTCGCCGGGGCCGCAGCACACTGGGAGCCATTGATCGACGCCCATGTCAGTCACAAGACCGCGTATCTGGTCGCCGAGGCGGAGCCGCTGGTGAACCAGCAGCGGCATCCTTCACGGCCGGGTGATCGGGTCTATGGCATGTGTCATGTGGTGTTTATGTCCGCGCCGGTGGATATGGCGCGTGATGAGTGGCTGGCACTTTGGAAGGACAGCCACACCCAGATAGCAATCGACACACAGTCAACGTTTGGTTACCGGCAGAACCTCGTGGTGCGGCGCCTGAGTGAGGACACTCCGCCCTGCCATGCGGTGGTCGAGGAAAATTTCCCGCCCGAAGCGATGACTTCAGACCACGCGTTCTACGCCACCGGCGGCGACGAAAACCTGCTGCAGCAACACATGAACGCCATGATGGAAAGCTGCGCCCGCTTCATCGATTTTACCAAAATCGATGTCATCCCCATGAGCGAGTACCTGATCAAGCCGCTTGTAAAGCCCTGATCCTGTCATCCAGCGGCGGATGGGAGCGGAACAATCCGGAAACACCCTGCTTCAGTTGCTCGCTGATACCGAACGCCTTCAATTCACCCGGCATATCCTGGGGCTGGCCCTGCTCCAGTTGCAGGCGTTGCAGTGCGGCGATCATGCCGCCTTTGCTGGCCAGCGTCGCGCCGGCGTGGTCGGCGCGGTACTCGCGGTGGCGCGAGAACCACATCACGATGATGCTGGCCAGCAGGCTCAGCACCAGTTGCGCCACCATGGTCACGATGAAGTAGCCGATGCCGAAGCCGCGCTCATTGCGAAATACCACGCGGTCCACGGTGTGGCCGATGATGCGGGCCAGGAACATCACGAAGGTGTTTACCACGCCCTGTATCAGGGTGAGTGTCACCATATCGCCATTGGCCACATGGCCGATTTCATGCGCCATTACGGCCTTAACCTCCGCCGGGGGAAAGCGCTGCAGCATGCCCGCACTCACGGCCACGAGGGCGGCATTGCGGTTCCAGCCGGTGGCAAAAGCGTTGGACGCCTGGGAGGGAAATATAGCCACTTCGGGCATGCCGATACCCGCTTCCTGCGCCAGTTCCCTGACGGTGTCCAGCAACCACTGCTCTTCGCGGTTGCGCGGCTGCTCGATGACATAAGCGCCCGTGCTGCGCTTGGCCATCCACTTGGACAGGAACAGCGAAATCAGCGAACCGCCAAAGCCGAAGATGGCGCACATTACCAGCAGCGAGCCGAGATTCAGATCGACGCCGTTTTGCGCCAGGATACCATCCAGCCCCAGCAGGCTGAATACGATGCTGACTAATACCAGCACCGCAATATTGGTGGCAAGAAACAGAAGAATTCTCATAGGTACCCACACCTCTCGTTGCGTTAGGTTGCTCGGCTTGGACCACGGTAGCGCGACGATGTTCCAATCGCGACAACGCAATCGTTGCGGCTGCCTTTTTACTACCAGATCGGGGCAGCGTATTTATTTTTCAAGGGTGCGTCGACGTTTCGTGCTCGTCCTCGTGCGTCGCATCTGCATCCGCTTCTTCGCCTGACTGGTCTGTCTCCTCCAGCAGTGGGAACTGGCTGGGCTCGACAATGGGATCGCCGCGCTCCGTGAGCGCTACAGCGAGTACCTCGCCACGCAGCGCAATATCCTTGGAGCTGAGCTCAAACAGCGTATTGATAGCCTCGTCCTCATAGCGGGAGCGCATCACCGTGCGGGGGTTTGATCCGTCTACCCAAATTTTGGCTTTGCCCCAGTAGTGTCCGAGTTGGTTGCGAACCACAAATACGTCAGTCATGGCAGTGGTGTGTCCTCAAAATTCTGCGCGCAAGTGTAAGCATTTGCGCAGCGCGATGCCAGTTCCGGTCCTGACGGCCTCAACCCAGCAGCAGGTCCTTGGCCAGATTGACCTGCGCTGCAAGGTAGTCATTGCCGCCGCGGTCCGGATGCAGTTTCTGGATGAGTTTACGGTGCGCGGCGATAATATCTTCCTCCGTGGCCCCGTCTTTCAAACCCAGTACTGCCAGCGCTTCGGAGCGCCCCATGGTATTTACGCTACCCGGACCCGCCTGCTGCTGCCCGCCAAAGGCTGCCTCACCGGGAAAACGCTGATGTAAATAACTGTCCAGCAATTGCAGCGAGTTGGCGTCTTCGCTGCGGCAATACACCAAAAATTGCTCCAGTTGCTGCCGGTCCATGTCCGCCAGGCGCCAACCCTGAAAGGCACCCTTGAGCACCTCGCCCTGTAAAGCGCCGCTATCGTGGTCCAATTGCATGCGCAGCAGGGCGGTCTCCACGGTTGAAGTCTGGCCAGACGCAGAAGCGCTTTTGTTGCGGAGGCTGACCAGCATCGGAAACCAGCGCAGCAGCAGCGGCAACGCCTGACGGGCGAAGACCAGCAGCGCGGTGAAGACAGCACCGAGCCAGTGCATACGACCGGTCGCCGCAAGCACGACGGCTCCGGCCAGGACGATGCCGAGCCCCAGCTTGGTGTACTCGGCCCGGCGCCTGTGGGGAGGCATGGACTGCGCTCGACGCAGCAGGATGTAGATAACAACAATGACTGCCAGCAGCAGTATCAGTCGGGGCACATTTTCTCTCAGGTTTTCAGCTGTTGGAGCAGCAGTTTAGCACTGTCGCCACCGCGCTGTTCAAGAGCTGTCCGTCCACCGCTGGCATAACTGGCGACGGCGCCAAGCAGGCCTGCCAGCGTGGCAGCGCTGCTGATATCGAAACGGGCGTAGGCTCCGCCGCTGAGTTTGGCCATGGTGCGGAAGGTAGCTTCTACCTGTCGCTCGCGCCCTTCCTGAAAGAGGAACAGGGGCAGTTGCAGGATGCCGCACTGGCCTGCAAGGTCGCACAGTTTGTCGGGGTTTTCCTCCACAGCATCACCGATGAACACCACGGCTCTCACGGTGGCTTTGCGGTGTTCAGCCTGGGCATGACGCAGCACGCGCACTATTTGGGTGTGCCCGCCCTCACATTGCACCTTTTCCATCAGGCGAGCGAGCTGCGCGCTGTCGGTCAGCCAGCGACTGGCGCTGAAATTCCGCAAATCCACGGTAGTAACACAGTTGTACGGCCAGTGTTGCCGCCACGCCGCGGGTCTGGAACATCTCCTGTTGCAACTGGCTGGCCTGATCCCAGGTGGGCTGGCGGCTGGCGGTTGCGTCAATGGCAAACAGCAGGCGTGGTTGTTGCTCGACGAAGCGGGCGATTGCGGAGCTTTTTTGCAGGAATTGCGCGATTTCCTGCGGGGATGACCGGCGCGCGGGAGGCTTGGGCATAGCAATGTCTGGGCCGGAGACTGTCAGCCCTGGCGTTCTTTCTCCAGTTTATCGAGTTCCCGTAATTGGTCCTGATCGTGACAGCGTTTGGCGAGTTCTGCGATGACCTCGGACAGCTCGTCGGCGCTGATCTCATCATGGGATCGGGTTTCGGCCAGTTGCCAGAGTTTACGGCTCGATAGCTCCTGCGCGTTGATTCTTGCTGTATTCATATCTTCCTACTGCTCGTTGTATTGCCCCATTTTGTTGGTGTGGCTGGGACGTCCCCGGGGGTTTGCAACACGGGGATCATATTTCATGGTTGTGACAATGGCGTGAAACTCGCTGCTGCGATCGCGCCTTGCAGATTTACAGCTTACACCTCGGTAGTCCCGAAGGGAAAGGGCGCACTGCCCCCAAATTCCGGTCCCTCCAGTTGGGGCGGATCACCGGCGCGCCACAGCGGCAGGCGAAATCTGGCGGTATAGGCAATCGCGGGCGGCTGTGCGAATGCCTTGCGGCAATCCTGCATTGCAACCAACTGCACCTGCATTTCCTCGCCATCCACGCTGGCCAGGCCGTAGCCGTTGATGGTGGTATCCACAAAGCTCAGCCCGGGATTGGCGCTGTTGGGCCCCAGCCAGCCGCTGGCCGCGTGCGATCCGGTCCTGGCGTATGCGTAGGCGGCCAGCACCCCTTGCAACATGGTGATATTCCACGTTGGCTCCACGCCGCGTTCACCCTCGCGGTACACCAGCTGCGCGAAGTCCGGGTGATCTCCTTTCGCTGCCGCTATGAGGTCCTCGAAAATGGGCGACGAACTGATAGCCGGCCACCGTAAAGTCCACGGCGACTGGCTTCGCCTGCGGGTCAGTGGTAGCGCGCTGTACCGTGCCGGCCCCGTGCATGTGGTGGTCGCCCGACAGCGACACCACTCCAGCGATGCCAGCTGTCTCCAGCAGGCGCATCAGGATACCGACCTCGTGGGGGTAGCCCGCCCAGCCGTCGATATTGAAGATGCTGTCCTCGTAGTCAGTGAACGGCACAGATGACATGTCGAGGCGCAGGGGTATCAGGGGCATGGCGTTTGCCCAGATTTTCCAGCGCGCGGTGGATGCCTTGATCGCATCCATGAACCAATCGCGCTGCTCTACTCCCAGCATGCTGCCGGGCGGTCGCTCCTTCGCCGGATTGGGCACGGTGCCATCGCCCCAGGGCAGAGTGGCGGGCGGATTGCCGCCGGCATACGCGTTGCCGGCATCCGCGATTTCCACCAGCCGCACTGTGTTCAGTGGCAGCCCCAGAGATGCCGCAAAACCGGGCGGCAGGCAGGGAGGGCTGCGGTAGCTGCGGCTGTCCGTGATCACGATGTCCAGATACTGCCCCCAGCCCAGCTTGCGGTAGATACGCAGGCTGTCCACCGCTGCCGTATTGTGTGTGCTTGCATCTGTGCCCAGTTCGCGTGGCCTGAAGTTGTGCGCCGGTTGGTTCTTAAGCTCGTCCAGGACGGCGGGAATAAACTCGAACCAGGCCTGGTTGGCGTCCAGTTTGCGCTGTGCTTCCAGACGGGCCGTGCCGTCGTGGTTGGTGAAACTCTGGAAGTTGTCGTCGACAAATTCGTGATCGTCCCAGGTGCAAATAAACGGCCAGTGTGCCCTGGCCTCCTGCAGGTGCGGGTCGCTCAGGTAGGTTTTGTACAAGTGTCGATAGTCTGCCAGTGACACCGCATCGCGATGTTCAGCGGTCTCTACGCCGTCGGGAAAGGGCGGCACACTGCGCGATGGCGGTCCGCCTTCCCGGCGTTCGTGCCAACAGCGCTCATAAATGAAATCGCCCAGGTGCAGGACGAACTGGATGCGCTCCGACTCGGGCGCGGAGCGGTCGTCTTCCAACATGCGCGCCCAGCTGCCATAAAAGGCCTGTTCATAATTCTGGCAACTGACGAAGGCGAGCTTCACCTTGCGCGCCTGTCCTGGCGCGGGAGCAGTGCGGGTGCGTCCGGTGCGCGAGGCCGAGCGGTCGGCGCCGAGAAACCGATAGTAGTAGACGGTATCGGGCGTCAAGCCGTCGATGTAAGCGCGTACGGTGTAATCGCTGCCAGTGCTGGTGTGCACTTCCTCCTGCAGTAACAGCGTCGCAAAATTGCTGTCTGTACTGATTTGCAGCAACAGGCGGATATCATTACCCGACCCTGTAGTGGGAACAGCACGGGTCCATAACATGACCGCCTCTGGCTGCGGGTCGCCCGATGCCACACCCTGGGGAAAGGCCAGTGGTGATAATTGTGCAGGCAGCTCTGCAGTTAACACGCTCCCTGGCGCAACGGTCAGGAAAAAAGTACTACTGGACAACAGTTCCAGCAGGCTCCTGCGGGTAATGGGCATAAGCATTCGGCCTTTTGCGGCGGGGCTGACTACTCTAGCCCAATTGTGGCTATACTTGGACCCTATGAGCCTGTTTGATATTCGCAAGAAGCACAGTATGCCTACCCCGGAGACTGCCCTGCCTGGCCGGGCAGAGGTAATGCCCGTTCCTGCTGCGCATTATGTCAACGGCAATCCCCTGCGTGGTCCGTTTCCCGCGCACCTGCGACAGGCCATTTTTGGCATGGGTTGTTTCTGGGGTGTCGAACGTAAATTCTGGCAGCTGCCCGGTGTCTTTACTACCGCCGCAGGCTATGCCGCAGGATTAACGCCCAACCCCACCTATCAGGAAGTCTGTAGCGGGCGCACGGGGCACAATGAGGTGGTGTTAGTGGTCTTTGATCCCGCTAAGGTGAGTTACGAACAACTGCTACAGGCTGTTCTGGGAGGGGCACGACCCCACCCAGGGCATGCGCCAGGGTAACGACATGGGCACGCAATACCGCTCTGGAATTTATACTTTCGGTGATGAGCAGGCGGCACTGGCAGTGGCGTCCAGGGACGCGTTCCAGAGTGCGTTGGACAAGGCAGGGTATGGACGCATCACCACGGAAATTTTGCCGGCACCTGCGTTTTATTACGCGGAGGATTACCACCAGCAGTATCTGGCGAAAAACCCCAATGGGTATTGCGGCGTGGGTGGCACGGGAGTGTCCTGTCCGGCCAGTTTGGCGCTCACTTAGGACAATATCTTCCCAGCGCGATAAGGCTTAACGAAAAAAGGGCCGGCATGATCACCTCATACCGGCCCTTTTTGTCGGTGTCAGCCTACCAGGTGTAAGCCGCCTCGATGCCGTAGGTGCGTGGCTGGTTGTAAATGGTACCTGCAGTTTCGGTGACGTCCACCAACGGTGTCCCACCGGTGACAAACCGCTCGTCGGTGATGTTGTTACCGAAGGCCGATACCCGCCAGGCCATATCAGGTGAGTTCCAGGTCAAGCGTGCTGTAACGTCTTCCTGATCCACTTTGTAAATACCGGACAGGCAGCTGGACGAGTCAAAGCAATTGTCCAGGTTGCTGCGGTAGGACCATGACAGCATCGGTACAACCGAGCCCATCTCCGTCTCAAAGGTATACTGCACAGCCAGGAAGTAAACGCTATCGGGCAGACGTGGCAGACCTTCATCAGAGCGATCGATGGCGCAATTCATAATCTGATTGCCATTCACGGTGACGACTTGACATTCGTCAGGAATCGGAGCGCCACCCTCCGGTAAGCTCTGGATCCGCTCATCGTCGTACTCTTCGATATCGCTTTCGTTAAAGGTCACGTTGGCGGTGACCTGCAGATTGTCCACCGGCAGCACGATCGCTTCAAATTCGATGCCGGAGATGTAGGAGGACTTGGCATTGATCAGCGCGCCCGAGATACGGCCGGTCTGGGGATTGATACGAACCGTCGTTAACTGGCGATCGGTATAATCGGTGTAGAACAAGGCGGTATTAAGGCGCAGCTTGCTTTCCCAGGCATCCATTTTGAAGCCGGCTTCATAGTTCCACACCTCCTCAGGGTCGAATTCATAGATTCTGCTGTCTTCCAGCGCCAGCGTATCGGAGATGCCGCCAGAGAGAAAACCATTGGCAACGGTAAAATACGCGTTGCCGAAATCCATGAAGCCCACGCCGTCGAAGGTGCGCTGGATACTGGCCATCGGTGTGACCTTGGAATCATCCATCTTCTGGCTCTGGTTATACAGGGGGTCGGGAAGACCTGTTACCGGATCAATGGGCGTGACGAACAGGTGGTTAGGGTTAAAGCTGCCAGGGCCACTGGGGAAATCCCACAGCGTAGGGCTCAAGGGTGACAGCTCGGCGTCCCCGGTGGTCGCCAGGGTGGCGACATCGGGAACCAGGTTATTGCGTTCCAGTTGGCGTTCCTCCCAGGTGTAGCGTGCGCCCAGGGTCAGGGTCCAGTAGTCGTCAAAGTGCCAGTCCGCCTGGCTGAACGCCGATGCCGAGGAATTCTCTGCCAGCAGTTCGGTGACCTCGTTGGTATAAAAGGCCCGGTTGGCCTGCCCTGCGGCAATGATCGGAACCACGTTAAAGAATGGCCCGGTCGGAGAAGCAGCGGCACCTTTGTCGGTCTTCTCATGAAAACCGAACACGCCGACCACATAGTCCAGCTTCCCGTCGAACGCGTCACCGGACAACTGGAATTCCTGGCTGTAGGCGTCAGTATCGCGCAGGTCCGTGCCATTCCAGGCATAGTTGGTGCGGCCCAGCAGTCCGATACCGGAGGCGTCGAGTTCGTTCATTTCGCCACCCTTGGTGTTGCGTGCGGCGGTGATGCTCTTGAAGTTCATGGAGTCGTTGATTTCCCAGTCGGCAGTCAGGGCCAGGGTATTCACCTCCGCCTCGTACTTATTGGGCTCGAGGTTGGCCATGATCTTGTCTTTGCCTAGATCCTCGTTCTCCTGACACCACTCTTTGATACTCTGGCCGGTGGAGGGGATGATGATCTGAGCGTCCTGCAGGTCGGCCTGCCAGCCCGCGCCGGGTATGCCATTCACCACCTCACAGTTCTGGCCTCGCGATGCCTGATCGGTTTTGCCGTAATTGTAGTTGAGGTCGAGCAGCAGGTCTTCAGCGGCCACCCAGCGTAACTGGGCCTGCCCACCGTAGCGGTCGGTATCGTTGTACTCGTCTTCCGTATAACCGCTGTTACCCGGGGACTGAGTCGGCAAACCGTCGGGAATTTCACTGTGGACATAGCCGTCTTGCTTGGTTTCATAGAGCGAGAAGCGCGACATCAGGGTATCGCCCACAATCGGAACGTTGACGGTTACTTTGCTATCAAGCTGGTTGTAATTGCCGACCCGCACTTCCGCATGGCCGCCGTATTCCTCGTCCGGTCGGTTGGTGGTATAGAGAATTGCGCCACCGGTCGTGTTCTTGCCAAACAGGGTGCCCTGCGGGCCGCGCAATACCTGCACGCTTTGCAGGTCGACGTTGTCCAGTACCGCACCATCAGCGCGGGACACATAGACGCCATCGACGTAGATGCCTACGCCGGAGTCGAAGTTCACCCCGGTATTGCGGGCGCCGATGCCGCGAATAAACACGTTGCCCGAACCGGTGGTGCCGTTGCCGGAATACATATCGACGTTGGGCACTACCTTGGTGAGGTCGGAGATATTGCGCAGCCCCAACTCCTCCAGGCCTTCACCGGTAAACGCGGATACCGCGACGGGGGTTTCCTGCAGCGATTCCTCCCGCTTACGGGCGGTGACCACCACCTCTTCCAGCGTATCCTGCCCAAGCGCCACAGCGGGGATAAACCCCACGGAGGTAATCGCTAGTGCAGCGGACAGATGAGATACGATTAACCGGTGTTTTCTAGACATTGCGGTGCCTCTTTAGACTTATCATTATTTGAGTAACCGCGTACCTTCAGCGCTTGCAGTCACCGTATTTATATTATTCGCAGACTCTTTGCCCGGTCTCGTCCTGGTAGCCGAAGCCAGGATCAAAAGTTAGCACCATGCGCCGGTGAAAGCTATGCCCGCCTGCAGGTTTCTTCACTGCAGCCGACATAAGAAATGAATTTCGGGTTTAGATTTCTGTGCAATGGAGGCGTGTGAACAGTGGGAGGCGCTATTAGGGCGTGAGCTGCTGAAATGCTCTAAAACAGGCGGCCCAGCACGCTGCTGACGGCATTTTCCACACGCAGGATGCGCGGGCCAAGCGACACCGTCTCGCAGCCGGCCGCGTTGCAGTTGCTCCACTTCATAGGGAATGAAACCGCCCTCCGGCCCAATGACCAGCAGGATTTCCCCGGAGACGTCGCGCGGGCAGGGCGGGTACTCGCCGGGGTGGGCCAGCAGGGCACGTCGCCCGGCGACCATGCCGGGCAAAATATCCTCGACGAAGGGTTTAAAGCGTCGATGACAATGCACCAGCGGCAATACGTGTGTCGCGCGATTGTTCCAGCCCCTGCACCAGGTACTCCCGTATCGAGCCATCGTCCAGTACAGGGCTCTGCCAGTAACTCTTCTCTACACGGTAGCTGTTGATCAGGTGCAGCTCGGCCACGCCAAATTCCGCCACACTGCGCAGGATGCGGCGCAGCATTTTGGGTCGGGGCAGGGCCAGCACCAGGCTCAGCGGCAGCTTCGCGGGCGGCGGCTGATCCAGGGAAACTGCCAGGACAGCGGCCTCGTCATTGATCTCGAGGATTTTGCCCTCACCGATCAGGCCGTCTACCTCGCCCACGCGCAGTGTGTCGCCGACGGTGGCGCGGTGTACTTGCCGCAGGTGTTGCAGGCGACGCCCGCGCAGCGCGATTTTGCCGTGGCTCCATGCGATCACTGTCGGTGAATAGCAGCAGGTTCAAGGCGGGCCTAACCCACCCACACGTCGTACTCGTCGGCGGCCGTGACCTCTGCTTCGACGAAGTCGCCCGGGCGCAGGCCGGTGGCGCCCTCCAGGAAAACCTTGCCATCGATTTCCGGCGCGTCGGCGCTGGAGCGACCGATCGCACCGTCTGCGTCCACTTCATCGATCAGGATTTCTATGGTCTTGCCTATCCTGCTCTGTAACTTGGCAGCACTGATCTCCTGCTGCAGCGCCATGAAGCGCTCCCAGCGTTCCTGCTTCACTTCCTCCGCCACGGGGTCGGGCAGCGCATTGGCTCGGGCACCCTTGACTGGCGAGTACTGGAAGCAGCCCACCCGATCCAGTTGGGCCTCGCGGATGAAATCCAGCAGCACCTCGAAATCCGCCTCGGTCTCCCCCGGAAATCCGACGATAAAAGTGCTGCGCAGCGTAATGTCGGGGCAGGTGTCGCGCCATGCTCTGATCCGTTCGAGAGATTTTTCTGCCGCCGCCGGGCGCTGCATGCGCTTGAGTACTGCCGGGCTGCCGTGCTGGAAGGGCACATCGAGGTAGGGCAGTATTTTGCCTTCGGCCATCAACGGAATCACCTTGTCCACGTGCGGATAAGGATAAACGTAGTGCAGGCGCACCCAGATACCGAATTCGCCCAGTGCTTCACACAGTTCCTGCATGCGGGTTTTCAGCGGGCGACCGTTCCAGAATCCGGTGCGGTATTTAATGTCCACGCCATAGGCGCTGGTGTCCTGCGAGATGACCAGCAGCTCGCGCACGCCGGCGCGCACCAGGCGCTCGGCTTCCTCCATCACATCGCCGATGGGGCGGCTGACCAGATCGCCGCGCATGTCAGGAATGATGCAAAAACTGCAGCGATGATTGCAGCCTTCGGATATTTTCAGGTAGGCGTAGTGCCGCGGCGTGAGTTTAATGCCCTGCGGCGGTACCAGGTCGGCGAAAGGGTCATGTACCGGCGTATAAGGTACATATTTGTGCACGGCACTGACCACTTCTTCGTAGGCCGCCGGACCAGTGACGCTCAATACCTTGGGGTGCAGTGCCATGATGGATTGCGCATCGTCACCCTTGCCCATGCAGCCAGTGACAATGACGCGGCCATTTTCGCTGATAGCCTCGCCGATGGCGTCCAGCGACTCCTGTTTCGCGCTGTCGATAAAGCCGCAGGTGTTGACCACCACGACATCCGCTCCTTCATAAGTCGGCACGATATCGTACCCGTCCATCTTCAACTGGGTGAGGATGCGTTCGGAGTCAACCAGTGCCTTGGGGCAGCCAAGGGAAATAAAGCCGACGCTTTTCTTCACGGCAGACTCTTGTGTAACTCGGTGCGACTCTGAATCTGCCATAGGATTCATTGCTGGCTGGAAAGGGGCGTGGATTATAGCGCAGTTGGTTGCGCAAGCCGAAAATATCCTTGTGCCGAAAGGTCCGGCAGCGGCACTTATGTGGCGCTAGAACGGCTGAATTTCCTTTACCTCGTAAAATTTTACTTCCAGTGAAGCGGGCGGATGGTCCCCCATGGTTCTCTGGAAAGCGGCCATGTGCGGCGTTGCAAAGTGTGCCTTGAGCGCGTCGATACTTTGCCACTTTTCCGTGATGCGCAATGTATTCGGGTCGTTCAGCTCGATACTGAACGTGTAATCATCACAGCCTGGTTCAGCCCGGCTCGCAGTTTCCATAACGCCGATGGCGTGCTGTATCGCGAGGATTTCCTCTTCTGTTGTTTTTACCACGGCATTGACCACTATCATTTCATTATCCTTTTATTGGAAGCTATCGGGTATATTTACGAGCGCCACAAATTTACCTGAATCGCGGCGTTTATAACAGCACGTATCCCGTGTGCTGTGCGACCGGGCGATTGGTTCATGCGCCCTGCGGACGGTACCAGATGGGTGAGGACCAGGCGCGTTCCTGCAGCGTCCTGGGCAGATCGGAGCGCGGCTCTTCGCCAGCGCGTATAGCATCCCAGGTCGACCAGCGGCAGCTGGGATTTTCCAGCACCCGCACATAATAAAAGGCCTCCTGCCGCGGATCGAATTCCGGGTCGTGCCACAGGGCCTTCAGTTCACTGGCGCCTATGCCGGGGGTGATAGAGCAGTCCCGCAGGTCCACTGTGGCGCCGTTATCGGGGCAGCGCCCACTGGCCGGATCAACTTCCAGTCCATCTGAACAGGCGACATCATAAATCCGCTCCTGGTGTTCTCCCTTGCGCAGATAGCCCTTGATCACCTGTATACGTTGCAGGGCGGTGCCCGCAGGATCTGCGGCAGCCCACACGATAAATGCGGGGGCCCGCTCACCGTCAGCGGGCAGGTCACTGCCCATCGCAACGCCGTGTTGGTAGGCAATGGTGGTGAGTTGCGGATTCTGCAACACGTCCGGTGTGAAGTCGTAGCCGGAAAAGAAACGCACCTTGATGCGCGGGCCGCTGGTAGCGAACGTCTCCTTGCGCCGGAGGGCCTGGTAAATGGACTCGCGCGTGTTCTCTTCGGCCCAGACGCCGGCAAGGCCCGAGGCCGACCAGTATTCAAACCCTGAACTGGCCAGAAAGTTCTTGCCATCGACCTCCGTCACCATCCCCGGGTCAAGGAGTTTCATCACAGTGCCGTTAAAGAATGACGCGGGAATAGATCCGCGCAGTTCGGGAGTGCCATCCAGCATGCCGGCCTTGGAGAAAAACGTTTTCTCATCCTCCGAGCTGGCCGCATCGTGGGTGTCACTGGAGCCGATGAGGCCAAACTTATAGGGGTTCAACACGCCGCCGGCCTGCACTTGCAGGCCGCTCAGATAGGCTTGGCGTACATAGCTACCAACGGGTTCGCTGTAGAGTTTGGTCCCGACCCGAAAGGGGGTAATTTCGAAATCCGCCCATTCGTCATTTTTTGACAGCAGGGGATGGGTGTCGGATGTGCCCTTGATCTGGGTGATCTCCACCAGCGGTTCATTGCGCATGCGCAGGTCTGCATACGCGTCGTCCAGCGGATTTCCCGCCCAGTCGGTGATTTTGAACATCTGGCCGTTGGAACCATTGGAGTTGTGGGGAATCGCCAGACTCTCTACGCCCTGCGCGCGCAGATCATCCATCCAGCGCCACAGACCTTCGGGATTCTGGGAGTTGAAGCGCGAGAAGGGCATGGCCGGCAAACGGTCGCTGTCCTGAAATATCACGTTGCGGTGCAGGTTGCCCTGGTCATCGGAGGAAGACGTGTATTCAAAAGCCGGCAAAGGTGGTGAAGCTGCCGGGTACATAGGCATCGTTTGCGGCCCTGACGGCATCACGCCAGGCGGCTTTGGTTACTGCCTCCGACAGCGCCACATCGATGCTGCCGTCGAGCAAGCCTGCGAGTACGCCAGGCATAAAGCTGGCGAAGGCTTTGCCGCGCTCAATCAGGCTGAAGCGGGTCATGTTGCCCGGCGCGTTGATGTCGTGCAGCGGTTTGGCGACATCGTAGCGCGAAAACTCACTTTCAGTGTTCGCTGCTTCCTTGACCAGGCCCATGAATTCGGCGTGATCTGTCACCGCGTAAAAATCCAGGGGCTGTTGCAGCTGCACCTGATAGCCGCTGGGGTGGGGCAGCGCCTGGCCTTTGGCGTAGCGGTAGGCGTCATCCGGTGTACTGGTGGTGCCAAATACGTAGGCGTCAAACGAATTGGCAGTGTGTACATGCAGGTCGCCGAAGTAGGCGTTGCGTTCAGGATTGGGTGGCTGGCGCAGGGTCAGGATTTCGGTGTTGGCCGGAAACAGGCTGTTCTGCGCATGCCGGCCACCGGCGAAGCTGGCGTGTTCATTTTTTTGCATGTCATCGAGTGAGTTTTCCGGATCCGAGCAGGCACACAGGCCCATTATTAGTAAGCATGTGAGCGCGATTGGCCTGTTGATCATGGGGAATTTCTCAGTCTTGTGTCATTATCGATCATAGGTGGCGGTGGCAGTGTAGTCCAGTCGACCCAATCGATGGTCTGGCGAAGACGGGGAAAGTATGCAAAAGATCAGGGTGGAGCAGCGCGAACGTATTACGATAGTCAGTATCACTCGACCCCAGGTGCGCAATGCCGTGGATGGCGAAACCGCGCGCATGCTCGCTGCGGCCTTTGATGATTTCGATGCCAATCCGGCAGTCGGACGTGGCCGTGCTGTATGGCGAATACGGCACCTTTTGCGCGGGCGCCGATCTCAAGGCCATCGCCGCCGTGTCCGGCAGCAACCACTTGAGTCCCGAGGGGACGGTCCCATGGGCCCATCGCGCAAGGTGTTGGGCAAGCCGGTCATCGCCGCCATCTCCGGCCATGCGGTGGCCGGTGGGTTGGAGCTGGCACTGTGGTGCGACCTGCGCGTGGTGGAGCGCAGCGCGATCATGGGCGTGTTCTGCCGGCGCTGGGGAGTGCCACTGATAGACGGCGGCACGATACGACTGCCCCGGCTGATCGGACACAGCCGCGCCATGGACCTGATTCTCACCGGGCGGGCGGTGGATGCCGGTGAAGCGCTGCAGATGGGACTGGCCAATCGCGTGGTCGCCGATGGCGAGGCCCTGGCGGAGGCAGTGGCGCTGGCGCAACAGCTCAGTCGCTTTCCGCAGAACTGCCTGCGCTCTGACCGCCTGAGCGCGTACGAGCAGTGGGGTATGCCGCTGGAGGCAGCGTTGCGCAATGAATACGAACGCGGCGTGGCCGTGATCGCTTCGCACGAGACACTCGCAGGTGCGACCAGATTTGCCTCAGGCAAGGGTCGCCACGGTGATTTCGACGCTATTTGAGCGGGTCTAGAATTCACGCAGGGTGCGCGCACTGTGCGAGCGCACCCGAATCTCCTGCTGCAGCAGTTCGATAAGTTTCAAGCTGTCTTCCCGATTCAGGAACTCCCCCAGGGTGACACTTTCATTGCGATCGTGCACCTTCAACTCAGGCCCGTACCAGGGATGTTGTTGCGCCGTAATGGTGAGCCCAGTGCTGTGCCGCACAAAGCGCCAGCGCTGACGTGGCGCGTAGTGGCCTTTGGCTATCCACACGCTGTCAGCGCTCACCGTGATCACATGGCGGTATTGCTGCTTCCAGTTCACATGGTAGAGGGCGGCTGCCAGCGCCAGTAACTCCAGGCCCGCGAAGGGCAGGATGAGCCATGCGCCCAGCACGGCGAAGACTACGGCTATGGCGAGTACTGGAACTGCGAGCGCCAGCAACAGCAGCACATTAGTGCGCCAGGTGGCCGATTGATCAGGCCGGGCGATAATCATCAGTTGTGTCGCTGTGCGGGCACTGCTTACCACGGCGGGAACCCCTGTGCTATTTCATCCAGAGTCTAGTTAATTTTTTGCGACTCGCCTACTCTCTGCTGCATGTCTTTGGTGCATGTTTGCCACAACGAAGAGGGCAATAGAGTGACTGCGATGCTGATTGAGCCGGCCCAATTGCTGGCTGGCCACAATGCGGTGGTATTTGATTGCCGTTTTGCGCTGGCTGACCCTCTCGAAGGCAGAATGCTGTATGAGCAGGGCCATATTCCCGGGTGCCCACTACCTCGACCTCAATCGCGATCTTGCTGGCCCGCTGGAAAAACACGGTGGGCGGCATCCGCTGCCCGACCCCACGATTTTTGCGGCCACCCTGGCCCGGTTCGGCGTTGGACCGCAATCCGAGGTGGTAGCGTACGACGACTCCAGCCTGGCTTTTGCTGCCCGACTGTGGTGGTTGCTGCGGGCGCTGGGCTACCGGGCACCGCGCCTGCTCAACGGTGGTTATCGCGCCTTTCTCAACGCCGGCGGGGTGCCGGAAATTGAAATACCCGTGCCACAGTCTATTGCGCCACTTCCGGTGGCCGGCTTCACAGGATATTGCGACATTGACGGCCTGCGCGAGATCCAGGCGCACGGGGCGCTGCTGGTTGATTCCCGCGAGCCGCGCCGCTATGCGGGACTGGAAGAGCCGATCGATCCTGTCGCGGGCCATATACCGGGCGCCATCAACCGGCCCTGGCAGGGCGTGACTGACGCTGATGGCAGTGTGTTGGACACTGCCGGATTGCAGGCGCACTGGGGCGAGGCATTGGACGCTGAGCAACTGGTGGTCTACTGCGGCTCCGGCGTGACGGCCTGCGTCAACCTGTTTTCACTGGCTCTGCTGGGAAGGGAAGACGCGACGCTTTACGCCGGTAGTTGGAGTGACTGGTGTACCTATCTATCGCACTAGCACTGCGGGAGAACGGCTTAAAAGTCAGGCGGAG
>CAWJQO010000001.1:0-115814 GCA_963844975.1 uncultured Gammaproteobacteria bacterium | reverse complement strand
GGCGTACTGGATGACTTCCATTGAAGCGAGCTGTCCTTCCTCTTCCGAAATCGGACATATCCGGGTCATCGGCGAAGATCATGGTATTGGTCCATTCGAAGAATTCTTGCGATCTTCAAGCGGCACGCCCAACAGTTCGAGGATAGCCGATCAATGGCAGCTCGGCCGCTACTTCTTCCACGAACTCGCATCGCCCTTAGGCGCCACCGCATCTATATGCGGCGGGCGTGTTCGCGGAATCTCGGTGCATAGGATTCAACGCGCTTTGGGGTAAAGGCGTTGCGTACGATACGACGCACCTTCTGGTGCTGCGGCGGGTCCATATTGATGATGGTGTGGCTATGGATATTGTCCACCATGGACTGATCGTATTCCATGGGAAACGCAGAACGTGCCGGGACGAAATAGCGTTGGATTCTTTGAGACATAATCCATCTCAGCCACCCGGGTTACGGCCCAGTAGGGGACACCGGTAATGGGATCTTCCAGTTTAATCACAGGGCCAGCTGCGCGGACTTCCCGGAGTTTGTCGTATGGCATGCCGTCGGCTAGTGTCCGGGTCCAGCAGGTTGGCAAGGGACATTGGCTCATGGGCTACTCCGGGGATGGCGATGTTTGGGCGGGTTAGAACTGAGAATCCATCAATTGGCAGTTGTCGATAATTGTCGCACACGTGCATAGGGTGCGAAAGTTTGGCGGCCAACGAAGCGCGCGAGGTTTAATCTGGTGTGCCAACGCGGCGACAAGTTGTCGCAGCGATGACGCGGACAAATTTTTACCGGGCCGCGAGCCAGTTGCGCCAGCCGCCGTAACGGCTTATATTTTCTGCACCTGCGAGGCCAAAGCCGTCGCAGATAAAGCCACACAACCAACGACCGTCGTCCAACTCAACTTTGCCGATACCCAGCGGTGCGGGAATGGCGGCGACAAAGCTGCCGAACGCGGTATGCGGCATTGACCAGACCTCCACTTCAATGGCTGCGCCGTCACGTTCAACCCGCACCATAGCTGGCCGCTTGCCATCGGGCAGCGCATAGAGTTGGTAATGCGCAGAGCTCGCGTCTTCTGCAGTAATTGCCCACCGCGATCAGTCAGCTGCCAGTTCAGCGGCTGTCCTGCAGGTGGGCGCCGCACACCACCACCTCGATGGTCTCCGCTATAGCAACGCTTAATGCGCTCGTACCCGGCAGGGGCAAGTGGCCGGTTGCACCCAGTGGCAGTTGACAGTCGCGGTGCAGTAATCCGGCATAGCTCAGCAGCTTGATATCCTCAAACGCCGCACTGAACAGGGTCACCCCCAGGGAACGCCGCAGTGCGTGAAGCCGACAGGCACGGCAGTGGCGCAATAATCCAGCAGATCGACAAAATTGGTGTAGGTACCCAACAACGAATTGTTAAGGAGGGGTTGCTCCGCGATTTCCTCGCGGGTGTAAAAGCGGGGGCAGGTGGGTGTGAGTACAAAATCCACATCCAGCATCACTGCATCACACTGCCTTTTCAATGCGGCCAACGGTACTGCGCGGCAAAGGCATCCGCAGCGGTTTTGCCCTCGGCGCCTGCCAGGATTTGTTGGATTACCGGAAGCATCGACGTGCGGTTAACGTCGCGTGTCGCCAGCGCGCGCTCACTGACCCATGGGCCTTCATACAGTAATTTGGCTGCTTCCAGGAAGGGCGTAAATCCAGGCTGACAACCTCGCCGCCCAGCGCCCTGAGGCGCTGCACGCTGTCGTCGAACAGCGCCTGCGTTTCATTGTCGTGTTGAAAGTCCAGTTGCAGTGGCACGCCGAATCGAAAGCGCCCTGGATTGGCGGTATTAAAATAGCGCTGGCGGTTGGTAAAGATATTCCTTCTTGAATAGGGGTCCGCCGCGTCATACCAGGTTGCAATATCCAGCAGGGTAGCAGCATCGTCACAAGTGAGCGCGAAAATACTGACGCAGTCCAGTGTGCGGCAGGCTGGCACCACGCCACTTGTACTCAACATCCCCCTGGTAGGTTTGTGGCCTACCAGATTATTCAATACCGCAGGCACGCGACCTGAGCCTGCCGTGTCAGTGCCCAGCGCAAAACTCACCTGTCCCAGCGCCGTTGCGATCGCGGATCCGGCGCTGCTGCCGCCGGAAATGTACTCCGGGTTAAAACTGTTCTTGCCCTCTCCGTAGGGCGAACGTGTGCCCACCAGGCCCGTAGCGAACTGGTCCAGATTGGTTTTGCCCAGTGGAATAGCGCCGGCGGCGATCAGCACACTGACCACCGCTGCGCTGGCGCTTGGTGTGTAGGCAAAATCAGGACAGGCGGCAGTAGTGGGTATCCCTGCCAGGTCGATATTGTCCTTGATGGCGAAAGGCACACCGTAGAGCGGCAGCGTATCTGTGGAATGCGCCTCCAGGGCAGACAGGTAAGGCTGCAGTTCGGACTCGTCCAGCAGGTAAATCCACGCATTGTATTGGGATTGCCGGCGGGCTTGTGCGGATAGTTGCAGGACTAATTCCCGCGGCGTGAAATCGCCACGTGCATAGGCGGCCTGCAACATCGGGAGACTCAGGTTGTGGACTGTAGCGGCGGAGACCGTATCAGGCATGTCTTATGATTCTCCATCGCTCAGCCACAGCAACGTTTGTCCCGCAGTGACCGAACGACCTTGCTGTTTGATAATTTTACTGACGCCGCCGGCCAGGGTGGCGTGGATTTCAATTTCCATTTTCATGGATTCGAGAATCATCACCGCATCGCCCGCGGCGACGCGTCGCCTTGTTGCACCAGCAAACGCCACACGCTGCCCGACACGGGGTGTCGATGCCCGTCATGCCTTCCGGTAACTCTTCGTGTTCGGCTTGGGGAACAGCAATCTCGTCCTGCTGGTAGGTCAGCTGGCCGTCGCGTTTCCACTGTGCCAGCTCCTGCGCAAACGCCGCCTGCCGCTGGCGTTGGAATTGTTCGATCTCGCCGCTGTGTTGTTGCAGGAACAGCTGATAGTCCGCGAGTGTAAAAGTAGTGCTCTCGATCTGCAGCGGATAGTTGCCCAGGGGAAAGTCTCGACGTATTTTTTGCAGCTCCTGTGCGCTGACCGGATAAAAGCGAATCTGGTCAAAGAAGCGCAACAGCCACGGCGGGTAAAAGCGTCTGTCTGGCGATAGCGATTCCACATTTGCATCGTGCGGCCGACGAACTGGTAGCCGCCCGGTCCTTCCATACCGTACACACACAGATAGGCGCCGCCGATGCCAACGGCATTTTCCGCCGTCCAGGTGCGGGCGGGGTTGTACTTGGTGGTGACCAGCCGATGCCGCGGATCGAGCGGCGTGGCCACCGGGGCACCCAGGTAGACGTCACCGAGGCCCATCACCAGATAGGAGGCGGCGAACAGATATCCCTGACCTCATCGATGTCCTTCAGGCCGTTGATGCGGCGAATGAATTCCAGGTTGCTCGGGCACCATGGCGCATCCGGGCGCACGCGACTGGGTGTATTTTTGGATCGCCAGGCGCAGGCTTCATCGTCCCAGCTCAGTGGCAGGTGCACGATGCGCGAGGGCACGGACAAGTCGTCGCTGTGTACCAGGGCCTCGGTTGCGCCATCGACATGGCGCAACAGTTCAGCCAATGGCAAGTGCTGCGCATCGTAGTGAATCTGCAGCGAGCGAATGCCGGGTGTCAGCTCGCGGATGCCCGGCACTGCCTGCGCCTCGAACCACAGCATCAGCGCATGCACTTTGAAGCGGCGCTCGATATCGAGCTCCTGCGGCCCCAGTTCCACCAACAGGAAATGATCTCCGGCGAGACGGCACACGACGTCATCGCCGGCGACGGTACTGCGTTTGACAATTGGCGACGGCAGTTGCTTGCTGCCGGCCACCACCGGCGCGCTCGCTTGCAACTGTTCGATGCTCGCCAGTTGTGCCGCCTCCAGCGCCACAGCCTGCTCATAAGTGACCGGGGCAAAGCGCATGTTAGCCCCCGCTTTCAGCTGGCCAAGTTTCCACAGGTCCGCCGTGATCACCGTTGCCGGACAGACGAACCCGCCAAGGAGGGACCGTCGGGGCCGAGGATGACCGGCATATCGCCGGTGAAATCCACAGTGCCAAAAGCATAGGCATTGTCGTGGATATTGGAGGGATGCAGTCCCGCCTCACCGCCCGTTTCCCGCGCCCATTCGGGCCTGGGGCCTTTCAGGCGGACACCGGTGCGGCTGGAGTTGTAGTGAACTTCCCATGCGCTGTCGAAAAAGGTACGTATGTCGTGATCGGTAAAAAAATCCGGCGCGCCGTGCGGCCCGTACATGACCCTAGTGTCCATTGGTCACAGATGACCGGGCGCAGATCGTCTGGCAGCGCTTGCGTGTTCACAGCGCGTGGTTGTCCGGCAGAGCCAGGTGCAGCACATCCGACACGCGCAGTGCGCGCCCCGCATGGCCACCAAACTGGCCGAGCGTGAAGGTCGATTTCGAGCCGAGGTAATCGGGGCACTGGAAGCCACCGGCGACGGCCAGGTAGGCGCGCGCGCCGTGACCGCTGATCTTGCCGAGACTGAGTATCTGCCCTGCCGCGATGGCGACGACCGTGTACGACGCAAAGCTCGCCATCCAGCCGAGCCTCCATAGCGGCGCCGCTTAACACGACCTGCGTGGCGCGATTGAACTTCAGCGTTGGGCCATTCATGGTTATTTCCAGCGCGGCCGCATCGGCGCTGTTATGCAGCAGGCGATTGGCAAGGCGGAACGAGAGGGAATCCATGGGCCCGAAGGCGGCACACCAACGTGCCACAACCCCGTCCGTCCCGGATAGTCCTGCACGTGGTTTGTGTGCCGGCGACCAGCACCTGGACCGTATCAGGTGAAAAGGCGAACTCCGCCAGGCTGCGCGTTAGTAGTTCGCCGCGCTGGCAACGCTCACTGCGCAGAATCGCTTGCAGGTAGGCGATGTTGGTTTCGATTCCGTAAATCTCACTTTCGGCCAGTGCGCTGGAGAGCCGTTGCAGCGCGGTCGCGCGGTCCGGCGCATGCACGATCACTTTCGCCAGCATCGGGTCGAATAGGGACGGCACTTCAATACCCGACTCTATCCAGTGATCAATGCGCAAGCCTTCAGCCTGCGGCCAGCTGACCGAGGACAACAGCCCGGCGCAGGGGCGAAAGTCCAGGGCCGGGTCCTCCGCATAGATGCGCACCTGGACTGCATGACCGTGTGGCGACAACGCAGCCTTTAACGTATCCAGATCCGCCAGTTCACCCGCCGCCAGTTGCAGCATCCACTCGACCAGGTCGACACCCCACACTTCCTCGGTCACGCCGTGTTCAACCTGCAGACGCGTGTTCACTTCGAGAAAATAGAATTGCCGCGCATCCGCGTCGAAGATGAATTCTACCGTGCCGGCGTTGCGATAATTTACCGAGGCCATCAGCCGCTCCGCGGTCGCGTGTAACTGTTGCCGGGCAGATGCTTCCAGATTAGGCGCGGGCGTCTCTTCGATGACTTTCTGGTTGCGCCGCTGGGCGGAGCAATCGCGTTCGCCCAGCGCAATCGCCTTGCCGGCGCCATCGCCAAAAATCTGTACCTCGATATGGCGGGCGTTGGCGATGTACTTCTCCAGGAACACCCCGTCGTTGGCGAAGTAGTTTGCGCCCGGCGCCTGACGCTGTCCCAGGCTGCGCGTAGCGCCTGCTCATCGCCGCACACCTGCATACCGATACCGCCACCGCCGGCGGTACTCTTGAGCATTACCGGATAGCCCACCGGCCGGACCAGGCGACGGCCTCATCGAGGGTCTGCAGAAGGGGCGAACCAGGTACCAGCGGCACGCCAGCGCGCAGGGCGGCGTCGCGCGCCTGGTGCTTCAGGCCGAACAATGCCATCTGCGCGGCGGTCGGACCTATAAAGACCAGGCCGCTCGCTTCACAGCGTGCGACAAACTCGGTGTTCTCGCTGAGGAAGCCGTAGCCGGGATGAATCGCCTCAGCACCAGATCACTCGCGGCCTGCAGTACCTTTCCATATCCAGATATGTTTCTGCAGCACGTGCCGGCACCGAGGCTGATGGCAAAGTCCGCACGCTGCACATGCAGGGATTGTGCATCGACTTCGTTGTACACCGCCACCGACTCGATGCCCAGTCGCTGCAGTGTTCGAATAATTCGCGTGGCAATGGCACCGCGATTGGCAATCAATACCTTGCTGAACATAACTCTCTATTCCGCACAGTCGGCTGTTAGTCCCAGATCAAAATCTCGATCGGGGTCGGGTTATAGGCATTGCAGGGGTTGTTCAGCTGCGGGCAATTGGAGATCAGCACGATGACATCCATGTCGGCACGCAATTCCACGTACTTGCCCGCGTCGCTGATACCATCGGCGAATGTCAAGCCGCCCTCCGGCGTTACCGGCACATTCATAAAGAAATTGATATTGTGCGTGATGTCGCGCTTGCTCATCCCCAGCTGTTCATTCTGTGCAACCGCGAGCAGCCAGGAGTCGCGGCAGGCGTGCATACAGCGCTTTTCCAGTGCATAACGAACCGTGTTGGACTCCGTTGCGCAGGCTCCGCCGAGTGTGTCGTGGCGACCGCAGGTATCGGCCACGATCTCCAGCATCGGATTACCCTCGTTACTTAACAGCACAGTGCCGGCAGTGAGGTACACATTGCCCTGTTCGCGAATGGTATCCATCGCGCTGTAGCGCTCGCTGATATCGTGCGCATTGTAAAACAGGGTATCCGCCGCCTGGTTGCCTTCAAGGTCGAGTATGCGAATTGTTTGGCCTTGCTGCAGGGGTCGCAGGTAGTAGTCGCCTGCCTCCACGACTTCGCGATAGACCGCGCGCTCCGCCAGCAATTTGCTCGCTTTAATCATGATGCTTCTCCGCCATCGTCTGCCGGTAGCCGGTCATGCCTGACCCAGGGTGTAGAGTTCAGTATTCCTGAAGCCACGCCGGTTTTCCGGGCAGTGGTTTTTGCACAAGTCATCGTCGGCCACGGCCTTGCTAGAGCGGATCTGGAAGCCGACCGGCTTTCTCGGATACTGCGGTCGCCGGATTCAGCGGGTGGGGGCAGGTGTGGAGTACCACCAGCGTATCCATCTCAAAGCGCAGGTCGATAAAACCGCCCGCCTTGGCGGCAGTGCCGTCGAAATGCAAGCTACCCGAGTCGTCAACGGACACCTTACTGAACAGGTTGAGGTTGGCCGCCAGGTCCTTTTTCCCCAGGCCGTACTTGGCGACTTCAACGAGGAACGAGTCGTAGCCGTTCAGCTGCCAGTCATTGCGGTATTGCTGGTAGCGTCGCTCGCCCCATTTTTGCGCGACGATTTTCTTCGTGGTATTGCCGCACACGGTGTCGTGCCAGCCCACGGTATCCTCGACGATCGAGCAGAACACGCGCCCCATATCCGAATAGAGACAATTGCCGCGCGTCAGCTTGAACGTGTGCTGGCATTTGAGTGTATCCGGCGCATTGTAACGCTCCAGCAGATTGTTGGGGTTGTAGAGCAGCATGCCCACATTGGCGCCGCCTTCTTCATCCACTAATCGCAGGGTAATACCTTTTTTCAACACCATCGACCAGTGGCAGCCGCCGGGAATCGTGTCCTCGATAGTGAATCATTTCGCTCATTATGTGGCTCCAATCATTGTTGCGCGGCTTGCCATTGTTGAAATTGACGCTGTTGACGCTGCGCCATCCAGCAGTTGATCTCCCACAAGTCGCCGATCGGGGTGGCACTGAATGGATCCACCTGCTGATAACCGTCCGGACCAAATTCCGGTGTCAGCGTGGAGCGGGTGTAGCCCTGTTGTCGCTGGCAATCCCATATTTTTTGCCACCAGTGCTGGTGACTTTCGAGTGCTCGCTGGTAGCGCGCCAGGCGTGGGTCGGCAACCTGCGGCCCCTGCTCATAGCCGACGCGCGCGTGAATATGCCGCACGCGACCAGTAGGCATTCGAGAACATCCTGCTCCACGTCCATCAGCCGCTCGCACACCACACACCAGTGGCTGAAATCGGCCGTGAGTTGCAGGTCGCCGAGTTGTTCACAAATTCGCGCGGTCACCCATGGATTGAAGAAGCTGCGCCCGCGGTGAGTTTCGAAGCTGATACTGATGTTGCATTGTTGTGCCAGCGACATGGCCCGGGAGAAAAAATCCAGGCTTTGTGCCTCATCCCAGGCATCGCAACCGCCGAGGCAGGTCACGAACTGGGGAGTCAGCGGCAGCGAGTGCTGCAGTTTCTTTTCCAGCGAGTCCAGGTGATCCTGCACGGTTGCCTGACGCTCAGGCACATAGGAGCCAGCCGTACAGATTTCGGCGATATACAACAGTCCGGTGTCCTGCAAATGTTGCCGCCAGATGTCCTGCTCCTTGCCGGATGCCGGCGCCGGCCCTTCCACTCCGGCAAAACCTGCTTCTAGCGCCTGCTGGCAAGCCCGCGCAAAACTGCCGGTATGGCCCCATAGAGTTTTGTAGCATTCCAGTTTCATACTCATACGCCCACCAGAAACGACACGCCATCGGCGCCGGTGAATTTGTCACTGTCGGCATGGTGAATGCGCTCTATGCGATAGCGGCGAAAATTTGCCAGCTGTTTTGACAAGGGCACAAGTTGCGCGCAATCGTTCGGATAGCATTTGGCATGCAGCGCAGGCAAGCGGTACCAGGGTTCACTGGGTTTCTGGTGATGCACATTGTGGTAACAGAAATTCAACACCAACAGATTGGCCAGCGGAATTCGGCTGGACAGTAAATTGCTGTAGGTATGGCGTTCTTCATAGTGACGATCCAGCGCCGGCTTCTGTTGCGAGTCCAGTAAACGGTAGTGTATGTCGTAGCTGTGTTGAAATGCGTCCATAAAGCCCAGCACCGACAGGAACAGCAGGTAGGCGATCATATAACCCAGTGCTGCCAACGGGCTGATGTAGAAACGCGACGCAGAGCAAACTCGCGCGAATTCCAAGGAGACACAGATTTCGCGACCTCAGATGGCGTCGCTGCGGCAGGTAAAAGGGCGCGAGTAAATCCAGTACCTGCAACAGCAGATCGACGGTGGGCAGGAAAAGCCAGGCGCCCCACCTCACGCTGCGATCGAGTAATGGATGCTGGACCAGCACATCGCGGTAGTTCACTGCGAGGATGTCTGCGCGCTCGATATGGTGTCGAAAGTGCTTGTCGCGTAGTGTCGCGTAGGGGCTGTAGACGGCACCGACCAGCCACGCCAGCGCGATGCCCAGTCTTTCATTACCGGCAGGGGACGCAAACACATTGTTGTGCAGGCAGTCGTGTAAGAGATAGGCCGACAGTACTAGCACGTTTACCATCAGAAATAATGACGGGACAAATCCTGCGGGGGACGACAAGCCGTACCATGCCAGAGGATAAGCCAGCGCCAGGTAGCCCAGCAGCGCCAGATTGGGCTTTGCCGCATCAGGATGCTTGAACCACAACATGACACTGTACCGCGGGCCGTCCCGATTGTGCTAAACCAGCCAGGACGTCCCGGCGGCTTGTTGATTTGCGTCTGTACACTATTCCACACCCTCCACATCATCGCCAACACGGGCCATGCGAATCATATGGAGCCCGTCGGCGTCATCGTCGACGACCGGCGGATGGATCAGTTCCTCGAGGCGTTTTTTGGTGGCCAGGAATTCAGGGGAGATGAACTGGTTCGAGTGCCTGGGTCTGGGCACGGACACTTCGATCATCTCATCCACCTCTCCCGGGTTTGCTTTCAACACCAGGATACGGTCCGCCAGGTAGATGGCTTCATCCAGGTCGTGGGTGATGAACAGCACGGTGATGTCGATGTTGCGCCAGATCTCCAGCAAGTTTGCCTGCATTTTGCTGCGTGTCTGCGCATCCAGCGCGCCAAAGGGCTCATCCATCAACAGAATCCTGGGCTTGTTCGCCAGCGCCCGGGCGATAGCGACGCGCTGCTTCATGCCGCCGGACAGCTGATGCGGATAGGCCTGGGAAAATTTTTCCAGGCCGACCAGTTCAATCCAGCTCATGGCCTCGCTTTCGGCAGTAACCTTGTTAATGCCCTGCATCTCAAGGCCAAACATGACGTTGTGTTTAACGCTCAGCCAGGGAAAAAGTGTGTAACCCTGGAAAACCATACCGCGCTCAGGACCAGGCTCAAGGACAGGTTTGTGATCCAGCAGCACCTCGCCACTGCTGGGCGACTCCAGTCCCGCGAGAATCCTGATCAATGTTGACTTGCCACAGCCGGAAGGTCCGATCACGCAGACAAATTCGCGGCGGTGTGTTTTGAAATTGATATCCCGCAGCGCGGTGACGAGCCCATGCTGTGAATGGAATTGCTTGCCCAGGTTTTTGACCTCGAGAATCACCTCGCGCTGTTTCAGCCTGTCGAAGCGATCCCTGACTGCGTCACTCTGGTCCAGGTAACTGGGTAGCTCTATAATTGTCATGGAGTTAGACCTTCACCTGCGTTGTTTCCCAGGGGAACAGGCGCTTGCCGAGTTGCGCCAGCAGCAGATCTGTCACAATGCCTATAATGCCGATCATGATGATGGCGGCGTAGACATTGTCAAAGTTCTTGTAGCGTGCCTGCTGGGTAATGAACCAGGTGATCCCGGAACTGGTACCGATCAACTCGGCGACAATCAGGTAGGTCCACGCCCAGCCCAGCAGTATTCGCTGGTCTCGGTAGATATCCGGCAGGATGCCTGGCACCACGACTCGAAACAGCAGCCGCAGTTTATTCGCACCCAGCGTCAACGCCGCCTCCAGCAACGCGACATCGAGTTTGCGCGTCGTGTTGGCGATGATCAACACTTGCTGGAAAAACGTGCCGATAAAGATGATGGCTATCTTAGGCCCGTCATGAATACCCAATATCGCCACTGCCAGCGCGCCAAACGCGGGCGCCGGCAGGTAGCGAAAAAACTCGATAAACGGTTCATGCAATTTCGAAATCGCGACATAAGTGCCGCACAGAATGCCGATCGGCACGCCCAGCAGGGACGACAATGTAAATCCCCAGAAGATCACCTGGATGCTGTGCCACAGGCTTTCATGCAGCCACTGCTCGCTGCTGCGCGATGGGGCAGTGGTGAACGCGGTGTAAAAAGCGATCGCCACCTCGTGGGGTGCGGGCAAATAAATCGGGTTCGACCTGAAACCTCTGGGTGACGCCAGTTGCTGTTGCGTCGCCAGCTGCTGCTGCTCGGAGAAAACCTCCCGGTCAACCAACATCCCTGGCTTGAACCAACTGACCGAACCCGGATCAACGATTTCAATTTTGGGATGCCACAGAAACGGCACGTAACTGACCAACGACCACAACAAGATCGGCAGCAGAAAAGACAGAACAGCGAAGGTCGTGGCCTGTTTGTTCGACAGTGCCTGTCGGACAGCAAACCACTGTGTTGATTGCGACATGTGTCATCCCTTCTACAGACGGTTCACCCCGCTGGCGCGGGGTGATCCAGCAGCGTTTACATGCCCAGTGTTATCGAGGGATCGATATAGGAATCAACTGTCTGCGGCTTGGCATAGACTTCGTACTTGACGTTGAAGTCGTCGGCAATTTTGCTCGAACCGTACAGTGAATCCATTCCGTCACCTTTTTTCATCGCTGCTTTTGCCTGTTCAAGGCTAAGGATTTTTGTGCCGTCAAGGATTGGCTTGTACTTATCCGCAGGCACGCCAACACGGGCCGCCATAATCGCCAGCGCATCGGCCTGGGTCTTTTCGTCGTAAATGTAGTCAACCGTTTTGTACCAGACCTTGGCTACTTTCTCCCAGTCAGCCTTGCGACTGGCAAGCGATGCAGGGCTGACGGCCAATACGTCGTAGATCAGGCCTGGCGCATCCCTGGATGTCGATATCGCCGTTGAACCGGGTACCTGTGCCAATGCCTGGCCCGAATTTGGCTGCCACGCGACGATGGCGTCAACATCTCCGGAGGCCAGCACCTGGGGCGTCTCGTTAGTGGGAACATTCACCAGTTCAACATCGCTTTCGGTCAAGCCAGCCGCCTCCAGCGCGTTCAACAGCATCAAATGACTCACGAAGCCAACCTCGACACCGATCTTCTTGCCCTTGAGATCCTTGACCGAGGTGATTCCCGGTTTCGCCACGATCATGTCATTGCCATTGCTGTAGTCATTGACAATGATCATCACGCCCTGGGCGCCCGACGAGCCGGTGACCAACGTATCGCCATTCGTCATGGCGACGGCATCCAGTTTGCCGGCCGCAAAGGCGTCCATGGACGCCACGTAATCAAACCACTCAAAGGCGACATCGACGCCCGCTTCCTTGAACCAGTCTTTTTCTATCGCCACTTCCCAGGCGACCCAGCCCGGCCAATCGCTGTAACCAATTTTCAGCGGCTCGGCCGCTTGCGCGGAAAATGTGAGGCGACGGCAAGCGTTGCAGCAATCGACTTGATGAGCTGTTTAAACGAAAGGACTTTTTTCATGAGACTCCTCCTGGGAGTTGCACAGTGGTTTGGGCGCGAGAGATCCCGCTGGCGCGTTCTCCCGGGCTTTTATCCCTCCGTGTAACCCCCATGCCGAGGAGGTCGATAACTCTCGGACCAGACATCGCAGAATCGACATGATCGCTACGACCGGAACCCTAGATATCTATTGGGTTTGTGTTCCTGACCCCGGTCATTTCAACAGAGGACCTCAAGCACTACGTACTGGTTTAGCAAGCCCTATGCCAACAGGCGAAACACCCCTGTTTCATAGTTAATTACATTAAAAATAGTGCTGCAGCCACTGGGAAAAAGTGAAAAAGCACCACTCTGGAGCTCAGTGCTGCACCAGATTAGTGCGAGAGGCCGGCGTTAAGCCAGTGCGTTTTAGCCGGGCACCAATCCTGCATTTACGATGGAGATGGTGACTTTTTGCGGCTACAGAGAAGCAATCAGTGGGTTCATCGCCAACTACATGCGAAATTAGCGTCACCCGCGATAAGCCAGTGCTTCGCTGAGATGCGCCATGCCAATCGTTTCACTGTCATCCAGGTCGGCGATGGTACGCGCCACGCGGAGTGTCCGATGCAATCCTCTGCCGGACAGGTGCATTCGTCTGGCGGCAGATTCCAGGCTGCTCTTTTCTTTATCGCCAAGTAAGCAAACGCTAGCCAACCTGTCAGGGGAGAGCTGGGCGTTGGCGACCCCCTGGCGCTGTTCCTGGCGCACCCGGCAGCGGCAGACTCGCTCCTGCACCACAGCGGAGGTTTCGCCTGTATATCGGGGTGTCAGCAAATCACCCGGGGGTATGCGACCGACCTGGACATGCAGGTCGATGCGGTCCAGCAGCGGGCCGGACACGCGCGCCCGGTAGCGTTGAATCTGGTCTGGTGTACAACGACAGGGCCGTTCTGTGTCGCCGAGGAAGCCGCAGGGGCAGGGATTCATGGCTGCGACCAGCTGGAAGCGGGCCGGGTAGGTGATCCTGTGACTGGCGCGGGCGAGGGTGATCTCACCGGATTCCATGGGTTCCCTGAGAACCTCCAGGCAGTGGCGGCTGAATTCCGGCAGTTCATCGAGAAAAAGTACGCCGCCATGGGCCAGGGAAATCTCCCCCGGGCGCGGTCTGCTGCCCCCGCCGACCAGGGCGGCAGCAGTGGCGCTGTGATGGGGACTGCGAAAGGGCCGCTGAAAAACAAATTCGCCCTTGTCAGGGTGGTCGTGAACATCGCGCAAGGCCAGACCGAGTAGCATCTCCTCCGGACCCGGCGGCGGCAGTATCCCTGGCAAACGGCTGGCCAACAGGGTTTTACCGGTCCCCGGCGGACCCCACAGTAAAAGATTGTGGCCGCCGCTGGCGGCGATTTCCAGAGCGCGACGCGCGCCCTCCTGCCCCACAACATCGAGTAAATCGGGCTGGTTGCGGGCATTGGTGGTTGCTCCAGCCAGCGCAATGGAAATTTTCTCACTGCCATTGAGGTGGGCGCATAGCGTGAGAATATCGGGCGCGGCAATCACCCGGCTGCCGGGAACGCGGGCGGCAAGTGCCGCGCTGGCGGCGGCTACGACCAAATGTCGACCGGCGCTGGATGCGGCGCCGGCGGCGGCAACCACGCCGTTAACCGGCCGCAGGCTGCCATCGAGGGCCAGTTCTCCGAGAAATTCGTGTTGGCCCAGGAGGTCCGGTGGTACCTGTCCCGAAGCGCTGAGAATACCCAGGGCGATTGGCAGGTCGAAGCGTCCTCCTTCCTTGGGCAGATCAGCCGGAGCGAGGTTTATGGTGATGCGACGATCGGGGAAGGTGAAATGGGAATTGAGAATGGCGCTGCGCACGCGGTCCTTGCTTTCACGAACGGCGGTCTCCGGCAGGCCCACAATATGAAAGGCAGGAAGACCATTGGATAAATGGGTCTCCACCTGCACCAGAGGGGCGTCGATACCGGCCAGCGCCCTGCTATAAACTACCGACAGTTCCATGGCTCTTCCCTGAGCGCGTTTCGTTGTCTTCAGTGGTGGGGAGTGCGCCTTTGGCGGCTCCCGGTCACTTGCCTTTGGTCAGTGTATCCAACTCCCTGGTCAATTCCTCCAGCGCCGCCTCCAGCGCCACCACCCGGGTGCGCGTGCGCTGGAGTATCTCCGTCTGGGCGTCAAACTCCTCGCGGCTCACCATATCCAGGCGCGACAGGGCCGATTGCGCCAGTGAGCGCATGCTCTTGTCCACCTCGCCCTTAACACCGCTGCCGCTGACCAGTTCACTGACCTGCCGCAATAATTCCCAGGGAGGGGGGGGTGGTTTCAATGCCATAGGACTTGCCGTTTGGTTCCGTGATGAATTACGACAAAGTCTAGAGCATTTCGCAGGGCGGGCACAGCGCATAGCAGTGCACGTTTTTGGTGCCATGCACCGATATGGAGCCTGAATAATGTGTCCTACCACGGCGCACCAAACTGGCACTAATTCATATGTTATTGAAAAATATAAATAATACACTAATTGGCACAGACCCTGCACTTTACCCATCGACAGATTGGTAGAGCGCACGTAATGCGCCCGCAGCAAGAACACGACGCCTTACAAGGTCTGTATTCTGACTTTTAACTTTAGGAGTGAAAACCATGCTTAACAAAAAACTACTTACCGCAGCCGTAACGACTGCACTCATGGCCGGCTTCGGCAGCACGCAAGTGCTGGCTGCCGACGACTTCGAGATCAGTGGCAACATTGCACTGACCTCGGACTACCGCTTCCGCGGTATCTCACAGTCCAATGAAGACCCCGCTGTCCAGGGTGGCTTCGATGTGGGCTTTGAGCCGGGCTTCTACCTGGGGACCTGGGCTTCGTCAATCGACTTCGGCGATAGCGACAACGACACCGGCAGTTACGGGACCCTGGAAGTGGACTACTACGGCGGATGGCGAGGTCCCATCGGTGACTCCGACTTCGGCATCGACGTGGGTTATGCCTACTACACTACCCGAGCGACACCGTTGACCCCAAGGGCGACTATCAGGAGTTTTACCTCAAGGGATCCTGGACGACCCTGGTTCTGGGTGTGGCCTACTCGGACGATTATTACGCTGAGACGGGTGAGTTCTGGTATTTCTCCGGTGACTACAGCTACAGCTTCATGGATAGACCTCACGCTGGGCCTGCATGCCGGCTACAACAGATTTCGACGAATGACGAGGATGCCATGTTCCTGTTCGAATGACAAGGATGACTATACCGATTACTCGGTTTCTCTGACCTACAACTGGGCAGGCGTCGATTTCAGCTGGCGTACGTGGGCACCGACCTGGATGAAGAAGACTACTTCGGCACCGAGCTGGCTGAACCGGTAGCGGTCTTCACCATCAAGAAAGTCATGTAACAGCAGCAAGCAGTAGCGAGCCGGCCAGGCGACTGGCCGGCTCCCAATCAGGAGAAATCTATGAAGTTAATTACGGCCATTGTTAAGCCATTCAAACTGGATGACGTGCGCGAAGCGCTGTCTGAAATCGGCGTTCAGGGTATCACCGTGACCGAGGTCAAAGGCTTCGGTCGCCAGAAGGGGCACACCGAGTTGTATCGCGGCGCGGAATACGTTGTCGACTTCCTGCCCAAGGTAAAAATCGAAGTTGCCGTAGCGGCGGCCTCAGTCGAGCAGACCATCGAAGCCATTACCAAGGCCGCCAACACAGGCAAGATTGGCGACGGCAAGGTGTTTGTCACCGCCCTGGAACAGGTGATCAGGATTCGTACCGGAGAGACCGGCGAGGACGCCATTTAAGTAAACCTACCCATCCATTTAGCTAAATCGACCTAAGAAGCAGAGGTTATCGTGAAAAAATTATTAGTGATCCTGGGATTTTGTAGTGTGCTGCTCGGCGTGTCATTTAGCGCTTTGGCACAAGATATTGTTGATCCAGCGATGGTTGTGGCGACGAAAGCAGACAGCTGCTGCTGAAGCGCAGCACCTGCGCCATCAGCGAGCAAAGGTGATGATGCATGGTTAATGACATCATCTGCATTTGTCATTCTGATGTCGATTCCGGGCCTGGCATTGTTTTATGGCGGCCTGGTGCGCAAGAAGAATGTGCTGTCCGTGTTGATGCAAGTCTTCTCGATATTTTCGATTGTCAGCATCTTGTGGGTGGTGTATGGCTACAGCATTGCTTTTACAGAAGGAAATCCGTTTTTTGGATCTCTCTCTAAAGTCATGTTGAGCGGTGTTACACCCGATTCTCTCGCGGCGACCTGGAGCAAGGGCGTATTTGTTCACGAAATGATTTATGTGGTTTTCCAGGGCGCATTTGCTGCAATTACCTGCTGTTTGATCATTGGTTCCTTCGCAGAACGTATGAAATTCTCTGCGATACTGGCCTTTGTCGTGATCTGGTTTACCTTTGCGTATGCACCAATCGCGCACATCGTATGGTATTGGGATGGCCCGAATGGCTACACCGATGCAGAAGCCGGCGCAGTGGCAACAGGCAAAAGCGGGCTACATGTTTGCCAAAGGCGCGCTGGATTTTGCGGGCGGCACGGTGGTGCACATCAACGCGGCAGTCGCCGGATTGATTGGCGCATACTTTTTGGGCAAACGCCGTGGCTACGGTAAAGAAGCGCTGTATCCACACGATTTGACCATGACCATGATAGGCGCTTCTTTGTTGTGGTTCGGCTGGTTTGGTTTTAACGCAGGTTCTGCATTGGAAGCCAACGGCATTGCTGGCCTGGCGTTCATCAATACCTGGTTGCCACTGCGGCGGCGGCTGTATCGTGGATGTTTGCAGAGTGGATTTTCAAGAAACATCCTTCCATGTTGGGCGCGGCATCCGGTGCTGCTTTCAGGTCTGGTTGCCATTACGCCGGCGTGCGGATTCGTCGGTGTCGGTGGCGCTCTGGTCATCGGTTTGCTCGCAGGTGTGGTTTGTCTGTGGGGTGTGACAGGCTTGAAGAAACTGCTTGGCGCTGATGACTCGCTGGATGTATTCGGTGTGCACGGTGTAGGCGGTATTCTCGGTGCCATGTTGACCGGTGTCTTTGCGGCCCCCGCTCTGGGCGGCACCAGCTGGTGGGATTATGTCGCCAATGCACCCGGTGCTTACGACATGGCTGCGCAACTGAAAATCCAGGCGCAAGGCGTGCTTACCACCATCGTTATTTCCGGTGTCGTGGCAGCGGTCGCCTACAAGTTGATTGATCTGGTGATTGGTCTGCGTGTGGATGAGGAAGCTGAAGTTATGGGTCTGGATGTAAGCTCACACGGCGAGAGAGCTTACAACGACTAACAACATCTTTGCGGGCGCGTCTAACGATGCGTTTTTTGGGGGCCTTTCGGCCCCCTTTTTTTTACTCCATAATAGCCAGCGATTCTCCGGCGAGTATTTATTGAAAAATGACTCGTCCAGATTCGCGCTCGACCCTAACTTTAAAGGATATCTCCGCATGATGAAGAAAATGGTATTGCTTGCCAGCGTGATGACACTGGTATTGGGGCTTTCTGCCTGTGGTGGCAATGACACCCAGACCACGGTGAAGACCACGGAAACCCAGGGCAAGCAGTTGCTGGACCTGAAAGAAGCCTATGACAAGGGTGTGATTTCCGAGAGTGAGTACAAGAAAACCAAGAATGAGATTCTCAAGCAGAATTGAGTCGCCGCTTGCTTTAGCGGGACTCACTGATACTGTCGATCGCAGCGGGCAGTTGCTGCAGGTTAGTGATTTCCCTATCCGCTCTCTCACCTCCCGGCCACGCCTTGTGCCGGGTGTTCACCCATATCGTGTGCATGCCCATGTTGCGGGCGCCCAGGATATCGTGCTCCGGGTCGTCTCCCACGTGAATAATATCTTCCGCAGCCACCCCTGCTTGCTTGAGCGCGGCCTGGAACATATCCGGGTGGGGTTTGCTGGCGCCTATGTCCTCGGCCAGGAACGCGAAGTCAAAATATTCGGCGGCATCGGTCTTGTAGATATCGGCATTGCCATTGGTCAGGGCGCCCAGCGTATAGCGCTCTGCAAGCAGCTCCAGCACGCCCAGCGCCTCTTCATACAGCACCACCTTGTGGCGTTCCAGCAGAAATACGTCGAATGCCTGTTGCGCGCCACTGCGAGCCTCCTCCTCGCTATAACCTGCGGCAACTTGTAACTCGTACAGCGTCTGGATGCGCATCTGGCTGACGTGGTGCAGTAGCTGGGGGTGACGCTTCCAGACGGATTTTTTAAACTCAAACAGAGCCTCGTGATCGAAGGCCTCTACTGCACCCGGTCGGTGTTGCAGCAACCATTTGCTGCTGGGCCGCTTCAGCCCGCAGGAGAACGGGCTCTACATCCCACAGTGTGTTGTCGAGGTCGAAGGTGATAACGGAGATTGCCACATCAATCCCCCGTGCGCCGTTTCGCCCTGGGATGTGCCGCGTCGTACACCTTGGCGAGGTGCTGGAAATCCAGATGGGTGTAGATCTGCGTGGTGGATATATTCGCGTGCCCCAGCAGTTCCTGGACCGCGCGCAGGTCGCCGCTGGATTCCAGCATGTGGCTGGCAAAGGAGTGGCGCAGCATATGGGGATGCACGTCCTGGTGCATGCCGGACTTGCGACCCTGCACTTTCAGGCGCGCCTGGATATTGCGCACGCTGATGCGGCGGCCGCGATTACTGGTGAAGAGGGCGCCGCAGTCGTTAGCATCCGCAGTGGCCGGAGGGCGCACTTCCAGCCAGCGTGCAATGGCCTGCAGCGCCACGGAGCCCACCGGCACGGTGCGGGTTTTGCGGCCCTTGCCGGTCACCGTCAACAGCTTGGACTGTGGGTCTATGTCGTCCACCTCCACCGCCGCCAATTCCGCCAGACGCAGTCCGGAGGAGTAAAACAACTCCGCCATGGCACTGTCGCGCCGCGCGACCACCGAGTCTGTGTCGAAGGACAGGTACTTGTCGACCTGGTCGGCGTCCAGGGTCCTGGGCAATTTGCGCGGTTTGCGCGGGGCCTGCACACTGGCGGCCGGGTTGCGCAGCAAGCCGCTTTCACGCCCCAGGAAATTGTAAAAGGAGCGGGCTGCGGACAGGCTGCGCTGAATGCTGCCGCCCGCCAGGCCCTGGCGGTGCAGCTGGCTTGCCCAGGCGCGGATATCGGCTTCTGCCAGTTTTTCGACGGCACCTCTGCCGCTCGTTGCGCAGAAGTGCTGCAAAGCGAGAAGGTCGCGCCGATAGTTGCTGATAGTGTGGGGCGAGAGCTGACGCACATCGCGCAAATAATCGATAAACCGCGTGGCGGATCGTCATCCAGTTGCGCGCGTGGCGTGTCTGCCGTCACCGCTGAACCCTCAGTGGGTCGCGTAGTGCAGGCGCGACAACAGTTTCACAATAACGTCTGCAATATGTGACAGGAACAGTGTGCCCACCTTGCTGTTGTAGTGGTTGGCGTCCGAACTGCCCACCGCGATCAGGCCCAGCTGTTCACTGTTGGACAGGGGCATGAGTGCGGCGGAACCGACCTCGCTACCTCCTCAGGGAACAGGAACTTGAGTTCTTCCTTGCGCAGGGTACCGCACACGGCCTTGTGTCCCCTGAACAGGGAGCCGATCTCCGTTTTCACCGTCTCCCGCGTTTCCATGCGCCAGCCCTCATTGCTGCTGTGGTCGCCGAACAGGATCATGCTGGCGTGGTCTACGCGAAAGTCAGTGGCCATGGAGGCCATGAATATGCTGTAAAGGGCCTCGGTGGAATCCGCTTCCAGCAGCTTCAATATCAGGGCGCGGGTTTGCTCATACAGCTTGTCGTTGTCCCTGGCATTGGCGGTGAGCGCTCTTAAGTCGTTGGCGCATATCCATGTTGCGCTCGCGCATTACGCTGACCTGCTTCTCGACCAGCGATATGGCGCTGCCGGAGGCGTGGGAGATATGCAGGTAATCCAGCATGTCGGGGTTGCGCTGCAGGAAATCGTCGTGGTTCTTCAGGTATTCGCGCACGATCTCGTCGTTGAGTTCGGCATCCCTGGTTTGCTCGGCTGCGGCCTTGGTGGCGGCGCCCCGTTTTTTGCTGACTGACATGATGTGTGGCTCTCCCTGCTGTGGATGGGCCCCGCGTGGCGGGGCTTCAGATTTTTATTGTGCCATCGAACACCACCGCGGTGGGGCCCGTCATAATCACCGGCTGGCCTTCCCCTGCCCACGATACCGAAAGCTTACCCCCCGGCAGCGTGACTGTCACGGATTCGCGCAACCAGCCGCGGGAAATGCCGTACACTACTGCGGCGCAAGCACCCGTGCCGCAGGCCAGGGTTTCGCCCACGCCGCGTTCATAGACGCGCAGCTTGATCTCCGTGTCCGAAACGATTTGCATGAATCCGGCGTTAACGCGCTGCGGAAAGTCAGGATGTGACTCGATCAGCGGGCCCAGGTGCTCGACCTCCGCCTTGCCTATATTATTGACACGCAGCACCGCATGGGGATTACCCATCGATACAGCGCCGATCTCCAGTTCCCTGTCATCCACCCGCAGCGGGTAGCTCGGTGCCCTGGCCGTCGCGGTAAAAGGTATCTTCGCGGGCTCGAACTCCGGCTCGCCCATATGCACTTCCACATCGTGGTTGGGGTGCACCCGCAGCTCGATAACACCGGCCGATGTTTCCACGCTGATCACCCGCTTGGCGGTCAGTTTTTTCTCGCGCACGAAGCGGGCGAAACAGCGGGCGCCATTGCCACACTGCTCCACTTCCTTGCCGTCGGCGTTGTAAATGCGGTAGCGAAAATCAACCTGTGGGTTTTGCGGCGCTTCCACCACCAATACCTGATCGCAGCCCACACCAAAGTGCCGGTCCGCCAGTTTGCGCACGTCCTGGGAGCGCAGCTTGTAATGCTGGCTGATCAGGTCGATGACGACGAAGTCATTGCCGGTGCCGTGCATTTTGGTGAACTGTAATTGCATTATGGTCTCGTCGCCCGCTCAACCAGCTGCGCCCGGATCGGGCAGGCAGGTCTCGCCGCGTATGAGATCGGCCAGGGTTTCCCGCGGCCGCACCAGATGCATGTCATTGCCATCCACCATGATTTCCGGCGCGCGGGGGCGACTGTTGTAATTGGAGCTCATGGTAAAACCGTAGGCGCCCGCGCCAAACATCGCCAGCAGATCCCCCTGGCTGAGCGCGAGCGTTCTCGCCTTGCCCAGGAAATCGCCGGTTTCACAGACCGGCCCACCACATCCCATTGTGCCAGTTGTCCGGCAGTGGTTTGCTCCACTTTCTGGATATCCATCCACGCCTGGTAAAGCGCGGGACGAAGCATGTCGTTCATCGCGGCATCCACCAGTGCGAAGTGGTGTTCGGGCGTGGATTTGAGGTATTCCACCTGCATGACCAGTATCCCGGCATTGGCGGCAATGGAACGGCCTGGCTCGAACAGCAACTGGACCTTGCGTTCGCCCAATACCTTGCGTATCGCGCCGATGTACTCGGCAATTGATGGCGGTTGTTCGTCGCGGTAGTGCACGCCCAGGCCGCCACCCAGATCAAGATGGCGGATAACAATGCCCAGATCTGCCAGCGCATCCACCAGCTGCCAGCAGGCGGTGCAGGGCGTCGATAAACGGGCTGAGTTCGGTCAGTTGCGAGCCGATATGGCAGTCCAGGCCCACCACCTGCACGTTATCCAGTTGCGCGGCGCGCTGGTAAACGCGCAGCGCCTCATCGATCGTCAAGCCGAACTTGTTTTCGCGCAGACCAGTGGAGATGTACGGGTGGGTTTTGGCGTCTACATCAGGATTCACCCTGACCGACACGGGCGCTACACAGCCAAGACCGGCTGCGACGCTGTTCAATACCTCCAATTCTGCCGCGGATTCAAGGTTGAAGCAGTGAATGCCCAGCTCCAGGGCCCGGGCCATTTCCTGCGGCTTCTTGCTGACCCCGGAAAATACGATCTTTGACGGCGCTCCACCGGCGGCGACCACGCGCTCCAGTTCGCCACCGGAGACAATGTCGAAACCCGCACCCAGTCTGGCCAGCACATTGAGTACCGCCAGGTTGGAGTTGGCTTTTACCGCATAGCAGATCAGGTGCTCGGCCCCTTCAAGGGCCCGGCGGTATTCCATGAACGCCGCTTCCAGCGCGGCCCGGGAATAGATATAGCAGGGGGTGCCGTGCAGGGCGGCGATCGCGCTGACAGCAACGTTCTCCGCGTACAGGCTGCCCTCACGATAGGTGAAATGGTTCATCGGTCAGCCTCGCCTCAGGGGTCTTTGGTCTGCTGCTCGGCGCTGTCCGCGGGTGCGGCGGGCTGGGCCTGGGGCGCTGCACTCGGCACGGCTCGGGCGGCATGTACAGCGGCCCGGTCTGCCCGCAGCCACCAAGGCTGGCAAACGCGACTGCGATTAACAGGGCTGTGACGGCGTAACGCATGATGCTGGTCCGGGCTGTGAAGGCGCAAAGTATACCGCTCGCTAGTAAGCGGCGCGAACAGCCCTTATTATTGAATTGTGCACACTTTGGTGGAACCAGCCCCGTGATGACTGAATCTGAATTCAATGAGTTGATAGACCGCACCTTTGCGGCGCTGGAAGCGGCGCTGGATCAGGTCGATGCGGATCTGGACTACGAGACATCCGGCGGCGTGCTCACCGTCGCATTCGACAATGACACGAAGCTGGTGTTCAGCCGTCAGCCACCCACCCGCCAGTTATGGCTCGCTGCACGCTCGGGGGGTTTTCACTTTGCCTACGATGAAGCGGCGGGCGACTGGCGCGGCACCCGAGACGGGCAGCTATTTCGTCCTTTCGTGGTCGAGCAGATGCAGGCCCAGGGGAACGTTGCTTTTGTCTGGAACTAATTTTCTAACCGGGGCTTCACGAAGGCATCGACCCTATGTGATGGCCGCCTGCTGGCGGGTCTCGGTGCACTGCCAGCGACCGCCAGCGAGCCCCTGTATGTCAAGAACCTGAGCCCGGTGGCAGGCTTGCTCGGCCTGCCCTCGCAGCGGGATGCATACACTACTCCCAGCGGTGAGCTGGCGGCGGCCCTGCACGGCAGTCTCGCCAGTCAGTATGTCAATGACAGCAACAGCAATGAGTTTCTCAATCTGGACGGTGAGACCCTGCGCTTTGCGCTGGAGTTGCGCTACGGGTTGGCGAAAACTGGGATGTGCAGACTGGAAGTGCCCTGGCTGGACCAGAGTGGCGGGGATATGGATGGGGCTATTGATGACTGGCACGATTTCTGGGGCATGTCCGACGGCGGTCGCTCGGATGTGCCCAGGGACGTGCTGGATTACCGCTACGCCTCGCCCGAAGGCGGGTTTTCGCTGCAGGATGACGCCTCCGGCCTCGGCGATGTCAGCCTGTCGCTGAGCCACGTGTTTTATCGCGATGACAATTCGGCGGTCAGTGTGGCGCTGGGCTATAAGTTTGGTACCGGCGACGAGGAGGAATTTCTGGGCAGCGGCGCGGACGATGTCTTTGTCGCCCTGCGTTTCTCCGGCGCCCAACTGGCGGACCTGCCACTGAGCTGGCACGGCCAGGCCGGTTACCTGCGGGCCGGCGACAGCGATCTGTTGGAGGGAATACAGGAGCAGAACCTGTGGTTTGCGGGGCTGGCGCTGGACTGGCAGTTTGCGCAGCACTGGTCATTGATTGCGCAGCTCGACAGCCATGGCGCACCACTGCACAGCGATCTCACCGGTGTGGGCGACGACGCGGTGCTGGGGACGGTGGGCGCTCGTTGGTATTTCGCGCCGCAGTGGTCGGTGGATATCAGTGTGGTGGAGGATATTCGTGTCGAAACCGCGCCGGATGTCACCTTCCAGGCCAGCCTGAGTTACCGTCCCGCGATCCTGAACGAAGCCGAGGCGCAGTGCCACAGCTGCACGTGCTGCTGATCAGGTAGCCCGGCGCGCCGCCAACAGTGCGCTGGCCCGCTGCGCCGCTGCCGCCACCTGCCCCGGCGCGGTGCCGCCCAGGTGATTCCTGGCCGCGACAGAGCCCTCCAGTGTCAGCACCTTGAACACGTCCTCACGGATCTTCCCGCAGAAACCCTGCAGCGTCGCCAGCGGCATTTCCGCCAGATCCTGGCCGCTGGCAATGCCGTGGGCAACTGCCTTGCCTACCACTTCATGCGCGTCGCGAAAGGGCAGTCCCAGCCGCACCAGATAGTCCGCCAGGTCTGTGGCGGTGGAAAACCCGCGCCGGGCCGCTTCGCGCATGACCTCGGCTTTGGGCCTGATGGCCGGCACCATGTCGGCGAAGGCGCGCAGGCGAATCGATCACGGTGTCGATGGTGTCGAACAGGGGCTCCTTGTCCTCCTGGTTGTCCTTGTTGTAGGCCAGCGGCTGGCTCTTCATCAGCGTCAGCAGGGCGATAAGGTGGCCGTTGACGCGCCCCACCTTGCCGCGCACCAGTTCCGGCACGTCCGGGTTCTTTTTCTGCGGCATGATGGAGGAGCCGGTACAGAAGCGGTCCGGCAGCTCGATGAAATTGAACTGGGCAGATGTCCACAGCACCAGTTCTTCGGACATGCGCGACAGGTGGGTCATCAGCAGCGCCGCGAAGGCGCAAAACTCGATGGCAAAGTCGCGGTCGGAGACCGAGTCCAGGGAATTTTCCGTCGGCTTGTCGAAGCCCAGCGCGGCTGCCGTGTGGGCGCGATCGATGGGGTAAGTGGTGCCCGCGAGTGCGGCGGCGCCCAGTGGTGACTGGTTGAGGCGCGCCCGACAATCGATCAGGCGGCCGTAATCGCGCTCCAGCATTTCGTTCCAGGCCAGCAGATGATGGCCGAACACCACGGGCTGCGCGGTCTGTAGGTGGGTGAAACCCGGCATGATGGTGTCGGTATGCGCCGCCGCCAGGTCAATGGTGCCCTGCTGCAGGCGGGTGAGTTCGCCCGCAATGCGGTCGATGGCCGCGCGCAGGTGCAGGCGGATGTCGGTGGCTACCTGGTCGTTGCGCGAGCGACCGGTGTGCAGTTTTTTGCCGGTGACGCCGATCAGCTCGGTCAGCCGGGCTTCGATATTCATGTGCACATCTTCCAGCTCGATTGACCACTGGAAGCTGCCCGCCGCAATTTCCTGCTGCACCTGGGCCATGCCGCCTTCGATTTCCTCGAGCTCTCCTGGCTGAGTACCCCGACGCTGCGCAGCATCCGGGCATGCGCCAGCGAACCGGCAATATCCTCGGCGGCCATGCGCTGGTCGAATACCACGGAGGCGGTGAAGCGCTGCACGAAGGCGTCGGTCGCTTCATTGAAGCGGCCGCCCCACAGTTTGCTGGTGTCGTTGTCTTTGCTCATAGTGCTGGAAATTCCGTAGATCGCCACGTTTTATTGGATGCGTTTTCGCCAGATTTAGTGGACCGAGTATATCAGCTCACAGTCCGCGTCGAGGTTTCGTCCGGATCTATGGCAGAGGATGCGCTGGACTGTGCGAGGCATGGATGCGAGCTCAAGCCCCCATGGATGGGTTTACGGCGTGTCCAGCGCATCCTCTGCCATCCAGACGACTCCATCATCGGAGCGTCGCCGGGTGTCGCTGACTCAGTGCCCGACTGGTACTATTGCGCTCTGGAAATTATGGAATCCCGAGCATGCCGCGCAAACTGATCATCGCCACCCGGGAGAGCCCCCTGGCCCTGTGGCAGGCGGAATTTGTTCGCGCCGCCCTGCTGCAGGCGCACCCCGGTCTGGACGTGCAGTTGTTGGGCATGACCTCGCGCGGAGATGAGTTGTTGGACGTGCCGCTGGCCAAGGTGGGCGGCAAGGGTTTATTCGTCAAGGAGCTGGAAGAGCGCTTCTGGATGGCAGCGCCGACATTGCGGTGCACTCCATGAAAGATGTCCCGATGGCGTTCCCGGCGGGCCTTGGCCTCGGTGTTATCTGCGCGCGGGAAGACCCTTCCGATGCTTTTGTCAGCAATCGCTATCGGACGCTGGAAGCATTGCCGGCGGGCAGTGTGGTGGGCACGTCCAGCCTGCGGCGGGAATGCCAGTTGCGGTCGCGGCGGCCGGATCTGCGACATCAAATTCCTGCGGGGCAACGTCAATACCCGACTGCGCAAGCTCGACGCAGGATGAGTACGACGCCATCATTTTAGCCAGCGCGGGATTAATACGCCTGGGTTTGGCGGAGCGCATTGCGCAGCGCATGGACCTTGGTGATTCCCTGCCCGCCGGTGGGCAGGGCGCGGTGGGTATAGAACTGCGCAGCGCGGATAACGCGGTGCGCTCGCTGCTGCAGCCGCTGCACGACGAACCGACTGCCAGACGGGTGACTGCGGAACGGGCCATGAACCGACGGCTGGATGGCGGCTGCCAGGTGCCTATCGCCTGTTATGCGGAATTTGTGGGTGGCGGTGAGCAATTGTTGTTGCGTGGTCTGGTGGGTAAACCGGACGGTTCGCAAATTTTACGTGCACAAGCGACGGCGCCAGCTGCACAGGCCGAGCAGCTGGGCATTCTGGTGGCAGAGGATCTCTTGTCGCAGGGCGCTGCAGCTATTCTGGCCGAGGTCTATGGTGGATGAGCGCGCTGCCGGCCTGAGCCGGGTGCTGGTGACGCGCCCTGTGGGAGAAGCCTCAGACACGCTGTGCGCGGCGATCAAAGCGGCAGGCTACGAGGTCTATAGCCAACCGTTGCTGGAATTAAATGCATTGCCGCAGCTCCCGGCGGCGCAGCGCCAGCTGGTGCTGCATCTGGATAGTTACCAACACGTGATTTTCATCAGCGCCAACGCGGTGCGATTCGGTATGGCGCTGGTGGATGATTACTGGCCGCAGCTGCCGGCAGGTCTCAATTGGTACGCCATAGGTGCTGCCACTGCCGCCGTGCTTGCGCGCCATGGTATTGCGGCCATCACACCCGGGAGAGTCATGAGCAGTGAGGGCTTGCTGGCAGTACCCGCGTTGCAGCATGTGCGCGACCAGCGTGTGCTGATTGTGAAAGGGGAGGGTGGTCGCGCTACATTGACGACAGAGCTCACGTCGCCGCGGCGCTGCGGTCGATGAACTGGCCTGCTACCGCCGCAGCCTGCCTGAGTTGCCAGCAGGAGAGCTGGCTGCGAAATTCTCCCGCTGGGGTATCGATGTGATTATGCTTAGCAGTGGTGAAGGCCTTGCCAACCTGCAGGTATTGCTTAGCCCGGCAGAAACCACTAAGTTAAAACACATAGGGTTGATCGTGCCATCAGCAGCGGGTTGCCCATCTCGCGCGCGAGGCCGGATTCGAGCAGATCGTGACCGCTGAAAATGCCTCGGATGTGGCGATGCTCCGCGCGCTGCGGGCATGGCAACCCGGCACTGGAGTATGACTCGTGAACGAGCAGGAACCAAAGAATAACAAGCAACCTGGGGAGGCGTCGGATAGCGTGGTATCTGCAGCAGATAAATCCGCTGGCAAGGCCGCCCCGTGCTTCTGGCGCAGCACGGGGCCGCGCCGCGCAGAGCATCCTCAGCCGTTGCGTGGCTGGCGTTGTTGTTGGTTTTTGCGCTGGCGGGCGCCGCCGCTGTGGGTTATCGCGAGGGGCGCGACAGGGAGGCCGCGCTGGCGCAACGTGTGGCGGATCTGGAGACCATCGCCCGGCAGAAGCAAGCCGATCTGGACGAGTTGGGTGATCGCTTGCAGCGGGAGTCGCGCGTCGGCCTGGGTGAGCTTAAGGCTGCCCTGGCGAGTGAAACATCCCGCCTTTCCCAGAGCCTGGCATCTGTGGAAGGGGTTCTGGCCGAGCAGCGGAAAGAACTGGCGCGCTTCAGTGCCAGTGATCGCAATAGCTGGCTGCTGGCGGAAGCCGGGCATCTGTTGCGCCTGGCCAATCAGCGTCTGGTGATGGCGGGTGATCCTGTGGCCGCCCAGGCCCTGCTGAGCAGTGCCGATGCCGTGCTGCGGGAAATGGATGACGCTAGCCTGCACACTGTGCGTGCTGCTGTTGCCGCAGATATAGCGTCATTGCGAGCGGTCCCGAGGGTGGACGTGGAGGGTATCTACCTGCGTCTGGCCGCATTGCTTGAACAGGCCGATACCCTGGTGATTTTCCAGTTGCCGGAGCAGCCGGCACAGCCGGTGCCGGAGGCTGCCGAAGACTGGCAGGGCCGCCTGCAACAGGGCTATGCTGCGGCTCTGGCCAAGCTTTCCGATTACCTTATTATCCGGCGGCGGGATGTGCCCATGCAGGCCCTGATGGACCCCCAATGGGAGGGCCTGGTCCGGCAAAATCTGCGTATGCTGCTCGAGCAAGCCCAGGTAGCAGCTCTCTCAGGTAACCAGATCTTGTACACTGCCAGCCTGGATCGGGCGCAGCAATGGCTGGCACAGTTCCGGGAGTCTGATGAAGTCACCGCCCGGGCCATGGCTGCAGAGATTTCACGGCTGGTGGATCTTACTGTCAATGTAGCGCAGCCCGATATTTCCCGCTCACTGCAGGCACTGGATGAGGCCACCCGGCTGCGCCTGCAAACCGTAGGCGGCCAATAGCTCATGCGCAAGCTGTTTGCCATAGCTCTTGTCGCGCTGCTGCTCGGTGTTGGTATTGTTGCCGTCATCGAAACTGACCCCGGCTATGTGCTGGTGTCCTATGCAAACTATACGCTGGAGGCCAGCCTGTGGGTGGGGCTGCTGCTACTCCTGCTATCAGTGCTGTCGATTTATTTGCTATTGCAGCTGGCCTACAGGATTGTCGGCGGGCGGCGATCTCTGGTGTCCTGGCTGGGAACGCGCAAGACACGCAATGCGCAGCGCCTCAGTACGCGCGGCTTGATCAACTTTACCGAAGGCAACTGGCAGACAGCGCGTCGCCAGTTATTGCGCGGAGCGCAGCACAATGAGGCTACCTCTGCTTAATTACCTGTTGGCCGCACGCGCCAGTGCGCAACTGCATGAAACCGAGAAAGTTGATGAGTATCTGCGCGCCGCCGGCGAGGCAGAGCCGGGCGCTGCCGTGGCGATGGAGTTTGCCCGGGCTGAGCTGAAGTTGCAGGCCGGAGAATATCAGCAGGCCGTGACGGCGCTGGATCAGGCCACCCGCAATGTCAGTCGCCACCCTTATGTCCTGAGTCTGTTGCGTCAGGCTTACGAGGGCTTGAATGACTGGGACAAACTGCTGGAATTGTTGCCGCAGCTGCAGAAACACAAGCTACTCACTCATGAGGAATTTGCGCAACTGCAGCGCCAGTTCCAGCTTAATCGCGTTGTGCGAAGCAACTCCGATCTCCAGCAGCTGCGCGCCAGCTGGCAACAGGTGCCCAAGCATTTGCAGCGCGATGCCACATTGGTTGAGGCGTACGTGGGTAACCTGATCAGGCTGGGAGACCAGGAGGAGGCCGAGGACGCCTTGTTGTATGCCCTGAAACAGGAGTGGAGTACGACCCTGGTGCGCCAGTACGGTTATGTGCACAGCGTAAACGCTACCCGGCAACTGGCCCGGGCCGAGAGTTGGCTGATCGCGCATCCCGAAGATCCCCAGCTACTGCTGTGCCTGGGCCGTTTGTCGGCCCGCGAAAAATTGTGGGGCAAGGCGCGGGACTATTTCGAGAGCTGTTACCGACTGGAGCACAGCGCCGAGGTCTGTGCTGAACTGGGCCGCCTGTTGACTGGTCTTGGCGAAGCCAATGTGGCGGCCGCCTACTTTCGCGAGGGATTATTACTGCGTGAAGATGCGCTGCCAGAGTTGCCTATGCCGGATAAAACCGTTCCTGACAGCAGGTTGCTGGCGCGACTCTGATGTTTGTCCAGCGGTATTGTGCCGCCTGCAAGTTCCAGCGCGCGCTAGAGCGTGATGCCGAGCTCGCCCCACAGTTCATCGACACGGTCTTTAACAGCCTTATCCATGGCAATGGGGCGACCCCACTCGCGCTGGCTTTCCCCCGGCCATTTATTGGTAGCATCGAAGCCGACTTTGGAACCCAGTCCAGACACCGGTGAGGCAAAGTCCAGATAGTCGATCGGGGTGTTCTCGATGAATACGCAGTCCCGCTGTGGATCCATGCGGGTGGTCATCGCCCAGATCACATCCTTCCAGTCCCTGGCATTCACATCCTCATCGGTAACAATGACGAACTTGGTGTACATGAACTGGCGCAGGAAGGACCACACGCCGAGCATCACACGCTTGGCATGTCCCGGATACTCCTTGCGCATGGTGACCACGGCCAGGCGGTAGGAGCAGCCCTCCGGCGGCAGGTAAAAATCCACAATCTCCGGGAACTGTTTTTGCAGTATCGGGATGAACACCTCATTGAGCGCCATACCGAGTATGGCGGGCTCATCGGGTGGGCGCCCGGTATAAGTGCTGTGATAGATGGGTGACTCGCGGTGGGTGATGGCCTCAACGGTGAACACCGGAAAGCGTTCCACCTCGTTGTAGTAACCGGTGTGGTCGCCGAAGGGACCTTCATCTGCCATTTCCCCCGGCTCAATATACCCTTCGAGTATGTACTCAGCGGCTGGCAGGCACCTGCAGGCCGTGTTCGCGGCACAGCGGCGTGAAGCACTCGGCCAGTTCAGTCTTGCTACCGCGCAGCAGGCCGGCGAAGGCGTATTCTGAAATCGTATCGGGAATGGGCGTTACCGCCGCCAGGGTCGTCGCTGGGTCGGCGCCCAGTGCTACCGCAACCGGGTAGCGTTTCCCCGGGTACTGTCGTTGCCAATCCCTGAAATCCAGCGCGCCACCGCGGTGCGACAACCAGCGCATGATCAGTTTATTGCGCGCCAGCAACTGCAGGCGATAAATCCCGAGATTCTGCCGCTCCTTGTTGGGACCGCGGGTGATAACCAGCGGCCAGGTAATCAACGGCGCCGCGTCTCCCGGCCAGCAGGTCTGGATGGGCAGTTGATTGAGGTCAACATCCGCGCCCTGTTTCGCATGGTATTGGCAGGGCGGGATTGCGCACCACCTTCGGCGCCATATGCAACACCTGTTTCAGCAGGGGCGCCTTGTCCCAGATGTCGCGCAAGCCCTTGGGTGCGTCCGGCTGGCGCAGGTAGGCGAGTATTTCGCCGATCTCGCGCAAAGCAGAGAGGTCGCGTGCGCCCATGCCCAGCGCGACGCGCTGCTCCGTGCCAAACAGGTTGGCCAGCACCGGCGTGTTGTAACCTTTCGGATTTTCGAATAATAGTGCAGGGCCGCCCGCGCGCAGCGTGCGGTCGGCAATTTCCGTCATCTCAAATTTGGGATCGACCTCGGTGCGGATGCGCACCAGCTCGCCGCGCTTCTCCAGCGCTGCGATAAAATCCCGGAGGTCAGTGTATTTCACGATTGCCGTCTATCCGTCAGGATAATGGACGTACACGTTGACGTGGACAGTGACCACTGTATGAGTCACGATCAAGTGATATCCGGCAGACGTCGGCTAGCTATCCATGGAGTCGGGATGCCATCGCTGAATCGCTGAAGCGCTACTTGCGCTTCATCGACTTGAAGAACTCGTCGTTGGTTTTGGTTTCCTTGAGCTTGTCAGACAGGAACTCAATGGCGGCCAGGTCTTCCATGCCGTGCAGCAGTTTGCGCAGAATCCACATGCGCTGCAATTCATCTTCGGCGGTGAGCAACTCCTCCCGGCGCGTACCGGAGCGGCGAATGTTGATGGCCGGGTAGATGCGCTTCTCGGCGATCTTGCGATCCAGATGCAGTTCCAGGTTGCCGGTGCCCTTGAACTCCTCGTAGATCACCTCGTCCATCTTGGAGCCGGTGTCGATGAGGGCAGTGGCAATAATAGACAGGCTGCCGCCTTCCTCGATGTTGCGGGCTGCGCCGAAGAAACGCTTGGGGCGCTCCAGCGCATGGGCGTCAACACCACCGGTCAGTACCTTGCCGGAGCTGGGAATCACCGTATTATAAGCGCGGGCCAGGCGGGTGATGGAATCCAGCAGGATGACCACGTCCTTTTTGTGCTCTACCAGTCGCTTGGCCTTCTCGATCACCATATCGGCAACCTGCACATGGCGTGAGGGCGGCTCATCGAAGGTAGAGGCCACCACTTCGGCACCGCGAATGCCCACCGAACGCTGCATTTCTGTCACTTCCTCCGGGCGTTCATCAATCAGCAGCACGATGATGTAGCACTCGGGATTATTGGTGATGATGGCCTGGGCGATATTCTGCATCATGATGGTTTTGCCCGCCTTGGGCGGTGCAACCAACAATCCGCGCTGACCCTTGCCGATAGGAGATACCAGGTCGATGATACGGCCGGTCAGGTCCTCGGTGCTGCCATTGCCTGTTTCCAGCGTCAGGCGCTGGTCCGGGAACAAGGGAGTGAGATTCTCGAACAGTATTTTGTGCTTGGAGCTTTCCGGTTTGTCGAGGTTGACCTCGTCTACCTTTAACAGGGCAAAGTAGCGCTCGCTGTCCTTCGGTGGGCGAATCTTGCCGGAGATGGTATCTCCGGTGCGCAGGTTGAAGCGGCGAATCTGGCTGGGTGAGACGTAGATATCGTCGGGTCCCGCCAGATATGAACTGTCGGCGGAGCGCAGGAAGCCAAAGCCGTCCTGTAATATCTCCAGCACGCCGTCGCCGTAGATGTCTTCGCCACTTTTGGCGTGGCGCTTAAGCACGGCGAAAATAATATCCTGCTTGCGCGAGCGGGCCATGTTGTCCAGGCCCATCTCTTTGGCGATATCGATAAGTTCTTGTGTGGTTTTTGTTTTTAAGTCAGTTAGATTCATAGGGAAAACAAGTGTGCACGAGTGATTGGGGGAAGGGATAGCGTGTAACCGCAAGCTGGTTGGCGATGCCAACAAAAAGTAGCTTTAACGTGGGTTGCAGAGTTTTTTTATGGCACAGGAATGTGCGACGAGTTTGAAATGTAGCACGGCCCGATAGGGCCGTCTACCGCTTTTTTCTGCCAACAAATGGGACCATCTGGCGTGTCGGGAGCCCGGACTAGCCCGGATTCCCGGCTTTAGATCACTTCCTGGATGAAATCTGCCAATTGTGTCTTGGATAGAGCGCCGACTTTAGTGGCCTCTGCGTTGCCATCCTTGAACATGATCAAGGTCGGAATGCCGCGAATCCCGAACTTTTGTGGAATTTCCGGGTTGGCGTCCACGTCGACCTTGCACACCTTCAATTTTCCGCTGTAATCGGCGGCGATTTCATCGAGCACCGGAGCGATCATTTTGCAAGGCCCGCACCATTCTGCCCAGAAGTCTACCAATACCGGGACACTGGAATTCAATACCTCTGCATCAAAAGTCGCGTCGCTGACGTGTACGATCTGATCGCTCATGCTGTTCTCCGGTTGATCCGCGGTCGTTGTTTCCGCGTAGTTTTGAAGGGCAGGCAATCATACCACCTGATGGTTAGTGTACAACTGCGGCGCTAGAGTTTTTTGGCATGCTGATATAGCCGATGGCTATAGATCACTTCACGGGCCGCGCACAGCGCGAAACTCAAATAGGAAAGAACCTGACCATGATAGTCTTTGTCGTAATCTAACGTATAGTCTGCAGAGACTGGTAAAACAGTCGCTTTCACTGGTTTCAGGGCATCACCTTGCATAAAAAACAAATCGCCGTCCTTACGCTTATCGGCTTAGCCCTCACTACCTGGTTCTATTTTGACCTGGGTAGTTTATTGCAGTTCGAAACCCTGCAGCAACGGATTGGCGACCTGCGCGAGTGGTACGGCAATAATCCACTACTGGCGGGATTGCTCTATTTTGCGGTCTATGTCGTGGTCACGGCCCTGTCGCTGCCCGGCGCGGCAGTGATGACATTGGCGGGTGGCGCCCTGTTCGGCTTCTGGTATGCGTTGTTGCTGGTATCATTTGCCAGCAGTATTGGCGCCACCCTGGCCTTCCTTGTGTCACGTGTGCTGTTGCGAGACTGGGTGCAGAAGCGTTTTGGGCGACACCTGGGCGCGGTGAACGCTGGGTTTGAAAAAGACGGTTCCTTCTATCTGTTCTCCCTGCGCCTGGTGCCGCTATTCCCGTTCTTCCTGATCAACCTGTTGATGGGCCTGCTGCCCATTCGCAGCTGGCCTTTTTACTGGGTGTCGCAGTTGGGCATGTTGCCGGGGACGGCGGTTTACATCAACGCGGGTACCCAGTTGGGTCAGTTGGAGTCTCTCTCTGGAATCATTTCCGCACCGCTTTTGGGTTCGTTTGTCCTGCTGGCTATTTTTCCGTTTATCGCCCGCTGGCTATTGGCCTGTTGCAAACGCCGCCGAATGTCTCTCGCGCTATAGCAAACCCAGGCAATTCGACAATAACCTGATCGTGATCGGCGCCGGGTCGGCAGGTCTGGTCGCATCTCTTATTGCCGCGACGGTGAAGGCGAAAGTGACACTGATTGAGCGGCACAAGATGGGCGGCGACTGCCTGAATACCGGCTGTGTGCCCAGTAAAGCGTTGATTCGCTCAGCGCGAGTTGCGCAGTATGCGCGCCGCGCAGAGGAGTTTGGCCTGGCTCCCATGCCGGTAGAGGTGAACTTTCCCAAAGTCATGCAGCGGGTGCAGGAGATTGTCAGGACGATTGAGCCGCACGACTCGGTAGAGCGCTTCACCGCTTTAGGAGTGAACTGTGTGCACGGCGCTGCGCGTATTCTCTCGCCCTGGGCGGTGCAGGTTAACGGGCAGACGCTGACTGCGCGCCATATTGTGATTGCCACTGGTGCCCGCCCTCGGGTACCGGATATTCCCGGTCTTGCTGCGCTGGATTACCTGACATCCGATTCCGTGTGGGAAATCAGGGATTTGCCGCAACGTTTGCTGGTAGTGGGAGCGGGTCCTATCGGTTGTGAACTGGCCCAGGCGTTTGCACGACTGGGCAGCAGTGTCACGCTGGTGACACACGCCGATCGCATACTGCCCCGGGAAGACCCGGAGGTAGCGGAGCTGGTGCAGGCCGCATTTCGGCGCCAGCGTATAGCAGTACACCTTAACTATGACCCGCTGTTTTTTAGCGCAGACGCGGACGGGCAAAGTTGTGTGTTCAGTACCACGCGCGGACAGCGTAAATTAAGTTTTGACCGTGTACTGCTCGCCGTGGGCCGCAGTGCCAATGTCGAAGACATGGGGCTGGAAGAATTGGGTATTGCTGTTGGCCCCGCCGGTACGATTGCGGTAGATGAGTATCTGTGCACCACTATCCCCACGATATTTGCCTGCGGGGATGTGGCGGGGCCCTACCTGTTTACCCATATGGCCAGTCACCAGGCCTGGTATGCCGCGGTGAACGCCCTCTTTGGCCGTTTTCGCAGGTTCAGGGTCGACTACTCTGTGGTGCCCTGGGCGACCTTTACCGATCCCGAGGTGGCCCGGGTCGGGCTTAACGAGGACGAGGCGCGGCAGCAGAATATCGCCTATGAAGTGACGCGCTATGAACTCGACGATCTGGATCGTGCCATTGCCGATGGCGAGGCGCATGGATTTATCAAGGTGCTGACCGAACCGGGTCGCGACCGTATTCTCGGCGCCACCATCGTGGGTTACCATGCCTCAGAGTTGATCAATGAGTTCGTGCTGGCCATGAAGCATGGTCTCGGCCTGGGTAAAATACTGGGCACTATTCATATTTACCCGACCTTGAGCGAGGGCAATAAGTTCGTCGCGGGTAATTGGCGTAAGGCGCGCAAGCCCGAGGGCCTGCTGCGCTGGGTGGAGCGCTATCATCGGTGGAATCGCGGCTGAGTCACTGTTAGCTGGCGCGGCCGTTGTCAGGGGAGATCGTTGCCTGTGGTCGGGTACGACATTAGTTGAGGAAGGAGAAGACAGATGAGCAAAGTTGCCGTAGTGCTGGCGGGGTGTGGTTTTTATGATGGTGCAGAGATCAATGAGGCGGTACTCACACTGCTGTGTTTGGAGCAGCAGGGCGCGACCTACCAGTGCTTTGCGCCGAACGTGCAGCAAATGCATGTGATCAATCACCTCACCGGACAGGTGGCAGAAGGTGAATCGCGCAATGTGCTGGTGGAAGCAGCGCGGATCGCGCGCGGCAGGATAAAGGACGTCCGGGAGGCCAGGGTTGACGAATTTGATGCGCTGCTGGTTCCGGGTGGCTTTGGCGCGGCCAAGAACCTGAGTAATTTTGCCGTGGCTGGCGCTGCCATGGTGGTGCAACCCGACTTCCTGACGCTGGCGCGCGCGTTCCATCAAAAAGGTAAGCCCATAGGCCTGATTTGTATCGCCCCGGTGATGGCCGCTGCTATCTGTGGTGAAGGTGCCCGCTGTACCATTGGCAATGATGCCGATACGGCGGCGGCAATCGAGGCCATGGGCGCTGAACACCTGAGTTGCCCTGTATCCGAAGCGCGAGTGGATACCGAGCGCAAGCTGGTCACGACACCGGCCTATATGCTGGCCGGCGGCGTGGCGGAAGCCTACAGCGGTATCAGCGAGTGTGTGAAGGAAGTGCTGGCGCTGGCCTGATGTCATGAGCGGCCACTGGCATGTCTACATACTGCGCTGCGCCGACGGCTCACTGTATACCGGTGTAGCGCGCGACCTGCAGCGGCGCCTGCTGCAACACAACGGTGAACTGGCGGGCGGTTCCCGCTACACACGAGGCCGCCGTCCTGTTGAATTGGTGTGGTCTGGCACCGAGGAGGACCGCAGCGCTGCGCAGCGGCGCGAGGCGTCAATCAAAAAATTGTGTCGTGAAGAGAAATTGCGTTTGCTGCATCTCTGGGCAGGCTGTTAGTCATACGGTAACTGCAGTGACAACGTAGAGCCACGTGCTAGCCAAAGTCCCTCGATATGGCCAGGACTACTGCGACAACTCTTCCAGCGTTTGCTGTTGTTCCAGCCAAATCTCGTCCAGTTCCGCCGCGCGCACCTTCAGTTCCCCCTCACGTTTCAGCAGGTTGGCCAACGTCTGCTTGTTAGCCTCGGTATACAGCTCGGAGTTACCAAGTTGCTCCCTGAGTTCCTGCAGGACCCGGGCCACTTCGGCCATTTCTGCTTCGGTTTTATCCAGTTGTTTCTGCAGTGGGCGCAGTTTGTCACGCTGCTCGGCCGCCTGCTGGCGCTTTTCCTTGCGCGAGGTGTCGGTGGCTGGCGGCGTCGCGTTTTTCAGTTTGCCTGTAGCTCGATAAAATCCAGCGCTCGTAGCCTTCCAGATCCTCCCGGTATTCCTCGACCCGGCCATCGTGTACCAGCAGCAGTTCCTCGGCGGTATTGCGCAGCATGTGGCGATCGTGGCTGACCAGTACCAGTGCGCCATCGTAGGCCTGCAGGGCGATTTCCATCGCGTGGCGCATGTCCAGGTCCAGGTGGTTGGTGGGCTCATCCAGCACCAGCAGGTTCGGCTTTTGCCACACCACCATGGCCAGCGCCAGGCGCGCCTTTTCCCCGCCTGAAAACGGGGCGATGGCGGTGGTGGCGGCATTGCCGCGAAAATTGAAGCCGCCGAGAAAATTGAGTATGTCCTGTTCCCGCGCAGCGGGGCTGAGGCGTTGCAGGTGCAGGGCCGGGCTGGCCTGCATATCCAGGGCTTCCAGTTGCTGCTGGTCAAAATAGCCGATACTCAAATGCTCGCCGGTAGTACGAACGCCCGCCAGCAGAGGCAGTTCCCCGATGAGGCTTTTCAACAGTGTGGATTTCCCGGCGCCGTTTCTGCCCAGCAGTCCGTAGCGGCTGCCCGGGCGCAATTGCAGGTTCACCCCTGCAAGCACTGCGGTACTGCCGTAGCCGAGAGTGGCCTCGTCCAGGCGCAGCAGCGGATCACTGCTTTTTGCGGGCGGTGGGAAACTGAAGTCAAAGGGCGAGTCGGCGTGGGCCGGGGCCAGGGTTTGCATACGCTCCAGTTCTTTCAACCGGCTCTGTGCCTGTTTGGCCTTGGTGGCCTTGTAGCGAAAACGGCGCACGAAATCATCGATCTCTGCAATGCGCCGTCTGCTGTTTCTCATAGCCGGCTTGCTGGTTGGCCAGACGCTCCGCTCGCATGCGCTCGAAGTCGGAGTAGTTGCCTTTATAGGTGAATAGTTGTTGCTGCTCGATATGCAGGATGCGCTCGCAGGTGGCATCGATGAAATCACGATCATGGGAAATCATCAGCAGGGTGCCAGGGTACTGCTGCAGCCACTGTTGCAACCACAGTGTGGCATCCAGGTCCAGGTGGTTGGTGGGCTCGTCCAGCAGCAGTATGTCCGAGGGTGTCATCAGGGCGCGGGCCAGATTCAGGCGTATGCGCCATCCCCCGGAAAAATCGCTTACCGCTCGCCCGGCAGCATCCTCGGCGAATCCCAGGCCCTGTAGCAGGCGCTGTGCGCGGCGCTCGGCGCTATAGCCGTCAATATCCTCCAGCTGGATGTGCGTGCGCGCAGCTTTATCGAATGCGCCGGCCGCTTCCTGGGCCGCGACTTCATCCCGCAAGCGCGCTAACAGCGCATCGCCGCGCCACACGTACTCCCCTGCGGGTAGCGCCGTCGTGTGTATTTCCTGCGCCATATGTGACATGCGCAGCGTGTTCATGCCTTCGATAGTGCCGGCGTCGGCGCCTAGATTCACCCAGCAACAGTGAGAACAGGCTGGATTTGCCACAGCCATTGGCCCCAATCAGTGCCAGTCGCTGGCCGGGCTGTATGGTGACATTGGCATCCTGCAGCAGCAGTTTGCTGCCGCGGCGCAGGGTGATATTGCGCAGTATGATCATGAGGCCGCGAATTCTACCCGCCGGGCGAGCCGTGGGCTAGTGTGTGCTGGGGCCGCTGGTGTAAGGTTCACCGTAAATGGACAGGCGCCCCGGTTAATACACCATGAGCAACCCGTTTTGGGACTATTCACTCGCTACCTACAGTCTGGACGGGGTGGCGTCGACCTGTCTGGCGCTGCAGGACACCATCGGCCTGGATGTGAACCTGTTGCTGTACGCAGCATGGCTGGCACGCATGGATCAACGGCTCAGCGGCGAGCATTTGGCCGGGGTGGAGGCGGAAATTGTCGACTGGCGGGAGAGGGTGATAAAACCATTGCGCGCCTTGCGTCGACAATTGCAGGATTATTACCAGGGCGTCGGGCGTGCGCGAGGAAATCAAAGCTCTGGAGCTGCGCGCTGAACAACAGCAGCAGGATCTGATGTTTGCCTTCTTTCAGAGGACTGGCGACTTACCCCAGGCCCCGCGGCCACTGCGGGAGAATCTGGTACTGGTAGCGCAGTTTGCCTGCCCGCAGAGATGCGGGATGGGAACTTACCATAGATCGTCTGGTCACACAGTTCCCGTTGTGAGGGCAGGGCTAGCGCCCGGGCGGGGCGGGTAGTAAGATGGGCGCCCGCTGCGAATGCTTGCTTTCCTGCGGACTTGAACGGATGGTTACCGGTGAATGGCCGGGGGTGATTGATCTTTGCCCTGAGCAAGACCTCGCTGTGACAGGAGTATCCGCAATTCTCACGATTTCTTTGACCACTATTGACTACTATGGAACGAATTATGAAGAAGTATCTACTGCCGCTTGCCCTGGTCAGTGTTGTTGCCCTGCAAGCTTGTAACCAAAAACCACCCGCCGCAGACGGTGAAGCAGCCAAGGCACCTGCTGGAGAGGCAGGCAAGGCACCTGCAAGTGCCGATCTGGCAACTACCGAGCAGCGTTTGAGCTATGGGATTGGCTTCAATCTCGGCCAGCGCATGAAGGCCGACAGTGTGCCGCTGGATGTGGCGTCCTTCAGTGCCGGGGTTTCCGATGTCATGACGGGCGCACAGTCGCGCATGACCGAGGAGGAAATCGCTACTGAAATGAAAGCCTACCAGGAAAAAGCCGCTGCTGAGCATGAAGCTGCCCAGAAGAAACTGGGCGAAGCCAATGTGGCGGCGTCAACAGCATTCCTGGCTCAAAACAAGGCCAAGGAAGGGGTGGTGACGACCGCATCCGGCCTGCAGTATGAGGTTCTTACTGCCGGTACCGGTCCGAAGCCTGGCGCCGATGATACAGTGGAAGTCCACTACCGCGGCACCCTGGTGGATGGCACTGAGTTTGATTCGTCCTACAGCCGCGGTGAGTCGGTGACCTTTGGTGTAGGTCAGGTCATTCCCGGCTGGACAGAGGCATTGCAACTGATGCCCAAGGGTTCCAAGTGGAAGCTGGCTATTCCGCCTGAACTGGCCTACGGTGCTGGTGGTGCCGGACAGGTGATCGGGCCTAATGCGGCGCTGGTTTTTGAAGTGGAACTGATTAACATCCCCAGCCAGGACAAACCGGCTGAGTCCGACGCAGCAGCGAAGCCTGCGGCCAAGTAGGTCTAGGTAGACTGCGGCGCCTGATTTTTTACCAGGCGCCTGTGTCGATTGTGAAGGCCGGCGATGAGTCGGTCTTCAAGTACAAAGCGCGACTCCAGCACCTCCCCCAGGGCTGACAGGTCGCGCTTTAATTTTTCCAGCTGTCCTTGGCCATCGCCGTATTTTTCCTCATACGCCAGGATAACCTCCGTGGTATCGCCGATCGCGGGCATCAGTTTCTCGGCCAGCGCGCAGCTGTCGTCGCCAAAACTCTCCGCTTCATTGATCAACTCGTGAAACACTTCGAAGTGGCCTGCCGAAACGTAGTCCACCAGTAATTCGCAAAGCGCTTTCTGGCGCTGCTCAAGCACTTCGTGGTCCGGGCGGCTGTCCAGCGTAACGACAATCTCCGTGTACTTGCCCAGAACTGCTCGTCGTTCCTTAAGCCAGCGGGTTAGCAAATCCTCTACGGCCTGAAATTGCTGTTTCGCGTCACTTCTTTTGTTGGGCATGATCGACTACCTTCCTTTCAGTTGCATGACCGACGAGCGTTTTACTACCGCTTCGGATAAGTACGCAAGGTCTGCCACAGGCAGACCAGTATCGTGACGCCGAACAACGCCAGGGTTTGTTCCGGGATGCTAAAGCCGAGGAAAGTCCAGTCGATTACGGCACAATTGCCGTCACCCGCCAGGATGACCCGCAATGTTGTCTCGAAAGGCAGATTGTCGAGCATGTAATCCAGGCTGGGACCGCAGGCCGGCACCTGGTCTGCGGGCAGGTGTTGCAACCACACATGGCGGGCAGCTACCGCAGCTCCCCCCATGGCGGCCAGTCCGCACAGCGCGCCGTACATCCTGCGACCCCAGCCTTGGGGATTGTGGAGCGCGCCGAGCAGTGCTATCACACCCCACAGCACCACAAAAACGCGCTGGGTCATGCACAGTGGGCAGGCGTCCAGTCCAAGGTATTCCTGCAGATAGAGCCGCGCAAATAACATTGAGGTGATGGCCAGAAGTACGAGACCAATAAATACCAGGCGGGGAGAAAGTGCTTGCAGCATTCGTTTGGATGTCCTTAAAGGGCTTTGTATTGAGTGAAGAAATTATCCAGGTATTGCTCGAAGCTGATGTCGTCAGATTGCTCGATCTCTCTCTGGGCCAACAGTGACCTTCGAGTCTCCTCATCGAAGGCGATCTGGACATCCGTTGCCAGGGGGCGCTCGCGAAAATACTGCGCCCATTGTTCACTATAGGTCATGGCCAGGCGAAAGAAGGACAGGTTCCGGTCGCGCATCTCGCGCAGTATGCGGGCCGAGGGCGTTAACTCCGGATCAGCCACCTTGCGCCAGCTGGTTTTCGAGGCTGGTGCTGTAGTTGCCGGATTCGTGTACTGCATCAAGCAGCACGGCGATCGGGCGCATCTCGTTGAGCATTTCCCGTGCCCATTGCACCATGGGAATTTCAGAGTTGCCCTTGTTGAGCAGCAGGCCCGGTAGTCGACCGGAGTTGACCACGGCCTCAAGATTGGCAGCCTGCGCGACCTGCTCGTCAGCCTCACAGGCGGGACTCTCCTCCAGCAGGCAATACAGCAGGAAGGTGTCCATGAAACGCATTTGCCCGGCATCCAGGCCGACAGGAGAGAACGGGCTGATGTCCACGCAGCGCACTTCGATATATTCGATTCCCGGCCCTGAGCAGTGCGCACAGTGGAGCTTCCCCTGCATCGACCACACGCTTCGGTCGTATTGGGCTGTAAAATTCATTTTCGATTTGCAGCAGGCTGTCATTCAACTGCTGGTAGTCGCCATCCTGGCCCGCGGGGATGTCCCGGTAGGCAGGGTGTGGTTGCATAATGGCGCGGGACAAGGTTTTGACGTAATTGTCGAGGGAGTTGTAACACACATTGAGGCATTTCTGGGCGTCGCTGTTGTACCCCAGTCCGCCCATTCGCAGCGCAGTGCCATAGGGCAGATACAGGCTCTTGGCTTGGGCGTCAAACGCTTGCAGGCCATGGTTGTCGCGGCCTCTGAGGAAACTGGCGCATACCGCCGGAGAGGCGCCAAAGAGATAGATCAGCAGCCAGGAGTAGCGCCGGAAGTTGCGAATGAGGCCGAGGTAGCGCTCGCTGATATAGTCTGCTCGTTTACCGGGTCGGCCGGCACTTGCCCACGCCTGGTCCCAGTAGGCCTCGGGCATGGAAAAGTTGTAGTGAATGCCTGCAATGGCCTGCATCAGCCGCCCGTAGCGGTGACCCAGGCCGTAACGATAAACCGTTTTCATACGGGCCACATTGGAGCTGCCATACTGGGCTACCGGTATGCCAGCATCACCGGCCACGATACAGGGCATGCTGGCCGACCACAGCATTTCGCCGTCGATATGTTGGTAGGTGAAGCTGTGGATGTCCTCCAGTATTTGCAGGCAGTCTTCAATACGGGTGCTGACCGGGGTAATAAACTCCAGTAGCGCCTCTGAATAGTCAGTGGTAATGCAGGAGTGTGTGAGGGCGGAGCCCAGGCCCGCCGGGTGCGGCGTCTGGGCCAGTTTGCCCTCGGCGGTAACGCGCAGGCTCTCTTTCTCAATACCGCGATTGATGCCAGTAATCACCCCGCGTGCGCCCGGCTGTGCCAATGCCTGCAACTGCTTCTGCAAATGGGAAGACAATGGAAACTCCTTGTGATAAACAGGCTTGCCGACTAGCGCAAGGCGGGTGCCGGGCAGATATCTCCCGGGGCGGCTGTCCTGAAACGGTCCCAAGTGTATCTGCCAATGTTAGTGGAGTACAGGTGCGCTGCCATTGGGCGACTCGTGTAGATTCAGGTAATCCTGTCCATGTATTTCTGCAGTAGCTGGCAGGCGAAATTGTTCTGTATCTCACTGTCCTGGCCGGTGGCCAGCATGATACGCGACAGGATCAGGCCGTAGCGCATGCCGGCGAAGATCTGGTAATAGGCATAGTCCCGTGCGGAGAAACCGGACGCCTGTTCCCATCGGGCAATGGTTTGCTCATAGGTGGGCAGGCCTTCCAGTCGCGGCATTCCCAGACCCTCCGCGAAGGTGGCATCCAGGTAGTTGAACCAGGCCAGATCCTGCACCGGATTGCCCAGCACCGCCATCTCCCAGTCCAGCACGGCGGCGATACCGTCCAGCGAGTGGCTTGAAGATAATGTTGCCCAGGCGGGCGTCACCCCAGCACAGCACGGTGGGTTCATCCGTTGGCTGGTTGGCCTGCAGCCAGTCAAGGGCCTGCTGGCAGATGGCGTGCTCGGCTCCCTCCAGGGCCCAGTCCAGATAATTTTGCCAGTAGGCCAATTGCTGCTGCAGGGGTGTTTTTCCCGGCTCGTGAAGTTTGGCGAAACCGAGTTTCTGGTAGTCCAGTCGGTGGTAGCGCGCCATGGTGTCTACCGCCGCCTGCCACAGAGCCTGGCGTTGCTGGACAGCTGGTTTCATGCATCATCCAGCCGTCCATGTTGTATGGGGGCATATCGGTGGGGATACGACCCTCAGTGCGCTTCATCAGATAGAACTGTACGCCCAGCAAGCGACTTGTCTGTTTCCAGTCCGCGCAACTGCGGCACCGGTATATCACTGTTGCGCCCGACAGCCTCCATGACCTCGTATTGCAGGCTCAGGTCGTAATCCGGGAATACCGGACGTTCGATGGACGGTTGCAGGCGGGCCACGACCGGTTCACTGCGTTGTTGTCCGTCCTCCTGCCAGGTCAGGTCAAACAGCAGCGTCACATTGGACATGCCGGTGGCTTCGGGAATGGAGAGTTCCGGTATTCTGACCGTGTGTCCGCGGTGCGCCGAAATCCAGGTTTCCAGCTTGCGGCGGGTGCCATCGATGTCTTCAATGAGTGGTGTAGGGCGGGTGTTATCCACGTTGTGGCTCCTGGCTTGTCGTTATTCAGAGCCGTATAGAATACTTGCGCTGATGCCCTCTGGCTACCGCAAGTCCAATCAGGAAGCATGTCTCGCAGGCAGCACTCCCGGGTAAACGGGACGACCGGAATCCGTCATTCAGTGCCTTTCGACACTTGTCCGTAAGCGGCAAGCTGCTAAAGTATGCGCGCAATACTGAAGGGGGCTGTCCAGTGCGAATTACCGAGTGGCTGAAAATCCTGTCTGCAGAGAACGGCTCAGACTTATACCTGAGCACGGGCGCTCCACCGTGTGCCAAGTTTCAGGGCCAGCTCAAGCCAATATCCAGTGATATCCTGCAGCCGGGGGAGATCAAGGAAATCGCCTACGAGATCATGGATCCGACCCAGCGGGCTACGTTTGAGCAGGAACTGGAAATGAATCTGGCCATGTCTATCTCGGGTTACGGGCGTTTTCGCGTCAATATTTTTTTGCAGCGCAACGAGGTGGGTATCGTAGCGCGCAACATTGTCGCGGATATCCCGCGCTGGCAGGATCTACGCCTGCCGCCGATCCTCACTGAGGTGGTCATGCGCAAGCGCGGGCTGTTCCTGTTCGTGGGGGCGACGGGTTCGGGTAAATCAACTTCGCTGGCCGCGCTGATCGATTATCGCAACAGTAATAGCAGCGGCCATATCGTGACCATTGAAGACCCGGTGGAGTATGTCCACAGCCACAAGAAATCGATCGTCAACCAGCGCGAAGTCGGGGTGGACACGCGCAGTTGGCACAACGCATTGAAGAATACCCTGCGCCAGGCCCCGGACGTTATTTTGATTGGCGAGATACGCGACCGGGAAACCATGGAGCACGCTATATCCTTTGCGGAGACCGGCCACCTGTGCATCTCCACGCTGCACGCGAATAACGCCAACCAGGCGCTGGATCGCATTATCAACTTCTTCCCGGAGGAGCGACGACCACAGTTGTTGATGGATTTGTCAATGAACCTGCAGTGTATTGTGTCGCAGCGACTCATTCCAACGGTGACGGGCAAGCGCTGTGCTGCCATCGAGGTACTGTTAGGTACCCCCATGATTGCCGATCTGATCCTCCGGGGGGAGTTGGATGGCATTAAGGAAATCATGCAAAAGTCAGAGAATATGGGAATGAAGACCTTTGATACCGCACTGTTTGAGCTGTATCAGGAAGGACTGATTACTGAAGACGAGGCGCTGCGCAATGCCGACTCGCTGAATAACGTGAGACTCAAGATCAAATTCGCTAAAGATGAGGTAGGGTCGAGCAGCGGAGGATCCATGGGTCTCAGCCTGGCAAGTCTCGACGATGAGCACTGCAAGCCCAGGCTGATTATGCGATACCCTCTTTGCGTAGGGTCGGCATTACCTCATCTATAAATAGTTCCAGGCTCTGCCATGCCAGATCCGGATGGATGCCACCGCACAGGGGGTGCAACATGATCGGCTGGGCGCTGACCATGTCCCGTGCGGCGTCGATAAGCTCCTTGGGACGATAGACCTTGTAGGCACCGCTGGCGCGCAAGTCATCGTAATTGTCATAGTGCTTGTAGGGGCTGAAAACCTCGGCTTGTTCCGCCCATGTTGCGTACATATTCGTCTCGTGCTGTACATGTGGCGCTATCTTCTGCCAGTAGGCCTCGGGATCCTCGGCGACAAAGGTCACCGTGGCGGGCGCTGCCGGCATTGGCCCCGGGTCAGGCTTGCCCAGCTTTTTAAGTTCCTCTCGATAGTATTCAAATATTTCGGGTCCGGAGGGAATGAAGAAGTCTGCCTCGCGGGCCGCGCGCGCTGCGGCGGGCCTGCTACTTCCTCCCATCAGGAGCATGGGTCGGGGTTGGCTAAACGGGGCCGGGGTGATCGTGATGGTGCGGCCCTCATAGTCAAACGTCTCCCCGCTCCAGGCGTGCTTAAGAAATGGACCAATCGCGTCCATGTATTTTTTGCGCACGCCCAGGTCTTTGCCGACGGCTTTAAACTCTTCCTCCCGGTAGCCGCCACTGAGAATAGGGATGACGCGACCGCGACTGATAATGTCCAATACCGTCAGGTCCTCTGCCAATTGCACCGGTTCGTGCAGTGGCGCAATCAGGGCCGAGATGAAGATGCGCATGCGGTTGGTGCGGGCGGCGATAGCGGAAGCTAGTACCAGTGGCGAGGGACAGTAGCCGTCCGGCGAGCCGTGGTGCTCTGACAGGTGCACGCTGCCAATGCCTTTCTCATCTCCCCAGGCGCACATGTCAATCGCACTCTGGTAGAGATCGGCCTGGGATACCTTTGCTATCCCCGGTTGGCGCATATCAAAGCGCAACATCACGTCAGCCATGGATGGACCTCATCATCAGTATTTTCCGGAACCGGGTGGCAGGGGCTATGTCTACAGACGCCGGATTGCGACTATCGCGATTCAGCTCTCCATCGCCACGATTAACGCGACCCAGCGCTCGATATCGGAGTCATCGGCATTCAGTATCTGGAAGCCCGCCATCCAGGGGTTTTGTTCGTTCTTGCTCGGCAAGCACCAACGGACCTCCGCTGCCAGGTAAAGTGTGTCTTCTGCGCCAGGCAGGTCAACGCCAATTTGTAAAATGGCGCCGACTGCTATTTCCTCCGCCAGCATGACTTGCAAACCGCCGCGGGAGACGTTCAGGGATTTGCACGTGATCATCCTGCCGGATTCAGCCTGACCCAGACGGGGTGACAGCAGCTCTATAAAGGTCGTACTTTCAATCGGCAGACGCAGATGTTTTCTTCTCTGTTCAGGCATAATGAAGTACTCCCAGTCGATTATTGATCCAGGTTTTTTCGAACTTCGGTGACTTCGTCCCGGAAGTTCGAGTTGGTTTCAAGAATCTCGACCAGGCCACCGTCTATGAGTTTGTGCAATTCCTGGCTGCTAACCTGTCGCATTTTGACGCCATTACGGTTCACAAAAATATAATAACCTTCCTCCGGATCGTGCACAGCCAGTCGCGCCATCAATGGAGTCTCGCCGTCGTGGAACCCCAGCCAGGCGCCCATCGGCAGCTTGATCTGTCGCTCCTGGCTCCTGCTCAGTGGAACCGGCGCTGGCTGCATGCTCAGTAAAGGCCCTGGCCTGCGTCGTGGTCCGTACTTTTTCGGTGAGATGGCCTGCGCCTGCGTCGCTGTTCTTTTCCTGACCAGCGAGATGGTCTGCTCCAGCCGCGATATCCGTGGACTGCTGAGTGAGATAGCCACCTCGCGCCTTGATTTCCTCGGCCTGTTCAATGAGAAAGCCACCGCTGTTCCAGGGTTTTTTGTCGACGGGGCGTTGTTTGCTGAGATCCCAGCCCTCTTTAGGCGCTGTCTGTGCTGGAATTAAGCCCATGCAGCTCTGGCAACTGATGCTGCGGATCCTCCTGCTCGGATGGCTCCTGGGCCGGAGCTGGCTCCGGTTGCGATTCTGGTTCCAGCTCCCGTTCCGGCTCCAGGTCCGGTTCTGATTCTTGCTCCAACTCCGGCTTTGACCCTGATGCCGGTACTGGCTCCGGTTCTGGTTCATAGCTCGGGCCTGATGCAGGTTCTGCTTCCGCCAGCGCGCTAACCAGGGCGTCCAGTATTTCCACGGAGTCGATGCCTACCGCATAGGCCAGACACAGGCTGAAACTCGCTCCGCTGTACAGCGCTTTTACCTTACCCTCTTCCAGATAGCGGCTAAACTGCGCAAAACTGAGCTGCAGCACCTTGATCCCCGCCATATTGGTGAACAAAAGCTGTTGTGATTGCGCTACTTTGAGCGCCAGTTGCACGCGCAGAATTCCCTCGTCGCTATCGACGCTGAACCACTGTCCTTCCTGCCAATTTTTCAGTGTGTTCGGGCTTTGTTCCTCGCCCGCATTGATATGCTCGCCTTCTACCACGATCGGAGCTATGTGCTGTAGTTCAAGCGGTTGGCGGCGCAGGATACGCAGGTGGGCCCGTTCGACCAGTCCCATGGCCTCATTCACCGCCTCGGTGTCGTGGTGCAGGCTCAGCAGCCAGCGTCGCATCTCTTTCGGGAGCTGCGTTACAACCGCAAATATATGCTGGCGACGCGCTTCTTGCGCTTCCTCCATACTTTGCAATGAATCCAGTAGTGTCTCAGTAGTGGCAGACATCTCTTGCCATTGCTCGCAGTCCGGCCCGAACTTCAACAGGAGCAATTGCGCGCTTGTATACCAGGGCCCTTTAATAAATTCGCCGATTTCTTCCGGTGCGGGATACTTTTCCAGTAGCGCATTGATCATCCGCGCGGCTTCCTGCTTGGCGCTGGCGGTTTTCACTTTCCCTGTTTCGGTTTCGACCACCCGTTGGACCATACGCTGGGCCCGCGCCTGATCGCGTTCCGCTGCAGCGGAAAATTCGGTGCAGATACCCGCAAGGTCAGTGGAGTGGTTATCAAACCATCCCCGGGACTGGTCGACAGCCCTGGTAACCTGCTGCTCCAGAATAGCCCCCACTCTATCCAGTCGCGATTGCCAGCCAATAGCTCTGGCCTGGATATTATCCAGTAACTGATGCAGGGGATGGGTGCCTGGTTGCATGAACCTGGGATCCGTGATGGCAAGCGCAGCCGACAGCGGCTTGAGACGGCGAACCTGGGCCGCGAGGCGACCCTCCAGTGGAAACTGCTTTTCCCAGATCTCCAGGGCCTTGCCCAGCCAGCGCAGAATAGCGACTTGCTCCCTTGATGGCGTAGCAGGATCGCCGATCGCTTCGGTCTGGCCCACGATGGCAACCCATGGCGAAAGGTTGAAATTGTCGATGTTCTTCAGGTACTCGAGCAACTCGTCAAGTTGCATGGGATGCGGGTTGCTGCCCATGCCCGGCGGTTCCGCATAGCGATCCAGCACCAGCTCAAGCAGTGAACAGGGGAATGGAACGTGTTCCGCACCGAGTTTCAGTGGATTAGCTTCCCTATAATCATTGCAATGAGACAGCCCCACAGCAGTACCAGGACGACCAGGCGCCATTTGGCCGGCGGCAGTTGCTCTTCGGACGTGAAAGAGCTTTTAACGATGTTATAGGATCCGCAGGCAGGGCACTCTCCGAGTGGACCACTTTTTACTCCGCGGTAGCTGCAATCTTTGCAGTGGTAAGCCATGGGGGTTATCGGGTGCTCTTCAGCAGTTGGTCGACGATGCGTTCCAATTGCTTAAGGTTATTGCATTCAGCGCTAAAATGACAGGCGCTTTGATAGCGCAGCATTTCCGAATCGCCACTCCCCCACGCCCTGCGCGATTCGGGGTTGAGCCAGATCACCTGTCGTGCACGCTGGTAGATGCTTTGCAGAATATCCAGTTTTGGGTCGCCGTTATTATTGCGGGCATCGCCGAGAATGATTACTGTGGTATTGCTATTGATATCGTCCATGGCCAGCTTGGCGAAGTCCAGCAGGCTATTGCCGTAATCGGTGGCCCCGCCATATTTCCAATTGACCAATTCAATAGCCTTTTCGACAGAATAGTCATCAAAGTACGCACTAACTTCGCCCAGGTGACTGGAAAAAGCAAAACTGCGGACTTTTGGCAGTACATCCTGCAAGCTGTAAAGAAACAGCAGCAAAAATTTGGCGTAGGCGGCCACTGAGCCACTGACATCACATACCGCCAATATCTGGGGCTTCTCCTTTCTCACCTGTCGCCAATAGGTATTGAACATCACGCCGTCATTAGGAATGCCCTTGCGCAGGGTTTTCGCCATATCCAGTCGACCGCGCTTTAGCAGTTTGCGTTTGCGCGAATGACGGGTCACCAGCTTTTTGGCCATTTTCCGTATTAACTCCTGCACCTTGTGCAGGTAAATGTGCTCAATATTGTTAAGGCGGGTTTTGCTCAGGATTTCGTCCATGAACTGCCGGGTTTTGCCCTCGGCGTGTAACAGATACTCGCGTTCCACATAATCGCGCACCTGCTCGCGCAGAATATCGCGGTAGCGCTGCAGCACTGGCAGTGCCGGACTCCCGGTCTGTTCCAGTGAAATCACCGCATTGCGGATCTGCTCCTCGCCCATCGCGTCGAGGATCCGGCGTGTGAACTGGCCTTTCTGGGTAAACATCTGGATCTGCTGCAGGCCCACGCGTTCGGCTGCCTGGTTCATCGCAAGGGTCAGTTCGGTGCGGTCATTGCTGAGCAGGTTCTGCATCAGCGGAGTTGGTAACAGGGCTTGCAGGGTCGCGTTATTCTCGGCAGCGAGTTGTAGCGCGGTAACCTGCGCGGCGGTGAAATCTGCCGCCTGACGGGTGGCATTGGTGGTCGTTGATGAGCTCGCTTGCTCGTCCGGCATGGCCGGTATCTCCGCTGCGGAAAAGTCGGCAAGCGCCTGTTGAAAAAACCGGTCGAAGCAGTGCATGAAAATCACTTCTTCTTCGGGTGTCTTGGCCAGTGTCATCGCGAGTCCATCGCGCAGCAGGCTGCGGTCGGCGTAACCCAGCGTGGCGGCGACATCTACGGCATCGAGTGTCTCCGCCGGGGAAACCCTCACCTCGTGTGAACGCAAAACCTGAATAAAATTGACAAGACTGGACTGCATGGATGCCTGCTTATCTGGCTGCCTGTTGTCGGCCAGGCGGTCTCTCACCAACGTGCGCAGTTCGGAATCTGCGGCGTCAATGTCATCTTCATACTTCAATAGTACATTGAGTGTGCTGCGCACCAGTTCTTCCTCAAGCTGCTCTGCATGTAGCAGGAGTAGACTGCGTGCCCAATCGATGGTTTCGGAAATGGCAGGCGCTTTCTTCAGATCCAACTGGCGCAGGGAGTGCACAAATTCTACCAACTGGTGGCGCAGTTGTTCATCCACATTCGGTACGCGACTGCGAATAATCCGCTCTTCCAATTCCACGGTGGGGAAAGGGATATACAAGTGCAGGCAGCGCCGCTTGAGGGCATCGGAAATATCCCGGGTATTGTTGCTGGTCAGAAATACCATGGGTGCGGTGCGAGCTTTCACAGTGCCGATCTCGGGTATGGATACCTGGTAATCTGACAGAATCTCCAGCAATAGGGATTCAAATTCGTAATCGGATTTGTCGACTTCGTCGATCAGCAGAATTGCACCCTTCTCCTGCTGCATTGCCTTGAGCAGGGGGCGCGGTTCCAGAAACTCCTCTGAGTAGAAGATATCCCCGAACTGATGCAGTTTGGCGACGGACTCCGCCAGGCCATGCGCGCCTTGCAGCAGATCACCGAGTTTTTCCTTGAGCACCTGGGTATACAGTAACTGTTTGCCGTATTTCCATTCGTACAGCGCCTTGGCCTCGTCCAGGCCTTCATAGCACTGCAGGCGAATCAGTGGAAGATCAAGCAATAAGGCAATGGTTTTTGCCAACTCTGTCTTGCCGACCCCGGGAGGTCCTTCGACCAGAACGGGTTTACGCAACTGGAATGCCAGAAATACGGCCGTTGCTATCTTGCGGCTACAGATATAACCGTGGGATTCGAAGCCTTGTTCTATTTGCTCGACAGATGCGAGCTGCGGAAAGTCTTGTGTGTGCACCGGCTTACCTCAGTAATGGAGGCGCCATTGTACGCGATACATCCTGTGAGGAAACATGACTATCCACCGGTTACATTCATAAAACGCACGATATCCGGTGTCGCGCCGAGGTTAAAGTGATGCCGTTCGGGTTTGATTGTCATTGCTTCTATGATGGTTCTCTTGAGCTTGGCCAGTGTGTAATCCGGGGCGCGCAGTATGCCGCGTAGGTCCACTGAGTGCTCATTGCCCAGGCATAATAGCAGGCGCCCCTCCGCTGTGACTCTGACCCGATTGCACAGGTGGCAGAAGTTATGGCTGTGAGGCGAAATAAAACCGATCCGTGTTGGCCCATTTCCAGCGCGGAAGTAGCGGGCTGGGCCAGCGTGATCACGGGGGTCGCCCAGAGGATCAAGCGCGTACTGGCGAGAAATGATAGCGCGCAGTTCCTCGCTGCTACAAAAACTCAGGGCGCGGTCATGTTCATCAATGAGACCAAGCGGCATTTCTTCGATAAAGGCGATATCAATACCACGCTGCTGCGCGAAGTTCACCAGATCCAGCACTTCATCCTCGTTGCGACCCTTGAGAATGACGGCATTGAGCCTTATCTGGTCAAAATTTGCCGCGATAGCGGCGTCGATACCGGCTATCACCTGGTCCAGGTTGCCGTGTCGTGTGAGCTGTCGAAACCTGCGTGGTTGCAGGCTATCCAGACTGATGTTAATGCGCTTTACGCCAAGCTGTCGCAATGTTCCAGCGAGGCGCTGCAGCTGGGAGCCGTTGGTGGTTAGCACCAATTGGTCGAGGCCACGGAGTTGACCCAGTGGCTCGATCAGCGACAGAATATTACTGCGAATGAGCGGCTCGCCACCGGTGAGACGTATCTTGCCAACACCCAGTTCAACAAAGGCACGGGCTACCTCGAGAATCTCTTCCAGTGTGAGAATGTGTTGCTTGGCCACGAATGTCATATCCTCGGCCATACAGTAGACACAGCGAAAATCGCAGCGATCCGTGACGGACAGGCGCACATAATCAACGCGGCGCTGAAATCGGTCGATCAGTACATTGGGAAGTGCATTCATAATGAAGGGCAGTGTAGCGTTTAAGGGAGTGCTACTCCAGCGCGGGGTTTACACTGCCCGCGGAGTGGGACAGGATTGGGCGTGAAGTTAAAAAACTGAGGATAACGGGTTGTCGGCAATAAGTAAGTTTGCTTTGTGGATGGGACCTGCGCTCGGGGTGCTTGCTGCGGCAGCGTGCATGGCATCTGGCTATGGCTTCGATATGGCGACCGTGGCATTCGTCGCCGCGGTGTGTGTCATCTGGTGGGTGTTCGAGCCGGTCCCCATACCGGTGACCTCACTGCTGCCTCTGGCGATACTGCCTTTGTTCGGTGTGCTGAGTGAGGAGGAAGTGGGCCAGGCGTATGGCTCCCCTCTGATACTGCTATTACTGGGTGGTTTCCTGTTATCCAAGGCGATGGAGCACTCCGGGGCGCACCGTCGTTTGGCCATAGGGATGATGGGACTGTTTGGGGTCAGCAGCAGTCGCCGGCTGGTAATGGGTTTTATGGCAGCGACGGCCATGTTGAGTATGTGGATATCCAACGCGGCCACGACGCTGATGATGTTGCCCGTGGCGCTGGCGGTGCTGGATACAGTGGACGAAAAGTCCAGGCTGGGGCCACCACTACTGCTGGGTATAGCCTACGCGGCCAGTATTGGAGGACTGGGAACACCTATCGGCACACCGCCGAACCTGATTTTCATGCAGGTCTACGAGCAGACCACTGGTCAAACCATCAGTTTTACCCAATGGATGGGTTGGGCTGTCCCGGTCGTGATGCTGATGGTGCCGGTGACAGCCATGATCCTGACGCGCAATCTGGGTGGTGCGCTGCAGTTGCAACTGCCCGCAGCGGGTCCCTGGCGCACACATGAGCGCCGCGTGATGCTTGTGTTCGGCCTGACAGCGTTTGCCTGGGTTACCCGCAGCGAACCTTTCGGTGGCTGGATGACATGGCTGAATTTGCCAGAAGCCAACGACGCTTCAGTAGCCTTGTTGGCAGTTGTTTTAATGTTTCTTGTGCCCGATGGCAAGGGCCAGCGGCTGTTGAACTGGGAACGCGCCAGTACGATTCCCTGGGGTGTTCTGTTGTTGTTTTCCGGCGGTATTTGCCTGGCACAGGGGTTTGTCAGTTCGGGTATGAGTGAACTGATAGGTCAGTGGCTGGCGCAGATGACGCGTATGCCGTTGTTTGCGCTGATCGTCATGATTTGTCTGGTGGTCACCTTTCTGACAGAAACGACATCCAACACGGCCACTGCCGCACTGCTTATGCCGGTGCTGGCAGCTGCGGCCCTGGCAGCGGGAATTGCCCCGGAATTGATGATGGTACCGGCGGTGATGAGCGCCAGCTTTGCGTTTATGTTGCCCGTGGGCACCGCGCCGAACACCATAGTATTCGGCAGCGGGCTTATCACCACCGCCCGCATGGCGCGGGAGGGCTTCCTGATCAACTTGCTGGGTGTCGCCGTTATCAGTAGTGTCTGCTACATCGTGCTCAGCTGAGCCCGCGACCGGGTAGGTGAGCGGTCTGGCCTACAGCAGGGCCATCATCGTTTCGGCAGAGCTTACGTCCACGCCTGGGCCAGCTTCCACATTGAGATGGGTAACTGTGCCATCTTCGACGATCATGGCAAAACGTTGGCTGCGGGTGCCGAGCCCGAATCCGCTACCGTCCAGCACCAGGCCCAATGCCTTGGTGAACTCGGCATTGCCATCGGCCAGCATGAGCAGTTCTTCGGCATTCTGGGCCTTGCCCCAGGCGTCCATGACGAAGGCATCATTGACGGCCATACAGACAATGGTGTCGACTCCCTTGGCTTTGATCTTGTCCGCGTTGACCACGTACCCCGGCAGGTGAGTCATGCTGCAGCCCGGTGTAAATGCGCCGGGAACTGCAAATAGAACTACCTTCTTGCCGGAAAAAATGTCCTTGGTAGTGATGTCGACGGGGCCCTTATCACCCATGGTTTTCATAGTGCAGGCGGGGATTTTGTCTCCAGTCTTGATGGTCATGTTACGCTCCTTGATATTGTTGATAACATAAGTGGAAGGCGATAATAGCAGATGCCTGCTGAATTACACTGCCCAATATGTGCGGGAGCCGAAATTTCCCTTTACTCCAACGACCGGCGCCATCCTTTTTTTCTTGTGGTGCATGACACCGTCGTATTCGCCAGCGGGCACGATAAAAATAACCCCACACACGTCTGCTTCTTCAGCGAGCACAACTGCGCGGTGGACGCAAATACGGTGCAACCCTTGAGATCATCGGCGCGTATGTCATCGCGCTCCAGCGTGGGTCCTAGTTTGTGTCCGCCAGCATATTGACGTAAATGGTTTCACAGTCGTGGTAGAAGCTTAGCTCGTCATCGCCCAGATAGGGGGCGACCATGGTCAGCAACTGCAACACACCCTGGTGAATGGTGACCTGGGGCGAACGATTGTCATGCAGGAGGGTGTCGTAGCTGAACCAGAAGGTCAGGTTCAGCGTCATATTATCGGCCAGCCCAAGTAACTGCTGGTCTTTCGCATCGATCACTTCCTGTTGCAGTAATGTCTGGCAAATTGCATACAGTGCAGTACGCTTGAGCTGTATCAAGCGCTTAAAGCCGCGTTTAATGTCGCGGTAGCGCTGCAGGAGATTGTCAAGATTGTGGTACAGGAATCGATATTGATACATCTCTTCCATTACCACGTATAGATAGTACCAATTGTCCTCAACGCTGGCGCGGTCAGGGCTCAGCGGTCGCTCTATTGGTGCGGTCAGGGTGTGGCTCATAGCGTGTTCGTACTGCTGGAACAGCTCGGTAATGATCTGGTCCTTGCCTTTGAAATGGTAATAGAGATTACCGGGACTAATGTCCAATTCATTAGCAATGTCTATGGTGGTGATGTCTGGCTCGCCCTCCTCATTAAACAGCGCCAGGCTAGTGTGGAGTATACGATCCCTCGTTTTCATGAATAGCGGATGTCAGGCCTTGCGTTTGCTTGTGGCTGATTTGCCGCCCGATGTTTTTTTATTGGCAGCGCTTACAGTCTTAGCCTTTTTTTTACGGGCCGGCCCGCGGACGGTTGTTGCTACTACGGTAGATTTTTTGGCCGTTTTGCGTGTTTTGCTTCGGGGGGTTCTGCCCACACCCTGTTCCGCCAGAGCTTTGCTGAGCTGGTCTACTTTTCTGGTGAGCTGATCGACTTTCTTGTGCAGTGCCATCAGGTCTTCAATGCGGGCGGGGCGTTGGTTGTGAAAGTTCTCGCGCACGCGGTTAATGCGCTCTTCCACCGTGTGTCGGGCGGCAAGAGTGCTCTCCCGCGCATCTTCTTCCAGGGCGGCTCCCGCTTTTACCAGATCGCGAAACAATTTGGGCGGTTCCATGGCCTTTTCCAGCCTGCCCTGTGCCTCTTCCACGGCCTTGCCGTAGGCGCCAACACCAGCCAGCCATATATTTTTCGCTATTTCACTTGCTTTGTCGGTGACTTTGCTTTTTTCATCGGCCATGCTGTCTGCCTTCACGGTATTCAAGTCGGGTTTGAAGATAACGCGTTTGGTGTGCTTATTAAAGCAGATTTGCAGACAAAAAAAGGGCCACAAAGTGGCCCCGAAAAAATCCCTGACAGGCAGGGACTATAAGTCCTGGATGGGTTCCGCTTAGGCAGCGGACTTGAAACGTACCGACTTTTTCAGTTCTGCAAAACGTGCCTTGGCTTTCTTGAGTTGCTGTTCCAGTTTTTTTCGATCCGTGAGGCTATCCAATTCAAGTTTCGGCAGCTCAATATCCTGCATCACACTTTTGGCATCTTTCTCAAGTTTCTCACCACGCTTGACCAGCTCTTTGTAGATCTTGTCAGCTTTCTTGCGACGTTCTTCCAATTGCTTAGGCAGGCTGTTGATTTGTTCCTGTGCCTGGTCATATACCTTGCCGTAGATACCGAGGCCAGCCAGAAACATGGTACGACCGGTTTCCTGAGTGCTAACTGCTAAGTCAGACGCGGCTTTTTTTGGTAGGGCGCGCTTCGCGACAGCCTTGCGCTTGGCAATAGGTTTGCGCTTTGCAACAGGCTTGCGCGCGGATTTGGTTGAAGTCTTCGATTTCTCGGCCATGATTCATCTCCTTGGAAGTGGTAAAAGCAGGTGGGCTTTCCCACCGATTCGTGGCCAGACTACGGAAAATAATTAGAATAAACATACTAATAAAAGGTGATTTTTTGTGGCGACATCGACTGTGGTGCAGTGGCACTGGGTCTGTTGTCCGCATCATGATTGAATTGTAGGCAACAAAGTAATAACTGCCCACTTTGTAGTGAGCCTTTGTGCGGCATCAGATTCAGGATATCAGCTGGATTTGGGTCCGGCTGCAACGATGGCATCGGATACATCGAATTTCTTGATGTTCTGTTCAAACAGGGCAGCTAACTTGCGCGCTTGTTCGTTATAGACGCTTTCTTCACCCCAGCCCGTGCGCGGATCGACATAGCGGTCCTCGACACCTGGAATCGTGATGGGAAAGTCCAGATTGAGAATGTCGAGGTGCCTGGTGGGAGCATCAAGCAACGCTCCGCTCTGGCAGGCGTGAACCACTGCTCGGGTAACCGGAATGGGAAAGCGGGACCCCTTGCCGCCGGGGCCACCCGAGCCACCGATCCATCCCGTGTTGACCAAGTAGACCCGGCTGCCGAAATCCTCTATGCGCTTCATCAGAAGTTCCGCATAATCGCCGGCCGGCCTTGGCATAAACGGTGCACCGAAGCAGGTGGAAAAAGTCGGGTGGATACCTGCTTCCGCACCCAGTTCCGTCGAGCCCACCCGCGCGGTATAGCCGCTGAGGAAATGAAATGCAGCAGCTTCCTTGGACAGGATGGAAACCGGGGGCAGGACACCGGAGACATCACAGGTCAGAAAGATGACACACTTGGGCTCGCCGCCGCTGTTGCTCCCAGTGCGTTTTTCCACATGTTCCAGCGGGTAGCAGCAGCGACCGTTTTCAGTAAGGCTGGTGTCCGAATAATTGGCATGACGGGTATCATCCAGTACGACGTTTTCGATAATAGCGCCAAAGCGAATAGCGTCCCAGATCACGGGCTCATTTTTCTGGCTCAGGTCAATCGTTTTGGCATAGCAGCCGCCTTCAAGGTTGAAAACTGAGCCCTTGGCCCAGCCGTGCTCGTCATCGCCAATCAGGTAACGCTCCGGATCGGCGGAGAGTGTTGTCTTGCCGGTACCGGACAAGCCGAAGAACAGGGTGGTAGAGCCATCGTCACCCACATTGGCACTGCAATGCATGGGCATGACGTCTTTTTCCGGTAACAGGAAATTTTGCACCGAGAACATGGATTTCTTCATTTCACCGGCGTAGCGCATACCCGCAAGTAATACCTTGCGCTGGCCGAAGTTGATAATAACGACACCATCTGAGTTGGTGCCGTCGCGCTCGGGCACACACTCGAAACCGGGCACATTGAGGATATTCCATTCCGGCTTGCGAGCCGGATTGTAGGTCTTGGGGCGGATGAACATATTGCGGCCAAACAGCGACTGCCACGCGGTTTCTGTGGTAACTTTTACGGGCAGGTAGTGATCGCTGTGCTCGCCTACGTGTAGGTGCGTGATGAAGCGGTCACGCACGGCCAGATGGGATTGCACCCGGTCCCAAAGGGCATCGAACTTGTCACTATCGAAAGGCCGGTTGACACTGCCCCAATCTATGCTGTCCTCAGTGCTGGGTTCCTTGACGATGAAGCGGTCAGCGGGGGAGCGGCCCGTGCGTTTGCCAGTGGTTACCAGCAGGGCGCCCGTATCGGACAGTATTCCCTCACTGCGTTTCAGGGCTTCTTCTATGAGTCTGGAAGGCGCCAGGTCGGAGTACTCCTGGGCGATCTGGATATCTCGGGTCATTGTGCTTCCTGTCGTTATATAGCGCAGGCCCGTGAGGGCCTCTGGCGCCATTTTTCGGGCTTTAAGGGGCCGCAATTATGTCAGAAACGCGGCGTTATGCGAAATATATTGAAGTAAAAATTCGGCGAATTCCGCCTAACTTGCTATCAGTGTAACGTTTTGACCCTATCACCCTCTAAAACTCCCGCCAGATCATTGCGGTTGAAGCAGTAGTGCTGGTTACAGAATTCACAGTCCATTGTGATGCTGCCCAGTTCCTCCAGTAACTCTTCCAATTCAGTCGGGTGCAGAGTGACCAGGGCATTACGGGTACGTTCACGGGAACAAGTGCAGTGAAAGCTCACCGGGACAGGTTCGAACAGGCGCACCGGGTCCTGGTGGTACAGGCGATACAGCAGATGTTCGGCATGAAGTTCAAGCAATTCTGCTTCTTTCACGGTAGCTGCCATTGAGCAGGCATGTTCCCAATGTTGCAGTCGCTGGGTTTCGTCATTGGTGATTTGTGCCGGCAACTGTTGCAACAGCAGGCCTCCCGCCCGCTGCCCATCAGCTGCCAGCCAGATACGGGTTTTCAACTGTTCGGATTGTTCAAAGTAGGCGTCAAGGCTTTGTGCCAGAGAGCCCCGCCGCAGTGGCACGATACCCTGGTAGCGCTGGCCATTAGTGGGATCAATGGTGATCGCCAACTGCCCGTTACACAGCAACTGATCGTTGTTGTTGGAAGTAGCTTGCTCCGCGCCGCGGGCGATGCCCCGCAGCCGCAGGGAATGGTCGCACTCCACCATCAGCAGGGGTATCTGGCCTTCCGACCTGACCTGCAAAATCAACTTCCCCTCGAACTTGAGATTGGTGCTGAGCAGCACTGCGGCAGACAGGAATTCACCCAACAGGCGGCTCACACCATACGCATACTGATGAATGGCGAGTATCTCTCGATAAGCCGCGTCCAGTTGTACGCTATCGCCACGGATATCTGCTTCCTCGAACAGGAAACGCTGCGCCCGGTCGCCGCTGGCGGGTCGGGATGTGTATGCAGATTTGGTCATAATATGTGTGTCAGTAGACCTCGGGTAAGGATTCTGGCGGGGCGCTCTTTGCCCAGTGAAAAAGTATACAGTGCAGCTGTGACAGCAGGGTTCAGTATTTGAGGCCAGTTGCGGAAAATTGCAATTCTGCGAGCGATCTTGGCGCAATTAGCAGTTACAGTACATTTTTCCTGCACAGAACAACGCTTTCCTTCTACCTACCGTTTGAGGAACCAGACAATGAGATTCAGTTATCAGATTGGCATGTGCGAACCCGACCATTACCTACCTTTAGCCCGGGCCGCAGAGCACGCGGGCTTCCATGGTATCGCGATACCCGACAGTATTTGTTATCCACGGGAGGCGAGTTCCAAATACCCCTATAACAAGGATGGCAGCAGGGAGTTTCTGGAAAGCGTACCTTTTATTGAAAGCCTTATAGCGGTTGCCGCAATGGCCGCTGTCACCGAAAAAATACGTTTTGCGACATTCGTCTACAAGCTTGCCGTGAGGCAGGCGCCGGTGGTGGCCAAACAGGTACAGGGCATTCAGGCGCTTTCCGGCAATCGCTTTGATTTCGGTATTGGTATCAGCCCCTGGGAAGAGGACTTCGCCGTGTGTGGTGTGCCGTGGGACAAGCGCGGCAAGCGATTCGATGAACAGATCGACATTTTGCGCGGGCTCGAAACAGGTCAATATTTCGGGTATGCGGGTGAAATGCACCATATGCCGGCCAATAAAATGAACCCGGTGCCGACCAAGCCGACCCCGCTGCTGATTGGTGGACACACTGAGCCCGCATTGAAGCGTGCGGCGCGGGTGGGTGACGGCTGGATGTGCGCCGGTGCAAATATCCAGGAGCTTGAGGCCTACATTGGTCGCATAAACCAGTTGCGACAGGAATACGGCACCGCCGACAGGCCTTTCAGGGTATTTACCACCGGGCAGAACGCGTTCACGCCTGAGGGTATTGCAAAGCTGGAAAGTATCGGTGTGTCCGATGTCATTATCGGGTTTCGCAACGTCTATGAAATGGATGCCGACAAGCCTCTGGATGAGAAAATCGCCATGCTGAACTGGTACGCCGGGGAGTTCATGCATGGCTGAGTACGCGGCTAACACCCCGGTGCTGGTAGGTGTCGCTGCTGTGCAGCAGAAAATCGAGGATTATCAGCAGGCGCTGGAACCTGTTGCCCTGATGGAGCAGGCTTTACGCGATGCCGCCGCCGATGCGGGTTGCATGGAGATTTTGGGCATGGCAGATGAAATACTCGTGCCAAAGAGCCTCTGGGGCTATAGCGATCCCGGACGCTTGTTGGCGCAGGCATTCGGAGCGCGTTCCGCGACTACGCTCCTTGCGGAGATTGGAATACTGCAACAGAGCCTTTTGACCCGTGCCTGCCAACGCATCACAACGGGAGAGGCGCAGGTGGTGCTGATCACCGGGGGGGAGGCCCGATATCGCGCGCTCTGCGCCGGCAAGGCTGGGGTGGAGGCACCGGAAACGCCGCAAGTCGGCGTAGAGCCGGATATCACGCTGCGCCCCGAAGACGAGATGTGGTCATCGGTGGAGTCGGACAGCGGTCTGGGCATGCCTGTGGGCTACTACGCCATACTGGACAGTGCATTGCGCTACAAGCAGGGTTTGAGTCTGGCGCAGCATCGGGACCAGATGGCCACGATGTACGCACGGTTGAGTGAACTCGCGGCGGATAATCCGGATGCCTGGTCCGACCATGCGGTTTCGGCAGCCCAAATTCGCGAGCATTCTCGCTGCCAATCGCATGCTTGCGTTTCCTTATACCAAACTGCATAACAGCCAGTGGAATGTCGACCAGGCAGCTGGTCTCATATTGTGCTCGGCGCGTGTCGCGGAGAACTTGGGAATTGAGCGCCACAAGTGGGTATTTCCCCGGGCATTCACCGAATCCAACTTCATGTCAGTGGTTGCCAGTCGCAAGGACCTGGGTGCCAGCCCGGGGTTTCGTATCGCGGGTCAGGTCGCCCTGCAGTTGGCGGGAGTGAACTTTAACCAAATCCGCTTGTGTGAGTTGTATTCCTGTTTCCCTTACGCGGTTCGGGTACAGTTGCAGGAATTTGGCTTAGATTGGCTGCACAATGTCAGTGTCACCGGTGGGATGACCTTTGGCGGCGGCCCGTTGAATAATTTCGTGTTCCAGGCAACGGTGAGAATGGCCCAGTTACTGCGCCAAAACCCCGGTGAGACCGGTCTGGTCACTGCCGTCAGTGGTTTCTTGACCAAGCAAGCCTGTGCGCTGTGGTCGTGCACTCCGGGAGCGGAGGGCTGGGCCTGTGCTGATGTCACTGAACAGGTTCGTGCGGTGAGCGAAGTCTGCGATGTGGTGGCAAACTATTGTGGCAAAGCCTCTGTGGCAGGCTATACGGTGCTTTACCAGGGGTTGGCCCCGTGGCGCGCAGTGGCGGTTTTCGACCTGCCCGATGGCCGTCGAACAGTGGCCTACAGCGAGGATGCACAGTTGATGGAACTGATGATGGCGCAGGAGTGCTGTGGCGCGACCTATCAGGTAGCGGACGGCAAATTTCAATCATGCTAGGGTCGACGCACTTCTGCGGGGGACCTCCCGGTCCATTTCTGGTACGCGCGGCGAAAATTTGATGCGTCACTGAAGCCGACCATGTACGCGATGCTGGACAGTGGCAGGCGTGTGTTCAGCAGGTGGCGAGTCGCATGTTCGCTACGTACCTGATCCAGTAATTTCTGAAAGGACTGCTGCTCTTCATCCAATCTGCGCCGGTAGGTACGTGGGCTGAGATTGAGCATATGGGCGATCTGGGGCATCTGCGGGTACTGCCCCTCCAGTTTGCGTAACAGGCGCAGGGTCTGCTCTGCCACCGAGTGTTCCTCTTCCAGATTAGCCAGCAGGCGAGCACACTCCGCTTCGTAAAGATTGCGCAAGACCGGATTGGAGGACGGCAATGGTGTGTCGAGCAAGTCGCGGTGAAATAAGATACGGCCGCGCACACAGTCGAAATGAACATCCTCGCCGAATACCTCGTAGTAAAGGTCTGCGTGCGCCGGCCGAGGATAGGGAACTTCCATGCGCAGACACAAACCGGGTGCATTCAACAGGCCGCGCAGCGTATTGATGAGGGCGCCGTACAGTAGTTCGTATGCAAACTCAATCGATGTTTCCCCCGGGGGGCTTGCCATGGTCAGAATGCATTGCTTATCAATGGTCTCAAACTCAAGGTGCAGACCCGACGCCAGCAGGTGATTGTATTTGAGGAATAAATCCATAGCCTGTGCAAGATCAGTGCAGGTTATAAATGCCTGACCCAGAACCGCGTGAGCGCTCAAATTGAGACGCAAACCCAGTTTCAGGCCTAGGGCGGGGTCGCCAGTGAGTGCCTGGGCATTGGCGACCAGTTGGTTGAAGTCTGCATCATTGATCCGAGCACCAATACTGGAAATATCGGTATTCGCGAGGGTAGTGCCGGCCAGCAGTTTTTTGCGTTCGCAACCCTGCTGCTCCACCATATCGATAAGGATCAGTATGTACTGGGCTGGTGTGCTGGTCTTTGGCATGGGGACATTTGGCCACAAATGACCTGATTTTGACAAGACTTTACCTTGCTGTCCTGGTAGCCATCGCACATAGTTACTGACCAATATAAACAATGGAGTTACGACGATGCGAGTTGAATGGACTGAAAAAACGCCACGCAAGATCCAGCGCTATGCGGGCGCGGATTACCCCAGTGACAACCCTGATCTGGTGGATGTGCTGACCAGTGCCGATGTTGACCATGTCGCGGAAATTTTCCAGACACCGTTAACCGGTTCCTACAACTGGGACTACACCATACAGGACGACAGAATCAAGAAACTCTATGATCTGGGTAAACAGCTCAATTGGGATCCCGAGATGGATATCAACTGGGATCGTCCCTGGCCTGAAGAACAGCGGGCACCGGAGATGATGAATCTCCATGACTACGAGCCCTATCTGGCCATGGACGAGAAAACCAAGGACGAGTTCTGGTTACATATGAACGCCTGGAGCCTGTCGCAGTTCCTGCACGGCGAACAGGGCGCTCTGTTGGTAGCGTCACAATTATGCTCCTGTGCCCCTACTTTTAACGCCAAACTCTACGCGGCTTCGCAGACCTTTGATGAGGCGCGCCATGTAGAAGTCTTCAATAAATACCTGCAACAGCGGATCGGGATGATGTACCCGATCAATACGCACTTGAAAAGTATTATTGACAAGATCCTCACCGATGAGCGCTGGGATATGAAGTTCATCGGTATGCAAATCGTTATTGAGGGCCTTGCGTTGTCGGCCTTCGCCACGGCGCGTGAAACTACGCCTGACCCGGTGCTCAAGGATGTGGTGTATCTGGTGACGCGCGACGAGGCGCGGCATGTGACTTTTGGTGTCAACTATCTGGAAGAGTTCATCAAGACCATGTCCGAAGAGGAGCGTGAAGAGCGCGCCCAATTTGCCTACGAAGCCTGCGCCATTAGTCGTGAACGCCTTGTAGCCACTGACGTATTCCGCCATTTTGGCTGGGATGTTGAAGAGGCCCGCAAGAAAGTCCTGGACGGATTTGTAATGTCCACCTTCCGTAATCTGTTATTCCAGCGCGTGATTCCCAATCTCGGACGTATTGGTTTACTGACGGAGAAAGTACGTCCCAAGTTTGAATCACTGGGTATCCTGGATTATGAAAATCTGGCCACCGACGGTGATATCGACTGGTCAGTGCTGGAGCGCCCGCTGGATACGGAAGAAGCGCAGTCCTATGAGCAGAGCATGCTGGCTGCGTTTGCCAAGAAGCATGAGGAAGATACCAGGACCAGCTCCGCTGCCTAGGTAAACGAGGCTTCGGAAATTAATTTCCCAAGGGTATGGTGTAAATACTACTCGCGTCCTGAAAATATCAGGCGGGTTAGTGAGAGATAAATATTAGGGACAACAAAAAGCCGGCTTGGTAGCCGGCTTTTTGTTGTATCTGGCAGAAGTTTTACGTTACGCGGACAGTGCTTTAACCTGTGCGTTAAGGCGGCTCTTGTGGCGGGCGGCCTTGTTCTTGTGGATGATGCCCTTGTCGGCCATGCGGTCGATGACGGGTATGGCACTATCGTAAGCTGTTTTGGCAACTGCCGGGTCGCCGCTGCCCACTGCGGCATTTACCTTTTTAATCACTGTGCGCACAAGAGACCGCAGGCTGGAGTTGTGGGCCCGACGCTTTTCCGCTTGGCGGGCGCGTTTCCTTGCTTGTGGTGAATTCGCCACGTTGATTACCTCGATAGGGGGTCAAAAAATTACGAGGCGCGATTATTCACATTGCCCATCCGCTTGTCAACCGGTGTCTGGCTGGTTTGGCCGCTTCGAGCTAAGGTATACTATCACCTATTAGTTATTACTTACCTTCTCTTCTGACGGTGGCGTTTTTACGAATGGATACTAGCGGGTTGCCTGCAGTACAGACCCCCAGCACTTCAGACCGCATTCTCGATGCCGCGGAAGGCCTTTTTGCCGAGAAGGGCTATAGCGCGACGTCACTGGGTGATGTGGCAGATCGTGTGGGTATTCGCTCCCCCAGCCTCTACAACCACTTCAAGAACAAGGAAGCCCTTTATGAGGCGGTACTTGATCGGCTCCTGGAGGATTTCTCTGCACCCCTCGCAGAGTTGGATCGCGGACCGGTGACAAACGAGAGGGTATTTCGCTGGCTGGAGACCATAGTTCGTCAGCACCACGCCAACCCGAATCTTGCCAGACTGCTACAACATGCGGCGCTCTCCGGTGGGCCACATACCAATGAGTTGATAGATCGGTTGTTTCGACCGATGTTTCAGCCGCGTGCCGAGATAGCGGGTGAACAATTTACGCTTTTTGAAAACACGGGACTACAACCCTGGGCGGTAATGGCGTTCAATAATCTAGTGATGTCCTACGTCACGATGGCGCCGATGTACCGGGATTTGCTGGGTCAGGATCCATTTAGTGACACGGCGCTGGAGAATCAGCTCAACCTTATTAAAATGCTGCTGCGAGCCGTTCTTGAGTATAAAGGGAACTAAACGTCGGAATCCCTGCTGCGGTTAGTAGTCTTCCTGTCGAGTTGCACGAGGCTTGTCTCAGACCATGCTGATTTCAGACGCGGTGCATATCTGGCGAGAGTCGGATGGTGATTATCACATAGAGTGGCGAGCCAGCCACCCCGATACGCGGGTGACGGTTGAGCCGCTGGCCGCAAGCGATGCGGTGAGGTCACACTATAGTGAAGACCCTGGGCGGATCCGTATATCGGGTCTGAAACCAGCCAGCCGTCATTATTTTCGTCTCCGTGACCAGCATGGCACGGAAGTGCTGGCCGCCGAGCGTAAACTGGGCATGCAGGGAACCCCAAATTTCAGGGATTTTGGTGGCTACCCTACAGTACACGGCCGTTGGGTGAAGTGGGGCTTCCTGTTCCGCTCGGGCCAACTTTCGAGCCTGAATGATCAGGATGTAGAACTGTTGGCCAGCCTGAAGCTTGATCTGGTCTGTGATTTCAGGCGACTGGAGGAACAGGAAAATGATCCCAGCAGGTTACCTGCAAACAATCCCCCCCGGATAGCCAGCCTTCCCATTATCCCTGGCAGCAACTCGCGATTCTTCGAACAAGCAGAAAATCAAATGGGCGATCGGCAAGCCATGTTTGATTTTATGTTGCAAATCAACCAGGATTTTGCCGAAGCTCAGACAGAAGCCTATGCCCGCATGTTCAGAGAGATTCTGGAGGTGGATGACGCGCGCTTTCTGGTGCACTGTGCGGCTGGAAAAGATCGCACGGGATTCGCCGCCGCAATCATTCTGTTGGCGCTGGGGGTTTCTCGGGAGGTGGTAATGCGCGATTACATGCTCACTGAACGATTCTTCCATCCGCATCGGGAAATCGATCGGTTGCGGGAAAAGTATCAGATGCAGCAGATGGACGCACAATCGATCATGCCCATGCTGGAGGTTCATGAGGATTATTTGGCTCGCGCCTTATCGGCAATTGAGCAACATTTTCCGTCAGTAGAAGCCTATTTGGAGGAGGCGCTGGGCGTAGGTCCCGCCCAGCTGGCGCAGTTGCAGGCCCGCTACCTGGTATGAGGGCTGCAACTCGCCAGTAATGGGCGTTACTTAGGTGCTTTGCAGGCGACCTTGGCAGCGTTAATCTGCTTCTTCTCGCAGTTCTTGCTGTCGGCGTTTCCCACGCACCACTTGCCACGGTTATCCCACGCAGTTAGTTCAGCTTTTTTGCCATTGGAGCACTTAACGGTATATTTCGCGTAGGCCGTGCCGTCACCGGCTGTGGCATTGGCATCGAATACGATGCTGGTGGGTTTAGCGGCAAAGCTGCTCGCTGAAAAGACTACCAGCGCCGTCGTGGCTGCGAATTTTGATAAGTTCATAACAAGTCCCTCACTATTTCACTAATTGGCATTGGCGCCGATCAAGGGCTCATCGAAGACCGGGCTCGTAAGTGCTTATTATAAGAGTCAAGTAACAGCAAAAGAGAGTTAGCAAATTGTAACTAATTGGGTATTTTGGTAACAATATTTCTGGCTAAAAGTGCCCTGCAAATTTTAACTATCTGATTTACAAATATAATGTAGCGTCTCAACGAGGTTTCTCCGGGAAACATTAACCATTATTAATCTTCAAATGGGTAACGTGAAGGCTCCGCAGGAGTCCAGCTCAGCCAACTAATAACTCCCAAAGGGTCGCAAACCGTTGCGGTCCAGGGATTTGGTTCACATACCAGCCCTCTCATTTAGAAGCGTGGCCACAGAAAAACTGTGCACAGCTTACCCGCCAATGTCTTCGAACATCATGGGGCGCCTCGTTTGGGCAATGCCTGCATCTGTTGGATGACTAGCGTGGAGAATTTGGGTATGGTGTCGCGCCTGAGAAAATTGAGAAGACTGGCTTGACCGACCCCTTTGCAGATATCCGGCCCTACAGGGATGATGAAGTGGCGGCGGTTCTGACACGATTGCTTCATAACTCTGAATTTCTGGGCACCCTGGCGGTGTATCGTCTGGGCCGAGTGGCATCCCTTATGCCTGGTGTGGTGCGCTTTTTGGTACGTTATCTGCTTGCTCGCGAAGTGCGTGGCGTGTCGGATGTACGTAGCATGCAACTCATTATCGAGCGCTACATGACGCGTATGATTGAGCGTGCTACCGGTGGCTTCAGTGTGTCCGGGCTGGAGCGCCTTGATCCCACACGCCCCTACCTCTTCATGAGCAATCACCGGGATATCGCGATGGACCCTGCCTTTACCAATTATGCACTGCACTGTGGTGGCTACGAAACGGCGCGTATCGCCATTGGCGACAACCTGCTCACAAAGCCCTGGGTCTCTGATTTGATGAGGCTGAACAAGAGTTTTATTGTGAAGCGCTCAGTGAGTGGCCCCAGGGAGTTGCTGGCGGCATCCAAAACCCTTGCCAACTACATTCAGTACTCGCTTCTGGAGGAAAATTCACCGGTCTGGATCGCTCAACGCGAAGGGCGCGCCAAGGACGGTGTTGATCGCACGGAGCCGGTCATTATAAAGATGCTCTCCATGAGTCGAGACAAGCGCAACCAGGAATTCAGTGAGCATATCCGGAGTCTGGGTATTGTGCCGGTGGCTATCTCCTACGAGCTTGATCCCTGCGATGCAATGAAGGCAAAAGAGCTGTTCCAGAAGTCGACCGAAGGCCGTTACGAAAAAGGAGAGCAGGAAGATGTCGCCTCCATTGCCCAAGGCATTGCCGGTGAGAAAGGACGTGTCCATGTATCCTTTGGTACACCATTGAGTGGCGGTCTGGACACTCCTGATGCTGTTGCCTCGGAGGTTGATAGGCAGGTTATCAGTCAGTACTGCCTGCACCCTACCAATCTTTATGCCTATCGACGTCTGTATGGTGAGGATGCTCCTGTGCCGCAAGAGCTCTATCTGGAGGAGGGGGATTGCAGCGAAGCGGCGTTTGATGCTCGCATTGAGGCTATGCCGGAATGAGCACCGTCCTTACGCCCTTGGTATATATGCCAATGCGGTGGTGAGTAAGCTGGCACTGGCCGATAGTTCGCAGACACTTTGCTGAGCGAGGACATCAAGGACACCATTCGCGAGGCCTACAGCGCCCTTGTGGAGAGTAAATCCCTCACGCCACGTTGGGGACAGCGCCAGATGATCGCTGAGATTGCCAATACACTTTCGCGTATTCCGCATTCAGGTGCGCATGGCAGCGGGTTGCCCGCGGTCTGTGTCATTGAGGCGGGTACGGGTACAGGTAAGACAATAGCCTACGCCGTTGCTGCAATTCCCATGGCAAAGGCTCTTGGGCAAACGGCTCGTGGTTGCCACTGCCACGATTGCGCTGCAGGAACAGTTCGTGAACAAGGACTTGCCGGATATTCGGCAAAGTAGCGGCATGGACTTCAGTTTTGCGCTGGCCAAGGGACGACGACGCTATGTCTGCCTGTCCAAACTGGATCGCTTGATAGCAGAGAGTCAGGGCGCATCATCGTTGATACCGCTCTATCCAGATGAATTGGGAGCACCGCTGGAGTCTGAGGCGTTGCCCGTATACGACGCGATGCTCGAGGCACTCGGTCGGGGGCAGTGGGACGGTGACAGGGACAACTGGCCCGGCAGTGTTGCGGAAGAAATCTGGTATGGCGTGACCACTGATCACAGCCAGTGCAGTGGTCGCCGCTGTCCTAACATCAGCCAGTGCAGCTTCTACCGAGCCAGGGATGAGTTGCAAAGCGCAGACATTATCGTCACCAATCACGATCTCGTCCTGGCAGACCTCGCCCTTGGGGGCGGAGCCATTCTGTCAGCACCCGAGGACAGTATCTATGTGTTCGATGAGGGCCACCATCTGCCCGACAAAGCGCTATCGCATTTTGCAAGCTTCTGCCGGTTGCATTCCACCATAGCCTGGTTGCAGGACAGCAAAAAGTCGCTGGCCCAGTCAGGGCCTGCACTGGTTGCAATAGAAAGCGCACAACGGTTGTTGCAGGCCCTACCTGCGGAAATGGAGGAAACCATAGCCGCACTGCAGGTAGCGGAACAAACTGTAACGGCACTATTTGAAGAAGCTGACCTGGATGACCGCCGGGATGAGCAACAATTGCGGCTCGAACACGGTCTGGTCCCCGCAGCCTTGCTGCCGGTGGCTGTGGCTCTCACCGCGCAGTTCCAGAAATTGAGCAGCGCGCTTTCTCGTCTGGAGAACTCTCTCGAAGAGGCGCTGGATGACGAATTTGTCGGGGTGGATAAATCGGATATAGAAACCTGGCATATCAACATTGGAGGAATGCTGGGTCGAGCGGAAGCCGCATTAGCTCTGTGGCAGGAGTATGCGGTGAGCGGTGAAGGTGAGATACCGCCGAAGGCGCGCTGGATTACGCTTGTGAACAGCGCAGGACAGTTGGGCTTCGAGCTGCGCTGCAGCCCGGTGCTGGCAGCCGATATCCTGCAGGATTGTCTGTGGTCCAGGGCTGCCGGTGTCATTGTGACCTCGGCGACCATAACCGCCCTCAACTCATTTGATCGCTTTAAATTGCATTCAGGAGCGCCACCTGAGGCCAACTACAAAGTAGTGGCCAGTCCCTTCAATTATGCTAATGCCATCTTCACAGTGCCTGCCATGGACTGTGATCCCAGCGATGCCCAGGCTCATACGGAGGCCTTGATCGAGCAGTTGCCAATAATTCTGGATCAAATGGAGGGCAGTCTGGTGTTGTTCTCATCGCGCCGTCAAATGCAGGATGTTTACCACGGCGTAAATGGTGAGTTCAGCGGTCGAATATTGATGCAGGGGGATTACAGCAAACAGGAAGTATTGCGCAGGCATAAGGAGGCGATCGATGGCGGCGAAGGGAGTGTTATCTTTGGCTTGGCCAGTTTTGCTGAAGGCGTTGATTTGCCCGGTAACTACTGCCGCCATGTGGTGATAGCCAAGATCCCCTTTGCCGTGCCGGACAGTCCGCTGGAGGCGGCCCTGGCTGAGTGGGTGGAGGCGCAGGGGCGCAATGCCTTCATGGAAATCAGCGTACCGGATGCGGCCCTGCGTCTGGTGCAGGCCAGCGGCAGGTTGTTGCGCACGGAAGAAGACAGTGGTCGAATCACCTTGATGGATCGGCGTATTCTGACCAAACGCTACGGTCGCGCTATTCTGGAATCACTGCCGCCGTTTCAGCTTCAGTTGGGGTAATTGAAAGCACCGCTGCGCGCCATAACTGATGCCAGAAGTGTAATAGCGGTTCGTTCTTGCCCAGCAGCAGGTCGCGCCCTCCGGCAGTCAGCCCAAGCTGGCACTCTTCGGCAATTGGCAGGTCCTCTCGTGCAAACACATCGCCGCCGAACTCATAGGCCTTTCTTGCCTGTTCAACATCACAGTTATTCCGGCTAACACCGACGAATGTTACCCGCGATTCACCCGGTCGTTGGCCGGGTTCAGCTCGTATCATCTGTGCGCCCAAGGCATTAACGACAAACATCACGCCCGGATACAGAGTGAACGTCATGGAGCCCTGAATAGAGTCTGGCCAGGACTCTTCGTCGAGTTCGGCAAGAGTCGTAATCGTTTTAAACGGGAAAGCCCACAGGCTGTGTCGGCCAAACGTGTCCACCACTGCATTGGGTGCCAATATCTGGGCGACGCTGTCCCGGTGCAGGGTCTTGAAATGGTAGCTCTCCAGACTCAGGTCACTCACCAGTTTCCAGTTGGCTGCCACATTAAACAGACGCCGTTCCAGCGTGCGATAATGTTCAAAGCCAAACCCTTCCAGGTGTTTGCCAATCTCGACCAACGCATTATCGACATCGACCTGCGCTACGTCGACACTAATGGCTACGACCACGATGCCATATTTTTCTGATACCGCTAGCGATGTGAGTGAGCAGGCTTCCCTGGGTGTGCTGAAGCACTCATCGTCGGGTCGCCCGCGCAATGATCCGTCCATTGCGTAGGCCCAGCCGTGAAACGGACAGACCAGAGAACGGGCCTGCCCTGCGCCGGTCGCAACTTGCGCTCCCCGGTGCGAGCAGGCGTTGATGAAGGCGCGTAATTTTCCGTTCTCGTCCCGTGTTAGCAGTACCGGTATGTCAAGCACCTGCAGGGCCAGAAAACTGCCAGGCTCGGGTATCTCTCCGGAAAAGGCCACCGGTTGTGGCGTATTGATAAAAAGGGCTTGTCGCTCGCGCGCCAGAGTCTCGGCGCAGTCAAATTCAGTGGCCGCAATACGGCCCTCTGTCCCGGTCTTGTCGGTAGTGTTGTTGCGCAGGTTTTCCAGCAGACGCCTGTTGAGGTTGTTAATGAGCGTTCTATTCACGATGCGGCCCTGCGTGTAGACGGTCAGTAGAAGGAAATATGGAGCGGGTGATGGGAATCGAACCCACGTATGCAGCTTGGGAAGCTGCCGTTCTGCCATTGAACTACACCCGCTGATCACAATTGACGGCGGAAACTGGCCCTATGCCAAATGGAATGTCAGAATATCCGCATCAGTGCAGTGGGTCAAAGGCCGTACTGTCTGTTCGAGAAAGATTCGAGCATAGTCGGCCCACATTAAACCAGGCCCATGCGCCATTTCCAGGAGACTGATTTTCGATTTCCCGGGTCCATCACTGCAGCAGGGTGAGCATGCCTACCGAGGTAGCGGAAGTATTAATCGATATAGAGGCACAACTGCGCCAGTTGGGTCAGTGGAATAAGGCGCATCCCCCGGCTGAGGCTCTGGCCTCAGACCTGCCCTTTTGTGTGGACACTCTGACCTTGCCACAGTGGCTGCAATTTGTTTTTTTGCCGACCCTTTACACTATGCTGCAGGAGGGTCAGACCTTGCCGGGGCGCTGCGGTATCGCGCCGATGGCCGAAGAGTACTTCCGTGGTACGGGTCTTGGCAGCAGTGCATTGGTGGCAGCTCTGGTGCGAATAGATGAACTGTTATCCGAGGAGGCACAAAGCCGCAGTTAACCTCTATTTGATAATGGTTTCCCGGCGTGTTGGTTTCCTGGTGATGACCTTGTGCTAAGAACATGGTAATTTGATGATTAATTATAAATATACAACGTCGAAGTAGTGCTCCCATGAAACTCAATATATTTGTTCGAATCGCCACTTTCTCCGCGCTCGCGATACTGGCCAGTTGCGGCGTGGTGGTGGCGGTGGCGGCTCTTCATTAACTACGGGTTCTGACGTCGTTTCTCAGGGGGCGGACTCCCCCCAAATTTCCTGGTACAGCGCAGCACAGCCCCTGATTCAGAGGTATTGTGTCGCCTGCCATATTGACGGAGGCCCTGCGCCCTTCCCGCTGGAAACCTACGAGCAAGTCTATGGCAAACGCTCCGCCCTGGCCTTTGTGCTGGAGTCCGACACCATGCCTCCCGTGGGCTTTGCTGACCTGACGTCCGCCGAGTCCGGTATCCTGCTGCAATGGCTGGCGGATGGGGCCCCGCTGGGCGATGCGTCACAAGCTCCCTACAAGGCGATAGACGCAGGGTTCACCTACCACGGAAATGCGCGCGCTATCATCGAGAAGAAATGCGTCACTTGTCACGTGGATGGCGGTGTAGCGCCCTTCCCTCTGGATAGTTATGAGAAGGTCAAGGCAGTGGCCGCAGCAGCAGCCTTTTCCATTGACAACGGGACCATGCCACCATGGCCCCCCACCAAAGGTTACAGCCGGTTCAAGCACGAGCGCGCGTTATCTGCGCAGGATGAGTTTGTGCTAACTAACTGGCTGGCTGGCAATCTGGCTGAAGGTAATCCCCAGGACTACGTTCCACCAATCAAAGAAGAAGAACGCGATGATCTGGTCTACAACCTGAGCATGCAATTGCCGCAGCCGTATACGCCTATCGAAAGGCCGGACGACCATCGCTGCTTTGCCATAGACTGGCCATTGGATGAGCTTGCGTATGTTCGTTCGGTGAACGTTATCCCGGACCAGCTCGCAGAAGTTCACCACGTCATCGTCAATATCATCGAGCCGCAATACGTGCCCACCTATCTTGCCGCCGATGGTAAGGATGGTCGACCCGGTTGGGAATGTAGTTTGTCTGGCGGACTGCCAGGCACGCCAATACCTCGACAGATTGGTGGATGGGTACCCGGGGCCACCTCCGGTGCAATGCCCGAAGGCACAGGATTGGGCATTCCGCCTGGCTCATTGATCGTCGTGCAGATGCACTACAACACGCTGGTAGCAGAGCCCACTCCCGACCAGACGGCTATTGAGATAGCAACCAGCGATACGGTCGATCGGCCGGCCAGCGGCTTCCTCTTTACCAATCCAGCGTTCTTACGCCCGGGCGGTATGCCAATTGCCGCGGGCGATCCCGATGCGCGGCATCAGTTTGAGATACCCGCGACATTGTTGGCGATTTATGCCGGTGCACCCGCCCAGGTCAAGTCGACGGATAACTGGTCGATACATACCGGGTTCCTGCACATGCACACACTCGCGAAAACCGGACGTCTGACGCTCATTCGCCCGGATGGTACTGAGCAGGTGATCATCGATATTCGCGACTGGGACTTCGATTGGCAGTCGACCTATGGCCTGGAGCGCGAGATCCTGGTGAGGCCCACGGATCGCCTCCGGCTAGAGTGCAGCTGGGATAACAGTGCGGCAAACCAGCCCATCATCAATGGTGTGCAAAATGCGCCCCAGTATGTCGAATGGGGTGAAAACACCGGTGACGAGATGTGCCTGACAAGTTTCTTCATGACCAGGCCCAAGGAAGGTTACGACTATAGCTATGCGGCCAGTGTACATATCGAAGCGCCTACCTATCGCCAGCGTTTTATCCCGGGTGACCTGGTGCCGCTGAAACTGGTGTTCAATAATTTCAGCCTGCATGAGCCGGGTGAGCACGGGGACGCAGGCCATGCAGATGTTGACCATGACGATGAGCATGGCGGCGATCACAGCGCCGTGTACGAGGGGCACTATCATGTTTATCTTGATAGCGATGATGATACAGCCGAGCATGCGACGGCCTGGGACTCGAAGTTTTTCTACCAGTTGCCGGAAGATCTCCCAGTCGGGCGCCATACGCTTCGCGTGAGTCTTAGAGGTACCGATCACCACGCCCTCGGCATAGAGGAATCCGTGGAAATCGAGGTGACAAGCGGCCCTCAGACGGGGTCACTTGCGCTGATCGATACCAATGAGTGGGAGACGCAGTCGGCGGCTGATGACCGCTTCAGCGCACACCGCCCCGCGGAAGTGGTTTGCCCCGACAACAGTTGGTTTAACGAAGACGGCGCGCTGGAAGTGCAGACCGGCTACTGTAATTACCTGGCGCTGGTCCAACCCAGCAATGTGGCGCTCGCGAAAGGCGACTCACTCCATCTGGTACTGTGGCATGGCAATCTGCGGTTTGACGCGCCGGCGCAGGCTCATGCCTCAATCACGATAGATGGTCGTACCGTGTGGGAGAACGAAGTCGAGATACCTTCAGAAGCAGATATCTACGACGTTCGCATACCCATCGATTTCGATGCGCCGGTCGGCAGCAAGGTGGAATACCATCTGCATAACCATGGTTACAATACCTGGATCCTTTTGAAGCTGGACGTTGAGCGCTGAGTACTGTGCTCATACGGCTCCTTTTGGGCTTGTGTCTGTGCCTGCCCGCTTTGGGCGCAGGCAGCAGGCGTGGCGGTTGGCCAGGTAGCGCCCGCCGTGCGTTTGCCGCAGTTGTCCGGCGCGGGCGACGTTAGCCTGGAGTCACTGCGCGGGAAAGTGGTGTATGTGGACTTCTGGGCCTCATGGTGCGGACCCTGTCGGGTTTCTTTTCCCCAATTGGAACAGTTGCGAAACGAGTTGGGGCCAAAGGGCTTTGAGGTTCTGGCGATTAACGTGGATGAAGTTGAGTCAGATGCCAGGCAGTTTCTGTCTGAAGTACCGGTGAGCTATCTGGTGGTGCGCGATGCCGGGGGTATCACGCCGCAAACCTTCGGCATTCTGGGCATGCCAACCGGTTATCTTATTGACAGGCAGGGCATGGTTCGCGAGATCCACCAGGGGTTTCGCAAGAGTGACGGGGATACATTGCGCACAGCAATTGTTGCACTACTGGGAGAATAATAATTTTGAAATATCTGGCGGGGTTGGTACTTGCAGTCATTCTTTGCGGTTGTGAAACCGTGCAGCCATGGGAGCGCGGCATTCTCGCCAAGGACGAGATGCAGTGGCAGCCAAATGTGATGGAGGCACAACTGCGCAACCAGATTTTTGCGAGCAAAGAAGCTTCGTCGGGCGGTACAGGCGCCGCCGGCGGCGGTTGTGGGTGTAACTGATGGCCAGGCGTCAGGACGATCGCAATACGACACTACTGGCGCTCACGTCCAGTGCCCTGTTACTTCCGGCCTATCAGGGAGCGTTGGCTGATGCTCAGCCGGAGTTCACGGAAGTCGGCATGCGCTACAGCAAATACAACGAGGACGATATCACGGCGAAAAAGGCATTTGGCGGCGATAGTGAGCGCTATGATATTGATGTCGCCCAGTTTCATTTATTGGCGCCCGTCGCCGATGACTGGTCTTTCGCCCTCGATGTGGCGTGGGAAGATATGAGTGGCGCCTCGCCCTGGTTTGTGGGGGAGAGCACAAGCGGTGATCCGAAAGTCATCATGAGCGGCGCCAGCATCGAGGATACTCGCACCGAGGTGAGCGGCACCACCCGCTACTATTTTGATCGCGGCAATGTGGGCGTTAATTACACCCACTCCGACGAGGATGACTACGAGTCGAATGCCGGCGGCGTGGATGGCGCTTTCAATAGCGCCGACGGGCTGACTACCTATAGCGGCGCGCTCAGCGTGTCCCATGACGATATTGATCCAACCCAGGGCTCTGTGCCGACCAACACGCTGCATGACAGCAAGGATATTACTTCTGCCTGGGGTGGCGTATCGCGCATTATCAGCAAACGCGCCCTGGTGCGCTTTGGGCTCGGCTATACCTATCGCGATGGATTTCTCACCGATCCGTACAAGTATCGCGATAATCGACCCGATGAGCGCGAGGAATGGACCTTGAGCGCCGGGTATCGCCATTTCTTTGACAGGCAGAATGCGGCCCTGCACGTCGACTACCGGTATTTCGATGATGACTGGGACGTTGCGTCACACACCATTGATGTCGCGTGGCAGCAGAATCTTGCGCACGACTTCAGGCTGACACCATTCGTGAGGTACTACAGCCAGCACGAGGCGGAGTTTTTCAACAATATTGCCGATACCGACGACCGCTATTTCGCGGATGACTATCGACTGTCGGCGTTTGGCGCATTTTCCTGCGGTTTGCGCGTGCAACGCGACTTTGGTAACTGGTCGGTCAATGCAGACGCCGAGCGCTATAAAACGGACGAGAGCTGGGGCGTTTATAGCGGTGACGAATCCCCCGGCCTGGTGGACTTCTGGCGCTACGGCATCGGGCTCAATTACAAGTTCAAGTAGGTTCGGCCCAGCCTGTGCAGCGCGTCGAGCACAGCTTCAAAGCCATGGGCGGTCCCTGCCGCCTGCGTCTGGAGTTGGATGATGAGGTCCGCGCCGAGACTGCCATTGCCGCCGCTGTGACAGAGGTGCAGCGGCTGGAACGCAAGTACAGCCGCTACATTGAAGATTCTCTCACCAGCCAAATCAATCGCGCTGCCGGTACGGGCAAGCCTGTGTCGCTTGATAGTGAAACTGCTGGCCTGCTCAACTACGCCGATACAGTGTGGCGCGAAAGCGATGGCCTGTTCGACCTCACTTCCGGCGTGTTGCGCCGGGCCTGGGATTTCAAGTCCGGCCGTTGTCCCGAGCAGCGCGAGATTGATGCCCTGCTGCCACTGGTGGGTTGGGAGCTGGTGCAGAGGGACCAGGACAGCGTGTATCTGCCCAGGGCGGGGATGGAACTGGACTTTGGTGGTTGCGTGAAAGAGTACGCCGCCGACAGTGCGGCCATGCAACTGCGGCGACATGGCGTGGTCTCCGCTCTGGTGGATCTGGCTGGCGATATGGTTGCCATCGGCGTGCCGGCCGGTACAACGGGCTGGCCGGTCGGCATTCGTCACCCCGCTGCGAAAGACCGTGCAGTGGCTCAAGTACTCTTGCCTGAGGGTGGTCTGGCCAGCAGTGGTGACTACGAACGTTGCCTGGAGATTGACGGCAAACGCTACGGCCATATCCTGCATCCGCGCACGGGTTGGCCCGCCCAGGGTCTCGTTGCCGTCAGTGTGCTGGCGGGGCAGTGCCTGGTGGCGGGCAGTTCGGCGACCATCGCCATGTTGAAACCGGCCGATGAGGCGCTGGACTGGCTGGATAAATTGGGCCTGCCGTGGCTGGCGATCGATGCGGACCTCGCCTGCCACGGCACGCTGGCCGCTTGACACCGTCACACACCCAGTATCCCTGGCACCTCGGCTATGGAGTTCAGCAAGTGACTCGCGCCGGTGAAGTCGTGACTCGCGGTAAAGTCGTTATGCACGATCGCGCAGTCAATGCCAGCGGCGAGCGCCGCCTGCAGGCCGCGCTGGGAGTCTTCGACTACCAGACAGTTGTCCGCACTGGCGCCAAATTTTCTGAGGCCGAGTAGGTAGGGCTCCGGGTCGGGCTTGGACAGCACATAGTCCTCGCGGGTGAGTACAAAATCCATAAACCGAAGCAGCTTCCTGTCGCTATGGATCAGCTCGAAGTGAGTACTGGTGGACGTTGTGACGATGGCCATCCTGTGGGTTTTGGACAGCTTTTCCAGTAACGCTTCGACACCGGGAATCTCGATATCCTCGTGCAGCAGGTACTCCTGATACCAGGCATCCCTTTGTTGCCGCTGCATTACGATCCGGTTGGCATCGACGCCCGCTGCCGCGGCGAGATCCCAACTTGATTTACCCTGTGCCATGCGTTGCAGATAGGTGTGCTTCTGGAGTGTGACGCCCAGTTCGGCCAGCGCCCGCTGTGTCGCCGTGAAATACCAGAATTCGGTGTCGACGAGAACGCCGTCGTTGTCCCAGAGTATGTAGCGCTTCACGGAGGGTGACGGCGCCACTATTTGTAGTGAACCGCCAGCCATATGGTTTCCGTGTCGGGTGTTGTCCATGTCACCTTGTGTTTTGTGTGAGCGGGAATGGTTAGATGGCTACCGGCAATTAAATGTACCTCTTCACCATTTTCAAACGCAATTTTTGCTTCGCCTTTGAGTACGGCGACCCATTCGTGTTCTGCCTGATCGTACCAGCCTGATGCCGGGGAGGAATGGCCTTTGGAGACTATTCGCTCGATTTTGATGTTGTCCCCGCGAACCAGTTCGCTGAAGATCTCATTGCTGATGTCTTCAGGTAAGGATTCGAAAAGGTTTGCCAAACTCAATCACCAATGTTTACATCCGCTATGCGTAACGCAACACGCTTAACGACGAAACGAAAGACAGCGCGCACGCATTCATTCGGCAATGTCGATCTTGGCGAGGGCATCGGCGATGGTACTCACATCCCCGGGTCGAACCAGTCGCGCGATTTCATGCCCGTCGCGCAAGAATACGAGCGTGGGCCAGAGCTTGACCTTGAAGGAGCGTCCCAGCGGACGTCCGCTCGCATCGGCAATCTTGATATGTCGTACGCCCGGATGAGTGGCGAATGCGGACGCCAGAAGCGGCTGGGCCGCACGACAGTGTCCGCAGCCTGGGCTGCCGAATTCGAGCAGCGTTGGACCGGCAAGCTGATCGACCTCGGCGCGTTCGGGTTCGTGAGTTGCATACTTTTCGTTGATTGCCATGTGAATGGAGACCGCCTAACAGCGAATCATACGGAATAGCCCTATTGAAAAACCGGATTCTGGTTTTTCAATAGAAACAGGCGGAGATTGAATACAGGCTGTCATCGATTAATCCTGCAGTTAGGTGGAGCTGAGTGAAGTCTGAAGAAATCTTGTTCGGGATGTGCTAGGAGATTCAAAATTTGCGCCTGCCAAAGATCAAGCGGAGTGGAAGCAGCCGTGTAACGGCTTTTGTGTGCTCTGCCCACGCGTTCAACAATGGGCCAGGGTCATCCTCTCCTAATGCAGTACGCGATCCGACTGTATCTCGGCCTGCAAGTCCTTCTTTTTATCCGCAGCCGCCGACTCCTGCTGGTGCATGTAGTTGCGCAGGCGTCCCACCACACTGGTCATGACATCAATGGTCTGGCTGATCTGGTCCAGGGCCATCAGGATGGTCTCTGTATCAGACGGGTTCTTGTTATTGTTCGCCATGCGAGATTCCTCAGTTAGTGCGTTCTAATCCCAGTTCAGTGCGCCACCGGTCTGGTATTCGATCACCCGTGTTTCGAAGAAATTTTTCTCTTTACGCAAATCCATAATTTCCGACATCCAGGGGAACGGGTTCTGCGCGCCCGGATACTGCTCCGGCAGGCCCAACTGCGACAGACGTCGGTTGGCGATGAAGTGCAGGTATTCCTCCATCATCGCCGCGTTCATGCCCAGTACGCCGCGCGGCATGGTGTCGCGCGCGTATTCGATCTCCAGCTGGGTGCCTTCCATGATCATCTGGATGGCTTCCTGCTGGAACTCGCTGGTCCACAGGTGCGGGTTCTCCAGCTTGATCTGGTTGATCACGTCGATACCGAAGTTCAGGTGCATGGACTCGTCGCGCAGGATGTACTGGAACTGTTCCGCCACGCCGGTCATCTTGTTGCGGCGGCCCATGGAGAGGATCTGGGTAAAGCCGCAGTAGAAGAAAATACCTTCGGTGACGGCGTAGAAGCCGATCAGGTTGCGCAGCAGGGTCTGGTCCGTCTCCGCTGTGCCGGTTTTAAAGGTGGGGTCGCTCAATGCATGCGTGTGGCTGATGCTCCAGGCGGCTTTTTTGGCGACCGAGGGCACTTCCCGGTACATGTTGAACACTTCACCCTCATCCATGCCCAGCGACTCGATGCAGTACTGGTAGGCGTGGGTGTGGATGGCTTCCTCGAAGGCCTGGCGCAGGATGTACTGGCGGCACTCGGGGTTGGTGATCAGGCGGTAAATCGCCAGCACCAGGTTGTTGGCCACCAGCGAATCCGCCGTGGAGAAATAGCCCAGGTTGCGCTGGACGATGCGGCGCTCGTCGTTGGTCAGGCCCTCCGGATCCTTCCAGGTGGCCACGTCGGCGGTCATGTTGATTTCCTGGGGCATCCAGTGGTTGGCGCAACCGTCGATGTATTTCTGCCAGGCCCAGTCGTATTTGAAGGGCACCAGCTGGTTGAGGTCGGCGCGGCAGTTGATCATGGCCTTTTCGTCCACCGACACGCGTGCGGCGCCCATCTCGAGATCTTCGAGACCGGGCGCTACTTCGATGTGATTTGCTGCTTCGTAGGCTCTTGCGGCAGACTGGACTTCACCTGGCCCTGCTCCCGGTGCGGGCATGGCACGGTTTGAGAGTGCCATACTTGCTGCCGCTGCACTGGCAGGCGCTGCTTCTTCCTTGTGGTAATCATCCCAACTTAACATCTCTTTCACTTCCTGAATTTTTGATGAGGTCATCGTTTTGTCGATTCTATTCTTGCCCGCCTACTGTGCGTGCGCCTACTACTGACAGGCCTCGCATTCCGGGTCATCCAGCGAGCACGCCATCGGCACCGGTGCCGGTCCCCCTGCTGCCCCTTTCGACACCGCGTTCAGGGTGCCGGTGTCGATGGTGGACTTCTCGGTACCGGTGGCAGCCAGTGAGCGCAGGTAGTAGGTGGTTTTCAGGCCGCTGAACCAGGCCATGCGGTACGTGATATCCAGCTTCTTGCCATTGGCGTTGTTGATGTACAGGTTCAGCGATTGCGCCTGGTCGATCCATTTCTGGCGACGGCTGGCCGACTCCACCAGCCAGCGCGGCTCCACCTCAAAGGCGGTCGAATAGATAGCCTTGAGATCCGCCGGAATGCGGTCGATGGCCTGCACGCTGCCGTCGTAGTATTTCAGGTCGTTGACCATCACCTTGTCCCACAAGCCACGCTCTTTCAGGTCGTTCACCAGATAGGGATTGACGACCGTGAACTCGCCCGAAAGATTCGATTTGACGTACAGGTTCTGGTAAGTCGGCTCGATGGATTGGGAGACCCCGGTAATATTGGCGATCGTCGCGGTGGGGGCGATCGCCATCACGTTGGAATTGCGCATGCCCTGCGCCTTGACCATCGCGCGCAGGGATGTCCAGTCGAGGCTCTGGCTCTTGTCGACGTTGATGTACTTTTCACCGCGCTCTGCTATCAGCCGGTCCAGCGAATCGAGCGGGAAGATACCCTGGCTCCACAGCGAGCCCTGGTAGCTGGAGTAGGCGCCGCGCTCTGCTGCCAGCTCGCTGGACGCCTGGATCGCGTAGTAGCTGATGGCCTCCATGGAGTGATCCGCGAATTCCACGGCCGCATCAGAGCCGTAGGCCAGGTGCTTCTTGTACAGCGCGTCCTGGAAGCCCATCAGGCCCAGGCCGACCGGACGGTGGCGCATGTTGGACGCCTCGGCCTGCGGCACCGAGTAGTAGTTGATGTCGATCACGTTATCCAGCATGCGCACTGCGGTACGCACGGTCCGCTGCAATTTTTCCAGGTCGAGGCCGTTCTCATTTACGTGCTGGGGCAGGTTGACCGACCCCAGGTTGCAGACGGCAATTTCGTCTTTGCTGGTGTTGAGGGTAATTTCGGTGCACAGGTTGGAGGAGTGCACGACGCCCACATGTTGCTGTGGCGAGCGCAGGTTGCAGGGATCCTTGAAAGTCATCCAGGGATGGCCGGTCTCAAACAGCATGCCCAGCATTTTGCGCCACAGGTTTTCCGCCTTGACAGTTTTGAACAACTTGAGCTTGCCGCTGCGCGCCATCTCCTCGTACTGGGCATAGCGCTCTTCGAAGGCTTTGCCGTACAGGTCGTGCAGGTCCGGCACATCGTTGGGCGAGAACAGGGTCCAGTCGCCGCCATCGAACACCCGCTTCATGAACAGGTCGGGAATCCAGTTGGCGGTATTCATGTCGTGGGTACGACGGCGATCGTCGCCGGTATTTTTGCGCAGCTCGACGAACTCTTCGATATCCAGGTGCCAGGTTTCCAGATAGGCGCACACGGCGCCTTTGCGCTTGCCGCCCTGGTTCACCGCCACCGCGGTGTCATTGACCACCTTGAGGAAGGGCACCACGCCCTGCGATTTGCCGTTGGTGCCCTTGATGTAGGCGCCCAGTGCGCGCACCGGTGTCCAGTCGTTACCCAGGCCACCGGCGAATTTGGACAGCATGGCGTTGTCCCGAATGGCGCCGTAAATGCCGTACAGGTTGTCCGGCACCGTGGTCAGGTAGCAGGAGGACAGCTGCGGGCGCAGGGTGCCGGCGTTGAACAGGGTCGGCGTCGAACTCATGTAATCGAAAGAGGACAGTAGTTGGTAGAATTCGATGGCCCTGGCGTTCCTGTCGTCCTCCGCCGCCGCCAGTCCCATGGCCACGCGCATGAAGAATATCTGCGGCAGCTCGATGCGCGTGTTGTTGCTGTGGATAAAGTAGCGGTCGTACAGGGTCTGCAGGCCGAGGTAGGTAAATTGCAGGTCGCGCTCGGGTAGCAGTGCCTGGCCCAGCCTCTGGAGGTCGAACTCCAGCAAGTTGGGCGCCAGCAATTCCAGTTCGACGCCCTTTTGCCACATAGGCCGGCAGCGCTTTGGCGTACAGGGTGCCCATGTCGTGCTGGGTGGCGCTGGTGGCCACGCCCAGGAAGTTCAGGGCTTCGGCGCGCAAATTGTCACAGAGCAGGCGGGCAGCGACGAAGGTGTAGTTGGGCTCCTGTTCGATCATGGTGCGGGCGGTGATGACCAGGGACGTGCTCAACTCATCCTGGCTGACGCCGTCGTAGAGGTTCTTCAGGGCCTCGTCCAGAATTTCGGTTTCGCTGACATCCGATAAGCCGACGCAGGCCTCGTTGACAATGGTGTGCAGGCGATCGAGATCCAGTGGCGCGCGGCTGCCATCTGCCTGTACGACAGTGATATTGCCAGCGGCTGCCTGGGTGGCGGGGGACAGGGCCTGCTTGGCGGCGCGTTTGCGCGCCTGCTGTTCCCGGTAGATCACATAATCCCGGGCTATTTTGTGCTCTCCTGAGCGCATCAGGGACAGTTCCACCTGGTCCTGTATGTCCTCGATATGGATGGTCCCGCCGGAGGGCATGCGGCGCCTGAATGTGGTCGTTACCATTTCGGTCAGTTTGGCCACGGTTTCATGGATGCGGCTGGACGCTGCGGCTGTGCCGCCCTCCACCGCGAGAAACGCTTTGGTGATGGCCACCGATATCTTGCTGGCCTCAAAGGGTACGACGGTGCCATTGCGCTTGATGACCCGCAATTGTCCAGGAGCGGTGGCGGCGATAGCGCCGCTGACAGTGGATGACGGTCGTGGGGTGATCGCTTCGGCGGAAGTGCCGCCCTGGTTGGTCTCTGTCTGCATATTTGCTCCGAAGTGCCGGCGTTTGGCTTTATTGGGTGACCGCTTGGCAAAGCCTCTATACCCACAGTATGCCGCCATGCAACGGGATAACGTCCCTGTGGCGGTTGTCGGGAGGGAAATCCCCACTTTAGCGGCTAATTGGCTGAATTTTTTTGTTCGTTTTTTAGCCGCAATACCCTATATATAGGGGTATATGCTTCACTCATGTACAAGATAATGCGGCTCCAGGTGCAATGCAAGGGAATTAGCCTGGGTTTAATTTGTGGATAAGATGTTGATAGCCCGGTCGGTCTGCACCTACTAACCGTACAGGCCTTGATCTGCTTGTGGGGAGCTCACTGGGGTGGACTTTAGGCCCGATAAAGTGGGTATATCAATTTAATTCTTATTAAAAATTTACACTCTATGCCCAATAATTATTTACGGAGTGAGGATGGCGGCCGGTCGCGACCACGCCGCGTAGGCGACTGCCGGGTACATTGGTTCTCAGGCGCGATTGGCCAGTAGCAGGGTTTCCATCAGGGCCTTTTGCGCATGCAGGCGATTCTCCGCCTCTTCCCAGATCACGGTGTCGGGCGCATCCATCAGTTGTGCGCTGATCTCCTCCCCGCGGTGGGCGGGCAGGCAGTGCATGTAGAGGGCGTCACTGGCCGCCAGGCTCATCAGTTCGCGGTTGACCTGGTAGGGGGCGAATAGCTGCGCTCGTTCGCGCTGCTCGCTCTCCTGGCCCATGGAGGCCCACACATCGGTCACCACCAGGTTGGCATCGCGCGCGGCGCTGCGCCGGATCGTGCTCAATTCTTACCCTGTCGCTGTTGGCCCTGCAGCAACTCGCTGTCCGGCTCAAACCCCGGCGGACAGGCGATACGCAGCTCGAAATCAAATTGCCGGGCGGCGTTGATGTAGGACTGGCACATGTTGTTGCCGTCCCCAACCCAGCACACGCTCTTGCCGGCGATGCTGCCGCGGTGCTCGAACCAGGTCTGCATGTCTGCCAGCAGTTGGCAGGGATGGTAGTCGTCGGTCAGGGCGTTGATCACCGGCACTGCAGAGTGTGCCGCGAAGCGCTGCACGATATCGTGGCCGAAGGTGCGGATCACCACGATGTCCACCATGGAGGAGATTACTCGCGCGCTGTCCTCTACCGGTTCTCCGCGCCCCAGTTGGGTGTCCTGGGGAGACAGGAACATGGCGTGGCCCCCGAGGTGCGCCATGCCGGCTTCAAAGGAGACCCGTGTGCGGGTCGATGATTTGGCGAAGATCATAGCCAGCACGGCGCCCGGGAAAGCGCGCTGGTCATTGCCGGCGCGGTGTTCACGTTTCATTTCAATGGCCCGCCGGATAAGTTGCTGCAACTCCGCCGGGCTGAAATCCAAAAGCGTCAAAAAGTGCCGAGTATCCGACATGGTCAGTCCTGTCCTGTTACGCGTTGGGTTGGGCTTAGTCGAAGTTGCGGATCAGCTCGGCGACGCCGCAGGCCAGATCGCGGGATTCCTGTTCGCTGATCACCAGTGGAGGCAGCAGGCGCACCGTGTTGCCTGCCGTGACGTTGATCAGCAAGCCTGCATCCAGGCCACGCTGTACAAGTTCGCCACAATCCGTGCGTAATTCGATACCCAGCATCAGTCCTTTGCCGCGAATCTCCGTGATTTTCGTGGCGAGGGCACTGTCGGCGCGCAGGATTTCGGTAATCAGCTGCCCCATGGCAGTCGCGTTGGCGCACAAGTTGTCCTGCACAATGGTATTAACCACAGCCAGTCCCGCCGCACATACCAGTGGATTTCCGCCAAAGGTAGAGCCATGCTGGCCCGCGCCCAGCACCTGAGCCGCCGCACCACGAGCCAGGCATGCTCCGATAGGGACACCGTTACCAAGGCCTTTTGCTGTTGTAACCACATCGGGCGTCAGCTCAAGACCCTGATAAGCAAAATAGCTGCCGGTGCGGCCGTTGCCGGTCTGTACTTCATCGAGCATAAACAACCAGCCCTGCTCTGTACAAATTTGCCGGGCGGCGTGCAGGTACCCTGGCTCCAGCACCTTGACGCCACTTTCGCCCTGGATGGGTTCCGCAAGGAAGGCCACCACGTCGGGATTGTTTGCCGCGATCTGGCGCAAGGCTTCCACATCATTGCGCGGTGCCCGGACGAAGCCCGTCACCAGTGGTTCAAAGCCTGCCTGTATCTTGCGGTTGCCGGTGGCGCTGAGCGTGGCCAGCGTACGGCCGTGGAACGCTCCTTCAAGCACTATGATGGCCGGTTTCTTAATGCCGCGTTCGTGCCCGTACAGCCGTGCCAGTTTGATGGCCGCTTCATTGGCTTCAGCGCCGGAGTTGCCAAAGAAGCAGTTCTCCATGTTCGCTACCTGCGTCAGGGCAGTGCCGAGTTGCTCCTGCGCCTCGATGCGATAGAGATTGGAACTGTGCACCAGCTTGTCGGCTTGCTCTCTTATGGCCGCAGTCACTGCGGGGTGGGCGTGCCCCAGCCCGTTCACAGCAATTCCGGAAATGCCATCCAGGTAGCGCCGTCCCTCGGTATCATAGAGGTACACGCCCTCGCCGTGACTGAATGTCACCGGTAATCTGGCGTAAGTCTGCATCAGCGCCGACATGGTTCTGGCTCTCCCAAAAACGCAAAAAGGCAGCGGGAGCTGCCTCGAAACGAGCAACTATAGCGACATAAGGCAGGATTGGCAATCCACGACTGCGTGAACTGACAGGAGCAATTTGGTGTCCATATTGGGTTAATATGGCAGCCTGAAGCACAACAGCCCTCGGGCGACAACAGGTAAGAACGAACAGGATCAACAGATGGATATTATCGAGACAATCAAAGAACAAATCGCAGAGCAATCGGATTCTGTTATATATGAAAGGTTCCCCCAATCAGCCACAGTGCGGCTTTTCGGCGCGCACCGTGGAGGCGCTGATGGCTTGCGGTGAACGCTTTGCGTATGTGGACATTCTCAGCAACCCTGACATCCGCGCCGCGCTTCCCCAGTACGCGAACTGGCCCACCTTCCCGCAGCTGTGGGTGGATGGCGAGCTGATCGGCGGCTGCGACATCGTTACCGAGATGTATGAGAGCGGGGAGTTGCAGACCTTGATCAAGGAAACGGCAGCCGCTAGACAGACGGCTGATCATGAACAACCATAGTGGTTCGCTATTAAACGCATACGTACATTTAAATAGGCGATATAAAACTAGCCTGTGTATTATCCTGCTCCAGCGCGCCGCCTCATAGGGAGGCGGTGACTGGTGAACTAGCAAGGGAGTGATAACTACATGGGCGTTTTAGTTGGTAAGCCGGCACCGGATTTTGATGTTGCGGCGGTACTTGGTACCGGAGAGATCGTAGATTCCTACAAGCGTTCCGCAGGCGATGGCAGGGCAAATACGGCCTGGTGTTCTTTTATCCACTGGATTTTACCTTTGTGTGTCCCTCCGAGCTGATTGCGCTGGATCACCGCATGGACAAATTTCGCGAGCTGGGTGTGGAGGTGGTGGCTGTGTCCATCGACTCCCAGTTTACGCACAATGCCTGGCGCAATACGGCGGTAAAGGACGGCGGTATTGGCGCGGTCACTTACACCATGGCGGCTGATATCAATCACGATATCTGTCGGGCCTACGATGTGGAAACGACGGGCGGCGTAGCGTTTCCGCGGCGCCTTCATCATTGACCGCGCAAGGGCATGGTGCGCGCGCAGCTGGTCAATGACCTGCCGCTGGGTCGCAATATCGATGAGCTGATCCGTCTGGTTGAGGCGCTGCAGTTCACCGACCAGCACGGTGAAGTATGTCCGGCGGGCTGGAACAAGGGTGACAAGGGTATGAACGCTTCACCCGCAGGTGTCGCCGCGTACCTGGCAGAGAATGCCGCGGCGCTGTAAGCCACGACAAGTAAAAATCTGAAAGCGGGCCATGTGCCCGCTTTTTTTGTGTCTTCGAACAGAGAAATGTGCCGGAAGGCCGGCTGGCACCAGGCCGAATTTCTACAGTAACTCCAGCAAACCCTTCAATCGAAACTCTACCAACGCCAGGCGATCATTGCCGAAGTACATGTCGTCTGCTGTTGATAAAAATCGTCGGTGAGCCATAGCCGCCGCGAGCGATGAGTTCATCGGTATTCTGGCGCAGCAAGTCCTTGTAGTGCTGGCTGGTAATGGCGTTGAAGAAGCCCTCGGTGTCCAGGCCCACCCGGGTACAAATCGCGGTGAGCACCTCAGTCACTGGAAATATCCGGGGCGTCGCTGCCCCAGTAAGTTTCGAATACCGCCCGGGAGTAAGGCACCAGCAGGCCCTGCTCCTGCGCATAAAAGGCGCCGCGCATCGCTTTTACGCTGTTGATCGGATGACCGGCGGGCATCTCGGCGCGCACCCCGCAGAGTCGCGCCCAGTCCTGCATATCCTTGATGTAGTAATTCAGGCGCCGACTGTTGCTGTTGTTAAACATTGCCTCGCGGGCGGAGTAGACCTCCTGGTTGACCGCGTTGAACACGCCGCCCACCAGAATGGGGCGCCAGCGAATGGGCAACTGCAGCCGCTCCATCAGGGGAATGATTCGCGTGAAAGCGAAGTACGTCCAGGGGCTGGAGCAGTCGTAAAAAAACTCTACTTCGGGGGTCAGAGCCATGTCCTGTCCTGTGACAATTACAGGCCTGAGCTTAGCACATCCGCCCTGAGCGATCAGGTATAATCGCCTCTTATGCGTAGTGCAGAGTTGAATGGCAATGAATGTTGATCAGTACATGGTCGAGCTCGGTATCGCCGCACGCGCAGCGTCGCGCGTCGTGGCCGCTGCGCCGACTGCGGTCCGCAATCATGCGCTGCTGGCTGTCCACGATGCCCTTGATGATGCGCGAACCCGCCTGGCTGAGGCCAATGACAAGGATCTGGAGCGGGGTCGCGCCAATGCATTGGAGGCGCCGCTGATGGATCGCCTGAAGTTGACCCCCGCGCACATTGACACGATGTTGGAAGGCCTGCGGCAGGTGGCGGCACTGCCGGACCCGGTGGGCAGTATCTCCGATATGAGAAGCATGCCCAGTGGCATCCAGGTGGGCCGCATGCGTGTGCCACTGGGTGTAATCGGTATCATTTATGAGTCGCGGCCCAATGTGACCGTGGAAGCGGCCAGCCTGTGCTTGAAATCCGGCAATGCCACTATCTTGCGCGGCGGTTCTGAGGCCCTTGCCTCCAATTGCGCCATTGCCGAATGTCTGCTGCAGGGATTGCAAGTCGCCGGATTGCCTGCGGCTGCAGTGCAGGTCGTGGCCACCGCAGATCGGGCGGCAGTGGGGCACCTTATCACCATGCCGCAGTATGTGGATGTCATTGTGCCCCGTGGTGGCAAGGGTCTGATCGAGCGCATTAGCCGAGATGCCAAGGTGCCAGTCATCAAGCATCTTGACGGCGTATGCCACGTGTACATTGACGATGGGGCGGATGACGATATGGCAATAACCATCGCCGTCAATGCCAAGACACAGCGCTATGGCACCTGCAATACCATGGAGACCTTACTGGTGGCGGAATCGAAAGCGGGGCAAGTGTTACCACGTCTTGCCCAGGCTTACGCCGCAGCGGGCGTGGAACTGCGTGGTTGTCTGCGGACGTTACAGGTATTGCCAGCGGCCAAGGTTGCCAGTGAGCAGGACTGGCATGAGGAGTACCTCGCACCGGTGCTGGCGATTAGGGTGGTAGATGGTCTGGAGCAGGCCATCGAGCACATAAACACCTACAGCTCCCGACATACGGACAGTATCGTCACACGGGATCACGCACGGGCCATGCGCTTTCTGCGGGAAGTGGATTCCAGCTCAGTCATGGTCAACGCCTCGACCCGCCTGGCGGACGGCTTCGAGTATGGTCTGGGTGCCGAAATCGGTATTTCCACCGATAAGCTGCACGCCCGGGGTCCGGTCGGTCTGGAAGGGCTTACCTCGCAGAAGTTTGTGGTGCTCGGTGAGGGGCAGATTCGCACTTGAGTGCGCCGCTCCCGCCGCGTGTTCCCCTGGTGGGCGTTTTCGGCGGCACCTTCAATCCCGTGCACTACGGCCACTTGCGTTCAGCACTGGAGCTGGTGGAGCGGCTGCACCTGGAGCAGTTGCGGCTGATGCCCAGTGGGCAGCCACCACACCGGGACACACCGCAGTGCAGTGCCGCGCACCGTGCAGCCATGATTGAACTGGCCGTCGCGGGCGAGCCTCGCCTGGTTTGTGATCCCAGGGAACTGCACCGGGCGGGCAAGTCCTATACCATAGACAGCCTGATCGAATTGCGTAATGAACTGGGAGCCGACACCGGTCTGTGCATGGTGCTGGGTTGTGATGCGGTACTGGATATAACCAGCTGGCATCGCTGGCAGGAACTATTGGACTGGACCCATATTGTCGTTATTGCGCGTCCGGGTTGGGAGCTGCCCCGAACAGGCACGGTGGCACAGTGGCTGAGCGCTAATCGCGTGGATGATCCGAGCGCGCTGCGGCAGCGGCCTGCAGGGCGGATTGTGATCGAGGAGTTGCGCCCTCTGGCGATATCTTCCACCGAAATTCGGAATCTACTGGCTGCTGGACGGTCAGCCCGCTACCTCATGCCGCAGGCAGTATTGGACTATATTCAAACACACAAACTCTATCGGTAAACAACAGGACCGCACTCTATGAATGTCACAGCAAATCAGCTCCATGGAATCTGAACAATTCACGCAGTTTGTCGTCGCCGCGCTGGACGATCTCAAGGCGGTCAATACCGTGACGCTGGATGTCAGCGGCCTGACCGATGTGATGGATTACCTGATCATCACCAGTGGCACTTCCAATCGCCATGTGAAATCGCTGGCCAACCATGTTTCTGTGGAAGCCAAGAAGCAGGGCATGCGTCCCTTGGGGATAGAAGGTGAGGACGCTGGTGAGTGGGTGCTAGTGGACTGTGGCGATGTAGTGGTGCATGTCATGTTGCCAGCGACCCGGGATTTTTATGATCTGGAACGCCTGTGGACCAGAACTGAATCTCCCAGCTAATGCGCATCAGTGTTATAGCCGTGGGCACCCGCATGCCCGCGTGGGTCAGCCAGGGCATTACGGAATACAGTAAGCGGCTGCCTCGCGAGTTGAAGCTCGTGTGGCGCGAGATTCCGCTGGCCAGACGGGGCAGGGAGGGCGGTGCGCCGCAATCGTGCGCGGCGGAGGGCGAGCTGATGCTAAAGGCCATTCCCACCCGGGAGCAGGTGATCGCGCTGGATGTGGCAGGTCAACGACTGTCCACCGAGCAATTGGCACGACAGTTGGAGAGCTGGCAAATGACGGGAGACAACCACAGTTTCCTGATTGGTGGGCCGGAAGGGCTGTCCCCTGACTGTCTGGCGCGTGCGGACCAGCGCTGGTCACTCAGTGATCTGACCCTGCCACACCCGCTGGTACGCGTGCTGTTGGCAGAGCAGTTGTATCGAGCTTGGACAATTACCGTCAACCACCCGTATCATCGCGCGTGATGCTTACCGTCTTCAATCCCGCGCAGGTTCGGCAAACCACTTAAATGCTACCGCAATTCGATTTAAAGGATCCACAGCTCGAGTCTCGTATCTACGGCATTCGCACCATCATCGCGATCTGTCTGGTGGTGGCTGCTGCTGGGAGTTGTCTTGATGCGCTATTACTCGCTGCAGATCACCGAGTACGAGATTTACCAAACCCAATCCGAGCGCAACCGGGTGCAGTTGCAGCCCCTGCCGCCCGCGGCGCGGGCTTATCTATGATCGCAATGGTGTGCTGCTGGCGGACAATCAGCCCAGTTACATTCTTTCTGTGGTTCGCGAGAGCGTGGAAGATCTGGATGCCACTCTGGCGGAGCTGCAGGCACTGGTGCCGATTTCACAGAGCGATTTGGAAAATTTTCACAAGAAGCTCAAACGGCAGCGCCCTTCCGAGGCGGTGCCGCTGCGGTTTCGCCTGACTGAAGAAGAGCGCGCAAGGCTGGCGGTCAACCGCTTCCGGCTGCCGGGTGTGGTGGTGGAAGCGCAATTGCTTCGTTACTATCCGCATGGGGAGCTGTTTTCCCATGCCCTGGGTTATGTTGGCCGCATCAACGAACAGGAGGCGCAGGAACTCGATGAGACCGACTATCGCGGCACCTTCCATGTAGGCAAAGTGGGTGTGGAGAAGTTCTACGAAGATATACTGCATGGGGATGTCGGCTACCAAAATGTGGAGAGCAATGCGCACGGGCGGGTGCTGCGCGTGCTTGAGCGCTTCGCCCCGGCGACAGGTAAAGACCTCACCCTGTCGCTGGACTACCGCGTGCAGCGCGCGGCCTTCGAAGCAATGGGTGACCGGCGCGGGGCAGTGGTCGCCATCGATCCTCGCACCGGCGGGCTGCTGGCATTGGTATCCACTCCGGGGTTCGACACCAATCTGTTTGTGAATGGCATCAGCTCAAGCGAGTACGCCGCTTTGCGTGACTCGCTGGATGTTCCCCTGTTCAACCGGGCCATCCAGGGTACCTACCCGCCCGGCTCCACGATCAAGCCCTTTATGGCAATGGCCGGCTTGCAGTCCGGGCTGGTAACGCCGGAAACTACCGTGGCCGACCCGGGCTGGTACAGTTTGCCTGGTGACTCCCATCGCTACCGGGACTGGATACTGCGCGTAAGAGGCACTGGCCATGCGCCGCGGGTAGCTATGAAAATGGCAATCGCCGAGTCTTGCGATGTCTACTTCTATGACCTGGCGCGTCGCCTGACCATAGACCGTATGGCCGAGTATCTCCATCCCTTTGGCTTTGGGGAGCGCACCGGTATTGATACCACCAATGAGCGCGCCGGTGTATTGCCTTCAACGCGCTGGAAGCGCGCTGCCATGGCGTCAGTCCTGGTATCCCGGCGAAACGATCAGCGCCGGGATAGGTCAGGGCTATATGCTGGCGTCGCCCCTGCAATTGGCGGTTGCCACGAGCGTCATTGCAAGCAGGGGGCAGCGTTGGGTCCCGCGTTTGGTGATGGCCGTGGATGGAGAGCCGGTGCCGCCACCACAACTGGAACCACTGAAGGCCCCGGCCGAGTATTGGGATGCGGTATTCGACGGTATGCGCGAGGTGGTGCACGGCCGAAACGGTACGGCCAAGGCATTGGCCGCTGGGATTACCTATGAAATGGCCGGGAAAACGGGTACCGCCCAGGTCATTGGCATAGCCCAGAACGCCGTGTACAACGAGGCTCAAGTGTCGGAGCGGCATCGACACCACGGATTATTTATTGCCTTCGCGCCCATTGAGGCTCCGACAATTGCAGTGGGTATTATCGTGGAGAATGGCGGAGGCAGCTCCGCCGCATCGCCGATAGCGCGCGCGGTGATTGACACCTGGTTGTCGGTGGAGCCCGGCTGATGGGCGACTACGTTCGGCAGCTGCCGCACCACGGTTCCCGGGACATGGCCAAGCGTCCCAGTGTCATCATGCGCTTTCATATCGATGTGCCGCTGTTGCTTCTGCTGTTGCTGCTAAGCCTGTACGGCCTGCTGGTGCTGTACAGTGCTTCGGGTCAGAGTATGGAGGCCGTTTACCGTCAGGGACGCTACATTGCACTGGCCTACGTTATTATGATTTTTGCGGCCCAAATCAACCTGCAGAGCTACGCGCGCTGGGCGCCGTGGTTCTATCTTGGGGGCATAGCGTTGCTGGTAGCCGTGATACTGGTTGGGGATGGAGCAAAGGGCGCACAGCGCTGGCTGAAGATCGGCAGTTTTCGCTTCCAGCCGTCGGAGATCATGAAACTGGCGGTGCCGTTGGCAATCGCCGCATTTCTGGCGGGGCGGGTACTGCCACCGCGCTTCTTCCATGTTATCGGCGCGCTGCTTCTGCTGGGCTTGCCCGCCGGATTGGTCGTGATTCAGCCTGATCTGGGAACGGCACTGCTGATTGCCGCCAGTGGCTTGTTTGTTTTGTTTATGGCAGGGGTTGGCTGGCGTTACATTTTTGGTGCTGTGGTGCTGGCGGCTGCCTCGGCCTGGCCGGCCTGGATGTATGGGCTCAAGGAGTATCAGAAACAGCGCATCCTCACCATGCTCAACCCGGAGAGCGACAAGCTCGGAGCGGGTTGGAATATCATTCAGTCCAAGACCGCCATCGGCTCGGGTGGTTGGGACGGCAAGGGGTGGATGCAAAGTACGCAATCCCGCCTGGACTTCCTGCCGGAGAGCCACACAGATTTCATCATCGCTGTGCTGGCCGAGGAACATGGACTGCAGGGCATTATAGTGCTGATGGGTATCTACCTGCTGATCCTGTTGCGAGGCTTCTGGATCGGGGTCCACGCACAGACCAGTTTCGGTCGTATGATGGCAGGAAGCCTGACACTGACGTTTTTCGTGTATATCTTTGTTAATATGGGAATGGTGGCCGGTTTGCTGCCGGTAGTAGGTGTTCCTCTGCCGCTGGTGAGCGCAGGTGGTACCGCCGTGGTTACGCTGCTGGCAGGTTTTGGCATTCTCATGGCGATCAGTACGGAAAAACGCGGAGTGTCCGCATGAATGCTGTACGATGTCGCCATCGCCGGATTTGCCTTTGCCTGAAGAACGAGTTGTAGCTTATGTCTGTTACGCCTGAAAATCCTGATTATTTTGAGCTGCCTGTGGCCGACTTTGTCCTGCGCGGCGGATAATTATGGGGTCAATCCCGCTGCTCACGCTGTGGTTGATGAACTGGTGGCAGAGGAGGGCTTTGATCGGCAAGAATTGATGAAGGTTTTTGCCCAGGCCCAGCGCAAGGACAGCATTTTGGAAGCGATCGCCCGGCCCGCGGAGAAAACCAAGCCATGGTACCAGTATCGGGAAATCTTTCTCAACGAAAAGCGCGAACAGCAGGGGGTGGAATTCTTCAACCAACATCGCGCGACTCTGCTGCGGGCGGAGCGCGAGTTCGGTGTTCCGGCGGAAATTATTGTCGCCATTATCGGAGTGGAAACCTCTTACGGGCGGGTTGCTGGCAGCTACCGGGTACTTGACGCCCTCTCTACTCTCGCGTTCGACTACCCTCCTCGCTCGCCATTTTTCACCGCCGAACTGAAGGACTTTTTGATTCTCACCCGGGATCAGGGCATGGACCCGACGGACTTGATGGGGTCTTATGCTGGCGCCATGGGGTATGGCCAGTTCATGCCCAGCAGCTATCGTAACTACGCCATCGATTTTGACCATGACGGCAAGATCGATATCTGGGAAAATCCCGTGGATGCCATCGGCAGTGTGGCCAACTATTTCAAGCAACACGGATGGCGCCAGGGCGATGTAGTTGTCGCAGCCGCCGATGGCGGCCGCCAATACGCCGGATACAATTTTCGTCAAAACCCGGGACGAGCTAAAACCGCAGCGCACTGTGGCGCAGTTTGCTGCAGATGGTTTGGTGGCAAGAGTGAAACAGGACCCCAATGCACTGGCTACAGCGATGAAGTTTGAACTGAAAAATGGCTATGAGTACTGGCTTGGCCTGCATAATTTCTATGTCATCACCCGCTACAATCATAGCGCCATGTATGCCATGAGTGTCTATCAGCTCAGTCAACGGTTGGCTGCCAGGGTGACGCGATGAGTGGTTATTACCCCAAGGCGGCTATTGTCGTGCTGACTGCTGTTGCTTGGGGCATGTGCCACGCAGCCACCAGAATCGCGTGACACTGTAACCCATGATGCTGCTGATCCTGCCGATGCTGCGCCTGTTCCGAAATCGCGTTACGCCGTAGCCCATGATTTCGCACCCCTCAAGCCCATCAGCCCCGATGAGGTTTTCGATGCAATACCGCGGCGCCGACCCCATTCTGGCCGTTGGAAACATGAGCCCTTATGTTGTCGACGGGGTAACCTACGAAGTGCTGGAGGATTACCGCAGTTACCGGGAGCAGGGCATCGCTTCCTGGTATGGCGCGAAGTTCACCGGGCATGAAACATCAAACGGCGAGTTCTACGATGTGTACCTGCCCAGTGCCGCCCACAAATCCTTGCCGATTCCCAGCTATGCCCGCGTGACCAATCTGGAAAATGGCAAGAGCATCGTGGTGCGCGTCAATGACCGCGGCCCCTTCCACTCGGACCGCATCATGGATTTGTCCTATGCGGCCGCCGTTAAACTGGGCTATATGGAAAAGGGTACGGCGCCGGTGGAGATAGAAGTGATTGACGTTGCCGGTGTCGAAGATCGTCGCGATGACGCCTATGGAATGTACCGTTTTCTCCAATTGGGGGCATTTGGCAAGGAAGCCACGGCCCGGACCCTGATGCAGGAACTGCAGGCTTTATTGCCGGCACCGGTGTTTATAGTCCCGGTGGAGACGGGTGGCACATTGCTTTACCGGGTGCGAGTGGGCCCGGTAGATAACTCGAATCAGCTACTGGCGCTGCAGCAGCAACTGCAGGACAGCGGGTATGATGCGGGGCAGCCGCTGCCCTAGAGCAAGCACGCGGGAGCACCGCGCAGCTGCTTGGCTATTGGCACCAAAGGTCACAGGGATTCTTTCGCTCCCGCCGCTCCATGCGGTACCATCCGTGTCTGCCAATCTCTTCTCACGGTTTCCTTAAGTCATGATTCGATCAGCACTGGTGTTCTTCCTGGTAGTTTTCGCATTTGGTGTACAGGCAGAAAATGCCGTGCCTGCACCACCCCAGCTGGCGGCGAAAGCGTACCTTTTGATTGATGCCACCAGCGGTGCCGTACTGGTGGAACACAATGCCGATGAGCGCCTGCCACCGGCCAGCCTCACCAAGATGATGACGGCCTACGTGCTGGCCGAGGAGATCAACGCCGGTCGCGTCAGCGAGACCGACATGGTCAAGATCACAGAGAACTCCTATTCCCAGAACCCCTTATTCGCTGGCTCCTCGCTGCTGTATATAGAGCCGGGTGTGGACGTGTCTATTGCGGATTTACAACGCGGCATCATTATTTCCTCCGGCAACGATTCCTCGGTGGCAGTGGCAGAGCATATCGCAGGCACTGAAGCAGTGTTTGCCGAGATGATGAACACCAATGCCAAGCGACTGGGTATGACCAATACCCACTACGTGAACTCCCACGGCCTGCCGGACCCGACGCATCTGACCACCGCGCGGGATTTGGCCATCCTGGCCAGGGCCATGATCAACGATCACCCCAAGCAGTACGCGATCTACAAGGAACTTGAGTTTACCTTTAACAATATCCGGCAATACAACCGCAATACGCTGCTGCGCGAAGACCCTTCCGTGGATGGACTGAAGACCGGTCACACGGCGGAGGCCGGGTATTGCCTGGTGGCGTCTGCGCTGCGCGGCGACATGCGCCTGATAGCGGTGGTGATGGGCACCGAGAGCACCAAAGCGCGCAAAAATGATGCCGCCAGCCTGTTCAACTACGGATTTAACTTCTATCAGACCAAGACCCTGTTCGAGCCCATGACGGAGTTGGCGAAACCGCGCATCTGGAAGGGACAGCAGGATTATGTTCCGGTAGGCGTGTTGGACAAAACCGTACTGACGCTGCAGCATGGCAAGCATGACAAGCTGGTTACCAGTGTGGCAATCAACGAAGAATTGGTGGCGCCGATTGCGGTCGGCGATCCGGTAGGTACTGTGACGGTTAGCCTGGATGATAAGACCGTGTTGCAAACGCCGGTGGTAGCGCTGGCGGCGGTGGAGTCGGGCGGATTTTTCGCGCGCTTATGGGATTCTATTCTGATGCTTATCGCCAGCCTGTTCGGGCCCTGATACCGGTCCCACAGGCAGGCGCAGGAGTGCGGTGTCATGGCCGAGCCCGAAGCCCCCCAAAATCGAGTTTCCCTGCGCTTATCCGATCAAGGTCCTCGGTCGCAGCAGCGACGCCTTTGAAGCGAGTATCCTGGCAGTGTTCGAGCGCCACGCACCGGGTTTTGACCAGCAGACCATTGCAGCCAGGGCCAGTAGCAAAGGCACTTTCACTGCCCTCACCATTACCATTACCGCTACCGGTCCTGATCAGCTGGATGCCCTGCACCAGGATCTGCTGGCGACCGGGCATGTAACGATGGTGCTTTAGCCGGTGTCCACACCGCCACTGGTTTTGCGCGAGCTGGGGCTTGTTGAGTACCAGCTCCACGCTGACTGCCATGCGCCAACTCACTGATTCTCGCGACGCCGACTCACCCGATGAGCTCTGGCTGTTGCAGCATCCGCCGGTGTTCACGCAGGGGCAGGCGGGCAAGGCTGAGCATGTACTGGCTCCTGGTGCTATACCGGTCATTCAGGTGGATCGCGGCGGACAGGTCACCTACCATGGGCCGGGGCAATGGGTGCTCTATCTCATGGTGGATCTGCGTCGCCAGCAACTGGGTGTGCGTGACCTCGTCAACCTGATCGAGCGCAGTGTGGTGCAATTGCTACAGGAGTACGCGATCTCTGCCGCCACACAAACCGGATGCACCGGGTGTCTATGTGGCCGGCGAAAAAATCGCTTCCCTGGGCCTGCGGATTCGCCGTGGCTGTAGTTACCATGGCCTGGCCCTCAACGTGGATATGGACCTGGAACCTTTCGGGCGTATTAATCCTTGTGGCTACGAGGGTTTGCACGTTACCTCAATGGCAAGGCTGCTGCCGGATGTCCACCTCAAACTGGACTTGATCGGCAGGCGTTTGCTGGCTATCGTCGCCGAAGGACTGCGAGCGCAATCTGCACCTGCAGCACGCATCCCCAGGAATCCGGGCCTATGAAACAGCCAACGATAACTTTCATAATAAACGGCACTACCTACAGTCTTTGCGCCAGCGATACTGAGGCAATACGCAAAATAGCTACGGTCGATCGACAGCACCTGGTTACATTGCTGGAGCAGGTAAAAGACCAGGAAAGGCTGTCTGCGGCGGTGGTTCAACAAGAGATGGACAAGGCAAAGTTCTACTCGCGTGATGCCACCAGTGTTCCCGCAGCTGGAATCCAACCTGACCATAAAGCTATAAAATCTGAGCGTCTCGGCAGTGGAGATATAGACGCACTGATGGCACGGCTGGTTTTGGAAGAAAAGCGCAGCCGAAAACCCGCGTTAACCAAACGCGGGATGTATAAAGTGATTGGCCTATTTGCAGTTTTTGTCGTGTTGTTGGTACTTATTCTTTGACTATGTCAATTGGTGGGTAGTTTTCCCTGCAACCACCGTGCGCTTTTTTCTATAGGGTATAATGCCGCCCCTTTGGCTTCCCGATCCGGAAAGTCCCGATTAGAAAATATTCTTACCTGGAGTTACAGGCAGTGCATGACAGCAATTTATCCTCTGAGATTGGCAAAAGAAGAACGTTCGCCATCATCTCCCACCCGGATGCGGGCAAGACGACCATAACGGAAAAACTTCTGTTGCTGGGTAACGCCATACAAGTGGCAGGAAGCGTCAAGGGCAAGAAGGGTCCGCATGCCGCCTCTGACTGGATGAGCATGGAGCAGGAGCGCGGTATCTCCGTGACATCATCGGTCATGCAGTTCCCCTACCATGGGCGCACGGTCAACCTGCTGGACACGCCGGGGCACGAGGACTTTTCCGAGGATACCTACCGCACACTCACCGCAGTGGATTCCGCGCTGATGGTGATTGATGGCGCCAAGGGTGTGGAAGATCGCACCATAAAACTGATGAACGTCTGTCGCCTGCGCGACACCCCGATTTTCAGCTTCGTTAATAAAATGGACAGGGACATCCGCGATCCCATTGATTTGTTGGATGAAATCGAAGCGGTATTGCAGATACGCGGTGCACCTATCAACTGGCCAATTGGCATGGGCCCTGAGTTCAAGGGCGTGTACAACCTGTATACGGATACTATTCATCTGTATACACCAGGGCAAGGCAGTGTACTGCCGGATGATCGGCGCATAGTCGGGCTGGCAAGTGACGAGGCTCGCGCTCTGTTGCATGACGGGTATGAGAGTTTCTGTGAGGAAATCCAACTGGTGCGCGGTGCCAGCCACGCGTTCGATCTCAAGGCTTTTCTCGCAGGTCGGTTAAGTCCGGTCTTTTTTGGTACTGCCCTGGGCAACTTCGGGGTGCGGGAAATGCTGGATGACTTTGTGCAGTGGGCTCCCGCGCCACTGGACAGGGATACCACTGAGCGCACCGTGGTGGCAACAGAAGATAAGTTCAGCGGCTTTGTTTTCAAGATCCAGGCCAATATGGATCCGCGCCATCGGGACCGCATCGCCTTCCTGCGGATATGCTCCGGGCGCTACCTCAAGGGTATGAAGATGCGGCATGTGCGCATCGCGAAAGAGGTAAAAATAGCGGATGCGGTAACTTTCCAGGCGGGCGAGCGAGTACTGGTGGAAGAGGCGGTATCGGGAGACATTATCGGCCTGCACAACCATGGCACTATCCAGATCGGTGATACTTTCACCGAGGGCGAGGCCTTGCAGTTTACCGGTATCCCGCACTTCGCTCCGGAACTGTTTCGTCGCATTCGCCTGACCGACCCGATGAAATCGAAACAGTTGCAGCGTGGTTTGCAGCAGCTCTCGGAGGAGGGTTCCACCCAGGTGTTTTCGCCGCTCAATTCCTCAGACCTGATCGTGGGAGCGGTGGGCCCCTTGCAATTTGAAGTGGTCGCCTATCGCCTCAAGGATGAGTACAAGGTGGAGGCGCGCTATGAACCGGTGAATGTCTACACCGCGCGCTGGATTACCTGTGCCGATGCGCGCAAACTGGACGAGTTTCGTAAGAAAGCGGCTGAACACCTGTCACTGGATGGTGGCGGTCACCTCACCTACCTGGCACCGACGCGGGTTAATCTATCTGTGATGGAGGAGCGGTGGCCCGAGCTTGAGTTCAGGGCCACGCGGGAACACTGAGTCGTCAGGCCAGCAGCTTTTCGATGTCCCTGGCGATTGCCTTGGGCGTATCCTTCGGAGCGTAACGCTTGACAACCTTGCCGGAGCGGTCGATCAGGAACTTGGTGAAGTTCCACTTGATACCCTCGCTACCCAATACGCCGGGGGCGGCTTTTTTCAGGTGCTTGAACAGGGGGTCGGCATCGGCGCCATTCACCTCGATCTTGCCGAACATGGGAAAGCTGACGCCGTAGTTAAGCTGGCAGAATTCCATAATCTCGTCGTTGCTACCCGGGTCCTGCTTGCCGAACTGGTTGCAGGGAAAGCCCAGGATTTCCAGTCCCTTATCCTTGTACTGCTTGTACAGCTCCTCCAGCCCCGCAAACTGCGGCGTGAAGCCGCACTTGGAGGCGGTATTGACTACCAGCAGCACCTTGCCCTTGATAGTCCAGCAGGGATTTCTTTTTGCCATCGGGTGTCTGGCAGCTGAAGTCATATACGGTGTTGGTCATGGTCGATTCCTCCGAAGCGGACTTATCAGGCCATCTGTGCCTGCTGAAAATGTACCTGCTCCATCAACAGGCTCAGGCGCTTGCGCTGCATTTTGAGAGCGTATTCCAGCGTCTTCAACTTAGTGAGCAGTGCAGCGTTCTCCCATTTTTGCAGGAGGTGCTGTTTGCGTTCTTCCAGTGCATCACTCAGTTGTTCCTTGGTACGCTCATAGCGCTCTGCCTGCAGTGCTGTCCACTGGTTTATGGAGTCGGTGAACAGCTGATATTCGCGCTCCAGTATATGCAGCAGGGACTCGCTGTTTTGCGCTTCCTCCAGTTGGTTGCGCGCTCGTTCAAAGGCAGTATCCAGAATGGCGCGCTGGATCTTGAAGTCGGAGACACGGTTCAGGTTCCTGGCCAGGCCCAGACGCTGGCACAGGGCAATCATCCACTTGGTCGGATCCCATTGCCACCAGCGGATGCCGTTGCGATAGTCAGTCTGGAAGATATGGTGATAGTTGTGGTACCCCTCGCCGTAGGTGAGGAAGGCGAGAAAGCCATTGTCGCGGGCGCTGTTGGTTTCGGTGTAGGGCTGGCTGCCCCAATAGTGCGCCAGGGAATTGATAAAGAAAGTCACGTGATGATTCACTACCAGGCGTAATAGCCCAACCAGCAACAGCGTGCCGATGACGTCGCCATGCCAGATGCCCAATAGCAGTGGCAGGCCCAGATTCATGAATAGGGTGAGGGGTACGTAATGCCTGGCCTGCCAGGTGACGACCGGGTCACGTAACAAGTCCTTGGCATTGCTGAAGTCCTGCGCATTGCTACTGTACTCACGTAGCATCCAGCCGATGTGGCTGAACCACAGTCCGCGTCCGGCGGAGTAGGGGTCGAGTACATTGTCATCCACATGTCGATGGTGCCTACGATGGTCAGATGCCCAGGTCAGGATGCTGTTTTGCAGCGCACCCGCGCCCCAGAACGCAAAAAACCATTTGAGTGCAGGGCTGGCCTCATAGGCCTTGTGGGCCCACAGGCGATGGTAGCCTCCTGTAATGGACATGCCATTCAGGTAGAGAAAGGCGAGCGCCCACAGCCACTGGAATCCGTCGTAGCCATGAGTAATACCCCACAGAGGCACCAGCAGCAGCGCTGCGATTGGCAGGCCAATAAAAATGACGACGTTCACCAGGTTGAGTGGCGGTTTTGTTTGCGTGTTGATCATGAGGGTAATCGGGTCTCGTATGGTCTGAAAATCCTGACAAGGATAACTTCTTTGGCAGTAAAAGTCTTTGCGCACACCAGTGTCGTCCGGTGTAAGTTCGAAGGTTAACATTCTATAGTATTACGTACTTTCCTTAATAGCAGCTGATCGCGGGTAGAGAAAATCGGCCCTTCGTTTAAAGTAGCCGATATGTTGACACCGAACCACTAGTGGAAGTTCCGTTTGCCACGGACGTAACGGTGAAACAGCGGTATTAGAGTTGTTCGAGGTAGGATTGGTATTCCAGTGTGGTGACGCGTTTACGGAACTCCTCAAGTTCCTGTTGCTTGGTGAGTGTATAGATTCGCTGTAACTCGCTTCCGAGGCTGTGGCGGATGAAGTCCGATTCACTAAACAGTTTGACCGCGTCGGGCATATAAACCGGCAAATTCTCTTTTTCCTGTGTGTAGCCATCACCGGTAATAGGGTCGCCCGGTGACAGATTCTGCTCGATGCCATCGAGCATGGCGGCGAGCAACACCGCCAATAGCAGGTACGGATTTGCATCCGCACCGGCCACCCGGTGTTCCAGCCTGCGGGCCGCGTGGCTGCCGGCGGGCACGCGCACTGCTACGGTGCGATTTTCGTAGCCCCAGCTGGGGTAGGTAGGGGCGTGACAGCCCGGCTGGAGGCGCCGGTAGCCGTTGTAGCTGGGAGCAAAAATTGCCATGGAATCCGCCATGTTCAGCAGGCAGCCGCCAATGGCGTTATGCAATAGCGGCGAACCCTTTTCCGTACCGTCATCGAAAATGTTCACGCCGTTTTCATCCAGCACGCTGCAGTGCACATGCATACCGTTGCCCGCTTCATTTTCAAAGGGCTTGGGCATGAAGCTGGCGATAAGACCGTGCTTGGCGGCCACGCCCTTGATCAGGCGTTTCAGCATGAGGATCTGCTTTGCGGCCAGCACCGCGTTGTCCACATGCTGCATGTTGACTTCGTACTGGGAAGGAGCGGATTCCTTGACCACTCCGTCGAAGGGGATATCCTGCAGTTCGCAGGCCAGTCGCAGATCTTCCAGCATTGCCTGGTGATGGTTGAGCACATCCAGGCCATAGGTATTGCCGCCGATGGGGGAGCCGCCAACGGGGGCGGGACAGGTATGCAGGGGGATCGAGTTGTCCCAGCGGACCAGGCTGAATTCCAGTTCGGCGGCGACTACCGGGCGCCAACCTGCTTCCTGATAGCGGGTCAGTACCTGCTTCAGCACATGGCGCGGGTCGCCGCCATAAGGTGCGCCATCCGCGTTGAACATGGAGAGCATGACCTGCCCGTGCTGGCCACCGACGGCCCAGGGTGTGGGCAACAAGGATCCCTCTACAGGATGACAGATACCGTCGGCGTCCCCGCTGGCGAACACCAGTTGTTGCACATCGCGGCCCCATATATCCAGACTAAGTGCCGTCTTGGGGAGTTTCAGCTCGCCGTCAAAGATACTGCCTAGTTTGTGGCGCGGAACCCACTTGCCCCGCAAGATCCCATTACAGTCGGGGAGCAGCGCTTCTATGGTGGTAATTTCGGGATGAGCCCGCAGGAACCAATCGGCCTCAAGCGACATGTGTCCACCGTACAGTGATCGGTAAGCGCGCACTATCCACGGTTAAACCTGGTCGCTCAATGCCCTACATGGGGCACGAGAATGCGATTTTCCCTTCCGCTGAGTATTTTCTGCACTACTGGCTGTGACTGTGCAAGCGGACTCCTGCGCGCAGGATTAAACGTTCAGCGAGGTGACATATAGATACTGAGCGGATCCCTGCCCGCGGCTTCCCCCATGCAGGACATGGAGTTGAGAAACAGGGAAAAAAGATCGGTCTGGGAGCTGACATCCAGCTTGCGATAGATGCTCTTGCGGTGCCGACGAACGGTTTCGACGGCAATGTCCAGGCGTTCAGCGGAGACGTCTGTACCGTAGCCACGCAACATCAGTTCCAGAACATCCTTCTCCCGGGGCGACAACAGCGATGCGCCAAACGTGCGAAAGGCGAGATCGATCTGGTGGTCGATGCCCGGTTGGATCAGGTTGGTGGCCGCAAAATCACTGTGCTCAGTGTGACTCTTGAGAAGCTCGGATACCGGTTCCGCCAACAGATACAGGGATTCATATTCCTGCTCGCTGAATGGGCCGCGCTCCGCCAGTCGCATCATGCTCAGGTTAATGACGTTGCCAGCCTGCAATTTGGCAAGGTATACCACCTCGTCGCAGGTGCCGGTGTCGGCGTAATAATTGCGATAGTAATCAGAATCATGCAGCTTGCCCATGGTTACCCGCGACAGGCGATAGATCTTGGAGCGAGGCTGGTGCATGGATGTTTGGTAGAATGGATCCTCGCGGTAGGGTCCCTCCAGGTACCTGTCGATCTGTGTGGCAACCGCATGCATGGGTATGCCGTGGTACAGGATTCGGGGTGGCAGGTCTTTGTGGTAAAGCCATATCTGTGGGTAGTCGATTTTTACCTGCCCGTTGACGGCCTCGACCAGGGTGGGAAAAAACTGCTCGGTGCCCAGGGCGGCGATGGCCCTGGAAATATCCCGATTCCATTTGCTCAGCTGATTGATGTCTGTCATGCGCCCTAAGCTACTTATTTGCCAGCGTTTTTCTTACATAGTGATCAGGCGCCACGGCATTGTCAAACCCACGGACCAATTAAATGTCAGGCAAGCTTTGTGGCGTTGTTCACCTTGATGGGCTTGATGCGCTATGTTTTACTGCCCGTCCGAGGGTTACGTGTACGTTGTCTAAAGTGGCGATCAATTCAACATTTTACAACGAAGCGGTGCCCATGCAGTTTACCAGGGCACTACTGGCACAGGCGCGAGCCCATAATCGGGACGTGGATGCCATTCTTCGCGCTGCCCGGTTTCCCTTCGACCCCTTGCGGCAGGATGTCCAGACGCTCGTCGTTTCTCGCGAGCAGTACTCTCGATTGTGCCTGGAGTTGATCAGGGAGCTCGGTGACGAGTCAGGTGGTGTGATGCCCGATGTACAGACGCCGCCAGGAACCACTCGTCTCATTGCCCTGAGCATGATCAACAGTTCCACCCTGGGCGCTGCCATGCACCGTGCTATTGAGTTCAATGAGGTTTGCCGTGTACGTCACGGCGCCGGACATCGATAACCGGCTTATTGTTGACGAGGAGCGCAAGGAGGCCACACTGACCTACCGTTCTGGGGATAACAATAGAGAAGAGCAGCACAGTGTTCTGTGTAATCTCGCCATGTGGCTGCGCTTCAGCGGCTGGCTGATCGACCAGTACATCGATGTGATCAGCGCAACCTGCGCCGGCCCCAGACCGAAATTCATGGCGGGTATTCGGCACTTCTTTCCCTGTCCGGTGGCGTACGGCGAGGCCGTCAACTCGGTCACTTTCAGCGCCCGACACCTGGATGCTGAACTGGTTCGCGATGAGGAGGATCTCACGCAATTTCTCAAACTCGCGCCTTACTATATGGTCATTGAACCACGGTCCAGTACCCACAGTATTACCCACCGCATTCGGGATATCCTCGGCGACGATTTTCGTCAGGAGATGCCCAGCTTTGAGGAGTTGACGACCTGCTTAATATGTCAGCCCGCACGCTGCGCCGGCGCCTGGAGAAAGAGGGTACGTCCTACCAGCGCATCAAGGATAACGCCCGGCGCGACATGGCCATCTCGATGTTGAGTCGTGATCGCCTGACGGTCAGTGAGGTGGCGGAGCAGGTCGGCTTCTCCGACCCCAGCGCGTTTCATCGCTCGTTTAAGAAATGGACAGGGCAGTCGCCAGGTTCGTACCGCTAGATTCCCTCCATAACCCCGGCTACAGCCACAGCTGCTACGGCTGGAGCATTTGCTCCTTTAGAAAATCAAGAATGTTATCCTGCGCAATGAGTTGGGACTCTGCCCCGCGTCGGCTCTTGTATTCAATGTTGCCGTCCGCCAGGGCGCGATCGCCAATTACGATGCGGTGGGGAATGCCGATTAGCTCCATGTCGGCGAATTTAACGCCGGGTCGTTCGTTGCGATCATCCAGCAGCACTTCCACCCCGGGGCCTGCAGCTGGTGGTAGAGATCCTCTGCACAACGGGACACTTCTTCTGACTTGTGCATATTCAGCGGCACTATCGCGAGTTGGAATGGTGCCATGGAAGCGGGCCAGATGATGCCGCTGTCGTCGTGGTTTTGCTCGATGGCTGCGGCCACGATACGGCTAACGCCAATGCCATAGCAGCCCATGGTGACGGTGACGTTCTTGCCGTTCTCATTCAGAACCTTGGCGTTCATGGCCTCACTGTACTTGGTGCCCAGCTGGAAAATATGCCCTACCTCAATGCCTCGCTTGATCTGTAAGTGACCCTTGCCGTCGGGACTCGGGTCGCCGGCCACTACGTCGCGCAGGTCCGCGATCTGCGCAAGGGGGCAATCCCGATCCCAGTTGACCCCGGTGAGATGTGTGTCCTCCGAATTGGCGCCGCAGGTAAAATCCGCCAGCTGCGCGGCGCTGCGATCGACAATCATCGGCAGATCCAGGCCGACCGGGCCCAGTGAGCCAAAGCCGGCTCGACAGGCGGCGCGCACCCGTTCCTCGCTTGCCATCTGCAGCGGAGCGGCTACGCCGGGCAGCTTCTCTGCTTTAATGGTGTTGAGCTGGTGATCCCCGCGCAGGACCAGAGCCACCAGGCCGCCCTCTTCTGCGCCCTCGACCACCAGGGTTTTAACGCTGCTAGCCGGATCAATCGACAGGAATGCTGCAAGTTCCTCAATGGTCCTGATGCCGGGGGTGGCCACTTCCCGCAGGCTGGCGGTGGGTGCCGGGCGCTCCATCGGGGGCGCCAGTGCTTCCGCCATTTCGACATTCGCCGCATAGTCGCTGCCGTCGCTGAAGGCGATAGCGTCCTCTCCTGAGCTCGCCAGTACGTGGAACTCGTGCGATGTGCTGCCACCGATACTGCCGGTATCGGCGATCACCGGGCGAAATTCCAGCCCAAGGCGGGTGAAGATATTGGTGTATGCGCCAAACATCACCTGGTAGGTCTGCTCCAGAGATGCCTGGTCTATATGAAATGAATAGGCATCCTTCATCAGAAACTCACGGGAGCGCATGATGCCGAAGCGGGGCCGGATCTCATCGCGCACCTTGGTCTGGATCTGGTAAAGATTAAGCGGAAGCTGTTTATAGCTCTTGATCTCGTCGCGCACCAGGCTGGTAATCACTTCCTCGTGGGTCGGGCCCAGACAGAAATCCCGCTGGTGGCGGTCCTGAATGCGCAGTAGTTCCGGGCCGTATTGCTCCCAGCGGCCAGACTCCTGCCACAGCTCGGCGGGTTGCACCACCGGCATGCTGACTTCCTGCGCACCCGATGCTTCCATTTCCTGGCGCACGATGGCCTCCACCTTGCGCAGCACGCGCAGGCCCAGGGGCAGCCATGTATACAGTCCTGCGGCCAATTTGCGTATCAATCCAGCGCGGAGCATCAACTGATGGCTAATGATCTCCGCATCGGCGGGCGTTTCCTTCTGGGTGGCTAGCAGGAATTGACTGGTGCGCATGAATACATCCGGTGATTTGGGTTGCAAGAGGGCGCCTAGTTTACGTGTGAATAACTTGAGCGTACAGGCTTGGCTATGCGGAGGACTCGCGCACAGCGGACGGTTGTTTGTTCAGGCGGAAGTGCGTGGCGCAGTGGTGTGTTTTATTAGCGGACACGCCTGCGGCACTAAAAATAAAGGGTATTTTTGGCGCAATCGTAGAAAACACTTGTATTGCAGCGTTTCATGTTTTATACATTCCCCTGCAGCTCGCAGCAGCGGTATTTTCGAGAGTTTGGAAAGCACTTTGCTGGGGCTTGCAGCGGGTTCCAATTAAAATTTTTAGGGAAGGTTGAAAACAACATGGCAACTAAAAAAGCAGCTAAAAAGGCTCCAAAGAAAGCAGCAAAGAAGGCTCCTGCACGGAAGAAGGCAGCCAAGAAAGCGGCACCGGTGAAGAAGTCAGGCAGCGCCGATCACGCAGAAAATGACCAAGGGACAGATAGTTACAAGTTTGGCTGACAGCACGGGCCTGACCAAAAAGCAAGTCGGCTCAGTCATTGATGGTATTGACTCGCTGATAGAGCGCAGCATCAAGAAGCGCGCAGTAGGAGAGTTCACGCTGCCGGGTATTTTGAAAGTCACCACGGTGAGCAAAGCCCGCCAAAAAGGCGCGTAAAGGCATCAATCCATTTACCGGGTTGGAGCAAATGTTCAAAGCGAAGCCGGCGAGCATTGGTGTGAAGGTTCGCCCGCTGAAAAAGCTGAAGGAATTCGCCGCTTCCTAGGTGATGCACGCGACCAGCTTGCCCGGCAGGCTGGTCAAAGTCTTCCCTCGCATAGCACCCGTCGGTGCGGGGTTTTTCTGCCCTTCTATTCCATCCCCTCTGAGCTTGGCCTGCAGGCTCGCATGGGTTAAAATTCGCGCCTCTATTTTTTTACGTCAACTCGCGAATTAACCTTTGGTGGTAACACTCCATGCCGATTTATGAGTACCAGTGCCAGGCCTGTCAGAAGCAAATCGAGGTTTTGCAGAAGATAAGTGATGCCCCGCTGATTGATTGCCCACAGTGCGGTAAGCCAGCCCTGAAAAAGCAGGTCTCCGCAGCCGCTTTTCGCCTGAAGGGTGGTGGCTGGTACGAGACCGACTTCAAAACGGGCAATAAGAAGAACCTGGTAAGTGGCGGTGACAGCGCCGGCGGTAGCGGAGACAAATCCACCGCGTCCAGCTCTGGTGAGAGCAAATCAGGCGAGAGCAAATCAAGCGAAAGTAAAGCGAGCGCTAGCAAACCAAGCGAAAGCAAATCAGGCGAAAGCAAAAAGACAGCCTAATCCCCGGCCCGCTGTGGGCCGGGCCAGCCAATCCAGACGGAATCCAGACTATGCGCAGTCATTATTGTGGCGCTTTGAGTACAGCGATATTGACGAAACGGTCACCCTCTGCGGTTGGGTTGATCGCCGTCGGGATCACGGTGGTGTTATTTTCCTCGATCTGCGCGACCGCCAGGGCATTGTGCAGGTAGTGTTTGACCCTGATACCGAGGAGCACTTTCAGCGCGCCGATCGGGTGCGCAGTGAGTATGTCCTGAAGGTAACCGGCCGGGTCCGTGCGCGGTCGGCAACCACGGTGAATGCGGCCATGGCCAACGGGCCATATAGAAGTGCTGGGCAAGGAGCTGGAAATTCTCAATACCGCGGCGACGCCGCCCTTCCAGCTGGATGAGTACACCAATGTCGGTGAAGAGGTGCGCCTGCAATACCGCTATATGGATTTGCGGCGCCAGGAAATGCAGGACCGCCTGATCCTGCGTTCCAGAATCACCAGCGCGGTGCGTAACTTCCTCGATGGCGAGGGGTTCCTGGATATCGAGACGCCGATTCTTACACGGGCCACGCCAGAAGGTGCCCGCGATTACCTGGTGCCAAGCCGCACACACCCGGGGAAGTTTTTCGCGTTGCCCCAGTCGCCCCAGTTGTTCAAGCAGCTGTTGATGGTGTCCGGCTTCGATCGCTACTACCAGATCGCCAAATGCTTTCGGGACGAAGACTTGCGCGCTGACCGGCAACCAGAGTTTACCCAGATCGATATTGAGACCTCCTTTCTCGATGAACAGGAGATCATGGCCATCACCGAGCGCATGATTCGCGGCCTGTTCAAGGCGGTGCTGGAGGTGGACCTGCCCGCGTTTCCCGCATATGAGCTACGCAGAAGCCATGGACCGCTACGGTTCGGACAAGCCCGACCTGCGCATCCCGCTGGAGCTGGTCAGCGTGGATGACCTGATGCAGCAGGTGGAGTTTAAAGTCTTCCGCGGGCCCGCAGATGACCCTGCGGGCAGGGTAGCCGCACTGAAAGTGACTGGCGGCGCCACCATCAGCCGCAAGGACATCGATGACTACACCAAATATCGTGTCCATTTACGGTGCGCGCGGCCTCGCCTGGATCAAGGTGAATGACATCGCCGCCGGGGTCGAAGGTCTGCAGTCCCCCATCCTGAAGTTCATGCCCGAGACCATCGTCGCGCAGATGATGCAGCGCCTCGGTGCTGCCAATGGCGACATCATTTTCTTCGGCGCCGACCGCGCGCGGGTGGTTAACGAGGCGCTGGGGGCGTTGCGGATCAAGGTGGCGGAAGACCTGGGTATGGTGGCGCCGGGCTGGGCACCGCTGTGGGTGGTGGATTTCCCCATGTTTGAAGAGGATGCCAATGGTGCGTGGACACCGCTGCATCATCCATTTACTGCACCCTCCTGTGACGCGCAGCAACTGGCAGCAAACCCGGGCAAGGCGCTGTCGCGCGCCTATGACATGGTGTTGAACGGCTGTGAGTTGGGTGGCGGCAGTATCCGGATTCACAAGCGCGATATGCAGGAAGCGGTATTTCGCATCCTGAATATTGATGCCACGGAGGCCGAGGAAAAATTTGGCTTCCTGCTCAATGCGTTACAGTACGGCGCACCGCCCCATGGCGGCCTGGCCTTCGGTCTGGACCGACTGGTGATGCTGATGACCGGTGCCCAGTCCATCCGCGACGTGATCGCGTTTCCCAAGACCCAGAGTGCGGCCTGTGTGATGACCAACGCACCGGGTGATGTCAGCGACCAGCAGTTGCAGGAGCTGAATATCCGCCTGCGCCAGAACCGTGAGTCGCTCGACAAGGAGTGCTCCCAAACTAGCTGCAGAGTGAGCGGCAAAATCACCTCCCCTACTTGCAGACCAGGCCTGTAAACTTGTCCATAATGGGGATCTGACGCACCCGGCGGAAATTGGTATGTCGCTTATCCTGGGAATAGATCCCGGCTCACGCAAAACGGGTTTTGGCATCATCAATTTTGTGTCCGGGCGCAGTGAGTACGTTACCAGTGGTGTAATCCGTTTGCCCGAGGGTGAATTGCCCGAGCGGCTGCGGGTTATTTTTGACAGCGTGACGGAATTGGTCCAGTTGCACTGTCCACAGGAACTGGCGGTGGAACAGGTATTCATGGCCAAAAGCCCCGGCTCCGCCCTTAAACTGGGTCAGGCGCGCGGCGCGGCCATCGTGGCCTGTGCCGTGCAGGATATGCCGGTTGCGGAGTATTCGGCGCGCCAGATCAAGCAGTCGGTAGTGGGGACCGGCGCCGCCGACAAGGCACAGGTACAGCACATGGTAAAGGTCTTGCTCAAGCTATCATCGGCACCCCAGGAAGATGCGGCGGACGCTCTGGCCGCGGCGCTGTGTCATGCGCACACGCAACACAGTATGATCAATATGGCCGGCGCCAGGTCCGTGCGCCGCCGCCGGATACGCTGACAGGACTCCCACCGGATGATAGGCAGAATCAGAGGTTATCTCGTCCACAAACAGGCCCCGGTCATTCTGGTGGAGGTCGGGTGGCGTTGGCTATGAATTGCATGTTCCGATGACCACGCTGTTTCGCCTGCCTGAGTTGGGGTCGGAAGTCTCGCTGGTGACACATTTCGTGGTGCGTGAAGATGCCCAGTTGTTGTACGGCTTCATCGAAGAGGGCGATCGCAGCCTGTTTCGAGAGTTGATCAAGGTCAGCGGAGTGGGACCCAAACTGGCCCTGACCATTCTGTCGGGAATGGACGCCCACAGCTTCGCCCGTTGTGTCCAGCGTGACGATCTATCTGCCCTTATCGCGCTGCCCGGCGTCGGCAAGAAGACCGCGGAGCGCCTGCTGGTGGAAATGCGTGACAAGCTCAAGGACTGGTTGCTGCGGGCTGAGCACGCGCAGGGCCAGGCGGACGGTGCTGTTGCACTGGCGCCGCTCTACCGACATCGTGGCCGATGCGGAAGGCGCGCTTATTTCCCTGGGCTATAAACCGCAGGAGGCCAGTCGTATGGTGACGGCAGTCAACGACGACAGCGTGAAGGACAGCGAGGAACTGATACGCCGCGCCCTGAAATCCATGGTGCGAGCGTGAGGCCGTGCGCATGATTGAAACCGACCGCCTGATCGCACCCCAGGCCAATGGCCCGCGCGAGGACGTCATGGACCGGGCGATACGCCCCCGGACCCTGGATGAATACATTGGCCAGCAGGTGGTTAAGGAGCAGATGACTATTTTCCTGCAGGCTGCCAGGGGCCGCGGGGAACCGCTGGACCACACGCTGATATTCGGTCCGCCGGGTCTGGGCAAAACCACCCTGGCCAGCATCATCGCCCACGAGATGGGCGTTTCGCTGAAGACCACTTCTGGCCCGGTGCTGGAAAAAGCCGGGCGATATCGCCGCGCTGATGACCAACCTTGAGCCCGGGGATGTGTTGTTTATCGACGAGATCCATCGCCTCAGCCCACTGGTGGAAGAGATACTGTATCCGGCCATGGAGGATTACCAGCTCGATATTATGATAGGCGAGGGACCGGGTGCCCGTTCCATCAAGCTGGACCTGCCCCCTTTCACCCTGGTGGGCGCCACCACCCGGGCCGGCTTGTTGACTTCCCCGCTGCGGGACCGGTTTGGCATCGTGCAGCGCCTGGAATTCTACGAGGTGGCGGATCTCGCCCATATTGTTGAGCGCGCGGCGCAAATCCTGAAGATCGGTATCGATACCCATGGCGCGGCGGAGATCGCACGCCGCGCGCGTGGCACGCCGCGCATCGCCAATCGCCTGCTGCGCCGGGTGCGTGACTACGCCGAGGTCAAGTCAGACGGGCATATCACCAGCGCGATCGCCGATCGCGCGCTGGACATGCTGAGCGTGGACCAGAAGGGTTTCGACCACCTGGACCGCAGGCTGCTGCTGGCCCTGATCGAAAAGTTCGATGGTGGTCCGGTGGGTGTGGACAGTCTGGCTGCCGCTATTTCGGAGGAACGCGGCACTATCGAGGATGTACTGGAGCCCTACCTGATCCAGCAGGGCTATATGTTGCGTACTCCCCGCGGGCGCATGGCCACGCGCAATGCCTACCTGCACTTTGGCCTGCCCGGCCCGCGAGTGTGTCAGTCAGCACCAACCTGCCGCTGGATCTGGAAGAGGGTGGCGAGTCCTAGTGGTTGCGGGGGAATTTTCACACAAGATGCGGGTCTACATTGAAGACACTGACGCCGGTGGGATTGTATATTATGTCAATTATCTCAAGTTCATGGAGCGGGCGCGCACCGAACTCATGCGCTCACTCGGCTATGGCAAGAACTACATTTTCAATTCCGACCTGATGTTTGTGGTGCGGGACCTGGCAGTAAGCTATAAGCTGCCCGCGCGACTGGATGATGAACTGGAGGCAACCGCCACGCTCACGCAGTTGCGCGGAGCCGGCATGGTATTCGACCAGAGTGTGCGCCGCGGTGCAGAGCTGCTGGCGCGGGCGCAGGTGACTATCGCCTGCGTCGACCGGGCCGGCGTCAAGCCGCGCCGGTTGCCGCCGGAGATGGTGACGCGTTTACGCGCGTTGGAACAAAAAGAAACGTAAGTTTGAGGGGGACGGGAGTTGGAACAACAATTAAGTTTGCTGGATCTGGTGTGGAATGCCAGCTTCACTGTGCAGTTCGTGATGGCCATACTGTTGCTGGCGTCCATGCTGTCGTGGTACATGATCGTCAATCGCTTTCTCTATTTTCGCAATGCCAACGATGAGATGTATCGCTTTGAAGAGCGCTTCTGGTCGGGGGTCGATTTATCGCAACTCTACCGGGAGGGCAATGACAAGGCTGCCGACGGCCTGCCGATACTGGGCATGGAAAGTATTTTTCGCGCCGGATTCAAGGAGTTTTCCCGCCTGGCACAGCAGTCGGAAATGGATTCCGAGGCAGTGATCGAGGGTTCCCGCCGGGCCATGCGGGTCGCGGTCATGCGCGAGGAAGAGCGTCTGGAGCGCCACTTGGCCTTCCTGGCCTCGGTCGGCTCCACCAGCCCCTATATCGGTCTGTTCGGAACTGTGTGGGGGATCATGCATTCCTTTCGCGGCCTGGCGAATTCCACCCAGGCCACGCTGGCGACTGTCGCACCGGGTATCTCGGAGGCGCTGGTAGCCACTGCTATGGGATTGTTCGCCGCCATCCCTGCGGTGTTGGCTTACAATCGCTTCGCCTCCAAGGTCGAGGTACTCAGTAACCGCTATGACACCTTTATGGACGAGTTCTCCGGTATTCTCTACCGTCAGGCTTTCGCCCTGCGCTCACGCGAGAAGAAGGCGGGGTAGGGCGCAGTGTCCAGGAACCGCTCCAAGCGTAAACCCATGTCGGACATCAATGTGGTGCCCTACATCGATGTGATGCTGGTGCTGCTGATCATTTTCATGGTCACGGCGCCCATGTTGATGCAGGGGGTTAAGGTCGAACTTGCCCGAAGCCAGCGCCGACCCGGTGGAGAAGCAGGACAGCGAGCCGGTCATTGTGTCGGTCGATGCTGCCGGCCAGCTGTTCCTCAATCTCGGCCAGGAGAAACAGATTCTGTCCCTGGCTACCATCAAGGATCGGGTCGCCGCCGTGATTGCGCCGCAGTCCCGACAAGCCGGTGCTGATCTGGGGCGACCGGGCGGTACCCTACGGTGAAGTGGTGACGGTCATGGTTGCGCTGCAGGAGGCGGGGGCCCCAAGCGTTGGTCTGGTGACTGAAAATCCCCAGTGAATACCTCTGTTTATGCCAAACCTGTTATGCCGCGCATTGTCCTGCGGCCGGCCCTGGCCACACTGTTGCTGCACGGCCTGTTGATCTATGTGCTGACGGCCAATTGGACCAATACCGAACGGGAGATCATCCGGGTTAAGCCTGTGCCAAACCTGATCAACGCCCGTCTGGTGGATGTCAGTGAGCTAAAAGCCCAGCCAAAGCCCAAACCCCCCGCGCCGAAAAAGCCTGAGCCGAAAAAGCCGGAGCCGAAGAAGCCCGAACCGAAGAAGCCTGAGCCGAAGAAGCCTGAACCGAAGAAGCCTGAACCGAAAAAA